>CAXUKO010000001.1:0-205811 GCA_964251665.1 uncultured Cytophagales bacterium
AGGATCAAACTCTCCATTGTAAATAGTTGTGCCTCATACACTGAGACGTTTCATTAGCCTGATTTAGTGCTTGTTTTTGATACCAATACGTCAAAGAACTTTCTCTCTTTCGAGATTGTGGCCAACCGTTGTCGGCCATTTCCCGTTGTTTGGGAGTGCAAAGGTAGGGTGATTTTAGGCGTTTGTCAAGCCCTGCATCAAAAAAAGTTTAACTTTCTTTCATGAACGGATAGTCCACTTGCCGGGGCGGGATGAACGTTTCCTTGATTGTACGGGCCGATACCCAACGCAGTAGGTTGAGTAATGAACCCGCTTTATCGTTAGTGCCAGATGCCCGCGCACCACCAAAAGGCTGCTGGCCTACAACGGCTCCAGTTGGTTTATCATTGATATAAAAGTTGCCGGCTGCGTTCATTAACTTGTCCGAAGCCAAGCGAATGGCTTCTCTATCTTTCGCAAAAATTGATCCCGTGAGCGCATATGGAGACGCTGTATCAACTATTGAAAAAATAGTTGAGTACTCGCTCGCCGGGTAAACATAGATGGATAGAACCGGGCCGAATATCTCTTCACACATGGTTACATAGCTTGGATCTTTTACTTCCAGTACGGTAGGTTCAATGAAGTAGCCTTTGCTCTTGTCGAATCCACCACCAGCTACGAGTTGAACGTCGGTGCTCTCCTTTGCCCGGCTGATGTATCCTGCAATTTTGTCAAAAGCTCTTTCATCTATGACCGCAGTGAAGATGTTCCGGAAATCCTCTACCCCACCCTGTTTGCAGGTTGCCATAACAGCTACCAGTTTTTCTTTAAGGGCTGGCCATAATGTATCTGGTACGTAAGCCCGGGAAGCTGCAGAGCACTTCTGACCCTGGAATTCAAAAGCACCCCGAACCAAGGCGGTTACAACCTCATCGACATTCGCCGATTCATGAACCAGTACAAAGTCTTTTCCTCCGGTTTCCCCCACAATTCGCGGATATGATTTATAGCGATGAATATTCTGGCCAATGGTTGACCATATCTGTTGAAAGACTCCTGTACTGCCCGTAAAATGGATACCTGCAAAATCGCGGTGATTGAATACAATATCGCCAACAACGGGGCCATCAACATAGATCAGGTTAATTACTCCGGCCGGTAAACCAGCCTCCTGTAGAACTTCCATAACAACCTGAGCTGAATAAACCTGCGTATAAGCCGGTTTCCAGATCACAGTATTCCCCAGCATAGCCGGAGCTGTCGGGAGATTGCCGGCAATAGCTGTAAAGTTGAACGGGGTTAGTGCAAACACGAAACCTTCTAAGGGCCGATACTCCAGGCGATTCCAAACGCCAGAGCCGGATGCTGGTTGCTGCTGATAAATTTCGGTCATGTAATGAACATTGAACCGTAAAAAGTCGATCAGCTCACAGGCAGAATCAATCTCAGCCTGATAAGCCGTTTTAGACTGTCCCAGCATTGTGGCTGCGTTGATGCGGGCACGATATGGTCCTGCCAGTAGATCAGCTGCTTTCAGGAAGATACCAGCGCGGTGCTCCCAAGGCATGTTAGTCCAAGCGTCCTTGGCGGTTAAGGCTGAGTCAATGGCCTGTTGTACGTGGCTGGCGTCTCCTTCGTGGAAATGGCCCAGTGTATGCTGGTGATCGTGCGGGGGTGCTATACGAACAGCTTTTCCGGTACGCACCTCCTGACCGCCAATGTACATGGGAATATCTTTCTCTATTGAGCGCAATTCGTTCAGCGCATCTTTTAACAAATCCCGTTCGACCGATCCGGGGCGGTACTCTTTAACGGGTTCGTTGACAGGAGTGGGAACGTTAAAAAATCCGAATGACATGGTTGTTGATGATTTATACAAAGTTATGGATTCGCGTGTACCTTTTCAGAATGCGCCGATTATTGACATCGATCTGCTTTCTGTTTCAGGCCGTTTGCCGTAAATTGCCCGTCTTACCGGTAACTCTATGAAATTTTACAGCACAAATAACCCCACGGCCGCCGTTTCCGTTCAGGAGGCTCTCTTCCACAGCCTTCCAGCTGACCGCGGGCTATACATGCCGATCACTATACCTCAGCGGGACAAATCTTTTTTCGATTCTATTGGTAGCAATTCGCTGGCTGATGTAGCCTACGAGATGAGTAAAGTCCTCTTGGGGGATGATCTGACAGATGCTTCCATCGCTACGTTAGTGCAACAGGCGTTCCCGTTCGATACGCCGGTTATAGAGCTGGAAGCTGGTAAGAAGTATGTTTTAGAGCTTTTTCATGGGCCATCACTGGCGTTTAAAGACGTTGGCGCACGGTTTATGGCCGGTTTGATGTCGCACTATTCACAAAGTTCTGATCGGGAAGTACATATTCTGGTAGCTACATCAGGAGATACTGGTGGTGCTGTAGCAATGGGATTTCATAATGTTGAAGGCGTACGGGTATCAATTTTATATCCCAAGGGACGAGTCAGTGATTTACAGGAGAAGCAGCTAACAACCCTCGGCGGTAATATTCAGGCTTTTGAGGTTGACGGTACGTTTGATGATTGTCAGGCTATTGTAAAGACTGCGTTTCTGGACCCAGAACTCAACGAAACGTTTTCGCTTTCTTCGGCTAATTCAATTAATATCTTCCGGCTCATTCCTCAGAGTTTTTATTATGTCCGGGCGTATGGTCAGGTTAGGCAGTTAGGTAAACCTGTAGTCTTCTCTACACCCAGCGGTAATTTTGGTAACCTGAGTGCTGGTGTGCTTGCCCAACGAATGGGGCTACCCGTTCATCAATTTATTGCCTCGACTAACCTTAACAACGCTGTTCCAACTTACCTTAACTCTGGTTCATACAGTCCTCAGCCATCAGTAGCCACGATCTCAAACGCTATGGACGTAGGTAACCCCAGCAATTTTGTTCGTCTCAGTCATTTGTATAATGATTCGTATGATGCAATACGGCAGAATATCACAGGGTATCATTTTACAGATGTGGAGACTGAACTGGCTATGAAACAGACATTTGAACAGTACAAATACGTTACCTGTCCTCATACTGCCGTTGGATTGCTGGGTCTCGATGCTTATCAACAGACTAATGTGGATAACTGTGGTATTGCTTTGGCAACGGCTCATCCTTCAAAATTTAAGCCATTGGTAGAAGCAGTTCTAGAACAGCCTGTTGATGTTCCCGAACGTCTGGCTATTCTGGCCAACCGGCCTAAGCAGGCTTATGCGATACCCGCCAGTTTCCAGGCTTTTAAGGAAAGTCTGCTACAGACGGCTTGAGTTGTTAACAAACGGGGACGCCCCTGTGGATAAGATTGATCTTATCCACAGGGGCGTCCCCGTTTCTGGCCTTGTCAATTAGTTGACTACATCACCCCGCAGGGCCCGAAACCGCTTACGGGCTTCGGCTCCATAAATACTGCTTGGGTAAGACACGAGGAATTTTTGATATAAGTCCATAGCAACTGTTTTATCCTTCTTCCGTTCTTCGATTGTCTTAGCTTCCAGAAACGCTGCGTCATCGCCTAAAATGTCGGACGGGTAGTTAGTAACGATATTTCGTAGATCGGCCAGTGCGTCGTCTGTTTTGCCCTGTTTTAGGAAGGTATTGGCCCTTAGCCACAAGATTTCGTCACTCAGACTATGCTGTTTGTATTTTATTAGCATTCGGTTCAGTTCATTCACGGCCTGATCCGTCTTATTCTGAAACAGTAGTAAGTCGATAGCCGCATATTCGCGCATGGCAGCTTCGGATGTATCGAGACCAGTATTGTCCTGAATAATCAGACTAAGTTGCTCGGCATCGTTAGCAATCTCGCGGGAAGTAGCCATCTTCAGCACATCCAGAATAGACTTAGAAAGCGTAAAATCGCCTTTGTAGTAATGCAGCTTGGCGTTCTTTAGCTTAGCCTCATACCCTAGCAATTCTTCCTTCTGAGACTTTTCAACTTGTGAATACAAGAGTGTCGACTCCCAGGGTTCGCTTTTAAGCAGGTATATATCGCCTTCATCCAACTTGCACCGATCGGCAAAGTTACGGTCGCCCTTACCCAGATCCCGCGCTAATGCCAAAGCCGATAGAGCTGAGTCCTTTTCGTCGAGGTAATACGCGTATAAATTGGCAGTACTCCTGAGAGCTTCAAGCGTTTTATTATTTATGCCCAACTCACCCAGCATTTTCTGATAACTCAAAATCAGCTTGCGGATTTCAAGTTTGTCAACTGGATAAGTAGTTTTAACCTGCTCCTCACGGGCATTAATCACCATCCGACGGGCATAGGGATAGAGTTGACTCTGCGGGTAATTCGAGATGACGTAATCGAAGGCATCTACGGCTGCTTTGTAATCTTTGTTGGTTAAGGCCAGTTGTCCCAGATCATAGACTTTGGTTCCATTCAAGTGCATTCGCTTATCGACTGCTTTTTCCTGGATCAGTGCCCGACCAAACTTTTGTTTTTGTACAAAATACCAACTTAGTGTCTCGCTGTAATAGAGTTCATTGGGGTATCGCTGAATTTTATCATACAGAGACTTTTCTAGTATCGCTTCGTCTTTGGAATTTATCAACACTTGCAAACTATTTAAAACGGCCTCCTTTTTATCGCTATCCTGCCCGATGAGCAATGACTCGTCAATCCATTTTTCGGTAGCCCCGGTTGCTCTATACAGGTCGGCAAGTTCGGTTGCATACGCTCGTTCATCTTTGCCAGCGTCTCGTGCCTTGCGGTACGCTGTGATAGCCCAGTCGGTTTCGGCAATATCCACAAAAGCACTCCCCAGCCGCGCCAATCCCTCCTGTGATGATTTGACATCAGCTATAGCGGCTTCAAACGATTGTTTAGCCCGGGTTGAATCATTAGCCTGCTTTACCACGAACCCCGTTAACAGGTCGTAGTACATCTTATTGGGCTCATCAGCGCGTACCTGCTTTTTCAGATATTTAAGCGCATCATCTGACTTCTGTGTTTTCAACAGGCTATTCACATAATGATAGACGGCTGGCCAGCTTGTGCCTTTGCGCAGCGACTTCGCATACTCAGCGGCCGCCTTATCAAAAGCACCAGTCTTATAATACTCGTCGGCCAGCTCGTCCGCGTTTTGACCCCATGCCGAAATAGTTAGGCAGATCAGCAAACCCAATAAACCTATTTGTTTCTTCACCTTATTATCTTTTATAAAAAGCTTTTTAAACTATAAACTATTATAAGGTTTATGGGTGTGGATATGTGTATAACCCAACTATCCACATCTTATTCACCTTGGGTGTGGATAGTTAGATAATGTTATCCACAGTTCAACTTTACTTATCCACATGTAACATGCTGATTAAAAGTACCTTGATAAGTTATTCACATTTGGGTTAGCCTGTACGCTGTGAATATGTTTACAAACGTTGTGCACATTGGTACTGCGTAGATAAGATGTGCACAGCCTGTGAGTAAACGAACGTTAAGGGGTTTTTCTGTTGTGGATAACAAGTATACGTGGACAACTTAAAAACTATACACAATGTGCTCACAGTTTTCCACGACTTATTCACAGCAATAATAGAGTTATCAACATGTCTTTCCACATAAAATTTACACATTTTCAAGTTAGAATTGACCTTTTCAGTACTCAATATTTATCCCCTCCGACTCGAAGTTTTGTCTTATAACCATTGGCGTTGAAGAAAATACGATTGGCTCAGGAGGTAGCTTCTTTTGGTAGTCTCCCGTATCCCAACGGCCATTCTTATTTAAATCAATTGTGAGCCGGAGTCGATATTTACCGGGCTTGATATTTCGGAATACATAGCTGGGCTGGTTGTTTGATCGCTTTACAACCTGACCCTGTTCGTTGAGGAGCTCAAGAAAGTAGTTTGGTTCTTTAGTGACAACGTTACCGCTGATTAACCCATACTCTTCAGGATTAATTATAGTATACGTGTAGGTAACCGGTGCTATACTATCCCCCAGTACACTGGTAAAGGCAGTTCGGCCCAGTCTGATTTTCACAAATTTGCGGGCCTTCGTATCAAATGGATAACTGAATTCACTGTGACCATTTGACCAGGTCAATGACTCCGGCCGAAACGGTTCGGTCCGGCTACTGTCTATATTAATCCGAATTGAATCGGTATCTATCTTATTAACGGGTTTATTAAATTTTAGCTTCCAGACGAACTTGCTCTCGACTGCATCTGAGGGCTGCGGATCAGGTGAATAAGAAAATACCTCCGGCCTGTCTTTACGGTTTTTAACTCTAAAATTGAGTCGTTGTTTTAATAGGGTTGTCGTCCCTATGGAATCAATGGCCGTAATTACAACGGGTATAGTATCTGCCGTTGCTTTTGCCCGGAAGAACTTGAGTTGCGTCGGTGAGAGTAGTACCGATGGTAATGAATCGGCCGGTTGACGAAAGGCTACTGAGTAAGAAAGAATACCTTTATCGAGTTGCATGGTATAGCCATCGTAACGAGCATCACTTCGAGAAACCCTGACCGGAGCGTTGTTCTGGCCGAAAACATTGATTTTAATCCCATCCATACTTTTCTTTAAAACGATTCGATCCTTCACAAAGCCAATCTTTTCGGTCAGCGGATTAAAGGTGAAATTGCTGTTCGCATCCCGGATAGCCATTAACTCATACGTATTTTCCCTCACGTTTTCAATCGAAAAATTTCCGCTGGTATCTGTCTTACTATAATAGATTGGTTTTTGCCGGGTGGCATCCATTGTGTCTTTTACGGCATAGAGACCAACCAGTGCATCCGCTACAGTAGTGCTACTGTTAATATCTGTGACCGTTCCTGTTACCCGGAGTGAGTCCAACTCGGAACCTGTACTGAACACAAGTTTTAAATTAGAGGCCGGATTTCGCTCGCTCGCGTCGCGGATTGCATCCGTAAAGCTGATTGTGTAGGTTGTACTGTCTTTGAATGGCTCATTGAAAGTAAGCTCCAGACTTGTTGGCTTAAGCTTATACGTAAATGTGTTGCCGGTGCCGGGTGTAATTATCGTTTTCTGATTCAGGTTTTCAGCCTGAATATATTCGTCAAAAAACAGCTCTATGGTTTTCCCTTTAAAGTTGTTTTGTCGACTCTTGGGAACACTTTCCACTAATTTAGGTGCAAGAGTATCTTTTTTACCACCAGGTGGTTGAGCCACCTGGGCACAGTTGTTTAGAATGATGGGTAAGACTGCTAAGCAAAGCACATAAAAAAACAGCCGACCTATTTGAATGAGTCGGCTGTCAGTTTGGGGATGGAATGACATAAATCAGTTAAGTGTGTTTACAGTGGTGAGATGTGCACAGATGCTCTGTGTTAACGGCCCATGTAAACCAAAAGTATTGAAATGTCTGATGAACTTACACCGCTGATGCGGGTTGCCTGCCCAATTGTTGCTGGCCGAACCCGCTTCAATTTTTCTCTTCCCTCATGTGAAAGAGCGCCTAATCGATCATAATCGAATGAAACTGGTACTTCAAGTCCTTCCCACTTCGATAGCTTTTCAGCATTCAGACGCTCGCGGTTCAAATAATCTTCGTATTTGATTTCGATTACAGCCTGCTCTAATGATTCAGTATCCGCCTGAATCGGCGCTGGAATAAACTGTAACAGGCTCTGAATAACTTCTATACCTACTTCCGGCCGCTTCATAAGCGCATACAAACTACCTTTTTCGCGGATGGGTGAGCTACCATGTTCAGTTAGCCAGATATTGATTTCCTCCGGCTTAACTTTAGTTTGCATGACCTCATCCAACAGTTTAGCTACTTTACTACGCTTCTCGGTTAGCTTCGTCATCCTTTCTTCAGAAGCCAGACCTATCTGATACCCTCTCTCCGTTAACCGCATATCGGCATTGTCCTGACGAAGCAACGTTCTGTACTCAGCCCGGGATGTAAACATCCGGTATGGCTCTTCTGTCCCTTTAGTCGTTAGATCATCGATCAACACACCAATGTATCCCTCAGAACGTTTGATGATAAAAGGTGCCGCTCCGTGCACATTATTGTGGGCATTTATGCCTGCCATTAAGCCCTGACAAGCCGCTTCCTCGTATCCGGTTGTTCCATTAATTTGTCCGGCGAAGAAGAGGTTTTGTACTAACTGAGTCTCTAAAGTTAGCTTTAATTGGGTTGGCGGAAAGTAATCGTACTCTACCGCATAACCCGGACGGAACATTTTAGCTTTCTCAAAACCAGCAATTTGGGTGATAGCCCGGTACTGAATATCTTCGGGTAGGGAAGTTGAAAAGCCATTTACATACACTTCAACCGTATCCCATCCTTCGGGTTCTACAAAGATCTGGTGCCGGTCTTTATCCGCAAAACGGTTAATCTTGTCTTCTACAGACGGACAGTACCGCGGCCCAAGGCCTTGAATCCGTCCCGTGAACATGGGTGACCGGTCGAATCCTTCGCGAAGAATGTTATGTACGTTTTCGTTTGTGTACGTTATCCAGCAACTCCGCTGTTTCGTTAGCGGCTCTGTATCTAAGTAAGAAAATTTGCCGGGATTTTCATCGCCCAGTTGCTCTTCCATCTTACTATAGTCGAGACTGCGACCGTCGACGCGTGGTGGCGTACCGGTTTTCATACGACCGGATTCAAAGCCTAATCCAATTAGCTGCTCTGTCAATCCGGTGGCTGATCGCTCTCCGGTTCGTCCTCCACCAAATGTTTTTTCACCAATAAATAAGCGTCCATTCAGGAATGTACCGTTCGTCAAAACCACCGATTTTCCTGGAATGGTAATTCCCATCGCTGTTTTCACTCCCTTTACCCGACCTTCTTCTACGATAACTTCATTTACGGTATCCTGCCAAAAATCCACATTGGCATTTGTTTCGAGTGTGTTGCGCCATTCCTGAGCAAACACCATTCTATCGCTTTGGCAACGTGGACTCCACATTGCCGGGCCTTTAGATCGGTTTAGCATTCTAAACTGAATCATGCTCTTATCGCTGATGATGCCAGATTGTCCGCCCAACGCGTCAATCTCACGAACTATTTGTCCTTTTGCCACGCCCCCCATTGCGGGGTTGCATGACATTTGGGCAATCGTCTGCATGTTCATTGTAATAAGTAGCACTTTTGATCCCATGTTTGCCGCAGCCATTGCAGCTTCGCATCCGGCATGTCCGGCTCCCACGATAATCACATCATACTGTGAAAACATTGAATTGTGTTTTTGTAAATGTTCCACGTGGAAACTTTTTCAAAACTTCTAAAAAATGAAGCTTACTGTGATACTCGCTGAAGATAGCGGTTTGCCTCATTTTTATAGTACTGATTGTAAGCAGGTGTTACCGAGCGAAGAACTTCAACCTGGTTCGTCCGCTGAGGTAGAACAGAGTCAAGAAGAGCCGGGTTCCGATGAAGTAAAGTTCGAGCAGCTTCAGCTTGTCGTTTTGGATCTTCCTCCTGCTGACGCATTGCCTTCTCCGACTCTAATAAGCGGGTCACGATTTCATTCTGGCGATTAAGCGTAGTTGGATTGATGCGTTTATTTACTAAGTCCGTTTCGGTCTCATCCATTTTCTGCATCAACTCGTCTAATTGTTTATTGACTTCTTTCCCAGCTTCAGTGCCTTTATTACCATCCTGCATCCCTTTCAGCATTTGACGAATAGCTGCCTGCTCTGCGGCTAGCCGGGATAACTCTTCGGAAAGTCCTCTACCCCCCTTCCCTCCTTTCGAGAGTTGCTGAATTTTTGCATTCAATTCTTTTTGCATCTCACCCGCCCCCGGTGAAGGCTGGTTACCCTTCTTCCCTTTTTTACCATCTTTACCGCTACCCGGCATAGACATGGCTGCCATTTGTTGTTGCATCTGCTTAAAGACATCATTCAGCATTAGAGATAGATTATTAATCGATGTCATCGCGAACTGTTGTCGGGCTGCTGCCTGACCAAGCCGACGCTCTTTCAATTGTTGAACACTCTGATCCATGTAATATTTCATGTCCGTTAACTCACGAGTAACGAACGACTGAATCTGCATGACACGGCTGGCAAGTGCAGTTAAACTGTCTTCAATCACTTTAGCGTCATCCTGTAGTTTGAGTTGCTCCTGGGAAAGTTTTATAAAACGCGGGTCCTGAAGACTCATGCTCCTGAAATCTTTCATGACGCGTTCCTGCGAAAAAGACAGTGTAATCAGGTTTTCAAGCAGGTTTCGAAGGTCGTCCATGTTCTCCTGATTCTCCTGCATTTCGGCTGACTGCATTGATTCGGACATAGATTTACTCATATTACGCATTGACTTCGCCGTCTTACTTTGCTTTTGAGCAGCTTGTTTACTCTGCTTTTGGTTCAAATTCTGCGATGTTTCCTGCATCTGTTGATCAATGTCCTTTTGCGTATCTTCCTGCGCATCGGGCTTGTTAAGATCTTCTTTCTCTGCTTCTTTCTGTAACTTATCTATCTCCTCTTTCGTCTTCTGAAATTCTTCTTTAGCCTTATCCTGTTCTTGCTTAGCCTTGTCCTGTTCTTTTTTAGCATCTTCTGCATTAGCGCTTTTGTTATTCTCTTCGGCTAATTTATCCTGATTATCCGCTTGTTTGTTGAGGTCTTCGGCCAGTTTATCAACCTTCTGCTCCATCTGCATCTGCTTGAAAAGCTTGAGCGCACGATCAAGTTCTTTCTCCATATTGCGCTCTTTGCGGCTTAGGCGGTCCAGCAAATCAGACGCTTTATCGTCCTGCTTCTTTTCCAGCAGGGCTTTTAATTCCTCATATAACTTCTTTGACTCAGGGTCCATCAATTCATTGAACATCTTCTGCAACTGTTCCATCTTCTCGCGAAGAGCACTGTTTTCCTGCTGGAATCGTTGCTGTGTTTCATTTGTCTGCTTGAATTGCTCCTGTAGTTTTTGAATCTCCTGCATGAGTTCTTCGCGCTTTTTAAGCACATCAGACAGTTGCTTTTTATCCTGGAAGTCGGTTGCTTTTTTCGTCCGCATCCGGTTTTCCATCGTATTCAGGTCTTTTTTTATGGCCTGAGTTTTGGCAATAGCCTGGTCAATCTGCTCCTCTGTCTTTTGAGCAGACTGCTCAATTTGTTTCTGAATATCATCCGTGGACGGTACAATAAAATTCAACTGTGCTGTCCGTGATGATTTAGGTCCATTCACGCCGTCGTTATCCCATACCTGTAAATAGTATTCGACCCGGTCGTTAGGCTGTAATTTCAGACTGTCGAGGGGCCATGTGTACACAAAGTTTTGGGATGTAGATGCATGGTTGATTGGAATGTCTTTGACAATGGGTTTAGATGCTTTCTGTCCATCCCGCGTAACAGAGCCTACCAGCTTAAGCTTGGTAAAGCCATAGTCGTCAGCCAACAGACCTGTCAATGCAATCATGTTATACGTAATCGTATCCTGCGCTTTAGCTACTGTAATTTGTGGATACCGATCAGGGATAACCTGAATAGTGTATTGTAAATTAGAGGCATTGCTGGCATGATGATTACGGAGGTCAACCGCGTAATTTACCGTCTGACCGATTCTTCGGCTTAAACTGTAGCGGTTCGTTTCTATTTCCTTCCCCGTCTGTAAAATATTACCCGGGGTGAAACGAAGAGCCAGCGAGTCGGTATGATCAGCCATAAAATTCCAGGTGACTTCCGTCCCCTGAGGAATCAGCAGATTGCCTACATTAGATAACTGTTCGTTGGGCTTGCCAAGATAAGCTGGATACTTTAGCTGTACGTCAAATGATAAAACAGCGGGCCGGTCAATGAGTGCGATGTCGTACTCACGGGAGCGAAATCCTGCGGCTTCAAGGTGAAAGTCAAGTTCGCGCTGTACATTATCAAAGGTATAGCTGTATAAACCAGCGGCTGATTTCTCGAGCTTGAAACGTGTTCCACCAGCCACCAGATAAACGGTTTCGGGCAGAGCATTTCCGGTAATGCGTACATCAACCTTGTAGTCTTCGTTTCGGAATGCCTGTAAATTGTTGTTGGCGACTACAAATTGAAACGGTGCCTGTTCAACAAAATCCCGGTTGTATTGAAGCAGACGCCCCGATGATTGCGTAAAAAAGTCAGGCTTTATCAATAAGATCAGTGCAATTACAGCCAGCGGTGGCAAGACGTATTTCAGAAATCGCCGGTTCTTCTGTAACTGTATGGCATTGGCAAAGCGGTTGATCAATAACTGCTGTGACCGTTGCTGTAAGCTGGCTTGTAAAAGATCACCCTGTTGGGACGACAGTTGTTTCAACTGTAGGGTATTCACCAGTTTATCCCCTACTTCGGGAAAAAATTGACCGATCTGTCGGGCTGCTTCTTCATTGGAAAGCGTCTTGCGCAAACCATACAGGCTCATTGCCGGACGGATAACCCAGTAGAATAAACCACCCAACAGCAGGCTGATAAACCCAAAAAACAACGCCCCCCGAACGCCCGTACTAAAGCGCCCGAAAAATTCAGCGGTATTAATAAGCAGATAAGTGGAGAGCAGCAGTGCCAAAAAGATCAGCGTTCCTTTGAGCAGCTGGTTAATGAAATAGCGCTTCTTAAACTCTTCAATGCGTAGAAGCAGTGTGTTGAATGAACTGGCCGTTTCCATCCGTATGTAGTTCGTAGGTTAGTCGTCAAGTAATGTGTTAAAGTATCGTAATACGTGTGCTTTGAGGTAGTCTTCCTGAGTAAGCAAATCAGCATGAGGGACAGGTTTGGCCACAGCATAATGAGGCCAGCCGTCTTTATCTAAGCCATCCAATTTGTAATGTCCCGACAAACTGAGTACGTGGCAAACGCCGATATGTAGTAAATCCTGCTTCTGCTCTTTGGTGAATCGACGGGCACCCTTCCCTAATTCCTGAACGCCAATGAGAAATAACACACCATTCAAATCCGACGGACGTTTTCCAATCATTTTTTCCAGGCGTTCCAGCAAAGTTTCCCAATCAGTACTCAGATTATCAATATCTTGTCCGCTCATTATTCCTGTTGTTTGCTTAGCTAAAGTACACTTTTTACCCCAATAACGTCCGGTGCCTATCCTTCCGTTTATCAAACAGTTATCCAATGATTTCGCTTCATTAATTTATCCTGAACTATGCCTTGGTTGCCGGAGTGGTTTAGGCCCAAATGAAACAACACTATGCGTACAATGCCGGATAAAACTGCCCGTCACAAATCATCATCTGGAGTCTGAAATGCCCATGATGCTAAAATTTCAGGGCAAAGTAGCGGTATCGTATGCGCTCTCGTACCTGAGTTTTACCAAAGAAGGAACTGCGCAAAAATTAGTCCATCAAATCAAATACAAAGGACAAAAAGAAGCGGGGGAGCAAATAGGGTACTGGTATGGCGAAGAACTGAAAACTACCTTTCCGCTTATTACCGACGCAGATTTCGTGGTTGGTGTCCCCTTACACAGATCCCGGCTTCAGCAGCGGGGTTACAATCAGGCCGACTGGATTGGGAAAGGCCTGGCAGACGGCCTTGGTATACCGTTTTCTGATGATGTGCTGGTGCGAAACCGATACGCAGGTTCGCAAACCCGCCGAAGCCGTCTGGAACGGTACAAGAACGTAAATGCAGTATTCGCCGTGACCACCCCCACCGATGTGCTGGGTAAACACATTATCATTGCCGATGATGTGCTAACAACAGGCGCCACCATTGAAGCCTGCGCTCAGGTTTTGATTGACGCCGGGTGCCGAACGGTCGGTGTTATAACAATAGCGGCCACCCGATAACGAGTGGCCGCTGCCTTACAGAATTTATGTCGGTTCTTACCGGTTCCGGCCACCAGCGATCATAGCACAACGGAAGCCAATGCTGGCTGTCGCCGAATCTTGGTCCATGAACCGGCGCGTACCTGGTGCCAACCAGTAAGCAACATCTTTCCACGAGCCACCTTTGTATACACGGACTTTATCGTCAATGATAGAGTTGCCACCTTTAACATCGTAGTTTTTGGCTTCGTCCAGATACCCATTCCGGCGAACTGGGTTCAAATCACTGACGTCTTCA
Organism: uncultured Cytophagales bacterium; assembly: GCA_964251665.1. Taxonomy (GTDB): domain Bacteria; phylum Bacteroidota; class Bacteroidia; order Cytophagales; family Spirosomataceae; genus JBBQLG01. The sequence goes on from CAXUKO010000001.1 coordinate 13,973, forward strand.
AAGGAGAGCGGACGGTATACATCCTGAACCCACTCGTTCACGTTGCCTGCCATGTTGTACAGGCCAAAGTCATTGGCCGGGTAAGCATATACCTCTTGGGTAATGATAGCGCCGTCGTTCGACCGGCCAGCAATACCCGCATAGTCGCCTTTACCACGCTTAAAGTTGGCCAGCATTTGTCCCTGCTTACGTCCTTTTTTTGAATTTCGAACCGAAGATCCATCCCAAGGATAAATTCGCTGGTTAACCTGATTCTCGTCCATATATTGCGTACCAATAAGCGCTTTAGCAGCGTACTCCCATTCTGCTTCGGTTGGCAGCCGGTAATCCGGCAGAATCATGCCACTTTCGAGTCCTAATTTCTTGGGAGCATCTGGTGTCGTTGTAGCCTCGGCCAATGCTTCATTGTTCTGCTTCGACTTGCGCTTCAACGAAAAACCACCACCTTTCTTCTTGTCTTTGCCGTTCGATTTACGAGACATGTTATCGTTCACGGCATTCGTCCGCCAGATCGCGTAATCGTTCGCCTGTACCCACGATACACCTACCACCGGATAAAGCCGGAAAGCCGGATAGCGGAGGTATTGGGTTACGTAGGAGTCATTGAATGAAAGCGGGTTGGCCCAGACCGTTGTATCGGGTAAGGCTGCTGTCAGCACTTCTGCCGATGAATCGCGCTGTACCGCGTTCAGGTATTCGAGGTAGTTCAGGTTGGTGATTTCCGTTTCGTCCATATAGAACGACTGTACACTCACCGTTCGCTCCCGGTTATCGCGCGAGTTCATCACATCTTCTTCCAGCGAACCCATTGTGAACCGGCCACCTTCGATGAAAACAAGATTAGGCCCTACCGGTTGACCGCTGAACTTGGATACCTGAAAGCCGTTTTTCTGGTTGTAGGCAATACCCGTAGCCGTACTTTCCTTACCGGGTTTCACACTCGTCGGGTGCTTTGATTTACAGGCTGCCAGTGCGGCCGTTGCCAGCAGCACATAAGAGACTTGTTTCAGGTTATTCATTTTACCCATTGCTATAATTATAAACTGAGTGCTGTTTTTGTGCGTGATTCTACTTCTTATTCCGTTAGCTTACTTAATACTTCGTTCATCTGGTCCACAGACGTAACATCGGCATGGGTAAAGATCAAGCGGCCCCTTGTTTCTTTCAACGTACACCTGGCTGGATATTTTTTGATGTAGTCAATTACCCTGCCAAATTGCTCGGATGTAAAAAAGCTGCTGGCTGCTTTACTATCGCTCTCCGAAGAAACGAAAGTACCCTTCATTATATTATTTTTCAGCGTCAGTTTCTCCAAGTGCAACTGCTCGGCTTTCCAGCGAATATTAACCATCTCGATCAGGCTGGCAACTTCTTCTGGCATAGGCCCAAAGCGGTCCTGAACCTCAGTCCGAAAAGCGGTCAGTTCGTCGTTCGTCTGGATACTATCCAAACGGGTGTAGAGGGCTAACCGCTCCGAAATATTACTGACGTATTTTTCAGGGATGACAACCTGCAAATCGGTTTCAATAACGCAATCGGGAACCGCTTGTTTGAAAATATCGGTCGAGGGTGTAAAGATGTCCTTAAACTCATTCTCCCGCAATTCCTGCACGGCTTCGTCGAGGATTTTATGGTACATCTCATACCCCAAATCGTTGATGAAACCACTCTGTTCGGCACCCAGCAGATTACCCGCCCCGCGAATGTCGAGGTCGCGCATGGCAATCTTGAATCCCTCGCCCAGATCCGAGAAATCCTCCAGCGTTTGCAGGCGTTTGCGCGCGTCCGATGTCAGAACGGAAGCGGGTGGCGTCAACAGGTAGCAGAAGGCCTTTTTGTTCGACCGCCCTACCCGACCGCGCATCTGATGAAGATCCGACATGCCAAACATGTGCGCCTGATTGATGATAATCGTGTTGGCATTGGGAATATCCAGCCCAGATTCGATAATATTAGTCGACACCAGCACGTCCGAATCACCTTCGATAAACCTCGTCATAATGCGCTCCAACTTATCGCCTTCCATTTGCCCATGCGCGACTGAAACGCGAGAATCCGGCACCAATCGCTTCACAATGTTGGCAATGGATTCAATGTCGTTTAACCGGTTATGCACAAAAAAGACCTGTCCGCCCCGGCGCAGTTCGTAGCTGATGGCGTCGCGGAGAACAGTTTCATTAAAGACCTGTACCTCGGTAGTAACCGGTTGCCGGTTGGGCGGTGGTGTGGCAATAACCGACAAATCACGCGCACCCATGAGCGAGAAATGCAATGTCCGTGGAATCGGCGTTGCCGTCAGGGTCAGCACATCTACTTCAACACGCATCTCCTTGAGCCGGTCTTTTGTCTTCACGCCAAATTTCTGCTCTTCGTCAATAATCAGCAGCCCCAGGTCTTTAAACTTGATATCCTTGTTAACAATGCGGTGTGTGCCAATCAGGATGCTGGTTTCGCCCGTGGCTACGCGCTTAAGCGTTTCCTTGATTTGCGCCGTTGTGCGGAAACGGTTTATGTATTCGACTTTACAGGGGAAATTGGCCAGCCGATCCGCAAAGGTGTGGAAGTGCTGCATAGCCAGAATGGTCGTTGGTACCAGAATCGCTACTTGCTTATTATCACAAACAGCCTTAAACGCGGCCCGTAAAGCAACTTCTGTTTTACCAAAGCCAACGTCGCCACAAACCAGCCGGTCCATTGGGTGTGGCCGCTCCATATCGTCTTTAACGTCGTTGGTGGCTTTGGCCTGATCGGGCGTGTCTTCGTAAATAAAGGACGATTCAAGCTCGGCCTGAAGAAATGTATCCCGTGAAAAGGCATAACCCGGTGCATTGCGACGCTTGGAGTACAAACCAATCAGTTCCTTGGCAATGTCTTTAACCTGCTTCTTGACCTTCGATTTTTTGAGATCCCACTCCTGTGAACCCAGTTTACTCATCGTTGGCGGTCCGCCTTCTTTACCGCTGTACTTGGCGATCTTGTGCAAACTGTGAATACTTACCAGCAGCACATCGTTATCGCGGTAGATGAGCCGGATAGCTTCCTGCTCGCGCTCGCCAACGTCAACTCGTTCCATACCCGCAAAGCGCCCAATGCCGTAGTCGATATGTGTCACGTAATCGCCGGGCTGAAGGGTTTTAAGTTCGCGCAGCGTTAATGCTTTCGACTTGGAAAACTTATCCCGAACCCGGTACTTGAAATACCGGTCGAAAATCTGGTGATCAGTGTAGCAGGCAACCTTAAGCGTTTCGTCGATGAAACCTTCCTTGAGTCCGATTTGCAGCGGTTGGAATTTGACGAATGGGTCAATCTCTTCAAAGATGAGTTTCAGGCGTTCCAACTGCTTAAACGACTCGGCGGCAATGACGTTGGTGAAGCCTTTCGACTGATTATCGCTCAGCGCATCGACGAGTCGTTTGAAATCTTTGTTAAAGGAGGGTTGCGGTTTGGAGCCGTAAATGTGCCGGTTCTCTACTTTGAAGTAGAACTTACGACCGAATTCTACAGAGGATAATGCCTTGATCTGGTTCAGAAAAGCCCGGCGGGTTTCAAACAAATCCTGCGGATCATCGACCACCTGAATGCCCCCGCCTACAACCGAGGCTAAATTATGTTCGGCCTGTTCAAAGCATTTCTCAATGATTTCGAGCGTGAAATCAATATCCTTATACCAGACGCAGGTATCCTTGGGCATAAATTCGAGGAACGGTTCGCGCGTTTCCTGAATCAGCTTGGTCTGTAAGTTTGGAATGATATTAATTAACGAGACGCTTTCGGTAGACAACTGAGACTCGGGATTAAAGGCCCGGATGCTCTCTACCTCGTCGCCGAACAATTCGATGCGGAACGGAAACTCGCTGGCAAACGAAAACACGTCGACAATACCGCCCCGTACGGAGAATTGACCAGCTTCGTAGACAAAATCAGTCTTTTCAAACTCATACGTTTGAAGCAGATCTGACACGAAATTGGTATCTAACCGGTCACCAACTTTCACTGTCAGGGTGTTGGCGGCCAGCGAACGTTTGTTGATTACTTTTTCCGACAAGGCTTCGGGGTAGGTCACTACCAGCAGGCCCTCTTTGGGTGCACTACCAATCTTGTTCAGCACCTCAGAACGCATCAGAATATTAGCGTTCTCGACCTCTTCGTAGTGATACGGCTTTTTATAGGACATCGGAAAGAGCAGCACCTCAAGCCCGCCCTCCTTCCGTTCCTGCAGATTTTGTACATCATTGAAGAAGTACGACGCTTCTTCTTTGTCGGTCATAACATAAACGTGCGTGCCGCCTACCAACTGATGCATAGCCGTGGCCAGTACTGCATCTAAGCTACCCGAAATGCCTTTGAACTGGATACGAAACGGTTGAGTGGCCTTACTCTTCAGCGGCTCGGCCAACGACTGAATCAGGCTGTCATTGGCATACAGGCCTGTGAATTCACTTACTTTCAAAATTGCGTCTGTTGAAGGTCAGAATGGGTGTGGAAACTACCTCTATAGCCACACGAAAAGCCGCCAAAAGCAAATGCTTCGGCGGCTCACTGTATTGAAAACAGCAGTTTTCGGCGTTTTGTTGCTGACTTTCCGTTAAAAATAGATTACGAAACTGGGCGCGGCTACTCACTGATTTTTGTGTAGGCAATGCCTTCCTGATCAAGTAGTTGTCTAATCCTGCTGCTCTCGTCAATAAGTACAACCAACTCCTTTTTCTCAATATCATCGTCATCGTCTACCCATTTCCAGTCCTCAGCCGTCGCATCCAGCAGGTTCAACAGGCTGGCCAACTTCTTCGGGTCGCGTTCCTGACTGATGAGCTGATCGGTATGCGTAAAATGAAGGGCAATCTTTTCGTTTTCAATCCAGTCAAGATCGTTCAGTAGTTCATCCAGTGAATCGAGGTTGAAGCCGAAATAGTCTGGAAACTCCATCACTTTGGCAATGTGCTCGTAAAACTGCCGCAGCGTTTTTGACTGCCGGCCGTCAATTTCGATAATGGCGTAGTCATTGCTGAACTGGGCGACATCGCTGGCCGATTGAACAATATACAGGTTCGGATTCATGGGCTGTGGGTAAAAATCAGGTTGAAAATAGGCAAGTCACCGGACACAAAAAAGCCTTTACCGGCTTAGGATAAAGGCTTTCTGGCGAAGAAACTATCAGTTCAGCGAAAACAATGGAATTCGCATTGACACTACATTATTGAACATCAGCTCCGTGATAGTAGGCTTCATATAATCAATCAGCGGAAATTCGGCGATGATCTCCATCGCATCAAATTCAGTTTCGCTCTTGATGATGCACCACAACTTCTGCCGATCCATCGAAAGCGAGTAAGACACTAAACGCCCGTCTTCCATCATTTCGTTTACCTTCAAACGTTGCAACGGAATTTTAGAGGCAAACTCTTCCGACATCGTAGCCGGGAGATCAAACTCGATCATAAACTGGCTCATACCCAACAGCATTAACGTGATTCGCCCGCAAAGGAACCGGCGATTAACTGATTAACGATTTTTAGCTCGTCTTCGTTAATAGAATGCGGGAAATTCGGATACAGCTTCGTGGTCACAGTCGCTTGCATTTGTTGAAAAACGGCTTCAGAGTCGATTACACGCTGTTTTGGTATGTGTGAGTCCGTATCACTACAGCCCAGAAAAATGGGCATTCCATCAAACGAGCCTTCGTAATCGCGGGGTGTTTCGTCTGGGCCAATCAGGCCGCCACTTAAGGCAAACGCACCACCGTATGGCATCGCCTGCCGGGCAATAAACTCCAGCATCAGGCAGGCCCCCTGCGAAAACCCTAACCAATACAGTTGCGGAAGTTTGACATTGTAGTCGGATTGTAGTCGTGCACGAAGGCTGGTTAGTACGGCCAGTGCCGACGATAAGTACGGTTCGTTTTCATCTGTCGGTCGCAAAAACGAATGCGGATACCAGGTATTCTGGTTCGCCTGCGGGGCGACAAAAGCGAAGTCCTTATCGTCGATGTATTGCGATAGCGACAGAATATCCCGTGCCGATCCGCCCCGGCCATGAACCATAATCATGACTTTAGCGGCCGTTTCCAACGGCTGACCGGCGGTAAGGAAATTGTTGGGGTCGTGAATCATAATCTTATTTGTCTGCCGAGCGGCTTAATGAATTAACTCGATTTTTGGCAAAGCCGCTTCCAGTTTGGCCCGGCGGGCTTCGTATTGCTCCGGCAACATAAGTGCCTGCCCCATCGAGTCAACGGGTTCATCGATAGCAAAGCCCGGCGGGTTAGTGGCTATTTCGAACAGGATACCACCCGGCTCGCGAAAGTAAATGCTATGGAAATAGTTACGATCCTGCACCGGCGTAACGTGATGCTTAGCATTGGCCAACTGCACCTGAAGCACTAACTGCGTATCGTCCGAATCGGTCGAAAAAGCGACGTGATGGACCGAACCCGCGCCCTGCAACGCCCGTATGTCCTTCGGTGAATAAAGTACGTCAACGAAATTTCCGGATTTGCCAGTACCAGCTGCGAAACGGAAACGGCCGTTCTCCTCGGCGACTAGTTTATGCTGTAAAATGCCGGTCAGCAGCTCAACCGTACGGTCTACCGAAAACTCGTTGAGGGTGACGGTATGAAATCCCCGCACTGAAAACTCCAGCGGAATCTGGCCGTTGCTCCAGCCGGGACGGGTATCGTCGTCGTTGGCAACCAGTTCAATACCGGTGCCGTCATGATCTTCGAACCGGATATAGGTTTCGTTAAAGCGTTTGTTGGGTCCGGCATAAGCGATGTTGGCTTCGTGCAGGCGATTCATCCAGAAGCTCAGCGCTGCGGTTGGAATGGAATAGGCTGTGTACGTTAACTGCCCCCCTCCTTTCCGGCCACGAGGAATGCCGCCGTACGGAAAGAATGTCATTATTGAACCTGGTGAACCCGTTTCATCACCATAATAAAGGTGGTAAACGTCTGGTGCATCGAAGTTAATCGTCTTCTTAACGAGCCGTTGACCCAATAGTCCGGTATAAAAATCGACATTGCGTTGGGTGTCCCCCGCTAAGACAGTGACGTGATGCAGGCCATTGATCAAGGTTTCCATAAGGTAGTGTGTTTATGAGGCAGACAGTTCAGTTGAAGATTCGTGTAATTGTATTTGATGTATATACATTTAATTTAGAGAAATTGTTTCCACCGATTGAAGAATTATTGACGGATAGGCTGAACAAGGTAAAAACAATTACATTTGTGGCTCAAATCTTATAAAGGGGTGCCCTAAAACAACGGGCTGAGATTATACCCATTGAACCTGCCCGGGTAATGCCAGGAAGGGAAATTGGAATCAACTACTTACATCATTTAAACCACAGGTAGGTTTGGCCCCTTGCCTATCGTCACCGTTTTCAGTCATGAAAAAAGGTACGACTTACCTTGTTGGTGTGACGGCACTTATGCTGTTGTCATGCCTGCCCGCCTGGGCACAATTTTCACTCTCCGGAACTGTCAGCGATGCCGACGGCGGTGTGCTTCCCGGTGCTGCCATCACGCTTGAAGGAACATTTCAGGGCACATCTGCCGACGCGTTGGGTCTTTACAAACTCAGTAACCTGAAAGCTGGTACCTATCAGGTTCGGGTATCATTGCTGGGGTTTGAGGCTGTCAGCCAGGCTGTGGATGTGCAGACGAATCAGACATTGTCGGTTGCGCTGAAGAAGAGTGCTACCGTAATGGATGAAGTCGTTGTGAGTGCGACACGGGCTAACGATAAATCAGCCATTGCCTACACGACCGTTACCCGGGCGGACCTGAACAAGCTGAATTTGGGCCAGGATCTACCCGTTCTACTCAATTTTACACCATCTGTCGTAACGACGTCTGATGCTGGGGCGGGTGTGGGCTATACCGGTATTCGCATCCGGGGTTCCGACGCAACACGGGTAAACGTGACGCTGAACGGAATTCCGTATAACGACGCCGAATCGCAGGGAAGCTATTTTGTGGATTTACCCGATTTTGCCTCATCCGTGAGCAGTGTACAGATTCAGCGGGGCGTTGGTACATCAACCAATGGTGCCGGGGCATTTGGAGCGTCGATGAATATTCAGACAAATAGTCTTCAGAAGCAACCTTATGCCGAGACGAACGTCTCCGGCGGGTCATTCGGCACGTTGAAAACCAATCTTCAGGCCGGTACGGGGTTGATGAACAACCATTGGGTTGTTGACGCCAGGCTGTCCAATATTTCGTCAGATGGATACATCGACCGGGCCTTCTCCAAACTGAAGTCGTTCTACGTGTCGGGCGGGTATTATACGGATAAAAGCTACTTGCGGCTGAATATTTTCTCGGGGCAGGAACAGACGTATCAGGCCTGGAATGGTATTCCCGAAAGCATTCTAAAGACCAACCGGCGGTACAACGAATTCACCTACGACAATCAAACCGATAACTATCAGCAGGACAATTATCAACTCATCGGTTCGCACGAGCTGAGCCGGAAATGGCGGTTGAACGGCGCTTTGTTCTGGACCAAAGGCCGGGGTTATTATGAGGAATACAAAGCCAATGATGACCTGAGTAAGTATGGAATTGCTCCAATCGTCATTCGCGATACCACTATCAAACAGTCAGATATTATCCGGCGTCGCTGGCTCGACAACAACTTCTACGGCACCGTATTTTCGCTCGATTACAACAGTTTCGGCAAACTGACCGGAAACATTGGTGGTGGCATCAATCAGTATAAAGGCAAGCACTACGGCGAGGTAATCTGGGCGCGATTTGCGGGTACAAGCAACATCCGCCAGCGGTATTATGAAGACGATGCAACTAAAACGGATGCTAACCTGTACGCCAAAGCCTTTTATCAATTTACGCCCAAACTGAACGGATTCGGCGATCTTCAGGTACGCAGTGTGAGCTACTCGTTTCTGGGCTACGACCGCAATCTGCGGAATGTACAGCAAACGGCAAACCTGACGTTTTTTAACCCCAAAGCAGGCCTGACCTATACAATCAGCGATCGGCAGACAGTATATGCATCGTACGGTGTAGGCAACCGCGAACCCAACCGCGACGATTATACGAACTCATCGCCGGGTAGCCGTCCGCAAGCCGAAACACTGCATGATTGGGAGGCTGGTTATAAACTTCGTACCGAGCGTGTGGCATTCACGGCCAACGGCTATTATATGAACTATAAAAATCAGTTGGTACTAACGGGGCAGATCAATGATGTGGGTGGCTACACACGCATTAACATTCCTAAAAGCTACCGATTAGGTATTGAACTTGAAGCCGCAGCGACGTTGACAAAGCAACTGCGTTGGAACGTAAATGCAACGTTTAGCCGGAATAAAGTCGCTGCTTTTACCGAGTATCTGGACAATTTCGACGGTGGCGATCAGGTCGCTCAGGCGCATAAAGAGACCGATATATCCTTTTCACCAAATGTGATTATGGGCTCTCAACTGTTGTTTACGCCCGCTAAACGGTTTGAAATCTGGCTGTTAAGCAAGTATGTCGGTAAGCAGTATTTAGACAACACCTCAAGCGAAAGCCGGAAAATAAACCCCTATTTTGTGAATGACATCCGGTTGATTTACACGGTTAAGCCCAAGTTTATGCAGGAGATAACATTTACGTTCCTGCTCAATAATGTGTTTAACGAACAGTATGAATCCAATGGCTACACGTATGCGTATTTCTCTGAGGGAAAAGTAGCAGCCGACAATTGGTATTATCCGCAAGCCGGCCGCAATTTCCTGACTGGAGTACGGGTAAGATTTTAACCAGCAGCCGTCTCCTTGACACAAGCGTTCGGGAGACGGCTACCCGATTGCCTGCTTCAAATCTTGGATCAAATCATCTACGTCTTCAATGCCAACGCTAAGCCGGATGAGTGTGTCTTTGAGGCCATTTTTCTCCCGCTCTTCCTTCGGAATACTCGCGTGTGTCATCGACGCCGGATGTGTACACAACGATTCAACGCCACCCAGCGATTCGGCCAGTGAGAAGACGTGAAAGCTTTCCATAACCTTTATCGCTTCGGGCAACGAATCGCCGTGCAGGGTAAAGGATACCATGCCGCCAAAATCGCGCATCTGGCGTTTGGCCAGTTCGTGCTGCGGATGGGTTTCCAGACCAGGATAGTTTACCTGACTCACCTTCGGATGCTGGTCGAGGTATCTGGCAACTTTCATAGCATTTTCGCAGTGCCGCTGCATTCTGATGTGTAGTGTTTTAACGCCCCGGAGTACTAAAAAGCAGTCTTGCGGACCAGGTACAGCACCACAGGCGTTCTGAATAAAAGCCAGCCGCTGAGCAATCGCATCATCGTTCAGAATAATAGCCCCCATCACGGTGTCGGAGTGGCCGCCAAGGTATTTCGTGACGGAATGCAGCACCACATCGGCGCCCTGATCGAGCGGGTTTTGCAGGTAAGGTGAGGCAAAGGTGTTATCGACGACGACCAGGGCACCCACTTCCTTCCCGATAGCCGAAACCGCTTCTATGTCAATCAGGCGGAGCAGGGGATTGGTAGGCGTTTCAACCCAAATCATTTTCGTGTTCGGCGTAATGGCTGCCCTCAAGGTATCAGGATTGTCGAGACTGATAAAGTTAAATTTCAGGCCAAACTCCTGAAATACCCGAACCATAATCCGATACGTACCGCCGTACAGGTCGTTGGTGGCAATGATCTCATCGCCGGGCTTAAAAAGTTTGAGAATAGCATCGGTTGCTGCCAGACCGGATGCATAACAAATGCCATGTTTACCGTTTTCGAGAGCCGCCAGATTCGCTTGCAGGGCATCACGCGTCGGGTTTTGCGTCCGGGCATATTCGTAGCCTTTATGCTTACCCGGCGACTCCTGCACATACGTGGAGGTCTGGTAGATGGGTGTCATAATAGCCCCTGTAGTGGGGTCGGGCTGAACGCCCGCGTGAATAGCTTTGGTTCCGAAATTCATATAAGTCAGTTCTCTGGATAAAGTACGTTGGCCAAGGACACTACAAAAGAACTAACTTGAGCGTAAAGCCGCTTGATTAGTTGTGAAAACTTCATCGCCCACCCGGTTCTCGTTCCCCGCCATTGCCGGGGTGCTGATGACCATTCTGCCCCTAGTGTTCAGCTCATACATCACCTATCAGGCTATCACCCATGAGAGTACACTACGCGCGTTCACGCCGATAGACTGGGCCATTGCTACAGGAATTTGCTGCCTGACATCGACCATCGCTCTGACGCCCCCTACCCTGCTGGCCCTGGTCTTTGGTTATTTTCTGGGCTGGCAGGCCATTCTGCCCCTATTTATATTAAATATGGTGGCAATTCTACTGGTTAACCTGTTGGTGCGCTGGGTCGATCAGAACCGGCTACTGGGTTATCTGGAACAGAATCCAAAGGTGCAGTCGGTGCTGGAACGGGTACGTCGGCAGGAACTGAAGTTCATCTTTTTTACGAAACTCTCCCCCGTTTTACCCTTTGCTGTTACGAACTTAGTTTTTGCTATATCGGGAGCGCGGCTTAAAAATATTCTGGTTGGCGGCTTTCTGGGCATGGTACCGCGTACAGTGCTGGCGGTCATAACGGGTAGTCAGGCGCGGGAGATTAGGACCCTGCTGGAACACCCCAATCAGGCGAGTTGGGTGCAGATTTCCATCATTGTGTTGCTGTTGGCTTCATTTGCCGGGATTATCTCGGTATTTACCCGGCGGGCAGCCTAAAGCAGGTGAGCTACCTGGTCGATGAGCCGATTGTGACCGGCCTTCAATACGGTTTGTTCGTAGGCGTGGAGTTGCTGCGTTAACGGATCGATGTATCGGCTCGGCACAATCTGGTCGAAATAGCCGGTGAAGAAGCGAACCCGAACACTTTCCCGATTCAGTTGCGTAGCCAACACGGATAAGTCAGGGCTGATTAAGCGAAACAGGGTCCAGCTCAAATAGACCTGATGGCGTTGCGCTGGCGTTGCTAAGGAGACTTCAGCAAACCGAATAACCGTGCGGTGTAGCAACCTGATTTTGGTTAATATATGCCCCAGCTGACTGATGATAGCCAGGTGGTTTAAAACCTGTTTTAATAGCCACCGTCCGGGAATTGAGCCGGTTGCCAACGTATACCAGAAACTACGGGTAATGCCATCGGGTGCAATCAGAATCAACTGGTCGAGCCGGTGGGCATATTGTTCGGCAATAGTTAGCGCAAAACGCCCGCCAAGGCTAAAACCCAGTAGCGAAAAGCGGTTTATGGTGTGTGCTTTAAGAAAGGCCTCTACCAACATTTGCCAGTCCTGTTTTGGCAGGGTTTGCGTCGTGGCAAAATGACTCTCGCCATGAAAAAACAGGTCAATCGCGTAGGTAGTATATCGGTGTCCGACCGTACTTTGCAACGGTATAAACACACCGCTATCCTGCCCAAAACCATGAAACGCCAGCATGACTAACGGACCGTTTCCTAACACGCGAAATGCCAGCCGGTAATCTGCGAACTGAAAGTAGCGAACCGTGGTATCTGACGTCATAGGGCGTTTTAGCGGTTTGCAAACTACAAATACCCAATCATAAATCAAGTTATGCGCCTGCAAAACAGAGTAGCTATTATTACTGGAGGAGCCAAAGGCATTGGTCGGGCCACCGCCGAGCGATTTGCCCGCGAAGGGGCTAAAATTATCATTTGGGACATGCTCGACGAAGGGGAGCAAACGGCTAAAGCCATCCGCGAATCAGGCGGAATTGCTGAGTTTATGCAGGTTAGCGTTACCGATGCACCAGCCCTTGAAGAGGCCGCCCGGTATATCGTCGGGAAATATGGTCAAATTGATGTTCTGATCAATAACGCTGGTATTACACGTGACAAAACACTGTTGAAAATGTCGCATGTGGAGTGGCAACAGGTAATCGACGTTAACTTAACAGGGGTCTTTAACTGCACAAAAGCGGTGGTTCCCCACATGGTTGAACACAAGTATGGTCGTATTGTCTGTACGTCCTCGGTGGTGGGTGTTCACGGAAATTTTGGACAGACCAATTATGCCGCCACTAAAGCGGGTGTTATCGCCATGTGCCGGACATGGGCGAAGGAGTTAGGGCCAAAAGGCATCACGGCCAACGCGGTTGCTCCCGGCTTCATTCATACTGACATGACCGATGCCATACCCGAAGACGTCCGGCAGGCCACCATTCAGACCATACCGGTTAAGCGCATGGGCGAACCGGACGATATTGCCAATGCGTATCTGTACTTGGCTTCTGATGAAGCCTCGTTTGTAAACGGGCAGGTACTGGGCGTTAACGGTGGTCAGGCAAGCTAAAGGCCTATCAGTCACTTTTACCTCCTTTGTTAAATCAAAATAAGCTCGTAAATGTATTTAAGCCGCCAGTTGTCAATCATAACGAATAGTATGCATGCATACGGTTGATTCGATTTCTGTGTAACTTTACAGGACAATTTATCGCATCAACAAAACAGGCATTTCGTATGGCATCGGCAACGCTTGAACTGGAAGGATTAAATTTTAATTTGAGCGAAGAGCACCTCGCCGTTCAGGAGGCTGCCCGTGATTTTGCGCACACCGAATTGCTGCCCGGCATTGTTGAGCGCGACAATGAAGCCCGCTTCCCGGCGGCTCAGATAAAGCGCATGGGCGAACTGGGTTTTATGGGTATGATGGTCTCGCCTGACTATGGCGGAGGAGGCATGGATACTGTTTCGTACGTGCTGGCTATGGAAGAGATTTCTAAGGTCGATGCTTCAGCTTCCGTAGTTATGTCGGTTAATAACTCGCTGGTTTGTTATGGACTGGAAGCGTACGGTACCGAAGAGCAGAAGCAGAAATACCTTACCCGTTTGGCCAGTGGCGAGGTAATTGGCGCGTTTTGTCTGTCGGAGCCGGAGGCTGGTTCGGATGCGACATCGCAGCAGACAACGGCGCTGAACATGGGTGATCATTATGTCGTTAACGGTACCAAAAACTGGATTACCAACGGCGGTTCATCGAGCATTTGCCTGGTTATTGCCCAAACGGATGTGGCTAAAAAGCACCGGGGCATTAACTGCCTGATTGTTGAGAAAGGTACGCCTGGTTTCACCGTCGGCAAGAAAGAAGATAAAATGGGTATTCGGGCGTCGGACACGCATTCACTCATGTTCACTGATGCCATTGTCCCGAAGGAGAACCGCATTGGCGAGGACGGCTTTGGATTCAAATTTGCCATGTCGACGCTCAACGGTGGCCGGATCGGTATTGCTGCGCAGGCATTGGGTATTGCTGCCGGTGCTTACGAGCTATCACTTAAGTATGCCCAGGAGCGTAAAGCATTCGGGAAAGCCATTTTTGAGCATCAGGCCATTCAGTTTAAGCTGGCCGAAATGGCCACAAAAATCGAAGCGGCCCGACTGTTAGTGTATAAAGCGGCCCGGTTGAAAGATGAGCATAAGGATTACGTACAGGCAGCCGCGATGGCAAAACTGTTCGCATCCGACGTGGCGATGTGGGCAACGACCGAAGCGGTTCAGATCCACGGCGGATACGGCTACGTGAAAGAATTTCACGTGGAGCGCCTAATGCGTGACGCCAAGATTACCCAGATATATGAAGGGACTTCTGAAATTCAAAAATTAGTAATTGCCCGGGAGCTGATTCGCTGATTCAGATTTACCGGAACATAATTATTTTAAGTGCCGAGTGCGGATTCTGACCGAATTCGCACTCTTTTTTTATTAGCATTTGGAAATTTTAATAGTTATATTAGATTTGTGCAAATTATTGGTTTTGTGCAAATTATTAGATTTGTACAAAAAAGCAGTACACTATATCAGACATAACGCATTCCGACCATGGAAGACTATAATAAGATAATCGAATCGCTCGGCGTCAAGTTTATCAAATCCCGCAACATCCGCATCTTACAGCCATTTACCATCAAAAATTTTTACGATGTTGAAAACTCACTGTTGATCTTATACAACGGTGAAGTGGCCTTTGGTGAAGAAAAACAGAAGGTGGAACCCGGCGACATGCTGTTTATCCCTGGTGGTAAGCATGTTACGGTTACCTATGGCAGCAGTGCCAATCCACGGGGCGTGTCGAACGAAGAGTTTATGACGCACCGGGAGCAGTATTTTGAAACGAATCATGATCCGGCCCGTATCGGCAGTGTTCCAAACTCGTTTGGGCTTGTCTCGTTTGAGGCTAAGGTGTTTGACTCGGTTAACTTCTTTAACTCACTCGATGTACCGCCGTTTATCATCAAACATGACCCGCAATTGGCTGGTACAATTGGTCAAATCCTGGCCGAAGACCTCACCGATACAGCGGGAAAGGGACGGATTATCAAGATTAAGACCGAAGAAATTGTTATCGAGGTTATCCGGTACATCCTGAAGAACCGGCTTTTTGTGGAGCAGCTGGTCACCAACAGCACTTACTTTAAAGACCCCCGCCTGATCGATATCTTTGCCTATATCAAAGAGAACCTCGGTGGTGACCTGTCGAACAAAGTACTGGCTAACGTGGCTAACGTGTCGGAAGATTACGTTGGGCAGTATTTCAAGATGCTGACAGGCATCAACCCGCAGGACTATATCGAATACCAGCGTATGGAAGCCGCCGTTGGGTTGCTCCGTACGACGAAAAAGAGCATCCGGGCTATTGGCGCCGAGGTTGGCTATAAAGACACAGCGTACTTCTGCCGCCGGTTTAAAATGATGTTTGGTATTCCGGCTGGAAAAATGCGCCGTCGGGAGTCGCTGATGAACGTATAACCGGGCGCAGTTCCTACCGCTGATTAATCATATAAAAGCTCCTGTTCATCGCAGGAGCTTTTTTTATTCCACGTAGATGGTGACCGGAATAACGTGCTGGGAGGCTATCGCCGTATTGCCGATGGTTGCCGGTTTCCAGCGCGGCATCTTTTCGACCACATTGACCACTTTAACCAGATAGGGCGCCAGCCGCACGTATTCTGCTGCGCTCAACTTAAGCACTTCCACGTTCTGTATAGCTCCTGTTTCGGCCACTGTGAACGAAACCGTGATGGGGGGCGGATAAACACCAGCTCGCTGTAGGGACGCCGGATAGCGTAACCGCCGGGCTAAATACTTGCCCAGTTCTTCGCTGCCACCGGGAAATTCGGCCGGATGGTGAATTTCAGCGTAGGAACGCTTACTCGTGGAAACGCGTCCAGACTGACTTACTTCCTGACCTTTAACGTTTAAGCTGGCCAGGGTACAGATAACAATTGCAAGGGTAAACGTACGCATTGGTCAATGAACGTGAAGAATCGGTTGGTTAAAGGACTGAAGCACTGTCGATAGGTCAGCCAGGAAGTCGGGGTTGCGCTCCAGATGATTGCCCACCACGATAACGTCGGCCCCTGCTTCAAGGGCAGTCTGCGCTTTTTCGGGCGTATCAATGCCTCCTCCTACCAGAATCGGTGTATCGACCGCCTGCCGAACAGCCGCAATGACATCGGGTGAAACAGGGTGCCGCGCTCCACTGCCCGCATCCAGATAGATGAGCTTAAGACCCAGCATTTCGCCCGCCATTGCCGTACAGGCGGCTACATTGGGCTTATTATGGGGGAGTGGCGTTGTGCCACTGATGTAGGAAACGGTAGTTTGAGCACCGCTGTCGACCAGCATGTACCCTGTTGGCAGAATCTCAAGGCCACTCCGTTTCAGAATGGGCGCCGAAATAACGTGCTGACCAATCAAAAATTCAGGATTACGACCGGAGATGAGCGAAAGCAGAAGAATCCCATCGGCAGACGGCTCAATGTGGAGGCTGTTGCCGGGGAAAAGGATCGTTGGTGTAGTGACGTGCTGCCGGACGGTTTCTACCACCTCCCGGTGCGTATACTCCGTAACCAGACTGCCGCCAACGAAAAAGAAGTCGACGGTGGCAACGTCAGTATGTTTCAGGAGGGCTAAAAACGAGTTTTGCCCGACCTGATCGGGGTCGAGCAAAACGGCAAGTGACTTCCGACCGCTGACACGGCTATTCAGCAGTGTAGTGAGCAGGGTTTGTTGATGCTTTTTCGTGGTATTGGTCTCCACTCGTTGGGCTGGCAACTGGGTTGATCGCGTTATTTTGCCGAATGCGCTCCAAAAAGCCGGATAGTTGTTGACGGGCAATGTTTGTCAGCACAGAGGTTAACAAACCGGCCACTAAACCACTGCCAGCACTCTGGGATTTAGCCGGGTTCCGCTTCTGGGAACGTATCGCATCTTTATACGAATCTTCGTCCTCAAAATCGTAGTCGTCCCCGTCCAGTTCACCGTATTTCTCCGCGTAACGATACTCGTCTGATTTCGGTAAAATGGCATTCGCTACCAAATATACGGCTAAACTGACACCTGCTACAAATGCAGCGGTCTTCCCAATCTCGTTGGCATCGCCTTTTATCGATTCTACGCTATCGGTGATGGACGATTTAAACCGTTCGGTGGCCGCCATCAATTGAGCCCGGCGGGCGGTAGTATCAGCAAAAAGTACTTTTGGGTCTTCCATGGTAGTGCTAAAAATTTATGCGTTAATAGTTGGGTAATCACCTGATTACCGGGTCAGCTGACGGCCGCTCTCGTCCAGCGTAGTGCGGGTTTGCGACATCAGTTCCTGTACAGCTTCGGACTTCTCTTCCGCCTTTTTCTCCTGGCTTTTCTTCAGCGCGCTATAGGCCATGGTACGAATCCGGGTTGTGAAAAAGTCTTTTCCCGCGGCCCAGATTAATGTCAGGATCAGGAAGAAGCCTGCTACGACTAAAAAGCCTAAGTACAGACTGTCGAAAACTTTGTTGAGGTAAGCTGCCAGGAGACTGAACAGGAAAATTACAGTCATCATACCCAGCAGTACCATCACCAGGCCGTGAACCGCCGTTACCACGCCTTCTTCTACTTTACCCCGCGTTTCCAGCGTGAATAACTCGATCCGGGCTTCCAGATACCGGAATATATTTTCGCGTATTTCTTCTAAGCGTTCGATCATGACCTTGAGTAGTTATCTTTCACCCTCCGCTATATACAAATTCGCGGCCAGTTTGTTTGGTAAAACCAGTCTTCGGAACGATTTAAAAGCCGATTGCCGTATCAATCCCTAATTGGCTGATTGCGTAGCGGATAAGAAAGATACACTATAAAAAAAGCGACTCCAGTCGTTCGACCGAGCTGCTTTTCGCATCTACTTTAGTTGCCGGACAGGCACAAAACTGGGGAATATCTTCCCTACTCTTCCTCCGTTGCCGAACGCACCGACGCATTAATCTGATGCCCGAAAAACAGGGCGTTCAGGAACAGTTTATTGGTGCCATACCAGAATGCCCGGAAATTCGGATTGTCTGTCATTGCAATCACTTTCCCGGCCCCGTACGAACTGGTAATAATGGCGGGCGTATCGCGGAGCAATCGCTCGTTCTGATTGTTGATATACCCGCTAATTAAAGGTTTACTGGTATAAATCAGCGGAGCCGCAAACGGGTCTTTACTGCGTTCCAGAAAAAGGGTATTATCCCGGAAGACAGACAGCATTTCATTTTTGTAGCCGTACAACAGCGGGTGGGTAAGGTCAGCCTTTGCCTGAAAAATGGCACCACCAATTACTTTGCCACCCGTGTACCGATCTGCTCCGGCATAGGGCCGTGTGCTGGCGGTGTCGGTCGGTATCCGCTTCAGGCGGGCGGGTGTAATGCCTTTCTCCGAGGCCCACTTTACGGCGTCGGTCATCGCAATGAGAACACCCCCGTTCCGTACCCATTGCTTTATTTTTTCGTCCGGCAAACTGCCGTAGTCGCCACTGACTAAAATCAGGGTATTGTACTTGTCGAGGTTAATCCGGTTCATGGCCGAGGCTTCAACCATGCTCAGTGGTACATTCACGCGGGTATCAAGCAGGTGCCAGACCTCACCGGCGTCCGTGCTGTTTACGCCCGTTCCAACCACCATCAGCGGTTTTGGCAGACGCATATTTTTAAAATTCTCACTTCCCGCGTCGATTCCTTCAGATGTCAATCCGGAAGCTAAGGCATAAAATTCCACGCCATCGCGGGCAGCCAGGGTCTGCAGCAAACTCGATAACTGACCCGCATCCTGTCCATTAGCCAGAATCTCGACGGTACCGTAGTCGAAGCGCATGGGCTTGCCGGTTATCGTCGTGGTAAACGGCATGGCAGCTGTTTTAAGCCGGTAACCCCGGCGGAGCAACTCGTTGGCGGTGCGGGGCGCAAAGTAGCTATCCCAGGCAAACACATAAGCGTATGAACTGCTGCCCCCGACCTGTCCCTTTGGAAAGTCGTTCGTTTCTACCTTCGCTCCCAACGCCACGGCTGCCTTCGCTTCTACGTACGGAACGTTAAAGGTGTGTGGCATCGACCAGGCTGAAATGTCGTAGAACAGGCTGTCGGCAAAAGTGGTGCGCTTCTCAAAAATGCCCTTGATCAGCTTATGCTGTAACTGACTCATGGGCACCACATACGATGCGCCCGGCGTGAAGGTCCGGCCGTCGAGCGTCTCGTTTTTGCTCAATTTGTAAACGCTGATCTGGTTCTGGCGCAGAATATTTACCATTTCCCAAACCCGCACTTTGTCATTACTTTCCCCAAACACATACGCTTTAACCGGGTCGGTAGAGGTTTCCCGGTAAAAATCGCGCTGGAAATTGAGCAGATCAACGCGCATTTCGCGGGCGGCTTTCAGCGTGGAGAGAGCGGCTGTAAACTGATTGCGGATGGTAAACGGAAAGGTCAGCAGCCCATTAGCCGTTTCCTGGGCGTGGCCGCGCGAACTGGCCTGCTCGAACAGGATACCTACGCAGCCATTTACGTCGGGATAAGTAGAGCCTTTGCCGTAGTAGAAATCGTCGTAATTCTCCTGTGTGTAATAATAGGACCCAATTTTATCCAGGCCTGCCGCCTGATACTGCCCGAAACGGGTCGTTAGTTCAACGTTACGTTTGGGCGTATTGGGATTCACGCGGTTGGGCTCACCGGGTTGAAAAAAGAAGGTGGAATTTGACCCCATTTCGTGGTGGTCGGTGAGCAGATTGGGCTTCCATTCATGGTATTTCACCATACGCCCTTTGCTTTCCGGATGCTGCATATAAAGCCAGTCGCGGTTAAGGTCGAACCAGTAGTGATTGGTGCGTCCGCCGGGCCAGGCTTCGCTGAATTCGCGGCTACTGGCATCGGTCACTAAATTCTGGCTTTTGTGCGTATTAACCCAACTGGCAAAACGGTTGCCCCCGTCAGGATTGATGCACGGATCGAGCAGAATGATTGCTTCGTTCAACAGGGAGTCAATGGCTGGCCCCTGCGCAGCGGTCAGGTAGTAGGCCGATAACAGCGACGCATTGGTACCGCTGGCTTCGTTACCGTGTACCGAATAGCCCGTCCAGGCCACTACCGGCATGGTTTGTACGTTAAGGCTTGCCGATTTAGCCGGATCACTCAGAGCAACATGATCGGCTTTCAGTTTATCAATGTTCGCTTGGTTGGCGGGCGAGGTGATGGTCAGCAACAGCAGCGGCCGGTTCTCATAGGTGCGGGCATATTCGGTGAGGGTAACGCGGTCGGAGAGTTCATCCAGTTTACGCATGTAACTCACTAATTGATCGTTGGAAACGTGCCACTCCCCTACCTGATAGCCCAGAAACTGCCGGGGCGTTGGAATTTTAGCGTCGTAGGTAACGGTCTGGGGCAGGTAGTACGAATCGGCAACCTGAGCCGTAATGTTAAAAGAGACAAACAGCAGTAATCCGCAGAGTGACAGCAGGTAACGGTAGTGCATAGATTGAGATGGGATTGGTTGGGGGTATAAAACACAAACAGGTTTGCCAACTCAATGACAAACCTGTTTGTGTTTTCTCTGGCACGAAATTAGTGCGGTTTTAATTGGTTTTCCGCAGTTTGGCTTCAATCGTCTGTTGCGTATGAGGCACCGCACGCAGCCGCTCTTTCGGAATGAGTTTACCGGTATCCACGCAAATACCGTAGGTGCCATTCTTGATGCGGACCGATGCGGCTTCTAATTGCTGGATGAATTTTTGCAGACGACCGGCTAACTGACTCATGCTTTCACGCTCACTGCTGTCGGCTCCGTCTTCCAGTAGTTTGGCCGTTCCGGCGGTATTATCAGTGCCACTGTCATTGCGCTTGCTGAGTGTTTCCCGGATATAATTTAATTCGCCACGGGTCGCATTCAATTTTTGATTAATAATTACGGCAAACTCCTGGAGTTCTTCTTCGGAGTATCGTTTCTTCTCTGCCTGAACCATAGGGAGTAGAATTGGTTAGTAAAATAGTGTAGAATGCTTACGGTAAGAACAAAAGTAAACACGTTTGGGCGGTTTATCAACGACGTACCCCTGTTTCCGGCCTAATCGCAAAAATTTAGCTAATTGCTTACTATTCAAATAGCCAATGAATATTTGGTTCTCCGTCGCATTGGCAAACAACCTCCTGAAAGAAAACAAACGGACAAAGTATTATAAGGTAATTAAAAATTAGACGATTCTTAGAAAAAATAGTTCTTTCGCTTTGTCGTTCTGTTTTTACTAAGTTTGTAAATACTTCATCCAAACGCTTTTAAACGAATTTTATCCCCATGAGTATGGCTTATATTGAACCAGCTCCCATAAAAGATAAGGAGAATCCGCTCGAATCGATGATGTCTCGTTTTGATGCGGCTGCCCGGCTGTTGGGACTTTCCGAAGAAATGTATTACATCCTGAAAGTGCCCGCCCGTCAGGTAATCGTTGGTTTACCCGTTACGATGGATAGTGGCGAAATTCGGGTATTTGAGGGCTATCGGGTTGTTCACTCGAATATTCTTGGCCCGGCTAAAGGCGGTATCCGCTTCGATCCGGCCGTAAACCTCGATGAAGTCCGGGCTTTAGCCGCCTGGATGACCTGGAAGTGTGCTGTCGTTGATATTCCCTACGGCGGTGCTAAAGGGGGGGTTGCCTGCAACCCGCGTGAGATGTCGGCGGGTGAAATCGAACGGCTGATGCGGCAATATACCGTTGCGATGCTTGATGTGTTTGGCCCCGACAAAGACATTCCCGCTCCCGACATGGGTACCGGCCCGCGCGAAATGGCGTGGCTTATGGACGAATACTCTAAGTCGAAGGGCATGACCGTCAATGGCGTGGTGACGGGTAAGCCGTTGGTTTTGGGCGGTTCACTGGGCCGTACGGAAGCAACTGGCCGGGGCGTTACCGTGGCGGCCCTCTCGGCGATGGATAAACTCCGCATGAATCCGTATCGGGCCACGGCTGCGGTGCAGGGTTTTGGTAACGTCGGTTCGTTTGCCGCTGAACTGCTGCACGAACGGGGCGTAACGGTAAAAGCCGTGAGCGATATTTCGGGCGGTTATTTTAACGATAAAGGCATTGATATTGCGGCTGCACTGGCATATCGCAATGGCCATAATGGTACGCTGGATGGCTTCAGCGGAGCTGAAAAAATCACGAATGAAGAGCTATTATCGCTCGACGTGGATGTGTTGGTGCCCGCTGCCAAAGAAGATGTAATCACCGCTGATAATGCGGGTTCCATTCAGGCCAAAGTAATTGTGGAAGGTGCCAATGGGCCCACATCCGCCAGCGCCGACGAGATCATCAACAGCAAAGGCATTCTGGTGGTCCCGGATATTCTGGCGAACGCCGGGGGCGTAACTGTTTCGTACTTCGAGTGGGTGCAGAACCGCATCGGCTACAAGTGGACGCTCGACCGGGTAAATCGCCGGGCCGACCGAATCATGAAAGACGCCTTTGACCGCGTTTTTGAAACCTCGCAAAAGTACTCCGTACCCATGCGGTTGGCGGCTTATATTGTTGCTATCGACAAAGTAGCCAGCACCTATAAGTATCGTGGCGGTTATTGATTTACCTTTGCGGTATCAAAGGACGTTAGATGGTGTTGGGCCAGACGCGAAAC
Source organism: uncultured Cytophagales bacterium (assembly GCA_964251665.1). Taxonomy (GTDB): domain Bacteria; phylum Bacteroidota; class Bacteroidia; order Cytophagales; family Spirosomataceae; genus JBBQLG01. Next base: position 36,876 of record CAXUKO010000001.1, read on the forward strand.
GCTAACGTCTGCCTTTAACCCTCTAACGTCTTTTTTATGCGCTTACACCGCGAAGGCAACACCATTATGCTCGTTACCGGCTTGATTCTGCTGGCGATAAATCTATTAGCGTATTTCTTTTTGTTTGCCGGAAATGATACCGCCCTTGTGCTCATGGTGCTGGCCAGTGTAGTTGTCTTTGGGCTGGTGGTGCAATTTTTTCGGATACCCCGCCGGAAGCTAACCATCGATGAACGGCAGATTGTCGCCCCCGCCGACGGTACAGTAGTCGTTATCGAAGAAACCGTCGAAGGAGAGTATTTCAATACCCCCCGGCGGCAGGTATCTATTTTTATGTCGCCCCTGAACGTACACGTTAACCGAAATCCGGTCACGGGCACTGTTCGCTATTTTAAATATTATCCGGGTAAATATTTAGTAGCCTGGCATCCCAAATCCAGCACCGAAAACGAACGTACCAGCATAGTGATCGAACTGGCGAACGGTATGGAAGTACTACTGCGACAGATTGCCGGTGCTATGGCCCGGCGTATTGTCTGGTATGTAGAAGAGGGCCAGCCCGTTAAGCAGGGCGCCGAACTGGGCTTCATTAAGTTTGGCTCGCGGGTCGACATGTTTCTGCCGCTGGATGCCGAAGTGAAGGTAAAGATGGGTCAGAAAACGAAAGGTGGCGTGACCATTGTGGCTGAGCTACCAGAAGATATCGATTAATCTATATCCCAGTGATGCCGGTCCACCGTGCGGGCAAGCCGATGCCCACGCCTGGTTGCAACTGGTAACTAAGTTCTTTGATTGCCAGACATGGGCGTCGGTTTGCCCCCACCGGCGGACCGGCATCACTGAAATACACGCGCTATCATGAACGTATTGAATCTGCCCGATGCGTTTCAGGCGCGAATGCGGGCACAATTAGGTAATGCCTATCCCGCGTTTGAAACAGCACTACAACAGGAGCCACCCGTTAGTATTCGGGTAAATCCGCGAAAAACCGGACCCATAACGGCATCACTGGAGCCGGTACCCTGGTGTGCCGATGGATTTTACCTGCCCGAGCGCCCGGTCTTTACTCTTGATCCTCTGTTTCAGGCGGGAGCTTATTACGTGCAGGAAGCGTCGTCGATGCTACTGACTGAAGCCTTGAAGCAGACTGCAAATCCGGGCCGTCCGTTACGGGTGCTCGATCTTTGCGCGGCTCCGGGTGGTAAAACAACGCTATTGGCCTCATGGCTACACCTGGATAGTTTATTGCTGAGCAATGAGGTTATTCGGACACGGGTGCCGATTTTACGAGAAAACGTGGAAAAGTGGGGCTTTCCAAATATGGCCATCAGCAACCACGACCCGGAGGATTTTCGTGACCTGACGGGCTTCTTCGATATTGTACTGGTCGATGCGCCCTGCTCGGGCGAGGGCCTGTTTCGGAAAGATAATCAGGCCGTAAACGAGTGGTCGACTGATAGCGTACAGATGTGTTCGGCGCGGCAGAAACGGATTTTGTCGGCAGCTGCACCCTTAGTTTCAGAAAGTGGGCTGTTGATTTATAGTACGTGTACCTACAACGACGACGAAAACGGCAATAATGCCCGTTACCTGCTGAACCAAGGGTTTACCAGCCGTAAACTTGATTTACCCACCGAGTGGGGCGTTGTTGAAAAAGAGTATGGTGAAGCACTGGGTTATCAATGCTATCCACACCGCACAAAAGGGGAAGGCTTTTTTCTGGCTGTTTTTCAGCAGAAGCGTCGGCTTGATATTGCTATCCGGCAGAAACCACGCGGTTTCAAAAGTTTTAAATCCCTGCATCCCAAGCAGGTTGCCAAACTCACTGGTTGGCTGGCCGATCCTAAAGCATTTTCGTACTGGCAAAAGCCTAATCTGGCTGTAATAGCTATTCCCGTTTCGATGGAGAATGACCTCATCTGGCTCGATTCCGCGTTACGTAACAAAGGATTCGGGCTGGAACTGGGTCTATTCAAAGGCGAAGATTTTATTCCATCGCACGCATTGGCCCTAAGCACGGCTGTTTCGCCTACTCTGCCTGGTGTGGAGTTGAGTAAAGAAGATGCGTTGCGGTACTTTAAGAAAGAAAATCTAGTGCTGTCGGAGCCAATGCGCGGCTGGTTACTGGCGCGGTATCAGGGGGTGAACCTGGGTTGGATGAAAGGGGTTGGGGCGCGTGTGAACAATTATCTACCAACCGATTGGCGAATTCGTATGGACTTAAAAACGGAGTATTTTAACTAACTTTTCGCTCTGATAGGCCGCAGATCGTTATAGCTTTTATGGTTGAAAATGATCTTTTTAAATCATAAAATTCGCGGGCTGTGAATCTTATTCCTAAACACCGTTCATACATGAAACGCTTCTTTACCATTATCGGCATTGTGCTGGCCACTTTAGTAGTAGGTTATGCCGTTGGACCACGGGTATCCCTGCCAACTGCCGATGCCAAACAACCTCCTGTGGACACTGATTTGAGTAAAGTCGATGCTGAAGTTGCCCGCTACGAAAGCGGCTATTCGATCAAACCAGACAACGAAGCCCGCATCGTCTGGGCCGACAGCAACCGGAAAGAGCAAACACCGTATAGTATTGTGTATATCCACGGCTACAGCGCGAGTCAGGGTGAGGGCGATCCCGTACACCGCGATCTCGCGAAACGGTTTGGCTGTAACCTTTACCTGGCGCGTACTGAAGGCCACGGCCTGACGTCACCCGATGCAATGAAGGGCATGACGCCAACTGCCTATTTAGCCTCAGCCGAACGGGCATTAGCCATTGGCAAGGTACTGGGTAAGAAAGTGATCGTGGTTGGTACGTCGATGGGTGGTATGCTAACCCTATATCTGGCCTCAAAGCACCCGGAAATTGATGGTATCGTGCTCTATTCTCCATGTATTGAAGTCGCCAATTCGTCGCTGAAACTTATTACCAAGCCCTGGGGTCAGCAAATACTCGACAAGGTGTTCTCCGATCAGCATGTTCATAGTGAGCGCACCACGCCCGAACGCGCCAAATACTGGTACGACCAATATCATTCCGATGGGCTGATGGTGCTGCAAACCGTGCTGGATACGTATGCCACGCCGGAAACCTTCGCTAAAATCAAGCAACCCGTGTTTATGGGTTATTACTATAAGGATGAAGAACATCAAGACCCAACGGTGTCTGTAGCTGCTGCCCTGCGCATGTTCGATGAATTGGGGACGCCCGCCAATCTGAAACAAAAGCAAGTTTTTCCGGAGGCTGGTGCGCACGTAATTGCGTCGCGTTACACGACAAAAGACTGGCCAAACGTCGAGAAAGCTACCGTACAGTTTATGGAAGAGGTGTTAAAACTACAACCCGTTCCGGCCCAGACGCCAACAGTTGCCCTTGCTGCTACGAAAAAGAATTAACTTTGTCTGCACTCTCTGCCACTGCCTAAGCTGTGACAAGAGCCCAAACTGAACTACAAATCGAATGGCTTACGGATTACTAACTGGAAAACGCGGCATCATTTCGGGTGCCCTCGACGAACGGTCAATCGCCTGGCGGACCGCCCTGAAAGCGAAAGAAGAAGGGGCAACGTTCACCCTGACTAACGCGCCTATCGCGATGCGGATGGGTGAAATCGATAAACTCGCCGAGTTGTGCGAAGCCGAAATCATCCCGGCTGATGCCACAGATCTGAAAGATATCGAGAACTTATACCAGAAGTCGATGGACGTCCTGGGCGGCAAACTCGACTTTGTGTTGCACTCGATTGGTACAAGTCCCAACATTCGCAAGGCCCGCTCCTACGGTGATCTGAACTACGACTGGTACCAGAAAACGCTGGACGTGTCGGCCCTGTCGTTCCACAAAATGCTGCAGACAGCCGAGAAAATGGATGCCATTAACGAATGGGGTTCTGTGGTGGCGCTGACGTTTATGGCTACCCAGCGAACCATTCCGTTCTACACCGACATGGCCGAAGCCAAAGCTATGCTCGAATCCATCGCCCGCAGCTACGGCTACCGGTACGGCAAACTGAAAAACGTACGCGTTAACACGATATCACAATCGCCGACGGTAACGGTGGCCGGTTCGGGCATTCCGGGCTTCGATGTGTTCTATGACTATGCCGAAAAAATGGCACCGCTTGGTAACGCAACGGCCGATGATTGCGCTAACTACGTCGTCACACTCTTCTCTGACCTGACGCGGATGGTAACCATGCAAAACCTCTTCCATGACGGCGGCTTTACCCTAACCGGCATCTCGCAGGAGGTAATGGAAGCCATGCAGGGGCAGCAACAGCAGTAGCATCTATCAGATAGGGAGTCCCGCTACATGCCATATCTTGGAGATATGGCATGTAGCGGGACTCCCTGTTTATAACTCGACTATATTAACCCGGCTGTTTCCATCAGTACCTTTCTCAACCTGCACCTGCACACTAATGCGCTCCTTGATTTCCTGCCGGTGTGAGATGATACCAATGGTTTTCTGGCTCTCCTGCTGAAGTTTTTCGAGCATCACAATTGCCGTATCCAGGGTTTCGGGGTCAAGCGTACCAAAGCCCTCATCGACAAACAGACTGTCGATCTGTACATTTTGCGATGCTAAATCTGACAGCGCCAGTGCTAAGGCCAGGCTCAGTGTAAAGGTTTCACCACCGGATAAGCTGGTAACGCTACGCTCAGCACCGCCCTGGTACTGATCCAGTACATAGAGTTCATCCTGCCCGTCGCGGGGCTTTAACAGCAGATACCGGTCAGACAAATCGCGGAGCCGCCGGTTGGCCAGCGCGATAAGTTGTGTTAAAGTTAATCCCTGGGCAAACCGGCTGAATTCATCGCCCTTGGCACTGCCAATGAGTTGGTCCAATTCCCGCCAAGGCTCGGCCTGACGCTCTAACTCCCCCAGTTTTTTCAGCAGTTTGTCATGCTGTTTGCGCTGATCGCTGTCTGACTTGAGTTGGGCTTTTATGTGGCCAATCTGTTCACTCTTCCGGCGCTGCTCGTTACTCAGATCAACCAGTTGTTCGCTCACTGTTTGCGCCGGTAAGGCGGTTAAACGGGCGTCGAGTGCTCGTTGGCGGGTTTGCGTAGTCTGTTTGGTTTTTATATCAATAGTCTGGCTCCGGTCGTTTAACTGCTGTTGCTCTTGGGTCAGTTTGTGGAGCGTACCGGCATCCAGCAAACAGGCGCGGGCAGCATCTGCATCCGCAAATCCCCGTTGTTGAAGCAGCGGTTGAAGGGTGTTTAAGAATTCTGCATACTCACCGGCGAATTTATCACTGTCAGCATCCGCTTTTTCCCGCAATCCACGCTGGGTCGCCATTCGTTGGGTAACGTCGTAGAATCGCTCTAAAAGCTGAGCACACCGTTCTTTTATGTCATCACCGGCGTACATATCCTCCTTTTCCTGCTTTAGCTGGTCGAGACGCAGCTTACTTTCCAGATACACCGTAATCTCTGTCTCAATCTGACTTAGTTGCTCCTGGTGCGCCCAGCATTGTTGTAGCTCGTTTAGCTCGTCGCTTTGAGCGGCTACCAACTTCAACACGTCTTTCAGCACCTCGGGTGTATACGATTCATCGAAACCCGCTTCAGTCAGTTTTTTGGCAATTTCCTGCTTCTTCTCTTTGTAGAGAATGCGCATGTCAGCGACCTGTTGCAAAGACGTTTCTTCGATGGTTTGCGCACTAATCAACCGCCCCTTAGCGGCATCCCGCTCGCGCCGTTTTGCTTCCAGATCATCTGTTGCCAGCCGGAGGTGTAACTCCAGATTTCCGGCCTGTTGAACGTAGTCATGGGCATACGGGTGGTGCAGCGAGCCGCACAACGGGCAGGGATTGCCATCCTGTAAACTCTCGCGCAGCTTCTCGACGCTGGCCTCCTGATCTAACCGTGTTTTCTGCTGCTGAATTGCTTCTTTGTCTTGCTCCAGACGAGTGAACGCCTGATCAAGTTCGGCGAGCATACGCGATTCGTCGGCGCTAATCTTCTGTTGTTCGGCTACCCGCTGATTCAGATTCATCCCGTCGATCAGCCGTTGCTGCTGGTCTTCACGTAACCGAATGAGGTCGACAATAGCCTGTTGCTGGTCCCGTAAATCGTTAATAGCTGTCCGGGCGGATTCTGGTGTAACGGTCGGATAGTCTGTAGTCAGCCGACTCAGGTGAGTGGCTATGTTGCGCTTCCGGTCGCCGACCAGCGTTGCTGCTTTGGGAATATCGTTGAGGTCAAGCTGCCGGAGCACGGGATCATTCGCTCCTTTTACCAGCGTTTGAAGCCGTTGATGCGGCTTTTTGGCGTTGTTACGCTCGTTGTTAATCCGTTCGCTCAAAGCCAGTACCTGATCGCGAAACTGGTTCACTTGCTCAGCCAGTTCATCTACTGTAAGAGTGGGTTGCTGGATAAGGTTCCGGGCCTTCGCCAACAACTCATTGAGTGTTTCCTGCTGCCCACAAAGTACTTCATCGGTGGCTTTTCGGTCTTTTTCGGCCCGTTCGCGGCTCCGGGCGGTGTTCGCCAAATCAGACAGAATACCCGCCAGATCGGCTACCCGCTGATGATTGGCTAATCGCTCGGCCCTGGGTGCAAACTCGTGCCAACTTCGGGTTAGATCATGGGCCTGTTTGCCAAGAGTAATCAGGTGCTCGTCTTCCTGGGCTATTTTTTTAAGCAGCTCGCTGTCTGTTCGTATTACCTCAAGTTCCCCGGTAAGCTCGTCCAGTCGCCTTTTCAGGTCTGCCTGCTGTTGCATCAACTCGGCTATTTTTTCGTCTGGCAAGAGCTGAACTGCGCCAACTTCCTGCCGGCGCCATTTCAGTTCTTCGGCGCGGTTTTTATGCTCGATGTGGGCCCGCTGACTGAGTCGCCGGTAAATTTCCGTACCGGTAATCTGTTCCAGCAGTTTGCTTCGGTCAGCGGATGATGCCTTCAGGAATTTGTCGAAAGCACCCTGCGCCAGCACCATCGAGCGAATAAACTGCTCGTAGGTCAGGCCTATGTTTTTGACGTTCAGTTCAGGAACATCCCGTTTTTTGTTGGATAGAATTTGCCCGTCCGGCAGTCGGGCGACTTCCATGTCGTAGTCGTTCCAATTACCGTTACGGTTTTTCTCTATTGACCACCGTGAGCGGTACGCCTGACCATTCAGCTCATACTCGACTTCTGCGTAAACGTCTGTTTTAGGTTCTGATGCTGCTTTCTGATTGATAATAAGCCCTTCGGCCAGCATTTTTTCTTTGGATAAACCCCGCCCGTCGCCTTCAGTTACGCGGGGCACCCGGTTGAATAACGCCAGGGTGATTACATCCAGCAGGGTAGATTTACCGGCTCCGGTAGGACCCGCTATGATAAAAAGGCCCGTCTGGGCCAGAATACCTTCCGAGAAGCTGATGGGTTCGTGTTCGCCGTAGAAAGAATTTATGTTTTTAAAGCGAATCTGCCTGATTTTCATGCGGGCACGGGATGGGAAGGCTGTTCGGTTACTAACCGGTATAATTCTTTAAACGTCTCCTGCAATACTGTCCGCCCGTCGCCTTCAACCAGTGATGCATCCAGCCGACGGTTAAATACGTCGAGGTGGGATAAATCCTGCAACTGCGTATCGGCCACAAACAGCGAATCCAGGCCTTTGAGCTTATTGCGAAACGTAAGTCGGGGTTTGGCAATCATAAAATGAGCCTGGGCATAGTCGCGCTGAAGCAGGCCAAAATGCGTTCGGAGGGTATGGCTTTCGTTTTCTTCTTCCACCAGCAACTCGACCAGCGTTGGTAAATCGGCTGTTTCGGGAAGTTCTGCCAGGGCATCCCGCACTTCATCCAGCGTGCCGCTTACCTGTCGTAATGACCGGGAGCGGGGCACCAGAATCGTGTCGATCTGAACAAGCTGGCCATTCTCCAGCGTAAGTTCAAGGAGCTGGTGACGATTATCCCGTTCACCAAAACTCAATGGAATGGGGGAACCACTGTAGCGGACAGCATCACCGGAACCTACTTTCTGGGGTACGTGAATATGACCCAAGGCCACATAATCGAAGCCCTCCGGGAAGTGATCGGAGCCAAAAGCCGCCTGCCCGCCGATGGTGTGTATCTCACGTTCACTTTCTGAAATGGTCGCTCCGTTAACGTAAAGATGCCCCATTGCCAGCACCGGTACGTCCTTGAATTCAGTCCGGCAATGGTCGGCGATGCGCTCGTAGTGATTGCGAATACCCATCCGTACGGCTTCGATGCGGTCATCGTAGTTCTGTCCCGAGATAGACTGCCGTAAGTCGCTGTCGCGGAGATAGGGCACGGCCGCGATGAGTAAATCCGTCGAGCCACTGGTTATCCGCAGGACTTCATCTACGCAGTTGCCAGTCGTACAGCCTACAACGTGAATGTCTAAGTGCTTCAAAAGATTACGGGGTGCATTTAGTTTCCCCGGAGAATCATGGTTACCACCTGTAATGATTACTTTACATTGAAGTGCCTGTAGCTGGGTCAGGAAGTGATAATACAACTGCATCGACCCGTCATTCGGGTTGGTTGTGTCGAACACATCGCCCGATATAAGCAGAACATCTATCTCCCGCTCTTCAATTGTCGTAACTAACCATGTCAGAAACCGGTCATGGTCATCAACGAGCTCGTGCTTATAAAGCCGCTTCCCTAAGTGCCAGTCGGCCGTGTGTAAAATCTTCATGCGTAATCAGGATAGTACGGCCAGTTCAGACAAAACCTTATCGCAAGTTAACGCAACCCGGTGGAAGGAAGTGAGAAATTTATCACGAAAACGGTCTGTCAGGCTTAATAGGGATAAAAAGCAAACGTCTCCCGGTTGATTGCCGGGAGACGTTCTGAAGAGTTTCAACCTGCAACCGCTTTACAAGGCGCCTTTTACAAAATTTAGCACTGAACCCAGTTCCGTACGTACAGCTGGTTCGGCTACGGCAGCGGCCGCCCCTCCCCCTTTCAGTTTCGATAACGTGCCTAAAGCTCCATTGATAATCGAACTTCCCGCGCTTGACGTACCGCCACCCAAAGCAGGCAGGGCACTTTTCAGAATGCCGAGGTTAGATGTCAGGCCGCCAACGTTGGCGAGTAGACTGCTGCCACCCATAAGTTGCTCAAGTTTATTACCGGCAAAGGCCATCTTAGCCAGCCCAATGGCTTTTTGCAGAATATTGCCACTCAATGCACCAGAGGTTGCCAGCGGCACCAGTTTTTTCAGGTTGCTGGCCTGACTAAGTAGTTTGTCCTTAAAGCTGGTCGTGCTGTTTTTCGCTTCCGTTTCCAGGGCCGTTGCGCTGGTTTGTAGTGCCTGAGCCGCAGCGGCCTTATCACTGGCTGCCTGCGCGGTAACAGCTTTGTCCAGCAGCGCAACGGTGCTATCAGCGGTCGTTTGCGTGACTGGCTCAACGGGTACACCGGGAGCCATGGCTGTCTTCTCCGACATGTTGTTCATCAGGTTGTTCTGGGCCTGTGCGACGACTGACGTCAGCAGCAGCGCTAAACTCAATAGGGCGTTTTTCATGTTGTTTAAGCGTTAATTGCTACGAAATATACAGGTATCCACTTGATTTTATGGCTCGTGCCCTTACTGGAATTCTGAATATTTCGGTAAGGCATTGTGAGTAGAAGCAAACAGTGTATTAATTTTGAAGTTGTATGCTTCTAACGGTGTTAGTCGTTATAAACCTGTATTCTAATCTGTATTATGAAAAAAGTGATAATTGGCTGCGCTATGCTGGCCCTTTTTTCGGCCTCATCCTGCAAAAGCAAGAAACGACTTCTTGAACTACAGTCGTTGCAGGCCGCCCATGAAAAAACCCTCGCCAGCCTGAACGATTGCGATAAACGTACCGCCGATTTGCAGGCCTCTTTGCGGGGCCGTGAGTCAGATTTGCAGGCTAAAGACAAGCAGCTGGGTGACTTGCAGGCTCAGATCGACTATCTGAAAAAGACCAACACGAACCTGCTGGACCGCATGTCGGATCTGTCTATCGTAAGCAAGTCCGGGGCGGAGAGCATCCGTAAATCGCTCGAAACGCTGAATGAGCAAACCAAAACGGTGAACAACCTGAATTCGTCGATTCAACGCAAGGATTCGCTGAATTTATCTCTGGTTATGAACCTGAAGCGGTCACTGGCTGATATTAACGATCAGGACGTGCAGGTGGAAGTGAAAAAGGGCGTTGTGTATGTCTCTATCTCTGATAAATTGCTCTACCCATCGGGCAAATACGACGTAAATCCACAGGCCGAAACCGTGTTGGAAAAAGTAGCGCGGGTGATCAATGACCATAATGAACTGGACGTTCTGATTGAAGGGCATACCGATGCCGTACCCATTTCGACCAGCCTGATTAAAGACAACTGGGACTTGAGTGCCCTGCGGGCTACGTCGGTGGCGCGTCTGCTGCAAACTAAGTTTGGGGTTAAACCAGACCGGTTAACGGCGGGTGGCCGGTCGGAATTTGCGCCGAAAACCGATAACGCTACGGCTGATGGCCGCCGGGTGAATCGCCGGACGGAAATTATCCTGACGCCTAAATTAGATCAGTTCTTCAACCTCCTGGCACCCGCTCAACAGAGCAGCCGGTAGTAGTAGACAAGTCAATAAGCGGCTACGCCCAAGTCAGTAAGTCTTCCCGAACGAAGCACTTATTGACTTGGGCGTAGCCGCTTACTGACTTATTTACGCCACATCAATACTAAATCCGGCCTCGAATACGCTGCCAGCCTCAATGTGCTGAATGAGTTCTTTCTGATCTATTGGTTTTGGCTCACCTTCCGAATCAGCGCAGCCCAGCCAGGGTTCAATGCAGACAAAAGGCGCACCGGGTTTTGCCCACAATCCCAGATAAGGAAAATTACGGAACGTAACCGTTATTGAGTGGTCATTACGATTACTTTTCAGTACTACCCGGCGCGATTGCAGGTTCTTAAACACCAGCGCATCGTTGTCGAAAAGATGTTTTGTCAACGGGAGGTCGCGCCCTTGTAAGGCAACGGGCTGGGTTTCGCCCGAAAATAACCCATCTGCACCCAGTAAATGGGTTTCCAGAGCCTCGTCCTGCTCGAACTCGATGGCGTAGTCTTCGTAAGTCTCTCCGGGCAAGAATGGCACGTTAAAGGCAGGATGCGCCCCCACAGAAAACCACATAACGTCTTTTCCCGCGTTGACCACCCGGTACGTTACAGCTACCTGTGGTCCATTCAGTTCGTAAATAAGCTGAAAGTTGAATACGAATGGATACTTCTCCCGCATCACATCAGTTGACTGTAGCGAGAAAACGGCGCGGGTTTGAGTCGATTCAATTTCTGTAAATACGGATTGCCGGGCGAACCCATGCCGCTCCATCGGATACGGTCGCCCGTTAATGAGCAATTGGTTATTTAAACAACCGCCGACGACCGGGAACAGATTGGGCGCGTGCCAGGCCCAGACCGCCGGATCGGCCTGCCAGAGGTGCTCAATTTGGGAACTGAGGTTATAAATTGACGTTAGTTCGGCTCCTTTCGGGCGAATCTGAACGCGAAGGAATTCATTTTGTAAGGTAGCCATGCCGTTGCCTTGTTACTTTGTAATCAGCACTTTTTTCGTCAGCGTTGCATCGCCTGCCTGCAATTTCAGGAAGTAGAACCCCGTTGGTAGCTGACTCAGATCAAACTGGGTCTTAACGGACGTTCCGTTTACCGAAAGTGTTTGCTGACGGAGTGTTTGCCCGGCTGCATTCTGCACCGATAAACCTGCTTCTGCAACCGGATTAGCCAGTTGAGCGTCGATGCGGATAGCACCGTTGGTTACTGGGTTTGGATACACCGAGAACGTACCAGCTGGATTTACCGGCTCCGATACGGCCAGTACCGGTGGTGGGGGTGGCACCTGAATCTGCAGGTTATCGATGGACCAGCCCCAGCCGTTTGTCAACTGATCAGCAAACAGCCGGAACCGGATCAGCACTTGATCGTTGGGCCGGAAGTTCGCGCTGGTTTGCAACCCGATCTCCCGCCGATGATACAGGGCTGGTGTTCCTACGGCCACCGAATTTCGGTCGGGAACAACGCCCGCGAACTTTGAATTAAAGGTGTTGAGCCAGTCGGTCTGCTCGCGGGAGTCATAGCCGTCGATGAAAGGGAGCCAGGTTTTTCCGTTGTCTTTCGACCCTTCAACAATCACGTAATCATAAAAACTGCTGTTAGCGAAAGTGGCGCTGTCGCTACTGAAAGAACTACCTGCATCGCCCGGCTCAACCAGCACAATTTCGTTGAAGCGCATAATGGCACTGTCGGGATTGGCTTTAATCTGAATGGGGGCAAGCAGCGTGTAGGTGTAATTCGACTGATAATTCTGGTCGCTCCCGTTTCGGTAATTATGATCGGAATGGATGGCCGCATCCGTAAAGCTGGCCGGCTGGGTAATACTAAACCCCGTCCCGACGAAATCAGCCGCTGCCGTCGTGGGGTTATTAAAGGTATTCTGATACTGCGTTCGGACTGTTGCTTGTGGCGCAACAATCGACAGTTCATAGTAGCCTGTAGCCGGGCTAATGGTTTGGTTCTTATTTTTGGAATTATCACGGGCAACAATGCGGTACTGCACCCGGTCGCCCGCTTTCAATGCTGTTGCGAACCGGATTGTAGCCTGATATAGGCTATCCGTCGGGTCATCGTAGCGTGGCTGATACTGTAACGGCAGATTGGCCTGTGCTACACCGTTGATCAGGTATTCGACATACGCCGTACTAATGCCAAACGAACGGTCGTCTGTTATGCCGACATTAACCGGAATGGTACTGGCCTGACTCGTTAATAAAACGTTTGCTGTGGGCGAATACGTTACGCGGGGAGGCACATTGTCCGGCCCCAGTACGATCTGATAATAAACCTGTCCACCCGTCAGGTTCTTGCCGGGGTTAGAGAAGCTACGTCCAGAAGCATCCTGAGCCTGAAAAAAGTATTGAACGTTACCCAGAGCCTGCGCTGCGGGTAAGGTAAAGGCATAATTTTCCGCATCGAGCTTGGTCAGAGGGCCTTCCGTAAACGTCGTGCTGGCAGTTGGTGATATCGTTCCGACATGGTAAAAGAACCGAACCGAATTTGGTACGATGGTGGTATCGCTGACTACCCGGGTTTTAAAAACCAGATCCCGAACGTCTTCCTGATCGGTTAGTGGCGTGTGAAGCACGGAGGTCGTTTTCCACTCGATATCCGAAAAAATGCTGGTGACTATGGGGCCAGGCGTGTGAATAGCTTCGGCAGGGCCAATGGCGTAGGTCATCAGCGAGTTGATATTACCCGCCGGGTACGTCGATTCGTTGAGGTGGTAGAGCGTGGACCCCGTTGAGTAAGTGGCCGGTGCATACAACCGCGCCCGTTGCCCGGTACGCTGTTGCAGAATAGGGCCGTTGAAATACAGGTTCCCTCCTACCAGCTGTTGATACAGCGCAGCCGACCCATTAGCATATTTCGACTCGTCAACCAAACGGTTTCCGGCCGTAGTCTCCACGAAATGATCAAATACAGACGGATTCTGGTAGCCTGCCAGTGTGTTATTGTCGCTGGGACGAATGTTGCCGGTAAACCCTAACCCGTGACCAATTTCGTGCAGTACTACCGAAACCAGATCGTATTGACCAGCGGGTGGATTACCATCCGTACCGAAATACCAGTTGAAATTTTTGTTGAACTCCGCACTTATATCGGCGTCGGCCGGGTCGTTCAGTGCACGGCGGGCAATTTTTTCGGCCAGTGCCACCGGATATTCGCCAAAAGCCTTCTGCGTACCATCGGAGCCGACACGTGTAGTTGCCGGACCCGCCGAACCCAGAATGTTGGGGTCTTTAGACACCCATCTGGCTTTGATACGAATCGGTACCGGAGACACAATAATGGTAGACCAGATGTCTACCGCGAACTGGAATGCGGTTTGTGCTTCAGTCGAAAAGCCAGTATACTCGACAATAAATGTGGCTGTAACGGCATCTGATTTTCCCGCGGCCTTTCGAGCGCTGCGCGTAGCATCAACACCTACTTTGGTAAAGGCGTTAATGGGCGAGGCCGGGCATTCGATGATCGTCCCCGGCAGGGTTCGCTGTTGACGTACAAACCGCCCGTAAGTTGTTGGTTGTGGAACCGATTTCTGGGCGAAGGCAGGCCCAACCACAAGTAAACCGGCATATGCCAGCAAACAAGCAATGTATAGTTGTTTCATGAAGCAAAAATCAGCAGGTTAAACGTTTCTACCTACAACGCTAAATAGGTTTATTTATGCTGTTAGGTGGTGGCCTGCTTTAGCACCAGCGATACGGAGTTCAGGCAATAGCGCTGCCCCGTTGGTGCCGGTCCGTCATCAAAAACGTGGCCTAAGTGGGCATCGCATACGTTGCAAAGCACTTCTACCCGGACCATCCCGTAGCTTACGTCTTTTTCCAGGCGGATGCGTTCGGGATCAATGGGTTCGGTAAAACTGGGCCAGCCTGTGCCCGACTCAAACTTGGTGGTGGATTCGAATAGTTCGGTGCCGCAGCATACGCACGCATACAGGCCGGGGTCGTGCGCTTCGCAGTATTTGCCGGTAAAGGCTCGTTCAGTGCCTTTTTGCCGGGTCACCCGGTATTGTTCCGGTGTTAAGATGGCACGCCACTCGGCATCGGATTTTGTTATTTTCTGAATCATGCAGGTAGTAGTTTACTGGAAATAGGTACGCTGTTTATCAAACAAGCTGTTCGCTGATTTGTCTGCTAACGGGTGTAAATTTGCATCACTGGGAGCAACCTACGCATGACCGTTCGGCAGATATTAACGCAGTTTTGGGGATACGATACCTTCCGCCCGTTGCAGGAAGAGATCGTGAATACGGTTTTAAGCGGGCAGGATACGCTGGTGCTGATGCCTACCGGTGGGGGTAAATCCATCTGTTTTCAGGTACCGGCCCTGGCCATGCCCGGCGTGTGTATTGTCGTAACGCCCCTGATTGCCCTTATGCGCGATCAGGTCGAGCAACTTCGCCGACGGGGTATTCCGGCCGCTGCGTTGCATTCCGGTATGCACTGGCGCGAGATTGATACCACGCTGGATAACTGCATTTACGGCAACACAAAATTCCTCTACGTATCACCCGAGCGGCTCCGTACCGAAATCATGATTGAGCGGACCAAGCAGATGAACGTTTGTCTGCTTGCCGTTGATGAGGCTCACTGCATTTCGGCCTGGGGCTACGACTTCCGCCCGCCTTACCTGCAAATCGCGGAGTTCCGCGAGCTAATTCCCGACGTACCCATTATCGCCCTGACCGCTTCGGCCACGCCCGAGGTACAGACTGACATTCAGGAGAAGCTGGCTATGCGCTCCCGAACCGTCGGGGATGCGGCCAACCAACCGCCCGTGGTGTTTCGACAGACGTTTGCCCGGCCTAACCTGTCCTATTCGGCGATTTTAGAAGAAAACAAACAACAGCGGATGCTGAAGGTGCTGACCAATGTACCCGGTACGGCCATCGTTTATGTTCGTAGCCGCCGGCAGACCGAGCAACTGGCTGAATGGTTAGTGCGTTCGGGCGTTCCGGCTGATTTTTACCACGCCGGGTTGGACTCTAAACAGCGGGCGGCTAAACAGGACGCCTGGCTTAACGACAAATGTCGGGTCATTGTGGCTACAAACGCCTTCGGGATGGGTATTGACAAGCCGAACGTACGGGTGGTGATTCACCTCGAAGTACCCGATACGCTGGAGGCTTATTATCAGGAAGCAGGTCGGGCGGGTCGCGATGGGCAGAAAGCCTACGCGGTGATGCTCTATAACAAGGCCGACCTGTCGACGCTGGAGTTTCGGACGGAGCAGCAATACCCGCCCGTCGAACTGCTCAAGCGGGTGTATCAGGCACTGGCTAACTACACGGCCGTACCCGTTGGCGGGGGCGAGTTCAGCGACTTTGATTTCGACTTAGCTGCGTTTACAACTACCTTCAAACTGCCGCCCCAGGAAACGCATTACGCCCTAAAGATTTTGCAACATGAAGGGTTTATCGACCTGAGCGAAGCTTATTTTCACCCATCAAAGCTCGTTTTTACGCTCGATAACCGGCAGTTGTACGAGTTTCAGGTCATGAATCCCAACCTGGATTCATTCATCAAGCTGCTGCTGCGAATGTACGGGGGGGAAGTCTTCACCGACTTCACGACCATTTCGGAAGCGGCTCTGGCGCGGGCCTTCATGATCGACCAGTCCGAGATTATGGCTATGCTCGATCATCTGCACGAGCGGGGTGTCATTTTGTACGATAAGCAAAAAGACAAACCGCAACTTACCTTTCTGACGCCACGCATCCATGCCGAGCAGTTGCCGCTCAATTTCTACGAGCTTGAACAGACAAAGCAACGGGCATTAGCCAAAGTCCGGGCAGCACTGCATTATGCACAGCACCCGGTTCAATGCCGGACTCGGCTCATTCAGGCATATTTCGGTGAGGAACCAGACCAGGCCTGTGGCATTTGCGATAATTGCTTGGCAAAGAAGAAAACGCTCGAATCGGCTTCGTCCGCTGTTCGGGAGCAGGTGCGCCAATACGTGGCTATTGCCAACGGTCCCGGCATCTCGCCCCGCCAGTTAGCTGACTATTTCAAAACAGCGGAGGCTGAAACCCTGGCTCAAACCGTCCGGCAGATGCTGGCTGAGGAAGAACTGCGCTACACCAAAGGCGGAAATCTGACGCTGAACGGGTAGCACCTGTCACTCCTCTCCTACCCGGAAAAACTTCACGTTGGCCTGCACATTCTGAAGCAATTGTTCGGTACGTTCCGGGCGGGCGTCGGTGATGAACAACTGCCCGAACATACCCTCGTCCATGAGCTGAATGAGCTTGCCAATACGCCGATCATCCAGCTTATCGAAAATGTCGTCCAGCAACAGAATGGGTTTAAGACCTTTTTCGGCGTTAAGCTGCTCGAATTGAGCCAGCTTCAGGGCCACTACAAACGTCTTTTGCTGGCCCTGCGAACCAAATTTCTTTAACGCTACTCCGCCGATCTCAAAAATGTAGTCGTCTTTATGGATACCCATTGTCGTGCGCTGCAACTGAATATCCCGGCTACGGTTCCGCCGGAAATCTTTAGCAAACTCGTCACTGCCCAACTCTGATTCGTAGACAATATCGACCGTTTCGCGCTCTTCGCTCAGGTAGTTATAATGCTGCCGGAACACGGGTAGAAACTCGCTGACAAACTGTTTCCGGCGTTCATAGATCCGTCCGGCCAAGACCAGCAGCGGCTCGTTGTAGGTTTCCAGCAATTCTTCATCCAGCGTGTTGCGCTCGGCAAATAACTTCAGCAGACTATTGCGCTGTTTCAGAATCTGCTGATAGGAGAGGTAATCACGGAGGTAGTCGACGTCTAACTGCGAAAGAACCCCGTCGAAAAAGTGCCGCCGGTCTTCGCTATGTTCCCGAACCAGATCGGTATCGTTGGGCGCCATCAGTACCACCGGAAACCGGCCAATGTGTTCGCTGATACGGTCGTATGGTTTTTTGTCAGACAGCAAGTGTTTCCGCTGTCCGCGTTGCAGACTGATCGTAATCTGGGTGGCCCGTTCTTCTTTAATAAAAATGCCGTCGATGATGAAATAATCGGCATCGTGGGCAACGCTCAGCGCATCCTGATTATGGAAGGCACTCTTGCTGAGTGACAGGAAATAAATAGCATCCAGTAAGTTCGTTTTCCCGCTTCCGTTCCGCCCGACTATCACGTTTACCTGCCGTCCGAAGGTGAACGAGCCATCGTCATAGTTCTTAAAATTTGTCAGGCTGAGTTTTTCCAGATGCATGAAGATGAGGATTCGCGGGAGATTGGCTATTTTTGCCGTATTGTGGTCGCGTAAACGCTACTGACCGTCAGCTATTGGCAACAAAGATACGTACGGTTTGTTCATCCGTTGACCATCGTCAACGAACGCGTATCGACTGACTCTGAACTACTCATACAATGGCAAGCGTCAAAGAAAAGACTAAGGGTGTCTCCACCCCTCCCCCGGCTAAGGCACAGTATTCCAAAGAGCAGTATCTGTATTGGTACGAGTCGATGCAGTTACAGCGGAAGTTTGAAGAAAAGGCCGGTCAGCTTTATGGTCAGCAAAAAATCCGGGGCTTCTGTCACCTTTATATTGGTCAGGAAGCCGGTTCGTCGGGCTCCTGTTCGGCTCTGACTAAGGATGATAAATGGATCACCGCCTACCGCGACCACGGTTTTCCGCTGGCGTTGGGTACCAGTCCCAATGCGATCATGGCGGAGTTGTACGCCAAACAAACCGGCGCTTCAAAGGGCAAAGGCGGGTCGATGCACATCTTCGATAAATCCGTGAATTTTGTGGGTGGACACGGCATTGTGGGTGCTCAGGTGCCTATGGGCGCTGGCATCGCTTTTGCCGAAAAATATAACAAGACGGGCAACCTCTGTATCACCTTTATGGGCGATGGTGCTGTGCGGCAGGGAGCGTTGCACGAGGCTTTCAACATGGCGATGCTGTGGAAACTACCCGTCATTTTCGTGGTCGAGAACAACGGCTACGCGATGGGGACCTCTGTAGCCCGTACCTCGAACGTAACCGAATTGTATACCATTGGCGAATCCTATGACATGCCGGCCGAACCCGTCGATGCGATGGATGTTGAAGCCGTACACGAAGCTGTAGGCCGTGCCGCTGCCCGTGCCCGCGCTGGTGAAGGCCCAACGTTTTTAGAGTTTCGTACCTACCGCTATCGGGGGCACTCGATGTCGGACCCGCAGAAGTATCGTTCTAAAGATGAAGTGGAGCAGTACAAACAGCGTGACCCGATTGAGCATGTAAAAAGCCGGATTCTGGAGCAAAACCTGGCAACGGAAGAGGAATTGGCCGCCATCGACCAGAAAATCAAAGGTCAGATAGATGAAGCAGTGAAGTTTGCCGAAGAATCGCCTTATCCGCCTGCCGAAGAAGCTTACAAAGACGTATACATGCAGACCGATTACCCATTCCTGATGGAGTAGGGTTATGGATGTGGTGTTGACGGGATCACTCCTGCGATTCTCAAACTCGACACACTATTATTATTCAAAAAACCGACTGGCTTCCGCCGGTCGGTTTTTTGATTTTACGGTATAACAACCATCAAATCGGTCTCGTTATATCATAAGTTAATCAATGCGCGTATGAATGAATTTGAATTGGTTGTACTGACGGAGGATATACCCAACGGTCGGTTAAAAACAGGAGACGTTGGAACAATTGCCACAGTGTTGTGCGAGGGAAAAGCCTATGAAGTGGAGTTTGTGACATATACTGGCGAAACACTGGCCGTAGAGACGTTATTACCGCATCAGATTCGCACGGTACGGTCGTCGGAGGTGATGACTGCCCGAGATACAGCGGCAACCGTCTAAAGTTTCGGGACTTAGCAGTTGATGCAAACCAGAATATCACTAATTTTGCGGTTCAAATTGCAAGACGAATGAGCAAGAAGAGAGCGGGTTTAGAGATTCTGGAAGACCCCGATGCATTGACAGGCCGGTTTGAACAGGCTGAAGATTTTTTTGAAACCTATCGGAAACCCATTCTGGGCATCGTCGCTGCGGTTTTGATCCTGATTGTTGGCTTTTTTGGCTATCGGTATTATCAGGGCACGCAGGACGAAGAAGCACAGACCGAGATGTTTCCGTCGGTGTTTCAGCTGGAGGCTGATTCGCTCAAGAAAGCCCTCAATGGTGACGGGGCCAATCCCGGTTTAGTCCGGGTGGCTGATGACTATGGCTCAACAAAGGCAGGTAATCTGGCTAATTTTTATGCCGGTCTGGGTTTGTTGAAGCAGGGTAAGTTTGACGATGCCATCGAGCATCTGAAAAACTTCAGTTCGTCGGATCTGCTGGTGCAGGCACGCGCCTATGCCCTGATCGGTGATGCGTATATGGAAAAGAAAAGCTACAGCGATGCAGCCGACTACTACCAGAAAGCCGCTGACTACAAATCGAACAAGTACTTTACGCCAACGTATCTGATGAAACTGGCGGTAGCGCACGAGAACGCTAAGGAAAATGATAAGGCCATCAGCGCCTACAATCAGATTCTGGAGAAGTACCCGGAAGCCGCTGAAGCACCAAACGCGAAGAAATATAAGGCCCTGCTCGAAGCAGAGGCTGGCGAATAAACGACGTATGACCACACGCAGCACAAGCCGGGTTCATCATCATGCTGAGTATTAACCCAGCAGAACGAGACGCTCCGTGTTTGTAAGTCAAAATCATATTTCGACCAACACACCCAAAAAGCCCGGTTCTGCAAAGAAGCCGGGCTTTTTCGTTTAAACGTGTTTGCTGTGCCGTCAAGTTCTCAAACCTGACGGCACAGCAAACACAGCACTGTAATCTTGCTATGAAAACAGTTATCATCAAATACAACGCTGGCAATGTGCAGTCAGTCATGTATGCGCTGGATCGGTTAGGAGCCAGCTACCTGCTTACCGATGACGAAGCGGAGATTCGTTCGGCTGATAAAGTAATTTTCCCCGGTGTGGGCGAGGCCAGTACAACCATGGCGTATCTGCGCCGGTGTGGCCTGGATAAAATTATACCCACCCTAACCCAGCCGGTATTGGGTACCTGCGTGGGTATGCAACTGATGTGCCGCCATTCGGAAGAAAACGATACAACCTGCTTGGGTATTTTCGACATCGACGTTCGGCGGTTCCCGGCGAGTACAGCTACCGATGGTTCTACATTGAAAGTGCCGCATACGGGTTGGAACAGTCTTACGAACCTGAGTGGTCCATTAACCACTGGCCTGCCCGATGAAGCTTACGTCTATTTTGTACATAGCTACGCGGCCGATGTTTGCAACTACACAACGGCGGTATGTGACTACGGCAGACCGTTCAGCGCCATGTTACAGAAAGCCAACTTTTACGCAGCTCAGTTTCACGCCGAAATTAGCGGCAACATTGGACAGCAGGTACTCGCCAATTTCCTGAAGATTTAATAGACTATGCACATCATTCCAGCTATTGATTTAATCGACGGAAAAGCCGTCCGCCTGACTCAGGGCGATTATAATCAGAAGAAAGAGTACAATGCCCGCCCGTTCGAGGTGGCGCAACAGTTTGAAGACGCGGGGCTGACCCGGCTGCACCTTGTTGACCTTGATGGGGCCAGAGAAAAACGGGTCATTAACTATAAAGTGCTGGAGCAGATTGCATCCAAAACCCGTCTGCATGTTGATTTTGGCGGTGGAGTGCAATCGGACGACGACCTCCGCATTGCCTTTGAATGCGGAGCCAAACAGGTTACTGGGGGCAGCGTCGCGGTGAAGAACCCGAACCTGTTCGAGAGCTGGTTATCCCACTACAGTGGCGAGAAAATCATTTTAGGAGCCGACGCACGCAACGAGAAAATAGCCGTTAGCGGGTGGGAGGAAGCCACCACTGTTTGGGTCTACGATTTTGTAGAAACGTGGGTAGAAAAAGGAGCAAAATATGCCATCAGCACCGATGTGGCGAAAGACGGCCTGTTGCAGGGGCCATCGTTCGACCTGTACCGGAATCTACAGGATAAAGCGCCAACGCTGAATATTATTGCCAGCGGGGGCGTCAGCAACATGGGCGATCTGGAGCGGTTGGCCGAAATGAAGTTGTTCGGTGTGATTGTGGGTAAGGCGATTTATGAGGGGCGGGTAACGCTGAAGGAGCTACAGGAATTTAATAACCAGCAATAACCAACTTCGCTATGAAACTGATAATCAAGACGGCTTTAGTATGGTTCTGCCTGATCACCCGAACATTTGCACTAGCACCCGGCGATTCTACGGTTTACAGCGCTTTGCATCAGTTGACAGATAAACTGCATCTGAAGGAGCCAAAACTTCGGAAGGATGAGTATGAAGTTCGGATTTGGCAGCGGGAACAATTAGTGTTCGGCCCTGCGCAGGTAGTTTATATTCTAAAAAAGACGGCTAAAAACGTCCGGCTGACTAAGTATCAGATCCATTTCGATAAGCCGAACTTCCAAAGATTCACTCACATAAAACCAGTGCGCCGAATCGATTCAACGTTCTGGAACAGACTGGTGAAACAGGATATACTAACGATGCCCGACGACTCGGCGATTGAAAACCGGTTGCGTCCAAAGCCAAAAAAAGATTCTACACGAGTTACGATAGAATCAGACGGAAGTATTGCGGTGAAGGCTAACAAGAAAGCTCCCCGATTCATGATTTCAGATGGCCAGACGTATTATTTCGAGGTTTTCAGTGCGGATAGCCATCGCGAATACAGCTATCATAACCCGGTGGCTTATCTCAGCGCTATACAGCTTCCCGAGCTACAAAAAGTCGTTGCTATTCTGGATGAGCTAAGCACTTCCTTTCAATATGCGCCATAACCTTTCGATCAACCTATAATGACCAGCGACTATATCATCAGCACCGACAAGGCCCTGTTAGACATACCGCTGATTCACCAGTTTCTGAGTCAGGAATCTTATTGGGCAAAGAATATTCCGCTGGAGCTTGTGAAGCGTTCGATTGATAACTCGCTCTGCTTCGGGGTCTATCATAATGGGCAGCAAATCGGGTTTGCCCGCGTTATTACCGATCAGGCCACCATTGCTTATCTGTCCGATGTGTTTGTGGTAGCGGCCTACCGGGGGCAGGGCGTATCAAAGCAACTCATCAACGCCATTTGCGAATGGCCAGCCTTACAGGGGTTGCGACGGTGGGTACTGGCTACCCGCGATGCGCACTCACTTTACGAACAATTCGGCTTTACGCCACTGAACCATCCTGAATGGTTCATGCAACGTCTGCTGATCGAGAAATACTAACTGTATGCTAACCAAACGAATTATACCCTGCCTAGATATCAAAGACGGGCGAACGGTAAAAGGAACCAACTTTGTCAACCTCCGCGATGCCGGTGACCCGGTTGAACTGGGAGCGATCTACGCCCGCGAAGGAGCCGATGAACTCGTATTTCTGGACATCACCGCAACCGTCGACGAGCGCAAAACGCTGATTGAACTGGTGCGTAATGTCGCCCGCGCCGTGAATATTCCGTTTACGGTAGGAGGGGGCATCTCCTCCAAAGCCGATGTATCGGCCCTGCTGAACGCTGGTGCTGATAAGATTTCTATCAACTCCTCAGCCGTCCGCAACCCCGACCTGATCAACGAACTGGCGCTGGAATTTGGCAGTCAGTGCATCGTCGTGGCAATTGATACGCGCTTTATTTCCCTCACCCCCGGCCCCTCTCCCCAAAAAGGAGAGGGGAGAGAGCATATCGTTCACACGCACGGGGGCCGTAAACCAACGGAACTCCGCACGATTGCCTGGGCCAAAGAAGTCGAAAACCGGGGGGCAGGTGAAATCCTGCTCACATCAATGGATACGGATGGCACGAAAGCGGGTTTTGCCCTTGAACTGACCGCACTGATTTCGGGTGCGGCCAACATCCCCATAATCGCGTCGGGTGGGGCTGGCTCGATGGAGGATTTTGTCGACGTGTTCACCACGGGTAAAGCTGATGCGGGGTTAGCCGCCAGCATTTTCCACTTTAAGGAGATTGAGATTCAGGCGCTGAAACACTATTTGGCTGCCCATAAGATTCCTATGCGAATGACGAATTGAACGAACGAGGTCATTTTGTTACTAATCAGACTAAAATAGGTCTTAGGTAGTAGAGCCGTTCCTTAAAAATGCTCATCTTCGCATACATTTTACCATCATTCAACTATGCGATTTAACAATTACCTGCTATTTATCTGTTTGTTTCTGTTACCTGTCTGGCTTCGGGCACAGGAGAATTATGTGGCTACTTCTCCTACGTCATTCTCGCCTGGAATTCTTAACGTGTTAGTAGGGTATCATGCAGGTTTATCTATCACAACGGGTGGTGGTAATGCATTTATCGGTGCAAACGCAGGTGTTGGTAATACTACTGGGGGTTTTAATGTATGTATAGGTTACAATGCAGGCTTTTCTAATAAAACAAGCAACAATAATATCTTTATTGGCTATAACACAGGCTTAAACGCCACGGGTATTTCAAATACTTTCGTTGGTTCTCAATCAGGGATTTACAACACAGTCGGAGCCAGTAACACTTTTCTCGGCCATATGACAGGTCAGAATAATACGACTGGGTACAGTAATACCTACTTGGGTGTAAAGGCTGGCTATCAAAATCAAATTGGTACTAATAATATCGCTATAGGTGATTCGGCAGGTTATAACAACGCTGTTTCAGGCAATGTATTTATAGGTAGCAAAGCTGGACTTAATACGACTACCGGCTTGGGCAACACCTTTACCGGTACCAACTCGGGTTATTACAACATAACCGGCTCTGGCAATACCTTCGCTGGTACCAGTTCGGGTTACTACAATACAACCGGTTTTGCCAATGTATTTAATGGATCAGGTGCAGGCTATTATAACACCACTGGGTCTGGTAATTTATTCATGGGAAACCAAGCAGGTTACAGTAACACAAGCGGTTATTCTAATGTTTTCTTGGGCACATCTGCGGGGGCCAGGAATACTACCGCCATTTCCAATATATTTATAGGCAGCAGTGCTGGTAGTAATACTTCTACCGGAGGTTGTAATGCCTTCTTAGGCTATATGGCAGGTTACTCTAACACCACAGGGCAACTTAATACATTTATGGGTTTTCTTTCCGGTTACAGCAACACAACTGGGTATAACAACATTACGCTGGGTGTAAAGGCTGGATACAGCAACCAGACTGGGCAGAGCAACGTCGTAATAGGCGACTCGGCGGGTTATAATAATTCAGCCTCCAACAATCTTTTTGTGGGCAGTAAAGCCGGGTATACCAACCTAACGGGCCAGAAAAGTAGCTACATCGGTTATCAATCGGGTTACTTTGCTATGGCCGATTCCAATACGTTTGTCGGGTATCAGTCGGGTTACACCACTACCACCGGTAAGGGAAATACGTTTTTTGGCACTGCATCGGGGCGGGGTAATACCAGCGGTAGTCACAATACCTTTGTTGGGAATAGCGCCGGTCCGGCTACAAGCACGGGCGATGATAACGTCTATATCGGCTACAACACCACCGGAGCCGGTTCGCGAAATACATTTTTAGGTACTCAGGCCGGAAGCTTAGCCTCAGCCACTTTAGACAATGCCACCGCCATTGGGGCTGGCGCGCAAGTCGCCGTCAGCAATGCTGTTGTGCTGGGTAACCAGGCCAACGTAGGTATTGGTACGTCGGCCCCGGCTACCCGGCTGGAGGTCGTCAGCCAAACAGCCGATGCCAGCGGATTGCGGTTAAGTAAATTGACTGCTGCCAGTCCCGCTACACAGGCTACCGACCAGTTCCTGACCGTTAACGAGCAGGGCGATGTGGTGAAGGCCCGGTATCGCCTACGCATCAATAACACAAACGAATGGAGTGATAACGTCTTCGCCAGCACCTATGCCCTTCGGCCGTTAGGGACAGTTGAAACCTACATTCAGCGGCATGGTCACCTGCCCGGCGTTCCGTCGGCGGCAGAAGTGGTGCGGGAGGGGGTTGATGTAGCGAAGCTAAACGCTACCTTGCTGGGGAAAATAGAAGAACTGACGCTTTACCTGATCGAGTCGAAAAAGGAAATGGCGGAACTGCGAAAGGCGGATTCGCAAAAAAGCGAGCAGTTACGTCAGCAACAGCAACGAATTAAGCAATTGGAGGCCCGGTTCAACGGGTCAAAAACACACAGTAAGCATGACTATTAACTTCGATAAATCGCCCGATGGGCTTGTACCCGCCGTGATTCAGGATGCCGAAACCGGTAAAGTGCTGATGCTGGGCTACATGAATCAGGAGGCTCTGACAAAGACACGGTCCGAGAACATCGTTACGTTTTTCAGCCGGAGTAAGCAACGGCTCTGGACCAAGGGCGAAACATCCAATAATTTCCTGCACGTGGTTGAGATCCTGGACGATTGCGACGGTGATACCCTCCTTATCAAAGTCCTGCCCGCTGGCCCAACCTGCCATACCGGAGCTGATACCTGTTTTGACGAAGTAAATCAGGGTAGAGGCCAGTTCCTGAATTATTTACAGGCCATTATTCACGACCGGAAGGTAAACCCCTCCGATGCGTCCTACACAGCATCGCTGTTTAAAAAAGGTGTCAATAAAATTGCCCAGAAAGTAGGAGAAGAGGCTGTTGAACTGGTGATTGAAGCCAAAGACGATAACGACGACCTGTTTAAAGGCGAGGCCGCCGATCTGCTGTTTCACTTTCTGGTCTTGCTGGAACAGAAAAACATGAACCTGGACGACATCATTGGGGTGTTGCAGCAACGTCACGCGAAGTAGCTGATAAACATTGGTCTGCCGTTCGCCGTTTGAGAAGTGATACAGCTCAATAATGAGCGTCGCTTATACACCTCAAACCTCATTTTGTCTTTATGGGATTTCTTATCCGCATCCTGATTAGTGCTGTCGCCGTTTATTTAGCCGCCCGCTTTGTACCGGGTATCCATATTTCGGGTGGCATCGGCACGGCCCTGGTCGTCGCCATTGTTTTGGGACTGCTCAATGCGTTTCTCAAACCCATTTTGGTCCTGCTAACCATTCCGATCACTATCCTGACACTGGGTCTTTTTTATCTCGTAATCAACGTGTTGATGGTTTATCTCACGGCTAATCTGGTAAGCGGCTTCGCGGTGAGTGGTTTTATCTCCGCGTTACTCTTCAGTTTAGTCGTATCGGTGGTCACGTGGCTGATCGATACTGTTGTGAATTAGTCCTTCGTTTACAGACCTAAAAAGGCTCCTGCTCGCTGAGTAGGGGCCTTTTCTGTTTTTCAGGACACGCAACAGAACAGCCGTATACTAATACGGCACGGTTTACTGAAATTTTTTTTTGCACGTTCCAACCGTTCTGTCGTTACTTGACTCTTAGTAGTATCAACGTTGACCGAGTGGATGAACGTACTTTAGTTGAAGGCTGCCGGGAGCAGAGCCGTGTGGTTCAGCGACTGCTCTATGAGCGGTATGCCGGTAAGCTCTTTGTCGTTTGTAAACGGTATGTGAAAGACGCCGATGAAGCCGAAGATGTACTACAGGATGCGTTTGTGAAGATCTACCAGCACATCGGAACCTTCCGGTTTGAATGTCCCTTGGAGGCCTGGCTGAAACGGATTGTGATCAATACGGCACTAAAGCATCTGCGGAAACAGAAGCCGTGGGAAAATAGCACCGACATAGACGAGTTGGCACCCATGCTTCCGCAGGCCGACGAAAGTCTCCCAACGCTGAATTATAAATACCTGCTGCAACTGATTCAGGAACTGCCACCGGGCTGCCGAACTGTTTTTAACCTGTACGCCATCGAGGGCTACAACCATCCCGAAATTGCCGATTTACTCGCTATTTCGGAGGGTACCTCGAAATCTCAACTGTTCCGGGCCAGAACGTTGTTGCAGCAGAAGTTATACAACGAAGAACGAATACAAGATGAACACTGATAACCAACCCACTCCCGACGATGCATTCCGCAAGGCGTGGCAACAGGCATTTGATGACGCTGCCGACGCCCCGCCACCCCGCGTCTGGAATGCCATTGAGCGTCAGTTAGACACCGACGACCGGGCCAAAGTGATACCACTATGGGGCGCGGCCCGGCCCTGGTTAACCGGGGTAGCAGCTGCTGTGGCCTTGCTATTGACAGGCTGGTGGACCTGGCAGTATGTTGTGCCCACCAGCCCGCAAGCACGGCAGGGTACGGCTCAAACAACGGCGACCATAGTGGCAGCCAATCGAAACGAAGCGCGAAATATACCTGTAACGTCTGCCACGAAGTCTGTTTCGTCTCCGGTCATTGTAGCGGCTGGGCGTCAGGAAAAGGCCGATTTAAAACAAGCTACCCGCTTTGCTGAAGCGATGCCTTCATTGGCCGCCACCGGCATACCGGGAACAACAGCATTTCAGGGTACATCAAAGGCTGAACAGCAGGCTGTGGCAATGCTTTCGGCGCAAACGTTTTCCCGACCTTCACTTGCTTCAACGGTGAATCGAACGGACAGCCGCGTAACGGCAGTATCAACGTTTGCAGAAGAAGCCAACCCATTTGGTCGGTTCGATCTGTCGATTAATAAACTGTCCGGTAAATGGCTGAAAAGTCATCCAATCGAGATTCAGCGGATGGTCTGGTACCGTACTGAAGAAACGACAACCGCAGCACCGGAACGGTCTGAACCTGTAGGCCGCGAAACCTGGGCTTCGCTGAGTGTCATGCCATCTTCGTTTAACCCCGAGGTTGGTATTCGCAGTATTCCAACTGCGGCTATCGTGGCCAACGCGTATAATCTGGCTGCATCGGCAGTTCGCGCCAGCTCACCCGCGTTCAGCAGTCAGTCGGGTGGCGCAGTAACGGTTCAGGCCGGGGTGGGTAAGCAGCTTACCGACCGGTGGTCAGTCGAGACGGGTGTTGGCATTTTACAGGCACGGTCAACGGTGGTCAGTCCCGCGCAGACACAGGTGTATGCGGTTCAGACTGGTGCTACACAGACGCTGTACGCAGGTTCTACGCAAACACTATATGCGGCCGTAGTTGAGAACAGTATCAGCAAAAGTTTGCCGACCGCCCTGTATAGCCCCAGTGGAAATCAGGATACCAAATACACCCTGGCACCGACTTACGGACCGGCCAAACAGGAGAACGTCCGAAACGATTATCGTTATGTACAAGTGCCGGTACAGGTTGGGTATCAACTGCGTCCGCGTCGGCGGTTAGGGTTGTCGCTACTGGGCGGTTTACTGACCAGCTGGTTTGTGCGCAATACCGTTGGTGAAACACTCGTGGTTAAACCCAGCGACAGTGTTTTTCGGCCGATGACCTTGTCGGGAACGGCTGGGGCGCGGTTCCGGTACCGGTCGTCACGGCGGTGGTCGGCTTCGCTGGCGGGTGTCTACCAGCAATCACTCCAGTCGGGTACGCAGTCGGATGTAAACCTGGAAACCCGGCCACACACGGTAGGCATGAGTTTTAGTATGGACTATCACTTTTAAGCACCCATGAAACTGTATATGATTGGCCTGATTATAAGTGTTACCCTCGGGCGTTGTGCCAGTTCAACAGCCGTTGCGCCTACCGCAGATGCAACCGCTGCGGACGGGCTTATCATCCGGGGCGGCACGTCGTATGGGTATTGCATTGGGTACTGCGATCAGCAGGTAGAATTGAGTGCAACAAAAGCTATATTTACCAAGAAAGGTACCCGTGCTCCGGCGCAGTATCCAACCAAAACCTGCACGACTCCATTAACCGAAACCGAGTGGACCGCCCTGAAAGCACAGGCGAATCTGGCTCTGCTGCAAAAGCAGCCGGTTACCTTAGGTTGTCCTGACTGCGCTGATGGTGGGGCTGAGTTTCTGGAAATCGAGCAGGGAGCCGAGCGGTATCGGGTGACGTTTGAAGCGGGGAAATCCATTCCGGGCTTCGATGGTTTAATTACTGCCCTGCGCGACAAGCGCAAATCATTTAGTGCCTGTCAGTAAGTACGGCGTCCTAAACCGACTTACCAACAGCAGTGCATGGATACCTCTTTTTAAACACACAGCCGGTATGAATAAGCTAACTTCCTTCGTAACCGTTTTAACCGCTACGCTGATTGCTCTGACTGCGGCTTTGAGCTGCCGGAAAAGTTCAGCCACTGTGACGCCCCAGCCGGGCGGTACTTTACGGGTGTCGGCCCCGTTTGCGGGTCAGACCACCAGCTTTGCTTTCGATATGTTCAAGCGGGTAAATGCCGCTGAGTCATCGGCTAAAAATGTGTTTGTATCGCCCCTGAGTCTGCATGTTGCGCTGGGTATGATCCTGAACGGTGCCAATGGACAAACGCAGCAGGAGATTCAGAAAGCCCTGAAACTCGACGCCCAGACCCTTAGTGAAGCTAACCAGACGTACCAGAACCTGATGGATAACCTGCCCGGTCTGGACCCGCAGGTTACGCTCGGGCTGGCCAATTCAGTCTGGTATCGGAATACGTTTCAGGTGGCAACGTCATTTCAGGATGTACTGAAATCGACGTTTAAGGCTACCGTTTCGCCCCTCGATTTCAATAATCCGTCGTCCGTCAATACAATTAATGCTT
Organism: uncultured Cytophagales bacterium; assembly: GCA_964251665.1. Classification (GTDB taxonomy): domain Bacteria; phylum Bacteroidota; class Bacteroidia; order Cytophagales; family Spirosomataceae; genus JBBQLG01. The sequence goes on from CAXUKO010000001.1 coordinate 66,966, forward strand.
GGGCGAACGAGCAAACCAAAGGCCGTATTCCTAAAGTGCTGGACCAGATTCAGCCCGATAACGTGCTGTTTCTATTGAACGCGCTTTACTTTAAAGGTAACTGGGCATCGAAATTTGACCCGCAGGCCACGCAGGATACGCCGTTCACCCTGGCGAACGGACAGCAGGTAACCGTAAGGATGATGCGTGCCAACCGGACTATTCGCCGGTCATTCCGGCCCGGCTACACAGCCTACGAGTTGCCTTATGGCAGTGGCAACTACGCGATGACTATTCTGCTGCCAGCACCCACAAGTTCAGCCGATGCCCTGATTCAGTCGTTAACGACCGACGACTGGAATCAGGTACAGAAAACGATGGTTGATGGTAAGGTGGATTTCGGTCTGCCCAAGTTTACGTTCAGCTATGAGACTACGCTTAACAGTGTACTGGCTGGTATGGGTATGCCTACTGCTTTCACCGACCGGGCTGATTTCACCCGTATAAACGCCGGTGGCGGGGTGTTGCTCAGTTTTGTGAAGCAGAATGCGTTTGTGGCCGTGGATGAATCCGGTACCGAAGCGGCTGCCGTAACAACGGGCGGTTTTTCAACGACATCAATTCAGTTTCCTGACCTCTGCGACCGGCCGTTCGTGGTTGTGATTCACGAGAAAACATCGGGGGTTGTGTTGTTCATGGGCAAAATTGCCAACCCACAGCCCGGTGTCTAAGCAGGGTACGGGATGGGCTGGTGAATATCCCAGCCTGTAAAAGCTAATAAAGAGTGACATTGCTGACTTTTGTGTAAGACCAACATCGCCCGGTGGTATAAAGACCGCCGGGCGATTTTTTGCTTTTAACTGGCTCTATTCCAACGGTTGACAGACAACGCGGGTCATGTCTGAAACTAAACCAGCCAGACGACATGAAGCTACTGATCTACCCCTTGTTTGTCTTTGCGCTACTGCATCTGTCGGGTTGCACCGACAAATGCAAAGAAACCCGCACCTATCGTCGGTACACCAACGTGTCGCTTACCGGAGCGCAGGTGCGGCAGGGTGTAAAGCAGGAGAGTGCCCGTGGTCTTGAGAAGCCGGGCAAGATTTACACCAAAGACGGCTACCTGTTTATCAACGAGTTGAAAGAAGGGATTCACGTTATTGACAACCGTGACCCCGCTAACCCCAGGATGGTGGAGTTTCTGCGCGTTCCCGGTAACGGCGATATGGCCATCCGTAACAACATTCTTTATGCAGACAGCTACATGGACCTTGTAGCGTTTGATCTAAGCGACCTGACGAATATTCGGGAAGTGAACCGGGTGCAGAACGTGTTTACAGGCGGCCAGTTTGAGGGCGGCTGGTGGTCGTTCAACCAGAACAGTGTAATGCTGAGCGATCAGAAGGTCGACTATGTTACCGAAACCATCGACACGAACTGCGAAGACGGACTCGCCACGCAAAATTGGCGAAACTGCCCAAACTGCGTCTTTTTTGACGCCAACTTTGCCAGCTCATCGTCCTCACCAATCCCCACTACCAGTAGTGGCACGGGGGGCTCAATGGCGCGATTCACCCTGTACAATGATTATCTTTACACTGTCAGCCAGTCGGATATGCAATTATTCAACGTCAGCAGTCCGGCCAGTCCTCGTATGGGGGAGAAAATCAATCTGGGCTGGGGTATCGAAACTATCTTCCCCTACAAAGACAAACTCTTTATCGGCTCTAACTCCGGGATGTTCATCTATGACAATGCCAATCCGGCCAAACCTGTGCGGCTGTCGGTGTTCAACCACGCCCGCGTTTGCGACCCCGTAGTCGTTGATGGCGATGTTGCCTACGTCACGCTTCGGTCCGGCACCACCTGTCAGGGGTTCACCAATCAACTGGATGTAGTGGACATTAAAGACCTGCTGAATCCTAAGTTGCTGAAAAGCTACCCCATGCAAAACCCTCACGGCCTGGGCGTCGATTTTCCAAATCTGTTTATCTGTGAGGGGGCAGGTGGCCTGAAATCCTTCAAGGCGAACGATGCCATGAATATCACCCAACTGTCACATGTCACTGGGATGGATGCCTATGATGTTATTCCCTTGGGTCAGTCCAGCAACGGGGTTCCGACTGGTGCCAAAACCGTGCTGATGATTGGCAGGGACGGCCTGTACCAATTCGACTACAGCAATCCGCAGGCGTTACGCCAACTGAGCAAAATTCCCGTCAATCGTCCCTACTAAACCGTCTTTTGCTTATGAAAACGCTTATTCTTGCCGGATGGCTGGGGTGGACTACAGCACTGACGGCTCAGGCGCAAACACCAACCTTTAAACCTGCTTTCACTAACATGACCGAAGTTGGCGGTTTGTTTGGCCGGGTAAACTATAGTACACAATTCTCCGAAACAATAGAAAACCGGTTCAGCTTCACGGCGCAGACATTTAATGGAGTGCAATTACGGCCCCGGCTGGCTGTGGGTGCTACCGTGGGCGTCGACTGGTACGCAGCCGCGCTCCTGATGCCCTTATGCGCGGGTATTCGGTACGATCTGGCGCGTAACAACCAAAAAAATGTGCGGGTATTCACCAGCTTAGACGCCGGTTACGGCGTGGCCTGGCTGCATCAGAGCGTATTGAACTATAAAACTACGGGGGGCTGGGTGGCATCACCCGGTATTGGCCTGCGCATCGGCCGACCACGTACGGCTAATTTCACGCTGTCGATGAGCTATAAGCGGCAGCAAGCCCATGTCGACAAACCCGTAGATGGACAGTACACACTGGTCCGGTATGAGGACCGGGTATATAACCGGGTTGCATTTCGGATTGGGGTAGCGTTTTAACATAAAAGCCCCGACCTGAGCAGGTCGGGGCTTTTATGTTAAAACGCTGTTTTGTCATGCTGAAGAATGAAGCATCTTAGTAATCTAATGGCTAAGATGCTTCATTCTTCAGCATGACAAATACTATCAGGCCATTTCGAATTTATTGGCGTTCCGTTTGCGTTCGTTCTCATCGAGGAACACTTTCCGAATCCGCATCGACTTAGGCGTTACTTCCAGGTACTCATCCTTCTGGATGTATTCCATCGACTCTTCAAGCGAGAATGAGATCTTCGGCGCAATCTTAACGTTGTTGTCCGAACCCGATGCCCGCATGTTGGTTAACTGCTTGGCAGTCTGAACATTCACCACGATATCATTCTGACGATTGTGTTCGCCAATAACCTGACCGGTGTAAATTTCTTCGCCCGGCTCAATGAAGAACACACCACGATCCTGTAGTTTGTCAATCGAGTAAGCCGTTGCCGTACCGCTGGTCATCGAGATCAGCGATCCGTTGATCCGCTCTGGAATAGCACCTTTATAAGGCTCAAAGCTCTTAAACCGGTGCGTCATTACGGCTTCACCGAAGGTAGCCGTCAGCACGTTCGACCGCAGACCGATCAACCCACGCGATGGGATTTCAAACTCCAGGTGTTGCAGATCGCCTTTTGGCTCCATGATCAGCAATTCGCCTTTCCGTTGCGTAGCCAGTTCGATTACTTTACCGGCGGTTTCTTCAGGAACGTCGACAACCAGAGTTTCAACCGGCTCCAGCTTGTTGCCGTTTTCATCCTGCTTGTACAATACCTGTGGCTGACCAACCTGTAGTTCGTAGCCTTCACGACGCATCGTTTCAATCAATACTGACAAGTGCAGAATACCCCGGCCAAATACCAGAAAGCGGTCTTCACTGTCCGTCGTTTCAACGCGTAACGCCAGGTTCTTTTCAATTTCTTTATATAACCGATCCCGCAGGTGGCGCGACGTTACGAACTTACCTTCTTTACCGAAGAAAGGCGAGTTGTTGATAGTGAACAGCATGTTCATCGTCGGCTCGTCAACGGCAATCCGGGTGATGGCTTCTGGATTTTCAACATCGGTCAGCGTATCGCCGATTTCGAAATCTTCTATGCCGGTTATTGCGCAAATATCACCACACTGCACTTCCGATACCTTCTGTTTGCCAAGGCCTTCGAACGTCTGCAGTTCTTTGATTTTTACTTTCTTGATTACATCTCCAACTTTTACCAGCGCCATGTTCGCGCCTTCTTTCATGGTACCACGTACTACCCGGCCGATAGCAATCCGACCCACGAAGGCCGAATAATCAAGCGAGGTAATCTGCATCTGGGGCGCTCCTTCTGTAACGGGAGCGGCCTGAATGTTTTCAATAATAGTGTCCAGCAGATAGGTGATGTTATCCGTTGGCGTTTTCCAGTCCGGACCCATCCAGCCTTGTTTCGACGAACCGTAAACGGTCGGGAAATCCAGCTGATCTTCAGTCGCGCCCAGGTTGAACATCAGGTCAAATACCTGTTCGTGAACTTCTTCGGGACGGCAGTTTTCCTTGTCAACCTTGTTGATAACAACGATTGGCTTCAAGCCCAACTGTAAGGCTTTGCCTAACACGAAGCGCGTCTGTGGCATTGGCCCTTCAAAAGCATCGACCAACAGACAAACGCCATCGGCCATTTTAAGGACACGCTCAACTTCACCGCCAAAGTCACTGTGGCCCGGTGTGTCGATGATGTTAATTTTCACGTCTTTATAACGGACGGATACGTTCTTCGATACGATCGTGATGCCCCGCTCGCGTTCCAGATCGTTGTTGTCGAGAATCAGATCACCAAATTCCTGATTGTCGCGGAACAACTTCGACGCGTGAATAATTTTGTCAACCAGCGTCGTTTTGCCGTGGTCAACGTGGGCAATAATGGCTATGTTTCTAATGGATTGCATACGTGTTAAGAGCCGGTGCGAACCGGAGTTGCCTGATTTACAGGATTATTTTACGGAAATATAGAATCTGATTTATCTAAAAAATCCGTAAGACTCCGGCTCAGACGAATCAGCCCGCAAAGATACGGCTTTCTTACCTAAAAAGCAGATTTTTACAATTTAATAATACACTGGTAATCAGCAGGGCACATTGGGTCTGTGTTCCGTTCTATTTTCAATGTTTAGGACAACCACAGGGGTTTTTCTTCCGAAACAGGCCTGTGTTGAACAAGCCGCCCCGGCGGGGTTTGGCACCTCTGCGCGGTCGGCTAAGAAGACTACTGATGTCTGTTCGATGCGTTGTGCCGATATGTGTAGTGGTCTTTTCAGCCACAGCCGTTTGTAAGGGCGCATCAATCAATAGTATCGTGGTCGCTATCAGCAAAATCGTACCGCGCTTCTTCATAGTGCTTTCGTTTATAGGTAGTAAACGCTGATTTCCTGCCGATTGATTCACGGAGTAAACACAAAAAATACCGGCCCGAATGAGCCGGTATTCTTAAAAGGAGTTAAGTAAGACCCTTACCGCCGACGGCCGAAGCCACCACCCCGGTAACCTCCACCGCTGTAAGCACGGGGGCCGTAGGTACGCGGGGCCGAGTAATAGGGGCGGGGTGCCACAATAACGGGCGGACGCCTGACAATTACCGGCGGACGGTAGCCGTAACCATAGGGAGCGCCGTATCCATATCCGTACCGATAGCCGCTATAGGGCGGGCCATATCCGTACCCTGCATTTACGCCAACACCCGAGTAGGGGGAGCAGCCTGTAAAGGCTATACTGAGCAGCATCACCGTCAGTACTGTGCCAAGTTTTATGAAGGATTTCATGTTCGTGTCTGGTTTAGAATTGACTCTCAGCAAGCTTGTTAAGACTGATAACCATCATTTAATCAGAAAGTTAAACGCATATTTTACGTAAGGCCTGCTGCTGATTATAAAACAATTCAGATGGCTATTTAATTCACCAACGGCGACCGTAGCCACCATGCCGGCCCCACCCTCCGCCGTACGCTCCATAGCCGCCATACACCCGGGGACGCTGTGCAATTACAGGGGCTGGCACCACATAGACCGGTGGGCGCTGCACGATAACCGGCGGGGGCACAATGATTACCCGTGGTCGGGGAGGGCCGTATCCGTATCCCTGATTGGGGTAGTTGGGTCCGTAATAACCCTGGTTTGGGTAATTCTGGCCGTAGCCCTGATTGGGATAATTTTGCCCATAGCCCTGATTAGGGTATCCCTGATTAGGATAAGGCTGGTTGTATCCCTGATTTGGGTAGTTCGGGTCGTAGTCCTGCCCGTAGGGTCGGCCATAGTTTGGGTCGTAAGACTGACCGTGACCAACACCGGCTATCAATAAGAAGACCAACGCTACTGCACTCACCTTTATCGCTTTCATGATCCTGTGCTTTTGAGTAAATACACTGGTTAGATAGATTCAGAACGTCTGCGTTTAATCGGCCTGTAGGCGAGCACGTTAAAGTTGGGTTAAAATAAAAATGCCCGGCCGTTCCAATGGCCGGGCATCTGAGAAAATACGTAAAGAAGAGCTTACGCGTTTAGCTTGCCTTTCAGATAACCGATGGCCAGTTTGTAGGCATCATCAGCGGCCTCCTTGTTGTAAATCGGGTTGCTGGGGTTGGCAAAACCGTGTTCAGCATCATAATTCTTCACCGTTAGTTTTCCGTTAGCGGTCTTCATGTTCTCTTCAAACTTGCTCACCATCTCCGGCGTAATACCTTTGTCGCGGGTGCCAAAAATACCAAGCACGTCCGTTTGCAAGCCACTTAACTTAGCTACATCCTGCTCGGGCCGACCGTAATACATCACGCAGCCAACTGCCTGTTTGCCTTCCAGCATCGCCGATTTCAGCGACAGCATACCGCCAAAGCACCAGCCAACACTGGCAATTTTTGCATTGGAACCGGCGTAGGTCAGCGCACCTTTCATAATACTTTCCAGCCGGGACTGATCGGCGTTCTTCATCAGTTCGCCCGCTTTGGCCGGTTCGGTCGCTACCTGCCCGTCGTACATATCAACGGCCAGCACATTCACGTCTTTCAGGTCGTTATAGAACTTCTCAGACTGCTGTTTAATGTTGTCGTTAAGGCCCCACCACTCCTGGTACACCATCAGCCATTTGTCGGACTTGTTCTTCGACTTCAGCAAAAAGCCATTGGCTTCTTTGCCGTCGGGTGTTTTAAACTTGATCATGTCACCAGCCGCGCTGACGTAGCTGATGTGTTTAGGGGCAAGGTGAAGATTTTGGAAATCTTTCGATGCGGCCAGCGCCGACATCTCATTCTGGCCCTTCATGGCGTGGCAGTAAACAATTTCGGGGCTTTCTTCCGGCTTCTGAAATGCCGTTAACCCGTACACTAAACTACCTGCAATGGACAGGCTCAATAAAGAAAATAATGATTTTTTCATAGTTAGTAAATGAAATGAGGATACGGAGTACAAAGCAAAAAGTACGAAAAATTGTTTGTGCTTACCGGCGGGTAAACAGCGGCAATTTCTCGGAAAAGAGGCAGGACGGAGGAAATTAGTCGAATGGTTGACCCGCCAGGTGTGCTGAACGGGGAATCAGACCGGCGCGGTCATTAGCCAGCAGTAACTCGAACAGTCGGGTGGTTGCAGCCGCATCGGCATGAGCGCGGTGGTGATTATCGAGCGGGATTTCCAGCGAACGGCAGAGGTTGCCCAGACTGTAAGATGGATAACCGGGGAAGATTTTGCGGCTTAGTTTAACCGTGCAGAGGGTCCGGCGGTGGAAGTCGGTACCCAGCCAGTTGAGTTCTTTCTGGATAAAGCCAAAGTCAAAGCCGACATTGTGCGCCACAAAAATAGCGTCCCGGGTAATTTTCTCTACTTCGTGGGCCACCTGATCGAAGGTAGGCGCTTCTCGCACCATCTGATCGTTGATACCGGTAAGTTTACGGATAAACCACGGAATGGGGTGGCCGGGATTGAGCAGTGTGTGGAAGGTATCAACCACCGACCGGCCATCGTGGCGGATAATAGCAATTTCAGTAAGCCGGGCTGGTCCCTTAACGCCCCCGGTTGTTTCGACGTCAACTATGCAATACACGCCTTAAAGATACGACATTACCGCGATGCCTGCAACGGCCGGACTACCATGTCGCGCAAGGGCTTACGGGCGGTGATGCCCTGTCTGATCAACCCCAGCGTATAACTGAGCAGATAATCCCGGTTCGCCAGCAGGTCATCGTAGGAGCGGCTCACATCGAAATCAGGTTCTATAGTGAAGCCGTTGGCCCGGTTGGCTGCTACGGCATGGGTCAGCTTTTTGAGCGGAATTCGGACCTGAAGGTGCGAATTGGGCAGCGTAATGAATTTGAAATGCCCGGCGAAATCACCCCAGTATGCGCCACCACAGGCTTCGCCCACGTAGGTACCAATGCCCGCATCCAAGGTTTTGGCCAGCACGGAAGTCGACGCCGAAAAAGAAGCACCATTCATCAGGAAATAGAGATTGCCCCGAAATGCCAGCGATTTATTGGGCCGATACCGGCTTTTTGCCGACCGGCTCATAAAACTGCCGGAGGCATCGGATTTATAGTGGAGGCTAAAGTTCAGCGCCGAAAAAGGATTCCAGCGATTAACAAGCTCATGTTTGGCGGCTGGTTTCATTTGCTCCCGATCCATAACCGTGAACGATTCAGGCAGCCAGTATTGCAGGAGCCGCGCCGAGTTAATGACCGCTCCGCCCCCGTTGTTCTGCACGTCGACGATCAGGTTATCGATACCCTGCTCGTGAATCGCCCGGAAAGCCCGCTTCAGCCGACGCTTGAAGGCCCACTGAAACGGATCGTATTTTTTGGAACCCATAAAGGTCGACACGCGCAGTACGGCGGTGCGGCTCAGGCTGTCGACCACCCGGACGGACAGGTTGTCGTAGCCGTGATTGATTTCCTCGTAGCGTTTGGCGAGGGTATCTTTAAACGCGGCCGCCGTAGGGCAGCGCAGCCGGGTTTGCCGCGTCAGGGTATCGCCCTGCAACCGGTATTGAACCTGAACCGAATCGACGGAGCCAAACTGGGCGGCATAATAATCAGCAAACTGAACCATGCTCCATTGCTGCCGTCCGGTGAGGTTATCACCGTCGGACCCGGCATGGTCAACCGCCATAAGCTCCCGGTGAATGTCAGTCACTGCCCGGCCATTGATGGTAAGCAGTTCTGTACCGCGTTTCAGCGTCCTGTCGTCCGAAACGTTATGGCTGATATAATATTTGCCGTCGGCCTGCCGGATGTAGAAAGGGACAAAATGAGTTGTTTTACCGATAAAATTCCGACGGTGATTCAGGTTCGTATGGCCGTCTTTGAGCGCCGTAATGAGTGGGCTCAGGTGGTGATAGAACGTCAGGTAATCAACAGGGGAGGTGAGGTTGTTGTACAGCGAATCGTACAAAAATTCCATCCGGGCCTTTGGCGTGTAATAGCCCATGCCGGGGTGGAGCATGTCGAGTTTACGCTTCAGAAACTGAAGGTCTTCGTGGGTTTGGGTAGGAGTAAGTTTCTGGGCAAAAAGAGGGGTTCCGACGGAACAGAGACAGGCAAGAAAAAGAATTAATAAGGTGGCACGTTTCATCATCACAGTTACGGTTTTCACCAGCTCACCAGTCTAAATAGACCGATTAACTATTGTTCTGTGAAAATAGGATGTGGCACAACAAAAAGCAATTAAGATTGTTTTAGCATGAGATTAAATTTTGTGAAATTATTTTTCAGTTTGCTTTCACGTTTCATGGCACGAAAATGGCGTGACTCATACTCCCTGTTGCGTTGGCTTAGCAAACAACCGCAGCAGTAGATACAGTAGCAGGCCACATGGCCCGAGCATAAAACAAAGCAACAGACACGGAACCAGCAACAGGTGATGTATACCCCGTTCCTGCCCATTGCGCAGTAGCCAGCTACCGGCCACCAAATCGAACGCTAAGTAATGAATCCAGCCCGCCAGCACGGCCTGCCCCTGTTTAAAGAGCGCAGTAACCCCCGCCAACGTGGAAAATGACTGGAAATCGAGGTTGCCGCCCGACGAGAACAGGTAATACACGTATAGCACAGCCAGTAAGCCCGGAATAAGCAGCGATGTCATAAGCCATTGGGTAACCCGCCAGTGCGGAGCAACAATCATCAGAATCCACTGGGGCAGAACGAGTGTATTAGCGAGCTGAAAAGCGGTATCGGAGGTCATGTGGGCGGTAAGTTTAGTAAAGGAACTATGAGCGACTGATTGGCTAAAGAAAACAAAATTTATCCACACCTGATTGAGTTATCCACATAGGCAAGCGCTCAACTGTGGATAACCGCCCTACTATTTCTATTCTCTGGTTTAAACGCGATTTGCGGTTGCACGACCACGCCCCGCTGAAAGCCGCTATCGAAGCCGGAAAGCCGTTGGTACTGCTCTATTTCTTTGAGCCGTCAGTGCTGGCCGATCCAAACTACGACAGCCGACACTGGCGATTTGTAACAGAGTCTCTGAGTGATTTGCAGCGCCAGCTCGACGCCATTACTATTTCCTCTCTACCCAGCGTGGCAGCACCGGTTGACACGGTAGAATGGCTTCCCTTTTTGTTTGATGATTTACCTGCTAACAGCCCGACTCTGGTAACACCGGGCAAACCCGTGCTCTGGGTGTTTCACCGCGACGTTGTGGATGTGTTGACGGAGTTGCAGGAAGTATGTCAGATTGGCTCGCTGTTTTCGCATGAAGAAACCGGCCTGAAAATTACTTACGACCGGGATAAAGCGGTGGCCATGTTTTGTGAACGAAACGGAATTGTCTGGCGAGAATTCCAGACAAACGGCGTTATCCGTCGGCTTAAAAACCGGGATACTTGGCCTGCCGACTGGCAACGGACCATGAAATCCCCTCAGGAGCAGCCCGATCTGGCCAGCTGGCAACCCACTGATCTGCCGCCGATTTGGTATGACAGCCACAAGGGCGAACCACTACCCGCCGACTGGAGCCAACCGAACTCCAACTTTCAGCCAGGCGGTGAAGTGAATGCACACCGGTATATGCATAGTTTCATGACAGAGCGCGTAGCCCTGTACAGCAAGTCGATTTCCAAACCGCTGGAAAGTCGACGCGGGTGCAGCCGGTTGTCCCCTTATCTGGCGTGGGGTTGCCTGTCGATCCGGCAGGTGTATCAGGCACAGCTGAGGGCTAAAGAACAAATCGGATTTAGGGGGCAATTTAACGCGTTTGCGTCCCGGCTGCGCTGGCACTGTCACTTTATCCAGAAGTTTGAAATGGAAGACCGGATTGAATTCGAGAATGTAAACCGGGGCTTCGATGCACTCGAAAAGCAGGAGAATCCGACGCATTACCGGGCCTGGGAGACGGGAAACACCGGCTATCCGATGGTGGATGCCTGTATGCGCTGTCTGGTAGCAACGGGTTATATCAACTTCCGGATGCGGGCCATGCTGACCTCATTCCTGGCCCACCATTTGTTCCAGCACTGGCAGGCCGGAGGCTGGCATTTGGCCCGGATGTATACCGATTTCGAGCCGGGCATCCATTACGCTCAAATCCAGATGCAGGCGGGTATGACAGGTACCAATACTGTCCGAATTTATAACCCGGTGAAACAGTCGCAGGACCATGACCCCGAAGGAGTTTTTATCAAACAATGGATTCCCGAACTGCAAAGCTGCCCGGTTGCTTACATCCATGAGCCGTGGACTATGCCACCCCTGGCGCAGGCGATGTACAGTTTTTATCCGGGCGTGGCGTATCCGCTCCCAATTATCGACATCGCTGTAACCGGCCGGGCGGCTAAACTCCATCTGTACAACCAGCGGAAAACGGACGTTGCCAGGCAGGAAAGTGAGCGTATTTTAAAAAAGCATACTATACCCCGGTCGATCAACGACCTGAAACGTAAACAAGCCGTCAACCCCGCCGAGGACAATTCTATCAGCCCATGACTTTAGTGGTGGGGAGTTAAGGTCGTAATTCATGGAAACACCCGTCCATTTCAACCCTATAAAACCGTTGAAACGGTTGCTGGTGGACTACCACGTTGCTAAAACCCGCCGTTAAAACGGCGGGCCACTAAAACTGTAACGCCTTAAATCTCTGATTTTTACGGGCGCATAAACACGGTTTAACGAAAACAGGTTACTTTCGGCGGATTTCCATACCGTAACCCTTTACTCGTTGAAAACGTATTGGTTCGCTTTCTTTGCTGCCCTCATAGGGGGTGCGTGTCATCAGGCTGTGGCCCAGAAATACAAGATTTGGCAGGATGCACCCGGCGCGTGGGCCGTGTCGGGTGGACTGGGTGTAACTCGCTACACCGGCGACCTGAGCGAAGACTTGAACCTGGCTCTGCTGCGGCCCGGCTGGTCGGTTAGCGCCGGACTTAGCTATCGTATCTCCAGCCGCTTAACCGCCCGCGCCGATGCGCGACTCTATTATATCTATGGCAGTCACGAGGGAGGCCGCGTTTACTATAACAATCTATCGTTTTATGCCCTGAACCCGGATGGGTGGGCGGGTTTGCAAGTCGATCTTTGGCCCATCACTGACAACCGGGCCATACTACCGTACGTGTTTGCCGGTGGCGGGGTGACGTATCTGACACCGAAAGCCAGTTATCAGGGCAAATCGGTTAGCCTGGCCCCGCTACATACAGAGGGCGTAATTTATAACCGGCTGCCCGGCATAGTTACCTACGGCGTGGGCGCACCCATACGGCTCAATATGCGCAGCTGGCTGAAACTGGAACTGAGTTACACCCATGTCCTGAATGATTATTTAGACGACGTCAGCACGCGCTACCCGGATTTTAGTCAGTTAACCCCACTCGGCGCGGCCGTTTCGGACCGACGCACGGAGATTGGCATGCCGCCAAATTTGCCCGGTAATCAGCGGGGTAACCCCACTGCCCGCGATGGCTATTTCATCATCTCGGCCCGGCTGGGGTATATGCTTGGTACACCCGCTCAGACGGGCTATCGGCAGAGTCGGCAGGCACCCCGGTTCCGGCGATGGCGTTAATCGGGTGTAGCCGCCGTATTCAGGGATAATGGTAGTCGCTGGTCAACCTGTGGGTAGGACTGACCTTGCCTGCTGAGCCACCAGAAGCCGAGTGCCGACACGCCACAACAACCCGCAATGAGGAACCAGAGTACCAGAAATCCGGCGCGCTCTGCCACCTGAGTGCCTACAGTAGGGGCTAAAATATGGGCCATCGAATAACACATGGAATAAAGCCCCGCGTATTGACCCCGGTTCCGGTCATTGGCCCGATTGGCCCAGAACGTATTCATGAAGGGCATGGACAACATTTCACCGAAGGTAATTGCCAGCACACACGTTAGTACGGCCGCGAGAGCATACCCGACAAATAGATTCAGCAGCAAAAAAGCCAGCCCATTCAGCAGTACACCATAGACAATATATACGAGCGGATTCCGCCGACCGTCGAGCCGGTAGACCAGCAGCATCTCAATGGCCACAATCAGCAGGCCGTTGAGCGACATGGACAGGCCAATGTCAAACTCGTTCAGGCCCAGCGACTGCCGGAAATACACCGGTACGACAAAGAAAAACTGGAAGAACGCAATGGCGTTGAGCGTCGCAAAAAGAATAAACCACAGGTACGTTTTATCGCGATAGGCCGATTGTATCGGTACCTCCGCGTTACTATCGTCTACTGATTGTGTTGGATGCAACACGGCGGCTGGTCTTGGCAGAAAGGCCCACAGCACCGCACCCGCTGAAATACACGTCAGGCCGTCGACCCAGAAGAGGTACTCCCAGCCAATCGTTGCCAGAAAACCACCCACGACTGGCCCAATAGACCAGCCCAGGTTGACAGCCAGTCGGCTGAGGGAATAGGCCCGCGTCCGGTTTTCGTCGGTACTGTACTGGGCGATGGCGGCTCCGTTGGCGGGGCGGAAAGTTTCGGCAAGCAAGCTAAGCCCGAAAATGCCGATGCTGATTTGGGGGAGCGTATGCAATTGTCCCAGGCCAATAAAACCGAGTCCGCCAAGCAGGAGGGCGCCGATCTGTATTAAATAATGCCCGAAGCGGTCGGTCAGGCGTCCTCCAAGGTAAGCACCCGCGATAGAGCCAACGCCAAAGAGACTCATCACGAGTCCGGCCTCGCCAAGCGTGAACTGCAACTGCCGGGTCAGGTAAACCGTCATGAATGGAATCACCATCGTGCCGCTCCGGTTTACCAGCATCACCAGGGCCAGGAGCCATATTGGGCGGGGAATGCCGCCGTACGCATTGCGGTAGAGGGTAAGCATAGGCTTGTCTGACAGGATTACAGACCTAACACCGGGGCCGGGCGGGTTGGGTTCCCATCAGACAAAAGAAAAGGGAATGGTGTGATGCAGCGTGTGGGACTGCCACTTTGTATTCAAAGTGTAAACACGGTTAATATCACGTATTGCTTCGTTAACTTATGAGTAATCTTTACTGAGAAATACTATTCCTTTGTATTATTCTATTTTGTGACGTGCTCCTTAGAATTTAGTACCGTTGCTCACCCTTGCCTTCATACATAATGAAAACGTTAGGTTTATCTCTTTTCCTCAGTGTTGCGGGTCTGTCGCTTGTCATCGCGCAATCGCCGGGTTCGTCGGCCAATGATCCGAAGATGGCCTGGTGGAAAGATGCCAAATTCGGTATGTTTATTCACTGGGGCGTATACGCAGTTCCGGCGGGCACCTACGATGGTAAACGGGTGCCGGACATCGGTGAGTGGATTATGAACCGGGGCAAAATTCCCGTAGCTGCGTACAGGGCCTACGCTAAAGAATTCAATCCGGTGAAGTATGACCCCGAAGCCTGGGTCAGCATGGCCAAAAAAGCCGGAATGAAATACATTGTCATTACCAGCAAGCACCACGACGGCTTTGCGCTGTTCAACTCGAAAGCGACCGATTGGGATGTAGTAGATGCCACGCCCTACGGTAAAGACCTGCTTAAACCGCTGGCCGATGCCTGTCACCGGCAGGGGTTAAAACTCGGGTTCTATTATTCACAGGCCCAGGACTGGAATCATCCCGGTGGGGCGGCCTCGGGCGGGCATTGGGATAAAGCGCAGGACGGCGACATGGATGTTTACCTCGATAAGATAGCGGTGCCGCAGGTACGGGAGATTCTGTCTAACTACGGCGACGTTGATATTCTCTGGTGGGATACGCCCCAGGATATGACGCCCGCGCGGGCCGCCAAATTTGAGCCGATTCTGAAAGAACATCCTGCCCTGATTACCAATAACCGCCTGGGTGGTGGCTATCGGGGTGACACTGAAACGCCGGAGCAGTTTGTGCCATCAACGGGTTTTCCCGGTCGCAACTGGGAAACCTGCATGACCATGAATGATACATGGGGTTTCAAGTCGTACGATACCAACTGGAAAAGTCCCGAGACGCTGATCCGCAACCTGACTGACATTGTCAGTAAGGGTGGTAACTTTCTGCTCAACGTTGGCCCTACGGCACAGGGTGAAATTCCGCAGGCCAGCATTGAGCGGTTAGCGGCCGTTGGCAAGTGGCTCGATGTGAACAAGAATGCGATCTACGGCACCACCTCCAGCCCTTTTTCGTACCTGTCGTGGGGCCGGGCCACCCGAAAAGGGCAGCAGTTGTTTCTGCACGTATTCGACTATCCGGCCAATGGCGAACTGGGCGTACCAATGGCCAATACCATTACCAAAGCGTATTTACTCGCTGATCCCGCCAAATCATTGGTGGTACAGCGTGGAAACGGGCGGTCGATGGTTAAACTGCCCACTCATGTACCCGACAAAATTAGTACGGTAGTTGTGGTTGAATTTTCGGGTGAGCCGCAGGTATCAACACCACCCGTTGCCGGCAGGCAGGCCGTAGTATCGTCGCAAAAGTCAGACGTGGAAGGGGCCGGGAACCTGCTGGATGGCGACCGGCTTACCCGCTGGACGGCGGCCAACGGCGAACGCAGGGCATCGGTTGAGGTTGACCTGAAGAAACCAATGGCTATCTCCTGTTTCATCGTCGACGAGCCCTGGCACCCGTGGGACAATAAGCATCAGGCGCTTCAGTTGCAGTACAAAGACGGTAACGACTGGAAAACGGTGGCGCAGGCCAAAACGGGCGGCACCGGACATACCGAAAAATTCAGCCCTGTTACCGCGCAGCAATTCCGACTCCTGATCGAGAATCCCGACGCCGAACCTGCTCTGTTGGAGTGGCAGTTGTACGGCCCGGAATAAAGCCCCGGGTTTGACCGTAGGACTCAGACCCGCACGTAAATCCGGCGCCGGTCGAGCCACCAGCCTACGCTCCAGCAAAGCAGCATGAACAGAATGGCAAATAACAGCGATCCAACCGGGCCGGGTGCCAGTCTCTGAAAAAAAATCGTATTAATCCAATCGTAGGCGCTCGTATCCGGGCCAACCGGGAGCATGTAAAGAATAATCGCGAGCACCTCCGAGAGTAGGTAAATAAACAGCGGGTTCTTACCGGGAATGACAAAAAACCGGGTCCAGTTTGCTGGATCCCAGTTTCTGACTTCAACGACATAAATTAACGCTGACAGCAGGACCAGGTCAATGCCGGTGGTTAGCAGCACAAACGAACTGGTCCACAGCTTTTTGTTGATCGGGAAAACCATGTTCCAGCAGAGGGCCGCGAAAATCAGCAGACAGCCCATCAGCACCAGTTTAGCAATGCTCTCGTAGTTTTTGCCATGAGTCTGTAGAAACTGACCGGCATAGTAACCAATCAGTACGTTCACAATGGCAGGTAGGGTACTGAGCAGGCCTTCTGGATCGAAAATCAGACCGCGACTGTGGTAGAGATGCGCTTCGCCGAGCATGGAACGGTCGAGAAATAATACTGCATTGCCGGTCGGGCTGAGCGGGTCTGCGGTATCGCCCCATATGAGCAGTATCCCCCAGTAGCCAACCAGAAATAAGGCACCGAGAATAAGGACTATTCGGCGGCTGAAAAAATAAACCAGCAGCGACGCCAGACCGTAACAGACACCAATACGCTGTAACACCCCCCAAATGCGGGTTTCGCTGATGGGAAAGGCACTAATAGTACCGGACGGACTGAGCCGGAAGAACGGAAACCAGTACATCAGGTAGCCCAGCAAAAAGATCAGGGCGGTTCGCTTCGCAATTTTAGCCACTACTACCGGTGTTCCCAGAGTCTGGAATTTCTTCATGGCAAAACTCATGGCATTGCCGACTGCAAACAGAAACGAGGGAAAGACCAGATCCGTTGGCGTAAATCCGTGCCACTGCGCGTGATTCAGCGGTGCAAACGGCGTTGCGCCACTCCCCGACGTGTTCACAATAATCATGAAACACACGGTCAGACCCCGAAATACATCTAAGGACAGAAAGCGATTGTCAGAAGTAAGCATCAAGGATCGGGGGTTAGGAGTACACTACCTCGGGTCGAAGATGGCAATAATGACTAAAACCTGCGCAGGTTTATCCGTTGGGTAGACAAATAAAGTTGTTTTCGTCTAACTGAATCTGTTGCCCTGCCCATTCCAGCAGCGTACCGTTAGCCAACACGTACGATTTATACCCCAGCGAGGCCAGCAAATCCAGGGCCCGCCCCCGATTTTCGTTATCCCATAACTCAACGCAAATCACCGGCCTGTTTTTTCGGATCAGTTCAAGCCCGCCCGTCAAAATAAAGTATTCATAATCTTCGGCGTCAATTTTGATACCACCCACTCGTTTGCCACTGTTGCTGATTTCGGATAGTTCATCCAGGCGCTTCACCGGAACGGTGAATTCGTAGCCTTCACTCTGGTAGGCAGTGGTCTTTACGTGACTATAGCCCTGTAGGGGTATGCCATTCTCGACGGGCATAACCATGTCGACAGTGGTGCTCTCGTTGCCCAGCGCGTAGGGGCAAATCGTGACATTGGACAGGTGTTTCCTGGCTACGATTCGGTTTAGCACCGCAAGATTGGTGGGGATAGGCTCGAACGCCAGTACCGAACAGTCTCGTTTCTGAGCCAGATGGTAGGTGATAAAGCCCAGATTGGCACCAATATCCAAAATCAGACTCCCCTCGGGAATCATATCCCGGAACTTGAAAAGCAGTTGTTCGTCGGGGTCGCGGGGCAGGGCCTTGATTTTATAGCGGGCGAAATAGTACAGATATCTTTCAAAGCCGAGGGCTGATTGCAGCAATTTCTTGGTAAAATCTTTCGGTTGCATTGTGTTTGTGGGTACGGTGGATGATCGCAAAGCGTCGTACAACAAACATACCAGTTAGCACCTAATGCGTATCAAATCAACCACCTAAGTTTGAGCCAGCACCGGTTTGCGGTTTTGGGGCACTGACTTATGTCGCGAAAACGGCTATCTTAACCCGTCTCAACCGTTGGCAGTCTTACCATAAGGCTGCTGAATACGCACTCCCCGCTAACGCTATGCCTATACACTACCGTTTCTGTACCGTATGCCTGTGGCTCATCGCATCCTGTGCCGCGCTGGCTCAGTCGTATGACCTTGTCATCAAGAATGGCCGCGTTGTTGATGGCACAGGCAATCCGTGGATCTATGCTGATGTCGCTATTCAAAACGGACGTATAATACGGGTGGGGACCATAGCCGCCAGTGAGGCCCGACGCACCATCGACGCCACCGGGCTGATTGTAGCGCCCGGTTTTATTGATGTACACGCCCACGTTGAAGGTAGTCTGGAAACCCAGCCTGAAGCGCCTAATTTCATTCACGATGGCGTTACAACTGTAATAACCGGCAATTGCGGTGGGTCGAGTGCCAACCTGCGAACATACTTCGACACGCTGCGGCAACTGCGGACATCCATTAATGTCGGCTCGCTGATCGGGCATAATTCGGTACGGATGAAGGTGATGAAAATGGCCTTCCGTGATCCCACCGCCCGCGAACAGGCCGATATGGAAAGTCTGGTGGAGCAGGCCATGAAAGATGGTGCGGTTGGCCTGTCGACCGGATTGATTTACACCCCCGGCACCTACGCCCACACGCCCGAAGTGGTTAATCTGGCCAAAGTGGCTGCGCGGTATGGTGGGCTCTATGCGTCGCACATTCGCAATGAAGGACAGAACGTAAAAACCGCCGTTGACGAAGCCATTCAGATTAGCCGCGAAGCGCACATACCGGTCGAAATCTCTCACTTTAAAGTTGCCAGCAAACCGCTATGGGGTAAAAGCACCGAGACGGTCGAGCTGGTCGAAGCCGCCCGACGCGAAGGATTGGACGTGACCGTCGATCAGTATCCGTACACGGCGTCGAGCACATCATTGGAAGCGATTGTTCCGTCCTGGGCGCTGGCTGACGGCGATTCGATGGTGCTGGTTCGGTTTCGGAACCCGGTCACGCGCACTAAAATCCGGACGGAGATGCTGGCCAGTCTGGCGAAAAACGGGCGTCAAACCTATGAATACGCTGTAGTATCGAGCTATGGGCCTGATACGACATTAAACGGGTTAAGTATCAGCCGGATTAACCAGAAGATGGGCCGCAAAAATACGCCCGACACAGAAGCTGACCTGGTGATGGACCTGATGGAGCGGGCGAGCCTGAAACGGATTCAGATGGTGTACCATACGATGTCGGAAACCGATGTCGAAACCATTCTGCGGTATCCCAACACCATGATTGCTTCCGATGCCGGTGTCGCGACGCTGGGGTCAGGGATGCCGCACCCCCGCGCCTACGGTACCAATGCCCGTGTATTGGGCCGCTACGTTCGCGAACGCCATGTGATTCCGCTGGAAGAAGCCATCCGCCGGATGACCTCATTACCCGCACAGCGCTTTCGCCTGACCGACCGGGGACTGCTGCGCTTCGGTTATGCCGCCGATCTGGTGTTGTTCGATGAAAAAACCGTTGCCGATAAAGCCAATTACGAACAGCCACACGCGTACACGACCGGTATCGTGTGGGTCATTGTCAACGGTGTTCCTGTTATCGAGAATGGTCAATCCACACATCAGCGGCCGGGCCAACTGCTCATGGGTCCGGGCTGGGTGAAGTAGGGGGAGGGATTCTTGATAATCATAAGGCTGACGACTACGACTTTCGCTTCGACAGATGATCCGGCAGCGGATATTTGGCCAGAAACTCGTTGGCCTGTGCTAATTTCTTCGGAAACAGGACTTTCCCCTCGAAGAGTTTATCCAGCGCCGGGTCCACTGTCACCTCCGGCGCTTCTAACTTTTTCTGCTTTATTGTTTCCGTCTTCATAACTTGAATATACGTTATTTTCTCTTCATTTTAAACGCTTCATAGGGTTTATTCGGTTCAAAGGTTTCCCATGTGCCATTTGTAAAACCAAATACATCATGGTCCTGAGTAATTTCACTGTAAAAACGATTTATACCCATTTGATACGTTCGGGTTCGGGCTTGTGTACTTCCTTTTGCAAAGATCGTCGCGTCAGGATACCAGTTCAGAAAGTCAATGGCTGTTGCACTCACCGTTGCTAGTACCTTATCACGGTCACCATTGTTTGACTTCACTTGGTCGTCTAACTCACCCGTGGCGGGATTATAGTCTCCAAACGCTAAATTATACTCATCTGGGTTGAGGGTTGGTGAATACTCTACCACTTTGGCAATAGTACCTCGCTCTCCAACGCTGACGAATAGATACCCCGTATGCTGTGATGATGACTTTAATTCGTACTGCTCTAATTGCATGAACTGTATACTGAAGCGGTGGGGTATGAACTTTCGATATGGGCTTTAATAATGCACTCCTTGACTGATTTACCGTACGTGATGCAACCTAGCAAGGTGGGTACCGTAACCATAAATCCGCTTTTATGCTCTGGCTTCAACAAACGCGATAGTTCATAAAGTTAGCTATGTTTGTTCAACGCTGATAGGCTCCGCACGCTTCATACTGAGCCGTTTCAAGTTCGGTATCCCAATCCACACCGCTGTCCGCAATGGATTTATCCAGCCGTTCCACCAACCATTGAGGCCGCAACACCTGTGTTTGCTTTTTACAGGAAGTCTCCAAGGGCCCGTTGCCCCAGCGCCAAGATGAGGTCTTCTGATAAGGAGTATTTGTATGAGAGCCATTATTTTGGCTAGTGCGCTTGAGGGAGGATACCAAATATGTAATTCATTCTAAATGTTATATCATCCTGTTAAACTATTGTTGTAGCACCTTATTATTAGCTTAGTTTACTTCAGTCTTTGGCAAAATAATCTCATTCGTGGCTGGATAATCAAAACATTGTAGTTTTGTAAATCCGGCCGTTCTTAACGTGAATGTAGTCCGCAAAATCAATCCTGTACTTTCCATCAGGGGCCGGCCTGTTATTCATCGTTACAACATCTCCAATGTATGGTGCACGTCTCCAAGTGTCTTTAAAGCATACATTTATTGCACCTTTATCTGTAATGTACGTAAAAGTGGTTGACTCGATGTGATTATTAGTACTTACGTTCGGTTTTATTTTATCTGTGTATTTATCGTTAATATATTTAACTATATTCAAATCAGGTATCTTATTCTGATTCACCAAAATAAAAAAATCCTGTGTGCCGTCCAATCTCAATGCGAGAATCGCTTCATCAAAAAATGCTTGATTGTAAAGTCTGATGGAGTGGGTATATTCAATGAGAATTGAATTAGCACGATTTAGTAATTCCCATTTACCAAAGGTAACAATACCGTTTTCCGAAATAAGAACACTGCCCGCTGTTCTGAATATCAATTTACTCTGTACATTATGATCTCCTACCACCACCCAAGGTTCATTCAGAAGAAGAGCTAACTTGTCAAGCTTTTGTGAGTAAGACAATACTTTTGGTAAAATATTTTCAAAGTAATGCGTCATAACAATGAACATTTAGCGGCTGTATAAAATACGCACTAACTGTAATTGTCAGTGCGTTCTAATCTTCACACAAAAACATTTACTCAGAGTATATCACAAATAAGTTTTTTAGAATGGCTTGAAGTCCATTATTATTTGTGATAATACTTTGATTACTCAAAAACAGATAGGATTAGTTTTTAGTCCTTCAACTTTAAACCTACTGTATACAAAAACTTCAATGCCACTAAAGTCATCGGTACAGCTATCAACAAAATGCTGATTTTCAGAATGACGTACCGAACACTCATGCCTATTATCGCCGTCTTTGCAGCGACCAAGTAATATTTCAACTTTGAGACCTGAACTAATTTCAGAACCATTGTAAAGCCTATTGCCGCAACTTGCGCACTCAATTGGTAAAATTTTGCTCATTAAAAACTTGTTTAGTACCTAACTAAGATACAAAATTTTAACCATACTGCTGCCGATTTTCAGTAATTTAATTATGAATTGAACAAATTAACTCCCGACCATGTCAACCACAGCCGGGAGCCTAAAACACTTAGTATGTCAGCTTAATCAGCTTCCGCAAGCTTCGCAATCGTCTTTGTTATCAATGGAGCAGATCATGGCCGCGTAGGCTTGTTCGGCTTCGCTGATAGGTTGTGGGTTTTGCGAGGCATGTTCCTTGGCGTAGGCTTCGTAGTTGAGCGGCTTTTCCACTGGCGCCGTTTCGGCGATGGCGGGCTCCAACTGCGCTTCGGCCTGCTTCTCTACAGTGAACTTCACGGCGTCGGCGGCTGCTTTCGTGCGGAGGTAATACATACCCGTCTTCAGGCCCTTTTTCCAGGCGTAGAAGTGCATCGACGTCAGCTTACCGAAGTTTGAGTCCTGCAGGTGAATGTTCAGCGACTGCGACTGACAGATGTAGGCACCCCGGTCGGCGGCCATGTCGATGATGGTCTTCTGCTTGATCTCCCAGACCGTTTTGTACAGGTCTTTGATGTTCTGCGGAATGTTCGGAATCTCCTGCACCGAGCCATTGGCCCGAATCAGGTTGTTCTTCATCGTATCGTTCCACAAGTTCAGCTTCACCAGATCTTTCAGCAGGTGCTTGTTCACCACCACAAACTCGCCCGACAGTACGCGACGGGTGTAGATGTTGCTCGTGTACGGCTCGAAACACTCGTTATTGCCCAGAATCTGCGAGGTCGACGCGGTTGGCATCGGTGCCAGCAGCAGCGAGTTGCGAACGCCATGTTCTACTACGTCTTTACGCAGCGACTCCCAGTCCCAGCGGCCCGAATCCGGCGTTACGCCCCACATATCGAATTGGAAAATCCCCTGCGAAATAGGCGAGCCTTTCCAAGTTTCGTACGGACCTTCCACCTTCGCCTGCTCCATCGACGACGTCATGGCGGCAAAATAGATGGTCTCGAAAATATCTTTGTTCAGCTTCTGCGCTTCCTCCGACTCAAACGGCATCCGCAGCAGGATAAACGCGTCGGCCAGACCCTGCACACCCAGACCAATCGGCCGGTGCCGCATGTTCGACCGGCGGGCTTCTTCAACGGGGTAGTAGTTCAGGTCGATGATCTTGTTCAGGTTACGCGTCGCCGTTTTGGTGACATCGTACAGCTTCTGATGATCGAACCGCAATACGCCGTCGTTACCCCGAACCAGGAACTTTGGCAGGGCAATAGACGCCAGGTTACACACCGCCACTTCATCAGGCGAGGTGTATTCCATGATCTCGGTGCAGAGGTTCGACGACTTGATAGTGCCAAGGTTCTTCTGGTTCGATTTCTTGTTGGCCGCATCCTTATAGAGCATGTACGGCGTGCCGGTTTCGGTCTGCGATTCCAGAATCTCGTACCATAAATCCTGCGCTTTGATGGTTTTACGGGCGCGGCCTTCACGTTCGTACTTCGTGTACAACGCTTCGAACTCGTCACCGTAGGCATCGCTCAGGCCTGGGCACTCATGCGGGCACATCAGCGACCAGACGTCGTTGTCTTCTACCCGTTTCATGAACAGATCGGGAATCCAAAGGGCGTAGAACAGGTCGCGGGCACGCATTTCCTCCTTGCCGTGATTCTTTTTCAGGTCCAGGAAGGCGTTGATGTCGGCATGCCACGGCTCCAGATATACCGCAAACGAACCTTTCCGCTTGCCACCGCCCTGATCCACGTAGCGGGCTGTGTCGTTAAACACGCGCAGCATCGGCACAATCCCGTTGGAGGTGCCGTTGGTGCCCTTAATGTATGTACCCGTCGCCCGGACGTTGTGAATACTCAGGCCGATACCCCCCGCCGACTGAGAAATTTTGGCGGTCTGTTTCAGCGTGTCGTAAATGCCTTCGATGGAGTCATCTTTCATCGTCAGCAGGAAGCACGACGACATTTGCGGCTTTGGCGTACCGGCGTTAAATAACGTTGGCGTTGCGTGGGTGAACCACTTTTCCGACAGTAGATTGTACGTTTCAATGGCCGCGTCGATGTCGTCCATGTGAATACCAACGGCCACGCGCATGAGCATGTGCTGCGGACGCTCGGCGATTTTACCGTCGATTTTCAGCAGATACGACTTCTCGAGCGTTTTGTAACCGAAGTAGTCATAGCCGTAATCCCGGTCGTAGATGATGGTAGAATCGAGCAGAGCCGCGTTGGTCCGCACGATTTCGTACACTTCTTTGGCAATCAGGGACGCGTTTTCGCCGGTTGTTTTGTCCTCGTACAAATAAAGCCGCTTAATCGTGCTGGAGAACGACTTGTTGGTGTCTTTGTGCAGGTTCGAGATGGCGATCCGGGCGGCCAGAATGGCGTAGTCCGGGTGTTTGGTGGTCATTGACGCGGCCGTTTCGGCTGCCAGGTTATCAAGTTCGGTCGTGCTGACACCGTCATACAGCCCGCTAACGACTTTCATCGCCACATCGACTGGTTGAACGTAGTTGGGATCGAGACCGTAGCACAGTTTCTCGATGCGGGCGGTGATTTTGTCGAACTTGACCGACTCCCGGCGTCCGTCGCGTTTGATTACGTACATGCGCGTGTAGGGTTTGTGTGTATATAAATGATAAATGCTGAATTCGTAACGGGTTGATCTTTTAAAGATACTGATGAATGAGACGTCAAAACAAGCTCTCGGGTTCGCCGATTTCGGGCCGACTTTGAAAAGTGAAAACAGCGTTGGCGTATTACCGGAATGTTACGCCTTATGCCTTAGTGACTTAGCCGCTGCACTGTTACTATCCCTGTCCGATCAAAATTCACAAAAAAATTATGAATACGGGGACAATCACGCAAACGTCTGTTAGTGAGTGCTTTTCGTTGATAAGATAGGAGAAAATCAGGATAGTGGAGCGGAGAAAAGCCAAAAAAATGCGTTTAAATTAGGTAAAGGTAACATGGCATGAAGGCATCAATATTTTCTGATGCTTTGCCTTGTAAACCAGCCGATAACCCCGTACTTTTGCAGTCCTTTTCGGACGGAAACCGAACAACGGCAAAAGAAATCAAGATAGCATCATGAAAAAAGGCATTCACCCGGAATACCGCGAAGTGGTTTTCCATGACCTGTCGAGCGACTACAAGTTTGTGACGCGTTCGACGGTTCAAACCAGAGACACGATGGAGTTCGAAGGTCAAACTTACCCACTCGTGAAAATTGAAGTTAGCTCGCAGTCACACCCCTTCTACACGGGTAAGAACATGCTGCTTGATACGGCCGGTCGTGTGGACAAGTTCCGCAAGCGCTACGGCCAGAAGTAGTCGTCGGCTATCTGAGGTATCATACATTGCCCCCACTGGAACAGCTCTGGTGGGGGCAATTTTGTTTGTTAGCGGTAAGTTAGCTTTTGCGTAGCTGTGGGCTTTTTCGCTAAAGAGTGCGGATATTTGCGGGCTGATTACAACTGCCTTCATGCCCAAGCTAATTTTATTCGACGACCCCACGATCCGCACCGCCCTGCTGCCCTTTACGTTCACGCGGCCGGTAGCGGGCATCCGGGTCGGTATTCATACGATTGCCGAGAAGTGGACTCATTGGCTCAACACGCCCGCTTCATTTCTAACCCAACAGTACCTGCAAACTAAATTTCCGTTTCAGCTATCCAGCGATAACTGGTATGTTAATGGAGCCATCTGTCCAACAGATGAGTTTGTCGCCACCCTTACCAGCTTGCCGTTGCGTGCGGGACTTCACCTGGCCGACGGTACAAAGTTGGCCTGGCGGTCTATGTATCCAACGCCACTCCTGCACAAAGAGGGAGATCCTGAGCCTACCGACATCACTTGGACCGAATTCAACGGTGCGCTAACCATCATCCGCCACCTGCCTGACATTTTTCTGCAAAACGGCGACCAGATCCGGGCGGATTTCACGCACTTGACCACCGGGCGCACGTCGCAGCCTATAACGGACCCGTTTACGCGCTGCTATGCACCGGAGAATATATTCATTGAGCCCGGCGCGGTGATTCGGGCATCGGTGCTGAACGCCGAAGCCGGACCTATTTATATCGGGAAAAACGCCACGATTCAGGAAGGCTCAATTATGATTGGGCCGTTTGCCCTCTGCGATAATGCCACCGTGAACTGGGGTGGTAAAATGCGGAGTAATACAACCGTGGGGCCTTGGTGTAAAGTGGGTGGTGAACTGGGAAATTCGGTCTTGTTCGGGTACAGCAACAAGGCGCACGACGGCTTTCTCGGCAACTCGGTCATTGGTGAGTGGTGCAACCTTGGCGCGAACGTTAACAACTCAAATCTCAAGAACGACTATACCAACGTTAAACTGCACAGCTACGCTACTGGCCAACTGGAAGATACCGGACGGCTGTTTTGCGGATTGATGATGGGCGATTATACCAAAGCGGGCATCAGCACCATGTTTAATACCGGTACCGTGGTGGGCGTCAACGTTAACGTGTTCGGGGCGGGTTTTCAGCCTAAACACATTCCATCATTTTCGTGGGGCGGTGCCGCCGAAGGGTTTACCAACTACCGCATTGAGAAGGCTCTGCAAGTTGCCCGCGAGACAGTTGGTCGACGGGGAATCGACTTTGGGCCGATGGATGAGGCCATATTATGCGCAATCTACGGCCATGCTGTTTAACGAAATCATCGGCTACGACGCCACAAAGGAGACTTTACTCCGGGCGGTTCAGACGAACCATCTGGCTCACGCACAACTGTTCGACGGGCCGACGGGGAGCGGTAATCTTGCCCTCGCGCTGGCGCTGGCAACGTATGTCAATTGTGAAGACAAGCAGGGGGCAGACGGTGCCTCGGAACACGATGCCTGCGGGCGGTGTGCGTCCTGTGTGAAAATGCAGAAGCTCGTTCACCCCGACTTGCACCTGGTGTTTCCCGTGGCGAACCTAGCCAATAAGGGTAAAACCAGCGAAGCCTTTCTGGCCGACTGGCGCAAGTTTATCATTGAGAACCCGTATCGGACGCTGCCCGACTGGCTCGACTACATCGACGCCGACAATAAACAGGGGAACATCACGGCCGAGGAAGCCCGAAACATCCTGCAAAAACTGTCGCTGAAGTCGTACGAGGGTGCCTACAAAATCATGCTGATCTGGCTACCCGAACTGCTTAATATTGCGTCGGCCAATGCCTTGCTGAAAGTGCTGGAAGAGCCGCCAGCGCAAACACTGTTTCTGCTGGTGACCAATCAGCCCGATAAGCTGCTGATTACCATCCTATCCCGAACGCAGCGGGTAGCGATACGGCCGTTTACGGATAATGAAGTGGCTATGCACTTGCGCCAACATCTGAATCTGGATGAAACCAAAGCTACTAAACTGGCTTACCTGGCAAACGGAGATTTATCGGCCGCGATCCGGCTGGCCAAGCAGGAAGAAGGCGACGGACAGGATCAGCACGGCTGGTTTGCCGAATGGATGCGATTGTGTTACCGGCAGGATTTGATTGCTCTGGTTAAACAGGCCGACCAGTTCGACGGTTTTAGCAAGGAACGCCAGAAGGGCCTGCTCGAATACGGGCTGCATACCTGCCGGGACTTGTTTTTGTGGCAGCAGGGCGCAGCCGAACTGTTGCGTCTGCCCGAAAACGAACTCACATTCGTAAAAAACTTTGCCAAAGTATTAACGCCGGACCACATTGAGCGCATTGTTGCCGATCTGAACGAAGCCATTTTTCACCTCGAACGTAACGCCCGCGCCAAAATGGTACTGCTGGATATGTCGCTCACCTTTAGTCGTTTAATTCGGGTTGCCGCATGAAACTCCGTAAAGTCGGCCCGCCGAAGCCGAAGCAGATTATCGGCATGACCGACATCGTGGACTTCCCGGATCTGGAACTGTTCGACGTGAAAGCCAAAATTGATACGGGTGCCTACACGTCGGCTCTGCACTGCAAGGATGTCCGGCTGGTTAAAGCGGGATTGCGAACCAAACTCAGTTTCTGCGTTATCGGGCAAACCGGCGAGGTGGCCAAGGTATTTTACAGCACCGATTTCAACCAGCGGATCGTCAAAAACTCATTTGGTATCGCCGAAAAGCGGTACGTCATTAAAACCAGAATCAAGCTTTTCGGTCGGATTATCCGGGCTGAATTTACCCTTGCCGACCGTGAACGAATGAAAAATCCGGTGTTACTGGGTCGAAAACTGCTTCGTAACCGCTTTATCGTAGATGTTTCCCAGCAGAATCTGTCCTACGAACAGAAGACCGACCACAGGCTGTCGATCAGCACCGAAGACCACGATTTCCCACTCAACATTTGACTACGACCCGTTTTTATGCGTATTGCCATATTGTCGGCCAATCCGAATCTTTACTCAACAAAGCGATTGCTCGAAGCCGCCCAGCAGCGTGGCCACGAAGCGATACTTATTGACCACCTCAACTGTCAGGTTATGATAGAAGGGGGTAATCCATCCGTGCTGTACCGGGGCGATGCCGTTGAACAACTCGACGCCATTGTGCCTCGTATTGGCGCGTCCGTTACAGACTATGGCTGTGCCATTGTGCGGCAGTTCGAGATGATGAAGGTCTTTACAACGGCCAAATCACAGGCTATTTCCCGGTCGCGCAACAAGCTGCGCAGTCTGCAGGTGCTCTCGAAAGCGGGTGTTGGTCTGCCTAAAACGGTATTTGCCAACCATCCCAAAGAGGTTGACCGGCTTATTGAGCTTGTTGGCGGGCCACCGGTCGTGATTAAACTGCTGGAAGGCACGCAGGGCATCGGTGTTGTGCTGGCTGAAACGACTAAAACCGCCAAATCGACCATCGAAGCGTTCTATGGATTGGGCAAACATGTTCTGGTGCAAGAATTTATTGCCGAAGCTAAAGGTGCTGACATCCGGGCACTTGTCGTTGGCGGCCGGGTCGTGGGTGCCATGAGACGGCAGGGTTCTGACAATGAATTTCGCTCGAATCTACACCGGGGTGGTCGTTCGCAGGCTATCGACCTCACTCCCGAAATTGAATGGGCTGCTATTAACGCGGCCCGGGCGCTGGGCCTGAAAGTGGCTGGTGTTGATATGTTGCTCTCGGAACGTGGACCACTCGTGCTGGAGGTAAATTCGTCGCCGGGACTGGAAGGCATCGAAAAGACGACGGGTTTAGACATCGCCGGTCAAATTGTAGAGTACATCGAAGGCCGTTCGGACGAAAGCGATACGGTAGGGGTGTAAAAGCTTGGTAAACGGGGATGAAACAGATGCCATGTCTTCAAGATATGGCATCTGTTTCATCCCCGTTTACTGACAAAATCTCCGAACGACTTTAGTGTGTCAGACGTTTTAACTGCAACTACATGAATGCCAGATACACACGATGGAAACCGAACTAATAATAAACCGGGTAGCCAAAAGCGGGCTGGTCACACTGGACCTGGAAGATTACTACCACTCCGGTGAGCGGGTTGTCTACGACCTGAAAGACAATCTGTTCATGGGGCTGATTCTGAAAGAGAAGGACTTTCGCGAGTTTCTGAAAACTCACGACTGGACGCAGTACACCGGGAAAAACGTAGCCCTGACCTGCTCCGAAGATGCGATTGTGCCAACCTGGGCCTATATGCTGCTCACTATTCAGTTGCAGCCTTACGCCAACACCATCGTGTTCGGCACACTTCAGGATCTGGAAGAGAAACTTTACTTCGACGCCATTGCCCGAATTAATCCCGAAGCGTATCGGGATGCGCGCGTAGTTATAAAAGGGTGCAGTAAGGTACCGGTGCCGGTCGCGGCTTACGTCGAGATCACCCGGATTTTACGGCCGGTCGCGTTGTCGCTGTTGTTCGGTGAGCCGTGCAGCACGGTGCCCTTGTATAAAAGGAGGTGAGGTTTAATAGGTAAACAGGGCAATCAGCGTCGAGCAAATCTGTTGATTCGTGGTTTTGTCCAGTTCGCCGATTTGCTGCAGTAACCGCACTTTGTCGACACTCCGGGCTTGGTCGAGAGCGATTTGACCGTCCCGCCCGTCGAACTGACAGTCAACGCGGGTAGGATACGGCTTCTGCGTACTGGTTAGGGGGGCAACCATAACTGTATTCAGATACTTATTGACCGAGTCCGGTGAAATAACGACGCAGGGACGAGTTTTAGCAATTTCGCTACCCCGCGTAGGGTCGAGGGTAACTAACCAAACTGTGAAGCGACTAACTACCATTGCCAGTCAGATTGATCGAACGCGTTGGATGCGCCCTCAAACAAATCATCGTCGGGCAGGTGGCCAGTCTTGATAGCTTTCGCAAAGGCCTGATCCCAACCGGTACGCGGATGTGATTTAGCGGGCCGTAAAATGATGGCTCCATCCGTCACTTCTACCTCAATATCATGACTGATACCAACCTGTTGCAATAAGGGCCGGGGTAGAATAACGCCCTGTGAGTTGCCAATGGGTCTAAGCTGAAGTTGCATAATCGTCATCGTTAAAGTTATAACAAAGGTACAACAAATAATGCCCGTCAAACACATAGTATGCCGGGCATTATTTGTTGTACCTATCAGTTCGGCGCTTTTACACCTTTCCCTTTAAAAACTCCGCCGTGTAATTGCCGTCGGTTAGCTTCACCATCGCTTCGGGAGTGCCTTCAAACGTGACGTAGCCGCCGGTTTGGCCGCCTTCCGGGCCGAGGTCGATGATGTGATCGGCGCACTTGATGATCTCGGTGTTGTGCTCAATGATAATGACCGAATCGCCCTGATCAACCAGCGCGTTGATGGCTTTCAGTAATTTACGAATGTCGTGGAAGTGCAGACCCGTCGTGGGTTCGTCGAAGATAAACAGCGTCTGCCCCTTGTTCGGATTGCCTTTGCCAAGGAACGACGCCAGCTTTACTCGTTGGGCTTCACCGCCCGACAGCGTGTTTGCCGACTGCCCCAGACCAATATAGCCCAGACCTACTTCCTGCAACGGCATTAGCTTATCCGCCATTTTTGGGTCGGCTTTGCGGAAGAAGTCAATGGCTTCATCAACGGTCATGCCCAAAATGTCGGATACATTTTTCTCATGGAGTAACACCTCCAGAATCTCCTGCTTGAAACGCCGACCGTTACAGCCTTCGCATTTCAGGTAGATGTCGGCCATGAACTGCATCTCGACTTTCACCTCGCCTTCGCCCTGGCACACTTCACAACGTCCGCCATCGACATTAAACGAGAAGTGACTGGGCTTGTAGGCCCGCGCCTTCGAGATGGGTTGATCCGCCATGACCTGCCGCAGGTAATCGTACGCTTTAATGTACGTAACCGGGTTCGAGCGCGATGACTTTCCAATGGGGTTCTGGTCGATCATTTCCACCGCCATAATCCGGTCGAGACTACCGCCTAAACCATCGAAGCGGCCAGATTCTTCGCTGGTTTCGCCCCGATGCCTCATCAGCGCTGGGTACAATACTTTCCGAATCAGAGTGGATTTGCCCGAACCCGATACACCCGTTACAACGGTGAGCGTGTTGAGCGGAAAGCGTACCGTTACGTCTTTCAGGTTATTCTCGCGGGCACCCTGCACCTCGATAAAATGGGTCGCTGTCCGACGGAACGACGGTGTGTCGATGCGGTCGGTCCCGTTCAGGAAGTTGATGGTGTGCGAGGGAGAGCGTTCGCCGTCTTCAGCCTGCTGCATAATCTCATCCAGCGTACCCTGAAACATCAGTTCGCCACCTTTCACACCGGCATCGGGGCCAATGTCGATGATCTGATCGGCGGCCCGCATCACTTCTTCTTCGTGTTCAACGACGATAACCGTATTGCCCAGGTCGCGGAGGGTTTCCAGAACGCTCACTAATCGCTGGGTATCACGCGGATGCAAACCAATACTGGGTTCGTCCAGAATATACATCGACCCTACCAGAGCTGACCCCAGCGAAGTAGCCAGCTTAATGCGCTGATATTCACCACCTGACAGCGAATTGGTCAAGCGATTGAGTGTTAAATAGCCCAAACCGACGCGCTCCATGTAGTCGAGCCGGTTGCGAATTTCAACCAGAATCCGGTTGGCAATCTGCTGTTGTTGCGCCGGTAAGTCAAGAGCACGGAAAAAGGCGGTTGTTTCGGTTAGGGGCATCAACACCAGATCGGTGATCGATTTGCCGCCTACTTTCACGAAACTGGCATCCTTGCGAAGCCGCGATCCCCGGCATTCGGGGCAGGTTGTTTTGCCCCGGTAGCGCGACAGCATCACGCGGTATTGCACCTTAAATGTCTGACTCTCGACAAAGTCGAAAAAGGCATTGATGCCCTGAAAGTATTTGTTGCCGTTCCAGAGGATGTCCTGCTGTTCGGGCGTGAGGTCTTTGAATGGCCGGTGAATCGGGAAGTCGAAGCGGATGCCGTTTTTGAGCAGGGGTTTCAGAAACTCCTCACTCATCTTCTCACTCCGCCACGGCGCAATGGCTCCCTCGAACACCGACAGGTTTTTGTCGGGAATAACCAGGTCGGGGTCGATGCCCAGCACTTTGCCGAATCCATCGCATCGGCGGCAGGCACCGTAGGGGTTATTAAAGGTAAACAGGTTGACGGTCGGTTCTTCAAACGCGATATCGTCCAGTTCAAATTTATCCGAAAAAATGCGCGATTCCTCCGGGACGCCGGACCGACCGACAATGTCAACCCGGCAGATGCCGTCACCTTCCGAAAAAGCAGTTTGTACCGAGTCGGAATAGCGATACTGACCTTCTTCGTCGGGGTTGCCCTCGGCATCGTGCTGAACGGTACCCCGGTCAACCAGAATTTCCAGCGTTGTTTGCCGCAGGTCACGGTCGGTGGTCTTTTCGTCTTCGAGCAGTTCTTCAATCTGCTTCACTACGCCGTCGGTGACAATACGGGTGTATCCTTTCTGGAGCAGAATCTTTAACTCATAAGTCAGTGTCCGTTCTTCATGAATACGTAGCGGAGCCATAATCATAATCCGCTGTCCGTCGGCAAACGAATACAGGAAATTAACGACGTCGGTAACCGTATCTTTCTTCACAACTCCACCCGAAATAGGGGAGTACGTGATACCTGCGCGGGCAAAGAGCAGTTTAAGGTAATCGTAAATTTCCGTCGATGTACCCACCGTAGAACGGGGATTGCGGCTCGTGACTTTCTGCTCGATGGCAATCGCTGGTGATACCCCCCGAATGTACTCGACATCGGGTTTTTCCATCCGACCCAAAAACTGGCGGGCGTAGCTGCTCAGGCTTTCAACGTACATGCGCTGCCCTTCGGCAAAGAGCGTATCGAAGGCGAGCGACGACTTTCCGGAGCCGGACAGGCCGGTGAGAACGACTAATTTGTTGCGGGGAATGGCAACATCTATATTCTTGAGATTATGTACCTTCGCCCCCTTGATAACGATAAACTGCTTGGGGTCAAGACTTTCGACAGGGGGATATGACGATGGCGCGATGGCTGGCTGCATAGACGAAAAAAGGCGGTTAGCCTATCCCTTTCTAACGGTTTTGACCTGGAGTTGGTTCTTTACATTCAGATGGACTTTATAGGGAATGATGTTATTAAATTGCTGCTCGCACTGCTGATTGGCGGGTGTATCGGTGCCGAACGCGAGTACCACAGTAAGGCGGCCGGTTTCCGCACCATCATCCTGATTTGTGTCGGCTCGGCGTTGTTTACGATGGTATCAGCGCGCTTTGGCTCATCGGGCGACCGGATTGCGGCTAACATCGTTAATGGCATCGGGTTTCTGGGTGCGGGCATCATTTACCGGGAGGGCAACCGCATTAAAGGCCTCACTACGGCGGCTACCGTCTGGTCCGTAGCGGCCTTGGGTGTAAGTGTGGGAAGCGGCAATTACGTTATGGCACTGCTCGGCTTCAGCATTATTATGGGTGCGCTGCTGTTTCTGGGTGGGGCGTCTAAAGTGCTGAATCGGCTGAATCAGACGCGGCATTATAAAATTGTGGCTACCTACCGCAACAAAACGCTGCATAACTACGAAAAGGTATTTGACGAATGCGGCCTGACACCCCGACGTGGACCACAGCAACGCATCGGCAATGAGATTACCGGTAACTGGTACGTCGACGGTTCGGAGAAGAACCACGAACGCTGCATCAAACGGTTACTGAATGACAGCGATGTGAAAGAATTTATCTTTTGATTTCGTTTATATACTGAGTGTCTTTGTCTTACTAACTACCATGAATCATATCAGCAAATTGTTCCTGCTGTCGGCTCTGCTGACAAGCAGTCTGGCCTTCGGCCAAATCACCGCTGACCCCGAGGATCGCCGGGATCAGGGTAAAGACCCACTGAAGACACAAACGCCTGAGGGGCAACCATTGCCCTTTAGTCAGCGGCTCCGGTTTGGGGGGGGGATTAGTAATTTACAGTTCAGCACGGGTGTGTTTGGGATTGCTGTTTCGCCGGTGCTTGCGTATCAGGCTTCGGAACGCGCAATTATCGGGGTTGGCGCTACGTATGGTTATACCCGCTACAAGGCACCTTATTATCTGCCAACTACGTATAATCAGTTTGGCGGTCGAATCTTCGCGATGTACGAATTCATCCCAGACATTGTGAAGAATCTGTATTTACACGGCGAAATAGAATCGAGTACCGTTCAGGTAAAATTTGATGACCGCTCCACTCAGAATTATACGGGATCTATAACTGCTCCTTTAGTGGGATTAACGTACATGCAACCCATTTCACGCAGGCTGGGAGTAAATATTACAGCACTGTATAATTTGAACTACACAAACAATTTTGTGGCAAGCCAAGTGTATGGCAGCCCATTTGTGTTCCGGTTGTCATTCTTTTAAGGAGTACGCGTTCACCGGAAAGGGGTCGGTACAGGAACGCAATTAGTGTTCCTGTACCGACCCCTTTCCGGTGACAACAATTTGTTTACGCTGTTACTGTCTGACCACTCCTGCGCGTTGGCACGTTGCCCAGAATCAGATCAGCGGCTTTTTCAGCGATCATGATAACGGGCGCGTTGGTATTGCCCGATACAATAGTCGGCATAATTGACGCATCAACTACCCGCAATCCCTCAATTCCCCGTACCCGGAGTTCACTGTCTACCACCGCCATGTCGTCAGTCCCCATTTTGCAGGTGCCAACCGGGTGATAAACTGTTTCGAGTTGCCTACGGACGTGGGCCATGAGGCCTTCGTCGGAGGAGCGGTCGGGTGGGGTTTGCAGGCGCTCGCAGTAAGGCGCAAAAGCCGGAGACTGCATTACCTCGATGGCTTTTTTCATGCCCGCGAGCAGGGTGAGTCGGTCGGTTTCGGCTTCCAGATAGCGCGGGTCAATCACCGGTGCGTCGAAGGGGTCAGCTGAGCGCAGGGTGACCGTACCCCGGCTCTGCGGCTTCAGCAGCGTCGGTAAAATGGTGTAGCCATCTGTAGTGGGGTAGGTTGTCAGGTCGTATAGGTCGGCCTTGTAATCGTCGCCCACATGAACCGGCGCGAAGTGAAACTGAATATCGGGCCGGTCGGTGGCTCGCTCCGTACGCACGAAGGCATTAGCTTCCAGCGGGCTAATCGTCAGCGGGCCCTTTTTAAACAGGACGTATTGCAGCAATGCCTTAACCTGGTTAAACGGCTTCAGGGCGTGGTTCGACGTGATGTTCTGCTTGCATAAACTGCTGACCCCGACGAATACATGATCCTGCAAGTTTCGCCCCACGCCGGGTAATTCTTTCCGCACTTGTATACCAACCCGCCGGAGTTCTGTAGCAGGGCCAATACCCGATAACATCAATAGTTGGGGAGATGCAAAGGCCCCCGCTGATAAAATTACCTCCCGGTTTACGTCCGCCGTTTCCGTCGCGGGTGATCCGGCGGAGTTGGTTCGGACAAATTCCACCCCCGTCACTTTGTGGCCCGTCAGCAGGAGTTGCGTTATGTGGGCATGGGTCATAACGGTCAGGTTAGGCCGGTCGAGCGCGGGTTTCAGGAAGGCAGTGGCTGCACTGTGTCGTTTACCGTCTTTGATCGTAAACTGGAAGAATCCAGCCCCGGCCTGTTCTTCGCCGTTATAATCAGGATTTTGAGGAATACCCGCTTCCTGGCAGGCATCAACGAATGCCTGTGCCAGTGGGGTTTGATAGCGGGTGGCATAGGTGACATTCAGCGGTCCGGTTGTGCCGTGGTAATCAGCCGACAACCGGTCGGCCTGCTCGTTATGCTCGGAACGCATAAAATAAGGCAGTACATCCTCGTAGCCCCAGCCCGCATTGCCCAGTTTGGCCCAGTCGTCATAGTCTTCACGGTTGCCGCGTACATAGGCCATCGCATTCGTCGAACTGCAGCCGCCGAGCGTTTTGCCGCGTGGCTGGAACATAACCCGGTTATCGACAAACGGCTGAGGTTCGGTCCAGAAGGCCCAGTCTACGGCCGTTCGATTTAGTTTGGTGTAAGCCGCCGGAATATGAATTTCCATCTTCCGGTCGGGGCCGCCTGCTTCGAGGAGCAGCACCGATAGCGCCGGATCGGCCGACAGCCGATTGGCCAGCACACATCCGGCCGAACCTGCTCCTATAATGATGTAATCGAACGGTTTAGACATGGTAGCCTTCCTATAATTGTATATTAAAGCTACAATTATTTCTTGACTGAATGCTACCCGGTAAGGAGCATTTATGATTTAACGGGCTGTGAGGGCAATATGTGGGTGAGAAGTTAAAACCAAATTCGGGGAGAACAGCAGCCGCTGATTAACGGCAGGCAGGTAAAAACTAACAGTATACCGACCGGGAAACAGCGCGCGGCCATACGAAAAATCAACACTGAACGAATTGCCTAATGAGTGCCCTGTCCGCACCCAGTTGCTTAGGCTGGTTTGCCTTTTAACCGGCAGTAAATACGACTGAGTGCCAAACTGCAGCCAGAAATAAGGCTCATGGGGGCCAATAGGGTCAAAAGGAAGCCGCCAAAAGGCAATTTCTTCTTCCAGGTCCATCGTAGTCGGCAATGGCAGCTTTTTCGCGGATAAGGTCGGTGGCTCAGCAAAGTAGTTGCGAATGCGGTACCAGTCGGCTCCTTCGTGCTCCAGTTTGCCGCTGAGGAAATTAGCTACCTGGCTGAAATAATCGGTTTCGTGATAAATAAGCCAGTTCCGGTTATGGTGCCAGTTGTAAGCACCGGCAATATAGCGTGCATTCTGAGCCATGAGCCGGGGCGTATACACAGCATAACTGGACAGGCAGAAAAACAGACTTGCCACCGTAGCCCCGACAGCCCATAACCGCTTCTGAAACGGGGAAAGTGCCAGTAAAATGACGCAGTAGGCCAGCGACATGGCAAACACCGGGAAGTCCCGATAACGACTGTCCGTAGCAACCGAGCCGTCGCTTGTCCGACCAACGGCAAAGGCTGCACAACTTAGCACAATGAACAGGATGGCTGCCCACAAAAACGCCTGATGTCTGGTCTGTATCAGCCGCGCAAACGCATTCAGTCTGGCGGGGAATTGTGTCTCAAAAGCCAGGATAAAGCATGAACCAAGTGAAATAACAGCGATCAGCACACCGGCTATGCAGGCAGGAGCATCGCCCGGATTAATCGTATGCCACGTGTCCTGACTGTTGAAAGCGGCCCCCAGCAGCAAAAAGAAATTGGCAATCACCATCGGTAGCCGTTCGCGCAGGTTTTCAGCCATGGACGGATGCGCCTGGTAAGTATGGTTGTAATAAAACATAGAGACGATGACAACCGTAGACGTAAGCCAGATAACAGCCGGTTTCCGACGCCGATTCAACGCCAGCACAAGCGCGCCAATTGGCCAGACAACCAGCCCATTGGCGAAAGTGTACGTAGCTATAAATGCCGATAACCAGGCACCCGCCAGACCAGGGCGGTCGTTTCGGCTTATTCCATAAAATGAGAGCATAGCAAACAGGCAAACCGGCATATAGTTCGTGCTGGAGATAGCCCAGAAGTGGCTTTCATAAGCAATTGGCTGGAAAAGGCACAAGGTAATGGGGAGGAGATACCAACTCGAAAGCCCATTCGCGCGTAAGAGTCGGTATAGCAGCACCGTTACACCCAGCAGCGACAGATTACCGGTCAGCATTACCCAGCGGAGATCTAAATGGCCAAAGAGGGCTCTGATGAATTGGGCTACTACCCGGGTAAATACGAGCCGGTGTTCAATAAATTCATAAGTCAGTTCATTCCACTTTGTCTGCCAGGACGTAGTCGCGTCACTCTTGAGTAAGTAGTGCATGATAACAACGAAATCGTCACCATTGGGCACGTCGAGGGAGAACTGCGCCAGATATAAGTAATAAACGATAGGAGGGATACAGACGAAACACCAACCAATAGTATTTTTTAGCCGAGGAGTAATAAAGGTCACCTGAGTAGAAATTTGCAAATTTTAGATGTTTTGGAATACGATGTGAATATATGAGATTATATACTTCTATTAAGCTATTGGGTCCTTGTCGACCGTTTTTTGTCGCCTATATACACTAAAACTAACCATCCCGGTCCGATTCTTGTTTCTTCGCCAGTATTGGTCGCAACTAACCAATCAGTGTGTAACTCAACGGCAGTAATTATGGAACATGTAACAGTACTGACAACAGGGCTGCGTTTTCCAGAAGGTCCGGTATTTGATTCTACTGGCTGTCTGTGGTGCGTAGAACAGGAGGGGGAGGGTGTGTTTTGCCGCTATCCGGACGGACGTACCGAACGGCTGAGAACGGGAGGAAAGCCAAACGGCTTAACGGTAGGCCCGGAAGGGTACCTATGGTTTTGTGATTCAGGGCAGCAGGCAATCCGGCGCTTTCATCCAGATGCCCGCCGGGTTGAAACCGTGACAGGTTTGTTTAACGGACAGCCGCTTAACTGGCCTAATGACCTGCTGTTTGATCGATATGGTAACCTGATTTTTACCTGTCCCGGTCCGCCGGCCGGGGAAAAGGGCAGTGAACAGCCACAAAGCGCACTGCTGTCCATGACGCCGGGCGGCTTGGTACAAGTCATTGCCGACGGCCTGCATTATGCCAATGGGCTGGCGTTTATTCCCGACACCGACACGCTGCTGGTGTCGGAAACGCAAAAGCAGCGCATCTGGAGTGGCTTCTGGGATGGCGTAAATTCCAGTTGGGACACCATCGACGTCTGGGCCACCATCGACAATGTGACCGAATTTGCCAACGGCCCCGACGGAATGGCTTTTGGACCTGATGGTAATCTCTATGCCGCCGTGTTCGGCCTGGGCGAGATTCGGGTCTTCGATGCTGATGGGCGTTTCCTGCGGAGTATTGCGCTGCCGGGCTGTAATCCAACAAACTGTGCGTTTGATCCCAGCGGCAAACTTGGCCTCGTCGTCACCGAAGCCGAACGGGGTGAATTATTACAGATTACGCTTTAATCTGGTGAAACAGCCTGAAACGGTTTCGGGCTGTTTCAACCTGTTATAATTCGCCGATATCTTCGTTCCAGACGTCGGGTTTGGCCGCGATAAACTGGTTCATCATCTCGACGCATTCCGGCAAGTCGAGATCGATTACCTCAACACCATGCTGTTCCATAAACTCCCGTGCTCCGGCAAACGTCCGCGACTCAGCCACGATGACTTTGGGGATTTTGAACTGCACAATGGTACCGGCGCACATATAGCACGGCATCAGGGTAGAGTAGATCACCGTGTCGCGAAACGATCCGACGCGCCCGGCATTGTTCAGGCAATCCATTTCGCCGTGCAGAATCGGATTGTCTTCCTGCACCCGCTTGTTATGCCCTGACGCCACTAATCTGCCGTTTTTAACCAGCGCCGAGCCGATTGGGATGCCGCCTTCATTCAGGCTTTTACGCGCCTGCCGGATGGCCTCCTGCATGAATTCGTCCATGTATTTTCAGTGTAATTAGACTGTTAAGGCGAATTGTCTGAGTTCTTCCAGATCAGTCATTTTATCTGGTATAACGGTAGTACCCGTGTTGGTATAAAACTTTTCAATTAACTGCTGCACTAACTGAAAGCTGACAACAGATGCCATCGCGGGGTTCGCCAGTTCCGTAATTAGCTTCGCGAATAGTTTATCCTTCCGGGCAACGTATTGGTCCAGCATAAAAGCATCGTTCGATAAACTACGATGCAATGCAATTAAATCGTCTATCTTTTTTACTTCCTGCACCAGATCAAGTAGTTTCAGGATACGGGCGTTTTTCATATCAATTATCAGGAAATGTAAGTTCGATAAATCCCTTTTGATGGATAACCCCTCTACGGTTGCGCTCCATTTTATCAAATCTGTCCATCCAGTAAGCACGGTCACCGTCATACAAAGCGAACAGGTTGTGATCTGGTGGATAAACCCGAACGATATAGGCGTCAATTCCCAGTTGTAAAGACGCAGGAAAGCGCAATGGTCTTAGAGCCTTATCGAATTCATCTACTGTCTCAAAGTTAACGAAACTAACAATGTCAATGTCGCCTGGATTAAGTGTGAGGGTCGAAAAACTACCGTCTACCCATTGCTTAAATGGTTTATTCCCAATTATCTGTTTTAACTGGGTTAGATAGGTCAGATAACCGTTATATAGCCGCTGACGTTTTTCAGTAGCTATCTTCCTTACAAATTCAGTTTCTAATTCGTCTAATGATGATGGAATGATGGTGGCGGGTACCAATAGTCCTCGTTGATTAAAGTGCAGCATCGGCAAAAATGAATGGTATAAATCGCAAACGCCCGGCCAATCTCTCTGCCGGGCGTTTGTGTTATCACGTTTTTTATATTAACTCTTCCGCCCACCGCGCCGGTTCTGACCTTTAGGCGCAGCTCCTTTCGAGGCTTTGGCTTGCGACCCAATCGTGCGGCTGCGAGAGCCCGAACTGCTGCGTTCCTGACGGCCCCGGCTGCTGCTTCGGGTGTCGGAACCGTTCGCGCGGTTGCCCAGCGAATCGACTAACCAGAAATCCATGCTCCGACGGCCGAGGTTGGTTTCTTTCACCTTCACAATAACCGGGTCGCCGAAGGTGAACATCTTCTTGGTGCGCTGCCCGATGATCCGGTAATTGTCTTTGTCGAATTCGTAGAAATCGTCGTTCAGGTCCGACATGCGTACCAGACCTTCGCAGCTGTTCTCGGTAATTTCGACGAAGATACCAAACTCGGTTACGCCCGAAATGATACCCGCAAATGCCTGATCGGCACTCATGCGGCTCATGAATTCAACCTGCTTGTACTTAATCGAAGCCCGTTCGGCATCGCTGGCCATCTTTTCGCGATCCGACGAATGCTTACACCGGTCTTCGAGCGATTCTTTGTCAGCGGGTCGTCCACCGTCCAGGTAATGTTGCAGGAGCCGGTGCGCCATCATATCAGGGTAGCGACGAATGGGCGATGTAAAGTGCGAATACCGTACAAAGGCCAGACCGAAGTGGCCTAGGTCTTCGGTACTGTACCGCGCCTTCGACATGGTCCGAACGGCTAACTGTTGCAGCATATTCTGCTCCGGTTTGCCTTCGATGCTTTCCATAAACTGGTTAAACGAATTCGATAACTGCTTGGGGTTACCCAGTTTAAGCTTAAAGCCAAGCCGTCCGGCAAAGTCCGAAAACGCCTGAAGCTTGTCTTCATTTGGGCCTTCGTGAACGCGATACACCATCGTATTCTCTTCACCTTTCTTCGATTTGCTATGCACAAACTCCGCAACGCGCTTGTTGGCCAGCAACATAAACTCCTCAATGAGCTTATTGGTGTCCTGCCGAATTTTGGGGTAAACCGCCAGCGGAATCCCGTTTTCGTCTAACCGGAAGCGAACTTCAACCGTCTCGAAATTGATCGCGCCATGCTTAAAGCGTTCATCGCGCAGTTTATAGGCCAACTCATTCAGCAACTGTAATTCGGTGACGAAATCGCCGACACCGTGGTCCAGAATGCCCTGAGCCTCTTCATACGAAAACCGCCGATCGGAATGAATCACCGTACGGCCAAACCATTCGTTGATAATTTTGGCGTTGCTGTTCAACTCAAAAACGGCCGAAAACGTCATTTTATCCTCGTTGGGCCGCAACGAACACAAATTGTTCGACAGGGCTTCGGGAAGCATCGGTACTACGCGGTCGACCAGATAAACAGATGTTGCCCGTTTGTAGGCTTCATCTTCCAGCGCCGAACCGGGAAGTACGTAATGCGTTACGTCGGCAATGTGAATACCGATTTCGTAATTACCGTTATCCAGCACCTTCACCGACAGGGCATCGTCAAAGTCCTTCGCATCGACGGGGTCAATCGTGAACGTGGTTACGTCGCGGAAGTCACGCCGATTTTTGAGGTCCTTTTTCAGAATTTTGGCCGGAATTGCTTCAGCTTCCAGTTCCACTTCTTTGGGGAATTCGTTGGGCAGCCCGAACTCAGCCAGAATGGCGTGCATTTCGGTATTATTCTCACCGGCTTTGCCCAATACAGTGATGACTTCGCCCTCGAACCGGGTCTTGCCGCCGGTTGGGTAGTGCGTTAGCCGAACAATCACCTTATCACCATTTTTTGCCCCGCCCAGGTGATCTTTCTTAATGTAGATCTCCTCGTAGAGTTTCCGGCTGTCGGGTGTCACAAAGCCGTAGGTTTCCCACAGTTCAATGGTACCGACGATTTCAGTGCGGCCACGCTCGATGATCTCGGTTACTTTTCCTTCGGTGCGCCGTTGCGACCGATTCCGGGAGTCGCTAAAGGGCAAAACTTTCACTTTATCGCCATCAATTGCCCCGCCCAGGTCTTCAGTTGGCACCCAGATATCCGTGTCGCGGGTGCCGCCAGCTGTGACAACAAACGCGAATTTGGCATTCACGTGGTCAACAACGCCTTCGAGTAATCCCGATTCGGCATTCGCCTGATAGGTACCGTCGGACAGGCGCGTTAGTCGGCCTTCGTCGGTCAGTTCGCCAATCAGGCCATGTATCATGAGTTGCAGTTTGCGGTCGGCCACGTCGAAGTGGTCGAGCACCTGCCGCTGGCTGAAGGCCTCATTGCTGTTAATTTCAAAATAGGCGGCTACATCGCCTTTCAATTCGTCCAGGAAGGAATCGGCCTTAATCATCGGGCCGCCCTTACCCCGTCGCTCCGACCCCATTTCGCGGGGC
The DNA here is from genome assembly GCA_964251665.1 of uncultured Cytophagales bacterium. GTDB lineage: Bacteria > Bacteroidota > Bacteroidia > Cytophagales > Spirosomataceae > JBBQLG01. The sequence continues at coordinate 110,129 of CAXUKO010000001.1, forward strand.
TTTGCGTAGTTAGTTTGTTTTGGGTTTTTACTTCTCATTCGTTCATTTCGGCTGTGCTGACGCACCAGCGTCAGCAGCCGTATTGTTTAGGGTATGGAACACAAACAGGGACGCTGGTGCGCTAACAGGTTTGTGTAATCAGTCACTAAATAAAACATGGTCGGCTTCCACAACCGGGACGCCAAGCATGCGTAAGTACACCTGGGCCAGCATTACCACCGACTGTTCGGTATAGTGCCAAATTTGGTTTAAATCATGATCCCGGTGGTACACAAACGTAGTCTGATCACCGGGCCGCGCTAAGGGTTCGGCCGGGACATGCAGCGCAGCGGCCAGTAGATCGAGCGGGATAAAATGCCGCTTGTCGCCAAACTGCCATTGCTCCAGTACGTCGTGATGAGGTATCTCCCACGGCTTCCGGCCCGAGAGCTGCAACGGCTCGGGCAGGGTCAGGCTGTGAACAACCATTCGCCGACACAGGTAGGGATAGTCAAATTCCTTGCCGTTGTGCGCGCAGAAGGTTAACGCGCCCTTATACCGGCCGATAATCTGGTTAAACGCTTCCAGAATCGTTAGCTCGTCATCGTTTGTTAACACCTTAACCTTCAGATGTGGCTGGTCGTCATCATCCCAAATTAGTCCGCCAATGCCAATGCTGACAATTTTGCCAAACTCGGCCGAGAACGAAGCCCGATTGTCGTACCACTCAGCCACCGTCCAGGGTTCTTCATCTTTGTAGCGGCTGATTTTGGCTTCCCATTGCCGCTGCATCCTCGAATCAAGCAGGTCAAACGAAGCTGCTCCCGCCACCGTTTTAACGTCGATGAAGAGCAGGTTCTTGAAACGTTTCTGGTTGGTGGCTGACATAGGCGTAGGCGGTTGAGGCACTGGTTAGGCGTGCAGGACCCCTTCCAGACCCAGTGTAGGAATTTTTACGAGGTGCTGCTCCGTAATGCTGTCGGGCACGAAGATGAATTTCTTGTCGTAAATCTGACCATCAATGAAATAACTCACCCAATATTCATTATTCAGGTGAAATACATCCGGCATAATCGTTTCCACAACCTGATGTTCGCCCGGTTGCAGGCCGACAAAGTAGTGCCGCAGGGTTGACGTTTTCGTGATTTCTTCCTGCACCCGACCGTAGCCTTTCGAGGTGACAAACACGTTCGAGATGGGTACATCGTTCTGATTGATCAGAAATACCTGCCAATCATAGTCGTTTAATTCGTTCAACTTCCGGGCGACGACAACCTGTACGCCTTCTACCGGCAAAAAATTAATATCTCTTTTCATTAATACGCGTCCATTTTCGTCCTGATGACGAATCAAATAATTAACTTCTTCAGCGCACATCAACGGTGCCGGGCTCAACCAGCTCCATCTCGAACAGAATTGCCAGATGATGGCGAACCTGTCTGGAAACGGTCTGGAGATCGACAGTATGCCCCAGTTCCCGCTGCATTGACGTAACATCTTTATCGTCGATGCCACAGGGAACGATATGGTTGAAATAACGCAAATCCGTGTTTACGTTCAAAGCAAAACCGTGCATGGTTACCCACCGGCTGGCTTTAACGCCCATCGCACAGATCTTGCGAGGTATTGCACCGGAGTCAATACCTGCGTTGTAATCAAGCCAGACGCCCGTTAAGCCATCAATGCGGCCGGCGTCGATGCCATATTCCGCCAGGGTTCGGATGACAGCCTCTTCCAGTAACCGCATGTAGCGGTGAATGTCCGTAAAAAAGTTGTCTAAATCCAGAATCGGGTACCCCACCAGCTGACCCGGTCCGTGGTAAGTAATATCGCCCCCCCGGTTGATTCTATAATACGCAGCCTGGTGGGCAAGTAACTGCTCTGCATCTAATAGCAGGTTGGCTTCTTTCCCGCTTTTCCCCAGTGTGTACACGTGTGGATGTTCGCAAAACAGAAGGTAGTTCGTGGTAGGCAAACGGGCCTCGGCGGGCAGGTCGCGGTTACGGATTTTCCGGGCGACAACAGCGGCAAATAATCGCTCCTGCTCATCCCAGGCGGCCTGGTAATCAATCAGTCCCAGCTCCCGGACCTGCACTTGTTTTGTTGACCAACTATTCATTCTTTTACACAAAAGCCGGTTAACCCGCTGATTGATAACATCAAAAACGGGGGTAAACGTTCGTAATTAATAGTCTGATGGCCCAACACAATGATACCGGCAAAGCCGGAGAAGAACAAGCCGCCCGATTCCTGACGGAGCAGGGCTATGAGGTTTTAGCGCGTAACTATCGCCATCAGCACGCCGAGATCGACCTCATTGCCCAAAAAGGGAAACTACTGATTTTTGTGGAGGTTAAGACCCGGACCAACCTCAGTTTCGGCAACCCCGAAGAGTTTGTTTCCCGCGATAAAATCAAACTGATCATGAAAGCGGCCGAACATTACATCTTCGCTGTGGACTGGCACCACGACATTCGATTTGATATTGTGTCGGTGTCAATGGGCAACAGCCGGGTCCAAGTCAGGCATATCGAAGATGCCTTTTATTAATAGAATAGCCTTACCGTTTAATAATACAACTATCTTATACATAGCGTACAACTACGATATAGTGTATCTTTACGCTATCAGTTGAACAGGACGCCTTTTATCCAGTTAATCAACCACTTCTCCCGACTTTATTGGACTATAACCGCGAGGGCTATAACCTTGCGCAGGATTTGAACAGACGCGTCGGAAACCAAGAACTTTTTAAAAGTTTCCTCAGTTTCCTCTCTCGAACCGGCCATTGCGCCTTTGTATGAGAGAGAAGATTTTAGCGGAAGCCGAGAAGCTTATCTGGAAATTTGGTGTAAAGTCCATCACCATGGATGACATTGCCCGCCAGGTTGGCATCTCTAAAAAGACGATTTATCAGCACTTCGCCGACAAGGACGACATTGTTTTGCAGGTAACGAAGTCGCACCTGGAGCGCGACCAGAACGAGATGGTATGTGTGGCAGGCGACGCCGTAGATCCAATTCAGGAGATGCTCAGCATGTCTGAGATGATGCGAAAGGGTATTCACGAAACCAATCCAAGCATGTTGATCGACATTCAGCGGCACTATCCAAAAGCTTGGGAGGTGTTTCTGAACTTCAAAGAAAAATACATCGTCACCTCCATCCTGGAAAATCTGCGAACCGGCGTCAGGCAGGGCCTTTACCGCAGCGACATCGATCTGGAAGTTATGGCGCGCCTGCGCATGGAGTCAGTCCAGTCAGGATTTAATCAGGCGGCTTTTCCCAACAGCCGCGACGTAATACACGTACAGGAACAACTACTTCACCATTTCATCCGGGGCATCCTGACCGAGCAAGGCTTTGCCCTCTACAATCAATACAACCAGACTACATTATGAAACATCCATTCTACCAACCGTACCGATGGTATGCCCTGCTGTTTGCCCTTGGCTTCAGCCTGACTGCTTTCGGCCAGAATCAATCACGCGGGTTCTCGCTCAACGAGGCCATTCAGTTCGCCATTCAGCAGAACATCAACGTAAAAAACACCCAGTTAGACGCTGTCAGCGCCGAAGCCCGGATTAACGAAATCAAGGCTGCGGCCTTGCCTCAGGTGAGCATCGCCGGGCAGGTCCAGTACAATCCGATCATTCAGAAAATTATTATCCCGGCCGGTGGTTTTGGCCAGCCCGCATCCGGCTCGGCCGTTTCAGAAGGGGTACAAACGATTAAACTGAGCACCAACTTTGTGAGTAATGCCAGTGCCAGTCTGAATCAGTTGCTGTTCGATGCGTCGTACAAAGTGGGTCTTAAAGCCGCAGGTACGTATCGCGAGCTGGCCCAGCGCAACATCACGGCCTCTAAGATTACGGTGGCCGAGCAGGTCGCCAAGGCGTATTACGGCGTGCTGGTTAATGAGGAGCGCAGCAAGCTGCTCGACCTGAATATCAGCCGAACCGACTCGCTGCTTTATCAGACGCAGGCCTCCAACAAACAGGGGTTCGTTGAAAAAATCGACGTAGATCGGTTGGAGGTACAGATCAACAACCTGAAGTCAGACCGGCAGAATACGCAGAACCTGATTGGCCTGAGTTATTACCTGCTGAAGTTTCAGATGGGCCTGGGCGTTAATGACACTATTACGCTGACGGACCGCATTCAGGACGTCAATCTGGAGCAATTGGCACAGGATATCGTAGTGGACCCGGTATTTGATTACACCAACCGGATTGAGTACCAGACGCTTCAAACGCAGATACGCTTAGCCGATTACGATATTCAGAACACGGCGGCCAAGTACTACCCCCGGGCGTCGTTTTTCGCCAACTACGGCTATAATAATGGGCGAAACGACTTCATTGATATACTAACGAAGCAGTGGTTTAACTCGGCAGCTGTGGGGCTCTCGCTGTCGGTGCCCGTGTTTGACGGGTTCGCCAAAAAGTACCAGAGTCAGCAGCAGCGCATTGTTCTTCAGAAAGCGCAGAACAGTGGCATCCTGTTAAAAAATTCGATTGACCTGCAACTGAAGCAATCTAATATCACGCTGACGAACAGCCTGCAAACGCTGCGGACGCAGCAACGTAACCGCGACCTGGCGGGAGAAATTGTGCGTGTCACCCGCATCAAATACAAAGAGGGTGTAGGCTCTAACATTGAAGTACTCAATGCGGAGACGTCGCTTCGTGAAGCGCAAACCAACTATTTCGCGGCCCTGTACGACTTTCTGATCACCAAAGTCGATCAGGACAAGGCACGCGGTACGCTCTATTCCGGAAATTAATCACCTAAAACTGCATTCATCATTGCTTTGACAACCATGAAATCATATTACATACTTGGCCTGGCCGCGAGTTTATTGGTAGCCTGCTCGGGCGACAAAAAGGGCGGTTCCGGTCTTCAACAGAAGAAAGACGAGTTAGCGTCTCTCAAAACGCAGCAAGCCGAACTGGCAACGAAGATTAAGACCCTCGAAGCTGACATCACGAAACTGGACCCCCAAAAGGCCGAAGAAGCGCGGGTAAAAGACGTAACGGTGATGGCGGTGACGCCAACCACGTTCCGGCACTTTGTGGAATTGCAGGGCACCATCGACGCGAAAAACAACGTGCAGGTTAGCCCTAAAACGGGTGGCGTCATTACGGCGGTTTACGTAAAGGAAGGGGACAACGTTCGGGCCGGGTCGCCGATTGCAAAAATAGATGATCAATTACTGAACCAATCGGTTGCTGAATTGCAAACTCAGCTGTCGCTGGCCAACACGATCTACGAAAAGCAGGCGAACCTCTGGAAACAGCAGATTGGTACGGAGATTCAGTACCTGCAGGCAAAAAACAACAAGGAAGGCCTGGAACGGCGGCTGGCTACGCTGGGAACACAGTTGGGACAGGCGCGGGTGGTATCGCCGATTTCGGGCGTTGTCGATCAGGTAAATGTCAAAATCGGGCAGCAGGCGGCTCCGGGTATTGGGCTGGTGCGGGTAGTGAACCTCTCGCAGTTGAAAGTGGTGGCTAAAGTAGCCGATACGTATGCGGGCAGCGTACGCAAAGGCGACGGCGTACAGGTGCGTTTCCCTGACATAAACAAAACCCTGAACAGCACTATCAGCTTTGTGTCGACGACGGTTGACCCGCTGAGCCGGACGTTTACCATTGAGGCTCCGCTGCCCTCCGATAACAGCCTGAAACCAAATATGCTGGCGCAGGTGAAAATCAACGACGATACAAGCCCGAACACGGTTGTGATTAATCAGAACCTGATTCAGAGTACCGAAAATGGGCAGTTGGTGTACGTGGCGGTTGCAGAGAACGGCAAAAAGCTGGCAAAGGCACGCTTAGTGAAAACGGGCAAGAGTTACGGTGGACAGATCGAAATTACGGAGGGGCTGAAAGCAGGTGATCAGCTCATTACACAGGGCTATCAGGAGTTGGCCGACGGCCAGCCGATCAACTATTAGTCAGTAAGTTGGTAAGCGGCTACGCCTGAGTCAGTAAGTAACTGACGCGGACGACAACTTACCAACTTACGAACTTACCTAACTTACCGACTAACATGAAGTTTGAACAGTATAAAACTCTCGGTTTCACAAACTGGTGTGTAGAGAACCGGACGGCTATTTACATCTTCACGGTGCTGATTACGCTGGGCGGCTTGTTCGTCTACAATAATCTCTCGAAGGAGCAGTTCCCCGACATTAAGGTGCCGCAGATTATCATACAGACCACCTATCTCGGGACAGCACCCGCTGATATTGAAAACACGATCAACAAGCCCATCGAAAAGCAGATTAAGTCGCTGACGGGCGTGAAACGGGTAAAATCGAACGCACTACAGGACTTTTCGCTGATTACGGTTGAGTTCAATCCCGACGTTGATGTGGCGGTTGCCCTGCAACGGGTACGCGACGGAATCGACAAAGCCAAGCGTGATCTTCCCCAGAAAGTGGATGCCGGGCCAACGGCGCAGGACGTCAACTTTTCGGAGTTCCCGATCATGAACATCAATCTGGCCGGTAACTATCCGCTGGACAAGCTGAAAGACTACGCCGAAGATTTGCAGGATGCCATCGAGGCCATGCCCGAAATCAGCCGGGTGGATATTGTGGGTGCCCTGAAACGCGAAATCCAGATTAACGTTGATCTGCCCCGGATGCAGTCGGCAGGACTCGCATTTACCGACATTCAGCAGGCCGTTGCGGGCGAAAACATCAACGTATCGGGCGGTGACCTGAACGTGGATGGCGTTCGGCGCACGCTGCGGGTAAAAGGCGAGTTTACCGATGTACAGCAGATTGCCAACCTCGAAATCAGAACCGGTACCGGGGCAACCGTTCGGCTGGGCGACGTGGCCGATGTGCGGGACTCGTTTGAGGAGCAGCAGGATTTCGCGCGGTTGGACAACAAAACCGTCGTTACCCTGAACGTGATTAAACGGGCCGGGGCGAACCTGCTGGCGGCTTCAGATCGCATCGAGAAAACGATTGAGCAGTACAAAGGGGATCGCTGGCCGCAGGGCCTGTCGGTGAAGGTAACGGCCGACCAGTCCATCAAAACCCGCGAAAACGTGAATGACCTGGTTAACACCGTAGTGCTGGGCTTCATATTCGTGGTTATGGTCCTGATGTTCTTCATGGGCGTTCGGGATGCTATTTTCGTCGGGTTGTCGGTGCCCTTGTCGGCGCTGGTAGCCTTTGTGATGATGCCCGTTATCGGGCCGGTGGTGGGTACGGCTTTTACGCTGAATACCATCGTGTTGTTCGCCTTTCTGCTCGGGCTGGGTCTGGTGGTCGATGATGCCATTGTGGTAATCGAGAACTCGCACCGGCTCTTTAACGAAAACAAAGACTGGGATATTAAGCAGGCCGTGAAAGCTGCCGCCGGTGAGGTATTTATCCCGGTATTATCGGGTACGCTCACGACCATTGCGCCGTTTTTCCCGCTGTTGTTCTGGCCGGGTATCGTGGGTGAATTCATGAAGTTTCTGCCTCTGACACTTATTCTGACGCTGTTCGCGTCGCTGTTCGTTGCCTACGTGATTAACCCCGTTTTTGCCGTTACCTTCATGAAACGGCATGACGAGGAACATGGCGACGAGGCAGATACCAGTTTCAAAACCATTCAGCGGCCGCTGATTATCATGACTGTGCTGGCCGTAGTTGGCTATTTCATCGACCGGGGCATCGGTAACCTGCTGGTCCTGGCTGTCATGCTGTATGTATTCAATCACTATATCCTGACGCCCCGGCTCATTGTGCCGTTCCAGGACCGGGCACTTCCCAAATTAAAGACGGGCTATCAGCGGCTGATTTCGTGGCTGCTGACGGGCTGGCGTCCAGTTTGGGCCGTTGCGGCTGCTTTTGGCCTGCTGATTGGTACGTTTTTCCTAATGGGCATCGTGAAGCCGCAGGTTATCTTCTTCCCCAGCGGTGAGCCGGATTATATCTACGTCTACAACGTGATGCCCGTTGGTACGGATGCCAACGTGACCGACTCCGTGACGAAAGTAATTGAGAAGCGGGTGTTTAAAGTGCTGGCTGATAACAAAGCCGAGCATACCGTAAACTCGGTGATCTCGAACGTGGGCAAAAACGCGGGCGATCCGCAGAACCCCGACCGGAACGCGACTCCGTACAAATCTAAGGTAACGGTGGCGTTCAAAGGCAACGAAGAACGCGAAGGCATTTCGACGGATTCGCTGCTGGCTAAGGTTCGGGTGGCGATGCAGGGAATTGTTGGTACCGAAATTTCGGTGACCCGCGAGAGTACCGGCCCGCCAACGGGTAAGCCTATTTCGGTAGAAATTTCGGGTGAAGACTTCACGATGCTGCAAAAAATTGATCGCGACGTACGGCAGCGTATCAGCCGGGCGGGCATCAAAGGCATCGACCAGTTGAAGTCTGACCTTGTCACCAACAAGCCTGAAATAGTCCTGAACATCAACCGCGATAAAGCCGAACGCGAGGGTATCTCTTCCTCAACGGTGGCGCTGGCAATTCGGACGGCCTTGTTCGGTACGGAGGTGTCCAAGTTCCGCGATGCCAAAGACGAGTACCCGATTATGGTGCGGCTGAAACAAACCGACCGGACGCAGATCGAACAATTGCTGAGCCTGAACATCGTGTACCGCGATATGAACTCCGGCGGACAGCTCCGGCAGGTGCCGCTTACGTCGGTCGTGGATGTTAACTACGGAACCACGTTTAGCCAGATCAACCGGAAAAATCAGGAGCGGGTAGTGACGCTGAGTTCCGACGTTGTGCCGGGCTATAACGCCAATCAGATTGTCGCGCAGATTCAGCAGCTCGTCAACGAGATAGAGGTACCAAATGGTTACACCATCAAAATGGGTGGTGAACAGGAAGATCAGCAGGAGTCGATGACGTTCCTGATTTCAGCCTTCGGCATTGCCCTGATGCTGATTTATCTCATTCTGGCCACGCAGTTCAACTCGGTGGTGAAACCGCTCATTATCTTCGTTACCATCCTGCTGTCGCTGATTGGGGTGCTGCTCGGGTTCATGCTGACCGGTAAAAGCTTCTCGGTCATCATGTCGGGGGTTGGAATTATTTCGCTGGCGGGTATCGTGGTGAAAAATGGTATCCTGCTCATCGAATTCATCGAAGAGTTGCGCGGGCGGGGTATACCCCTGCGCCGGGCAATTATCGAAGCGGGCAGTATTCGTCTGACACCCGTACTGCTCACCGCGTCGGCTGCGGTGCTGGGCCTGGTACCGCTGGCTTTTGGGATCACCATCGACTTTGTGGGCCTGTTCCGCGACTTTGACCCGCACCTCGTTGTAGGGGGCGACAGCTCGGTATTCTGGAACATTCTCGCCTGGACCATCATTTACGGGCTTACCTTCTCGACGGTCTTAACGCTGGTTATTGTCCCGTGTCTGTACTGGCTGAACGAGCGTATTCGGATGAAGTTCTTCGGTAAAAAAGACCCCGCGCTGGCTATGCAGGCCGAGCGCGAAGCGGAACTGGTCTGAGAGCCAACGATTTGATATACCAAACGGGCTACTCATGATGAGTAGCCCGTTTGGTATATTTACCAGGCAAACGAACGATAATCCGTAATGGCAAAAGATTTATTCCATGACGCTGTAAAAATTGCCCTCCAGAAAGAAGGTTGGCAGATTACACATGATCCGTATTATCTTGAAGCATTGGGAACAGATATTCAGATTGATCTTGGTGCCGAAAAGATGATTGGTGCGCAGCGGGATAAAGAATGTATTGCCGTTGAAGTAAAAAGCTTTATTGGGCCGTCCCTTGTATACGATTTTCATCTGGCTCTGGGGCAATACATGAACTACGCGCGGGGATTGCGAAAAGCAGATCCTGGTCGACTGTTGTTTTTGGCAGTACCCGAAGTTGCGTATCGCTCCTTCTTCACCAGAACAGACGTAAACGAGGCCGTGCGGGAATTTAGACTTAACCTGCTGGTATACAATGATGTGAATCAGGTAATTGTTGACTGGTTTAAAGGCTATATCGATGAATACTAAACGCGAACACTACCGTCAGATTCTGTTGAATTTACTTCAGCAATGGGCCGCTTACACGCCGGTCAACCTGAACGAGGCTGAGGGGCAGGTCATTGCCGACTTACAGCGCGACCATTTTCAACTCGTCAGAATTGGTTGGCAGGGCGACGCCTTTGTTCACAACACTGTATTTCACTTTGATATTAAGGCCGACGATAAAATTTGGATACAGGCTAATTGGACCGATACCGATATTGCCGCTGAACTGGTAGAGCGGGGAGTGACAAAGAGCGATATTGTACTGGGCTTTCAGCCGCCACGGTACCGTCCTTACACGGGATATGCCATCGCCTGACTTGCTCGGCGGTCTTAACGCTGGTCATTGTCCCGTGTCTGTACTGGCTGAACGAGCGTATTCGGATGAAGTTCTTCGGTAAAAAAGACCCCGCGTTGGCCATGCAGGCCGAGCGCGAAGCGGAACTGGTCTAATAAAGTGTCTCCGACTGGTGTCGGGACGCTGTTAAACCAAAGCCCACAGTCGCCTGTTAGGACTGTGGGCTTTTTCATTTTCCTCATCTATGAATCGTACTGCCTTATTTATTATTCTGCCCGCTATTCTGCTCCTGATCGACTGGTATGTTTTTCAGGCGGTTAAAACGGTTAGCCGGTCAGCCACCGAAAGCACGCAGCGGATGATTGCGCTTATTTACTGGGGTTTTACGGGCCTGTCGTTGCTGCTGTATGTGGTCATGCAATTATTGCCGCCGGACTCCATCAGCCGTACCACCCGCACGTTGCTGTGGGCCATCATCGCGATCCCTTATTTCTCGAAGCTGATAGCCGTTCTCTTTATTCTGATCGACGATATTGGCCGGTTTTTTCGCTGGCTTGTGTCGTTATTTTACAAGCCGGAAGTGCGGGAAGCCGTCGAAGACACGACCCGTAAAACGATGCCTGCAACCGATAGTATTCCCCGGTCGGAATTTCTGTCGAAAGTCGCGCTGGTAGCCGGTGCAGTTCCGTTGGTAGGTTTCAGCTACGGCATTTTATCGGGAGCCCACGATTACCGGGTTCGCCGGGTAAAGCTGGCGCTGAAAAACCTGCCGTCGGGCTTTAACGGCATGACTATCGCTCAGATTTCTGATGTGCATTCGGGCAGCTTTTTCAACAAGACGGCCGTGCGGGGCGGGGTTGATTTACTGCTGAAACAGAAACCGGACATTGTCTTTTTTACGGGCGATCTGGTAAATAGTACCGCTGATGAAGTAAACAGCTACATCGACGTGTTCAATAAGGTCAAGGCGCCAATGGGCGTGTATTCGACGCTGGGTAATCACGACTATGGTACTTACGTGCAATGGCCCAGTGCACTCGCCAAACAGCAGAACCTGAACAACCTCATGGCGGCTCATAAACTACTGGGCTGGAACCTGATGATGGATGAGAATACAGTGCTGGAGCAGAACGGCGACAAAATTGCCCTGATCGGCGTTCAGAATCTCGGTTTTGGTCCGGCGGCTCTACGGATGGGTAATCTGGCTAAAGCCTATCGCGGTGCCGGGGACTACCCGGTTAAGCTGCTGCTGTCGCACGATCCGACCCACTGGGATGCCGAGGTACGCCCCAAGTATAGTGACATTGACGTCATGTTTTCCGGGCATACCCACGGCGCGCAGGTTGGCGTAGAAATTGGCGGAGTTAAATGGAGTCCGGCGCAGTATTTCTATAAACAGTGGGCCGGCTTGTACGAAGACGGCAACCAGCGGCTTTATGTTAACCGGGGCTATGGCTACATTGGCTATCCCGGCCGGATAGGTATCCTTCCCGAGATTACTATTTTCGAGTTGGTAAAGAGGTAGAACCGTTCAGATGTAGGAGTTAGAACTTGGTCGATTTAAATTTCAAATCTTGTAGAGATTATTCTCGCCTATTTTTCAGGGGGTTACTAATTTTATTTTTGAACCATCATCTTGAATAAGATTTTTGTGAACTAAAGACTGAATGTTCGGCTTAACAGTTTCTTTTACCTTTTCGGTTAGTTTTTGAAATCCTAAGATTTTAATGGTCGCCTGCATCAACTCTTGGGACTCAGCCGCATAATTCTGTTTAAGAATAGCCAACATAGTAGCCTGAATCTCTTGCGGTGGTACCCACTCGATCTTACGAAAGCTATCCTCCATAGACTCACGACAGCGAATCTGAACATTAAGTGAGGGTGTTGCGAGCCAAAGAAAAGTACCGTCTTGTATTATTCCCTTGCGGGCGATTGCAAATTTGAATGCAGATAACAGATGGTCTTCAATTCTACTACCAATTCGACTCACACAGTATGCATCCCCAATGCGCTTCATAATATACTCTATGTGAGCGGGGCCTTCAGTTTCCATCAGTTGGCGGGCAATCTCAATCAGTTTGTAGTCAGATTCCTTGTCTAAACCATTTATTGCCTTCCGGTAAGGTAGAGTCGCGCTTTTGTACGGAATACTTATTAGGCTATCAGCGATAATTTCCTGCGGCTCGTTAACAATTGAAATAAACGTTGGAATACCGTAAGAGTCTGGCTCAATAGTAGTTGGTCTGATAAGCCGTTGCGCCTTTAGTACTTCTAAATGTTCCAGCAGTTTTCGCGTCTCGGCCACACTATTGTTAAACCAATCTGTACTCCAAATTCGATAAATGTGCCAGCCCATGCCTTCTAGAACCTGTTGACGGACGTGGTCGCGGTCGCGGGCTATCCGGCTGCGGTGATATGTAGCTCCGTCGCACTCAATGCCAGCTAGGTATCGAGTTTCGTTGGGAAAAGCGGGGTCACGAACGCCGAGGTCTATCCGAAACCCAGATGCGCCAATTTGCGTGTCGATAGTATATCCCGCCTGTTCCATAATTTGTTTCACCGCTTCCTCAAAAGGCGATTCGGTACCACCACCTACCGAATGAGTTACGGATAATGTACCAGTTTCGGCAAACTGTAGAAACTCTTTTAGGACACGCAACCCTTGCTGTTTACCAGCATCGTCGGCACTCAACCGTATATCGCTGCTGGCCAAACCAGTAAAAATAATGCATTGCTCTTTTGCACGGGTGAACAGCACATTTAAACGTCGATGGCCGCCCTCAGCGTTGACCGGACCGAACTTCATGTGAAGTGAATTGTCTTTCTGTCTACCGAAACCGACGCTGACAAAAATAATATCACGCTCGTCACCCTGCACACTTTCCAGATTCTTGACGAAAAACGGCTCATCTGGATGGGCAATCATAAACGAGTCGAGATCAGGATCAGTGAGTCTTACCTTTTCCATTTTGTTCTCAATGCAATCCATCTGTGCCATGTTTAGTGCAACAACACCCAACGTTTTGTCAGGGCGGCTACGAGCGTGTTCAGCTACTGCTGAAACGATAGCGTCTGCTTCTAAATCATTACCAACTTTAGGCTGATAGATACTCGGAACACGGCGTAAGTGTAAGCCAAGGTTATCCGTTTTACGAACTGGGCTGGGTACAACAATTAGTTCGTCATCATAAAAAAAATGGTTGGACACCTGAATAAGCGAATCATGCCGACTCCGATAATGCCATTGAAGCATGGTACTGCGTACGTTACGGCCTGCGAAGAGTTGTAGAATGCTTTCAGTCTCCTGGGCAAACTGATCGTCAGTATCTTCTTCATCGGTAATCTCCTCGTCGCTAACCGATTTATCAAAGTAGTTTGATGGGGGCATCTGCTGTTTATCACCAACAACCACAGCCTGTTTTGCCCGTAGTAGGGCACCAAATGCATCTATAGGTTTGACCTGACTAGCCTCATCGAAGATAACCAAGTCAAATTGCATAGCTTGTTGCTCCAAATTGCGGGCTATAGACAGCGGGCTCATCATGATAACCGGTTTAAGTGCTTGGATAGCCTGACCTGCCTTAGTAAAGAGTTCGCGTATAGCCAGTTTAGGCTTCTCAATCTGCTGTTTTAGAATTGCCATTTCACCTATAGATTTGCCGCCTATCGTTTGAGATGGCTTTCCGCTCAGAAAGGTCTGCATGACTCGTGCACGGTTAATCTCAAGTAGTGTTCGCTCAAGTTGGCTGTACTGAGTTGTAGTGTGTTTTAATTCGGTGCTATTTAGTTGGTGTAACTGGGGACGGCTTTTACGAGCATGATCACTTAAGGCGGTGTAGAACGTATAGCAGAAAGAGTCATAGATTTGGTCAGGATCAACTGACTCACTCTCTAAATGAGAGATAAGCACATTAAGCCCTTGCTTCTTCAGATTTTCTTTACTGGCGTTCCAACTGCCTAAGTTGGGGAGCTTATTCACCCAGTGTGTCATACACTCAAATTGCTGAATGAGAGTGGCAAGCGGTATCTTGCTGTAGGCCAACATGGATTTATCGTCTTTCGGGAAACCGCTTAATTGATAAAACACGGGTAAATATTCCTGCCACTGATTCAGGGCTTTACTGAGCGTTGATAGCAGTTGCTGGTATTCTTCTATATCGTTGTTAAGGTGATAAATCACCCATTTATTTATACGTCCGTCCTTAATTTTCTGATGCACTGTACTTATATATCTGCAAGCAGTTTCGGTGTCTAACCAGCCGAATTCATCAGTCGCAGCACCAGGTATAAATTGTCGGATTCGTGGTAGCTCCTTTTCAAGTTGCTGTATGGCTTCCTGATAGGCAATGAGTGTATCTATAAGCGCGATTTGCGTGGCTATGGCTTTAGGAAGTGCGTTTTTGCATACAACCTGTAACGCTTTCTGGTTCTTCATAAAATCAGAAATGAAGCGTTTGTACCATTTACCGCTATGTTCCTGATAGGCTTGGCGTATAGGATATAGATTAATGGTGAGGGAATTGGACACGAACTGCTCCTGCACATAAGCCTGGCGTTGTTGTAGCTGATGGGCAGATAAGAAAAGTTGATTTACCGTTTTTTCAATATTTGCCCATTCTGGGTTTGTAAGGTTATCTATTCCCGCTAACGATGGTCTGTCCAACAGTACCCCAAGTTCGCTGTCTGCATTAGTCAAATCATTAATCGTCTGAACTTCAGGTGAAGCATTACCAAACTGAGCAAACTTACCCTTGATCGCCTGAAAAGTCTGTAGGGTTCCAATAAGCCTTTTTAAAAGACCTCCTATCTCCATCAAATCCTGTTGGGGAAAATATGGTGATTCGCTGCCATAAAAAGGAGATTGCCGGGCAGGTCCATATTCTTTAACTCGACGACATGCTTCCTGTAAAACTGTCATTCGATCAGTAATTTGTTCAGCGGTCCAAGAGTGAACGTCTTTAATGCCGCCAATCAGTTGAGGGGCTATACTTTTACAGCGGTTGAGTAGTTGATTCTGTTCGCCAATAGCCCGATAAGGCGTATAGCCGGTTTCAGCAATAGGTTCGGTTAATTGGTGGTAGTAGGTTTGAAGAGCTTGCCGGGATGCGATGAGCCTGTTTAGATCTCCGTTGTAGTCAGCTATTTTCATGGAATTCGCCCTAAGGGTTTTCTCCAATTCAGCAACTACCGCTTTTGGCCTTGCCTTGTGACTGTGCAACTCTAGACATACTTGGCCTAATCCAATGTTATCAAGACGACGTTTAACGACATCCAGTGCAGCCATTTTTTCGGCTACGAAGAGAACCTTTTTCCCCTGCCGAACCGCAGATGCGATGAGGTTTGCAATCGTTTGTGACTTACCGGTACCAGGCGGACCCTGAATAATTAGGTGATGACCTTGAAGCGCCGTGCGGATAGCCTGCATTTGTGAGCTATCTGCTTCAACAACGTTGTCTAATTCGTCGGCTTTCAGTTCGTTTATGTCAATTTCCTTAACATTGGCATCGCTGTCGTATAGTACTCCATTGCCGCTCAGTAATGCTTCAACGGTTGCTAAACCACTTCCACTCATTTTATTAGGATTGAGATCATGGTACATAGCTAACTTCGCAAACGAAAATTTGTCAAGCACCGCCCGTTGTGGTTGTACATTCCAGCGGGAAAAAGATGGACGTTGCCGCAACATATTTTCGATACGAACCCGGTACTCAATTAGACTTTGGGCAAGCTGCTCACTCTCCTTGGGTTGCTGCCAATCCGGTAAACTCAAACCAAATTCGTCCTGAAGTTTCTGTTTCAGTGAAGGATTGTTTTCAACTTCTTCTTGGCTGCAGCTACATGTATAGCCTCCATCGTTTTTGCGCTTTAAATTCACGGGTACCAACAACAAAGGGGCCAGCAACGCTCTATTACTGTGCTCAGTCTCGTACCACTCTAAAAAACCAAAGGCAATATATAGAATGTTTATCCCCTGCTCCTGCTCAAATGTCTTTGCTTCGTAGGCTAGTTTAGCTAATCTCTTATGAAGAGAATCGGCGGTAAGGGCGGTAAAAACATGATTATATTTAGGCTTTATTTCTATATCTGTGGAGATAAACTCAATTGGTTCATCATCAAGCAATTGATGAAATATGTTCGATAGGAAATTGGTCTTCACTCCTTGCTCAAATTTTATGCCCCGACTATTTTTATCCCACCCATAATTAAGTAGGCGATTTTTTAAGGTTAAATCCAGTAACTGCTTCCGAGCACTTTCTAATTGCTGAAACAGCAATGTCGAGCTAACTGATATATTGTTTGTGGATGTTAATTTCATTTTCTATGAATTAGTCAAGGATGGGTACGTTTGTAGACAGGATCATTACGGATTAGTTCATTATCATTGCGGGCCTGCATCCAGTAGTTCTGGATGAACGGGTTATATTAGTAGTGGGTGAACGACAGCGTTAAGATTTCGTACTCTCTAAACTAACCCCAGTCCGATTGAACAACCTATCCGACAGATAGCAATAGTAGCCAATATGACCGGCTTGACCAAGCCATGTATCAACTTATTAGAATATACTCTATACTTAAAGTGGAATCACGTAGTCATAGTAACTTTTGGCGCTAACCTAACATGTGCAACTTACATAGAAGGCATTTTGAGATCCCTAAAATTCAAACCCTCGTTAAATAAAACTATACCACTCCGCCGGGGTTGTGACGGTACAACTCCCTCAGTGGTATGACTACTCCAGAAAAGGAAATTGGTATCGGCATCATTGGCATGGGCGGGTTTGGTCTGTTTGCCGCGCAACAATTCCTTCAGCATCCTCATACGCGGCTCGTAGCCATTGCGGGTTCTAAACGCGAAGAAGCTATCCGAACCGCTCAACGCTTCGGTGCCGAACAGGTTGCCAGTTTAGACGAACTGGTCAATCACCCCGACGTTGACCTCGTTTACATTGCCACTCCTCCGTTCCTGCATTACGAACAGGCGATGCTGGCACTCAACGCCGGGAAGCACGTCATCTGCGAAAAACCGCTGGCTATGAACGTGGAGCAGGGCGAAGAAATGCTGGCACTGGCAAAGGAGAAAGGGTTGCTGATGGTCACGAACCTGATGCAGCGGTATAACCCTATGTTTGCCCGCATCAAAAAGCTCGTCGATAAACAGCTGCTCGGCGAATTTCTGCACGGCTATTTCGAGAATTATGCCGGCGATGAAGGCCTTTCGCCAGAACACTGGTTTTGGGATCGTGAAAAAAGTGGCGGTATTTTTATCGAACATGGCGTTCACTTCTTCGATATGTTCGCCGGGTGGCTTGGTCACGGTAAGGTCCGGGCGGCTCAGATTGTAAAGCGGCCGGATAGCCATGATATAGAAGATCAGGTACAGGCCACGGTCGAATACCCTAATGGCGCGCTGATTAACTTCTATCATGGGTTTACCCAAACCGGGCGTATGGATCGTCAGGAGATGCGGCTGGTCTTTGAGCGGGGCGACATAACGCTCTACGAGTGGGTGCCCACCCGGCTGGTGATGCGCTGTGTAGCCGACGAAGCAACCACCCGCGAACTGCTGGACTTGTTTCCCGGTGCTCAGCTTGACGTAACAGAAAACATCGGTGGTAAGGACCGGCTAATGAGCGGTCGACACAAGCAGTTTGAAGCTTATCAGAAAATCGAAATCAGGTTCGGGTTTGGTCAGGAAAAGCAGCACCTCTATGGCGAACTCCTCCGGCTAATGTTCCGCGATCAGACAGCGGCCATGCAGTTTTCCGAAACGCACCGGATCATCACCGAAGAAAACGGCCTGAGTTCACTCCGAACCGCCGTCGAAGCAGATCGGCTGGCACGGCAGTAAAGGTATCCCTGATGGTCAATGAGTAAGAAAATTGATCTACAGTCTCCTAAAACTGCAAAATTAATGGGGTCTGCGTCAGGGGTTAGGTGATTTTTGCCAACTTTGGCTTCAGCATCACCAACCTATGCCAGCCAATGATTAGTGAACCTGCTTTAGTGGATACGGCCGAAGGACGCGTGCCCGGCGCACCCGTTCAGTCGGCGATCACCTACGAAAAGATTCCGACCTTTATTTATGCCGATGCCAAAGATGCCTCCCGGGCCGTTGCGCACGAGATAGCGGACCTGATTCGGCAAAAACAAAGCGAAGGCAAGCCCTGCATATTGGGTCTAGCCACAGGCTCATCGCCTAAAACGGTCTATGCCGAACTGATTCGGATGCACCGCGAAGAAAGCTTGAGCTTCAGAAACGTCATTTCCTTCAATCTGGATGAGTATTATCCAATGGAAGCCGACGCGCTGCAAAGCTACTGGCGGTTCATGAAGGAACAATTATTCGACCATGTAGATATTCCGGCAACTAATTATCACGTACCGGATGGAACGCTTCGTTACGATAAAGTAGCCGAGTTCTGCCGCGCTTACGAAGCCCAAATCGAAGCCGCCGGTGGCCTCGATTTTCAATTGCTCGGTATCGGTGCCAATGGCCATATTGGGTTCAACGAACCCGGCTCGCTCATCAACTCGCATACCCGACTGATGATGCTCGACTTATCGACGCGGGCTGCGGCCTCAGTTGACTTTGGTGGGCTGCCGCGCACCCCGCGTAAGGCCATTACGATGGGCGTAGCCCCCATTCTCAGTGCCCGGCGGGTGGTATTGCTCGCTTGGGGTGAACGTAAAGCCCCCGTCATTCGCGGAGCAGTGGAAGGCACCGTCACCGAATCGAATCCGGCATCGTATCTGCAGACGCATCCCAACGCGCTGTTTGTGATTGACGAAGCAGCTGCGTCGGAGCTGACCCGGATGAAAACACCGTGGCTCGTCGATTCGGTGGTTTGGGATAATAAGATGACCAAAAAAGCGGTCACGTATCTGTCAATGACGCTTGAAAAGCCTATTCTGAAACTTACCGACCGCGACTATAACGACAATGGTGTCAGCGATCTGCTGGCTCAGTACGGGCAGGCTTACGATATTAATATCGATGTATTTAATCAGCTTCAGCATACTATATCTGGGTGGCCGGGTGGCAAACCCAACGCCGACGATACCAACCGGCCCGAACGCGCCCTGCCTGCCCGGAAACGCTGCCTGATTTTTAGTCCCCATCCTGATGATGATATTATCTCAATGGGCGGCACCTTTCAGCGGCTGGTTGATCAGGGGCATGATGTACATGTTGGCTACCAAACGTCCGGTAACATTGCTGTGGCCGACGATGAAGCCCTGCGTTTTGCCGATTACGTAGTCGATTTCAACACCCAGTTTGGCATTGACAGTCCCGAGGCATCCCGTATTTTTCGGGATGCAGCCGCGTTTCTGCGGGCTAAAAAAGACAGCGAACGGGATACATCGGAAGTACGCCATGTGAAGGGACTAATTCGCCGGGGTGAGGCTAAATCGACCTGCCGTTTTGTGGGAATTCCCCTTGATAATGCCCATTTTCTTAACATGCCTTTCTACGAAACAGGTACGGTCGAGAAAAAACCGCTGAGCGAAGCGGATATCACTGTGGTCATGGAATTGATTGAAAAAATCAAGCCGCACCAGATTTATGCCGCCGGTGACCTGGCCGATCCGCATGGTACCCATAAGGTGTGTTTAGATGCCATTATGGAAGCCATTCGCCGGTTAGCTCATAAAAACTTTATGAAGGATTGCTGGGTCTGGCTGTACCGGGGTGCCTGGGCGGAGTGGGATACGCATGAGATTGAAATGGCTGTGCCGATGTCGCCTGATCAGGTCATGAAAAAGCGGCTTGGTATTTTCAAGCACCAGTCGCAGAAGGATGGCGTAGTGTATCAGGGCACCGACTCGCGCGAGTTCTGGCAACGGGCCGAAGAGCGAAATCGCACTACAGCCGCCCGATACAATCGCTTAGGGCTGGCCGAATATGAGGCTATGGAAGCGTTCGTTCGCTGGAAATTTTAAGCAGGTGTTTATTATAATATAAAAAGCGAATAGTTTTACGAGACTATTCGCTTTTTATATTATAACCTGTCTATAAAATGATGCGCATCAACAAACAAAAAAGCAGTCGGCTTTTAGCCTTGCAGGATTTTATTTATCCGAATTTTACCAAATCAGACTGGATCAAGCTGGGTTACTTGACTAATTGTCACGACATTGTGGAAGGCCACCCACGTCTATTGCGCAGCTTAGATTTCCGGGATGAAGATTATGAAGGCAACTGTTTACAGACGCTGGCCAAAATTATTGACGAAAGCAGCGGTAACGCGCTGGAGATCGAACGCTACATTGCCGACAAAAAAATAAAATTAAATAATGGAGCCGTTCATG
Organism: uncultured Cytophagales bacterium; assembly: GCA_964251665.1. Lineage (GTDB taxonomy): Bacteria > Bacteroidota > Bacteroidia > Cytophagales > Spirosomataceae > JBBQLG01. Next base: position 130,742 of record CAXUKO010000001.1, read on the forward strand.
ATTTTGCCTCCACGGTACGCCCGGTCGAACCAGCCCGTGTAATCACATTCGCACCCGATGTATTTCAGATACCGGATAAGTCCGTCGAGGTGCATCGCCTGTCGGTCATGATGCCGTTCGATGGCAAGTTTTCTGGTACCTACGCGGCTATTCGGAATGTGTGTAGCCGGTTAAGTATTGAGTGTAAACGCGCCGACGACATTTGGGATAATAGCATTCTGATTCAGGATGTGTTCGATCTGATTTATACGTCCCGGGTCGTTATTACCGACTTCACCGACCGTAACCCGAATGTATTTTACGAAACCGGCATTGCTCATACGCTGGGTAAAATCGTCATTCCCATTACACAGGCCGTTGGGGATATTCCCTTTGATCTGCGCCACCATCGCGCCCTAACCTACTTAGGCAATTCGGAAGGTTTGGCAAAGCTGGAGCGCGATCTGGAGAAGAAACTAATGATGGTGTTCCAGTAAGGCGTTGGTAAAGCACCCGTTATTTCACGTACTTTGGATACGTTCAATACTTTTTCCGCTTCGTCATGCAAGCCCCGATCTCTCCGGCTGTCAGCCAGCCAATTGCGAAAACTGCTCCACCCGCCCGGCTCCTGTCACTCGATTTTTTTCGGGGTTTGACCGTCGCGGGGATGACACTGGTTAACAATCCCGGCGACTGGGGGCATATTTACGCGCCCCTCGAACACGCGAGTTGGAACGGCTGGACACCAACCGATCTGGTTTTTCCGTTCTTTCTCTTCATCGTCGGCGTCTCCATCACGTTTGCCCTCGATAGTGCCCGCCTGACTCCAGATCGTCATGGCGATGCCATCCGTAAAATTGTTCGCCGAAGCCTGACCCTGTTCGGACTGGGCCTGTTTCTGAACCTGTTCCCAAGTTTTAATTTTGCCACCGTCCGCATCATGGGGGTGTTGCAACGGATTGCGCTGGTTTATCTCTTCACCTCACTGATTTTCCTGAAAACAACACCGAAGCAGCAGGGCTGGATTATTGCGGGACTGCTGGTTGGCTACTGGCTGCTGATGACTCTGGTACCGGTGCCTGGTGCTGGTGCGGCCAACCTCGAACCCGCGAGTAACTTCAGTGCCTGGCTCGACGGAGCAGTGTTGGGCGTTCATAATTACAAAGCCACCCGCGTCTGGGACCCTGAGGGAATTTTAAGCACTGTGCCTGCTATTGGTACCGGTTTGTTCGGCGTACTCACCGGAACCTGGCTGCGTTCAAGTCGTCCGGCTGGGGAGCGGATTGCTTGGCTTTTTACGATGGGTGTGCTGGCGGTATTGGCCGCTTACGTCTGGGACGCGTTTTTCCCAATCAACAAACAGATTTGGACGAGCTCGTATACCCTAATCGCAGCTGGTCTGGCTATGCTGGGTTTAGGTACCTGTTACTGGCTGATCGATGTGCAGGGCCGCCGACGGGGAACCGGCTTTTTTGTCGCGTTTGGCGTCAATGCGATCACCGTCTTTTTTCTCTCCGGCCTCATTCCGCGCATCATGAACCTGATACACATCACGAAGCCCGATGGTACTGACGTTGGCCTGAAACAGTGGCTGTATGAGTCGTTCATCCTTCCTTACTTCGCCGATCCGCGCAATGCATCGTTAGCCGGCGCATTGACGTTTGTGCTGATTTGGGCGATAATTGCCGGATGGATGTACCGGAAAAACATCATCATTAAAGTGTGATCGACTACACCAACGAACTCAAACGCCAGATCGAGCGGATTTTACGCTGGGAGTCGTCGGAGCATTGGCGGTTGCAGGACTTTGTGTTGTTAAGCGAACGGATAATGGCCTACACAAATCGCTGGATAGAAGCCCACGATCTGCAACTATTCTGGCAGTCTTCGGTAGCGACGCCCGGCCTGTTAGATGCCCTGGCCCAGTTTGCCGATTATGACGACTGGAATGACTACTGTACCCAGAATAGCGTGGAGCGTATGGTACCCAACCGGGAAACCCCTTGGCTTTACTCGCCTAAGTGGGAAACGCCGGGCCATTGGGTGCGCTGGATTCTCTGGTTATCCGGATTGGCATCGATAGCGGTGGGTGCCTTGTTACTCTGGAAACGATAATACCCCAAAAGCAAATGCAGCAATTTGTACCGGACAAACATCCGCAGGGGTAGTGGACTGTGTCTGAAACAATTCGTAATTTCGTTGCAGGTAAAAAGATAGACAATAGTATGCAGTTCACTATTCAGGTGCCGGATAAAAAGGCGTCGTTTTTCTTAGAGTTGATTAAGAGTCTCAAGTTTGCCAAAGTCGCTGCTGTTGAAGAAGAGCTTTCGCCCAAAGAGCAGCTCAAAGCGGATATTCGTCAGGCGGTTAAGGAGGTGAATCTAATTAAACAGGGTAAAATGAAAGGTCGGCCTGTAGAAGACCTGCTCAATGAGTTATAACGTTGAGACTATTCCCTCATTTGACCGGCAGATTAAACGATTAGCAAAGAAACAGAGGTCGATCAAATCAGACTTACAGGGTTTAGTAAATCAACTTAAGGAAAACCCTGAGACAGGAACGGCATTGGGTCAAAACTGCTACAAAATAAGGTTAGCCATTACTAGTAAAGGAAAGGGTAAATCAGGTGGGTCGAGAGTGATTACACATATACACGTAGCGGGTGAAACAGTCTATTTGCTTTCCATCTACGATAAATCCGAACAGGAAAATCTTGCCGAAGGCGAATTGAATGACCTGCTGAACGAACTCGAATTACCCTAACCCTTTGCAGACTTTGTGCGTTATTTTTGGGTTATAACGTTACATAAGTAATCCAACAAGAACACACATGATCCGAATACTTTTGCCAGCGGCACTGACGCTTAGTGCACTGCTGACACTTGCCCAACCTGCCCCTAAATCGGCGGTTAAATCAAAATCAGCGCCTTCTGCTCTAACTAATCTCAGCCGCCCCATTCCAGGCGATCCCGGTGTGAAAGTAGGGAAACTGGCCAATGGTCTGACGTTTTATATCCGTAAAAATGCCGAGCCTAAAAACCGGGCAGAACTCCGGCTGGTTGTCCGGGCTGGGTCAGTGCTGGAAACCGATCAGCAGCAGGGGCTGGCGCACTTTATGGAGCATATGGAGTTCAACGGCACCAAAAATTTCCCGAAAAACGAACTCGTCAATTTTCTCCAGTCATCGGGTGTACGCTTCGGCGCCGATCTGAATGCCTATACCAGTTTCGACGAGACGGTTTACCAACTACCCGTACCAACCGACTCCGCCAACGTATTTGAGCGGTCGATGCAGATTTTGGAAGATTGGGCGCATAATGCTACTATCGATTCTACTGAAATTGACAAGGAGCGGGGTGTGGTACTCGAGGAACGTCGCTTGGGGCAGGGCGCTCAGCAGCGGCTGCGGGACAAATGGTTTCCACTGGTTCTTAACAATTCTATTTACGCTAACCGGCTTCCCATCGGTAAAGAAGATATTCTGAAGACGTTTAAGCCCGCGACGCTCCGGCAGTTTTACCACGACTGGTACCGCCCCGACCTGATGGCCGTTGTCGCTGTCGGCGATTTTGATGTAGCTAAAGTTGAGGCAATGATTCGGGAAAAGTTTGGGCGTATTCCGGCAGTAACCACGCCCAAGCCGCGCCCGGAATTTACGATAGCACCCCACAAAGATACCAAGGTGGTAATTGTGACGGATAACGAGCAGCCGAACACTGTCATTCAGATTATCTACAAGCGTCCCGAAATAAAGGAGCGCACCTTGGGCGATCTGCGGGCCAGCCTCGAGCGGAGTCTATTCAACGCCATGCTTGGTAACCGTATCCAGGAGTTGACCCAAAAAGCCGATCCACCATTTCTGTACGGTGCCAGTAACTACGGTGGTTTTCTCGGCAATCTGGACGCCTTTACCTCGTTTGCTGTAGCAAAAGACGGCGACGTAGAGCGGGCCATTAAAGCCGTGCTGGACGAGAACGCCCGTGTCAAAAAGTTCGGGTTTACGCCTACCGAACTGGCCCGTGCCAAAAGCGACCTGCTGACTGGTGTTGATCAGGCGTACAAGGAGCGCGACAAAACCCGGTCGAGCAGCTACGTGAACGAATACGTGCAGAATTTTACCGATCAGGAGCCATTCACCAGCATCGGTTTTTACAATGACTTCGTAAAGAAAACGCTCCCTGGTCTGACCCTGAACGCAATTAATGGGCTGGTGAACCAGTTTATTACCACCGAGAACCGGGCGGTCGTGATCATGGCACCCGAATCGGCAAAAGATAAATTACCAACAGTGGCGCAGGTAATCGGCTACATTAACAACGCCAGTAAAGACGTGACGGCTTACGTGGACCAGACGCTTAACGAGCCACTGTTATCGACCATGCCGACACCCGGACCGGTGGTGAGTGAGAAGAAAATCGCTGAAATTGGCGTGACCGAATGGACGCTCAAAAATGGGGTTCGGGTTGTGCTAAAATCAACGGATTTCAAAAATGATCAGATTCTGTTCACCGGCATTAGTTTCGGGGGAACATCCCTGTATAACCTGAACGATTTCATGTCGGCCCGGTATGCGTCTACGCTGGTCAGTCTGGGCGGAACGGGGCCTTTCAACCAGATTCAGCTGGGAAAATTTCTGTCGGGTAAATCGGTTAACGTTTCGCCCTATATCAGCGAACTGAATGAAGGCATCAGCGGTCAGGCCACGCCCCGCGATCTCGAGACGGCTCTGCAACTGGCGTACAGCTATTTCACGCAGTCCCGTAAAGACCCTGACGTAGTAAAGGGCTTTCTGTCGAATCAGCGAAGCCTGTTACAAAGCCAATTGGCTACGCCAACGCCCGCCAAGGTGTTTCAGGATACGTTACAGGTCACGCTTGGCAATTATAATCCCCGGCGTTTACCGCTTAAACCGACCGATCTGGACAAGATCGATCTCGACCGGGCGGTAGCGATTTACAAAGAACGATTTGCCAACGCGGGTGACTTCACATTTTTCTTTGTTGGTAATTACGACGAAAAAACACTCCGGCCTTTGGTGGAGAAGTACCTCGGTGGTTTACCCGCAACAGGCAAAAACGAACAGTTCAAAGACCTGGGTATTCGGATTCCGACGGGCCAGATCAGCAAGACGGTTTACAAAGGAGTAGATCCCAAAAGTAGCGTACAGCTCGTATTCAGCGGGCCATTCACCTGGAATTCGGAAAATACGACTCAGGTAGACGCCCTGGCCGAAGCACTCGAAATCAAACTTACCGAAACGCTGCGGGAGGAGGAGAGCGGGGTGTATGGCGTATCGGCCAGCGGTACATACAGCAAGTATCCGGTTCCGCGCTACACCATGCGCATTGGCTTTGGCTGCGCCCCCGAGAATGTTGAAAAGCTGATTGCTCTCACCATGAAGGTTATCGACGATATCAAACAAAAGGGAGCCGACGCGAAGGATATCGCCAAGTTTAAGGCCGAAAGCCAGCGCGAAACCGAAAACCAACTTCGCGACAATAATTTCTGGCTCAGTTATCTATCCAGTCAGTACTTTAATGGCGACGACCCAACAGAAGTCCTGCATGAACCGGAGGAGCTAAAGAAGGTAACCGTCGGAAGTACGAAGGCTGCGGCTAACATCTACTTCGGGCCGAACGTCGTGCGCGTGGTGCTGATGCCTGAACAAAAGAAGCAATAGCTCCAAGCCGACGACTTAAGTCGTCGGCTTGGAGAATCAAGAAACGTAAAAAGGCCACTTGTCTCACAAGTGGCCTTTTTTACGCTGCTGTATGTATCAAATCAATACGCCCGTTCCGTTTCGGGTTCCCGACGCTCTTCAGGCAGGATAAACTTCATGGGCTTACTAACCTGCTGAGGCAGCAACGCAATATCCAGCACCTGATCCACGGTATCGGCGTAGTGAAACGTCAGGTCCTTAATGTAACTCTGATTAATCTCTTCAATGTCTTTCCGGTTTTTGGTACACAGAATCAACTCCTTGATACCGGCCCGGTTAGCCGCCAGAATCTTCTCTTTGATACCACCTACCGGCAGTACTTTACCGCGCAGCGTCACTTCGCCGGTCATGGCCAGGAACGGCCGTACCTTCCGCTGCGTATAAATCGACGCCATCGAGGTCAGCATCGTAATACCCGCCGATGGACCGTCTTTTGGAACGGCACCCGCCGGAATATGCACGTGCAGGTCATACGAGTTGAACAGCCGGTAGTCGATGCATAACGAATCGGCATGGGCTTTTAGGTAGGAGAGGGCCGTCACCGCCGATTCCTTCATTACATCACCTAATTGGCCGGATAGCGTTAATATGCCTTTTCCGCGACTCAAACTCGACTCGATAAGCAGAATTTCACCCCCAACCTGTGTCCATGCCAGCCCCGTTACAATACCGGCAATATCATCGTCGGAATACAGATCTTTGTCAAATACTTCGGCACCCAGTAACCGGACTACATCAGGAACTTTGATGGTGTGAGTATATTCTTCTTCCATGGCAATCGCCTTGGCGATTTTACGGAGTAATGCCCCGATTTTCTGTTCCAGATTCCGCACGCCCGATTCACGGGTATAGCCTTCAATAATACGCAGGATGGCTTTATCGTCAATCTGGAAATCTTTTGGCTTCAGCCCGTGGTCTTTTCGCTGCTTAGGAATCAGGTACTTCTTGGCGATCTGTAGTTTTTCTTCCACGGTATAGCCCGCAATATCGATAATCTCCATCCGGTCGCGAAGGGCGGGGTGGATGGTGTCGAGCGAATTCGCCGTAGCGATAAACAGCGATTTGGACAGGTCGTATTCGACTTCGAGGTAGTTGTCTGAGAAGGTGGAGTTTTGTTCCGGGTCCAGCACTTCCAGCAGCGCCGACGATGGATCGCCCCGGAAGTCGGAACTTACCTTGTCAATTTCATCCAGAATGAAGACCGGATTTGAGGAACCACACTTACGAATGTTCTGGATGATTTTGCCGGGCATTGCCCCGATATACGTCTTGCGATGCCCCCGAATTTCGGCTTCGTCATGAACTCCGCCGAGTGCCATCCGGCTGTATTTCCGGCCCAGGGCTTTAGCAATAGACCGCCCCAGTGAGGTTTTTCCTACACCCGGAGGGCCATACAAGCACAGAATCGGGGCTTTCATATCGTTTTTCAACTTCAGAACAGCCAGATACTCGATGATGCGCTCCTTTACCTTTTCTAACCCGAAATGGTCCGTATCCAGAATTTTCTGAGCGCGTTTCAGATCAAAATTGTCTTTCGTGTACTCACCCCAGGGTAGGTCAACCATCAGTTCGATGTAGTTCATCGTAACGGGGTATTCCGGGGCCATTGGGTTAATGCGCTGGAGTTTGGTCAACTCCTTGTCGAAGTGGGACCGAACGTCGGCCGTCCACTTTTTGCGGTCAGCTTTAATCCGAATATCTTCGATGTCGCGGTCGGGCGTGTCAATTCCCAATTCATCCTGTAACACTTTAATCTGTTGCCGGAGGAAGTAGTCCCGTTGCTGCTGATCGAGGTCTGAACTGGCTTTTGATTGAATTTCGCGCTTCAGTTCGAGCAACTGCACCTCCCGGAGCATAAATTCCAGGAGCAGATTCGCTTGCTGAACTCCATCGAGGGTTTCGAGCAGCCGTTGTTTATCGGCGACTTCGGCGTTGGTATTCGAGGACAAAAAGTGCAGCAGAAACATCGGACTTTCGATGTTATCGAGCGCAATGCGGGCTTCCTGCGGAATTTCGGGGTTCAACCGCAAAATCTTATAGGCCGCATCCTTCACCGACTGAATCAGGGCTTTCCCTTCTTTCTTGGTTGCTGTCGGAAAGGAATCGTCGATCTGCCGCACAACGGCTGTCATGAACGGATCTTCCTGCGTGATAGACTGAATCTCGAACCGCTTCTTGCCCTGAATGATAATGGTAATGTTACCATCAGGTAACGTAATCATTTTGATAATATAAGCCACTGTACCGAGCCGGTACAGATCATCGACAGTTGGCTCGTCCTTCTGTTGATTCAACTGAGCCACTACGCCAATAATGCGGTTACCCTTATACGCTTTCTTAACTAACTTAATTGACTTGGAGCGGCCTACTGTCACCGGAATAACCATGCCCGGAAACAAAACTGTGTTTCGCACGGGCAACACCGGTAAATGCTCTGGTAATTCATAATCATCATCAATGTCATCGGGACCACCGAGGGGGATCATTTCAAAACTATCGGAGTCCGAATCTGTCATTAACAGGCGAGTAGTCAAATCATTGGTTGTAATCATATAGTATCTGCCAAACTGACAGCTTTATAGCAATATTGTGGGTTAGTTAAAGCTGAGGGAGGAGGGGTTCTTATAGTACAAGGGCTATGCCAATATGTTTTATCCGCCGTATAGGCGCAAGGTACTAAACCGAATGCTGCGTTAATGCTAAATTTACTTACTGAACCAGTGTAACTTCCTGCACCGGCTGACTTTTGCGGAATACATAGGTCTTGCGTTGTCCGTTCACCTGCGTATTGACCAGATTGACCTGATCGTCGAACAACTCCATCAGAACATCCTGTTGCATATCAACTGTTTTGGCCGAACCATCAATGGGTAGTTCCAGATAAATCCAGTTGGCATCGCCTTCGGCTTCGTGGCCAACGTAAGTGAACGCCCGACGCTGTTTGCGGGTGTCGGTCAGGCTGAAGTGCTTCCGAATATATTTCTCTAAAATCGGGTCGATGTTTGCCTTCGCCAGCACCTGCACTTTCTGGCCACTTTCGGCACTTAAGGCCTTCTCCAGATCGTCGGTAAAGACCCGGATGCTGACTTCAAATCCCTTTTCTTTCGGGTTAAACTGCATTTGCGTCAGACTGGTATGAAAATCGTGCAGCGATAGCGGTCGCGCTCCACAGAAGGCAACTACTATCGCTGCGGCTAAAAGCGGATGAATCAGTTTTGCCAAAATCAAAAAACAGCTTTGAAAACGTCATTAAAGATAGCGAAAGCCATCAGCCCTAACAACAGCACCATGCCCACCCGCTGAGCGGCTTCCAAGAATTTGTCCGACGGCTTACGACCCGATACAATCTCGTACAGCAGAATGGTCGAATGGCCGCCATCGAGGGCTGGAATAGGCAGGATGTTAAAGAAGGCCAGCGCCATTGACAACATGCCTGTAACAGTCCAGAAACGGTCCCAAATCCAGACCCCACCAAACAGATTTTGTGCGATTCCGATTGGGCCACTCAGTGCTTTCGACGCTGACACTTGGCCCTGGAAGATCTTACCGAAGCCTTTGATGTTGTCCGAAATTATCTGGAAGGCACGTTCTGTACCAATGGCCAAGGACTGCCCAAAGGTATAATCTTCCCGGGTGATGGGTAATAAGGATTGCACACCAATGCCGATCAAGCCCTCCGGCGTAACACCTGATGTTGTTGTCAATGTCTGGTTACCCCGCTGAATGGTGAGTGCTACCTTTTTGCCGGGATTAGCTTTAATGACTTTCTGGAACTCATGGTAGAACTGGATGGGCTGGCCATTCACCGCCGTAATCCGGTCGCCTTCCTTCAAACCAGCTTTGCTGGCAGGCATTCCACTGGCCACCACCCCCACTTTGAACGGCGTAATTGGTTCAACAAACTGAGCCGCGCTCTTTTTGTCGGATAACTTGTCGAGAAAGTTATTGGGAATGTATATATCTTCCTGTTTCCCGTTTCGCTCGACGGTATAATAACTGTTCTGACCCAGAAACACATCCGAACTCCGAATGTCGCTGAAATCAGTAAAGGGTTTCCCGTTTACCTTAACAATCTTATCACCAGTGCGTAACCCGATTTGCTGAGCCAAGTCATATGCAACGATTCCATACTTTACGTCTTTCGTGGCGATGTACGAATTGCCATTTTTGTAGGTAAGGCCCACAAAAATGATGATACCGACAATGACGTTGACGATAATACCCCCCAACATAACAATCAGCCGCTGCCAGGCGGGTTTCGACCGGAACTCCCAAGGCTGTGGTTCGCCCTTAAGCTGATCGGTATCTAACGACTCATCGACCATACCGGTAATCTTCACGAAGCCTCCCAGTGGAATCGCGCCAAGGCCATACTCGGTCTCGCCCCGCTTAATGCTAAACACTTTTGGCGGAAAGCCAATAAAATACTGCTCCACACGCATCCCGAACGCTTTAGCGGCCAGTAAATGCCCCAGTTCGTGGAGGCCGACCAGGATAGACAAGCCCAGAATGAGCTGCCCTGCCATAATTAATCCTTCCATACTCAGTTAAAATCGTTGTTACCGGACTGCATTAAAGCAATCCACGCTGAAAAGTTGATTACTATTTCGATGAACGGCGGAAATAAGCGATAAGCATACTACCGATGATGAGGCCGATGATAAACCATACCCAATACATAACGCTGTGAGAGTTAAATTCGTTAAACCACTGATTTGACTTTTTCGGTCGCCAGTCGCCGGGTTTCTTCGTCAGTCAGGACGTAATCATCGTAACCGGGCTTTTCCACAAAGGTAGCCCGCTGCATACATTCCTCAATCACGTCCGAAATTTCCAGAAAGCTGATTGCATCGTGCAGAAAGGCATCCACGGCTACCTCGTTGGCGGCATTGATGATACAGGGCATATTACCTCCCTTGGCCAGAGCGTCATAGGCTAACTGTAGGTTACGGAATGTCTTCGGGTCGGGCTGCTCGAAGGTCAGCGCCGGGTAATCCATGAAATTAAAGCGTGGAAAGTCAGACGGCAGGCGATTGGGGTAGCCAAGCGCAAACTGAATAGGTAGCCGCATATCGGGCAAACCCATCTGCGCTTTGATGCTGCCATCGGTAAACTGTACCATGGAATGAATAATGCTCTGCGGATGCACCACCACGTCGATCTGCGCGGGTGTAACACCAAACAGCCACTTCGCTTCAATCACTTCCAGGCCTTTGTTCATAAGCGTAGCCGAGTCAATGGTGATTTTCGCGCCCATCGTCCAGTTTGGGTGTTTCAAGGCCTGCGCCTTGGTCACCGTCGCCAGAAACTCACGCGACTTACCCCGAAACGGTCCGCCTGATGCCGTCAGGATTAGCTTTTCAATCGGGTTATGAAACTCACCGACCAAGCATTGAAAAATGGCCGAATGTTCCGAATCGACGGGGTATATGTTGATGCCCTTTTGCTGAGCCAGTTGGGTAATCAGTTCGCCCGCCACCACCAGCGTTTCCTTATTGGCTAAGGCAATGGCTTTACCTGCTTCAATGGCTTTAATGGTGGGCAACAGGCCCGCATAGCCAACCATCGCCGTCAGAACAATATCGATGGAATCCATCTGCACCACCGACGCGATGGCTTTCGCCCCGGCGTATACTTTGATGCCTAATGGATCGAGGGCTGCAAACACGGTATCATAGCGGTCTTCATTGCAGATCACAACCACATTGGGTTTCAGCTCAACCGCCTGCTGAATGAGTAGTTCCGCATTGTTATTCGTCGTTAGCACCTCCACCTGAAACTGATCGGCATGTGCCCTGATCACCTCAACCGCCTGCGTGCCAATAGAGCCGGTAGAGCCAAGAATGGCGATGTGGCGTTTTTTCTGGTTAGTCATGTAATTATTTATAAACGTCTTTATGCTGGCCAACCTTTATCACCTCAACCGTTACCACTTCGTCAGCAATGGTATAAATTGTCCGGTAATCCGTAATGCGAATTCGATTAAGCCATCAGTCTATTATTCCTTTGTGAATTAATGTCTGCTTCGCTTCTTTCCAAGTTATAGTCTCCTCATCCTGAGGAAGTCCGAGATCAATCAAGGCTCTCAGTTCTTCCTTTAAAAAGCAACTATATCGTGCCCGTTTTGCCCGCTCTGCTTCAAGTCGTCAAGGTCAATGACAACCGCCTTACGCTTGCCTTCGGCGTTGGTTAAATTGTTGATAGCTTCCACGCTCTAAACTGTTTGCTCTGTCTTCAATAACGCGTCTGCAATGATCCGGTCGTTGGCCAGCCGGGGTACTTTGTTCTGACCACCCAGCTTACCCTGCGATTTCATATACCGCTGAAACGCCCCGCGCGGTAGACTCGTCAGCTTCAGCGGCCGAAGAATACCGCCCGAAATCAGATCGTCGTAATATACGTTGAGTGCGGTTAACCGGTTGTCGAGCGTACGGGTAAACGCATCCAGGTCATGTGGGGGCATGGCAAATTCAATCAGCCATTCGTGGTAGGGGAGACCCTCAGCGGGCGTAACCATTGGTGCTACCGTAAATTCAACCACTTCCGTTTCAGGATGCTGCTGCATGGCATATCGAAGAGCTTTCTCCACTTCTTCACCAATCACGTGCTCCCCGAACGCGGAGATAAAGTGCTTGATCCGGCCGGTTACCAGTAGCCTGTATGGGTCGCGCGAGACAAACTTCACCGTGTCGCCGAGCGAATACCCCCATAAACCGGCGTTGTTGTTGATGATGACGGCGTAATTTTTACCTAATTCCACTTCACCTATTGTTAGTCGGCGCGGGTTGGGATCATAGTACTCGTCGGTGGCAATGAATTCAAAAAAGATGCCACTGTCCACTAACAACAAAAGACCTTCGTCGGTCTGCGAATCCTGATAAGCAATGAAGCCCTCGGAGGCTGGGTACGTTTCAATAGAATCAAGCCGCCTGCCGATGCTGTCAAACAGTTTGGCCCGGTACGGCTCAAAGTTGACGCCACCGTATACGAATACCGAAAAATCCGGAAAAACGTCTTTAATCAGTTTCCCGGTCCGCGCCTGAATCCGGTCGAAATACATCTGCACCCAGGGCGGAATCCCCGAAATAAGCGACATCGGCTGATGAATCGTCTCATCGATTATCCGGTCGAGTTTAGTCTCCCAGTCGTCGATAATGTTCGTTTCATAACTCGGCAACTGATTGGTGCGCAGATAAGCCGGAACATGGTGATTGGCAATGCCCGACAGACGCCCGGTTTTGATGCCCGCTTTCGTATCTAACTCTGGACTGCCCGATAAAAATATTAGTTTCTTGTCCAGAAATGCGGAATTGCCCGTCTGATGAATGTAGTTCAGCAGGGCATCACGGGCCGAATTTATATGGTTTGGAATGGAGTCGTGGGTAATGGGAATGTATTTGGTTCCGGAGGTCGTACCCGACGTTTTGGCAAAATAAAGCGGTTTACCCGGCCACAAAATATCCGGCTGCCCGGCTACGACTTTCTCGATGTATGGCTTCAGCGCTTCGTAGTCCCGAACGGGTACGGCCTGCCGAAACTCGGCAATCGACCCAATCTCGTTAAAGTGGTGATCGGTGCCGAAAAGCGTATTTTTTCCGCCCGCCACCAGCCGCCGAAACCAGCGTTCCTGAGCCTCGGCGGGCCGATTCATCCAATCCTGTTGACGTTGCACGACCCACTTTGCCAGTGGCCGGCTTAATACCGAACGTACTCCCATAGCATCCGCAAAGGTAGCGGTTTCGGCATCAAACCGGTACCTTCAAAAACCACCTAAACGCTTTATGCGGAGGCCTGTCGGTTTGATTATGAATTGAGTATAATCTTCAAAAAGTCACACGGGCGAATAATCTTTGGCGGGCTTTCTCTTAAATAATCTATATTTTTGCGGACTAATACGAAACCTTACGCACGAAGCGGGACTGTAACCACCTCAAATGGGACTTTTCAATTTTCTCACCAGCGATATTGCTATTGACCTTGGTACGGCCAATACCCTGATTATTCATAAAGACCGGATTGTTGTCGATGAACCGTCAATCATCGCCATGGACAAAGTCAGCGGTAAGGTGCTGGCTATTGGCCATAAGGCGATGCAGATGCACGAAAAGACGAATGAAAACATAAAAACGATTCGCCCGCTTAAAGACGGTGTAATTGCTGACTTTACGGCTGCCGAGTTGATGATTCGCGGGTTGATCAAGATGATCGACTCGGGTAATCGGATGTTTTCGCCTTCGCACCGCATGGTTATTTGCATTCCATCGGGCATCACCGAAGTAGAAAAGCGGGCCGTTAAGGACTCTGCCGAACATGCTGGTGCGAAAGAGGTGTATATGGTACACGAACCCATCGCAGCCGCCATCGGTATCGGTATTGACATCACGCAGCCGAATGGTACCATGATTGTCGATATTGGCGGTGGCACGACCGAAATTGCGGTGATTGCCCTATCGGGCATCGTTTGCGAACAGTCGATCCGTATTGCGGGCGACGTGTTTACCCGTGACATCGTGGATTACATGCGCCGGGAGCACAACCTGCTCATCGGCGAACGCTCCGCCGAACAGATCAAGATTGAAGTAGGTTCGGCCTTACCTGAACTTGATAGTCCACCGAACGATTACGAAATCCGGGGCCGCGATTTAATGACAGGTATTCCGAAAGAGATTAAAGTGACATACAGTGAAATCGCCTACGCTCTCGACAAGTCGATCTCCAAGATTGAGGAAGCCGTAATGAAAGCGCTTGAGATTTCGCCCCCGGAATTGTCCGCTGATATCTACACAAACGGTATTCACCTGACTGGGGGCGGAGCCCTGCTCCACGGGTTGGATAAACGGTTAGCTGCCAAAACCAAACTGCCGATTCACGTAGCCGACGATCCGCTCAAGGCTGTCGTGAAAGGGACCGGCGAGGTGATTAAAAACCTGGACTTGTATAAGTCGGTATTGATCAGCTAATGCCGCATTATTGATATACGGATAGGTTTGGGTCTTCGACTCAAACCTATCGCCATTTTCACCGATACCCCAATAGCCGCCCAGCGTATGGGAGAATTAGTTGAGTTTATCGTCCGAAGCCGGAATTTCATCCTGTTTATGTTGCTGGAAGTACTCTGCTTTTACTTCATCATCAACACAAATAACTATTGGAATGCCAGTTTCTTCAATACGTCGAACCGGTATGCCGCGCAACTGCTGACCTGGTCGAATGCGGCACAGGAGTATTCGCAACTGCGCGACGTAAATGCCGATCTGGCCTTGGAAAACCAGCGGCTGCATAGTGAGCTTATGAAGCTACAACAGGCCCGCCCGCCTGCTCCGGTAGCCTACCGTGCCGATTCCGCTTTTGCGGACCGCTTTCAGTACACAGTAGCCAAGGTTATTAATAACACGACCCAACTGGCTAACAATTATCTGACAATCGACAAGGGTACTGACGATGGGATTGCGCCCGGAATGGGAGTTATATCACCGACCGGAGTTGTGGGAAAAGTCCGATACTGCAATCGTCATTTTTCGGTGGTAACGTCGATTCTGCATTCTGAATACCGGGTATCGTCGCGTTTGGTGAAAGCGGATGAGATTGGTTCGGCCCGTTGGGAAGGTGTTGACCCGCACGTGATGACACTGCTGGATATCTCGCGCTACAAGCCCGTGAGTATTGGTGATTCGGTCGTTACGTCGGAGTTTAACTCAAACTTCCCGCCCGGTATCCTGGTAGGGCGCGTGAAACGGGTCGGCGTCCGGCCCGATCAGACCTTTCATGATATCGACCTGACGGTGGCCACCAATTTTGGAAACCTCTCGTTTGTGTATATTATCACGAACCGGTTAGAGGTCGAACAGAAACAACTGGAAAAACAAGTTGACGAGAAATAGATGATTCAGATTGCTGATCCATTCTGAGTTACCCATTACCCACCACCGATGACGCTTCGCGAGATAGTAACGACTGCCTTTCTGTTTATTCTTTACGTGCTGCTACAGATTCTGCTGGTGCGTAATCTGGTGTTGTTCGATTACGGCTTCTGTTTCATCTACGTAGCCGCTATTCTACTCCTGCCCTACGAGATAAGTCTGACGGCGCTGTTGCTTATTAGTTTTGCCACCGGAATTGTAGTCGATACCTTTTATAACACACTCGGTATTCATGCCGCGGCTACAGTACTGATGGCTTATCTGCGTCCGCTTGTTGTTCGTGCACAGATGGCACCCGGCGTTCAGGAGGCCCGTATTGAATTTTCGTTGCACGGACTGGGTCTTGGGCCATTCGTGCGGTATATTTTCGTGCTGATATTGATTCACCATACGGCTCTGTTCTTTATTGAAGCCGGGAGTCTCAGTCTGATTTTGCCTACGCTGGTACGTGTTGTGGCGAGTACCTTGTTTACTACGGTGAGTATTGTACTGATTCAGTTTTTTACCCGAAATTAAGTAAGCTGTCAATTTGACCGAAAGCTTGATTTTCAAACTATTTGCACAAACAAAGGCTTGATTTTTGTAGTCATCCTACGATAGGTTTCCGTCTACGCCATGAGATTTTATGCCTAAAGCAGGAACGGAACACTGCTGAACGGCAATTAACTTGTAATTTTATGGCGACCATGCCCGAAATTATGTCAGACACGCCAACCCGCGGGTACAGCGAAGATCAGAAATACCAGATCTTCAATAAGGAGTTCATGCCTCACATCGACTCCATGTATAACTTTGCTTTTCGTCTGACAATGGACGAAGATGACGCCAATGATTTGGTGCAGGATACTTATTTAAAGGCTTTTCGGTTCATTTCCTCGTTTGAGCAAGGAACCAACGCAAAAGCATGGCTGTTCCGTATCCTGAAGAATAGCTTCATTAACGATTATCGGAAGAAGAGTAAAGAGCCGGCAAAAGTCGATTATCAGGATGTAGAGACAACCTATAATTCGGAAGATGCCGAAGTGGAACACACCACTGACCTGCGCGTAGATACGGTGCAGGATATGATCGGTGATGAAGTGGCCACAGCACTTAACTCCTTACCGGTTGATTTTCGGACGGTTATTATTCTTTGCGACATTGAAGGATTTACCTACGAGGAAATGGCCAAAATTCTGGACATTCCGATTGGTACGGTCCGCTCCCGGTTGCACCGCGCCCGTAACCTGTTGAAAGACAAACTTCGGGACTACGCAGCATCGATGGGATATAATGAAAGTGAAGATTAATCTGGACTTGGAAACTTTTTTTACCACTGATTTGGTTACACTGACAACACAACGTATTCTTATTCTTGGAATAAATTAAACTTTTCCAATGCAAACGCCATTGCCATCGTCCTCAACTTCGCCTAATGCGAACCCTCACATGAAGCAACAGTGTGATCACCAAGCGGATTGTCTGAAGATGATTCAGTTGATTCTGGACGGAGAGGCCACTGAAGATCAGGTAAAGAAATTTTACCAGATAAACCTTGAATCCTGCCGCCCCTGCATCGAAATGTATCACCTGGAGAAAGAAATTAAAGACTTGCTACAGGGTAAAATGGAAAAGAAATGCTGCCCCGGATCGCTGATTGATTCGATCAAAGCAAAAATTGTCAGTTTCAGTTAGTTTTGGAAGGCAAACTCATCATCTTTTCAGCCCCATCCGGTTCGGGCAAAACGACCATCGTTCATCATCTGCTGGCGACCAACCAGAATCTGGGCTTTTCTATTTCGGCCTGTACCCGCGATCGCCGGGGCCGCAGTGAACAAAACGGTAAAGATTATTATTTCCTTACACCTGACGAATTCAAGCAGAAAATCGACAATAATGAATTTGTCGAGTGGGAGGAAGTGTATACCGGAGCTTTCTACGGTACGTTGAAATCAGAAATTCAACGGTTGTGGGACGAGGGGAAACACGTTTTGTTCGACGTTGATGTCAAGGGAGGGCTTGAACTCAAGAAATACTACGGCGACCGGGCATTAGCCGTTTTCGTAAAAGTCCCTGACGAAGAAACGCTGGTTGAACGCCTTAAAGGTCGTGGTACTGAAACGGCTGACAGCCTCTCCAAACGCTTGTTCAAAGTACATTTCGAGATGAGTTTTCAGGACCAGTTTGATGTGATTCTGGTAAACGACAAACTCGATGATTCACTGCTGAAGGCGCAAAAATTAGTGGATGGCTTTGTTCAAAACGCCACTATGCCAATGAGGGGCACAATCATTTAATATCCAACTGCTATTTTCGGGACCTGTATGGCGTAATAACCATGCAGGTCTTTTTACTTATTGGCCCCTATGAAAATTGGTTTATTTTTCGGTTCCTTCAACCCTATCCATATCGGGCACCTGATTATTGCCAATACGCTGGCAACTACAACGGATTTAGAACAGGTGTGGTTTGTTGTATCACCCCAGAATCCGTTCAAAAAGTCGAAGGGATTACTACACGAGTTTGATCGCTTAGACATGGTTGAGCGGGCTATTGCCGATAACAGCCACCTGAAAGCGACCAATATTGAGTTCTCAATGCCCAAGCCGAGCTATACCATCGATACGCTCGTGCGGCTACAGGAAAAATATCCGCAGCATACGTTTCGACTTATTGTGGGTGAAGATAATCTGGCTCAGTTTGCCAACTGGAAGAACTACGATAAAATTCTGGAGTTCTTTGGCCTGTACGTTTATCCCCGACCTAATGCGGTTGTCAGTGATGTTAAGGAGCATCCAAACGTGCGGGTGATTCAAGCACCCTTATTGGATATTTCCGCGACATTCATCCGGGACTGCATTCGTCAGAACCGGTCCATTCGCTACATGGTACCGGAAGTCGTAGAGGAAATGATCAGCCGAAAGAAGTTCTACTTGTGAGCGAAACTGTTGAAACGGTTAATCTGGAATAAATTTTCTGTCAGACTACGGTTTAAACCGTGGTCTGAGAACATCACGGCATTCCGTTCTGGTAGGTTACCTCGGTAGCGATGCCCATCGCACTAAATCGAATGGCAACACTGGGGCTATCCTGCACCGTTTTCCGATCTTTGCAATGCTGACCGGGAGCTACGAAATACACGTAATATTTCTGACTACGGTCGGCCAGCTGCTGACGGTCGGGAATACCGAGTAGGGTACCAATTTCATTAGCAGACCGCCCTTTTATTTCGGTCTGCTGAATGGCCTTTAGGTCTTTGATCAACTTGGCCCGGACATTCTTACACCCATTCTGGTCTTCCCGCCATTTAACCAGATCGAGACTACCCAGTTTTTCGGGGGCGGGGCCGCAACCCAACAGCCAGCCCAAGGCCAGTGTCAGTACCAATCCCTTGTGCCGTAATGAATGGTTATTGTTCATTGTAAAGTGCCTGCAATAAGGTTTGTCCTACTACTTTCATCGTGTTCTTATCAATGTACCGCATGTCATCCTGAAGCGTATGGTGAGCGGGAAAGAAGCCGCCAGTAGTGGTATTGGTCTGAATGATGTCTATAGTCGGGATTTTAGCAATGGTATTCGGGGCAATGTGATCGTCGGTAATCGAGCCACCCATTGTATCCACAAAATACTGACTGTAGCCCAACTTACTGGCCGTCTGCCAGATGTTGTTAACCACGGTAGGAGCAACCTGCATAGAGTACCCCTCTTTGGCAAACGTTGCCCCCTTACCGCCAACCATATCCAGCAGGACACCATAATAGGCTGAGTAATTCGGTTTGTGGAGGTTCTTGGCCCAGTAGCGTGAACCCAGGCCGTATCCATAATAGTCGATGTCTCCACTCGCCTTTTCAAAATCTTTGGTCGCCTTTTCACTGTTCCCCCAATCCTCGACGTCGAAACAGACAAAGTCAACGCCGACAGTTGGCTTCGCAGGCGACTGATGCAGGGTACGGGCCATTTCCAGCATTACAGCTACCCCACTGGCACCATCGTTGGCCGCAGGAACAGGCTTGGTGCGGTTAGCTGCTACGCTGTCATCATCGGCAACCGGACGCGAATCCCAGTGAGCCGAAATAAAAATGCGCTTGCCCACCTGTGGGTTTATACTGGCGATTATGTTGCGTGCTTTCAGCTTCGTCCCATCCCAACCCGTCGCCGTGAAATCCTGCACCGTTACCTCGCAGCCAAATTCTTTGAACTTCGCGATGATGTAATCGCCCGTGCGCTGGTGGGCGGGGGTATTGGGTACGCGCGGACCGAAATCGACCTGCTGTTTGGTATAGGCATAAGCCGAGTCGGCATTAAAGGCGGGCGCCTTAGCCATAGCCATCTGGTCCGCTTTAGTGTCCGTCTGATCGGTCGATTTTGATTTACAGGCCGCTACCGCCAATAGGGTGGCTACTGCGTAGCCGAGAAGTTTCGTTGTCATTTTGTTTATCTGTGTACCCCGGATGCCCACATCCGGTCGGACCGCCGAAGCGGATATATCACTCTTCATAAGCCCAGTCGATCTGGTGCTTCATGTCTTTAATAACTAACCCGTTGGCTTTAAAGTATGTACGCACCTGATCTACTTTATCGTACAGCTTTTGTTCCTTATACTCCTTGTACAGAGCCAGCATACCGTCAATGAGCGCGTCGGGCGATTCCGGGCGCTCTTCCAGCAGACCCAATACTTCCTCCATGAAGCCAATAAACGTGGTTTTCAGTTGGTTAAATACCTCCTCGCCAAGGGCCGCCGGGTGCAGTTGCTTCGTGTATAACTGATTGATTCTCTTCGATAGCGTAAATAACTGTGCAATAGTAACGGCCGTGTTAAGGTCGTCGTTCATGGCGTCGTAGCAGGCGGCACAGGCCTTCTGAATATCAGCCTGCTGAGTTTCATCAATGGCGATGGACGCGTCGGCAACGTACTCCAGGTTTTTGAGAATACGCAGGCTGTTACTCAGTCGTTTGTACCCTTTTTGGGCGGCCTTCAGGGCTTCGTTAGAGAAGTCGAGTGTGCTGCGGTACTGCGATTGCAGGATGAAAAAGCGCACCGTCATAGGCGAGTAAGGCTGCTCCAGCATCCAGTGATCACCGCTGATTAACTCCGATGGCAGAAAGGAATTGCCCAGCGACTTGCTCATTTTCTGGCCGTTTACGGTGAGCATGTTCGAGTGCATCCAGTATTTTACCGGGTCATGGCCGTGCATCCCCCGTGCCTGGGCAATCTCGCACTCGTGATGTGGAAATTTTAGGTCCATACCCCCGCCGTGAATATCGAACTGCGTACCCAGGTATTTAGTACTCATAGACGTACACTCCAAATGCCAGCCGGGAAATCCTTCGCTCCAGGGTGAGGGCCAATGCATGAGGTGTTCGGGTGCAGCCTTTTTCCAAAGGGCAAAATCGAGTGGATTTCGCTTTTCCGACTGTCCGTCGAGGTCGCGGGTTTCATTGAGGAGATCGTCCAGAATGCGGCCCGATAGCTTGCCGTAGTTGTTTCCAGCCGCGTCGTATTTCATTATATCGAAATAAACTGAACCAGCGGATTCATAGGCAAATCCCTTTTCGATCAAGTCTTTTATACCCTCAATCTGCTCGATAATGTGGCCTGTAGCAGTGGGTTCAATACTGGGTGGACGCATGTTGAACTGAAGCAGCACCGAATGGAAATCGTTGGCGAAGCGCTGCACTACCTCCATCGGCTCAATCTTCTCGAGTTTGGCCATCCGCCCGATTTTGTCTTCGCCCTCATCACCATCGCCTACCAAATGACCAACGTCGGTAATGTTACGCACGTAGCGAACTTTGTAGCCAATAAAGGTCAAGTAGCGGTACAGGATATCGAAGGTCATGAACGTCCTGACGTTGCCCAGATGCACGTAATTATAAACCGTAGGGCCGCAGACATACAGGCCGACCAAGGGCGGATTTAGTGGTTCAAAGCGTTCTTTCTGGCGGGAAAGCGTATTGTAAAGTCGCAGTGGTTGTGTCATACTCAACGGGGGCAAATCAGGTCGTGTGCACTGGCCAAAGTGCCAGTAGATACGTAACGCAAATCTAAGCAATCCCCGGTGGATAACGGCAACTGTGGGCTTTTGCCTATATTTGGGGCTTCATTTTTTAGGCCCGTCCGTGACACATGAGGATTGTTGAGATAGGAGAGAATCGCGCCCACAAGCAGGAATTTCTGCAATTTCCGATACGGCTGTATCGGCAGGACCCCTGCTGGATTCGTCCGCTGGACAAGGATGTGGAGAACGTTTTCGATCCGGCCGTGAACAAACGGTTTGCTACCGGCGAATGCATTCGGTACCTGCTGCTCGATGAGGCCGGGGCTACTATTGGCCGGGTGGCCGCTTTTGTTAATTACGAAACGGCAAATTTAAACAACGATCAGCCCACCGGAGGTATGGGCTTTTTCGAGTGTATCGACGACGAAGCCGCTGCGACCATGCTTTTCGATGCCTGCAAAACATGGCAGCAAAGCAAAGGCATGGAAGCGATGGACGGTCCAATTAACTTCGGTGAGCGCGACCGGTGGTGGGGGTTGCTGGTGGATGGTTTTGATCAGGAACCGAATTACTGCATGCCCTACACAAAGCCGTATTACGTGCCTTTCTTCGAGAATTACGGCTTTCGCGATTACTGGAAACAGTTTACCCCACACATGACAATGTTGAAAGACAAAGTCACGCTGGACCCGGCGGTACGGGAGAAAGCCGAGCGGATCTTTAAAAACCCGGAATACCAGTTTAAGCATATCACCAAGAAAGATCAGGCCAAATACGCCGAAGATTTTCGGCTGGTGTACAACAAAGCTTGGGTCAATCACGCGGGTGTAAAGCCGATGGAGCCGGATCAGGCGCAGGCGCTATTACAGCAGTTGCGGCCCATTATGGACGAACGATTGGTCTGGTTTGCCTACCATCATGAGGAGCCGGTTGGTTTCTTTGTGACGCTGCCCGAGTTAAATCAGGTGTTTAAACACGTGAACGGCAAACTGAACTGGCGGGGAAAGCTTATCTTTCTGTATTATAAGCTGTTCCAGAAAAATAACCAGGCT
The DNA here is from genome assembly GCA_964251665.1 of uncultured Cytophagales bacterium. Lineage (GTDB taxonomy): Bacteria > Bacteroidota > Bacteroidia > Cytophagales > Spirosomataceae > JBBQLG01. The sequence continues at coordinate 153,390 of CAXUKO010000001.1, forward strand.
TTTGGGCTTGTATTTGGGGTGTCACCGGAGTATCAGGGGCGGGGTATCGAAGCAGCAATGGCAATGGCCTTATCGTGGGAAGCCTGGAAACCCGGGTTTCCGTATACAGATCTGGAATTGAATTGGATTGGTGATTTCAACCCAATCATGCTGCGGTTCGCCGGACAGTTGGGTACTAAAATTGTGAAGACCCATATCACGTACCGTAAACTGTTTGATGATAGCAAACCCTTCACCCGCTATGCAATGATTGGCCGGGCGAAGAAGCCGAAAAAGGAGTAGTTTATAATGGCTAACAGCAACCTAATTAATAAAAAAGATGGAAGCGAGACCACAGAATATTCATGTCGCTGATTACTACTTCGAGTTTTTGAAAAATCTGAAACACGACACAAAGCTTGATCTGATAACAAAGCTCTCAGAATCACTAAAAAGCAGTGAGCAGAAAGAAGATACGTCTTTGCAGTCATTATTTGGAGCTTATAAATCCGGTGAGACAGCAGAAGAAATTATCGCAGACCTCAGAGCGTCAAGAACCTTCATCCGTAAGACAGAGACGCTTTGATGAAGTACCTCTTAGACACAAATATTTGTATATTCTTTCTCAAAGGCCAATACAACCTTTACCAGAAAGTAGCCGAGGTTGGCGAGGAAAACTGCTTCATATCAGAGATGACTGTAGCTGAATTAAAATATGGAGTTGAGAACAGCAAGACTGCTGAAGCTATGCGGCCAGTTGTAGAAGCGTTTATTCCAAAATTTGCTGTTATTCCTATTTATGCTTCATTAGACGTTTACGCGAGGGAGAAGGCAAAATTGAGAAAGCAGGGATTGTTCATAGATGACTTCGATATATTAATTGGTGCAACGGCCATTAATCATAACATAATTATGGTAACGAATAACGTAGCTCACCTGAACAGATTGAGCAATATTGTTATTGAAGACTGGACAACGCTTGCCAAAAAGTGAAGACCCATATCACGTATCGCAAACTGTTTGATGATACTAAACCCTTCACCCGTTATGCAATGATTGGCCGGGCGAAGAAGCCGAAAAAGGAGTAGCCGCATTTACCCTGATTATATGGCTGGATGGCCGTACCGCACCGTCGTACCGCCCGGACGCCCACGTCCGGTTTCTGGCTGGTAGCTAAACAACCGGACGTGGGCGTCCGGGATACACACAAACCACTTATAATGAGCTTACTCACCGTTGGGTCGGTGGCGTTCGATGCGCTGGAAACCCCGTTCGGCAAGACCGACAAAATTATCGGCGGAGCCGCCACCTATATCACGCTCTCGGCGTCGTACTTTACCAAAGAAAACAACTTAGTGGCCGTGGTTGGCGACGATTTTCCACAATCGATGATCGATACGCTGACCGAACACGGCATCAACGTCGATGGGCTGGAGATTCGCAAGGGGGAGAAAACGTTTTTCTGGTCGGGTAAGTACCATAACGACATGAACACCCGCGATACAGTGGATGTGCAGTTGAATGTAATGGAGCATTTCGATCCAAAAATTCCGGAGTCGTACCAGAATTGCCAATACCTTATGCTGGGTAATACAGCACCGGCTATTCAGAAAACAGTGGTCGAGCGGCTACATACCCGCCCGAAACTGATTGTGCTGGATACGATGAACCTCTGGATCGACATTGCCAAAGATGACCTGATGGCCTTGCTGCCGCTGGTAGATGTGCTGGTGGTGAACGATGAAGAATCCCGCCAGCTAACCGGTGAGTACGCGCTGGTGAAAGCGGCTGCCCGCATCCGGGAGATGGGACCTAAAACCGTTATCATCAAGAAAGGGGAACATGGCGCCCTGCTTTTCCACGAAGGACAGATTTTTGCCGCACCCGCCCTGCCCCTGGCCGACGTGTTCGATCCGACGGGCGCGGGTGATACGTTTGCCGGTGGCTTCATCGGGTATCTGGCCAAAACGGATGACTTGTCATTCGACAACATGAAGCGGGCTATCATTTACGGCTCGGCGATGGCTTCCTTCTGCGTAGAGAAGTTTGGTGCAGAGCGCATCATGCACTTGAGTCAGGCTGAAATACAGGCGCGGGTAAGTGAGTTTGTTCGGTTAGCTTCATTCGGTATTGACTAAAAATTTACCCCCAAAAGCGTTTTCTGACTATGCTGGATTTCAAGCTCTTATCGGCCACATATCAGGAAACGCTTCTGGGTCATATTGTGCCTTTCTGGCTCAAATACAGCCGCGACGAATTAGGTGGCGGCTTTTTTAATGCCTTGTCAAGTGATGGGCAACCCATTAATGCCGATAAGGTAGTGACTCTACAGGCCCAGCAGGTATGGGCATTCAGCTACCTCTACACACAGGTGCAGGACAAAGCCGTCTGGCTCGACCATGCCCGGCACGGTGCTGATTTTCTCGCCCGCTTTGCCCACGACGACCGGCTCAACACCTACGCCCTGCTCGACCGGCGGGGCAGACCGGTAGCCCCCGCTACCAATGCCGTTCCAGCCAGTGCGGTTGTGCTGGCGTATGCCCAAATGCACCGGGCAACGGGCGATGATGAATGGGCTATGCTGGCTAAGCAGACGCTCACCAGTCTGCTTCGTCAGCGGGTTGCCGTTCGGACTGAACAGGCGGCTACACTCGGTGGGTTTCGGCAACTCCGACACCTAAGCGAGCCGGTAGCGGTGCTGAACGCGCTTATATCAATGAAAGAATTGCTGGATGAGCAGGTCTGGAAAGACTCGGTTGAGTCCATCACGGCTGAATTAATGAACGAGTTTCTGGATAAACGGCTCGACCTGTTGCGGGAAATCGTCGGAGCTGAAGGAACGTTCTACAACACGCCCGAAGGCCGTCGGCTAAATCCGGGTCTGGTGTTTGAAGTAGCTGGTTACCTCCTCGATCTGAGTCAGCAGATTAGCAATAGAAAGCTTGCGCTGCAAGCGGTTACGTGGGTACTGCATTTTTGCGAAGGGGCCTGGGACGATATTGGGGGCGGACTCCTGCAATGGGTCGACCTGAAAGATGAAGCGGGTCTTTTTCCCGAAGCCGATTACCGGTTAGCCTCCGCGCATCTGGAAGCCGTATCAGCGCTCAGCAAAGGTTATTTTTATACCCGCCACCCCGATTGCCCCAAATGGATTAGGAAGATTCATGACTATACCTTTCAGTTTTTTCCCGATCCCAAACACCGGGCCTGGCACCTCATTCTCGACCGAACGGGAAAACCGCTACTGTCTGCCAAAGCTACACCAACAATGGGCTGCTTTCCGTTCATAAAATGCATGAACGATGCCTGGCGTATGCTGGAAAAATGCGGGCAAATGCAACCGGTGGGTCGTGTAAAAACGATCTAAGGCCGACTGTAGCGTCGCTGAATGCTGTCTGAAAGGATTTCGTAAATCTCCGTTAGCTTTGGCTGGTTGCTTAAGTACATCAGGTGGTTGCTCAGCACGGAGTGGTCACCCCGGCGGGCGGGCCCTGTTTGAACGTCGGCAGGATCGGAAGCGAGTAGCCCTTTACGAAACGTTTCGCGGATGAGGGGCTTTAATAAATCAAACTCCAGTTGCTCGGCGGTAGTAAGGTCGTTGGCGATGGCCAGCAGGTGATTAGTAAAATTACAGGCAAACACGGCGGCAACATGCAACGCCCGCCGTTCGTCGGAGTTGACTAAGTACACAATTGAGCTGATTTCCTGTCCCAGCGCGACCAGCATGGTCTCGGTTTGGGTGTCGCCTGCTTCCAGACAGAGCGGAATCCCATCAAAGTCGAGTGGCGGCTGACCCTTGCTGAAGGTCATGAGCGCGTAAAAAACGCCCGTTCTCAACGGTACATCACTGTATACGTCGACCAGCTTTTGTAGCGCGCCAAGCGATTGATTTCCCGATGTGTGCACCAGTACGGCGTGTTCGGGTAAAACCAGGCGAGCGCAAACGTCGGGCAGCACATCGTCGGGAACGGCCAGAACAAACAACCGCGACGGACTGTCGGCAAAGTTCAGGTCGGAGTGTGTTTTGGCGTCATATAGCATGCTCACCAACTGCCGGGCGTGGGTAAGCTGACGGCTATATACCTCGTTGATGTGGTGCCCCGCGTTCTCGAAAGCCGGAGCCAGATGCCAGGCGATATTGCCCGCGCCGATAAACGAAATTTCCATGTTCAGGGGTTCTTGCGAAAGACATCGGCCATGCATGGTACAGCCGACGGGTCAAATTGCGCATTTTTGCCCAAAAACCCTTACTGGCCTTACGCTAAGAATCCCCAACAAAAGCACAAAGGGGCGGTTCTTCTAAAGCCAATTACTATGGCTCAACGGTATGGGAGAACTGATTTTAGCAAGCTACGGGCTCGTCCTGTTGTTGCTCTTTGCCTATAATTTAGGGCAGCTTAGCCTGATAATTATCTATTTACTGTCCGAACGTAAGCGAAAAGCGTCCATTGCGGCTGCACATTCGGTGATTTGGAACCAACTACCCCGCATGACGGTACAACTGCCGGTGTATAACGAACTGTACGTGGTGGAACGGCTAATTGACTCGGTTATCGCGCTGCATTATCCGAAAGACAAACTGGAAATTCAGGTGCTCGACGACTCAACGGATGAATCGGTTGAACTGATTGCCCGAAAAGTCGACTATTATCAGCGGCAGGGATTTACCATTCAGCACATTCGTCGGCCGGTGCGGAAGGGCTTTAAAGCCGGTGCGCTGGCCTATGGTCTCGATAGGGCACAGGGCGAGTTTATCGCTATTTTCGATGCTGACTTCGTGCCCGAATCAGACTTCCTGCTTAAAACGGTGCCACATTTCGATAACCCGAAGATCGGTATCGTACAAACCCGGTGGACGCATCTTAACGAAGACTATTCCCTCCTGACTCAGTTGCAGGCGTTTGGGTTGAATGCTCATTTTTTTATTGAGCAGGGTGGACGTAATGCCGCCGACTTCTTTATGAATTTCAACGGTACGGCGGGCGTATGGCGCAAAGCGGCCATTCTGGATGCGGGAGGTTGGAGCAGTGATACGCTGACCGAAGACCTCGATCTGAGCTACCGCGCTCAGCTTCGGGGCTGGCAGTTCGTTTACCGGGAAGACATTGGCTCACCCGCCGAGTTACCCGTTGCCATGAACGCGCTGAAGTCGCAGCAGTACCGCTGGATGAAGGGGGCCGCCGAATGCGCCCGCAACCTGATGGGGCGTGTACTTCGTGCGCCCGGCGTACCGGCGGTGGTTAAACTACACGCATTTTTTCACCTCTTTAGCAGTTCGACCTTTGTGCTGGTGCTGGCGTTGGCCGTGTTGAGTGTGCCGGTGCTATACATCCGCAGTCGGCACCCCGAGTGGGCACTGGCGTATTACTTGATCAACTTCTTTCAGGGAAATCTCCTGATACTGATTCTGTTCTACGGTATTCCATTCTGGATGTCCAACCAAAACCGGCAGGGCGGGCCAACAGCCGGGCCATTCAGCCGGGCAAAGTTCGTCTGGTATTTCCCCATGTATTCATCGCTGATGATGGGGTTGTCGCTGCACAATACAATTGCTGTGCTGGAGGGGTTTGCGGGCCGTAAAACTCCGTTTGTCAGGACCCCAAAATTCAACGTAAACGTATCGGGCGACAGCTGGAAAAGCAACGTATATATCAAAGGCGGTTTTTCGTGGCTGACCGTGCTGGAAGGCGCTTTCCTTCTGTATTTTGTGGGTGGCCTTGCTTTAGGGGCTTACCTGCACGATTTTAGAATGCTGGTTTTCCACGCCATGCTGACGGTAGGATTTGGTCTGGTATTCACGTATTCGGTGCTGCACACGCTGGGAATCCGGCGAGTCAATTAAGGGTCCACACAGAGAGCGGAGGTAGCACAGAAAAAATTCTGTTTTTTCTGTGCTACCTCCGCTCTCTGTGTGGACCCTTCCGGTCCCTTAAAACCCTTCTTTCTCGTCTTCCTTATCTTTCTTCTTCTCCTTTTCCTTCGGCGACTCTTTACCTTTTACTACTGTTTTGCCGGGAACCGGCACTATCTTAGGTTTCGGTGCAGGTTTCTCGCGGGTTTTGTATTGATCTAAGTACCGCTCGACAAATTGCGTTTTTTCATCTGCTGTAGCTGGTACAACCTCCATGGGGGCTGTCTTTGCTTTCTTGTCGCCTACCGATCCGGCACCAGCGGTGATGCGGTCGTTTATCTCCTGCTCCGACGTAATAATGGCTAACTGACCGGCCCCGGTGTTACTCGGCTTGAAATCATAAAAGGCCCAGACATCGGGCGATGCTTCCAGGTAAATAGTCGCTTCGTCACCAGTCGAGGTTTTCCGGATTTCGACAAAGCCGTCCATCTGCGCATTGATATCCGTGGCCTGAATGTTCGATACGCCCAACTGACCGATACTGTAAAAAGCGTTGGCTTTCTCCGACCAGCGGAGGTTCGCGTTGGCCAGCACCAGCGCGGCATTGAGTTTGGGCGAAGCCAGCGCCAGCGATACGTGCTGATTCTGCGATTTAGCCCGGTAATCGTCTACTGCTTTCTGACCAATGAGGGGTAGCAGTTTATCTGAGGTCCGGTTTAGGTCATCGTCGGCGGGTTCGTCGTTTTTTTCCTCAAGGTTCGTCTTAACAAGTTTGTCAGCAATGGCCAGGTTTAGCGCATCGGCAATCGGAAAGGTAAACGCCAGCAGCGTATTCAGCCGGTATGTCGCGCTATCCACATTTATCCGCGCAGAACCGGAAGCCAGCAAATACTGACTTGGCGTCGTATTGAGAAGGTTTAGCTTGCCTTTAAAGGTCATAATACCCTTGGGGTCATTGAAGGTAAATGCTCCTTCAATGTCGTCCAGATTCTCGGTGCTTTTGGGTACAATGCGGAATACTTTCTCTTTTTCATCGTAACGCATCACGCCCGTTGCCCGGAAAATGTCCTCATCACGGTTGTCTTCTTTTGGCGATAAAAACGATGGGTAGAGGCCCGCGCTGCCCGTGCGGTAATGAATACCGGCCACCAACGGCTGGTCGCCCTCATTTTTGAGCTTATCATCCACCGTGATCTGGAATGTCTCGATCTTTTCCTTGAACGGAATCCAGCCGCCAACCAGATCGGTTCGCTTTTTCAGGGCGGGCTTCAGAAATCCGTCGAGCGCCAGGTCTTTTTCGGGAGCCTGCATCGTGATGTTACCCTTGAACTGCATTCGGGGAGCAAGCAGCAGGTTATCAGCTTCGTCCACTTCGGCACGGGCAACGGTGTAATAAGCCGTTTGGGGTTTTGCCGTTTCCTTCCGGCGCGATGCCTTACCTGTTGTCCGTAATCCCGCATCGGCGGTGACGACCGGCACCTCTTTCAACTCAAAACTGCCCATTTTGATGCTGGCTGTATCACCCGCTGCGGTTGGGAACATATACGTTGCATCACCCGCAAACCTCCCCCGCGACATAATCTGAATATTGCCGTTCTTGAGTTTGTGATGCAGGCTGACGGTATCCAGCTCGAGCCGGGCGTTTTTAAAGGCCATCATCTCGCCGTTCCGTTTTATTGCCACTAATCCTTTATCGGGATAAATCAGGGCATCGGCGGAATTGATACGGGGTACGCCACTGATGTTGAGCGTCATCTTCTCTACATCGTACAAAGCCGCTGCCCCGTTGAAAGTCAGTCCTTCCTGATCCTCACCGGTCGCCGTAAACGTCGAGGTTTTCACGTCGCCTTTCATCGCAATCGTTTTGGCCGTCATGTTCCACTGCGCCCGGTTGATGTTGGTTTTATAGGCTGCAAACGGGAATTCCATGCTGGAGCTAAGCGTGTCGTCAATAGCCTGTCCTTTCTTTGCGTTAATGGCCAAATTGACGATGCCTTTTACCTGATTGAAATCAACGTCAAGATCATTGCCCAATAGCATAGGCTTGCCGAACGTCGGCCCGGCAGCCTCCTTATCCGAGGTGATTTTGAACTGTGCGTTATCGGCCAGGAAGCCTTCTTTATTGAATTTGAACGATTCGGACGACGCTTCAGAGTCCTTCCGGCGGAGTGTTCCGTTACCAAAGAGACCCGTTGACCGCATGACCAGTGTTCCCTCCAACTGCGTTGTGGCGTTGTAAAAATTGAAGTTGTTTTTCTGGGTCATCACCACCAGACTGTCCACTTTGGGCATCCATTTCAGAGTAAAATTGCTGATGTCGACCTTGGGGAAATAAGTCTGAACTGCATTCGCCTTAGCCGGACCAGGTTTCGCAATCAACCCTTCGCGGATCTCGCCCGTAGTGCCCGACGCCAGCAGCGAATCGGTCATGAACAGAATGTCCTTTGTGTTAAAACTGGCCGTCAGGTGATTCAGTACAACACCCTCGGCCCGCAACCCGCTTTTGTCCATGGAGAGGTTACCGGTAAACTTCACGTTCGATTTGGTTCCATACACCGGGTAGCCCGCTGCAGGGGGCGTATGCACAAAACCGAGGGTATTATCCGGCATGGTTTTAAGCTCTGTTTTAAATGGCGGTAAGATGCCATCCGAATAAAACGTGCCCACGAACGAGATATCCCCTTTTCCGAGGCTGTCGTTGTCGATGGCCGGGATTTTAAAATACACCTTCTCGTTGTACGTAGTTGTTCCCCGATTGGGCTGATTGAAGTACACCGTCATCCCCTCGGGCATCACTAACCGCTGTGTCGTTTTCTTCCCCGCTACCCGGCCCGACTTGTTGTCGGCCGTGCCAAAAAAGACGGTACCGGGCTTTTCGTATTTGATATCACCCCCTACTTCGTTCGTCTTTCCCTGCGCGGCTAATTTCTGGGGCGTGAACGTGATGGAGTCAATCTTATTCATAGCCATTGAGAACTTGTCGTAATCGAAGGCCAGATTTTGCCCCGAATACCGAAAATTACCCGATTTCAACTGGCCGTTAAACGTGAACGAACGCCCTTTGCCGATACGCAGGGTCCGGTCGCGGGGGATGCCGGTAATCTTGAGCGAATCCGAAATGGTAAAACGCGTGACGCCCCGCACGGTCATCACATTATCCTTCAGGTCAATGGTGGCATTTTTGGTGCTGTCGCTGGACGTAAACAGCGATTGAATCTGAAAGTTGTCATAATCGCGCTGTTTGGCGTAGGCCAACACGTATAGAATTCCCTTACGGCTGAGCCGCATCAGGCCGGAGTTCACATCACGGTCGATGTAGCCGTCGATCACCATCTGATTCAGCGGCCCTGTCAGTGCGTCGGGCTTTAACTTAGCGAACTGTGCGAGGTCTTCCGGTAGAAACGTCTGTGTTTTTTTGATCGATACGTAATTACCTGCGATCTGCAACGGGTGAAAGCCATAGTCTATGGCGATGCTGGAATAGCGCTGCGGCTGAAAATAGTCAAAAGATTCTAAGCGGACTGGTACCTCACGTTTAGCGCCAATCTGGTAAAAATCAACTTTTTGCCGCGCCAGGTCCCACCGGACTACTTCGGGCTGGATATAAAACTTATGGTAGACATCCGAGAAGGGAACACGACCATAAACTGTCCGGTCTATGCGGTTGAGCCAGGCCGTACGTTGTGGCTTGCTAAAGCGGAACTGTACAGCGGGATGAGTAAGCGAATCCGTGCCCAAATACCCCGTAAATTGTGCCACCGACGCCGTTATGAGTGAATCGGCAAATGTGAACCGGGGGGTGCTGACTTTGAAGGCGGGTTTTCCGTCCTGTTTCACGACCAGCGTCGCTAACTGACCACTGGCCGACGCCCCCACCATCTGTAAACCCGATAAGGCCAAGCCACCCCGATAGTCGATACCCGGACCGAGGTTTGGAATTAATACGTCGCTTTGCCACGACATAAAACGCGGGTAGCCGACCGGTTGACCAGCGGAACGTTTCTGCGCTATGTACTCAAAGACGCCTTTTACGGGCTTAAAATTAGCGTAAGTAAGCGTTACGTCATCGGCGGAGATGCGGGGGCTTTGGGTCGTTAACGCGTACTCGCCGAAGGTCACAAAGATGTCTGGTCGTTCTACCAGCGCCCACGAAAATTTTCCGCCTTTGCCAACCAATACCCCGTCTTTCAGGAGTAAGTCGCCGGACGTGTTTTCCAGCAGTACCGAATCACCGGTAGCAACCAGGGCTACCGAGGCTCCTTTAAACGAAATCACCGCACCGCTTACAGTTGGTATGGGCCGACGCTGAGGAATAAAGAGTTTACCAAGCGGCCGGGCCATTCCTGAATCTCTGGGCAGCGGATCATCCCAGCCATCAAATCGGCTGGCGGCAGGGGACGGGTTCACCGCTGAAGCGGATGCCGGATCGGTAGCCGCAGCATCGGTAACTGCTCCGGGCTTGTCGAGCCAGGCGAAGGAGAAGGTACCACCCAACAGGTACATTTTATTGTAATTGCTGGTATAAATCAGCCGGCCGGCCAGAAACTGCCGGGCCGTTTCCATCGCTTTGGCAAAGGCTTTCAGGTCGTTGGTATCGACCAGTTTATCGGCCATCAACAGGTAGTTATCCAGTTCCGCTGATGTCAGGCCGGGCGTCTGGGTATGCACCGCATGGTATAAACCGTCGAACAAGGGCGCAAAATGCGTAGCAGCCTGATACCGCTTCTGTACCATTTTACGGCTCAGAGCTATAATTCGGTCGCGTTGAGCCGGGTTGAGCGCGTTTTCTGTCCAAAGTGTTTCCAGATTGCGCTCAGCCCGAACGGCCACACCGCCACCGGTTGCCATTAGTTTCTGCAAATCACCCAGAAACTGATCCGGATTATCGGACAGTTTAACGTTCTGGCCAAACGTGGTCAGGCCGAGTAATAAAAAGAATAGACTACTTCCTACAATGCGCCTGTAGCAAAAAGAGTAGCGGTAAACGTTGCTGCGTCCCATGTTGATTTCGTAAAAGCCAGTGATGTCCATTGATTGTTGGCCATACCCACCGTAAAATTCAGTCCTGATTCTACCGCTTTCTGTTGAATATCCGGCGAATCTGTCTCGTAAAAGCCACTAACAATCAAGTGGCCTCCTTCTTTTAATAAACTGGTGTAGACTGGAATTTCGGCCAGTAATACATTCCGGTTGATATTAGCCAGAATGATGGCAAAAAGCGTGGGTGTCCAACTTAACCAGTTGTGGTCTGATGTCTCGGTTTGGTCTTTCAGGTTTTCAATTGTTCCCTGAAATACCTGCACCTGCGGGCAATTGTTCAGGATAGCATTCTCGCGGGCATTTTCGACGGCCCACTCCTCAATATCGAACGCCAGCACCGCCCGTGCACCCAGTTTAGCCGCCAGAATCGCCAGGATACCCGTTCCTGAACCTACATCCAGCACTACTTTCCCGGCATGGTCAACGCGGAGTTGCTGCTCCAGCATCATGGCCGTGGTTTCGTGATGCCCCGTCCCGAACGACATTTTCGGATTGATGATCAGGTCGTGCGTAAACCGGGAATCAGGCTCATGAAATGAGGCCCGCACACGCACCTGAGATGCTACCTCAATTGGTTGGTAATCACGCTCCCATTCGGCATTCCAGTTCCTCTTTTCTAACGTATTCACCTGGTAGGCTATTGCCGTCTGAGCTGCGTATTTACCGACCACCGCATCGACCTCAGCCTGCCTGAAATCGGACTCTGGAATGTAAGCGTTGACACCCTCGTCGGTCTCAACAAAGGACTCAAAACCCAGTTCTCCGAGTTCGGCGATAAGGATGTCGGTAAAGTCAGGATCGAGCGTGAGTTGTAGTTCAATGTAGTTCATACATCAAAGAAACGCAGAAGCCGGGGGAATCGAAAGTGATGCCACTGGTGGGCGTTGTTACTTCAGCGGGGCTTTTGTGGAAGGGGCAAACCCGGTTTTGTGAGTCAAATGCCCTTATACCGCCAGTAGTAAATGCTGCTTCTCCGCCACCGCTTTATACAGGCGGATCATTTTCGGTATGCTCTTATCATGGATAACGTTCGTAGTACGTGGCTCAGAAGTCGCAAAGCGCAGCTGGATAACCTGCCCGCTACCGTTGGGTAAAAGGGTCTATTTTCCCCTTGTGCTTCATAAACAAACGGCAGACTTTTACAGGTAATCGGCTCATAATGAACGTACTTATGAGTAGTCAGTCATACACTTACCTTCACTCCCTTATCCAATGGCAACTCCAACTCCACAACGTCCCGCATCCGGGCATGGTACTCCTCCACGCGGGTTGAACTCGACCGTCAACTCGACTCTTTTTCAGGGCCGTTTCGGGCGAATGTTCCGCGCTTTGCCCCCTGCTCTTTTTAACGATGATGACCTTATTGCACTGGCAACGGCCATGACGGCCGAACCGGAAGCCGGACTCACCCCCGAAACGGAGAACGACAACGAGGAGAACTTCGGCATTCCAGCCGGGTACACCTACTTCGGCCAATTCATCGACCACGATATTACGTTTGATCCGATGAGCAGCCTGATTAAGCAGAACGACCCCGATGGGTTAGTCGATTTCAGAACACCAGCCCTTGATCTGGATAATCTCTATGGCCGTGGGCCGGACGATCAGCCCTACATGTACGAGCCTAACGGCCGAAAATTTCTGCTTGGCGACCGGTTTCTGACGGGGAATGTGCCTACGCAAAATCTAACCCGAGATTTGCCCCGGTTCCACGAGCGGGCGTTGATTGGCGACAAACGCAACGATGAGAACGTGATCGTTTCGCAGCTACAGGGGCTTTTCCTGCGGTTTCACAACCACATAGCCGATTTATGCCCTGATGAAACCTTTGAGCAGATTCAGCGAAAGGTGCGGTGGCATTATCAGTGGCTGGTGATTTTCGATTTTCTGCCCCGGATCGTAGGCCGAAAAATGGTTAAGAAAATTCTCCCCCATTTTTTTCAGGACCCTGCCAGTCCCGACCATGAACAGTCGATCTACGACAATAAGCCAAAACTAAATTTCTTTCACTGGAAAGAAGCGCCTTATATGCCGGTCGAATTCAGCGTAGCGGCCTACCGCTTCGGCCATTCAATGGTACGTCCTGTATATCGGCTAAGCGGGCTGGATCTTCCGAATGAAACGGAGGTAGAGGGCCTGGATGGTCGTAAAATGGTGTTTGACCCATCCCCCAACGATGGGCTGAATGGTTTCCGGGAATTCCCCGACAGCTGGGGCATTGACTGGAGCCTGTTTTTCGATTCGCCAACGCACAGGCTCTCACCGGATTCAACGGGGCCAGGTCGGGTGCAACCGTCCTACAAAATAGATACCTCGCTGGTAGCTCCACTAAAATTTCTGCCAGAGTTCTCGGTAAAAGGCACCAACGATCCGATTGATGTATTTGGCGCTAACCCTCCACGCAAAGAAATCAGCATGCTGGCGCTTCGCAATCTGATGCGGGGCAGTCGATTAGGGTTGCCTTCGGGTCAGGCTGTAGCGCATCAGATGGGCATCGTTCCTATTCCTGACGCTGAACTGCTGGTCGGCAAAGCAAACGCTGATGGACTGCCAACGGGAAAAGATTCCGCCGAAACGAAGGCAATTACCGACATCTCGGCAGCTTTCGCCAATAAAGCTCCGCTGTGGTTTTATATATTGGCGGAGGCCCGGCACGGCTGGGTAAAAGCGGTGCAGCATTTACCGACCGATGAAGAAAAAGATAACACGCATACGCATTTGGGGCCTGTAGGTGGCCGTATTGTGGCGGAGGTGCTGATTGGTCTGCTTTGGGGTGACAGCAACTCTTTTTTGAGTGCTTATTCAACGTTCACTCCCGAGTTTGGCGACAAAACAGCTGTATCCGTCTTCGACAGGTTTACAATGGCCGATCTAATAAACGCGGTTCCACCAGTTTAATGGCAGGCAGTACGTGTCGCTTCCGATTTGTAAAATAGGTTTGTCCTGGTTACAACAAAAAATTTCGGGTTGGGAACAATCGTTGGCGCGTGGCAGTTTCCTATTTGGATTTAATCCACTGCCAGATCGTATAGCGGTTATTACCCCAGACTCTGACTCTGGTGACCTTGGTTCGATTCCAGGTCTGGCAACATAGATTAGCTGCCATTCAACAAAAATCCCCGACTTCTGTACAGAAGTCGGGGATTTTTGTTGAATGGCAATATCTTATGAATTACGTTTATTCTAAGGCGTGGTTATGTCTATTGACGCTTTATTTCTTACGCAGTAACTGATTCACTTGGCGCTTTAGCCCATCAATTTCAACTTGCTGCTGCTGACGGGCTTTCTCCTGTTGAATGCTATACAGAGTAAGTTCTTCAATCTTCTCCAGCAGAGTAGCATTCAGCTTAGTCAGATCAACTCCCTCCAGAGCGACAATCTGGGCTGAGGGAACGCCGGGTAAGTGGTGGTTTGCTTTGATGTAATTCTCAACAGCTTTCAACGAATGAAGCTGATAAGCCGGGGCAAAGACCTTATCACTCCACTCAGCAGCATTCTTAATCTTGAGTTGATAACGGGCCTTAATGATATCGCCCCGCTCGTTGACAGTTAAAAACTGATCAGTAGCTTGAACCGATGGGCTACTAGCAGTAAGCTTACTCAACCGTAGTCCGCTGGCGTTATCGGCCTCACTGACGACTTCTAAGCGGGATCTAGGGGACGAGGTGCCAATACCGATGTTAGCATTATTGCCCAGCACCAAGGCGTCACTCACCGCAACATGCGCTCCAGCACCAATGGCTGTTGCGTTGTGGAGGTGCTGTGCTATCACATCGGCACCCGTACCGAGCAGGGTATTGTGCGTACCGCTATCGCGCTGTCCGGTGTTGTAGCCAATATAGACATTGTCATCAACATTACTGTTGGCGGGACCGGCCCCGTTGCCAACAAAGGTATTGTGACTACCCGTGCTGTTACCCCGCCCAGATGCCGTCCCAAAGAAGGTGTTTCCTTTACCGGTGGTTGTGGTGTAGCCTGATTGATAGCCCAAGAAGGTGTTGGAGTCTGAAACAGCATTGTAGCCGGACTGGTAGCCTATAAATGTGCTTTTTTGTCCTGTCTCTGTAGAGAAACCAGCTTTACTGCCGACAAAGAGATTATTCGATACGGCGTTGTTATAGCCAGCCGAGTCACCCACCATCACATTGTTATGCCCGCCTTGATTGATATAGCCTGTCTGTACACCAACGGCGACATTGCTGTAGCCTGTTATGTTTTTGTTGCCAGCCTGATAGCCAATAAATGAATTGTTAGCACCAGTGAAATTACCGCTGCCTGCTTCTGCTCCTATAAATGCGTTCTGGTAGCCAGTGATGTTGAAAACGCCTGTTAAGGAGCCTAAAAATGTATTAGAATAACCTGTCATGTTTGTTTGACCTACAGATGCGCCCACAAAAGTATTGCGCGACCCTATGGTGGTGTTCGACCCTGCGCTGGTGCCTAAAAACGTGTTTTCCCTCCCAGTGGTATTTTGAGTCCCGGCAGAGCTACCTAAAAAAGTATTGAAAAAGCCAGTAGTGTTGAAAACGCCTGCCTCTGAGCCCACAAATGTATTTTGGAACCCTGTTGTATTACTGTACCCTGCTAGTTGGCCTAAAAATGTACCTTGAGACCCTGTTGTATTGGAATAACCTGCCACATCTCCTAAAAATGTATTAGCTGCACCTTCAGTATTTAGATAGCCCGCTTGTCTACCAATATAAGTATTATGGCTTCCAGTAGTTATACTGTTCCCTGCCTGTAGACCGATAAGCATGTTGTAGCTACCAGGAGTTTGCGAAGCAGGACTGGTAAGTACAAAGTTGTTCTGAGCCAATGTCAAACTTGGTAATCCAATTAGAAGTAGGCAAGCTAGTTGCTGCCGTGTACCGAACGGAGTAGAGAGGAACATCGTGTAGTGCTGGTGGTTTTGAATTGCTTGGTTAAAATTACTAATTACCAGCAATTATGTAACCTATGCTTGTATGATTATCAGTTTTGTTACTATTACTCGTCCAATACTTTCTTTTGTGGGTTTTGTTAGTGGGTCGCACTACGTTTAATCGATATCCGATTGAAGGTGCATACACATGAAGTAGTTGCTCATTAGTTATAGCCAATGGTAGACATAAAACCCTGTTTGTGTTAGAAAACTTGTTAGGGGGAAACAAAAAAGCCAGTTAGTTTTTAAGCTAACTGGCTGTTAATCATTCGTCGGGATGGCGGGATTCGAACCCACGACCCCTTGCCCCCCAGGCAAGTACACTACCGGGCTGTGCTACATCCCGAACAATTCAGGGTGCAAAAGTAGCGAAGCAAGCGTAATTGTCAAATAGTCGGGAGCCGAAAATCTATTTTATCCACGTCTGGGGTCCAGTGCATTATTAATACGGGACAGTACATCGCTCAAGTGATATCGGCTCATTTTATCCGTTTGCCGGGGTAGAGCGGCCTTGATGCTTCCCTGCAACATAACCAACTGCGCCCGTACCTCCGACATAATATCCGATTTACGAACGTCGGCGACTGGACCGGCATTATAACGGAACCCATTGCCGGAGAACCCGGCGACCGGAGCCGTTGGTGGGGCCGGGTTGAGCATCGAAATCAGTTTCTCGGCGTACACTTTCTGGAGGTTCCGGCGGTACAGGTCGATGGAATGTCCGGCTTTCAACTCCCGCCAGATGCCCGATTGTAAATCCGTCATAAATTCATCCAGGCTATACGCTTTAGCGGGTCGGCTGCCGTTTTCAATCAGCCGCGTCAGCCGACCAATGTCCATCAGGCTGTTCAGGGTCGTTTCCTGTAAGGTTCGTACATAGTCGACGCCCTGATCAGGACGGACAAGCTCCATAACTTTCGTATTTAGCAGCCAGGTTGGTGTCTGGAACAATTGCTGATTCAGGAACGTCACGGCGCTTTTTTGCAATGCCCGGGGCGTTGGTTCATACACAACGCCCGTTTGATCGTAGGTGCGGGGTGTTTCGTAGACGCCACCAACGTACTTCGTCACGTGGCCCATGTACCGCCGGAACTGTCCGGCAATCTCGCCATACATCTCGCGCAGCTTATCGTAGTCTTCGGCTTCTTCACGCGTCCACTGGTTCAGGTTGGGTAAAATTCGCTTCAGGTTTTTTATGCCGTATGTGCTGGCAATCATAGCATTGTCACCTAAATCTTCACTCTGCGAACGGGGATCGAGCGGGTTGGTTTCGGTGCCAAACCAGTACCGGGGATCATTAGCGTGTTTCTTCACCCACTCATTCAGTACCATCTTGTCGGCTTCGCAGGTTGGGGTGTCATAGATGGACTTGTAACCCCACTCGATGGCCCACATATCGTACGTACCGATGCGCGGAAACAGGTCGCGGATGCTGTCTTCCGGCTGGGCTACGTAATTGAACCGGGCATAGTCCATGATGGAAGCCGTATGACCATACTGTTTGATAAACGCTTTATCGCGCAGTTTTTCGACTGGGGTAGCATGGCTCGAACCATAGTTATGGCGCAGCCCCAGCGTATGACCTACTTCGTGCGACGACACAAAGCGCACTAATTGTCCCATCAACTCATCGTCGAACTTTGGTTTCCGGGCCCGGACGTCAACGGCGGCTCCCTGTACCATGTACCACTTCCGCAGCAGGTTCATCACGTTATGATACCAGCCGATATGACTTTCGATGATTTCGCCCGAACGGGGGTCGTGTACGTTTGGACCGTATGCGTTTTCTACATCCGATGCGAAATAGCGAATTACCGAATAACGGGCGTCTTCCAGACTCAGCGTTGTGTCTTTGCTGTCCCAGTCTTTGGCCATGACAGCGTTTTTCCAACCAGCTTTTTCAAAGGCGGCTTGCCAGTCGTTCACACCCAGTTTCAGGTATTTCCGCCATTTCAACGGAGTAGCCGGATCAATGTAATAGACGATTGGCTTGCGGGGTTCGATCAGTTCACCAGCTTTCTGACGTTGGGCATCGGCCGCATTCTTTGGCTCCAGGCGCCAGCGTACCGCAAACGTCTGATCTTCCGTACGCTGCGACGCGTCGTCATAAACGCTATAGCCATTGGCGAAGAAACCCACACGGCTGTCGAATAGACGTTTCCGCATCGGCGTACGGGGCAGCAGGATCATGGACGTGTTGATTTCCATGGTCACCGCACCAGCCTCGGTACCAACTGGTAATGCCACCGTTGGCAGGGGAGAGGGTACCGGCGACGGAATAACGGGCGTGGTGTTGACCAGGAAAGTTTTGGTCACCATCACTTCCGTATTGATGGGGTACGATTTCATCCGCTGCACAAACGACCGTTCGGGCGAAAGCGTGGTGAGCCGGTACCGGAATTTAGTGACCGGGTTAATCGATACAACCTGATTATCGCCTTTAAAGAAGTCAGTCACTTCAATCACCGAGGCCGATACGCTGTCTTTACGCACCGCCCGCAGATCGAAAGCAGCCGCAATTGGCTCGACGTTGGAGTTACGCACGGCCTGCGAAATGGGCAGGGTGTCGCTTCCAACATTAATGTAGCTGACAACCCGCAGCAATAGTTTCTTTTCCGGGCCGCGCTCCCAGCGCAGCACCTGCCGGTTCGCCAGTTCTCCGCCATAACCTGCACCCGTAGGCGCTTTGGCAATCCGCGTGATGGCCATAAACTCGCGGCCTAACAGCGTGTCGGGAATCTCGAAGTAAAACTTGTCGTCTACCCGGTGCGTCGTAAACAAGCCACGGCTGGTTTGGGCAGCGGCTGTAATCACGTCCCGGTACGCTTTGATAGGCACTTTAGGCGCGGCTGTTACGGTGACAGCCGCCGGAGGAGTTACTGTTGCCGAAGCGGGCAGTGTCATGGTGGGGGAAGTGGGCGGAGTAGGCCGGGGCGTTTGAGCCTGTACGTCTACCTGGCTAACAAGTCCGAGTGCGGTGAGCACAAGGTAGAATCGGGTACTAATTTTCATATGGCAGGTAACTAATTAACTGGTGAAAAATAATGGGCAAAATTTACCCCCAATTTCCCGAAGAGGGCTTCGTGGAGTCAGATACCAACACCTGACTCCACGAAGCCCTCTTCGGGAAATTGGAGGCGTAAGGGCATTTAGTTTTTGCCCGTTCCCTGCTGAGCGGGTGGCTGAGTAGCCTGCCGCTGCTGCTGCATAGGATTGGGTGCACCCGCTCCGCCACGAGCCTGCTGCTTGAAGAGCTGGAACCGGTTGGGGGCTACCTTGGCCGGGAAGGCGTTGTCATCGGTGTTGATGTCAGCAATCTCCTGGTAAGGGTCCAGCTCCCACTGCACCACCTTCTTCTTGGTGGCAATCACCTTCTTGATCCCCTGATCGTTGAAGCGCCAGATCTCGGCGGGGAAGCGCGCCACCGAGTCGGTGCCATCCTCGTAGACCATGCGTACAATCACGGGCATGACCAGTCCGCCCTTGTTCTTGACCGACAGGGTGTAGAAGTTGGTGCTGCTCTGGGCCAGTTGCTTCTCCTCGGGGGTGAGGGTAGCCAGGTAGTCCTGGTACTTCCTCTTGTCAGCCTCGGTGACCTTGTAGGGGTCGTAGGTGTTGTAGAAGTCCTTCATGGTCGAGTCGGTAGCCACGACGGTCTCGGCTTTGGCGGCTGCATCGCGTTGCTTGGAGATGGTGTTGTTGCGTTTGGCGGCCTCGGCGCGGGCTTCGGCTTTGGTGATTTCGGGGTTCTGGGAGTTGATCTGGAACCAGTCGACGTCGACCAGTGTCTGGTCGACGGGTTCAACGCCGTAGAACCAGCCTTTCCAGAACCAGTCCAGGTCTACCCCCGAAGCATCTTCCATTGTTCTAAAGAAATCAGCGGGCGTCGGGTGCTTAAACATCCACCGGCGCGAATACTCTTTGAAGGCGTAGTCGAATAGTTCGCGGCCCATAACCGTCTCCCGCAGGATGTTCAACGCGGTAGCGGGTTTGGCGTAGGCATTTGGGCCGAGGCTAATGACGTTATCCGACGAGGTCATGATGGGCGACAAAACCGACTTGTCAGACTTCATGTAGTCGACAATGTCACGTGGCTCACCCCGACGGTTGGGATAATCGTAATCCCAGTCTTTCTGGGCCAGGTACTGCACAAACGTATTCAGCCCTTCGTCCATCCAGGTCCACTGCCGCTCGTCGGAGTTGACAATCATGGGGAAGAAGTTATGCCCTACTTCGTGAATAATCACCCCAATCAGCCCGTACTTGGTGTTTTCAGAGTAAGTACCATCCGGCTCGGGCCGGGAGCCGTTAAACGAAATCATCGGGTACTCCATGCCGCCATTTGGTGCGTGGCAGGAGATAGCGACCAGATATGGGTATTCGATGGTCCGCTTACCATACGACCGCAGGGTGTGTTCTACAGCCCGCGTCGAATATTGACCCCATAATGGGTTGCCTTCTTTGGGGTAGAACGACATCGACCAGATCTTGCGGCCGTTACCGTATACATCGGTCTGCATAGCATCCCAGATGAACTTGCGCGAAGAGGCAAAAGCAAAGTCGCGAACGTTCTGCGCGGCAAATACCCACGTCTTTTTGCCGGTTGGCTTGTTCTTCTCAGTAGCCGTAGCTTCCTCCTGCGTCACGATGACAACCGGATTTTTCGCGCCGACAGCCTGCGTCATGCGCTTCTGCTGTGCAGCAGTGAGCACCTGTTTGTAGTTTTGGCACTCGCCCGTAGCCCCTACAATGTGGTCGTTAGGTACAGTCAGCGCCACTTTGTAATTACCGAAGATGAGGGTGAACTCACCTTGACCCAGAAACTGCTTATTCTGCCATCCCGTCACATCGTTGTAGGCGCACATGCGGGGAAACCAGTGCGCAATGAAGTAGGTATAGTTGCCATCTTTCGGGAAAAACTCCAGACCGCTCCGACCGTAGTACTCCGTGATGAAGTAATCCCAGTCCACGCCAAACACATAACTCTGACCGGGTTTGAGAGGGGCTGGCAGGTCGATCCGCATCATGGTCTGATTGATCGTGTGCGGCAGTGGTTTTCCAAGTTTGTCTTTGACCGCGTTAATGTGGTAGCCGTACTTGTCGGAGGGCTGTTGCTGGCTCCGCTCCCGCACAGAGGTGAGGTTCTGTAGCGCCCCAAAACTCATGCCCGTTTCTGCAACGCCCCCCGTCCGGGTGATGCTGCCGGTCGAGCCTTTTGCAAACAGATTCTGGTCGAGCTGGAGCCAGATGTACTTCAATTCGTCGGGCGAGTTATTGAAATAGGTGACGGTTTCGGTACCGATGATCTTCTGATTAACATCATCAAGTTCGGCTTTGATGTCATAATCAGCACGGTTCTGGTAATAGTCCTTACCCGGTGCACCAGCAGCTGTGCGGTAGGTATTGGGCGTGGGCAACATGGATCCCAGTTGCTCAAAACGCGTATTGGCGTTGTTAGTTGGCGGCTGAGCCGGGGCCTGTGCCTGAGCAAACAGGGCAGCACCGCCAGCCATCAGGCTTAACAGAATTTTTTTCATGAAGCAGGTTGGTTAAATTTACTGGATGGTTTGATCGTTTTTGTCATCCTGACGGAGGAAGGATCTTAGCAATTCAGTAGCTAAGATCCTTCCTCCGTCAGGATGACAAAAAACGATTAACAAAAAGAATCAATTCTTACCGCTACCCTGCTGAGCCGGTGGCTGAGTGGCCTGCCGCTGCTGCTGCATGGGATTGGGTGCACCTGCTCCGCCACGAGCCTGCTGCTTGAAGAGCTGGAACCGGTTGGGGGCTACCTTGGCCGGGAAGGCGTTGTCATCGGTGTTGATGTCAGCAATCTCCTGGTAAGGGTCCAGCTCCCACTGCACCACCTTCTTCTTGGTGGCAATCACCTTCTTGATCCCCTGATCGTTGAAGCGCCAGATCTCGGCGGGGAAGCGCGCCACCGAGTCGGTGCCATCCTCGTAGACCATGCGTACAATCACGGGCATGACCAGTCCGCCCTTGTTCTTGACCGACAGGGTGTAGAAGTTGGTGCTGCTCTGGGCCAGTTGCTTCTCCTCGGGGGTGAGGGTAGCCAGGTAGTCCTGGTACTTCCTCTTGTCAGCCTCGGTGACCTTGTAGGGGTCGTAGGTGTTGTAGAAGTCCTTCATGGTCGAGTCGGTAGCCACGACGGTCTCGGCTTTGGCGGCTGCATCGCGTTGCTTGGAGATGGTGTTGTTGCGTTTGGCGGCCTCGGCGCGGGCTTCGGCTTTGGTGATTTCGGGGTTCTGGGAGTTGATCTGGAACCAGTCGACGTCGACCAGTGTCTGGTCGACGGGTTCAACGCCGTAGAACCAGCCTTTCCAGAACCAGTCCAGGTCTACCCCCGAAGCATCTTCCATTGTTCTAAAGAAATCAGCGGGCGTCGGGTGCTTAAACATCCACCGGCGCGAATACTCTTTGAAGGCGTAGTCGAATAGTTCGCGGCCCATAACCGTCTCCCGCAGGATGTTCAGGCCCGTCCCCGGTTTACTGTAGGCATTGGGGCCAAACTTCATGATGTTATCCGAACTGCTCATAATGGGTACCTGCTGGGTTGGCTCGGTACGCATGTAGGGCGTAATCATCGACGGCATAATGCCCGTTGCCGGAAAGTCAGCATCCCACTCTAAACAGGCTAAGCCTTCCAGAAACGTATTCAGCCCTTCGTCCATCCACGACCACTGCCGCTCGTCGGAGTTGACAATCATGGGGAAGAAGTTATGCCCCACTTCGTGAATGACGACGGAGATCAGGAAGTTTTTTGTGCCTACGGAATAAGTACCATCCGCTTCGGGCCGGGCACCATTGAAGCAGATCATCGGGTACTCCATGCCACCCACCGGTCCATGTACTGAATAGGCTACCGGATACGGATAACCGAACGTGCGTTTCGAGTACGATTCCAGCGTGTGCGCTACCAACCGCGTCGAATACTGCCCCCAGAGTGGATTGGCTTCTTTGGGGTAGAGCGACATTGCCCATACTTTTTTGCCTTCTACATCGGTCTGCATGGCATCCCAGATGAATTTGCGGCTGGTTGCAAAAGCAAAATCGCGAACGTTATCGGCTTTATATACCCAGGTTTTTTTGCCGGTCGCTTTGCTCTTCTCGGCAACCGTAGCCTCATCCTGCGTTACAATGACGACCGGGTTCTTCGTGTTTTTGGCCTGTTCCCACCGTTTGGTTTGGGTCGCTGTCAGCACCTGAGCGGGGTTTTGTAATTCACCGGTGGCCCCTACGATATGGTCACTTGGGACCGTCAGCGCTACTTTGTAATTGCCGAATACAAGTGTGAATTCACCTTGTCCCAGAAACTGCTTGTTCTGCCAGCCGTTCACATCGTCGTAAACGCACATACGCGGGAACCACTGCGCAATCTCATAGACGTAGTTACCGTCTTTGGGGAAAAACTCGTAGCCGGATCGGGCGCGGGTTGCGTTGGCATCCACAATATTAAAATTCCAGTCGACAGAAAATACGACCTGCTGCCCCGGTGCCAGCGGTTGCGGCAGATCGACGCGCATCATGGTTTCGTTGATGGTGTAACGCAGGGCCTTACCGGCTTTGTCGCGCACTGCTATGATCTTGTAGCCGTAATCTTTGCCCGCCAGCGGACCCGTCAACTGCCGGATGGTAGCTCCACGCGCCGGATCGATAGCTCCCGTTTCGGATGTATTACCGATCACGTTGGGCGTAAAGTTATTCTGGTCGAGTTGCAGCCACAGGTACGTCAGCGCATCGCCGGACCGGTTGAAATAAGTAATCGACTCGGAGCCGGTAATGCGTTGTTTCGCGTCGTCAAGTTCGGCTTTAATGTCGTAGTCGGCGCGTTGCTGAAAATAATCTTTACCCGGCGCACCCGACGCTGAGCGGAAAGTATTTGCCGTGGGCAGCATGGGCCCTAATTGCTCAAAACGCGTATTAGCGTTGAAGGCGGGCTGTTGGGGAGCCTGCGCCCACGATTCGTTTGCGATGAAGAGCGTTGCTGCCAGAAAGAGCAGTTTTTTCATTCGATTGGGTAGTTTTAGACTGGTTTTCCGTAAAAATACAAAATTAGACGCGATTACAGGACGACAGATCAGCCTGATATTTGGCCACCTATCCCTTTTAACCGGTAATCCTGTCTAAAATCAACGAAATCGCCATGCCCGTTACAATACCCGATATAATCATATTCCAATTGTGCCGCCGGGCCTTCAACCGGTCAATTACGACGTAGCCGATACCCAATATAATACTTACAATTACGAGTTGACCAAGTTCCAGCCCCAGATTAAATGCCAGTAATGGCTTGACGATGGAGGACTCATGCCCCAGCAGACTCCGCAGGTAATTGGAAAACCCCATGCCGTGAATGAGGCCGAAAAATCCGGCCAGGCCATACCGAAACGGCGAATTTTTGGCTTCCCGTATCTGCCGCTCGGTGGTAGGGGCAACATAGAAAAAGTTGGTAACGGCCGTAATAAGAATGGTAATGGGAATAAGCAATTCAACGAAGGCCGTACTATAATGAATCAGTTGGAGCGTAGCCAAAGCCAGAGTAATGGAGTGCCCCAGCGTGAAAGCAGTGACCAGAATCAACACCCGGCGCCATTGCCGGAGGGTATAAATAGAGCATAGAGCTACCACAAACAGAATGTGGTCGTAGCCACGCGGATCGGTGATGTGGTCGAAGCCGAGCCTGAGGTAGATCAGAAATTCATCCATATCCGCAACCTACTTAAACCAGCCGGCATACATGACATAATTATCAGCTGTGCGCATAAAAACTTCGCCCAGTTCGGGCGAAACGGCTTTGAGCAATCGGGCTGGATTGCCTGCGTATACCGAACCGGGAGGCACAATAGTGTTTTGCGTGACAATGGCACCAGCCGCAATGATCGAACCGGACCCGATCACAGCCCCATCCATTACGATGGCCCCCATGCCGATCAGCACCCGATCTTCGATGGTGCAGCCATGCACGACGGCGTTATGCGCAATGGATACAAAGTTGCCGATGGTAGTTTTCGACTTTTGGTACGTACAGTGAATCACCGCCCCATCCTGAATGTTGGTGCGCTCGCCAATGGTAATGGAGTTGACATCACCCCGCACAACGGCGTTGAACCAGACTGTGCAGTCGCGGCCCATAGTGACTGCACCAACGATGGTAGCATTCTCGGCGAACCAGCAGTTCTCACCAAATTGAGGGGAAATACCGCGAACGGGTTTAATAAGAGGCATAGAGAGTTGGGGGTAAAACGTTCTTAACACAAAAAAGGCGGGGCCGGTTTATCACCAGCCCCGCCTGCCCCTCTACCATACTCCTCAATTACTTCTTGGACGCGTCTTTGGCCGCATCTTTGGCGTTGTCTTTCAACTTGTCCATCGCGTCTTCCACATCGTCCAGATTGTGGTATGCATCACGCTTGGCGGCTTTGAAATCATCTTCTTTTGAGCGCTGAACCCGGTAATACGAGTCTACTAACTTACTGCGCTTGTCCTGAAGGTCTTTTACCATGTCCTGACGTTTCTGCTTGTCCTTCTTGCTCTCGCCCTTCACGTCGTTTTTAGCGTCGTCAAGTTGCTTGTCAATTTTATCAAGGCTTTCGGAGAGTTCATCCGTCAGCTGTCGGCGGTCGTTGGCGTACTGATCATTGCCTTGATTTCGGCGGTCGTCGTTCTGCCGTGAATCACCGTTGCGGTCGTCGCGGTTGTTCGTCCGGTCGTCATCCTGACGCGAGTTGTTGTTCCGGTCGGAGCGGTCATCACGGTAACCTGACATGCTGTTCATGCCGCCATTGCCCTGATAATCGTTACGGGATGAGCTGTTATTGCGGTCGTTTGAACTGTTGCGGTCGTTATTGCTCTGATCGCTGTTACTGCGCGACGAGTCGTTCCGGTTGTTGCTCCGGTCGTCGTAAGTAGACTGGTTGCCGTTCCGGTTGTTGTTGTTGCTGTACTGGTTCTGATCATCGTACCGGCTGTTGCTGCTGCGATCATCCCGGTAGTTCGACATACCATTCATGCTGCCGTTACCACGGTCATCGTAACGGCTGCTGTTGCGGTCGTTAGACGAATAGCGATCACCGGAGTTGCTGTTACTGTACGAATCGCGATCATCGGAGCGGCTGTTATTACGGCCGTTGTAGGAATTACGGTCGTCGTAGCGGCTATTACTGTTGTTCCGGCTACTGTACGAATCCTGGTCATTGTAGCGGCTATTATCACGGCTACCGTACGAGTTGCGGTCATCGTACCGGCTCTGATCGCGATCGTCGTTGCTGTTACGGCTGCTATACGAATCGCGGTTCGACCGGCTGCTGTAGCTGTCATTGCGGTCATTGTTGCGGCTGCTGTACGAATCGCGGTCTGAATTTCTGTCGCTGTTCCGGTCGTCGCGGTCATCGTAATTGGAACGGCTGCTGTACGACCGATCCCGTGAACTGCTGTAACGACCCGGCGACCGATCATCATCCCGATCCCGGCTTGACGTTGACCGGTCATTTTGCTGATCCCGATCCCGGCTCGATAGTCGGCGGCTACTCTGATCATCCGTATCCGACGACGAATCCGATGAGCGTCGGCTGTTTCGGCTACGACCGTCATTGTCAGTATCGTTGCTGGTATAACTATTTCGTGAGCCTGAGTTATCGTTACGCGAGGTAGACGACCGACTCATGCTGGCGTTATTCGAGTTACCATAAAGGAATTTCTCGACCGATGCGCAGGAGGTCAGCCCCAGGGTAGCAGCCAGCATAACGCCGACTATCCATGTTCTCTTTTTCATATCGTTGGTTGAGTGAATTACTGTTGAGACATGTGAAACGGCCCAAAAAACGTACCAAGTCGTTTTTTGGGCCGTTTAGGCTATTTAGCGGGTCTTCCACGAATAGACTTCTACACTGAGTGTGGAATCTTTTGCCGATACTATTCCACACGAATCACACCGGCCCCGGAGTAACTGCGGTAGTCGGCACTGTACATGGCATCGGCGGATGCGGGACCGAGAACAAATTTACCCTTCGACACGGCCCGAACCTGGTAATAAAAAGCCCGCTCCCGGCCATCAGCAGTGGTGTAATAATTGATCCGGTCGTCGCGGACATCGAAGTGATCGGGCTTATCCATCGAAGTTCCGGCTTTACTCAGCCAGGGCATATCACGCGCTTCGCTCAGGCGTGGATTTTCGATCTCAAAACCGGCGGGTAACAAATCCGTGACTACCACATTCGGCACCGTAACACCGGTTGAACTTTGTAGCGTAATCTTCACCACAATCAGATCGTTCTGTCGGAAACTGCTCATCGGCTGCCCCTCGCGGTTGAGGAATACCCGGCGAACCTGCAACCCATTATCCCCCTCCGGTACCACACCCGTTGCCGGTATGCCTTCGCTCTGGGTGAAATAATATAGATTACCGCTGCCCCCGGTACGGATGGTAATGGGTTGCCCCAGCGGAACCCGCTTAATCGTCAAATCGACCCCGGTGAACGTGCCAACCGCTTTTCCTGCCGACGAAATGGTGGCCGTTGCGGTACTGCCTGCTGTTTTTCGGGCCAGTTTACCCAAGGCCAGAAATCCATAGGCAGCCTCCTGCGTGTTGATATAATCCGACTGTTTCAGCGCACCAGATAATTGCCGGGCCAGCACCGGAATCTGAAGATTATCGGGGTCGGTGTCCAGCAGGGTCAGCAGCGTCAGGCTCAGGTTGCGCAGGGGAGACGTATAGCTGCCCCCGTTTTGTCGGTCGATGGTCTGGTCGGTATATCGTTTGGGTAGCAACGCAGTATAACTGCGGGTGTCGCCAACGCGCAGGAACGCCGATGCCAGCAAATAGCGGCTGTCGGGGGTAAGCAAGCCAGTCTGCTCTTTGTAGTAGTTCATGGCCGACCGGTTAGGTTTTCCGGCCAACGTAAGGGCGTATAAGCCGTAAATGGCCGTGCGGCTGGCGATTTTGCGTACTGTCCGGCCACCCGTTTCGTCATAGGTAACATCATTTTCGGTAGCAGGTACGCTGGTTTTGGCCGTCAGGTAATCGATGGCCTTACTCAGGGCGCTGCCGCTTACTTCATACCCCGCCTGCTGGGCTTCGGTCAGGAAATGCACCGCGTAAGTCGTGGCCCAGTCGTCGCCCTCGGTCTCACCCGACCACATGGCAACGCTGCCGTTGAATAGCTGATTGGCTTCGACCTGCTGAATGGCCAGTCGGACGTTGGTAGCCGGATTCAGATTACTCTCGTTCGCTGACGTCGCGCTGGCCTGCACGAAGTAGGTCGTGGCCGAGCCGACGCTTCGGACTAAATCAGCAAAGTAGAGCTGCGGGAAAGCTTTAGAAATCGTCTGCTCCATACACCCATGGGGATAGCCGAGCAGAAACGACAGTTCCCGGCCGAACTGCATGGCTGGTGAGCGGCTCACCGTCAGGCTGGTACGGCCCGTGCCGGGTAGGTAATTCGCGGCCAGCGACAACGTTTGGGTTTTACCACCCGCAATAATGCCCGACTGCGCCGTTTTGACTAAGGATGCCGCTGGCCGAACAGTAAGGTCGGTTTTCTCGGTAAACGTTTCGTTCAACCCATTAACCGTTACGGTGATGGCTCCCGGACCAATCGCCTGTCGTGCCCGTACCCGAAACACCGTTCGGCTTTCGCGACCCGGTTGAATCGTCAGCTTTTGGGTAAGCCCCGATGTACTGTCCGTTAGGATGTCGAGGGGGCCGCTAACACTCAGCTTCGCGGTTATGCTGGCGGCTTTGCTGGTCGTATTACTCAGGTTGACGGGCAAGTCGAGTTCGTCACCGGGCGTCAAGAAACGTGGTACCCCGGCACTAATGACGATTGGGTCAGCTACTTTCATATTGGCATTGGCCGACCCGAACGCGTTGTCTTTGTAAGCCACAGCCATCACGCGGAGGTCGCCCGAAAACTGCGGCACATCAATGGTAAATTCGGCCTCGCCGTTAAAACCGGTCGTCAGTTGCCCACTCCAGAACGTCACTAACTTTATCCGACCGTTGCTGAGCGGATTAACGCGCTTTTCCAGATCATAGCCATCGCCCCCTGTACTCGACAGCCGCCCGGCCGACGCCAGCGACAATTCGGGAAATAAAAGGGCGTACAGATCGTGGCTACCAACTTCAAGCGCCTGCTTCTGATAAAAATACCCGTATGGATCGGGCGTTTTAAAGTTCTTTAACTGCAAAATCCCCTCATCTACTACGGCTACTGTTACCTGCGTATTAGCCTTTGTTTTCACCCGGATTACCTGCTTTGTTTTCGACCGCGACTGTGTGGCTACCGTTAGGGCAACGGGCAATTTGGTGTCGGCATCGCTGACTAAAACCGGAGCAAAACCATGCGCAACGGTCAGGGGTAAATTAGTGCTGAAGTCGATGGGCCGAATAAGCGTGGCGGTTACGTAGACATTTGGCAGGTGTTCGTCGCCGACGGAGAAACTGAATTCGGCGGATTTATTCTCGGTCGTCAGCCAGTGATACTCCAGCACGCGGTTACGCTCCACCGTCACCAGCAGCTTCCCATTGAATGGGGCTTTAAACAGCACTTTCGCTTTATCTCCGGTTTCGTAGGCTGGTTTATCGAATGTCATCAGCACCTGCCCTTCGGAACTAACTTCGAACGAAGAGGCCGACGTGCTGCCGTAACCATAGGCGTAAAATGGAGCCGACATGTAGCCGGAATCAGCTAATCCACCCACCCGGCGAACACGAATTTCGTACTCACCCGATACCGTTGGCACATACCGGAACTGAGCCTTGCCGGTGCCGAAGGCCAGTTTATTCGTGTAGACCACCGTTTCGCGCTTCTTGGTGGTATACTTTAGCTGTGATGAACCGCTTCCATCGTTTTTCTTCTCAATCACGGTCTGATAGTCGAACCGGACGATATCTACCGTAGCAGATGCGCCTTTTCGGTAGGTACCGTCCTTATCCAGCGCGACCAGATCCACCGGCATGGGTGCATTGGTCGTGACGTAGCGATCTGCCAGGCGAACGCCAAAGAATGTGGGCTGCGTGAGCACATCAAAGCGCCGGAGCCGGTTAACAGGCCGGCCGTTTTCGTCGAAAACCGTTACGAACAGTTTGCCTTCCAGTAGCCCGATGTCCTGATACGCTGCTGCCAGCGGGAAGCGTTCGGTTACCTGCCCTTTGGCGTCGGTACGGCCCTGACGCAGGACTTTCTCGAATACCATCGGTACCCCCGACGGCTGGTCCGCAATGGCGAAACTGTATTCCTCGAAGCCTTTTGGCGCGAAGGCTTTCCGTTTGAGCTGCAACTCAATTTCGTAGGCCCGGTCGGCGGCTGGTGGTCCAAACAGGTTCAGCGCCGTTGCCGACAGTGTAACCGTCTGCCCTGAGGGATAAAATGCCTTATCGGTCTGCACGTCTACCTTGATCCGGTCAGGAATGAACTCCTCAACACTCACCGGCTCCGAGGCCAGCAGTACCTCGTTGGCATTTAGGACTTCCAGCGTATAAGTACCCGTTACAGCGGCCGGGTCGAGCGGTACGTCGGTCAG
Organism: uncultured Cytophagales bacterium; assembly: GCA_964251665.1. Lineage (GTDB taxonomy): Bacteria > Bacteroidota > Bacteroidia > Cytophagales > Spirosomataceae > JBBQLG01. Next base: position 183,722 of record CAXUKO010000001.1, read on the forward strand.
AACAGCACCCTGCTCATTGGTCGTTTTGCGGAAGCTACGGTATTCGCGGCCGTTGGGCATCAGTACCCGGATCAGAACCGGGATTTCGCCCACCGACTGCCAGGCCTGCGTGCGAATCACGGTGTTAAAATGAATCGTTTCGCCGGGCCGGTAGATGTTGCGGTCACCATAGATAAAAGCGTCGAAACCTGACTTATTCACGCGCTTACCGGCTACGTCGAACCGCGACGTTTCCACTTCGGTATCGGGTAAGTACAGGAAGTTGAAGTCGCTTTCACCCGTCTGTTCGGTTGTTCGGGCGGTAAGCAGAGCAATGGAAAAGCCGGGTGCTTTTTCGGCTACTTTCTCAAAAATGGCCACGCCTTTATCATCGGTTTTCAGCGTATAGACCGCCTGGTTATTGCTGCTGATCAGCGTGATTTCGATATTCTTGAGTGGCTCGGCGGTGCGGATGGAGTTGGCAAAGACCAGCAGATTGTCATCTGTCTTGCGGGCAATCAGGCCGATATCCGAAACCGATACCAGTTGAGTAGCGCTTAAATAGGCTTCGTTTTTGGAGCCAACGGTCACTAAGTACACGCCTTTGAAGGCATTGGGCTGGTCGGGTAAGGCCACGTTCAGGGCCGACACCCCCTGTACTTTCGGCAGGTCGCCCGTATCGACGGTTTTGTTCACCAGCACGTCGCTGTACTGGCTTTCTTCGTCGACGTTGTAGGTAAATGCGCCCGATGGCAGATACTGCCCGTCGGCACTTTCCTGGTACTCGTCGTACCGACCGTTCTTTAAGAATTGCAGGATGTTATTCTCGTATACCTTGGCGATTTTCACCTGTACTTTGGGCACATTCACAATGTTCAGCCCAATGTTTCTGGCTCCTTTTGCAGACAGGTAAATGGCTTTTTTGGTGGCGAACGACACACTGGCGGGCATTTTTCCGAAGAACAGATCCCGCGTGACTGGCTCTGCTACCTGCGTATTCAGGACACCCCGTATCTGGTCAGTGAGGGTCAGGACGTAGGTGTCCGTTTCGTTGAAATTGCCCCGGATAACAAACCCGTTTTCGGTCAGTTCAGCGGTGGTTTCTACCTGCGGCTGAATGGTATAAAACGCACTCAGGTTGCCGGGTGTGGCCGTGTTCGGCATGAGTTCCTGCGTGGTAATCACCCGGACCGTGCCCTGCGGCCCGCTTGCTCCGTTTTTATCATAACCGGTCTGTACATCGGCGATTTCGATACGGGTGCGGCTTGGCAGGGTAGCCGTCTGCTCGATGGCCTCTTTGCTTTGGTAAGCTGTGTTCGGTACGGCAAGGCCCTTCGCTACGGTGATGGCAAGTGGTTGGTCGCCCGGTTCGCCGGGGGCATTGGGCAGCGTCAGCGCTACGGCCGTGCCACCATCAGCCGATGAGCCAGACTGGGTCAACTGCGTCGTTAGATTTTTCTGCCCGACGGCGATGGCTAGTTTACCGGCTACCTCGGCCGACCGGACCGGGTAGTTGAAATTCAGCCGGGTTTTAGCGACGGGTTGCCCGGTTTCCCGCGATTTGGTCCACCAGGTTTCTACGCCGTTGACTTGCAGATAGGGTGTATGAAAGGCAATATCCTCCGACGAAACGTTCAGATTCTGCCCTTTCACTCTGTTCAGTACCTCGTCGGTCAGTTCGGCGCGGTAGTCGGTGGCGGGGTCGAAGGCGACGGCGGGGGAAAAAATCAGTTCGTTGGGGGCGGTCCACTTAAATTTCCCCCGTACGGCGGGTATGAAGCGGATGTACTGCGTCGAATCCCACTCGCTGACGCGTGTTTCAGCATCGTCCAGTCCGGGACCATCCAGTCCGGGACCATCCAGTCGGGGACCAACATTTTTGTTGAAGGTGAAGGTCAGGTTCTGGGTCTGTTGTACCTCATCGTCGAAGTTACGGCCCACGACCCTGACGTCGTTGAGCGATAGGCGGGCGCAGTGCGTGAATGCGAGAAAAAAGCTGCCGACCAGGAGTAAACGGCGGGCGGATAGTAGGTTCATGGAGAATGGCTTAGGGGCCGGAAAATTGTCGAAACCCGCTCTCACTTCCAAGCCCCAATGAACCACGTTTTTATTCGGTAATCCTGAACTTGTGCTGATAGGCTATTGGGACTCACTACAACCTTAGTTGCGTTGCTATGCCGTTATGGTATTCTCGATCCCTTAACCCGCCACGACCAGCCTGTCTGACGAATTGGGAGTACCATAGAGCCATGAATAGTTTTGTATTCGGCAAGCTTGTCAGGGATTTGGTACACTCCACAAGCGACGGTCTACCAGCAAATCCTGTTCACCCACCACATTGATCGTTGAGTAAAGTGGATGCCTGGGGTGCAACAACACATTATAGGAAATGTCAATCACCGCAGAGGGTACTCCCAAACCCATATCCAATGGGTTTAGCAACCACTCACTAAAGATCCGCTGGGTCAAAGGCAAGGCAGTTGGTTCAGCCCATTCATCGGGTAGTAACTCCGGGTAGATCCAGCGAACCTCACCCTCCGGCAGCTCCAGCGTAAAGAGTCGTAAACGGGGAAGTTGATCGTAGGCCACTTTCGGAAAATGAACGAGTGTCTCCAGCAGGGCCAACTCTGGGGAACCCGCCGTGTACAGGATACCCTGGCCCGGTGGATTCCAGCGGCCACCAGTCCGTTCTGCCCCAATTACCGAAAGAGGGTCATGCCAATAAGGCTCTTTAAGAATACGATATACGTTCATTCCGCTCAACTGAAAACTCCAGCTTCAATGCGGATAAAAACGTTATCTACTAATTTATACCCCGTGATGGTGTCCAATACAGACAAAGGCGTAGGATAGAGCGCTTTATCGGCTACGTTTACCGGTCGTTTTGCCAAGCGTTCCCGGCGGGCTACAGCTGCCACCGACAAATCGGGAGGAGCCTCTCTGGTTCCCATCTCGTTCATGGGCTTGGGTGTGTACGGGGCGGCTGGTACAGTAAAGCCCAGTTCGGGGGTAGCCAGTTCTGCTAATGGTGTACGCAGCCACTCGTAGAAGGCGGATTGCTGCCCGTCAAAGACAGCCAGCCCATGCCCAAATAGTTTTTCCAGGAGGAGGAGTCGTTCAGAGAGGGGCACCGAGAGATCGCCCTGATGCTGATTATAGAGGTTCCGTTCCGTAACGCCCAGTATGAAGGCCATCTCTTTCTTGGTCAGGCCAGCTAATGCTGCTACCTGATCGACTTGAGCGCGCGGGAGTTTGCGACGGGCCTGTAGGATGAGGTCCTTAGTAGGGAATCCCCACCCTGAAGCTGAGTAAGAGTCGGAAGATACAGCCATAAGTGCAGAAGTTTTGCATGAATATAACTGAAATTTTTCAGAGGGTGTTCCTGGCTGTACATGGAGTTAGATAACCCGAGAGGTTATCCCGAAGCAGATGTCACTTATGCTTTACACGCCAAATAGCTGTACTACTTAGAAGCTGTTTGGGTTAAGAGTGAGCCCCGTTAGGGGCGGCATCTTTGTAGAAGAAATTGGAGAGTCAAGAGATATAGTTCCGTAGGAACGGCATCTTGAGTTATTTAAGATGCCGTTCCTACGGAACTATGGTCTACTTTATTGCTGACTTGATCTACAAAGATACCTTGCCTACCGGCACTTATAGCTAATTCAAACAGCTACTTACACCAGTTGTTTTTTCATGCCTGCCAGTAACTTAACTGCCCCCCTGAAAGAGACGGTGTCAGTCAATGAGCAAAGTCTCCTTCAGGGGGCATAGGTGAACAATTCTTAATTCGGCAGGGGCGAAAACTGCACACTGGCAATCTTCCAGTTGGTACCTACTCTGGCGCAAACGACCGTAAACGCCACCTGATTATTGAACGCCTGATTCTGTAACGTGCCTTTTTGCTTCCAGTTGCCCACTACAATGGCGGCATCGTTATTATAGACACGGGGTTTTCCCACATTGGACGTTGTTCCCGTATCGACAACCAGATACCCACCGTCCAGGGCTTGTGTAAACAGACTTTTATCGGCTGTTTGGCCGTCAGGACCCGTTAGCATAAAATCGTCGGTTACAATGCTGCCAAACGCTTTTGCATCTTCATCGAGCATGGCTTTGAAAAAAGTAGTCGTCAGCGCAGCCGGGTCGGCACTGGTTGTTGCCTGAGCGAACGCGCCGGTTGTCAGGATGAGCAGGAGTAGGGAGCCTAAATACTTCATTAGCTTTCAAGGGGGGTAGTTTGTTTTCTGACCCGAAAGTTGGCTAAAAATGCAGACAAGTTGTTTACCAGACGGTTAAGTTATACTGATCACTCGGGCCGCACCAGAATGCGGATGTCCTGATGACGTCCCTTATCATCGGCACAGGAAATCTTTAAGCGGCCGGGCACAGGAGCAAAAAACACGGCATCACCCGGTCGGGAGCGACGGTAGAATTTATCATTCAGGTACCAGAATACCGTCTGAACATCATTGGTAGCTAAACAACTCAGCTGCATCTGGGCGGGCTGGCGAGTGGACACAAAATACTCGCTGCCGTTGTTCGGGCTGGTGATCGTCAGGGCGGGCTTTACCGTAGTGACGGCGGCAAACACGCGCTCGCAGGCCGGGTTATGGGGCGGGATGGCCTCGTAAGGAATCTGCTGCGCTTTGTAATACGCCAGTAATTCGGGAACGAGGTTCGGGTAGGTGCGGGCTACTGCTCCCGCTGAGGGTGAGCAATGCGCACAGTACGAGACGGTGCCAGCCGGGTCGGTAAACACCACTGTTCGGTGCTGGCAGCGCTGGCTGCGGGATACGCCTTCGATGGCGTAGTCTGTGGTGCGGTTCCCGCAGAACTCGTTGGGTAAATCGCCACTCTCGGGGCAAATCTGCCGCATGGTGAGCCGTGACGACTTGCCGCCCGGTACCCGGAACCAGCCCCGCGCCGAATTATAATCCAGCGCGTTAAATAATTGAAATAGCAGCGGGGTCGCCGTATTAGCCCCACTCAGTTCGGGTACACCCATGCCCGAAAAATTACCCACCCAGACGCCAATGGTATAATGACGGTTATAGCCAATGCTCCAGGCATCACGCCGACCGTATGAGGTTCCTGTTTTCCAGGCAATGCGCGGCAGGTGGTAACTGTTATCAAAGTTATTGGGTAAATCCGGCCGGGTGATCTGGGCGAGGGTGTTCGTAATCAAAAAGGCCGCTTCCGGCGATAGCAGTTCAACACCTTTGGCTGGCGTGCTGGCGGGAGATGTACCCGTTGTTTGATAGGTCAGTGGCTTCGTTCGGCCCTCATTGGCTAAGGCAACATAAAGCCGTGTCATTTCTTCCAGCGTCACTCCGCAGCCACCCAGAATCATGGATAAGCCAAGGTCTTTCGACTGCTTCTGAATGGTTGAAAAGCCGCTTTTCTTCAACGCATCAATAAACGATGGGGTACTTATGTCCTTCAGCAACGCTACCGCCGGAATATTCAGCGAATTGGCAAGCGCGAACTCCGCCGTGACCGGCCCGTTGAACCGGCGGTCGTAGTTCTCGGGTTCGTAACCACTGAAATTGGTGGGTACATCAATAAGTTTGGTCTTTGGTGTAATCAGCCCCGCATCAAACGCCAGCCCGTACAACAGCGGCTTGAGCGCACTCCCCGGCGACCGCACCGCCCGCACACCATCCACCTGCCCGCCGTCGAGTGTATTCTGAAAATCGGCCGAGCCAACGTAGGCCTCTACCGCTCCCGTCTGGTTGTTGACGACCAGTACGGCCGCGTTCTGGATGCCCACTGCCCGCACCCGATTCAGGTAATTGTGCACCAATTGCTCCGCTGCATCCTGCACGGCGGGTTGCAGGGTGGACTGCACGATGGGCGTGGCCGGGTTTTCACGTCGTAGTCGGCGGGCCAGGTGCGGAGCCAGTTGCGGAGCTTCGCGCCGACGTGCCGTGAGGGGCTCGCGCCGGGCATCGTCAATAGCAGATTCGGTAAACAGGTTTGCGGCCCGGAACTGCTCCAGCCAGCGGTTCCGAGCCTGCATAACAAACGCGTTATTCTGACCCAGCCGCAGACTCGACGGCTGATTGGGGATAATAGCCAGCGTAGTCAGTTCGGCCAGACTGAGCAATGCGGGCGGTTTGCCGAAGTAAAGCAGCGCGGCCGACTTAATGCCTTCGATGTTACTGCCATACGGAATAAGGTTCAGGTACAGTTGAAGGATTTCATCTTTGGAATAATGCCATTCCAGTTGCATAGCCCGGAACAACTCAATCAGCTTGCTCCCATACGTTCGGCTTCTTGGCTTAAGTAATCGAACAACCTGCATGGTTATGGTCGACGCGCCCGACGTTCGGCGGCCGGTCAGCAGGTTGCGGCCCATCGCCCGAAGCATAGACACCGGATTAAAACCCGGATGATAGTAAAAATAGCGGTCTTCCTTAAAGACAATCGCCTTGCGGAGACCCGGTGTGATCTCGGACAGGCTGGTATACAGTCGCCATTTGTCCTGCCGGTTTAGGAAGGCGTGCAGCACTGACCCATCCGCTGCCGTGACGACAGTAGAGTACCTAACATCTGTTCCAGGCGGAAAGCAGCGATCAATACCGACCAGAATTAGCCCAAAAGCTACCAGTCCCTTTACCCAGTATCGTTTCCACCAGTGCTGGATAATCCCGATTAATTTGGTAAAGAATGGTGTCACCGCTTTATCCCGTTTATGCAGTCGTTAAACTTTACCCTATGACCAGCGTTTATCTGACATTAGCCGTATTCACTACATTTTAATTTCATGCAACTTCAATTCATGGGTGCCGCCCGTACTGTCACTGGCAGTAAGCACCTGATTACTACCGACACCGGGCAGAAGATCCTGCTCGACTGTGGCCTTTTCCAGGGTATCAACACTGACGACCTGAACCAAAACTTTCACTTCGACCCGGCCGAAGTTGATTACATGGTGCTTTCTCATGCTCATATCGATCATACTGGTCTGATTCCCCGGCTGGTACGACAGGGCTTCAAAGGTCCCATTTATAGCACCTCCGCTACGGCCGATCTGTGCGAAATCATGCTTATGGACAGCGCCCGTATTCAGGAAACCGACCTCGAACGGGTAAACAAACGACGCCGGAACCGACGCGAAGAGGAACTCGAACTCCTCTACGACGCCCAGGACGTCACCGAAGCCCTGGCGCGGTTCAAACCGGTAGGCTATAATACGCTGTTTTCGGTTTGCGACGGTGTTACAGCGCAATTTACCGATACGGGCCATCTACTCGGCAGTGCCGCCATCAGTCTGACCATCAACGAAAAATCGGGTACGAAACGGCTCTTTTTTAGTGGCGACATCGGGCGACCCAACGATAAAATTCTGGGTATGCCTGCTCCCTTTCCGCAGGCAGACTACATCCTCTGCGAATCGACCTATGGCGACCGACTCCACGAAACGGAGACGGATATGAAGAGTCACTTGCTGAAAATCGTAACGGAAACGTGCGTAAAAAACCGGGGCAAGCTGCTCATTCCGGCCTTTGCCGTAGACCGGACACAGGAACTGATTTATGCGCTTGATCAGCTCTCCAGCGAAGGTCGGCTGCCCATATTATCCGTTTATATCGACAGCCCGATGTCGGTGAAAGCGACCACGGTAATGCGCGAGCACGAAGAAGTGTTTAACCCGGAGATTCTGGCATATATCAAAAAAGACGGCGATGCCTTCGATTTTCCCAACCTGCATTATGTGTCGGCGGTGGAAGATTCCAAGGCGATCAATACCAAAGGTGGGCCGTGCATCATTATTTCGTCGTCGGGCATGGCGGAGGCCGGGCGGATCAAGCACCACATCAAAAATAACATTGAGAACCCGACCACGACTATTCTGCTGGTGGGATACTGCTCGCCGTCCAGCCTCGGCGGTGCGCTGAAACGGGGTGATAAACGGGTACACATTTTTGGCGAAGCACTTGATGTGAACGCCCGTGTGGCTGTAATGGATTCGTTTTCAGCTCATGCCGATTACCAGGAGATGCTGGAGTATTTAGCCTGTCAGAATGCAGCAGCGGTGAAAACGTTGTTTCTGGTGCATGGCGATTACGACGTTCAGCAGGTCTTTCGCGAGAAGTTACTGGCGGCTGGTTTCCCGGATGTGCAGATTCCCGACCTCTATTCGTCAGTGCAGCTATAATTTTTTGCGTCAATACTTGCACAAGCACGCCTGGGTGCCGTATCTTTGCAGTCCCAAACAGGGAAAGTGACCCAATAGAATTGCCGAAGTGGTGAAATTGGTAGACACGCACGTTTCAGGGGCGTGTGTCTTTACGGACATGCGAGTTCGAGTCTCGCCTTCGGCACAATGAAAAGACCTTAATTAGCTGATTGTCAGCTGATTAAGGTCTTTTTTATTTTCACGGTGTACGGAATGGTGTACGGTTATGGTCCATACATATACCTGATAAAGTCCATTGAGGTTAAATCTATAGTTGAATTCTCACTACAATAGCTAGATTACGATTGAGACTTTACTAAGTAGATCGTTCTCCGCAGTCCACTAATTTTAATTCAACTCGTAGGGCGTCTTAACTTATACCTATTCCATTCTCTGTGGAATCAGCCTATATCTGGAAATATCTACCGCTTGCTAAATAGCAACAAGCTATCAATTAGATATATGATATAATTATCACTTCTTTGATTATGTTGGCAGGCGATTTCTCCCGTCCTCTTACTTAATGAACGATTCAGCTAAACTCCGTCGGCAACTCCACATCATCCGCTGTCTTGATAAACCCTACACCTATCCGTCAGCTCAACAAATCAACGAGTACCTCCGCCAGCACGAGATCGACAAAACGTCCATAGCCACGGTTGAGCGGGACATACGCGACATTCGGGCGGACTATGACATCACCATTACCTATGAGCGTCAGAAGCGGGGTTATTTTCTGGACCTGCCCGACGACGAAGACATCAGCAACTTTCGGGACTTTGTCCGGCTCCTCGAACGACGTGAACGGTTAGAGGTGCTTACCCAGTCAGGACGGTCAGTAGCGCAGTATGTGCAACTGGAGCAAAATGAGGGATTTCGGGGCCTCGACCTGATGGCTCCGCTCTGGAACGCATTGCAACGTAAGTTGGTCGTCACGTTTCATTATCAGAACTACACCGAGAACAACGGCCGACAACGCCACGTTGAGCCGGGATTACTGTTTGAGTTTCGTAATCGCTGGTATCTTGATGGGTTCGATCTGGGCCCGAAGGGGGGCCAACGCACCTTTGGTCTTGACCGGATGGGCGATCTAGGACTCACTCCACAGGCTATACAACCCAACCGAGGTATAGATTACCGAGCCGCTCGTCGGCACGTAATTGGTGTAACGGCACCGCCTGATAGTCCCGTTGAGCGCGTAGTGCTGCGATTTCGTCGGCCCGAGGCTGAGTATGTACTATCGCTACCCATGCATTGGAGTCAGCAGATTCTTTCGGAGACATCAACGTCCATTGATTTCGTGATGAACGTTGTCATCAATCACGAATTGGAGCGGGAAGTTATGGCTTACGGCGAGGAAGTCGAAGTGCTGGAGCCGAATAGTCTACGTCAGACGATTGCTGAACGGATAGAGCAAGCGGCTGCTTGCTATCAATCCTGAAATCTTTTCATTTTCTGATTGCACTCCCACAACTTTTGAGGGAGTGACTACTCACCTTTGACACACTAAGCCAATACATACCCATGCGTCTACAATTACAACTGACCCCTAACACCCAGCCGGTTCCGTTTACGTACCTCTATAATTTGGTTGGCTCATTACACAAATGGATTGGAGACAACAACTCTCTACACGACGGAATGAGTTTATACAGCTTTGGGCGATTGACCGGAGCCGAAAAGATAGGGAAACACCTCTATTTCCCGCATGGTGCAACCTGGTCAGTCAGTTTCCAGGATAGCGACTATGCCTGGGCGTTGGCCAAAGGAATTTTAAGGGATGACAGCCTTGCTTTTGGGATGCGGGTTACTGAAGCAAATGAGATGACTATGCCTTCTTTCGCGAAGCGCGTTCGATTGGCTACCGACGGTGAAATCGTTGTCCGCACGAAGCGACCGGATGGTAGTCGTCAATACTTGCTTTGGTCGGACGAAGCGGCTGATGATAAAATGACGCAACTTATGCGGAAGAAGTTGCAGGCGGCTGGCTATGATGAATCTCACCAAAACATCAGCATCCGGTTTGACCGGCACTATGAAAAAGCCCGCACCCGGCTTATGGATGTGAAGGGCATTCAACATCGGGGCAGCGTGTGTCCGGTCATTATCGAAGGCACCCCCGAGGCCATCGAATTTGCCTGGCTGGTCGGTGTTGGCGAACTGACGGGCAGCGGCTTTGGTGCATTGGTGTAACAAAAACCTTTTCTGAATATGGAAAAAATTGACCTAAGTTTTTTTACTGAGCCGCCTGAACTGACCGTTACGGCCATGTTACAAATTGACGCGCTGGCCCCGCTGTCGATGGTGGCCGCTCAGCCGGGGGCGTACTATCGGAGCCAACCCGCCCCAACAGATTTCATGCTCTATGGCCTGCTGGAAAACGCGTTGGGCTGGCATTTGTCCGATACGCCCCGTAAGCAGGTAATGGACGACCTTAAAAAATTAGTGAGGAAGGCGGCTAAGAAAGATAAAACGTGGGCAGAATCGCCCTGGATTATCACCAAACCCACTGGATCGCCCGAAATTGGATTCGTGAGTCTGTTGCAATACCACGTTCTGTTTGAGGGACCGCACGTATTTCCGGCCGTTGACACCTTCGATGATTTATGGTCGCAGCAATTGCGCGATACGGGCCGCTCATTCTTTGGCGGGAGTCGACACTACGATGCGTCACTATCTGACCTGATGACACGCCAACGCCGGGGTGAGATCGAGTTCGGCGACCGGGCAGAGCATGAATATCTTACCGATGAAACCTTGCAACAGGCACCGGAAGGGGCCAAGATTCAATACAAATCAGTACGGAGTCGATTCCCGCATTACTACGTCAGCCCGACGGTTCGGGAATATGTCATTCCTAAAAGCCCTTATTTGTTTCGGCTTCGGACAACGCCAACGGTTTCGGCTCTGCTAAAAAGCGCCTTCGCTGATCCGGCTGCTCCGCTGTACGTAGGTTCCAATGATGGCTGGGTGGATGTAAACTACGAAGAACTATGATCGACCTCGACTTTCTACACCCCTATCCGCGCTACGGTGTGGCGGCTGCGCTGGTTGAACAGAATGCTTACTTAGACCAACTGACCACTTGGCAACATGTAGCCGAATTAGCCTGGAAAGCCATTGATCGGGCCTTGTTGCGCTACACGCTTTTCACGCTTGATGACCCTAAACTGGAGACCACAGAAACATTACGATTTGATTACTTGGATGAGAGGATACTCGACCCTGGCAAAAACGGTCAGAAAGCGGATAGGGGTTATTATCTGTCGCCTTACATTATCACCAATGACCTCTCTTCGGCGGCAACGGTGGCTGAGGCTCGCGCCATTCGGGACTTGCTAAAAAAAGCGACAGAAGAAGATCTACTAAAAACGCTGAAGATGAAGCGTTCCTTCGCGCCTTTAAGCGGGAAGATAAACAATGGTCGCAGGTCGATGGCTGAGCCAAAGTCCAGTCTGATTGAAGCTGCCTTTACAGTGGTTGCTACACTAACCGAGTTTAAGCCTGCTGCTCAGGTGTCGGCAGGGAAGGGTATGGCAAATACAACCATCATTCCAGATTTGCCTTTGGTAGAGGGTGAGTTTGAACCCCTGATTGATTTCGTGCAGGTCTTTGCCGACCTCCGGGTTCGCAAGCAGAACTATCAAGTCAAAAACGACGATATGCTTTTGGCTAAAGTTGACCCGAAAGCCCGAAAATATCGTCGCCCACCTTTATTCCGAGGTAACTATCCGAACGCACCACGCGATGGATCTTTAGGGTCAATCTCATTAGTAGCGGCTATCGGAGCGTGGGCAAGAGAGGGTGGACGCTTTAATCACCAAGACAGAACGGGTTCATCAACAGAGGAGCCAAGAGCCGAGTTTGCAACACGAATACTGAACCAGTTAGCCAAGAAACCGCTCTATATCTTTTCCTACGAAGCCGTGGGGCAAGAGCGATACGGTCATCATTTAGTGGGTATGGCTCTTGAGTATGACCTCGCGGCTATTGTTAGGGCTGCTCATCGTGCCATGCCGTTTGGCGTGGAAAAGTTAGACGACCCAAAATTCAAACTGTACAAACGGTTTTTCGACCGGTTTCTGCAACAACTCGACAGGCCCACCTTCCGGGATTTTATGGCCGCGCGTAATGAATATCCTAATGAGCTAACCCCAATCTTCATTAAATACATGGAAACCGAACACCACCTATCCTCCGAACTGATTTCATCAGCCCGTGCCTATGGGCAGTCGCTCAACTACGCGGCTTACGTAACCGCCGAGGCTGAACGACAGGACGACATCAAGAACAAACGACGGGAACGGCCGCTGAGTGAATATAAAAACCGTATTCTGGTTCAGTTTGAAAGCACTATCCTGAGTGCAAAAACACCTACTGCTTTGCTCTCACAGATGGGTATTATCGTGGGTAGGTTAACGGGCCGAGAAATGGATGGGAAAGCCGGATTTTTCATGGAAACTGCCGCCGGATGGCCCGACAGCCAACTATCGCTGGCGCAGGAACTCATCACAGCCTTTATGCGCCTGAGTTCGTACCGTCCAAAAGAAACTCCCGGTAGTACTGCACCCGGCGAATCCACGCCAGACCCAATCACAAGCGATGTCGAACTGGATTCTGATGACCCTGCAAATGACCCGATGCCTGTTTAAACCTAATCGCCAAACATTTTTAAAACAGATAGACTATGAAGATTAAATCCATTACCGTTACGCTGCTTGCCCCCATGTCTGACCATGCTGCCAATCGGGGCGAAAAACTCCTCGGCAACGCATCGTCCATCAAACGCCGACCCGATGGCAGGGTATACATTTCCGGTCAAATGCAACGCCATGCCCTGTTCAGTGCCATTGACCGACTAAACGAAGATCACCCCGCCCGGAATGGTACCTACGTAGCCAACGGCGACGGCCCGTCGACCGACGTAGCCAAAGACCTCCGCAGCGATTTGGGCGGTTATCTCGATACGAACAAAGATGATTATTCCGGTCGCCGGACTGCACCTGCTACAGCTACGCCCGGCGTGGCACTGGCTACGAGTCAGATAGGACGTGACCTGCTGGTTCGGCTTCGGATGGATGAAAGTAAGGATTCGGGCCGCAAGCAGGCATTGGCCACCAATGAGTATAGCCAGAGTGATTTGATGCAGATGAGTTTCCACCTCGACGTTGGGGCCGTTGGCGTGACCAAAGAGTATGAGTACAAATCCGAAGCACATGTTGCTACTACATACAAAAACCATTTGGCAGATCAGGACGGTGAACACGCCCGGAGGGTCCGGCTGTTTCTGGATGCTACCCGCTCCATTACCGACTACGCCAATCAGGCCCGCAACGCTACCACCGCCGAACCGCAACAGGTGCTTATCGTACTGGATAGTAAAATGAGCCGGAAAGCAGTCCGCTATTTTGCCCCCAACACGAATACCACCGAAAAAGGCCGTATTCTGGCTGAATTGGATAATCGCGGTGCGGTTTATTTTCTGGGCGACGATACCGACCCGGATGCGCTCAGCGTGGATGAGGCTTACGAAAAAGCGTTTGCCGCGCTGGCCGAAAACGAGTTGTACGAACCCGCAGCCTGATTTACCGATGGAGCCGTTAGCCAAACCCTCCGGTATCACGCTCAGAGACCACCGGCAACACGTTTACGACGAAGCATTGGCACTACTCGGTGAGCAACCGTCTTTTTGGGAGAAAAAATACAAAGACCTGACGGGCGACGATTTGCGCTATCGGCTTAAGCGCGTGGCCTGGTGGCACGATGCCGGGAAAGCGCATCCAACATGGAGTGATGCCTGCCGGTCCGACTATAATCAGTACCGGGTATGGCGGCAGTCAACTGGCATGAGTGCCGAAGAACCAGACCCGATGCAAAACGCGGCTGACTTTAAAAAGTATGAAGCTGCTATGCGGAAGGCGAAGAAGAACAGCAGCCCCGGTTTGATGCAGACGCACTTGCGCCATGAGTTCGATTCATTGGCTAAAGCACTGAGTAAACTCAAAGGTGATGACGCCCTTACACTGGCAGAACAGGTTGCCATTGCTGCCCACCACGGCAAACTAAACCATCGGCACGTTGACCGTTGGAGAGACGACGGGAAATTGCCGGAAGCGAACGCGGAAGGCCCGTATTGGTCACTTTGGCAAAGCTTGGACAAAGAGTCATCGTTATTTGGAAAGACGGGCAACAGCTCGCGTACCAAAGACGACTGGAAAAGCAGGGTGCTTGAACGGTATAAAGTGGCCGCTTTACGTTCGCTATTGCAGTTGGCAGATACGCGGGCGAGTCGGCGGGAAAGCGGAGGTAAAACGCCCGAACTAAAGCCATTTCATTATCATTTTCCCGACGAGTGGGCAAAGCGTGACGTTCAGGAAGCCGTCTTAATTGGAGCCGATTTGCCAGTTTGTGTACTTCGGGCAAAAACTGGTTCAGGTAAAACCGACGCGGCTTTATTGTGGGCAAAATATCAGGTTGACCAAAACCGCGCTGACCGGCTCGTAATTGCGATGCCGACCCGTTTTACCTCCAATGCGCTGGCTATCAGCGTCGATAAAAACGTAAGTTCGACGGGCTTGTACCATTCAAGTGCCTGGTACACCCGCTACGGTAACGTTTCAGAACAGGAACGCGACGATGCAAAGGAACTGCACAAACTGGCGCGTGGGTTGGCTACTCCCGTAACCGTTTGCACCATAGACCATCTGTTGCTTTGTCTGACGGGGACCAAAGAAGACCAGCACACAAGTTTCTTTTTCCTGGCTAACAGTGCCGTCGTGTTCGATGAAGCAGATTTTTACGACCCCTTTGTTCAGGGAAATTTGATTGTCCTGCTCGATACGTTACGACTGCTGAAAGTGCCGGTGCTGATTATGAGTGCAACCGTGCCCGACTCACTGCGGGTACGCTACAAAATCCCGGACGAGATCGTTAATGTGAAGGCTGGCGAACAAGTCGCAAAATGCCCGATTGTCTGGCGCGGGGCCTCTGAATGTCCAGAAGACGTAGCGGATATTTTGAATGACATGGTCAAATGCGGAACTGGTATCGTGTACGCCAATACCGTCGACCGGGCATTTGCCTATTATCAGTGGTTTGCTGCCGAATATGAAAACGGTGGGCCAAAGCCGGTACTGTATCACAGCCGTTACACGGAGCCGGACAAAAAAGCGATTGAAGAGCAGTTGATTAAGAAGCTGGGTAAAGATGCCTGGACTGAACACCGAAACGCCTGCGGCATTGCTATTCTGACCCAAATTGGCGAGATGTCTATCAACATCAGTGCGCCAATCATGCTGTCAGATGCGTGTCCGTGGGATCGGTTGGCACAACGGGCGGGTCGCTTGGACCGCTTCGGCCTTGACCCAACCGGTGGCCTGCTCTATGTAGTCGAGCCGCACCGCGATGGTATGTCGTACCCCGCTCCCTACGGCGAACTGCCCAAAGGGGGTAGCGGCTGGATACCGGCTGATGCCTTCACGCAAACAGTGCGGGAGTTATCGGAAGAATTTGATGAAACCCCAACGCCGGTATCGTCCACTGAGTTTGTAGAGCGGGTGAATAATCTGTACCGGGAACAGCCTGATTTTACGTCGAAGATTGAGCAGAACTGCGACCGATTGAAAGACTTGATGAAACTCAACTGGATGATAGTCTCAAATCAACACGCTGATGAAGAGCAAGTTACGGTATCTGGCGAGTGGAAAAGCCGGGATATTCCTCCTCAGCAAACGGTTTTTGTAAGTTTGCCGGAAGCTGGTGCGGCCCGAGAGGGGAAAGACGAGAACATATACGTATTCAGAAATTGGGATGCCTTTCGGGGATACGAGTTAGAATGCGGCATTAGTTGCCCTGACTACTTAGTACGCATGGGCAATGAACGGCAACAACTGATTTCGTTTGTGTTTCGGGTTGGCGACGACAAAGACCTGCATACCGTTCATATTCTCACAGATGGCATCTACACGCCTGAGACGGGCTTAGCGCTATTGGGAAAAGGCGAAAAGACGGACCGGGCCAAAGGAGTAGTCATGTTATGAATACGGCTTCCAAACTCCGCGTCGGGGGGATGCTGGTGGGGTACTACCGGCTATGTCCGCGTAAGGCGTGGCTGTCGATGCGGGGTATCTGGATGGAGCAGGAATCCGATACGGTTGCGCTGGGGAGGTTGCTGGATGAATACAGCTACGACCGATCCGACAAGCACATCGAGATCAATGCGGAGGCCCCGGACGGAACGCCATTAGTGGGTAAGCTCGACCGGGCGAATCTCAAAAACGGGGTGCTGCACGAAACCAAGAAAAGCCGCTCCTGCGAGGATGCCCATCTGTGGCAGGTCCGGTTTTACCTCTGGTTGCTTACACTTAACGGCGTAACTCGATCCGATGGTTCGTCATTTCGGGGGCAATTAGATTATCCGTTGCTGCGCCGGACCGAACATGTTACGCTGGAGGCGGAACACGTCGATGAACTGGTGGCGATCGTTGCCGCCATCCGGGAATTGGCCGGACTGGAAATCCCTCCACCCCGATTGACGAAGCGCACCTTCTGCGCTAAATGTGCCTTTGATGAACTGTGTTACGGCTGACGCATGAGAAGCCGCAAGATGTTGCGGCTCTACAATACACCCGATTATGAAACGACCACACTATCTGTTTTCCAGCGGCCGACTGTGCCGACAACACAACACCCTGGCCCTTCAGCGGGCTACCGGTGAGCGCACGCCCGATGACGACGGACCGGAATCGGCCGACGATGGGATGCCCTCGGTTACGCCCGATGGAAAAACGCATCCATTTCCGGTTGAGACGGTAGACAGTCTGTACATTTTCGGGGAGGTGGACATTAATACCAAACTCATCACGTTTCTGGGGCAGCAGGGTATCCCGGCATTTTTCTATGATTATTACGGCTATTACACGGCTACCCTCTACCCGCGTGAAAGTCAGTTGTCGGGGCGGTTGCGGGTCGATCAGGCGCGGCACTACCTGAGTCCTAAACGGCGGTTGGTGCTGGCACGGGCGTTTGTCGAATCAGCTTTGTTCAACATTGAGCGGGTCATCAAATACTACCAGCCCCGGCTGAGTGGCGACGAGCAGGTAGCGGTTCAGTCCACTCTGCTCGACCTCAAACGGGACCGGGAAGCCCTGCCCCTGACGACCGACATCTTCACGCTGATGGCCGTTGAAGGACGCATTCGGGATCGGTATTACCGATTATGGCCTTACTTTCTGGGCACCGATGTGGCTACTCGTTTTCCATTCAATAAACGCGAACGGCGCCCACCGTCCAACGAGTTGAACGCGTTGATTTCGTTTGGTAACTCCCTGTGTTATACGACCGTTTTACGCCAGATCTACCGCACGGCTCTCGACCCGACGATTGCTTACCTGCATGAGCCCGGCGACCGGCGGTTTTCGCTGGCCCTCGATCTGGCCGAAGTATTCAAACCCTTACTGGTGGATCGGATGATATTTCGCCTGCTCAAAACGGCTGAACTAACACCCCGACATTTTGAGAAGCACCTGAGCGGTTGTTACCTGACCGAAGCTGGCCGTAAAATTGTCGTCGGTCACTGGGATGAGCGGTTGAGTCAGACGGTACAACACCGGGCGTTAAACAAGAAAGTATCTTACGAGCGACTGATCCGGCTGGAGTGCTACAAGCTGGTTCGGCATTTATGCGACCCCATAGGTGAACCCTACCAGGGGTTTCACATGTGGTGGTAATGACATTTATAGCTAACCGTTTATAACGATGCCCTTTTGTATTGCCGTCTACGACGTAAACCAGAAACGAGTGGGGAAGATGCTGAAGCTGTTTCGGCGGTATCTGACGTGGGTACAAAACTCGGTTTTTGAAGGAGACCTGACAGGGGCTCAACTCAAGCAGTTGCAACAGGAAGCGGATGCCATATTAAAAGACGCTGATGGAGTCGTTTTTTACCAGCTTCGTGACGAGCGATACGTGGAGCGTATAGCCTTGGGCGTTGATAACACCAACCGAAGTCGGTTTCTTTGAGTCGTCAGGCCCCGCCATTAGCGCTTGTTAAAGGCTTAGTTAGGCATTATCTGTGCTTCGTAATGTGATAATCGGTTTATATACAGACAGATAAGTTAGTCGTCAGCCTGCCGGTATTTTTACACTACCGCAGGCTGACGACTTTTGCGTGTTCTTTGACCTACTGAAAAATGCTTACAGAGCCTACAATGGCCTTTTTTTTATAAATTGGGGTTTGGTATCAATCGCACCTGCGGGTATTGAAAGATCTTCATCCCGGCTATCGTAGACTATGTTAGACTTGGTATCAATCGCACCTGCGGGTATTGAAAGGTGACAAATCCGTCAGCGTTTACCCCTTCATCCGCAGTATCAATCGCACCTGCGGGTATTGAAAGCGAGCATCATTTCAAACTGACCCATAGCCAGCGGAGTATCAATCGCACCTGCGGGTATTGAAAGGTTCGTTGGTGAACCTTCGTCGAAGCCCTACCACAAGTATCAATCGCACCTGCGGGTATTGAAAGATCTGCCAGGGCATTGAGGTTTCGGGTATGCCAGTAGTATCAATCGCACCTGCGGGTATTGAAAGGTGGCGATATTCGTAATAGCAATGACAGACATGGGTATCAATCGCACCTGCGGGTATTGAAAGTGAAGCTGGTTTCTCCGCTTTGGATCATCGCATAACGAGTATCAATCGCACCTGCGGGTATTGAAAGTATTCTCCAGCTAAGCCTGGACACTCTATTGATGCCGAGTATCAATCGCACCTGCGGGTATTGAAAGTGTGTTGGCACGGGCTTTGCCCTTAGCAGGCATCGGCGTATCAATCGCACCTGCGGGTATTGAAAGGTGCCCATATCATGCGTTACACCCAGCTATCCACCGACGTATCAATCGCACCTGCGGGTATTGAAAGGAGTTTGCCCACTCCATCGTCAAAACCAATAAGGATAGTATCAATCGCACCTGCGGGTATTGAAAGCTGAAATACATCGACAGTACCCGGTAAATGTTGGGTATCAATCGCACCTGCGGGTATTGAAAGTCAACGGCCTGGCCGGAACTGAATGAGGAGGAGGAAGTATCAATCGCACCTGCGGGTATTGAAAGTTCACCCGACGTTTTCCAATGGGCATGGGCGTCAAGGTATCAATCGCACCTGCGGGTATTGAAAGTTATCCTTGATGACGTAGGCTTTCAGCTTGTCGACAGGTATCAATCGCACCTGCGGGTATTGAAAGGCTGGCGACGCTACAGGCTCAACCCCTGATGCAAACGTATCAATCGCACCTGCGGGTATTGAAAGGGACTGGATACAGGCGATTTTATTGGCAGAAGGTGAGTATCAATCGCACCTGCGGGTATTGAAAGAGCGTCGTCTTCAACGCATCAGAAATCAGCAATCCCGTATCAATCGCACCTGCGGGTATTGAAAGGCCGGACGCCGGTGCTGATCGGAACGAAGTACCGGGTATCAATCGCACCTGCGGGTATTGAAAGTGGATGGCTGCGGGGCGCAGAAGGTCATCACCAACGTATCAATCGCACCTGCGGGTATTGAAAGGAATGGTGAAGATCCAAGCGGGGGCAAAACGCTGCCCGTATCAATCGCACCTGCGGGTATTGAAAGTAAACCCAAACCGAAGGCCTAACCAACTCCCTGCCTGTATCAATCGCACCTGCGGGTATTGAAAGATAAGCCCTGCCACTAACCAGAGAGAAGCCGTATGTGCGTATCAATCGCACCTGCGGGTATTGAAAGTAATTTTCAGTTTAATACGACCAGCCCGGCGGGTAAGTATCAATCGCACCTGCGGGTATTGAAAGGTGGGAAACCCGGCCGGGTAGTTTTTTTGGGGTTGGCAGTATCAATCGCACCTGCGGGTATTGAAAGGGAGTTATCCGCGACCAAGACCTTTTGAGCCAGTACCTCGTATCAATCGCACCTGCGGGTATTGAAAGGCAGGGTTGCCGTGGCCTGACCCGACTGGGCAAATTGTATCAATCGCACCTGCGGGTATTGAAAGCCGATGCAGTCCAGCCAGACGGGCTTGCTGATGGTGGTATCAATCGCACCTGCGGGTATTGAAAGTTCGTGGACATCTGCAACGTGGAGAACGTCTCGACGGTATCAATCGCACCTGCGGGTATTGAAAGGTGTCGCTGGTGCCGCTTCAACCACTTTGCCCACTTTGTATCAATCGCACCTGCGGGTATTGAAAGTTCATCATAGTAAGCCCGGATGACCGGATCAGTGTCATGTATCAATCGCACCTGCGGGTATTGAAAGGTCGATGACGAACCGGCTGATAACCCCGTCGATGGTATCAATCGCACCTGCGGGTATTGAAAGTCAGCGCGTTGCCACTGAGGATGGAGTTGATCACGCCGGTATCAATCGCACCTGCGGGTATTGAAAGCTGCTGGTGGCACTGCCGGCATACAGGCCGATGTCGTATCAATCGCACCTGCGGGTATTGAAAGCTGAGAACAGCACGGCCCCGTTGCCGTTGATGACCCGGTATCAATCGCACCTGCGGGTATTGAAAGATTCAGGTCTGGCAGGCAACGGTCAAGTCAGTCGAGGGGTATCAATCGCACCTGCGGGTATTGAAAGCCAAATTCTCGCACGAGGCCAGGTCAAGCCGACCGTATCAATCGCACCTGCGGGTATTGAAAGTAATGGATTCGCAATGCTCTTGGATTTTCTTGTGTGAGTATCAATCGCACCTGCGGGTATTGAAAGGATGTTTGCTGGTATGACTAACCGTTTGCTTTTTAGTATCAATCGCACCTGCGGGTATTGAAAGTTGCTCCCACGATGGTGCGGTTTCAGCACCCGCAGGTATCAATCGCACCTGCGGGTATTGAAAGTATTTTTTGTGGATAGCGCAAACCCACTCAGGGTGTGTATCAATCGCACCTGCGGGTATTGAAAGAACGTTATATACGTCTGCACCAATGCCCCCATCACGTGTATCAATCGCACCTGCGGGTATTGAAAGGGTGAACGAGCTTAAAATCACCATGAACGGTGGTAATCGTATCAATCGCACCTGCGGGTATTGAAAGACGAGCCAGCCCGCCCCCAGCGTAATGAGCGAGGTAAGTATCAATCGCACCTGCGGGTATTGAAAGAACGCCACGCTGGGCGAACAGATCAAAGCGCAGATGTATCAATCGCACCTGCGGGTATTGAAAGATCTATATCACGATGGTGACCTGTACAGCCGGTACGAGTATCAATCGCACCTGCGGGTATTGAAAGATGAAATCAAGGGCATAGTCGAGCAATCGAAGATGCGTATCAATCGCACCTGCGGGTATTGAAAGCACAATGGTCTTGACGGTGACGGTGCCGGTTCCCTTTGTATCAATCGCACCTGCGGGTATTGAAAGGTGAGTGGCAACAGGGCCAGCCGAACCAGGTCGGCTGTATCAATCGCACCTGCGGGTATTGAAAGAACGGCGGCTTCAAAGTAATGTTCGCCCTTAAATCGGGGTATCAATCGCACCTGCGGGTATTGAAAGGGCCGGGCCATTGCCTCGCTGACCGATTCAGAGCTAAGTATCAATCGCACCTGCGGGTATTGAAAGCTCAATTGACTCCATCAGAGACTTTCCGATTGAGCGGTATCAATCGCACCTGCGGGTATTGAAAGTTATTGGTGAGCGTCCAACCCATATAGTTCGCCAACTTGTATCAATCGCACCTGCGGGTATTGAAAGGAGTAGTACGCGGCACCGAGAAGATAATCACCCGGGTATCAATCGCACCTGCGGGTATTGAAAGTCATTGTAGCCGAGCCTACCGGGCCGGTACTGACGCGTATCAATCGCACCTGCGGGTATTGAAAGGCGTATAGATGGCAATTACACCGGTACCTGCCAGCGAGTATCAATCGCACCTGCGGGTATTGAAAG
>CAXUKO010000001.1:205911-664798 GCA_964251665.1 uncultured Cytophagales bacterium
GTATCAATCGCACCTGCGGGTATTGAAAGATGGACAGCAACTACTGGAAATGAAGCAAAGTGTGGTATCAATCGCACCTGCGGGTATTGAAAGTGCAGCGGCGGCGGCAGGGGATTATTGACCGGGCTGCGTATCAATCGCACCTGCGGGTATTGAAAGCAGGTGTACCGACCGGGATCGTCGCCCGGTACACCTGGTATCAATCGCACCTGCGGGTATTGAAAGTTAAAAGGCTTATTAGTTTTATTAGGAAGATCAATAGTATCAATCGCACCTGCGGGTATTGAAAGGTTTGTGAGGCCGGGCGAAGGTGATAAAAGCACGTCGTATCAATCGCACCTGCGGGTATTGAAAGATGGCAACGTATCGACCGGCATACGGAAATAACAGCGCGTATCAATCGCACCTGCGGGTATTGAAAGCAAGCCTATTACAGTTGTCTGTTCTCGCTGCGGGCGGTATCAATCGCACCTGCGGGTATTGAAAGCCGGTAGTCGGCTACGACCCGACCGTTTCCAAAACCGGGGTATCAATCGCACCTGCGGGTATTGAAAGTTGAAATGGTTGTTGACATCACCAATGCGCTTAACCAGTATCAATCGCACCTGCGGGTATTGAAAGTTGATCACGCTGGCACTGATGCCTGAACTAACGCCTGCGTATCAATCGCACCTGCGGGTATTGAAAGATGGCTCGACCGATGAGGATGTGGTTGTCAACGCGCTGTATCAATCGCACCTGCGGGTATTGAAAGGTTTTCAGGTAGTAGCAGGTCTGTCATATCGTGTTGTGTATCAATCGCACCTGCGGGTATTGAAAGGTATGCCGCCTGAACAGGGGCCTGCATCCGGTTGAGTATCAATCGCACCTGCGGGTATTGAAAGAAAAAAGGCAGTAGTTATTAAGCCCGCACCTTTCGGTATCAATCGCACCTGCGGGTATTGAAAGCGCACCACCCCGGCTTCCTACGCGGGCAGTCTGTCTGTATCAATCGCACCTGCGGGTATTGAAAGGAGGCCATACTTCTTTAGCCCGTATTCAATTCGGGCGTATCAATCGCACCTGCGGGTATTGAAAGCAAGGCTATTCTTCGTTACTGGGCGTCGCATCTGGAGTATCAATCGCACCTGCGGGTATTGAAAGTGCGGGTTTGGTACGTACAGGCTGGCGACCAGGGCGCGTATCAATCGCACCTGCGGGTATTGAAAGGGGTGGTGGTGCCCTGCACGAGAATATCGCGGAAGGTGTATCAATCGCACCTGCGGGTATTGAAAGTTTCACGCTACGGGGCATTTCGGTTGTCCGATCTATACGTATCAATCGCACCTGCGGGTATTGAAAGTCCAGCTAGGGTTCAAATAGTACTCATCCGCCATCAGTATCAATCGCACCTGCGGGTATTGAAAGTTGCTTCTTGACGAAGCCAGCGGCCTGAAGCGCCGAACGTATCAATCGCACCTGCGGGTATTGAAAGTGAAGTATTGCCCCCGACTTTGCGTAAAGTGTCGTAGGTATCAATCGCACCTGCGGGTATTGAAAGCTGGTAACGGGAATGCCTTACGCAGGGACCGACACGGCGTATCAATCGCACCTGCGGGTATTGAAAGGAGATTCTCCTTCATATCCTTTAATAACCCGTTGCCGGGTATCAATCGCACCTGCGGGTATTGAAAGTTTTTGTTGCCGTGACGTTAGTTTCAAGCACGTAACGTATCAATCGCACCTGCGGGTATTGAAAGTACTTGCCAAATGGATAGTTTACGGCGAAGTGGTCAAGTATCAATCGCACCTGCGGGTATTGAAAGCAGAAACATTTCCTCAACCCGTTCGTAGACGCCCCGAGTATCAATCGCACCTGCGGGTATTGAAAGCTCAAGACAGCACGTATTACGCCCGCTACCACGAATCCGTATCAATCGCACCTGCGGGTATTGAAAGTTGGGTATGATAACCGTTTTAAGCGTGTAGGCACCCGCGTATCAATCGCACCTGCGGGTATTGAAAGTTTTGGTTAGTTCCTCGATGGGTTTGTGGGTGCCGGTATCAATCGCACCTGCGGGTATTGAAAGCGTAGGGCTGCGCTTTCAGATGATTCGTCCAGAGTTCGTATCAATCGCACCTGCGGGTATTGAAAGTGAACACCATGTTCGTCATCACGGAGGCCTCGGGCAGTATCAATCGCACCTGCGGGTATTGAAAGTCGTGGCCCAAAACCTGTCCGGCATGTTTTAATCAATGTATCAATCGCACCTGCGGGTATTGAAAGTAGTGCCAGCTCGCCAATGGCTTTACGGTTGTCTTCCGTATCAATCGCACCTGCGGGTATTGAAAGTTTGAGGTTACCCGATGCAACCGGTTCGGGGCCAAGTATCAATCGCACCTGCGGGTATTGAAAGTACGCTGCCCAATGGCGACTCCATCTACTCAACCAACGTATCAATCGCACCTGCGGGTATTGAAAGTTGGGTATGATAACCGTTTTAAGCGTGTAGGCACCCGCGTATCAATCGCACCTGCGGGTATTGAAAGTAGGCTTCACCGATCAATAGTTCATACTCATTCTGGTATCAATCGCACCTGCGGGTATTGAAAGCTGCCCTCAACCATCATCAGCGTCGGCGGCAGAATGTGTATCAATCGCACCTGCGGGTATTGAAAGTAGGTTTGTTGCCTTGCCGCCTGTCGATGCAATGCGGGTATCAATCGCACCTGCGGGTATTGAAAGCTGGCGATGTGGTAGCCGTACATGGGTTCTTTGCGGGTATCAATCGCACCTGCGGGTATTGAAAGTTTTTAACCGGGTCGTCGCTCCACCAGTTGTGCATCCCGTATCAATCGCACCTGCGGGTATTGAAAGTTATCAGCAGAAGGCCGAAACTCGTCAGACGAAAGTATCAATCGCACCTGCGGGTATTGAAAGCAAAGAATGATGTAGGCGTAGATACCCAGACGCAGGCCGTATCAATCGCACCTGCGGGTATTGAAAGTAGTATTTATCTACATAGTCAAGCTGCTGAACGGCGGTGTATCAATCGCACCTGCGGGTATTGAAAGGCTGGAATATTGATAGCCATTCTGTAAGTGCCACGTATCAATCGCACCTGCGGGTATTGAAAGTAGTTTCCAGCAATAGCATTTCAGCAGGCAGCAACGTATCAATCGCACCTGCGGGTATTGAAAGGAAGGTGTTGGGGTTGGTGCCGGTCAGGTTCTGATGTATCAATCGCACCTGCGGGTATTGAAAGCTTCGTAGCTTTCGACTTCTACAAACTGAATGTACGTATCAATCGCACCTGCGGGTATTGAAAGTTGGCGAGTACAGGGCATTTACACTTAGCCGGAATATTGTATCAATCGCACCTGCGGGTATTGAAATACTGTCTATTGCTTTTTCATATCTGGATCAGGCTGACATCAACCGGCCCCTGTTATGGCATTATTACGCTACATACACAGATGTGTACATAAATTAAGCCACCAATTCGGCGTGTACATAAATGTGTATACGCCGAATTGAATATATCTTGTTCAGCACTGATGACTAAAATTTTAGGAGCTTTTTATGATTGCTGTTGCCCGTACAATTTCTCAATTACTTCTGCAATCTTGAAATTTTCGTACTCACAAAATTGTGAAAGCGTCAGTGGTTGATCGGGTTGTAGCCCTAATGCAACTCTGGTATTATGATATCGTTTCCGGGCAGATGTATAGGAGTAAAAGCCACTGAAGATCCTTTTGTATTCTTTCGGACGCAGAATAATTTCATGCATGGGCTATGTTCTGGATAGAAATGTTGCATATATCGTGTTACACATGTAAGAGAACTGAAAATATACCATGTTTCCCAGTTCTTATAGCATTTCTCATTTTTTAGTCTTCTAAGCCGTTTCTAAAGATGTTGACTCAATAGAAAATCAAAGAACGCGTAATTCTCGTCCTACTTCACCAAAGCGGTTCTTTTCTGTCACCGCAACTCCTTTTTCTACCCGGACTATCATATCGACTTCATGGCCCCAGGAACCGTCGCCCCGGTACTGTTGGCCGTCTTTCTGAGCATGTGTGATAAAAATGTGCGAGAACGTTTTCTCTAAGGCAGGTAAACGGAAGTCGTTGGCGGCTGCATTCACATAGAAGGGCGTAATCCCCAACTTAGTCACGCTATCATAGAAAATTGCTTTGTACGGTGATAACGCCAGGCCGCCAGCCGGGTGTACCAATCGTTTCCATTCCGATTCGTTTTGCGGTAGCCGGTTAAGAAACATACACCGATCCGCGTTCGGTATACTCAGGGTGCGCCGTTGTTTATCCAGCAGAGTTGGGCTACCCAAAGCTTCTTCACCCGCGATATAGAGTAATGAGTGTTTGGACGCGATTTCATTGGCCAGTTTCATACAAAAGGTAGACTTCCCGCTACCTGGCAGACCCCAGACCAACATTTTAAACGGGTAGCAAACTGGCCCCAGAAAAGCGGTAAAGTCAGCAGACAATCCAGCTTTATCTACGAGTAACTTCGCCGTAGAATCATTGAGCGACGTGCCTGCCTTCAGCACTTGTAATGGACTACTGGTTGGGGTAGTAGCATTATTGGCCCCTGATGATTTAGGGCCCTGAAAAGAATGCTCTACCATCGTAACCAGTAAATCCAGCCCTTTTTTAGCCGCGTATGTGCCAAGACTATTACCGCCAGAGCGGGGTATTGTCCGCCTTTGTCCGGCTTTGTCCGCGCTTACGATCGGTTTCATGCCTGAAAGGGAAGTTTCGCCATGCCGTTTGTAATACTTCCGGCAGGCATCGGAGCAAAAGCGCCGACTAATGTTGCCGCTAAAAGATTTGCCGCAGTTCTGACAGTTGTTGTCGTGAGCCATTATGATTGTAGTCGAAGTGAGAGATGTTCGCAGTTCGCAAAGCCCTTTAAGAGCCTTTGCGAATGCGAACGTTAAAATGGATGATGGTGTACACGACTGGTTCGATTGACTTTTGTGGTGTACATGGCTATTCAGCCGCAAGTTTGTAATAAGCTTTCCGATCACGGGTATCACGGTGCAGAAAGCCTTCCTTCGTCAGTTCAGCCAGCCGGTCCTCCAGGGTACGCTTACCACACTCAAAAGCGGTCGTCAACAAGTCAATCAATTCCTCTTTGGCTAACGCCTTCGTTAGATTTTCGCGTAGCCACTCTTTCACTTCAGCCGGGGCACCCTTTGTGATGCGTTTATCCTGTTGTTCTCGCACAAACGTAGCATCGGCCATAACCAGGTTCCTGGCTTCATCGGAGTAGCGTAGATAAACCGGCTCTAACGTTCGGGTATTGCGGGAGTGCAAAAACTTAAGCCGGATCAGGTCGGTATCATTGCCTTTACCATCCTTCTCGAAGCCAATCTGTATGACCTGGGAGGCTTTATTGACGACCTCTGTCCCTAAATGGCCCCTGGCTTTATCACCCCCACCGGGGTTTTCATGAATGACACAGATGAACGTCACGTCTTGATTATTGACCATTACATTCATCAAATCAATCATCTTCATCGTCTCACGGGGGTCGTTGAAGTTCTCCACACAGTCCGTCAGCACATCAAGCACGATGACGAGGTGGCCTTCATGAGATTGGCGAAAATGCATTAGATATTCTTCGAGCGCGTTAAACCGTTCGGCCCGATTAATATCAATTAGGCTGATAAAATCAAGGTTCGGTACGTCATCCACCTGCTGATAACCCGACGAAAGTTTAATGCGTTGAATGGCGGCCGGAAACTGGTCGTTCTGATTACGCTCACTATCCGCGTATAGCAGCGAAAATCGACCATAACTGGTTTGGCGAAACCCAATCCTTTCTTGATCAAGCACTTTATTGAGGAGTACGGCGCTTATATTTTCTGTGAGCCGGGATTTATGTACGCCTTTACGCCCCTGAATGACATTGATGGTATTAGGAAAGATGCACCCCTGGCCCAGCGAAGAGATAATTGGCTGCGCGAAAACGATCATCTCTCGACTCCGTATACGGAGTTTTTCGCGCGTAGCCTGTATAATGCGCAGGTTGGCGGAGGTTTCTTTAGGTAGCACGTCAGTGGGGGCACTATATTGGTCGCCGTATTTGTGGAGAAATTCAGACATGGTTAGTTAGTTGTTTTTTGATTTGCTCGTGGTACAAGTTGATCCAGAAGACCACTTCCTTACGGACCTTATCCAATTCGGTCTGCTGCTCCTGAATGAGCCTTTGTTTTAGCTGGTCATTGGCCCAAAGGCCCCAATACAGTCCGGCCATACGGGCCGTTTCGTCCATATAGGCCTCTCCTAAGCTGTTGATTAAGAGCAATAGGCCCGCCATCAACTTTATCTCTTCTCGTAATGATTCGCGGTAACGGAACTGCTGTTGAGTTAACTCAGTGACTGGGGACAGCTCTAATTTTTCGAGATGCTTTTGTTTGCGAATTAGAAGTTTATCAAGGTGCAGTATTTCCCGGTCCATGACAGTTTGGAAGAAAGCCACCGTGCAGGTAACTGCCGACTTCTGGCATTTAGATCGGCACAAGCATACAGGTACGTCGGGAGCCGTGGATTGATCTACGCTCTGGCTGATTGGCCCAACGTTGGGCCGATGAGGGCTGGATTGATTCATCGGATAACGCGGCCTATTTGCTTGGGATTGGTTTGTTCGCTGCCAGTACTTCACTTTTGAGGTAGCGAACCTGGTTACCGATGCGACGTGGGGCGAGAATGCCTTTTTTGCTCCAATCCCACACGGTCACTTTCGACACTTTCAATAGACAAGCTGTCTCAGTAGGGGTAAGTAATTCATCTTCTTTCGTGGTCTGTGGGGGTTGAGCCACGCTACGCTGAACCGCCAGCATAAGATTTTCGAGCCGATCTAAGTGGCTCTCGATTGTGATAAAGGGATTGCTCATTGTCCTGTTTTTTTATTACAGGGCAAAGGTCAGGAGGGGATTAAATAGATTTTTAGCTGCCAAAAATCTGCTAAAAATCTGTTAATTTATTAGGATAAGTGCTTGTCTATAAGTCGCTTATATTTTTCAATCATTTTCAGTTGATTGTCGTTAGCCGCACCGAATTTTATAATATTGCCGTTTAGTGAGGAACGTTCTCCAATATTGCCGAATGTTGACATCAACGTATGATGAAGCTCAACCTGATTGTCATGCAACGCGTGCTCATCAATGATCTTTAAGTTCTTAAGAGCAAACAGCATAGCGACTAACTCTCTCGGTTTCTTATTATTCTTAAATAATTTAACGAGGAAAGGAATGAGTTTAACGGCTTGAGATCGAACCTTAAAATAACTGTCAAATTCGAGAGGTATATCCTCTGTACGTATAGCATTCTTCTTACCATTTGATGTTGGGAAAGATTTTATTTCCTCTTCTATAAAATCGCAAAAAGCTGACCAAGTGAAGCCTTTGGCATAATCGTCTACTTCAGCATCAACAGCATACAAAAAATTGATCCAGGTTCCTGATTTAGAAAATAACAGGTCCATCTTTGCCTCTACTGACTTTACGTCCTTTACTGGCTTTATCGACATTGTCTCACGTACCACGCGCTTTACAGATAAGCGCGTGTAACCTATTACAGCTAAGCTCGCAGCGACTTTGTCTATATTGTCTGTTCGGACAGTCTTCCAATTATTAGTTTCCTGTAGTTTATTAATGGCATCTGTCAATCTTTCCCGTAATAAATTCTGGTAATCAGCGGTGGGAAGGGATTTTTCAGCCAGCATATCACGCTTTAAAAGCGGCAGGTCCTTTTCCACCTTACCTCTTATTGTTGAAGCAAGCATGTCTCGCCGATTCTCCTCTGTAAATGGATGGTGCTCATCAAGAATTTTTCCAATCTCCTCGAAATAAGGGTTCGGATTATCGAGAAGATCAAGAATTTTATGATAATCCATATGTGCTAATTATTAAAAATGCCGACTTAAGTAGTCGGTGATGGCTTATGACCGAGATATTGCCGCATCATTCTTAACACTTCTTCTGCGTCAACTTTAATGTATTTTAGAAATTCGCTCTCCTTTTTATGTCCTGTCAACTTCATTATCAAGTAGATAGGCATTCCTCTTTTGAACATATTAGTAGCAAAGCTCCGGCGGCCTGTGTGTGTTGTTACAAGCCCCCACTTCTCCACCCCCGTTGATGCACTTCCCCAACCGTCTTCTGTTTTAACCACTGCTTTACCACCCTTAGTAACATGTTTTAAGATTCGGTCATTGATATTAGCTAACTGACAAATTTCCTTAAGATATTCGTTGGTTTTTTGGTTCGAGATACCACCGGGTAAGCAATTATTATACTTTGTCAGTAATTGGGTGACAGCTTCATGAACGATAGGTATCTGTACTCGTCCACCTGTTTTACGCTGACGAAGGTCAAGGTAATGGTTGCCGGACTCATCAGTTTTTATGTGCTCAGGTTGTAATGTGGAAAAATCTGAGAAGCGTAGTCCAGTCCATGAGGCAAAAATGAATAAATCTCGGACGCGGTCAAGCCTCACATTTTTACTTAGGTCAACATCTAAAATGCGCTGTAACTCAGTTTCGTTAAGATAGATATTGTCCGCATCTTCTCGCATATTGGCAAATTTGCGGTAAGCTAAGTTAGTAGTAAATTCTTCGTCAACGGCAGCACTCATGAATCCTTTGACATTTTCGACGTATTTGCTCACGTTGTTTGTGGCATAGTTGCGGGAAGTTAGCCAGGCTATGAAGGCCTTATAAAAGTGGGCGTCTATGTTATCAAAATTGAGGGTACGAGGGTAGGTTTTGGCAAAGGCCTCTAAGCCATTGAGTGTCGTTTTATAACGTCTGATGGTATCCGGTGATATGAACCGACCTGTTCTTGCTTTAGAACCACGAACTATACGAGTTGGACAGGTGTCAATATACCATCGTACGAAGTCTAAAAGCGTCTTTGGTTTTTCTACATCGGGGATTGGGTTCAAGTAGTCGTCGACGCGTTGTTTGACAGTCTCTTTAGTAAGTGGGACCAGATTCGCTTTCAAGTCGGTGATGATGCTGTCAATCGCCTTTCTTGTACGGCTTAGGTAACCGTTAATCTCATCTTTATCAAAGGCGTCAACTACATTCTTCACATGGCCATTCCTATGCCAGTGGGTTGGCAAGACTTTAAAGCCAGTGCCCAGATTGATTCGCTGATTCTCAAACCGGATGGTAGCATTGATTGGCGTTGGCGTTTTGGCTTTAGGATCACGTAGCAGGTACGTAACATGAGAATCTGATGTACGAGGCATAATGGCGCGGTCTGTTTATTCCGTACACAAATGTAATCTTGTATACGGATATGTGTACGGAATCGCTTAATTATTATTAATAAAATCTAATCCTACTTAATTCCTGTTTTTAGCAAAAACTGCCTCAGTGATTAAATTAGGCTCTTTATGGCCGTTTACGTCAGAGCTTATAAATAAAAGGATTAAGTACGTTCGAGTCTCGCCTTCGGCACATTTCAACCGCTTGTAAGTCAGCTACTTACAAGCGGTTTTTTATTGTAGCCATGTTGGTAGGACTAAACGTTGGCCGCACAAAAAAGCCCCACCATTAGTGGGGCCAGTGTACTTCATTTAATGGATATATACGCTACTCTTCCTCCAGTAGCTTGACACCTCCCGCCTTCGTGATGGAATAGCGTCGATAGCTGGTAGCTTCAAAACAAGTCAGCAGTAAGAACTCCCGCTCTGTTATTTCCTTGACGGTGACCGGCACATGGCTTGGGCCGATGACTTGATAGTAGTACGATCGTCCTGCTTCAAAAGGAATGTCGATGATGCGAGCACTGGTTCGGGTAAATTTTAATTGCAGGACGTTTGTATCCGTCTCAATCACCGTATAGGTATTACTGGTTAGCCCTCCGAGTTTTATAGTTTCCGATGGGCTCAAAGGGCTACGAAGCTGTAGCCCACCCTGCGTACTGGCGTAGATATGGATGGTCGTTAACTTAGTGTTCTGCCCGTATGTTACTGAACAAAATGAAAGCACCAATAAAAGGCTTAGTAAGGTGGGAGCAAGTTTCATGAGTCGCTTAATTAGCTTTATTATAGATGGTTGGGATGAGACTTTTATTAGTCAGCAAATCTATTTCATAAAACTAAGTAGGCTCACTACGTACAGTTAAAAAGGAGTTAATTCTACTTGATACTTGAAGCGTTTAACTGATAGCAAGATTGGGCGGGGTAAAGGGAGTTGATAGGACATGAAAAAGCCCACCGGATTGGGATGGGCTTTTTTTAATAGAAACACATTACTTCCACACAAAAAAATCACTAAACAGATTTGAGCGTTTTTATTTTTCCATCTGCCTCGAAAATTATGACTGTTTCATTATTACTACTGCCTGTAGTAATACGATTAGCTCGAACCTTCATCGTTTTGCCGTTCGGCCCAGGTACATCCATCCATCTGTCTCGTTTGGGTGGCCGGACATATAATCTATCACCGATAGCTTCATCCAAACATTTCAATAATTCAGGGGTAGCAGTCGTTTTTTCCACGTTGTACCTTGACGTTGCATTGTAAAAAAGTACAACATCCCTGCCAAGTTGCACCCATTCATAGGGCGGATTGTCTTTGTAGCCATCATCTAACAAAACTTTCATCGCCCACGCTGGTCGGCCTGATTCGTTTACAAACCGGGTCACTACAACTATCCCTTTATCATTCACAAAATAATGCCCTCGATCGCTCTCCTGAATGTACTGATTGAGTATTTTCTGTTGAGCAGAATCTATATCAATACGCCGACATGATTGTGCATTGATAGTTGCCATCGTGCAGGAGTATAAGGTAGCAATCAGCAAATACTTCTTCATCTCAGTATGTGTTTGAAAATCAAAACTTAGACTTTTCGTGTAAAAATTTTGTTATATTAAATTTTTGTTAAACTCTAAAAGACTACATATGTAGCATCCCGTTTATCTATTAGTTCTAAGTGAATAAAAACCAGTTAGTTTACTCACTCTCCACACTGCGTTTCATGGCCGACAGGATCGGCATGGGTAGGGCTTCCATCATCCGGTCGCGGACTTCGTAGACCAGTTTACCCCGGGTCTTGTTATAGAAAGCCGCCCATTTTGAGTGCCTGATCTTCGCCGTAAAAATTGGGGGTTGAGCAATACCCCAGGTGGCCTCGCCTTCGGCACAGGAGCCGCAATCAACCGATTGCGGCTTTTTTGTTTGCCTGCATCACTATTCCTTCTCCGAAGATAGGTGCGAAACAGCAACACTAGGTACAATGCCTGCGTACCCGGTATAGAAACGCCCATCCACCCCGGCAAACGCTGTACTATGAAAAACGTCTCCTTTCTATCTGTTCTTGTTGGTCTGTCCGTATCAGCGCAGGCGCAGCAAATAGTGGTTGATACAAGCTATTATGCGCCCCCGCCCCTGAGCCGGAAACGCGTACTTATGGCTGACCCGGATCAAAACGCCAGCCGGTATCAATCGAGGAGTGGGAAACGAGCGAATACCCATCCTGATCTGTTGGAGCAACTGCGTGAGATTCGGACGTGGTATGTTGGGGCAGAAGGCGGATTTCGCAGTGAGGGCAGCGTCCTCAGCAACTCATTCAATGGCCTGGTTAGTACGCCTGCCCTGACAAAAGCCGTCTGGGGTGCTACGCTCGGTTACACCTACCGAAACGCATGGGCCATTGAAACTGGCTACACACGTGCGCCCATCCATCTTACCATCAGCATTGCCAACAACGGCGATCCACTGGTTTATACGTACCTGAATAGTGGTTCTGGCATTCCGTTACGGTTGAAACGGCGCCTGGGGTCGGCGCGGCAGGCAAAAAATGAAACAGGATTCTGGCTGACCGCAGGTGCCTGGTTCATTCCGAACGGCAGTGGTCAGATTGGTGATTTTAACCTGATTGGTTACAGCAACCGGGGCCGGAACCGCGTTGATACGCTGAGGCTGACGAATAACGCTACTGTTTTCAATCGGGTTACGGGTATGACCGAACTTGGCCTTGATTATGTAACCCGGTTGTCGTCGTATCTGGAACTGAGCTTTTATGGCCGTAAATATTGGGGGCTGGGTAACGCACTCAAATCGGACCTGACCTATACAGTGAACAGCGGTGTTCAGCAACAGGCAACCACAACGGCAAACGGTTCGGGATGGGGTGTCGGACTATCCCTGCGTTACATTTATGGACGGCAGCACGAACTGAAAAAGCCCTGAGTAAGCCTGCTAACGAGCGATACGCTCCTGAATGGTTTACCAGCTAATGAACCCTTTAAACAGACCATTCCCCCGGCGTTGGGTTAAGCGAAGGGGCCGTACCCAGTTGCCGACAGGCCTTTTTGCGCTTGTTACCCGGTCATAACACACCAGCCAAGCTGTTTTTGGCGTTTCTTTGTCGGCTCAATACCAACTATACTCATGATGCGGTTTCTGCTGTTACTCTTTCTGATTAGTCTGTCGGGCGTAGTCTCGGCGCAGGTAGCTGATACGGCGCGTGCGCGGACGATGAACCCCGGCACACTATCGCCGGTTACGTCGGTTGCTGATGAAACCCGCGCGCAGGAAGAAGCATTTGCCGCCTGGAAAGTTCGGTACGCCACCAACCGGGCGAAGGTCGTGCAGGACATCAAAGCCGTTCAGCAGGAACTAACTACCTTAAGTCCGGCTAAAGCAGACCTGAAGCAGCAGTTAACCGATCTGCTCAACGGTACCGTCAGACGCTGGAACGAAGAGAAAACGGATTTTGGCGACCCCGATCAGTTCAGTGACTGCCAGGACCTGTTCACCACCATTCGTCGGGCCATGCGCGACGGAATCCTCAAGTTATAGCCCTCTCTATTGCCTTGCGGCTACCTGCTGCAATCCGGTCACTGAAGTACCGGAAAGGGTTAGCGTAGCCAAAGTGCTGTAAGCCAAACCCGTTTTTTAGCGTTAAATTTGTCTCCTTTTGTCCACAAATCGGGTCCGACCGGCGCATGGCAGCGTTTTGTCTGGCCCGCCAACTCCCCGCGTGATGAAATCTGATTCAGGAATGACGACTCTTTCGTGCGGAATCGACTTTGGTACATCCAACTCAAGCATAGCCATTAATCAGTCCGGTGCCATTAGCCTGGTGCCGGTTGAGGAGAACCACGTTACCATTCCCAGTGCCATCTTTTTCCGGCGTGTCGATAACCGGGCGTTCTATGGCCGTACCGCCGTTAATCTCTTTTTCGACCGGCAGGATGGGCGGTTCATGCGGAGTTTGAAACGGGTGCTGGGTACTTCGCTCATGGGGCATGGCACCGTTGTCAATGGAGCTTCTATGAACTTCTCCAGCATCATCACGGCCTTTCTGAAGCATATAAAAGATAAAGCCGATGCCGTGGCCGGTCAGGAAATTGACTATGTGGTGATGGGGCGGCCCGTTCATTTTGTCGATAATGACCCCGCTGCCGATACCCGCGCCGAAGCCGAACTGCGGGCGATTGCCGCACGAATTGGCTTTAAAGACATCGCTTTCCAGTTTGAACCCATTGCGGCTGCCTTTGCGCACGAGGCCCGGCTGAGTGGGGAGAAACTGGCTATTGTGGCCGATCTCGGCGGGGGAACGTCCGATTTTACGGTTATTAAACTTTCCGGCAGGTACATCCACAAAAGCGACCGAACGCAGGATATTCTGGCTAATACCGGGGTTCGGGTGGGGGGCAATGATTTTGATAAGGAGCTGAGTCTGGCGGCCATCATGCCGGAACTGGGCTATCGGAGCACCTACGGCGATAAACAACTGGACGTTCCGCTGAAACCGTACCATGACCTCGCCGAATGGAGTAAGGTCAATTTTCTGTACACCCCCAAACTGATTACGCAGATCCGGCAGATACTCCATCAGTCGCACGATAAAACGCGGTACCGGCGGCTGTTGACTGTGCTGGAAAACGAAACCGGCCATACGCTGCTGTCTGCGGCCGAGGACGCCAAAATTGCCCTCAGCGCGCAGGATGAACACAAAACACCATTCGATTTTATCGAGAACGGCTTTGCCATACCCATTCACCGCGACCTGTTCGAGCGGGCGATTCGGGGCGAGGTGGAGAAGATAGCGGACTCGGCCCGGCAGTGTCTTCGGGAGGCTGGCGTCCGGGCGGAAGCCATTGAACTGGTCATACTCACCGGCGGGTCAACGGAAGTGCATTCGGTACAGGCTGAATTCAAGCGGCTCTTTCCCAAGGCCGCCATCGCCGACGAGAACAAACTCTCCAGTGTGGGGCTGGGTCTGGCCTACGACAGTCAGTACAAGTTTGGCTCCGGCCGGAAAGCAGAAACCGTTGTGGGTTAACTTTCCGGTGTTTTTCCCGGTCTGTACGGATGCAGAAGGCGTATCCGGTAAGTAATTCGGCTTACGCACCGGCGCGGAAACGTGCTTACTTCCGGCTATCCTGTACCTTTTGCTGAATAGGTATGGCATCCACCTTCCGCTCACGTTCGGTCTGCTCCACGTACACGGCATAGTCGGCGGGTTCGATCTTCACGCCGAAATGATTGGCGTAGGCCAGCGTAAACTCCGCCCCAAAGTAGAGAATAGCCGCCGTGTAGTAAATCCAGGTCAGAATAACGATCAGCGACCCGGCGGCTCCGTAGGCCGAACTGGTACTGGTAGTGTCGATGTAAATACCAATCAGGTAACGCCCAAACATAAACAGCAGCGCCGTAAAGAAAGCCCCGCCCCGCACGTCTTTCCAGGCGATTTTGGCGTCGGGCAGCACCTTGAAAATAATGGCGAACAGGGCCGTAACCACTGCCATGCTGATGCCGAAATTAAACGCGCTGATGAGGTAAACACCCACAACGGGAATGTAGCGGGTCAGAATGCCGCTCATGGCGATGACAATTCCGTTGACGATCAGCGATACCAGCAGCAGAAATCCCAGGCTAACCACCAGCGAGGAAGAGAGCAGCCGGTCCTGCAGCAGTTTCAGCCAACCGCGCTTGGGCTTGGCTTTCACCCGCCAGATGAGGTTGATCGAATCCTGAATCTCGACGAAAATACTGGTAGCGCCCAGCACCAGGGTAACGATGCCAATTGCAAGGGCCGTGTTGGTTTTGCCTGACAGACCCACATTTTTAATCATGTCCTGAATTTGCCGGGCTGCCTGATTGCCCACCAGGCCGTTGATCTGCGAGAAGATTTCACCCCGGATGGCTTCTTCGCCCAGGAAGATGCTCACCACCGAAATAATCAGCACCAGCAGCGGGGCCAGCGAAAAAACCGTGTAGTAGGCCAGGGCCGCGCTTAGTTTCAGGCCGCGGTCGTCGAGAAAACCGTTGAAGGCATCCCGGAGTACAATCCAGAAGCTGGTGAAGAAGTGTTTTACGGAGGTAACAGTCATACAGCACAGAGGTTAGCCGCCCCGCCTGCGCATCAGCTATGAACGGCGGGTATACAGGTCTAACCAAAAGACACGGGAGTTGTTGGCAGTCAGGCTGATGAAAGTCAGCCGTAAACGGGACGGACGATTGCCGAATGGATAAACGGAGAACGGCAATTACGCGGCCGTCTTTCCGGCTTGTACCCGTAATCCATATTTGTTGTCACGAATGTTGGCAAACCGCTTAATAAACAGGGGCCGTTACCGAACTAATTGACCGCTAAATTTTTGACCCTATCCTGTTTATTAGTTTCAACAGAGAAACAAAATAAACAGAGCGAGTTATTCGTTGACTACCGATTAGAAACTACTGTTAACTAAATTCTTTCACTTACCATAATGTGCGTATAACTGCCTGATTAATAAGACGTTTCGCGTCTAAATTAATTATTATACTTATTACATAGAGAAAATAACAATTTTACTATTTTTGTTAACATTTGTCTATCAGACGAATCGGAACCTTTCTCTTATGGATAATTATCTTCTCAAATCAAGCACGACAATCCGAAAGCGACGCGGCAGCATTTTAGTGGTTGAGGACAATGATGACCATTGGTTTGTGGTTCGCTGGGCGTTATTGCAGACGTTGCCCGGCGTTGAGGCTGTCCGGGCCGTCGACGCCAGCGAAGCCATAGAGTACCTCAATGACTGCCTGGATGAAGAAGTGCGGCTGCCCGAACTGGTGCTGCTCGATCTGTACCTGCCCACCCGCGAAGAAGGCTGGGGGGTACTGGAAGCCATTAAACTGCATCATGTTTTCCGCCGGTTGCCGGTGGTGGTGCTCAGTTCATCGGCGCATCCCGACGACATTGAACAGTCGTATTACCTGCGCAGTTCGTCGTACTTAGTAAAGCCTTCGTCCTATGCAGAATGGCTGGCTTATTTTGAGGATTTTCGCCGGTACTGGTGGGAATCCGTTACGCTGCCCAAGTCCATGCCCGCTCAGTAACGCAGCAGCTGCCCCGGTTCAGACCATGCAGACAGGTGGCCGGTTTATTTCCAGCCAGTAATGGCAAATGGTCAGCATCGCCTGTTTCATGGCATCCAGCCCCATCGCCTTTGTAATAAAGGAGTTAGCCCCCGCTTCGTAGCATTGTTCCTGCTCCTGAGCCGTTCCCAGATCACTCATCATCACAACCGGTACCCGTTTCCAGGCCGGTATTTGTTTCAGGGTCGTCAGCGTCTGGTAGCCGCTCAGCCCCGGCATGTTCAGGTCCAGCAAAATCAGCCCCGGCAGGGTAGAGACCATTGCGTTTGCTTCGATCTGTATGTACTGATTCAGCGCGTCTCCGCTGGGAAAAAACCGGACCGCATACTGTGGAATAAACCGCGTGAACACCTGCTGGAGCAGAAAGCGGTAATCGGCCCTATCGTCGACGATAAATATCATCTGTTTTTTGCTCATTGTTAAGGAGTTGTAGAGGAACGACTGATTAACGCTGTAAGAACACTATAATTTTAATAGAGTAATTGGGAAACTTAGGCTACGCCAGCTAATTTTATTGATTGTAAGCCCTGTCGGGCTGGATGTACACACGTTTGAGTTGTTTATCTGCTTACTTTCGGTGTGTATTGTATTACCCTCTCGACCAACAAGAATCAGACCAATGTAGATGGGCCGGGTCTGCCCGATACCCTGTTTCTGCCCGGTGCAGCGCCGTACGCTCTTAAACAGCCCGGCTGGAGACAGGGGTTTAGCGCATTGAATCAATAAATATAAAAATCGGGGCTTTTAACCGGTCAACCGTTATCTTTCCCGGCAAAGTAAGCCCTGCCCAACAGCTGCCTCCAGACATGCCAAATTCCACGATCAACGAACTGCTGGTTATTGACGATAATGATGATGAATGGGAAATCATCCGCCGGACTCTTGAACAGACTGTGCCCGGTCTGAAGGTTGTACGGGCCAACGGTGGCGAGCAGGCACTATCGCTGCTGTCGACCGGATTTGAGTACCGGCTTCCCAAGCTGATTCTGCTGGACTGGTATCTGCCAGCCCCGGCTGATGGCGAGCAACTGCTGCAAACGCTGAAAGCCCCGACGTCCGTTTACCGGTCTATTCCGGTGGTCATATTCAGTCATTCCGGTTTAAAAGAAGACATTTACACGGCTTACGAACAGGGATGCTCGTCATACATCGTAAAAGCTATTGACCGCGACCAGTGGCAGGAATCGTTCAAAATTATGGCAGAGTACTGGTGGCGGACGGCTACGGTGCCTGTTCTCATTAAATGACAATCTGAGCCCTAACCATTAGACGCGCATGATGTTCTTACTAACGGCGTTAAGTGCTCGCGGAGGAATCCGTAATTTTACGTATGTGCCAACTCACCTTGAAGAAGGATTTGACTTTTTGAATACGGTGGTCACTATGGGCGATACCCTGCTCAACGTGCGTCTTATGGATGGGGATACCGAAACCGAACTACCTCTGGATGTTTTCGATGGCACTGCCTTTCGCGAGCCGATGCAGGAACTGGAAAATGAGTGGCAGACGCTGCTGAGCGAACCGGCCCGGTCGGCGGTTACCTTCGATAAAACCTGGCTAATCGACCTGAACCGGCAGCGGATTGGCCTGTGCGACGCCAGCATACACAGTCAGCAGACGATGATTCACCGACTTTTCAAATTGATTGAACAGAATGAAGCAAAGGGGGCTGCTTCCTTAAACAGGGCCGCGTTTACCCAACGGTATCAGGCGCAGCTAACTACCTATCAGGCGCAGGTGCAGAAACTGAAGCTTCAGCGCGGGCGGATTGCCCGGCGGATTAATGCGTTAACGTATCTGTAAGGAAGAGAGAGGCTGCGGCTGATAGTTTAGATTTCTGTCATAGCACTGACCTGGTGGCTTGCTTTTTGTCATCCTGAGGCACGAAGGATCTTAGAAGCTTGGTAGCCAAGATCCTTCGTGCCTCAGGATGACAAAAGGCAGGCCACCAGCCTGGTGCCATGAAAAAACAGCATAACAAAAGCTATTTTTCTGTACCCCACCCCCGCATCAACCCACGCGCATGGGGAAACGAACCCGGATGAGGGTGCCCTGATCCGACTGACTGTCTACCTCGATGGTGGCTTTCAGCAGCTTACACAACTGGTTGACAATCGCCAGCCCGATGCCCTCGCCCGATGCTCCTGCATTGGCTTGTTCGGGCTCTTCGTCGGCTTCGGGCAGACCGAGCAGCCGGTTGATGGTGCGTTCGGGTAAGCCCGGCCCGGTGTCCTGAATGCTGAACTGCCAGCTTTGGGCTGTAGCCGGGTCAGCGCCCGCGTCGTATCCCCAGTTGATCACAACGCCACCGGTTTGGGTGTAGCCCAAGGCGTTCAGCAGCAGATTCTGGGCAATCCGGCGCACTTTTACACTGTCATTTTCGACCGGCAGCTTATCCGGGCCGTTCTCCGATACGGTCAAACCCCGTTCGGCGGCCAGGGGCTGCACACTCTCGCACAGTTCGTGCATCATCTCACACACGTCGAAGGTCTGCACCTGCACCTGTTCCTGCCCCGATTCCAGCCGTGAGTAATCCAGCAGCTGAGTCAGCAACTGGGTTACCTGCCGCAGGTTGCGGTTCAGCATGGTCAGCATCTGCGCCCGTTCTTCCTGGGTATCCATCAGGTTCAGCAGGGAGGCCGCACCCTGAATAACGCCGAAGCTTCCCCGCAAGTCGTGGGAGGTGACCCGCAGAAACTCCCCGCGTTCCCGAATGTGCTGCCGCATCTGATCTGCCGTTTGCAGGCTTTCCTGCGAACGCTCCAGCTCTTTCAGCCAGCTTTCCTGCTGCTGTTCGGCCTGTTTCAGGGGGGTAATGTCCAGCCCCGACATCACTACGCCATCGTCGTGTTTACTGATCGACATACCCCACCACTGCTCTTTTCCCTTTATCGTTACATGCTGCTCGCGGTAAGCGGCTTCGCCGGTGCTATAGACTGTCCTGAACTGGTCCATTGTCTCACCGCCCCACAGGGTGTCCGCCAGTTCATCCACCGTAAGCCCGTTTAGCTGACTAATGGGCTTACGGACCAAGTGGGCAAACTTCTGGTTGAAAACGGTTAGTCGAAAATCGACCACTTCGTTCTGGTCCGGGTTGTGCACCGCTTTCAGCAGACCGACTGACGCTGGTGACCCGTCGAGCACGGCCTGTAAATTCTCGGCCATCTGGGTCAGTTCCCGGTTAGATTTCTCCATGTTCAGGTTGGCGGCTGTCAGTTCCTGCGTGCGCTCGGTTACGCGCCGGTCCAGCTCCTGATTCAGGGTTTTCTGGATGTGGATCTCGGCACAGGTGCCAATATAGCCGCTGAAAGCACCGTCGGGCGTGAACGTCGGGCGGGCGCTTTCCATCATCCAGCGGTAGTTGCCATCGCACCGTTTCAGGCGAAACTCGATCTGATACGCCTGCCGGAGTTTAAAGTTCGCCCGGTAAGTAATCAGATACTCGTTCCGGTCGTTGGGATGGATGTTTTCCAGCCAGTCCGCACCCGATTTTCCTTCCTGCTGTCGGCCCGTGTAGTCGAGCCAGGCTCTATTGAAAAAGTTATAGTGGCCATCGGGGCCGGCTACCCAGATCAGGGCGGGGGCGTTATCGACAATATCATG
The DNA here is from genome assembly GCA_964251665.1 of uncultured Cytophagales bacterium. Taxonomy (GTDB): domain Bacteria; phylum Bacteroidota; class Bacteroidia; order Cytophagales; family Spirosomataceae; genus JBBQLG01. The sequence goes on from CAXUKO010000001.1 coordinate 225,911, forward strand.
AAACCAGGCTTGCCGCTCCTCCAGCAGCCGCTGCGCCCGTCGCTGCTCGGTCACGTCCTCGATAGCCAGCAGAATGGCTTCCTGCCGTTGCTGCTGAATAACCCGGCGGGCATGAATCAGCATGATTTTTTCGCCAACGTCGGGAAACGTATAGACCACCTCGAAGCCGCGGATATGCACATTCCGCATGATAACGTCTTCCAACTGCTGACGCAGCCGGGTAATATCCCATTGCCCATCACCCAGTTCATAAAGTAAATGGCCCTGGGTATCGTTCTCCTGTACCCGGAAGATCTGGTAAAAGGCCCGGTTGGCACTTTTCACCCGCAAATCCCGGTCGAGCACTAAGGTGGCCTCGCGAATGGTGCCAAAGATGGCTTCGGCGTACATATGGGCTTCCGTCAGCTGATCGTTGCGTACCTGTAGTTCCTGGTTAATGGTCTGGAGTTCTTCGTTGGTGGACTCGATTTCTTCCTTACTCGTTTCCAGCTCTTCGTTAATGCTTTGCAGCTCTTCGTTGCTGCTGACGATTTCCTCGTTGGCCGACTGGAGTTCTTCGTTGGAGGCTTCCTGCTCTTCAATAATCGACCGCATGTCTTGGCGCACGGCCGCCAGTTCGGCTTCCAATTGCTTGATCCGGCCGGGTTCCGATCCGTCGGTTGCCGGATCGGCCCCGGCGAGGGGAAAGACTTCCGTGAAAACGATCAGGTACAACTGACCCTCCGATCCGTTGTTCAGAGGAATGGCTTCGAGGGTTACTTGGTGGGTTTGCTCATTGACGACCACCTCCAGCCCGGTTTTCCGAACGGGTAGCCCGGTTTTGCGGGCTTTATGCACCAGATTGCGTAACTCGAAGGTAAGGGCGGGACGGGCCATCTTCAGCAGATTCAGGCTCGCCTTGCCCGGCGACGGCTCCAGAAACAGACTTGTCGACCCCCGAAACTGAAGAATTTCCAGATCCTGATCGACCACCACGCTCGTTGGCACGTAGCGGCTCAGCAGCAGCGTATCGACGAGTTTATCGAGATCGCCGGTGGGCAGGTTACCCTTAGGGGGCTGGTTGCGATTTGTTGGCTCTTCCATTCGGTTCGGGGTAGGAATACGGGGATTTAATTCAAACGCCGTCCGGCTGACGGTGTCGTTCCGGCGGGCGTAAATTTTATAGTTTTTTTCGACCAGTAAAAACAACGTGGCCGAGGTAGCCACCGTTTCGGACTTGCCCAGCAGCAAATAACCACTGGGGTTCAGCGCGTAATGAAACGTGCCGATGGCCTTACGCTGTAACACAGTGTTCAGGTAGATGAGCAGATTGCGACAGCTGATGAGGTCAATGCGCGAAAAGGGCGGGTCTTTCAGCAGGTTATGCGGGGCAAAGACACACAGATCGCGGATGGTTTTACTGATGCGGTAGCGATCATCTATTTTCGTGAAAAAGTGCTGCATCCGTTTGGCCGACACATCGGTCAGTTCACTGCGGGCGTAGGTACCCTGCCGCGCCCGGTTGATGGCGGATTCGCTCAGATCGGTCGCAAAAATCTGGATGGTAAGGGTCAGGTTCAGTTCGTCCATCACCTCCAGCAGCATCATGGCCATTGAATACGCTTCCTGCCCGGTCGAACAGCCGGCTATCCAGACCCGGAACGGTTCGGTAGGGCCTTTCTCCTGCACTAATTTCGGCAGAAACTCCTTTTTCAGGTAGTTCATCGTCTCCGCATCCCGAAAAAAGCTGGTGACGTTAATCAGCAGGTCACTGTACAACAGATCGGCCTCACCGGGCGTGCTGCGCAGGTACCGGGCGTAGTCGCGCAGGGAGTCCAGCTTGAACAGCACCATGCGCCGGATAATGCGCCGACGAATAGTGGTCATTTTATAGTTGCTGAAATCGACCCCGACCGATTTGCGCAAAAACTGAATAATCAGGCGCAGGTCTTCTTCGGGCGTATCCGATGCGTCGGGCGCATCCGCGTCGGGCACATCCCTAGTCACCATCTGGACGAAGAGTTCGGGCTGCTGACTCAGACGCTCAATTTCCCGGGCAATCTCAGCCGGGGGCAGCACCATATCCACAACGCCCCCGGCAATGGCCGTGCGGGGCATACTCTGGTACCTGGCCGTTTCGTTCTGCGCAAAGGTTATGCCTCCGGCGGCTTTGATGGCCCGCAGCCCCAGGGTGCCATCGTGGGCCATGCCCGACAGCACGACGCCGATAGCGCCCGCTTTCTGGCGTTCGGCAAGGGAGGTAAAGAACTGATCGATGGGCAGGTGCATGGCCGACCGGGTCCGGCGTGGCATGAGCGTAAGTACGCCATCCATGATTTCCATATCCTTATTGGGCGGGATAATGTAGACGTGATTGGCGGCAATGGGCATCAGGTGCTCGGCTTCGATAACCGGCATGGTGGTGGCCCGGCTTAGTATGGCCGCCAGCTGACTGTCGTAGGAAGGGTTAAGGTGCTGAATATAAACGTATGCCAGCCCGGTAGTGGGCGACAGGTGCTTAAAGAGTTGGGAAACGGCTTCCAGCCCACCCGCCGATGCACCAATGGCGACCAGCGGAACAGGAACGGTGAACAAGGGGGTAGATTCGTCGGGCGACGTGGGGATGCTCATTGCGACCTGCTTTTTTGATAAACCAATCGGCCTTCTGCTTGTTACATTTTTCAAATGTTGAACGTATAGACACAAGCGGTGTAAAAATAACTGGATTTTGCGTCAGATATTTATTCATTTGCCGTAGTGAGTCCAATCCTGCCCACAAACCGTGTAACAAGAGACGAACATGGCAAAACCTGATATCATTGTAATTGGAGCTTCGGCGGGTGGCGTTTATGCCCTGCAGGAGCTGGTAGCGTCGTTGCCTGCTGATTTTAAGACCCCTATTTTTATTGTGCAGCATGTGTCGGCCAGTACGCCGAGTATGATGCCGCAAATCTTCAGCCATGCGGGGCCGCTCAGGGCCGTGCATCCTGAGGATGGCGAACCGATTCGGCCCGGCATGATTTATCTGGCTCCGCCCAACCATCACCTGCTGGTAGAAGCGGATCGGGTACTGGTGCGGAAAGGACCGAAAGAAAACCGGTTCCGCCCGTCGGTGGATGCGTTGTTCCGGTCGGCGGCTTATACCTTCGGACCGCGGGTTATTGCCGTGGTGCTGACGGGGCTGCTCAACGATGGTACGTCGGGGATGTGGTCGGTAAAACGGCTGGGCGGTATTGGCATTATTCAGGATCCGCAGGATGCGCAGTATGCGAGTATGCCCGAAAGTGTGCTGGAGTATGTGGACGTGGACCATATTGTGCCCTTAGCCGAAGTAGGTCCGCTGCTGTGTCAGTTAACCGATAAAGATATGCCGGAAGCCTCAGAAATACCCAACGAAGATCGCAGCCGCATGGAACTGGAAGTTGGAATCGCGGCTGAGAAAAATGCGTTCGAGATGGGCGTTTTGAATCTGGGCGAAATGTCGCCCGTGACCTGCCCGGACTGTAGCGGTGTGCTTGTCAAGTTTCGCGAAGGTAACCTGATCCGGTATCGGTGCCACACGGGTCATGCGTATACCTCCGGGGCACTGCTGGCAGAAGTGACCAAGACGGTAGAAGATACCCTCTGGAGTTCGGTTCGCGGGCTGGAAGAAGCCATTATCCTCCTCGACCAGTCGGGGCAGGTATTTACCGAAGCGGGTGATCTGGAAACGGCCGAGAAATTTTTCAGTAAAGCCAAAGAAACCCGCCGACGGTCGGAGAAACTCCACGAATTTATTTTCCAGCAGGAGCAGTATAACGACGATGGCAAGAGTCTGGCCCCGCAGGAAATGCCGGGTTTTTGAGGGGTAACTCAGGGCTTGAACCCCATATAGGGGTTTTTACTTTTTGGCTACTGAGGGCTTGTTGTCACGCTGTTTTTGTCATCCTGAGAATACCAACTGAGTTTGTTTTGTCATCCTGAGGCACGAAGGATCTTAGGCACCAAATCGCTAAGATCCTTCGTGCCTCAGGATGACAAAATAAACCTTGGATGACAAACCCAGCCTGACAAAAACAGGGTGTAAATAAAATTTTTGTTCGACAAAAACCGCCTGCTTCAGCAGCCTGCCTGCTTAGGGTAGATAGGCAGGTGAACGGTAACGAACCAGTAATTGCAGAGGTTGGTAACGCTCTCGAGCATCTGATCGTTGCCCGTTGGTTTCAGAATAACCGAAGCCGCGCCAGCCTCGTAACATTGATTCACTTCCGTCGGCTGCAGATCGCCCGACCATACCACCACCGGAATATTACGCAGAGCCTCGTTGCGCTTGATAAAGTGCAGAATTTCGACGCCACTCAGCACCGGCATGTGCATATCAACCAGAATCAGGCTGGGCAGCAGTTCGGTCGTTTCCAGATGGTGCGTCAGTTCTTCCGCCCGCTGATAATGCCGGATCGTGATCTGGCTCGAGTACTTCTGCACAGCGTGGTTCAACAGGTAAAATTCATCATCGTCGTCATCAATCAGAATGACTTCGCATTGTGTATTAGGGGGCAGTGCCATATTTATTGGTAACGAATGGAGGTCGGAAATATACTATACGAACAAATTCGCGCGGTACTCGTCTCCAAAAACTTACTAAAAGTCATCCCTGCGCGCTAAACTCTCCCTTTTCCGGACTCTCTACAACCAAAACCAGGGCAGTGCCACGGCGGGTAATCAGGCGCCCTGCACCGCTCGTCAGGCCAACGTATAATGGTAACGTGATCATGTTTTTGACTGTCACCGGCTGTGCGGGCGATGTATACCATTAAATCGAAAAACGGACGTTGGCGGCATATATTGAGTAATCGGCGAGGGGAGTAGTACGGGTTGCTCCATATATTACCCTGCCCTTACAGAATTGCTGTTTCTGGCAGCGGCACATTGATCAACCAATCAAACTAACCCATGTATGTCAAAGATTTTACGACTGTTTACTGCCTTCACGATGAGTGTACTGCTTGGCTTGCCAGCCATCAGTCAGGCTCAGGTAACTACCCGGGATGCGGCCAAGGCGGCCAAACTTACCCCCGATCTGTTTGCGGTTCGCCTGAATAACACAACGGCCGCGCAGGCTCCGGTAAACGGCCTTCAGCGCGTTAACCGGTTTATGACGCTGGGAAATTCCATTGCGATTGATGCCGTAGCGGCCCCCGGTCAGGATGGGCAGGCATTGCTGCAGGCGTTACAGGCACTGGGGCTGCAAAAGGGAATCGCTTTTAAACAGCGGGTATTTGGGTATATGCCCATCGATAAGCTGGGCGACCTGCAGGGCGTACGGCAACTTCAGTTTGCCCGGCCGTCGTACAGGCCAATGCACAAAGCGGGTCTGGTCACCTCGCAGGGCGACAAAGCCATGCGGGCCGACGTTGCCCGGCAGACGTATGGCGTAACCGGAGCCGGCACTAAAGTTGGGGTGTTATCCGACTCCTACAACGCCCTTGGTGGCGCACCCGCCGGGGTAGCATCGGGTGATCTGCCCCCCGACGTGCAGGTGATCGACGATTACCTGACGCCCGACGCGACCGACGAGGGCCGCGCCATGGCGGAGATTGTACACGACATAGCACCCGGCGCGGCCATTGCCTTTAACACCGCCTACAACGGTGAACCGGGCTTTGCCAAGGGTATTATCGACCTGGCCAATGCCGGTTGTAAAGTCATCACGGATGATATTACCTATTTTTTCGAGCCATTTTTTCAGGATGGGATTGTAGCTCAGGCGGTGGAGGAAGTGGCAACAACGAAGAACGTCTCCTACTTTTCTTCCGCGGGCAACGACGGACGGTCTTCCTACCAGAGTAAGTACGTACCCGGCACGCTGATTCGGACCGTTGGCTACCCGCACGATTTTGGCGGGGGCGACTACTACCAGTCTATCACACTGCCTCCCGGCGAAACGGTGACTATCATTTTGCAGTGGAATGATCCGTTTTACTCCGTCAGTGGCGGAGCCGGTGCGCAAACGGACATGGACCTGCTGGTGTACTACAAGGGCGAGTTGATCCCCGAGTTATCCAGCATGGCCAACAATCTGGGTGATGACCCGGTTGAAGGAACCCAGTTTCAGAATACGGGGAAGACCCCGCTGACGGTAGAACTGGCGCTGGTTAAACGCGCGGGTCCCGATCCCGGGTTTATCAAGTGGATTAACTTCGACAACGCCGGTGGCGACATCACCATCGAACACGATACACAAAGCTCAACCACGGCCGGACACGCCAATTCGCAGCATGGCGCGGCTGTAGGTGCTGCCCGCTACGATGCTACGCCCGCTTTTAAACCCTCACTGACCGCCCCGGTTATCGAGTATTTTTCGTCGGCCGGTGGTACACCCATCTTTTTCACGCCCGACGGGCAGCGGCTCAGTCAGTCGGAGGGCGTAATTCGGGAGCAGCCCCAGGTGACGGCGATAGATGGCGGCAACACCACCTTCTTCGGCTTCGATTACGAATCGGATGGCTTCCCCAATTTCTTCGGGACATCGGCGGCTGCGCCCCATGCCGCCGGGGTAGCCGCACTGATGCAGGATAAAGCCGCCAATGCGCTTACACCCTCAACGGTGCTGTCCATTATGAAGCAAACGGCGCTGGATATGAATGATCCGGCCACCCCCGGCTTCGATACGGGCTTCGATTTTGGTACCGGTTATGGCCTGATACAAGCCGACAAAGCCCTAAAAGCCGTTTTAACCGCGCCGGGTGCGCTGACCGTTACCAGTTTCGTTTGTAATTATACCAACTCGGTGCTGACCAGTGTGGACTTTGTGGTGGGCTATGCCAACGGTACGTTTGCCCCGGCTTTGCCGCCCCTGTTCATCAATGGCGTGACCGATATGGGTGTGCTGGGGCAGAGCTACCATTTTCCCTTTGATCAGAACGTCAGCACGCTCACCGTTGCCGATCAGGCCACGCGCGCTCCCTACTTTACCTGGGACTTCCGGGCTGCCTGTGCCAACGGACCTACCCCGCCAGCCCCCACCGCACCCGTTGCACCGATGCTGGCGAGTGTAACGGCCACCGTGGGCACACCGTTTAGCTATGTGGTGCCTGCCTTCACTGGCACAACGCCTATCGTCTATGCCGCCAGTGGTCTGCCTGCGGGCCTGATGTTCGATGCCGGCAGCCGGACCATCAGCGGCACACCAACCACACCGGTCGTGGCAACGGTAACCGTTTCGGCCAGCAACGTGGCCGGACAAACCAGCGGTCAGTTCACCATTACCGTCAGCGCATCGGCGACTCAGCCAACGGGACCAACCGCACTGACCATCACCTCGTTCACCTGCTTCAGTACCAATGGTGCCCTGTCGAGTGTGAACTTCGTGGTCGGTTATACCAACGGCACCTTTACCCCCCCCGTGCCTGATCTGTTCATCAACGGCGTGACCATCACGGGTCAGTTGGGGCAGACCTACACGTTCCCCTTCGATGCCAACACGGGGCCGCTGCCCATTCAGGACCAGGCTACCCGCAGTACCTACTTCGTCTGGGATTACCGGGCTGCCTGTTCGGCTGGTTCAACTCCGCCTGCGCCACCTGCCCCGCCAACGGGACCGGCTACGCTGACCATCACCAGTTTCAACTGCAACTACACCAACTCGGTGCTGAGTGATGTAAACTTCGTGGTCGGCTACACCGATGGCACCTTTGCCCCCGCTCTGCCGCCCCTGTTCATCAATGGCGTGACCGATATGGGTGTACTGGGGCAGAGCTACCATTTCCCCTTTGATCAGAACGTCAGCACGCTCACCGTTGCCGATCAGGCCACGCGCGCTCCCTACTTTACCTGGAATTTCCGGGCCGCCTGCGGCATGAACAGCACCCGAATCGGCGCTGTCGAACCGGAAACGACCTTACGGGTGTCCGTTGTTGGTAACCCTGTTGTGGGGCAGTTTGCCGAAGTGGATATACTGGGTGCAGCCGGTGAGTCGCTCGACCTGCAGGTTATTGACGCGCAGGGCCGCTCGGTCAGTCAGCACACGGTCCGGCAGGCGGGCGCGGTTGAGCATCAGTCACTTCGGCTGGGTCGTTCGGCCGGCATCTACTTTATCCAGGCCGCTACGCCAACCCAGTCTAAAACCGTAAAAGTAATCCGGCAATAAGTGGAAAAGTCGGTAAGTCAGTCAGTGGTAAGTACTTACTGACTTACCACTAAAAAACCAGCAGCGGTATCGGGATGTCCCGGTACCGCTGCTGGTTTTTTATGGGGTACTGCTGTTTACTACCTGCTGCATAAAGCCGGTTGGCGACGGCTTTACGTCAGTCCTGATGCACCCGGTTGAACTGGGTCATCAGGATGTCATTGATGGTTGGTAGTTCGGCTTCGATCAGCGCAATGTACTGGTTAACCAGCAGCTCTACGGCCTCAATGCCCTGTTGATCGGCGACCAGCTTTTCGATGGAACGGAGCAGGTGAGTGGCCTCGGTCATGCCAAACATCTGAGTGGGTACCTTCTGCGTATGCGCAATCCGGCTGATGGCTGGCAGGTCCTGCTGGGCCAGCGCGGCCCGGATATTGTTAATCTCAATGGGGGTCTGGCTGAGGTACAGATCCAGCACTTCGGCGGCAAAGTCCGTGTCATGTCCCACAACGGTCAGCAGCGACTCCAGCGAAAATGAGCTGCCAATCGGCACTGCTGGCTGCGGAATTTCCGGCTGCACCGGCTTAACGGCTGTCCGGGGCAGGTAATTTCGTATAACCCGTTGCAACTCGTCCATCTGGAAGGGCTTGGGCACAAAATCATTCATACCCGCCTGTAAACACTGTTCGCGTTCGCTGGCCAGCGCGTGGGCCGTCATGGCAACAATAGGCACCGTGCTGTGCAGGGTAGTGCGGATGTAGCGGGTCGTTTCGTAGCCATCCATCACCGGCATCTGAATGTCCATCAGCACAATATCGACCGGTTCGCGTTCAAGCAGCGTGATTGCCTGCTGCCCATTGTCGGCGATCAGGGCCGTATAGCCTAACCGTTTCAGTACCTGAAGGGCCAGCTTCTGGTTCATCAGGTTATCTTCAACCACCAGAATAACCAGCGCCCGGCCGTCGGGACCCGGTAGGGCCAGTACCGGATTGGCATCCGGGGCTACCGACTCGGGTGCCAGCGGGTACGTAATCGCCAGCGTGAAGCGCGAACCATGACCCACGGTGCTGGTGACGGTAATGGAGCCGCCCTGCATTTCGGTCAGCGATTTGACGATGTTAAGGCCCAGGCCCGTACCGCCGTAGAACCGGGTTGTGAAATCGCTGGCCTGCCGGAAGCGCTCAAAAATGTGGGGCAGCATATCAGCCGCAATGCCAATGCCGGTGTCCTGCACCGAAAACTGCACCTCTACCGAGTCGGCAGTCTGGCGTTTCTGCTCAATGTAAACGGCTACTCCGCCATCTTTGGTAAACTTGATGGCATTGCTGATCAGGTTCAGCAGGATCTGGGTCAGCCGGGTCGGATCACCGACCACAACCGGGGGCAGCGTCGGGTCTATATCGACCATCAGTTGCAGGTCTTTATCTGCGGCTGCCGACTGAAACATGGTTTGAATTGAAACCGCCAGCGACCGGATGCTGAACGGGATGGATTCGAGTTGCAGCATCCCGGCTTCGATCTTGGAGATATCGAGAATATCGTTGACAATCGTAAGCAGGTTTTTGCCCGCCGAGCGGATGAACTGCACAAACTCCTGCTGCTCCGGGGTGAGGGAGGTGGTTTCGAGCAGGTTCGAGAAACCAAGCATCGCGTTCAGCGGAGTACGAATTTCATGGCTCATATTGGCCAGGAAGTTTTCTTTGAGCCAGGCTGCTTTTTCGGCCAGTTCCTTGGCTTCCTCCAGCCGCCGGTGCGACTGAACCCGTTCGCTGATATCCACATGCGAGGTAACGACGTACTGTAACTCGCCACCGGCATCGTAAACCGGGCTCGACGAACTGAGAATCTGGATGGCCTTAGTGCCAATCCGCAGTTCCATATCGTCGGCACGGGCACTTTCGCCCCGTAAGGCGCGGTACGTTGGGCGTTCATCCAGCGGATAAGGCTCGTTTGTCGGGAACCGGACAATCTGTATCTCTTTCAGCACTTCGTCGTAGGGGGCGGGGTGGACCGAGTCGCCGAACAAGCCGAAAGCCGCCTGGTTGGCGTAATAAAAACGGCCTTCCCGGTCAAAAATAGAAACGGAAATAGGTAGTGTTTCCAGAAAACCCTTGGTTCGCTGTTCGCTCTCGGTGAGCTGATTATTCAGCCGGGTCATGTCTTTCAGCGTTTGAAAGAGCAGGTAAATCGCCCATAAAATCATGGCCAGTGCCGTGCAGGCACCAATCAGGCTGCTTTGGGTGGCGTAACTGGCTACCTGCTCGCTGGCGACCGCCCGGCTATCGAGCCGGAACTTCTCATCATCTTCAATAATGCTCAACGTCGTCTGTAACCGTTCGCCGAGTTGCAGCAGATCGTCCAACGATTTCAGCCGGACCATGCCTTCGCTGACTTCGCCTTTGGTAAGTAAGGTGCCGGTGCTGGTCAGTTTGGTCTGGAGCAGTCTGGTAAACAGGGCCAGCCGTTCCAGTTGTTTCGGGCTATCCGCAATGAGGGCCCTCAGGGTTTTGAGTTGCTCCGTTGTGTTGCGGGCGTTCCGAAAAAAGTCGGCTTTAAAGTAATCGTTATCGCTCAGCAGATGTCCCCGCAGATCATTGTCTAAATTGATCAGGGAGGCCCGCAACTGCTGCGTTTTCTGCAACACCAGGTGGGTGTGAATTACTTTATTGTTCAACACCACCAGCTGGCGGGTAGTCCGATAGGCATTTGCACCGATCAGCCCCGTGATTAACAGCCCTAAGGCCAATATCAACGTAATTCGTCTGGTCAAATTCATGGCACTGCTGACGTGTGAAACCGTTCCCCGAAGGAAAAGTCGAACCTGTTGACTATCAACCGACTATGCGGTTCAGTTTTCGGTTCGTATCGGGAAATATCGGCATAGATTTGCCCTGAACAGACCGGTATGAGATGGTTACCTAATTGTACTTTTCGATATATTGATACCGATAAGTCAAAATTAATATTTTAACTATAATAACAGCAATAATAAAAGATAAATAGTTTATGAAAAAATGCTTTTTGGTTAGCTGTTATTTAGTTTCTCCAGAAAGTTCATAGGTATTAGATACCCATGCAGTTACTACTTATCCCCTGACGTTCATTGGCTACCTGTCTGCCAAAAAGAAACCACTACGCACTCAGAATCAGCGTTGGGGCCATTCCATCTAAATTTACTGATTTTTTATCTCTTTTCCTATAGACTGAGTTAGGTGAGTAAAGCGTGGAGAATCTAACTCCAAAGGCGTTTTACGTGACAAAAGCATGATAATACCGAACACTTTCCCGGGCGGGAGCGTCAACCGGCGTTGGTTTCTCCAGCAATCATCGGCACTGGCGGGTTTCCTGATTATGCCACCTTTAGTTGCTCAATCTACACCCATGACCCCAGCTACTGCACCCACGCCAACGGCCACGCAGCCCATTACCCTGCGCATTAACCGCAAGCCCTACCAGCTAACGGTCGAACCCCGCGAAACCCTGCTCGACGTGCTGCGCGAACGGCTTAAGCTGACGGGCAGTAAAAAAGGCTGTGATCATGGGCAGTGCGGAGCCTGTACGGTTCACATTGACGGTCGGCGGGTAAATGCCTGCCTGCTGCTGGCAATTATGGTGCAGGGCCAGGAAATTACCACGATTGAAGGCTTGGCCGATGGGAAATCGGGTGAGCTGCACCCGCTGCAAACGGCTTTCATTAAACACGACGCGTTCCAGTGCGGCTTCTGCACGCCCGGTCAGCTCATGTCGGGAACGGCCCTGCTGCGCGAAGGCCATGCGAATACACCGGCCGAAATCCGGGAATGGATGAGCGGCAATATCTGCCGCTGTGGAGCGTATCCCGGCATTGTAGCCGCCATCGAATCCGTGAAGAAAGGAGGGACACCCGGATGAAACCATTCACCTACGTGCAGACCCATCAACCGGCGGAGGCCGTTCGCCTGCTGACCGCTACGCTCCAGTCTCGCTTTATTGCGGGCGGAACCAACTTAGTGGACCTGATGAAGTACGACGTTGAGCAGCCTGCGAACGTGGTCGACATCAGCCGCTTACCACTAACAAAGATTGAACCGACGGCTACCGGTATACGTATTGGTGCGCTGGCCCGCAATAGCGACGTTGCCGACGATCCGGTCATCAAAAAACAATTTCCGTTATTGTCCGAAGCCCTGCTGGCGGGCGCATCGGCGCAGCTTCGCAACATGGCTACCATGGGCGGCAACCTGATGCAGCGTACGCGGTGCTATTACTTTTATGACCCCAGCCAGCCCTGCAACAAACGGCAGCCGGGCTCCGGTTGCGGAGCCATTGGCGGCTACAACCGCATTCACGCCATTCTGGGTATGGAACCATCGGACAAGTCGTCGGACCCAACGGTTTGTATCGCCACGAATCCGAGCGATATGAGTGTGGCGCTGTATGCCTTGGACGCTACCATCCGGGTGGTTGGTCCGAAGGGAGAGCGAACCATTCCTATCCTGGATTTTCACCGGTTGCCCGGTAAGGAACCTCAACTGGACACGGTGCTGGCCCCCGACGAACTCATCACGGCCATCGATTTGCCAAAGTCGGCGGCAGCAGGGGGCATGCATTACCTGAAAGTGCGCGACCGGGCCAGCTACGCGTTTGCCCTGGTTTCTGTGGCAACCCGGCTGGTGGTCAGCAACGGCACCATTCGCGAAGCCCGGCTGGCGCTGGGTGGTGTGGCCCACAAACCCTGGCGGTTGCCGAGTGTTGAGCAGCAGTTAGTGGGCAAACCCGCGACTGAAGCTACCTACCGGGCAGCCGCGCAGCAACTCATCGCCGGGGCCAAAGCCTACGAACACAACGCATTCAAAATTCCACTGGTCCAGTCGGCGATTGTGCGGGCGATGGAGACAGCGGCAAAACTAACCAGTTAACAGGCTGTCGTTCAGAAGTCTCTTTTAGGTAACGACAAACCTCCTAACCACTTCTTATGGCTAAGAAATTAATCGGTGAGCCCCTCGACCGGGTCGATGGACCGCTGAAGGTAACGGGCCGGGCCCGCTATACGGCCGATATAAACCCACCCGGAATGGTACACGGGTCGCTCCTTATGAGCACCATTGGCAACGGGCGTATTCAGGACATTGATACGTCGGCGGCTAAAAAACTGGCGGGTGTGCTCAACATCATGACCCATGAGAACGCACCTAAGCTGGCGGGTATCGACAAGAATAAGCCCGGCGAAATTGCGCTTAACCGGGTGCTGAACCTGTTGCAGGATGATGATGTCCATTACAATAACCAACCCATCGGGGTAGTCATCGCCGACACGTTTGAGCGGGCCAACGAAGCGGCTGCACTGGTGCAGGTAAAATACCGCGCGAAAGATCCGGCTCCTGAGCTTCCTGCCAACATTGACCGGGCGCACAAGCCGGAGAAACTCATGCGGGCCGATGACCCCGTTGATACGCAGCGCGGTGATCTGAAAGCCGGATTGGCTGAAGCGAAGGCCCGTGTTGAGCAGACTTATTCGACACCCACCGAGTTTCATAACGCGCTGGAACCCCACGCCACCATCGCTATTTGGGAAGGCCCGAACCTGACGCTCTACAACGCGACGCAGGGTATTTTTCCGACGCAGGAGCGGGTGGCTGAACTGCTGGGGATGCCCAAAGAAAATGTCCGTGTCATCTGTCAGTTTACCGGGGGCGGGTTTGGCAGCAAGGGTGTTATCTGGTCGCATGTGCTGCTGACAGCTATGGCCGCTAAACTGGTGAACCGCCCGGTTAAGTTAGTCCTGCGACGGGAGGATATGTTCGGCATGGTCGGGTCGCGGTCGGCAACGGTGCAAAAATTTAACGTCGGTGCGGCTCAGGACGGTAAGCTGACGGGTATGGCGCACAACACCTTTATCCAGACGTCGACCTTTGATCTGTTCACGGAACCCTGCGGACTGACCAGCCGGATGCTGTATACCTGTCCAAATCAGGAGGTGACGCACCGGATTATCAACGCCAACATTGGTACGCCATCGCCCATGCGGGCACCGGGCGAAGCAACCGGCGTATTTGCGCTGGAAAGTGCCATGGACGAAATGGCCTACCAACTGAACATGGACCCAATAGAATTTCGGTTAAAGAATTACGCCGAAGCTGACCCGCCGAAGCAGCATCCATTTTCAAGTAAATCGCTCCGGGAGTGCTACCGGCTGGGGGCCGAACGGTTTGGCTGGTCGAAGCGGACACCACAACCCCGCAGCATGCGCGACGGGAATACGCTGATCGGGATGGGCATGGCTACGGCCGTATACCCAACAAACAGGCAGAAATCGTCGGCCAGAGTACGGTTGAAAACGGACGGCACGGTGCAGGTCGATACCGGTACGCAGGATATTGGTACGGGTACCTACACCGTTATGACGCAGATTGCGGCTAAGGTAATAGGTATATCGCCGGAGCGGGTCACGCTGAACGCGGGCGATACGAAATTGCCCGAAACAACGGTGTCGGGTGGTTCACGGACGACGGCCAGTACCGGCTCGGCGGTGATGGAGGCTGCACAGGGCGTACTTCGGCAGGCTAAAATATTGGCCATCAATGATGCAAAGTCGCCCCTGTACGGTGCGGGCGAAGCAGATATTCAGGTAGCCGACGGCCGTTTGTTTCTCCAGTCGAACCCCAAAAAAGGTGAAACGTACAGCGATCTGCTAAAGCGGAGCACGTCCAAAACGCTGGAGGTTACGCTCGAATCCAAACCCGATGAGGAACAGGATAAAAAATATTCGCTCTACGCCTTTGGTGCCCAATTTGCCGAAGTTCGGATTGACGAAGCCCTGGGCGAACTGCGGGTGACGCGGCTCATTGGAGCTTTTGGTGGCGGCCGGATTATCAACGCTAAAACGGCCCGCAGTCAGTTAATCGGCGGTATGGTCTGGGGCCTGAGCATGGCCCTGATGGAATACACCGGCCGCGACCAGCGTAATCAGCGGGTGATGAACCACAATCTGGCCGAGTACCACGTACCGGTCAATGCGGATATTCAGGAAATCGACGGGTTTTTCATCGAAGAAAAGGACGATATCGTGAATCCGGTTGGGGTAAAAGGCATCGGCGAAATCGGTATTACCGGAGCTGGAGCTGCCATTGCCAATGCGGTGTACCACGCCACCGGCAAGCGCATCCGCGACCTGCCTATTACTGTTGACAAGCTGATTATGGCTACCTAAGCCTGGTTGCTTGTACCCCGGATCGTTGTAGCCCAGACGCCTACGTCTGGTTGTCGCCGGTATCTTAGTAGATAATCGACAACCAGACGTAGGCGTCTGGGCTACAACGATCCGGGATAGGCTATAATTTAAGTGCCGGGAAACGTTTCGGTGCGGCCCGGTGGCGGGTGCCCTGCTCGTAGGCATAAACGAGCCGAATGAGAGTTGGCTCATCGAATAAGCGGCCCAAAAACTGCATCCCGGCGGGGAGGTCGCCGGTAGTATAGCCCATCGGAATGGTAAAGGCCGGTTGGCCCGTATGCGGGGCTATTAACTGGCTGTTATCACCTTTATATCCTTTCTCATCGCCTACCGCAGCCGGTGGAAAATTCCAGCTTGGGTAGATAAGCGCATCGACGTGCTGCCGGTCCATCTCTGCTTCGATGGCTTTTCGGAACGCAATGCGAAGGGGATCGGTAAAGGCATCGCCACACGGAATCTCGGGATGCTCGCCCCGACCGGTATGCGTAGCCGCGTCTGTAAGCAGGTCACGAACCAGGTCTGAGTAGCCACCCACCCGAATAATATCGTCCAGCGTTTTCAGCGAGTCACGTTTGACGAAGGTTTTCAGGTAAGTTTCAATATCCGCCCGGAAATCATTGCACCACTGATTGGCGCTCAAGGAGTCAAAATCCGGGATGGTCACCTCAACTACTTCGGCACCCAGCCGGGTCATATCGGCCACACCCTGATCGAAGAGACGCTTTACCTCGGGATCGATGGGTCGGCCTGCCACCTGACGAAGTACCCCGATTCGTGCTTTTTTGAGGCCATCGGCCCGCAGAAATTGCGTGTAATTTTTGGGCACTTTCCCCTGACTGTGTTTTGTGATCGGGTCGTTCGGGTCATATCCTGCTGTTGCGTTAAGCAGCTGAACGGCATCGGTTACGGTCCGACACATTGGTCCGCCCACGTCGTTGCGGGTAAACAGTGGTATGATGCCGTAGCGGCTGACCAGACCCATCGAGGTACGGAATCCCACCAGTGCATTGTGCGACGATGGCCCGCGAATAGAATTGCCCGTGTCCGATCCCAGGCCAACCAGCCCTAAATTAGCCGCTACAGCCGCAGCGGTACCCCCGCTCGACCCGGCCGGAACATGCGTCAGGTTATACGGATTCAGCGTTTCGCCTGCCATCGAACTCTGGGAGTGCATGGGTGTAAACGCCCACTCGGCCATGTTTGACTTTGCCAGTACAATGGCACCTGCTTCCCGTAATTTCTGTATCTGGTACGCATCTTCGGTGGGAGCGAATCCTTTCAGGGCAACGGAGCCGCCAGTTGTTTGCAACCCCTTTGTGTTGAAGTTATCCTTTACAATGACCGGAATGCCGTGCAGCGGACGCAGCTTACCGGTCTTTTTAAACTCGGCATCCAGTGCTTGGGCCGCAGCGAGCGCGTCGGGATTGACAATGATAATGGAATTGAGTTTTGTCGGCTGGTCGTACGTGCGAATGCGTTCGAGATAGGCACTGACCAACTGCTCACTCGTTAACGACCCATTCCGAAATGCTCGGTGCACATCAGCAATAGTTGTTTCAATCAGTTCAAACGGAATAGGCTTGTCTGAATTTGGCCTGGCCTGACCCTGACCGGTTAGTGATCCAGTCAAACCCGCCAGTAACAGAATCAGGCAGCGCATTGCTTTATAAAAAGGGCCGTAAGACGACAGCATAAGGTAATGTTGACGAAGTGATAAAAAGCAAAAATAGGCGTTCCGGCCAGTTTTCGGGCAGATGAAAGCAAGTACCGGGATTTTTTGTTTTGTATGTATCGTTATCCATCCATAGTTAACAACTCCATGCTATGAGCCAGACCCAGAAAGATTCTTTTCACGACCTTATCCACGGCGACAAGCCTGTTCTGGTCGATTTTTATGCTGATTGGTGCGGTCCCTGTAAAGCACAGGCTCCCATTCTGAAGCAACTCGCCGACCGCACAAACGATGGTCTTCGCATTGTTAAGGTAGACATTGACCGCAGCCGGGCAGCCGCTACCAAATACCAGATTCAGAGCGTCCCAACGCTGATTTTGTTCAATAAGGGCAAGGTCGTCTGGCGGAAATCGGGTGCACAGTCATTACACACCCTCGAAGGATTAGTGAAGCCGTACGTAGGTTAACACCTCATTAACAGTCAAAAAAAGGGAGGAATCAGATGCTATATCTCGACGGTCTGGCATCTGGTGCCTCCCTTTTTGACTAAACGCTACAGCAGTCGGAAACTCATCCGGTGCCAGACCGTCGTGCCGAATTCCCGCAGAGCGGCCCGGTGTAAGGGAGTGGGATAACCTGCATTCTGCGCCCATCCGTAAGCCGGAAAATCCTGCCCGAGTTGCGTCATAAGGGTATCGCGGTAGGTTTTGGCCAGTACGGAAGCGGCTGCAATGGACAGAAATTTCGTGTCGCCTTTAACGATACAGGTATGAGGTACCATTGGATACGGCACAAACCGGTTGCCATCAACCAGCAGGTGTTCGGGCGTTATAGCCAGCGCATCTACGGCGCGGTGCATGGCCAGGAAACTGGCTTTCAGAATATTGATCTGGTCAATCTCTCCTGCGGAGGCCTCTGCCACGGCCCAGGCAACGGCATCGCGCTCGATGTCGATACGCAGCCGGTCGCGCTGACGGGCACTGAGTTGCTTGGAGTCGGTCAGGATGGGATGTGTATAATCAGGGGGCAGAATGACCGCAGCGGCTACCACCGGCCCGGCCAGACAACCCCGCCCCACTTCGTCCAGCCCAGCCTCCGTTACATTGGCGGTATAATGAGATTTCAGCATTAATCTTCCAGGATATTACCGAAGATGGTGTTCTTCAAAAACAAGGCAAACAATAAGAGCACAATGGCCCAGTAGAGATAGACCCGGTAGTAATCCTGCACATCCTCATAAACGCGGGTACGAACGGGTGCTTTCTCTAACCGATTGATGTCGGCAAAAATGGTTCGTAACCGACCGGCATCCGTCGCCCGGAAAAAGTGGCCATTGGCCGTGTTGGCTATGGTACGCAGAATGCCTTCGTCTACGGTAGCGGCCACTCCAGTTGTATCGGCCCGACGGGCAACCGGCCGTCCCAAAGCAATGGTATACACCCGAATACCGAACCCGGTAGCCAGTCGGGCCGCCGTAATCGGGTCAAGATTACCCGCCGTATTGTCGCCATCACTAAGCAGAATGACCACTTTACTGGTGCCGGTCGATTCGCGCATCCGGTTGATACAGCGGGCCAGTGCATCACCAATGGCCGTACCCGACACCGCGATCATTCTGTCACTTAATTCAGTGAGGTACTGCCGAATCAGGTCGTAGTCGGTTGTTAGCGGGCAGAGTGAAAAAGCTTCTCCCGCAAAAACGACTAGACCAATGCGGTCGTTTTTGCGACCGGCCACAAATGCCTGCGCCACCCGCCGGGCTGCTTCCAGTCGATTCGGTTTCAGATCCGTCTCGGTCATGGACGACGACACATCCAGCGCCAGCATTATGTCGATTCCTTCGGATTGGTCTTCCCGCTGTTCCCGCACAATCTGGGGTCGGGCCAGGGCTACCAACACCAGTGCCATAGCGGCAAACATAGTGATAGGAAGCAGGTAACGCAGGGCACTCAGCAGCGACGTAACCGGCCCGTGCCCGCCCGTTGTTTGCCCAAACGACATATTCAGCCGCTGCCCTGCTTTTCGAAACAACAGATACCGCAGGCCAAACAGTAACCCAATAGCCGGGATGGCGTAGAGTGCTGCCGGATACTCGACCCGGAACTGAGACCAGGTACCGGGCAAAAACCAGTGCAGTGAATACCAGGGTTCGGTCATGCGGTCGGATTAGCGGGTGTGGAAAGGGTAGGGGACTGCGGTTGTTGCAGAACTTCGCGCCGGGCCTGATACCGCCGGACGGCTACCTCACGCAGCACCTTCAGGGCATCGATGGACCGTTCCGTAAAAGCACCGCCGTAAATCATCTGATCAACCTCGCGCAGGGCATCGGTAAGCGACTCATCGTTGATTCGGTCGGCAATTTCGCGGCTCGTCATGGAGGCATACGGTGCCCGTTCCAGGCGTTCGAGGTAACTTTTCCAGCCCACAACGGCCTGGTTTGCGGTATCCGCTGCGGTATCGGCAGTAATGTCCCGTTTCAGTCGGGTAAACTCCCGGCTGAACCGACGGTGCCGCTGATCGAGTTGCAGCAAGCGCCATTGCCGCCGGATGGACCGGTTGAACAGGCCATACACGACGGCAAGCAGGACGCTGATGAACAGCAGCGTTATACCTAAATACGGGTAGTTAAATTGCTGGCGCAGAGGTACTACGTCCGTTTCAGATACCAGGGTTAGCGTACCGGGGCGGCTTATATCGCTTAGATGCGACCGCAGAAATACGGTGTCGGGCGTGGCTAACAGCACCACCGAGTCAGCCCCGTTGGTCATGCGGATGGGTACCTGCAGCAACTGCATACCCGCCGTCTCGAACGATACCAGTGTATAAACGGCACTATCGAGACTCATTGCATCCGGGGTGCCGACGTTTTGCGTTCGGGTGGGAAACAGGGTTACGTTTCGTACCCAGAAGGGAGCGAAGTTTCGACTGGTATCGGGAAAAAAGACCTCCTCACCCGACCGATGCCAGAAACTCAGGGCATACTGAAACGGTCGGCCAATCTCGATGGTATCGGTCAGGAACCGGCCAACGGGGAGGTTTGCTCCGGCGGGCTGCTCACTCGTTACCTCCGTCCGAACCGGAACCGCAACCGGATTTTTTGTGCCACTGACCTGCGCTGTGGCCACCGACCCAATACACAAGTCAGCGGCCAGCACGAGCCAGCTTAATAGCTGCATAGGTTTCGGCATCCCTGATCCGTGGCTCATTGGTATTTTCGGATTCGGAATAAGTCGATCAGCGTAGGCACAAAGTCGGCCTGGGCATCGAGGGCCACATAATTGGCGTTGTACTGCCGGCACAGCCGCTCCAGTCGGGTGCGGTTCTGCTCAAAGGTTTCCCGCAGATTACTCCTGAACGAGCGGGCCGAGGTGTTGACCCAAACGGTTCGGCGGGTTTCGGTATCAAACACCGGAATGATGCCCAGCCGGGGCAGATTTACCTCCCGCTGGTCGTACAGATGAATCACTACCAGGTCGTGCTTTTTGGCCAGCGCTTTCAGGTTATGCTCGTAGCCCGCGTCGATAAAATCGGAGAGCAGAAAGACGACAGACCGACGTTTAAGGATGTTGAGCGTAAAGAGCAGGGCATTGGCAAGGTCGGTGCCCGCCGATAGCGGTTGTAGTTTGAACAGGCTGGTAATGAGTTGATATCCCTGTTTAAGGGTATTAGCGGGCTTCAGGTATTTTTCTTTCTGGTCGGAAAAACAGTACATACCCACGTGGCTGGCCTCGCGCAGGGCCGACATGGCCAGTACGCCACAGACTTCGCGGGTGGTATCGAGTTTAGACCGTTGACGCGGGCCAACTTCCTGCGAAGCACTCACATCGACCACAAAAAAGACGGTCTGATCCTTCTCTTCCCGGAATACTTTTACGAACGTGCCGTGACCCTTAGAGGAAACATTCCAGTCGATGGCCCGCACATCATCACCGTACTGATATGTTCGTAAATCACTGAATTCCAAGCCGCTTCCTTTAAAAACAGACCGAAAATTGCCGCGCATCTGTGAGTTAACCGCCTTGCGGATGCGGATTTCGTAGTTACGAAGCCGGGCCAGAAATTCATCCATACTGCCTGATAATTACCGAACTTTGCGGGAAAGGATGGACCCGCAGATTATCATGATTCTTATGACCCAAAAAGATCATTTTTAATCTTAACGATCATGAAAATCTGCCGGGGCTGTCCGTGCGGGTCCATCCTCCCACAAAATTAACGTGAAAACTACGGACTCCGACATGAAACGTGCGAAAGCCCTATCCCATACGGTCTGGTTTCTGAGCTGCCTGCTTACTGTGGCCTGTGGCCCGGCAGCCAGGAATCAGGTACCCTGCCCCGATAACCTGATGCCCGCCGACCAGATGGCCACTATCCTGACCGAAGTGCATATTGCCGAGTCGCGGGTGAGCAAGCTGGGTTTATCGTCGGCGGATTCGTCAGCGCTGTTGTATAAACGGCTGGAAGGGCAGATTTACAAAAAATTAAAGGTCGATACGGCCTCGTACCGACAGAGTTACATCTATTACGCGTCTGATCCTGCCCAGTTCGAAGCGATTTATAAGGAGGTGGTCAAAAAGTTGCAACAGCGCTTAGACGCGCACAAAACACCGGCTAACCCATGATAACCGGAATTATTGGGGGCGGCATTTCGGGTCTTACACTGGCCTACGAACTACAGCGACAGGGGCAGGCCTATCACCTTTGGGAAGCGAGCGATACGCCCGGCGGCTATATCCGGTCGGTGCGTGACGGAACGTATCTGCGCGAACTCGGGCCTAATTCACTGCTCGGCGATCAGGAATTGCTGGATTGGCTCGCTAACCTCGGCCTGACCAACGATCTGTTGTTTGCCAAACCGGTCAGCAAATCCCGCTATATCTTCCGGCGGGGGCAGTACCGAAAACTGCCGTCCGGTCCACCCTCACTGCTATTTGGCGGCTTTTTCTCCTGGAAAACCAAGTGGGCTGTGTTCCGGGAACTGAGCAATAAAACAACCTCACCTGCGGGTGAAACGTTGACTCAGTTTTTCCAGCGTCGGTTTACGGATGAACTGGTTGATTATGCGCTGGCCCCGTTTGTCGCCGGTATTTATGCCGGTGATCCCGAAGAACTGCTGGTTTCTGAAACGTTTCCAGTGCTGCTGACCTACGAAAAAGAGTACGGCTCGGTCCTTCGGGGACTGATCAAAAACCAGTCGGCAACTGGCAGGCGGCAGTCGTTCAGCTTTCGAAACGGCATGCAGACGCTGCCCATTGCGCTGGCTCAGCAACTCACCCATGTCCGGTATAACCAACCGGTGCAGCGCATCGACCGGCTTTCGGGCGGGCAATGGCAAGTCAATACCGCATCGGGTCCGGTGGTTGTTGATCGGTTGGTTATCTGCACGGGTACCGATCCGGCTGCCCGCCTGCTGGAAAGCTATTACCCGACTGTTGCAACGGCCCTCCGCCAGATTGAGTATCCCCCCATGACGGCGGTGCATTCGGTCTACAAACGCGACGATGTAACGCACCCGCTCGACGGCTTTGGGGCACTGAATCCTAAGGTAGAAGGCCGGTTTGCAGCCGGGCATATCTGGAGCAGTTCGACATTTGATTTCCGATGCCCGGCAGGGGAAGTGCTCTTTACTACGTTCGTGGGCGGAACGGCAGGGGTGGGTAAAGCGCAGTTGCCCGATGATACACTGCTACAACAGGTACATCAGGAACTGAGCGATGCGTTTGGAATCAGCGCGGCTACACCCGTCCGGCGCGACATTTACCGGTGGGAGCGGGCCATTCCGCAGTACAATGCCCGGGCACTGGCGTTGAAACAACAGATACCCGCACTGGAATCGGATGGTGTCTGGGTCTGCGCCAACTGGTACGGGGGGGTATCGCTGTCGGACTGCATCAAAAAAGCAAAGGCACTTGCTGTAAATTTTTTGTCTTAAAATTTCTTAATCCTGTACCATTTTTAGTGGATAACTGTTATATTATCAACGGATAGCAGTTCTGGCTGCCTCTCCATTGCTACACCTCGTTACGTAACCCATATCCATGAAAACTTGTCTGGTTGTTATTCCGACTTACAACGAGATTGAAAATATCGAAGCCATCATTCGCCGGGTGTTCGCCCTGTCTGAACCCTTTGACGTGCTGATTGTAGACGATGGTTCGCCCGATGGTACGGCGCATTGTGTTCGTATGCTGCAGGATGAAGAATTTGGCGGACGACTGCACTTACTCGAACGAAAGGGAAAGCTGGGTCTCGGCACGGCTTACATCGACGGGTTCAAGTGGGCGCTGGCGCGGGACTATCAGTTTCTGTTCGAGATGGATGCTGACTTTTCGCATAACCCCGCCGACCTGCTTCAGTTGTACAGGGCCTGTGCTTCGGGCGGCAGCGATGTGGCTGTCGGCTCCCGCTATATCAAAGGCGTAAACGTGGTGAACTGGCCGATGGGCCGGGTGCTGATGTCGTATTTTGCGGGCGTTTATGTCCGGTTCGTAACCGGCATGCCGGTCATGGACCCCACGGCTGGTTTCGTCTGTTACCAGCGTAATGTGCTGGAGGTGTTACTTCAGAACCCGATTAAATTCGTGGGGTACGCTTTCCAGATCGAGATGAAATTTACTTGCTGGAAGTACGGATTCATGATTCAGGAAGTGCCGATCATCTTTACCGACCGGACTAAAGGCGTGTCTAAAATGTCGTCCAAAATCTTCAAGGAAGCTATATTGGGCGTCATCCAGATGAAGGTTAGCTCGTTCTTCCGCGAGTATATCCCCCGCCGGAGTTCTCCGCTGGAACTGGCCGAACCAGTTGATGCGGTATAGTACATAAGTCTATTCTGGTCCCGTACAAACCTTTCAGGCGCATTGTTATTGAGGGCGTCCTCCTTAATTTTGACAGAATTAACTCACGACGCGTATGACGTTGGTAATAGAAACAAGTGAGCAGCACAGGGCTTTGTTCGACGAATTAGCCAAGGCGATTGGTGCCACTATTCATGTGCAGGAGTCTGATCCATCCGAGAGTGATAGTGCCGTACTTGATCGGATTGAACGGAGTTATAAACAAGCCAAAGCTGAAGCACGTGGCGAAGTAAAGCTGAGAAGACTGGACGACTTTTTCAAAACCATCTGATTTTTTGGGCTTAACATATTGACTATTAGTCGGTTAACGCGGTGAATAGTTGTTACTCACTCCTGAAACGTGATTCATGTGACAGATTACACTATTATCACTACCACTGATTTTGAGCGTGATGTTAAACGGCTGGCAAAGAAATACCCATCTTTAAAAACAGATTTGTCAACCCTAAGTAAATCGTTGAAGCAAGACCCTATGCAGGGCGATGCTCTAGGAAAAGATTGTTATAAAGTACGTTTGCAGATAAAAAGTAAAGGACGGGAAAATCAGGTGGTGGCCGGGTGATTACTACCGTTTTAGTAACCAGTCGAAAAATATATCTATTAGCTCTTTATGATAAGTCGGAAGTCGCTACTTTAACTGATAACCAACTCAGTGAGCGGCTTGTTGCTATTGACGAGAGCGATGAGTAATAGCAACCGATTTGGCCCGTGGCATCACGGGCCTTTTTTATGCCGAACGATTCCAAATTAGTCCATCTGGCAAACCATTCTGGCTAACATCGGCTTGTCTGTGTAAATTTGAGGATTAATAACCGAACCAGTGAAACAGGCTACGGCACTCTTTCTGGGATTTATGCTGCTGATTAGCAGTCTCGTACCGCGCATGAGTGCCGAACAGGCTGCGCGGCTACCAGACTTGGTACATCACTATCACCAGCATCAGCAGGAAGAAGGGGCCGGTCTGAGTTTTTGGGCCTTCATTGTCGAACATTACGCGTCAGATTCGGAACATCAGAAATCGCCGGGCCATAGCCATCACCGTCTGCCCAGTTTCGATGGGGGCACGCTGGGCTTTGTCTTTATGCCCACCGTTTTTATCTGCATCGACGTGTCCGTTACTGAACTGACAGTATCATCCTTCTTCGGCGTGCCGGTTTTATACGCCCGGCAATTTTCGGCGTCGCTGCTCCAGCCTCCCCGTTTTTAGCATACCATTCTGGCTCTTTACTGCGTTTCGGACGTACGGCTACCGCACGGTGTCCGGCTGATAACGCCTATCTATTGACATCACCCATTCGGCGAACAACCTGCTCAGAGCAGGCCTGGTTCAGCCCATAAATACCCCGTCATGTTCGACGCAATCATTCGGTTTAGCATCCAGAATAAATTAGTCATTGGGGCCTTTGTGCTGATGTTAGTCGGCTGGGGCAGTTATTCGGCCTATCACCTGCCAGTTGATGCCGTGCCCGACATTACCAATAATCAGGTGGTAGTAATCACCCAAACGCCCGCCCTGGCAGCTCAGGAGGCCGAACGGTTTATCACTACACCGCTGGAACTGGCGATGGCCAACCTGCAAAATGTGGAGGAAATTCGCTCGGTTTCCAAACTCGGGCTATCGGTGCTGACGGTTGTTTTTACCGAAGAAACCGAGATGCTCAAAGCCCGCCAATTAGTTTCCGAGCAACTACAGAACGCCATCAAAGACATTCCGGCGGAGTATGGGCGGCCGTTTCTGGCTCCGATCACCACCGGATTAGGCGAAATCTATCAGTACACGCTGGTACCGCAACCCGGCTACGAAGGCAAGTACTCCCTCTCGGAACTGCGCTCAGTTCAGGACTGGATCGTGAAACGGCAGCTGGCCGGTGTTCCGGGGGTAATCGAAATCAGCAGCTTTGGCGGCTACCTGAAACAGTACGAAGTGGCCGTTAATCCTGATCGGCTACGGGCTACGGGTGTAACCCTACCCGAACTGGCCGATGCCATGGCCCGCAACAATGCCAATACGGGGGGCTCCTACATTGAGCGTAGCAGTCAGGCGTATTTTATTCGGGGCGAAGGCACCGTGAATAGCCTGAAAGACATTGAAAACACTATTATTCGCACCACAGGCGGGTTGCCGATTCGTATTGGAAACGTGGCGGATGTACGGTTTGGCCATGCTGTTCGCTTCGGTGCCATGACCCGCAACGGCGAAGGCGAAGCTGTGGGCGCAGTTGTGTTGATGCTGAAAGGGGCCGATTCCGAAACGACGATCAAGGGCGTAAAAGAACGCATTGGCCGGATTCAAAAGTCGCTGCCCGAAGGCATCAAAATTGTGCCGTTCATCGACCGGACAAAGCTGATCGGCAAAACCATCAGTACCGTCGAACGTAACCTGCTCGAAGGCGGCCTGATTGTCGTGACGGTACTGCTCATTCTGATGGGTAGCTGGCGGGCGGGATTGATCGTCGCGTCCGTTATTCCGCTGGCCATGCTCTTTACGCTGGCGATGATGAAAACACTTGGTTTCTCTGCCAACCTGATGAGTTTAGGCGCCATTGACTTCGGCCTGATTGTCGACGGCTCGATCATCATTGTTGAAGCGGTACTACACCACTTTGATGGGAACAAACGGTACCTCGGCCGCACGCTTACGGCTGAGGAAATGGACGAAGCTGTGTTTGAGTCGGCGTCGTTTATTCGGAAATCGGCCGCTTTTGGGGAAATCATTATCCTGATTGTTTACCTGCCGATACTGTCGCTGACCGGTATTGAAGGCAAGATGTTCCGTCCGATGGCCGCCACGGTAAGCTTTGCCATCCTGGCCGCGCTGGTGTTGTCGCTGACGTATGTGCCCATGATTTCAGCCCTGTTGCTGCCCCGGACCATCGCAACGAAACGCACCTTCTCGGATCGGCTGATGGACTGGCTCTACCGCCACTATGAGCCCGTGGTAAAATGGGCGTTACGCTGGCGAAAAACGACGGTGGCCTTGTCCCTGGCTGGACTGATAGCTGTTTTCCTGCTCTTTGGTCGGCTGGGCGGTGAATTTATTCCGCAACTGGATGAAGGCGATATGGCCATTGATTTTCGTATGCCGTCGGGTACTTCGCTGTCAGCCACCATCGATGCTACACTGAAAGCCGAGAAAGCCTTACGAAGCCATTTTCAGGAGGTAAAGCAGATTGTTGCTCGTGTAGGAGCCTCCGAAATTCCGACCGATCCCATGCCGGTGGAGATGTGCGACCTGATGATTACCATGAAAGACCGGTCGGAATGGACCAACGCCATTGATCGGGAAGATATGGCGCAGAAAATGGCCGATGTCCTGGCGCAGGAAGTGCCGGGTTCCTCTTCCGAATTTACCCAGCCGATTCAGATGCGGTTTAATGAAATGATTACGGGTGTCAAGTCGGATATCGTGGTCAAAATTTTCGGCGATGATCTACAGCAGCTATTCGAAAGAGCTACCGAAGCCGGTCGGTTGATTGAGAAAATTCCGGGTGTATCGGGTATTCGGATTGAGCAGACTGTGGGTTTACCACAGATTAACGTGGTCTACGACCGGGCGAAACTGGCGCAGTATGGTATTGCCGTTGCCGACGTGAACCGGCTGATTCGGGCCGGATTTGCGGGCGAGGCAACGGGCGTCGTCTATGAAGGCGAACGGCGCTATGACCTGGTGATTCGTCTGGACAGTGCCAGTCGACAGAGCGTTTCCGATCTGAGTGGCCTCTACCTCGCCTTGCCCCGGTCCGACGGTTCAGCCGGTGGAAACAACGGCAGCATTCCTCTAAGCGAAGTGGCTAAAATTACCTATATCCAGGCTCCGGCGCAGATTTCGCACGACGGTACGAAGCGACGCATAACCATTGGGGCGAGCATTCGGGGGCGTGATGTAGAAAGCATTGTCGGCGATATTCGACAGCGCATTGAGAAACAGGTGAAACTGCCGCCCGGCTATTATTATACCTATGGCGGAGCGTTTGAAAACCTGCAACAGGCCAAAGACCGGCTAAGTATTGCCGTACCAGTGGCACTCTTCCTGATCTTTCTGCTGCTGTTTGCCACCTTCCATTCGCTGAAGTATGCCCTGCTCATTTTCAGCTCCATTCCACTGGCGGCTGTAGGCGGTGTATTGGCGCTCTGGGCGCGGTCTATGCCGTTCAGTATTTCGGCGGGCGTTGGTTTTATCGCTCTGTTTGGCGTGGCTGTGCTGAATGGTATTGTGCTGATTGGCTATCTCAACGAACTGGAACGAGAGGGTGAACGCGAAGTAGGCGAACGCATTCTGCACGGCCTGCGCGTACGGTTTCGGCCGGTTATCATGACCGCGTCGGTAGCGTCGCTGGGCTTTTTGCCAATGGCTCTCTCCACCTCAGCCGGTGCCGAAGTACAGAAGCCTTTAGCCACAGTTGTTATCGGCGGACTCATCACCGCGACCCTGCTGACGCTGGTAGTTCTACCAGTATTGTATAGCTGGGTAGCCGGAAAGTCTAAAAAGGCAACTCCTGCAATGCCAGTCAGTCACCCAACGCTGCTGGGTATTGTAGTCCTGCTTGGGTTGGGGATAGGGTCTCCGGTTTCCGGTCAGGTTACCTCACCCCCCGGCCCCCTCTCCTTGAAGAAAGGAGAGGGGGAGCAGATTCGCCCTTTTTCCCCCCCGCTCCTTTCAAAGGAGCGGGGGCCGGGGAGTGAGGTACTAACCCTGCCCCAGGCTATCGAAACGGCTACCCGCCAGAGTCTGCTGTTACGGGGTAGCTCACTGGAAGTGCAGGGGCAACGGGCACTTGTCAGTGGTGCTTTTGATCCAACACGGACCATCGTTGAGGCACAGTTTGGACAGACACAGGCCCGCAATAACGACTATATTCTGGGTGCGACTCAAACGCTGGCCCTGCCATCGTACTACCGGGCACAGAAAGAAGTCTACCAGAGTGCAACTGGTGCAGCCGAACGACGGCTCGACCTTCGTCGTAACGACCTAGTGGCCGGGGTGAAACAGGCATATTATCAACTACTGTTCGATACTCAGTTGCTGACTCTGCTCCGGCGTCAGGATAGCCTGTACCAAAATGCAACCCGGGCGGCCACTATTCGCTATAAAACCGGCGAAACAAACCGGCTGGAACAGGTATCGGCCGACACACGGGCGCAGAGCGTACGGTTGCGACAATTCACCGTACGAGCGGCCATTTTGGCGCATCAGCGGGCGTTGCAGTTGCTGCTTAATGTCGACCGCCCTATTGCCATTGATACCACCCAGCCTCTCCGGCGCGACCTGCCCGCCGGTTTAATTCGGTTAGATACCAGCCTGACGAATACGCCGGTGCTGGCTCTCCTGCAACAGGAGCGCGCGGTCAGCAGGCAACAAACGCTGCTGGAGCAACAACGCCTGAAACCGGACGTGATTTTAGGGTATCAGAACCAGTCTATTCTGCGTGAAGCGGGTTTCAACATTGTGCAGGCCGGAGTTGGTATTCCGATTTTTTCGAAAGGAGTGAAAGCCCGGATTACAGCTGCCCGTATCAATGAGCAGATAGCCGAAAATAACCTGACGTATACCCAAACGCAGGTAAGTGGTCAGGTAGCTATTCTGCAGCAGAACGCCGAAACGTTGCGCCAGGCGCTCGCTTATTTTGAGGGGTCGGCACTGGTACAGGCTCGGCTCATTCAGTCTACCGCCCTGAAAAGCTACCGGGCAGGTGAGATCGACTACGTTGAGTTTTTCACCAACATTCAGCAGGCCTACGTCATCGAAGAGCAGTACCTCGATGCATTGTTTAATTACAGCCAGCTTGTTATTCAACTCGAACAGATTCTTGGAATTCAATAGACTACCCCACGTAGTCCTGATGCCAGTCTAATTCTTATACGCTCCATGAAGCCATTCCTTCTTTTTTGCCTGACGGTTTTCTTTTTTGCCTGTTCGGGTACCGGCGAACCCGCAGAAGACAACACAGCCGCAACGTCCGAGAAAGCCACGTCCGTAAAGGCATCGGGCAATCAAATCACTATCTCCGCTACCCAGCTTAAGGCTATGAATCTACAGGTTGGCGCGGCTACGGAAATGTCCGTTAACGATGAAGTGAAAGCAACGGGTACCGTCGATGTACCTCCTCAATATATGGCTTCAATCAGCGTTGCGCTTAGTGGTATCATAAAGAGTGTCAATGTATTGCCCGGCCAGCAGGTCAGTAAGGGAGCTACGTTGGCGACATTGCAAAGCCTTGATTACATTCAGATGCAGCAGGACTACTTGCAGGCTGTGAGCCAGTTAACCTATCAGGAAGCCGAACTTCAACGGCAGAAAACGCTGGTTGCCGAAGATGTGGGTGCCCGTAAACGACTGCAGCAGGCGCAGGCTGATTTCAGTAGTAATGCTGCTTTAGCCAGTTCGTTAGCCCTTAAACTCAAAACATTGGGAACCTCGGTCGAGACACTGAAACAGGGTAATATTGCATCAGTTGTGCGAATTACGTCGCCAATTGCCGGATACATCACTATGTCTAACGTTCATCTTGGACAGCAGGTCGCTACTACCGACGTCTTATTCGATGTTATGAATCAAGAGCATAAGCATCTGGAGCTGACCGTTTACGAAAACGACGCTTTCAAGGTTAAAACGGGTCAGACGATCCTTATCAACGATCCCAAAATAGGTCCTGAAACCATGCGGGGACGTACTTATTTAGTAGGGCGGGCATTGCAGGGCGAAGCGCGAACCATTACAGTTCACGGTCATGTGGATAACGAAGCGCAGGAAGCCCGCTTAGTACCCGGCATGTTTCTCAACGCCCGTATTCTGACTGGCACCCGCCAGGCCATGACTCTGCCTGAAGATGCGGTTGTGCGCAAAGGGCAGACTGGATTTATCTATGTGCCAGCCGCACAGCCTCGTACATACCGGCGCGTTCCGGTTAAGTTAGGTGTTCCGGCGGAGGGGCGTATCGAAATTATTCCGCAGCAGTCAGTCGCCTTATCCAAAGTAATCGTGAAGGGTGCTTATCTGCTGGAAGCCGAAATGACGAAAGGCGAGGGCGAAGAGGAGTAGGAGCTCAGAAGCAGAAGTAGCTGGACCAGTACACAGTGAGACTGAAGTGACCTTGTTGTCGTAACTTGTCACGTTAAAATTCCCCACCAATTTGGAAGACGTGTCCAGTATCTTTTATCCGCTTGTTTACCCCGATCTTCGTAGAGAAGAAACAGAGCCTTCCGGGGGCTACGTAGAAATGCACGTTTCGCATTCATCCCACGAGACAGCCCGCAATGTTGAAACCGCTATCGTTTTGGCTAAAATGGGGTTTCGGGTGCGTCTGTTGCCGGTTGATAACACCCCGCATGTCAAAAATCCGGACGCTTATCTGATTGATGAAGGGATCATAATTGAGTTTAAACACAACTACATTCCTACCGCTTCTGCCATTGAACGAGAAGTAAGAAACGCCAAGAACCAGGCAGATTACATTCTAATCCATGTGATGAGTAATATTACAAAAGGAGAATTGATTCGTGGATTGAAACTACGTATTCACCGCGCTGAAAATGTGATTGAAGTCTGGTTACTACTCAACGAGAAACTTTATAGGTTCACACCGAATGAAATTAGAAATCAAACGATTGAGGATAAAATACAATGAGGTGACACGACCGAATCGCATCACCTCAAGGAGGGGCCTGGGATCTCTCCCTGACCGTTGCAAATATAATCAAAAGTCTTCAAACGTAATCAAACGTCTTCAAACGATAAGCAATTACGCATTGCTTACACCTTCTCCTTTTTCAGCTTATCCCGCAACTGGAACAATTCATCGCGGTAACGGGCGGCTTCCAGAAAGTCGAGGTCTTTGGCAGCCCGCTCCATTTTTGACTGCGTTTCCTGAATGACTTTCTCCAGATCACCCCGGCCCATGTACTGCATGATTGGATCAGCCGCAATACGAATTTCATCCGGTTCGATGTAGTACTGCTTATGGTCAACTTTTGAGTCGGCGACTTTAGTTTGTCCCATAATCGACTCCCGCGACCGGATAATCGTAACTGGCGTAATGCCGTGCTCTTCGTTGTACTCCATCTGAACCGCCCGGCGGCGGGTCGTTTCGCTGATGGCTTTTTCCATGGAGCCGGTAATTCGGTCAGCGTACATCAGCACTTTACCGTTCGAATTACGGGCGGCCCGGCCAATCGTCTGAATCAGCGAGCGGATGTCACGGAGAAAGCCTTCTTTATCGGCGTCCATAATGGCAACCAGGGAAACTTCGGGTAGATCAAGCCCTTCGCGCAGCAGGTTTACACCAACCAGTACGTCGAACACGCCCAGCCGCAACTCACGCAGGATTTCGACCCGGTCGAGCGTTTTCACTTCGGAGTGGATATAGCGCGTTTTGATGCCAACCCGGTCGAGGTACTTACTCAACTCTTCGGCCATCCGCTTGGTTAGCGTTGTCACCAGCACCCGCTCGTTAACTTTGATGCGTTTGTCGATTTCTTCGAGTAAATCGTCAATCTGGTTCAGGCTGGGCCGCACTTCAATCTCGGGATCGAGCAGACCTGTTGGGCGAATCAATTGCTCTACAATGACGCCACCGCTCTTACGAAGCTCGTAGTCTGCAGGCGTAGCAGACACGTACATTGTCTGCCCGGCCAGGTCTTCAAACTCCTGAAAAGTCAGTGGGCGGTTATCCATCGCTGAGGGCAAGCGAAAGCCGTAGTCAACCAATGCGGTTTTGCGGGAGCGGTCGCCACCCCACATGGCACGGATTTGCGACATGGTTACATGACTTTCGTCCACGACCAGCAGGAAATCGTCGGGGAAATAATCCAGCAAACAGAACGGTCGCTGACCGGGTAACCGCTGATCGAAGTAGCGCGAGTAGTTCTCGATGCCGGAACAGTACCCCAGTTCGCGCATCATCTCCATATCGAACTCGGTTCGTTCCCGGATGCGTGTAGCCTCGTTCTCTCTAAATTCTGACTCGAAGTAGCGCACCTGCGCAACCATATCGTCCTGAATCTGGTGGATGGCATTGTTGAGCGTATCACGACCTGTTACGAACAGGTTTGCCGGGAAAATGGTGATCAGGTTCTCGTCGGAGATTTTTTTGCCTGTTGATGGGTCAATTCGAGTAATAGACTCGATCTCATCGCCGAAGAAAATAACGCGGTAGGCAAAGTCGGCATACGCGACGAACACATCAACTGTATCGCCTTTAACCCGGAAATTCCCCCGCTGAAACTCGCCCTCGGTCCGGCTGTAGAGAATGCTGACAAGCTGGTGCAGAAACTGATTGCGGCTCATAATTTCCCCCACGCCCAGCCGTACTACATTGCGCTTGAACTCTTCGGGGTTTCCCATGCCGTAAATGCACGACACCGACGCCACCACAATCACATCGCGCCGACCGCTCATCAACGCCGAAGTTGCCGCCAGCCGAAGCTTGTCGATTTCCTCGTTGATGGCTAAATCTTTCTCGATGTAGGTATTGGTCGTTGCAATGTAAGCTTCCGGCTGATAGTAGTCGTAGTAGGAAACAAAGTATTCGACGGCGTTTTCGGGGAAAAACTGCTTGAATTCGCCGTAGAGCTGTGCCGCCAGTGTTTTGTTGTGGCTCAGTACGAGTGTCGGGCGGTTGAGTTGCGCCACGACATTAGCTACGGTGAAGGTTTTGCCCGACCCCGTAACCCCCAGAAGAACCTGCGACGGTTCGCCTTCCTTGATACCTTTGACCAGTTGCTGGATCGCAACAGGCTGGTCGCCGGTGGGTTGAAATTCTGACGTTAGTTTGAAATTCATAACGTGCTAAATTACGAAATTTTGGGGTGAAAAACAACGTAGGTTTTAAATGAAAACACCGGACTGAAATCCGGTGTTTTCATCTTGAAGTGGCTTTGTCTAACTCATTTCCAGCATCCGCAATACCGATGCTTCAGCTTTTACGCGAATGTCTTCCGGCACGAAAATCTCCGGTTGCTCATAGTACATGGCGTTGTAAAGCTTTTCCATCGTGTTCATCTTCATATACGGACACTCGGAGCAGGCGCAGGTGTTGTTTTCGCTGGCTGGGGCCGGGATAATTTTCTTATTCGGCACAGCCTGCTTCATCTTATGCAGAATACCCGCTTCAGTGCCGACGATGAACTCCGTATCGGGTTGATCAACCACGTATTTCAGCAGGGCCGTGGTTGAGCCTACGAAATCCGCCTGACTTAGAATACGTTCCTGACACTCGGGGTGGGCAATGAATTTGGCATTAGGGTATTTTACCCGCAGCGCGTTTAGCTTCTCCTGCGAGATGTCGATGTGAACAATGCAGGCACCATCCCACAATACCATGTCCCGACCGGTCTTTTTCGAGACGAACCGCCCAAGGTTTGCATCCGGCGCGAAAATGATCTTCCGATCTTTGGGCAGGCTTTCAACGATCTTCAGCGCGTTGGACGAGGTTACAATAATGTCGGACAGCGCCTTGATTTCGGCCGAGCAGTTGATATACGACAGGACAATATGATCCGGGTACCGCGCCTTGAATTCGGCAAATGGTCCGGCTGGTGCGGAATCTGCCAGGGAACAACCGGCATTCAGGTCCGGGATGATTACCTTTTTCGAGGGAGATAAAATCTTGGCGGTTTCGCCCATAAAGTGCACTCCGCAGAAAACAATCATATCTGCGTCGGTGGCGGCAGCCTGCTGGGATAGTCCCAGGCTATCGCCAATGTAGTCGGCGACGTCCTGAATGTCGCTATCGACGTAATAGTGCGCCAGAATTACAGCGTTTTTCTCGCGCTTCATGCGCCCTATTTCTTCGGCGAGATTTATGTCTTTTGGCACAGACCGGCTCACATAACCAATCTGGTTGGCCTCCTGGGCTATCGTTAATGGGATTGTCATTCTGTTCGTTTGTTGTTTGTGGCGGTCTCCTGGTTGGTAGTATAACAACTACAATCCGGATTTAGTACGCTTTTAAGCTCAAATCCAAACTCTTCACATGATGCGTCAGCGCACCGGACGAAATAAAGTCGACGCCGGTTTCGGCATAGGCGCGGAGGTTCGTTTCATCAATACCGCCTGACGCTTCAGTAATAAAACGACCGTTTATTAGCCGCACCATGTCGCGGATGCCGTCGGGTGGGAAGTTGTCCAGCAGAATTTTATCAACCTGCCCAACGCGCAGCACGGCTTCTACCTCGGCCCGGTTGCGGGTTTCGATCTCGATTTTGAGGTTTCGGCCAGTCTCCTGTAAATAGGTAATCGCTTTCGTGATGGCTGCTTCGATACCACCGGCATAATCGACATGGTTGTCTTTAATCAGGATCATGTCGTATAGCCCGAACCGGTGATTCACCGCACCACCGATATGGGTAGCGATTTTTTCGCAGATGCGGAAGTTCGGGGTGGTTTTACGGGTATCCAGTAGCTTGGCCCGGGTTCCGGCCATGATATCAACCAGTTGGCGGGTGTGGGTGGCAATGCCGCTCATGCGCTGCATGCAGTTTAAAACCAATCGCTCCGCTGTCAGAATATTTCGGGCGTTTCCACTCACTGTCAACACTACGTTACCGGGTTGAATGGCCGCTCCATCGGTCAATACTACGTCAACGTGTAAGGTTGGGTCTACTTCAGTGAAAATAGCCAGTGCCACCTCAACGCCCGCCAGAATGCCCGTTCCTTTTACTAATAGTTGAGCCCGTTTCTCGGCATGAGCCGGAATAGTTGCCAGGGAAGTATGGTCGCCATCGCCGATGTCTTCGGCCAAGGCCAGTTGAATAAATTCGTGCAAATTCATGGGACGAAAGTAAGGAGTTTCAGGCAATGTACTTTCGTTATTCAGTCTTCATCCAGCCAATGACTATAGTTTGAGTGATACAAGTACTTGCCATTCTCCTGATTTGGTGCGAAATTTGTCTACGCTTAGTAGTCAATGACCCAACCCAAGCCCATATCACGTCTGTTCAGCCTGTTTTTAACGGGTGTACTGCTGTTTCTGGCAGCGGGTGGATCGTCGTGGGTAGCAGCCGCACCCGTGGCGAAGCAGGTCATTGCGGCCAGCAAAGCAGCTGGTAAGAAGGCCGAGTCGAAACCGGAAACGGTTGTCAAGGCCTCGACGCTCGAAGCCGTAGTCACTCCGGCTACCTCCTTCGATTTTGGGCAGACGGTGTTTCTGTTGCCGCCACCGTCGATACTGATTATCAGTATCGAACAGCCTGCTCTCCCTCAGCAGGCTGACATTCCGTATTATTTCTTCTCGTATTTCCGCCACGTCTTCGGCAATCATATTGCTACCAACGCGCCGTAACATGCCACTGGCTGGCCTGATAGGCTACGCTATGACCCATC
Organism: uncultured Cytophagales bacterium; assembly: GCA_964251665.1. GTDB lineage: Bacteria > Bacteroidota > Bacteroidia > Cytophagales > Spirosomataceae > JBBQLG01. Next base: position 262,055 of record CAXUKO010000001.1, read on the forward strand.
CGTGGTGTAGCTTTCTTCCCGTTTCTTTCCTTTTTCTCCATCGTTGACAGATCAGACTATTTGTGGATCTGTTCGTACTCTCTACTTCATTCGCGGGTCCGAAACCCGTTTTTACCCCATGCAAAATCGAACCGGAATACTTATTCTGACAGGAGTGATCGCTCTGCTGAGCATCTATTATCTGTCGTTTACGTTCGTAGGCCGCGGCATCAAAGCTGACGCTACCGCCTACGCAACCAATAAAGCGGGCGTTGTCGACCTTGCTAAAAAGCAGCACTACCTCGATTCGCTCTGGAAAGAGAATGTATACCTCGGCAATACCTTTCAGGAGGTGACCGAACGTGAACTGGGCCTTGGCCTTGACTTACAGGGCGGTATGCACGTCGTACTGGAAGTCGCCCCCGCCGAAATTCTGCGTGGTATGGCTGGCAATACCCGCGATCCGAAGTTTAACGAAGCCGTTAAACAGGCAACCGAAGCGCAGAAAACCAGTCAGTCGAGCTTTGTTGATCTGTTTGTGGATAGATACAAGAGCCTTTCGCCGGATACCCGGCTGGCTTCGTTGTTTGCTACGTCGGCCAACCGGGGTAAAATCAACTACCAGTCGTCGGATTCGGACGTACGGAAATTGCTGAATGATGAAGTAAACGGTGCTATCGACCGGGCCTTCAAAATCATTCAGGCCCGGGTTGATAAGTTCGGCGTAACGAACCCCAACGTGCAGCGCTTACCGGGTACAGGCCGCGTGCTGATCGAACTGCCGGGTGCCGACAATCCCGAGCGGATTCGTCGCCTGCTGACAGGTGCCGCAAAACTTGAATTCTGCGAAGTATACAAGTTAAGCGAAGTAGCGCCGGGTATCGAAGGCATTGGTGCGTTTCTGCTGAAGCAGGAAGTGGCCCGCAAGGAAGCCGCCAAAACGACAAAACCGGCCGCTACTACGGCTCCTGCTAAAGGCGCGTCAAGCTTAGAGGCTCAGTTGGCGCAGGGTGCCAAAGCTGCCACTGGCGACTCGGCTAAGAAAGACACGGCGCAGGCTGCTGCTCAAAGCGCGGCCCTGACGCAAATCTTCCTGCCAATTTCGCAGGATCAGTTGGGTGTGAATCTGAAAGATACCGCTCGTGCTAACGCACTGTTTAACGATCCTGAAGTACGGGCGATGTTCCCGGCTGATATGCAGTTTAGCTGGGATCGCAAGTCGATGACAACAACGGATGGCAAAGAAATTCTGCCCCTGTATTTCATCAAAAAACCGATGGGTCAGGCTCCGCTCGAAGGGGATGTAATTACCGACGCAGCTAATGACTTCGACGAACGTGGTCGCCCTGAAGTGACGATGCGCATGAATTCGGAAGGTGCGAAAAAATGGCGGGCGCTCACCGCAGCCAACGTCAACCGTCCGGTTGCTATTCTGCTGGATAATCTGGTATATACCGCGCCAAACGTTCAGAACGAAATTCCGAACGGTAGCTCAAGCATCACGGGTAGCTTCACGGTTGAAGATACCCGCGACATGTCGAATGTTCTGAAAGCTGGTAAACTTCCCGCACCTACCAACATTGTGGAGGAAAGCGTAGTGGGTGCGACGTTGGGTTCGGAAGCAATTTCGGCCGGTATCATTTCGTCGCTGGTTGGGTTGCTGATCGTACTGGTATTCGTGGCCGCTTATTATAATAAAGCGGGTCTGATTGCTGATATCACGCTGTTCGTCAACTTATTCTTCCTGCTGGGTATCATGGCCGCTGTGCCGGGTACCGTGCTGACCATGCCGGGTATTGCTGGTATCGTGCTGACGATCGGTATGTCTGTGGATGCCAACGTACTTATCTACGAACGGATTAAGGAAGAACTGGCTCTGGGTAAGAGTTTGAAACTGGCCATCAGCGATGGTTTTAAGAATGCTCTGTCGTCTATTCTTGACTCGAACGTAACGACGTTCCTGACGGGTATTATTCTGTTCCTGTTCGGTACGGGTCTGATTAAAGGCTTCGCGACAACGCTCGTTATCGGTATTTTGACCTCCCTGTTTGCGGCCCTGTTTATCACCCGCATCATGGTTGAAGCGTATGTGGAACGCGGTGGAACGCTGAGTTTCTCGTCGTCATGGGCGAAAAACCTGTTTAAAGACTCGAACTTCGATTTCGTGTCGCGCCGGAAACTGTACTATACTGTTTCGTCGATTATTATCGGTCTGGGTATTATCTCGGTCATCTTTAAAGGCTTCGGCCTGGGTGTTGACTTCAAAGGTGGCCGCTCTTATGTGGTTCGCTTTGAAAATACAGTTAGTACCGACGAAGTACGTACGTCGCTGGCTAGTGTGCTGGGTGCGTCGCCAGAAGTAAAAACATACGGTGGCGCGGGCATCGCTGGTGCCAGACAGGTGAAAATGACCACCGGTTATCAGATCGATAATAACAGCCCCGAAGCTGACCGGCAGGTAGAAGCGACGATTCTAAAGGGTCTGTCGAAGATTCCGAATAACAAAGCCAGTATTGAAAGCTCGCAGAAAGTCGGACCCACGATTGCCTATGACATCCTGATTTCGGCGATGTGGTCGATTCTGCTGGCTATTGCGGTCGTGTTTGTCTATATCCTGATCCGGTTTAAGAAGCTGGCTTTCGGGTACGGTGCGGTGGTAGCCCTTTTCCACGACGTGCTCGTGATTCTGGCTATCTTCTCGATCTTCAACGGGATTTTGCCGTTCTCGCTCGACATTGACCAGGCGTTTGTGGGTGCCCTGCTGACGATCATGGGTTATTCGATGAATGATACCGTTGTGGTGTTTGACCGGGTTCGTGAGTACCTGGCCGAGAACAAAGGCAAGAAAGAGGACATCCCGACGATTATCAACAACGCCCTGAACGCAACATTGAGCCGCACGGCCATAACCGGCTTGTCGACTATGATGGTGCTGCTGGTGCTGTTCCTGTTCGGTGGTGAAACTATCCGGGGCTTCTCGTTCGCCATGCTGATTGGGGTTATCGTGGGTACGTATTCATCGTTGTTTGTAGCAACGCCAATCGTGGTTGACTCGCTAAGCCGTGAAGTAGAAAGTGACGTGGTTACGCCAACCGTTGCCGAGAAGAAAACAGGCTACGAAGCTGTTCCTGCTGATTTCACGGATAACGTAGCCAGTACCCCCGACGAACTGGTAACTAAGAAAGAAAAGAAGACCAAGACTCCGCTGATCAAACCGTCGCAGGGGTAAGCGGATAACGTGCCTGTAAAGCCGGATGGCTGCCTGATTCACTGACGGGCCATCCGGCTTTTTTGGGTTAATTCCCAACAATACCTTACCTTAGACCACGTTTTCACCAAACATTATTCTACAAGTAACCCTCTTCACCAAACTGTCTTTTCCACTATGGAAACCCAAGTAAAAGCAAGAGATACCACAAGCATCTGGCGGAAGAAGCCTTTAGCGGCCTACGAAGCTGATATGAAAAAGAGTGAACTGAAACGTGTTCTGACCCGCTGGTCACTGACATCGCTCGGTATTGGTGCCGTCATTGGCGGTGGCGTTTTTGTACTTACCGGTATCGCGGCCAACGAATGGGCTGGCCCGGCACTGGCCTTGGCATTTGTTATGGCAGGTGTTGCCTGCGCCTTTGCCGCCCTCTGTTATGCGGAGTTTGCCTCTATTCTGCCCGTTGAAGGCTCCGCTTATGCCTATTCCTATGGTACAGTGGGTGAAATTTTTGCCTGGCTGATCGGCTGGAACCTGATCCTTGAATACATGATGGGCGCTACTACGGTCGCCGTAAGCTGGTCGGGTTATTTCGAGAAATTACTGCATCTATTGGGCATCAATCCACCGATCTGGCTGATGAACGACCCTGTAACGGCGCAGGAGAAAGCCGATAAGCTGCGGGCCGCCGGTGAGAATATTCCTGATTTCTCATTCGCTGTTAACCTGCCTGCGTTTCTGATCGTATGGTGCGTTACCTACGTCTTGGTTAAAGGGATCAAAGAAGCCGCCAGCACGAACAACGCCATCGTTATCCTAAAAGTAGCTACCGTTATTTTCGTGATTATCGCCGGTTCATTCTACGTTGACGTTGCCAACTGGACACCGTTCATCCCTGCTCCGGTGGTTGACGCCGGTGGTCAGCAGCACTACGGCTTCAATGGTATTGTAACCGCAGCTGGTATCGTATTCTTCGCTTACATTGGTTTCGACGCCGTTTCGACGCAGGCTGGCGAAGCCATCAACCCGAAGAAAGACGTTCCGTTCGCCATCATTGCCTCGCTTATTATCTGTACCGTACTCTATATCCTGGTTTCGCTTGTATTAACAGGTATGGTTAAGTACGATGCACTGGACTTGAAAGCACCGGTTGCACAGGCGTTCGCTGACCAGGGACTTACCTGGGCTGTTTACCTGATTACGATTGCGGCTATCGCGGGTCTGACCTCTGTAATGCTGGTAATGATGCTGGGTCAAACCCGGATTTTCCTGGGCATGGCGAAAGACGGATTGCTTCCTAAAAACCTGTTTGCCTCGATTCACCCAACCTTTAAAACGCCCTGGAAGAGTACAATTCTGGTGGGTGCCGTTGTATCGACTGTAGCTGCGCTGACGCCGATTGATAAAGTGTCGGAGCTATGTTCGTCAGGAACCCTGCTGGCTTTCGCCATGATTTGCGGAGCCGTCTGGTTGTTGCGCGTTCGTGAGCCAAATCTGGAACGTCCTTACAAAACGCCCGCGCTGCCCGTTGTGGCTACGCTCGGTATTCTTGCCAACCTGTACCTGATGTATAATCTTCGCACAGATACCAAAATCTCGTTTGTGGTTTGGTGTACACTGGGCGTAATTGTCTACTTCCTGTATAGCCGTCGGCACAGTCATCTGAACAATCAGGAGCAGGAAGATTAACTGTCCCCTTTTCCAGTTGAGAAGCCCCTGCATCGTGCAGGGGCTTTTTTTGTTGGTAGATAAATTCCAAGTCCTATGTCAGTTTCCACACCCCTACATCAGCTATCCGCCTACTTTGAACCGGAACTGCTGGCAGAAATAGATCGATTGGCCACCGTACGTACTGCTTCCGCCGGCACGGTGTTGATCGAGCCTGGCCTGCCAGTACGGTTTGTTCCAATTGTACTGGAGGGAAGCCTTAAGATTGTACGACCCGGACTGGATGCGAATGGGGGCGAACTATTGCTGTATTACTTACACCCCAGCGACTCCTGCGCACTATCGTTTAATAGCTTACTCACGGGGCAACTCAGTCAAATTCGGGCTGTAGTGGAAGAGAATACGCGGGTACTTATGATTCCCGTCGACGTGGCCGATACCTGGATGGGGCGTTATCCACGCTGGCGAGCCTTCGTCTTTCAAACCTACCAACGACGCTTCGATAACCTACTGGATACACTCGATTCGGTAGCATTTCGGCAGTTAGATGAACGGTTGCTCACTTATCTCGTCCAAAAATCGCAGCAAACCGGCGGTCGACACCTGTACATAACTCACGAGGACATCGCCCGTGATCTGAACACATCCCGAGAGGTAGTTTCCCGATTGCTCAAGCAATTGGAACGGTTGGGACGGGTAGATTTGTCGCGGAATAAGATCAGTATGCGGGCAGTCGTGTGACAAATGGCACAGAAAACGAAGTCGAACAAACGTAGGTTTGCAGTGGAATGAGCATTCAGGAAGTAGCTGGCTATTCAACAGCCATTTTAGTGGGCGTAGTAATTGGTCTGGCCGGGGGTGGAGGCTCCATTCTGACGGTACCCATTTTTGTGTACGTGTTTGGTATATCACCGGTTTTATCGACTACTTATTCATTATTTGTGGTAGGGGCGACTTCGTTGGTTGGCTCGGTTAATCATATTTGGAAAAAACGGGTCGATTTGCCTGTTACCGTAGCGTTTGCCCTGCCCTCCTTCGTTTCTGTCTACCTGAGCCGACGGTTTCTGCTGCCGCTTATTCCTGATCCGCTATTCCGGTATGGCACGTTTATACTACCTAAAAATGACGCCATACTTTACTTTTTCGCTTTTGTCATGCTAATGGCAGCCCGCGCCATGATTCGCAGTGATCGGCCGGAGCATGGCCCCGCCCATGATGGACGGCCCCGTTATGGTACATTGGCGCTGGATGGGTTAGCCGTTGGTTTACTAACGGGCACTATTGGCGCCGGGGGCGGGTTTTTAATTGTCCCCATGCTGGTACTGCTGGCGGGGCTGCCGATTTATCGGGCGGTTGCAACGTCGGTACTCATTATTGCCGTAAACTCATTTGTAGGGTTTCTGGGCGATGTGCACCACACCAGTTTGAACTGGGCATTTCTATTGCCGTTCACGGGATTGTCAATACTGGGTATTTTTCTGGGCCTGTATCTGGCGCGGTTTATCCCACCGGCGAAACTTAAGCGCGGCTTCGGCTGGTTCGTGCTGACAGTAGCTATTTATATGATTAGTAGAGAGGTCTTTGATTAAGGCGTATCCCAGACAATACGTTTAGATGCCGTATCATTGACCTTCGGCCTAGAACGACCGGACGTCCTCATCCGGGTACACTTATGAAAGTAGAACAACTTTACACGGGTTGCCTGGCGCAGGGTGCCTATTATATTGAGAGTAACGGCGAAGCTGCTGTTATCGATCCACTGCGCGAAACAGCCCCTTACATTCGTAAAGCGGAACAGGCAGGTGTGACGATCAAATATGTGTTCGAGACGCACTTTCACGCTGATTTTGTATCTGGCCATATTGACCTCGCTACCAAAACCGGTGCTACGATTGTATACGGCCCCAACGCTAACACGAATTACCCCGTTTATCATGCTAAAGACGGTGAGGAGTTTATCCTCGGTTCGATAAAAATCCGGGTGCTGCATACACCGGGTCATACGCCTGAATCAACGACGTACTTACTCATTGATGAACTGGGAAAAGAGCAGGCAATTTTCACTGGCGATACGCTATTCATAGGCGATGTGGGTCGACCCGATCTGGCTATTAAGGGTGATCTGACGGAACGTGATCTAGCGGGCATGCTTTATGATAGTTTGCACACTAAAATTATACCCTTAGCCGACGACGTAATCGTTTATCCGGCCCACGGCGCGGGTTCAGCCTGTGGTAAAAACATGAGTAAGGAGACGACTGATACGCTGGGCAATCAGAAGCGGTTTAATTATGCGCTCCGGGCCCAATCGAAGGCACAGTTTATCGACGAAGTTTTAGAAGGGCTTACTAAGGCTCCCGCTTATTTTGCCCAGAACGCACGGCTCAACAAGGAAGGGTACGAATCCATCGACGTAGTGCTGGATCGGGGTGAGCATGCCCTCTCCCCTGATGCGTTCGAGGCTGCGGTTAATGAAACTGGCGCCCTGATGCTCGATGTACGTAACGGGCAGGAGTTTGGCGAAGGCTTTATTCCGAACGCTATAAATATTGGCTTAAATGGGCAGTTTGCACCCTGGGTTGGTGCCCTGATTCCCGATTTAAAACAACCCATTGCCCTTATTACGCCGGTTGAGCAGGAAAAGGAAACCGTGCTACGGCTAGCCCGTGTGGGTTACGATAATTGCATCGGCTACCTCGCTGGTGGATTTGCCGCCTGGCAACAGGCGGGCAAGGATATTGACACCATTGACTCAGTGTCGGCTACAGCCTTCGGGGCACAATCAGACATTCCGGTGGTTGACGTACGGAAGGAGAGTGAGTTTGCGGCCGAGCATGTTGAAGGAGCCAATAATTTTCCGCTGGATACGATCAATGAGTCAATGAGCCATCTCGACCGGAACCAGACTTATTTCATTCACTGTGCAGGCGGCTATCGGTCTATGGTGGCAGCGTCGATCCTCAAAGCGCGGGGCTTCGATAAGTTAATCAATGTAGACGGTGGTCTGGCAGCCATCAGGCAAACCGGTCAGGTAACGATCACGAGTGACCCTGTTACTCATTAATTCACCAATTAATCATGCTTGACTTCATTCGCCAACCCTGGCCGTGGTACGTTGCCGGGGCACTCATCGGATTGACTGTACCAGCGCTGTTGCTGCTGGGCAATAAAGCATTCGGCATTTCGTCGTCGTTGCGGCACATTTGTGCAGCCTGCTTGCCCGCTAACGTCGATTTCTTCCGGTATGACTGGAAGAAAGAAGCCTGGAATCTATGGTTCGTTGGTGGCGTACTAATCGGAGGGTACGTTGGGGGCACGTTGCTGTCTAACCCGAATTCGATAATTATCAATCCCGCTACTGTTCACGATCTACAGGCGCTTGGCGTCCGCGATTTCACGAGCGGTTTATTGCCCGCCGATTTGTTTAACTGGGCCAGCTTATTTACCGCCAAAGGGTTGATTTTCTTTGTTATCGGCGGTTTTATGGTTGGCTTCGGGACCCGTTATGCCGGGGGATGCACATCGGGGCATGCTATTATGGGACTTTCTAACCTGCAATGGCCATCGCTGGTTGCTACGATTTGCTTTATGCTTGGTGGCTTCTTAATGACGCACGCTATTTTTCCACTCATCTTCAAGCTCCTCTAAGCTATGATCGCCGAAGAATTTCACCTTGATAGCCGGACGACAGCACCACCCAAAACCGGGCTGCGGGCTAATTGGCAATATGCGTTGGTCGGGCTATTTTTTGGCATTGTGTTCGTAAAAGCGGAAGTGATCTCCTGGTTTCGCATTCAGGAGATGTTTCGGCTACAGTCGTTCCATATGTATGGTGTTATCGGTACGGCCGTTATCGTCGGGATGATTTCTATCCAATTAATCAAGCGGTTTAACCTGAAAACCGTGGGCGGGAATCCCATCTTTGTGCAACCAAAAACCTTTAATAAGGGTCAGGTAATTGGCGGGCTCATTTTTGGGCTGGGTTGGGCCGTTACAGGTACCTGTCCGGGGCCCTTATTTGCCCAGATTGGGGCGGGTTATACCGTTGTTATCGTGACATTAATAAGCGCCATTGCAGGTACGTGGGTGTATGGCGCGCTGCGGAACAAATTACCGCATTAAGGCTGGTTACAACCCCATTTTGAGCCGTGGTGTTGTCCCAATAAAATCGGAATTTAGGCGTTTAAAAATAGGTCGTGCTGGTATTTAGTTATCTTGGTGCGACTCATAGCATTTACGATTCAAACTATATGAAAATCAGTACGTCGTACCCGTTGCTGGTGGTGCTGGGATTGGCTACCACGCTGGCGGGCTGCAACTCGGCCATGATGGCTTACAAAAAAGGCGTACGCCACTACGACGCCGGTGAATTCAATTTAGCGATTCAGCAGTTTGACAAGGCAGCCAAGGGCAAGATTGATGCCGCTAAACTCAACTACTACGAAGCGGAATCCTACCGACAGTCGAACCGATTTGCCGAAGCCGCGCCTTTTTACCAGAAGGCGATTGAGGCCGACACAAAAGAACCGGATATCCGGCTGAATTACGCGTATTCACTGAAAACCCAGGGACGATACGCGGAGGCACTCACGCAATTGCAGCAGTACATTGATAGTAAACCAGCCAGCCGTACGAACCTCGCCAAAGCCCAGAACGAGCTGGGAACGCTGCGGGCTATCGACGCTATTGCGAAGAAAAAAGCCGATTACCAGCTGAAGAACATGGGGAACCTGAACTCGACGGGTGCAGAATTTGCGCCGGTTGTGAAGGGAGAGGAGCTGATTTTTACGGCTTCACGCAAGGAAAAAGTCTATAAAAACAACGGCCAGCCGATGCTGGGGCTTTACAAAACGAAGCTGTCTCAAACACCCGACGAAACAGGGACCACAGCCGGACCTGAATTATTCAGCCAGTCTGTTTTTCAAAACGATGTCAATGAAGGTACACCGGCTTTTTCCAAAGACGGTAAGGCCATGATATTTGCGCGGGGTAACAATGGCAAACGCAAAGGCGGAGTAGACGTCGATTTATACATCAGCCGTCTGGGCGACAATGGAGCCTGGAGTCAGCCCGCCCGCTTGCCCATTAGTGATTCGCTGGCCTGGGACGGCTCACCAGCCTTTTCGGCCGATGGGAAAACGCTTTACTTTGCCTCCAACCGGGCGGGTGGCGCAGGCGGCATCGACCTCTACCGGACCAACATGGATGCCTCAGGACGGTTTAGCCGCCCCGTCAACATGGGCCGTGACATTAATACGCCGGGCGACGAAATGTTTCCGTATGTAGGTGCTGATGCCAAACTATACTTTGCCTCTGATGGGCACCCCGGCTTGGGTAAGTTAGACGTGTTCGTTGCCACGCGTTCGGGTGGGGTTATCCGCGTTGAAAACATGGGCCAGCCGTTTAATTCGCCTTCGGATGACTTCGGTCTGGCGTTTATCGGTGACAATAAAGGGTTCATTGCCTCGAACCGACCCGGTGGTAAGGGTGACGATGATATCTACTTTTTTGAGCAAGCCGACTCTACCAAAACGCCAACAATTGCGACCAACGTACCAAAGCCCGATCTGACCCGCAAAATTGTAAGGTACTTTATCGCCGGGTTGGTTCAAACCAGCGATGCACCGATTTCGCCACTCGACTCAGCAAACGTAAAAATACTGGACGACGCTTCGGGCAATCCTATTGCGCAAACGACCACCGGCCAGCCTGGCACGTTTGGCAAATACCCCCTCGAAGAAGGCAAAGAGTATTCGATTCTGGTACAGCGGAAAGGCTACCTAACGCGTCGGGAACCGTTTTCCATGCAGGGTAAGAGTATTCCCGAAGTGTTCCTGACCAAGCCCGAAACAGACACGACGTTTAATGTGACAGTGTTGTTAGATAAGGCTACGCTTAACAAAACGTTTGTACTTGAGAACATCTATTATGATTTTGACAAGTACAACATCCGGTCTGATGCGGCACCGGAACTGGACAAATTAGTTACCATCATGAAAGATAACCCAACGCTTAAGATTGAGCTGGGTTCGCACACGGATGCCCGTGGTTCTGATGCGCACAATAATGTTCTGTCGCAAAACCGAGCCAAGTCAGCAGTAGAGTATATTGTTTCGAAAGGTATTGACCCCTCCCGTATCACAGCGAAAGGCTACGGCGAAACGTTGCTAATTGTCAAGAACGCGAAGACCGAAGACGAACACCAGCGTAACCGCCGGACAGAATTTAAAATTCTGGAGCTTTGATGCTATTTTTTGTCATCCTGAAGCATGAAGGATCTTAGGTACTAAATCGCTAAGATCCTTCATGCTTCAGGATGACAAAAGCAGTACAAAAACACTTCTCCAAAAGGCTTGGTTGTTAAGAGACACTAGGCCTTTTTTTATGCCATGAATACTGACAAATTCCGCCAGGTCGCCGTTGTCTTCGGCGTCGTGTCAATGATTATAATGAATTACCTCTCCAATGCTGGTGCATTTGGTGGGTTGACCAACAAGGATATTTCTAAAAAGTACCACACGCTCATCACACCGGCGGGGTATGCATTCGCCATCTGGGGTGTCATTTTTCTAGGCCTATTCGCCTTTGTCATTTACCAGACCCTACCTTCGCAACGCCACAACGTACGCTTGCGGGCTGTTGGCTGGCTGGTTGTTCTCAATACGCTCTGCAATGCCATCTGGAGTCCGCTGTTTAATAATGAGCGTATTGGTACATCGGTTGTGGTTATTTTGATCATGTTCTTCTCCAATATGCTGATCCTAGAAGGGTTGCTGGCGCGCCGACGGGCCGTTGATGTGGCCGTTCTTCCTGATGATCCCATTGCCGAGGGACCGGTTTCCCGCCCGGAAACCTGGATAGCCCGGATACCCTTCGCGATTTATTTCGGCTGGGTCACAGTGGCCAGTATCCTGGACATTACCGTTTACCTAAAGTCCACTAACTTCGATCTCAATGGGATATCCGAAGCCAATTGGGCCATTGGTGTGTTAGCCGTATCGTTAGTTATCGGCGCTATTTTATTCAATCGGTACCGCAGTGTGACGTATATTCTGGTCTTCTGCTGGGCTTATATTGCGATCTCGATTGAGCAGGAATGGGTAGGATATGTTCCCGTAGCAGCCATTATTTGTGCCATGGTGGCGGCCCTATTTGCTGTTTGGGGAGTATTCGGCTGGAAAGAACCGATTTATGCATAAATGACCACGAATCTATTTCTTCTTCTCGGAGCTAACCTCGGCGACCGGCTAGATACGCTCACTCAGGCAAGACAGATGATTTCAGAGCAAGTTGGGCCTATTCAACAGCAGTCTGCCCTTTATGAAACGGCCCCCTGGGGAGTAACCAATCAGCCTTCTTATTTGAATCAGGTAGTAAGAACGGAAACAACGCTTGATCCCCAAGCGGTTTTAAACCATACTCAGTCAATTGAGCAGCAATTAGGCCGTGTCCGGCTCGAGAAATGGGGGTCGCGTGTTATTGATATCGATGTACTGTACTACGATCAGCTCATTTGGCGAACAGAATTTCTGACACTTCCGCACCCGCTGCTGCATGAGCGACGCTTCACCCTGGTGCCGCTGACCGAATTAGCACCCGATTTTGTCAATCCTGTACTCCAGAAAACAAGCAGTCAACTCTTGGCGGAATCAGCTGACACGGGCGATGTGTCCCTTTATTTACCTTAGCACCTGGTCGACCGCTTTATAAAACTGAACATCAGTATCTAGTTATCAACTGCTCTTCAGATGTAGGGGTATTTACAGCTACTTGTACTCGTTTTTACATTCAATTTTTAATTTCCAATCAATTACCCCCATCTGATTGAGGATTAGTACCTTTGTGGCTGAATTTTTAACAGTTTAATAAAAACAGCCGTATCCATGTCTGTAATTGCCGCAACCACAGGTCTGCTGGCGGACCGCATCAATGCGCTGGAGGAGTCATCCACGCTGGCCATGACCAAAAAAGCCCGTGAACTGGCCGCACAAGGGCATAAAGTAATTAGCCTGAGTGTTGGTGAGCCGGATTTCAAAACGCCTAAACATATCTGCGAAGCGGCTAAACAGGCCATCGACGAGGGCTATCACGGCTACTCGCCCGTGGCAGGTTATCCCGACCTGCGCAAGGCGATTGCCGATAAATTCAACCGTGAAAACGGCCTGAACTGGAAAGCCGAAAACGTCGTGGTGTCAACGGGGGCAAAGCATTCACTGGCTAACGTTATTCAGGTACTGGTTAACCCCGGCGATGAGGTTATCATTTTCTCACCCTACTGGGTTAGCTACTCCGAAATGGTAAAACTGGCCGAAGGTCATTCCGTTGTGGTAGAAGGTAAATTCGAGAATGACTTTAAAGTAACGCCGGAGCAGTTTGAGGAAGCCATCACAGAACGTACGAAAATCGTGATGTACGCGTCGCCAAACAATCCAACGGGGTCGGTTTATTCGGAAGACGAGTTGCGGGCCATTGCCGAGGTGGTAAAGCGGCACGAAAACGTCTATGTGCTGGCCGATGAAATTTACGAGCATATCAACTTTACAGATAAAGGTCACTTTAGCATCGGCTCTATCCCTGAGATTGCCGAACGCGTGATTACGGTGAATGGAGTCGCTAAAGGCTTCGCCATGACTGGCTGGCGTATTGGCTATATCGGTGCCGCTAAATGGATTGCCGATGGGGTGGAGAAACTACAGGGACAGGTTACGTCGGGCACCAACTCGATTGCGCAACGCGCTACGATTGCCGCTTTAAACGGTGATATGGGACCAACGCAGGAGATGGCAAAGGCATACGCGCGTCGCCGGGATCTGGTCGTTGGTCTGCTCAAAGACATACCGGGTTTTAAAGTTAATGTGCCGGAGGGTGCGTTTTATGCGTTCCCTGACGTCAGTGCTTACTACGGTAAATCGGATGGTACCACCCAAATCAACGACTCCGATGATTTCTCGGGCTGGCTGCTCAACAGCGCTCATGTGGCTACGGTAGCGGGTTCGGGATTCGGCGCACCGAATTGCATTCGCATCTCTACGGCCGCTTCGGACGAAGCACTAACCGAAGCCGTTGGGCGCATCAAAGCGGCCGTCGCCACGTTGAAGTAATTATTCGGTGTAGTGTCGGTTTTGAGAAATCGACACCACACCGAATAATTACCGTACAAATTAAAGCCTCGACAGCTCGCTGCCGAGGCTTTTTTGTTGATAAATCCAACCGTTTCGTCGATATGTGAATCCTCATTTACAAACTGACAAGGCTATGAAAAAGCTGGTATGCCTGTTGCTGTTGATCGTGTCCGTTACCATACTGGCCGGTTGTGAGAACAGGCAGATTGAGGCAGACAAATCCAAATTAGTGGGCGAGTGGAGTTTAATTCAGTCTTACGGCTATGTTGGCTATAGCCTAATCGAAGCATGGCAGGAGCGATCAGCTTACTATGGTTATGTATTTCGCGATGATGGCCGTTTCTGGTATGACTACATACACACGGCAAATAGTATACTGCCAACCGGTACCTACACACTGGATGGTACTGGCCGTGTCAGGATTACGATAAGTGGAAGTACACGAACATATACGTACAGCTTTAATCGGGATACACTCGTCCTGTCTGATTTATCGCCTAAAACGTCGGCGTTCTGGAAGTATAAACTGGTGCGCTGATTCAAGGGCTTATTTAGACAAAACCCCGGCTGGTTTCCGAAACTGGCCGGGGTTTCGTTGTTTTGCAGTCTCAATAAATCGCTCTGTTATGAATCCCGTCCTCGACCTGACCACCGACGCACTTTTCGACGCCTTTAGTGAACTCCGCGTGCTCATTATTGGTGATGTGATGCTTGATGCCTACGTCTGGGGGCGTGTCGACCGAATTTCGCCGGAAGCACCCGTACCGGTCGTAACCGTGAACCGGCGCGAAGTACGGCTGGGCGGAGCTGGTAATGTGCTGTTAAACGTGCAGGCGCTGGGTGCCGAAGCTATCATTTGCTCGGTCATCGGCACAGATGAACCCGGCGATAAATTAGTGAAGGAGCTTGACGACCGGGGACTGAACTGCGATGGGCTAATCCGAAGTCCGTCGCGTATCACGACGATTAAAGAGCGCATCATTGCCGGTTCGCAGCAGGTTGTGCGGGTCGACACGGAAACCGACCGGTACATTACCGCTGATGAACGGGCGTTGCTGGTCGCCAAGGCAAAAGAGTTGCTGCCGACCTGCCAAGTCGTGATTTTTGAGGATTATGATAAGGGCGTACTCAGCGCCGAAGCCATTGCCGAGATTACTGATCTGGCCAACTCCTACAACATCCCTACCGTAGTAGACCCCAAGAAGCGCAACTTCATGGCTTACCACAACACGACGCTCTTCAAACCAAATCTGAAGGAGTTACGGGAGGGCCTCAAGGTTGATTTCAGCATCGATAACACAGCCAGTTTCCTACAGGCCGTGGAGCAGCTAAAAACCACGTTGAATATAAAAGGTGCCCTGATTACGCTATCCGAACGGGGCGTTTTTATTGATTACAACGGCGAACAGGTCCGGTTACCCGCTCATGTTCGGCAGATCTCCGACGTATCGGGGGCGGGCGATACCGTCATCAGCATTGCGGCCTGTTGTGTAGCCCTGCGGCAACCATCTCACCTCATCGCCAGTTTGTCAAACTTAGGTGGCGGGTTGGTTTGCGAATCCGTTGGCGTCGTACCTATTGATAAGGTGGCACTCAAAGCCGAAGCCATGCGGCTGGGTTTATAGTTTTTGTCATCCTGAGGGACGAAGGATCTTAGGCATTAAATCGCTAAGATCCTTCGTCCCTCAGGATGACAAAAACTACCCCTTAAATTCCTTCACCGTGTCGATAAAGCACTTCACTTTATCCGGGTCTGTATCGGGGTAAACGCCATGACCCAGGTTAGCAATGTAGCGCTGCGTGCCAAAAGCCGTCAGCATCTTGCTCGTTTCGGCGCGAACCTGATCGAGAGTACCGTAGAGCGCACAGGGATCTAAGTTACCCTGCAGCGTTTTGGTTGGCACTAATTGCCGCGATTCGGTGGCGTCCATGTTCCAGTCGAGCCCCACAACGGAGCAATTCAATTCCCCAATCTCCTTACGTGCGAAAAAGGCTCCTTTAGCAAATACGGTAACGGGAACGTCGGTAATAGCGTCGCAAATCTGCTTGATGTAGGGCAAGGAAAACGTCCGGTATTGGTCCGGCGAAAGAATCCCCGCCCACGAATCGAAAAGCTGCACCAGATCGGCCCCAGCCTGAATCTGCGCTTTCAGGTAGGTAATTGTGCTGTCGGTAATCTTTTGCAGCAACTTATGGGCGAACGCTGGCTCGGCGTAGAGGGCTTTCTTGGCAACCGAAAACGTTTTGGAGCCTTTGCCCTCTGTCATGTAGCAGAAGATCGTGAAGGGAGCGCCAGCAAAACCAATCAGCGGTACCCGGCCATTTAGCTCTCCCTTTACAATCTTGATCGCATCCAGCACATAGCTCAGATCACTCTCCGGTTCGGCCACATGAAGGTGGTCAATATCGGCGTTGGATTTGATAACCTTCGGGAAAAACGGACCGCGCTGCTCCTGCATCTCGTAGGGCAGGCCCATCGCTTCAGGAATCACCAGAATATCGGAGAAGATAATAGCGGCATCGACACCCAGAATATCGACCGGTTGCAGCGTGACTTCGGCAGCCAGTTCAGGGGTGGTGGCTAACTTGATAAAGCTACCGGCTTTTTCGCGAACAGCGCGGTATTGGGGTAAAATCCGCCCGGCCTGCCGCATCATCCAGACCGGAACCCGTTCGACCTGTTCGCCACGAGCAGCCCGCAGTAATAAATCGTTCTGTAAGTTCATGCGACAAAGATAACCGTCATTTGCCGGATTGGGTAGAAGACCTGTGCGACGGTATCGGCGGGATTTGTTTTCCTTTGTGAACACTACTACACTCTTTATACCATGATCCGCCTAAACGATTCGCAGGTAGTGCGACTACAGAATCAGTTTGATACGGTAGTTGCCACTTTTGCCGCTCTTCCTGAAGATCAGCTCCGGTACCGACCCGTCCCCGATAAATGGTCGGCTTTTGAGCAGTTAGCCCACATCGGGCGTTACACAGATGTGTTCCGGGCGGAGCGGCTGGCGGTTATTTTAGCCGAAATGGAGCCTGCCTTTGGCCGCTATAAAGCCGAAGACGATCCTGGTTTCCATGAATGGGTGGCGCTGAATAAGGAAACACTCGTTCGCCGATTTCAATCACAGCGCCAGCAACTGACTAATTTCCTGATGGGCCTGTCGGAGGCAGAACTAAGCCGGAAAGCCTCTCACCCGCTGTTTGGTCAGCTGAACATACCCGGCTGGACGGAGTTTTTCCTCTTACACGAAGCGCACCATTTGTTTGCAATGTTCCGATTACTGAATACCGTTTGAATCAGCTGAATGTCACAATATTTCCTAATTTCTAAATTATTGTGACATAGTTTAAAAAGCCTGTTCATTGTGTGCCGAGTTGAAATTCATACTATAGACTGCCATTTTGTAACACGTTATGACCAAAATCCTGATCGATACCGAACGGCTTCGTGACCTCAACAGCGGTCTGGGTCAGTTTTGCCTGAACCTCGGCCGCGAATTAGCGCAGCAGCGACCGGAAGGCGATGAACTGACTTTTCTCGTTCCCGATGAGCAGACCGGACTTTTCGGTGATGTTGCCCGCTACCGACCAGCCGTCTGGTGGGATAAGCTCTGGCGTTCGGATGAGTTTGGTATCTGGCACGCTACCCATCAGGATGCCTCGTACTGGCCATCGTCGCATACCAAACTGATCCTGACGATTCACGATCTTAACTTCCTGGACCGACCTGACTATTCCGAGAGTAAGAAGCAACGGAAGCTGGCCGATGTACAGCGGAAGATAAACCGGGCGAGTGCGGTTACAACAATTTCAGAGTATACCGCGTCGGTAGTACGTGACCGGCTGAAATTAGGCGATACTCCATTAAAAGTCATCTATAACGGCGTCAGCAAATTGGAGTCATCCAGTACGGTTGACGACCTGGTTAAAATCGCCATTGCATCTGCCCCTTTCTTTTTATACCTCGGCGTAATTCATCCGAAAAAGAACGTACACACGCTGTTGCCGCTGTTAGAGGCATTTCCGGACTATAAACTGGTGATGGCGGGAGACGACTCACATGATTACGCGCAGCATGTTCACCACCAGGCCGTGAAGCTAGGCGTAGCTGATCAACTCATCATGACCAGTGCGGTAGATGAAGCGACCAAAACCTGGCTATATGAGCACTGCGAAGCGTTTCTGTTTCCGTCACTCACCGAGGGATTCGGCCTGCCTGTTGTTGAAGCAATGAGCTTAGGTAAGCCCGTTTTTCTGTCGAATCTTACCAGCCTGCCCGAAGTAGGCGGTCGCGATGCGGTTTACTTCAAAACCTTCGAGCCCGACGATATGGTGGAGACGTTCCGGCTCGGGATGCAGGATTTCTACGACGATCCGCTCAAAGCTGACCGGCTTCGCTGGCGGGCCAATCGCTTTAGCTGGGAACGAGCTGCTCAGGACTACTGGAAGCTGTATGCAGAGGTGGCGGGCAAACGCTGACATTGGGGCAACTCAGGTTAGGGCTTTGCACCGTACCTTTGTTTGACTTATGAAGACCTACTTTCGCTTACTATCATACGCCCGGCCTGTGGGTGGCTTTATTGCCGGATTTCTGCCTGCGTCGTTGCTGGCCAGTACGTTTGCGGTGCTTAACCTGACCCTGCTGATTCCGTTGCTCAATGTGCTGTTCGATCAGGTTTCTCCTCAGGAACGGGCCGTTTTATTAAGCCAACCCGCTCCCAGCCTTTCCCTCGACCACCTGACGGATTTGTTTAAATACTACTTCCTGCAATACTTTCAGGCACATGGCCGCGAGGGTGCCTTGAAATTCGTCTGCGTCACGATCATTACGTCTGTGCTGCTGAGTAATATCTTCAAATATTTAGCGACCCGGCAGTTAGAAAGCTTTAAGGCCCGCATGGTTGCTCAACTTCGGGAAGCTGTTTTCGGGCGGGCGGTACGGCTGCATCTGGGTTTTTTCTCGAATGAACGCAAAGGCAACCTCATTTCCCGCATCCTGACCGATGTGCAGGAGGTCGAGAACTCGATTGCCAATACTCTGTCAGCGGCCATGAAAGAAGTATTGTTGCTAATCGGCTACCTCTACGCCCTGTTTAGCATCTCGGTAACGCTTACCCTGTTTGCGTTTCTGGTCATTCCGGTGTCGGGCGTGTTCATTGCGACGCTGGTAAAACGGATGCGCCGGGATGCCAACGAAGGGCAGCAGCGTCTGAGCAGCATTATTAGCTTGCTCGATGAAACCTTTGGCGGTATGCGCGTAGTCAAAGGTTTCAATGCGGAGGGTTATGTCTCGGAGAAGTTTCGGACGGAGAACCAAGCCTATAGACGGGCGATTCGGGCATTGGCCAACCGGCGCGAACTAGCCTCGCCATTTTCAGAATTTATGGGCGTGACGGTCGTAGCGGGTATTCTACTCTACGGTGGGTCGCTGGTGTTGTCGAATCAGTCGGATTTATCGCCATCCCAGTTCATTGCCTATATCGCCATCTTCTCGCAGGTAATGCGCCCGGCTAAGGATATTTCCAATGCGTTCAGTGGGTCACAGCGGGGTCTGGCATCGGGTGGGCGGATTCTGCAACTCATCGACACGGTACCGGCGTTGCAGGATAAGCCCGGTGCTATTGAGTTGCGGGAGTTCTCCCATGAAATCGAGGTACAGCATGTGTCCTTCTCCTACGTCAACGATCAGCCGGTGTTGCACGACATCAGCTTTACCCTACAAAAGGGCAAAACCATTGCGCTGGTTGGCTCCTCAGGCGGGGGTAAATCGACCATCGCCGATCTGATTCCCCGGTTCTACGACCCGTCCGACGGGCAGATTTTGATTGATGGCGTAGACCTGCGCGATGTGACAATGAACTCATTACGCGATCAGATGGGTATTGTAACGCAGGAGAGCATTCTGTTTAACGATACGATTTTCAATAACATCGCTTTTGGCAGCGACGCCACCGAAGAGCAGGTAATCCGGGCGGCTCAGATCGCCAATGCCCACGACTTTATCCTCCAACAGCCCAATGGGTATCAAACGACCATCGGCGACCGGGGTGGACGGCTCTCGGGCGGACAGCGGCAGCGCATCAGTATTGCCCGGGCGGTGCTCAAAAATCCTCCGATTCTGATCCTGGATGAAGCCACGTCGGCGCTCGACACCGAGTCAGAAAAGTTGGTGCAGGAGGCCCTGACCCGGCTAATGGCCAACCGGACGACGCTGGTGATTGCCCACCGGCTCAGCACAATTCAGCACGCCGATGAAATTCTGGTGGTGCATCAGGGCCGCATTATCGAGCGGGGCACCCATGAGGAGTTAGTTAGTGTAGGCGAAGGCTTTTATCGAAAACTAAGTACCATGCAAACCGTTTGATGATGAATTCGTCTTCTACGTGATCTGTATGAAGTGGTTTTGGGGAATCATACTAAGTCTTAGCTGGCCACTATCCGCAATGAGTCAGACACTCACGCTGAATGGCCATATCGTTGATAGTCGTTCCGGCGAAGCACTGCCTTACGCAGCCTTGTATGTGCCAAGCCGTCAGGCTGGTACGCTGGCTAATGCTGATGGTGCCTTTCAGTTTAAACTCACGGCTGCTGTTTCGGTTGATACCATCGTTGTATCCATGCTGGGTTATCGAACGTACAGGCTGCCCCTTACATCGCCCGAATCTCGGAAGGCCGATATTGTCATTAGGTTGCAGGCCGCTTCAACTACGTTGCAGGAAGTAGTAGTGCGCCCTGTTGATCCGGAAGAACTGGTTCGGCAGGCCATTCGGCGGGTGAGTCGCAACTACCCCGGCAAACCCGAACTGCTACAGGGTTTCTACCGGGAATGGGTGCGCGAAAAACCGTACCTGATTATGGCTGAAGGGGTGCTGGAGATGTACAAAGCCTCGTATATGGCTACCGCGCAGGACGAAGTTCGCTTACTAAAAGGTCGCCGAAAGCCGTTATTTCCGTATATCGCCGATGGCCTGGATACCTGCTATGTCCCATCTATGACGAACGGGCCACATCTCGGCATTCTGCTTGACGTGGCCAAAGGAGCCAATGCTGCTAACTTTTTCCGGTTGGCTTCCACGGGTACTTACAACTACGAACTTACGGAGCGTACCAGCTTCGATGATCGGGATGTTTATGTGATCAGCTTCTGGCCCCGTACCGAATGCTCCAACTGTTCTTACCAGGGTAAACTGTACATAGACACTAAGTCCTTAGCCCTTATTCAGGCCGACTATGAACTGTCGGAAGCAGGCCTGTTGATGCTAAATACGGGATATGGCATGAACCGCCTGCCCATTCGGATTCAGAAACGGTCGTATCTGGTGAGTTATCAGTTGCAAACCAACCGGTGGGTGATGCATCACGCCCAGTCGAAAAGCCAGTATCGGTACTATCCCATCAACACGTCGATTAGCACGCAGATGGATCTGGTCATTACCAAAACAACGGCGGACGGCGTAAAACGGTTGCCCCGAAACGATCGGCTTGATGTTAATCAGGCCTTTGCCGAAGAAATTCGCGATTTCGACGATTCATTCTGGGGTGATGAAAATACGATGGTAGAGGATAAGTAAGCCATCTCTATCGAATATTCTGTTCCGTTACCCCTAATTGCTGACGAAGCTGCCCGGCAATCGAGTGCGTTTTAAGGGGCGGAGCCAGGCTGCTAAACAGCGTCATGGCGTCAGGTTTGGGCATATCCGTCCAGTACCAGTTCAGCAGATACAGACTCAGCAACGAGTTGGGCCGCTGCTGAATGCGCTGCCGGACAACCTGCGTCTTCTGCATCCGCAGTTGCCGGATTGCTTCGTTAATCGTGGCGGTTGTTACGGTATCACGCCCTGCCGCCCGGCGCTGAGCGAACAAGCTCATCAACTTCTCCTGAAACGGTGTATTGACTTCCCGCTCGAATGTACGCCATTCAGTAGTCAGCGGTGAACCCGTGACCCGAACTTTCTTGAGCGCGTAGCAGGAACCGTCCAGTACCAGATCGTGATCGAAGAGAAAACTTACCTGACCGGCTACGCTGTCGATTGAGACGCTGTAAATATCGACCTCGGGTAAGGTGCGCCGAAAAACAAACCCGCTATGCTGGTAGCGCGTGGTATCAACAAGCAGAATCCGCGAGCTTGCACTATCCTGCTTTTTCAGAAACAGTTTAGTGTTGGGACGTACCCCTTCAAGGTGGCCCCGAAGCTGATAGGTGCCCTGCCCCAGCGAAAATGTAGCGTTAAAAAAAAGTATAGCGTACAGTACCCTCATGCAAACGGACAGAAAAAGAGACGGGTGATCCAAAGATGGTTCATGGCGAGAACAAGTTATCTCCCCAAAAAAGATCGTTTTCGTATGGATTTATAGCGAATGGTCAGGGCGCTGTTTCGGCTTGTGTGCTGAAGCCATCGGTAAGGGTCTGACCCCGCCATTTCAGGTTAGGGATCGGGTATGGGCTACAGGGCAGCGGGGCATCATAACACTCACCCCAATAACCCCGAATGCCGTTGATAACACGCTGATCGCCGGTTGGATACCAGACTGAATGCCCATCAATCCGGTACGATTGTAGTGCCTCGTTCGGATACCCTGTGGGCATCAGCCAGCCGACGGGTTCACGCCGGAGGGCAGCTACCAGCAGCACCACGCCCGTTAACGACGTTATTGCCCAACTGATTGGGGATAGTCGGACCGGCCACCTCTTCGCCCACCACAACGCCGGTCCATAACTTAACCCCAACAGTAATAGTACGTTACCGGCACCAAAACGGATTTCGGGTGCCACCAAAAACCAGAAAATAACCCCGATGCAGGCGGTGACCAATGCTGGTCCGTACCCGGGAATTGAAGGAGCCGAACGAAATTGACGTACCAGCAGCATAATTGGTGCGCCCAGCAGCGCTACGGCTAACCCCTGTTCCAGCAAGGGGCGCGTGCGGAACCAGTACGGTATCCAGCCGACCGAAAGTGTTGATCCCAGATCACCGCGCGTACCCTGTTGCAGGTTGTACAGACCTGTCTGAATAATGGAGCGCGGTACTTTCCAGTCGACGGTAAACCAATCAACCAGCGGGCTGAGCGATGGGTAAGCGACATAGCCACTCAGGATTATGTTCCCCGCGAACCAGTAGCCGGTCCACAGCATAACGGTCAATACAGCCGCTCCAACCATCCGCCACTGACCCCGCAGCAGGGCAGGCAGCAACGCCAGTACCGGCAGGATCAGGATGGTGACGGCACTCAGTTTGGTGGTCAGGGCCGACAGACTCAGGAGTAACAGCAGCCACGTCCAGCCATCGGTATGGCGGTCGGCTATGGATTCGGACCGGCGCAGCCAGACCCAGAAACAAAGGGCGACGTACACATGAGTAGGCAGATCGGGGGAGGGCGACGAGAGGGTCCAGTGGAAAATCACCAGCAAGCCCAGTGCCAGCCAACTACCGAGCCAGCCCGAAAACGGGCGTTTTCGTTCCAGATGATACCGTTGCCATTCCGTGACCGAAAACCAGCCGACCATCGCCATCAGCCAGCCATTCAGCCCATGCCAGACCACATTAGTAGTGAGTTGAAACCGGAACAACGCATTGAGTAAAAACCAGGAATTGTTAAAGCCGAAGCGATAATTCAGGTTCGCCAGTCCGGGCACAATGGCATACTGATGAATCCATTCGATCATAGGGGCGTGGTAGCCGCCCGTGTCTACCAGACGGGGCAACTGAACGCTGCGAATCCAGACAACTGCGAACAAAATGCCCACCGTCAGCCACAACCATACCGGGTGTTTTCCCCGCAAAACTGAAATAGACGGACGTGGGCGCAGCCAGATGGCGTAGCCCGCCAGGCCCGCAGCCAGTACCAGATGAGTCAGCGGCCCAATAGGCACCAGCAGCCAGAGCCAGCCGGATAAGGTTGTTAGTCCGGCCGCACCAAGCAGACAAATAACCGGAGTCGACACGGGAGGCAGGCTGCCAACGTTCCATCGCCCGAAGTGCAGTACGGCATGGCCCGCCAGGTACGTGAGTATGGAAACATAAATCCAAATGAGCAGCGTCAGCAGCATAGACCGGGCAGAATAAGCGTGTGAAGCTACGGCAGAATTGTCAGCGCACACAGAATAGCATCCTTAATTGGCCTGAAACCGACCAAACCAACAGCGATGCGGACCAGGACTCTCCGGTGTTGATAATAAAAAATACAATTGCTTTATAACTGTGCTATTCGGCCAAGCTGTTGATTTATAGCGTAGAAGGTGGTTCTGGTGGCCGTCTTTTTTGCTTTTCGGACAGGTCCATTGCCTTGATTAACCCTTTTTTTTACCAAATTAAAAATCTGTTGACTACAACATTACGTTCGTATGGGTATTGCGGGGGAGGTCCGGCTGGGATAGGCCCGGTTGTGAAACTCCGGTTGCAGTTAACTAAACTTTACAAAAATGAATACAATCACGCCATCTCCGGCTACCCGCAGAGTTTTCCTGCGCTATGCCGGCGCTACTGCTCTTTCGGCTACGGTGCTGCTGGAAGCCTGCAAAAACAACGATTCGACCACGCCAGCGCCGATGGCTAACGCCGTTGATCTCGGGTCGGGTGATGTCGGTATCCTCAACTACGCATACGCACTGGAGCAACTCGAAGCGGCTTTTTATACGCAGGTAATTGCTACGCCATTTACGGGTATGACCGATGCGGAAAAGTCTATTTTAACTGACCTGCGTGATCACGAGGTGGTGCACCGCGAGTTTCTGAAAAAAGCATTGGGCACGGGCGCTATCCCTGCGCTGACGGTTCAGTTTGGTTCGATCAACTTCAGCGACCGGACAAGCGTGCTGAACACGGCCAAAGCGTTTGAAGATCTTGGCGTATCAGCTTACAACGGTGCTGGTAAACTCATTAAAGATCCTGGCTACCTGCTGGTCGCCGGTAAGATTGTATCGGTTGAAGCGCGTCATGCCGCGGCTATTCGCGATTTGCTGAGCCCTAAAACAGCTTCGTTTGCTGGTGATGATGTGGTGACTCCGGCTACAGGTCTGGATGGCGCTATGCTGCCAGCCGCTGTATTGCCGATTGCGCAAAAATATGTTGTTAATGTCATCAGTGGAAGCAGTCTGCCAACCGCTTAAACCAATCACGGACTATGAATCTCTTCAAAATATTTGCTGACATCGAATCTATTGATGGCGATGCAGCCGAAAAAGTTGCCTACTATTCACGTCGTCAGATGCTAAGCGGTGCTACGGCCCGTCTGGCTAAATTAACGACTGGGGCGGCTATCGCCACGTTCGGTACCGTTATGAATCAGGCTTTTGGTCAGTCATCAGCGGCTATCGACGTATTAAAATACGCGCTCACACTGGAATACCTCGAAAGCGATTACTACTCAAAAGCACTGGCAGCTACCGGTCTGATTCCTGCCAGCGATCTGGCTATTTTTCAGCAGATCGCCAAGCATGAAGCCGCTCACGTTACGCTCCTGCAAAGTGCTTTAGGAACGGCCAACGCCGTTACCAAGCCTACATTTAAGTACGCAGCTGATACATTTACCAATTATCAATCGTTTCTGGGTCTGGCTCAGGCGCTGGAAGACACTGGTGTTCGGGCTTACAAAGGGCAGGCTGGTGTTTTGCTGGGTACTGATGTACTGACAACTGCGTTGCAGATTCACTCGGTCGAAGCGCGTCACGCATCGGAAGTACGTCGGTTACGCGGTCTGAAAGGCTGGGTTTCGGGTAGTGCCGAAACCCCGGCGGCTGTTTATGCCGGGGAAACAACCATGACGCAGGCAGGAGTTGATTTGCGGTCGCTCATACCGACGTCAATTTCAGACGTTGCTATCCAGGAGGCTTTTGATGAGCCGCTGGACAAAGCATCAGTGCTGGCTATTGCCGGTCCGTACCTGTCATAATACCATTAATTAAGATACTGACTAAAAAAGGGACGTCCATCGGGCGTCCCTTTTTGGTAGTTGTCAGGGTGTAGTTGTCAGGCTGCGGATACGAACCGAACGGCCCAGTCGGGCGGTGTCCTGCACCGTAGGACTCAGGAAGATCTGGATGATGGCATTATCGCGCCAGCCCGCCGACTGGTTCATGTCCAGTTCATAAGTCCGGTACTGCCCGTCGCCGATAATCGGAAAGTCGATGTAGCGGTCGGGCAGGGGCAGCGGTGCCTGATCGCCGTGGCGTCGCCAGCTTAAGCGGGCCGTTTGGGCCGACGTTTTAAACGCAGCCTGAAGGTACAATTTGGGCACGTCGCGCCCGCGCCAGAAACCCATTGGGCTGAACAATTGCAGATCCCGGTCGCCGTCAAACCGCACATTTAGTTCGCCCCGGATGGGCAAACCGGTATCGGTCGTATTCTGGTAATACCATTGTTGCCGGTCGCTGGCGAATCGGAAGTTGGGTATCTGCGCCGGGCGGGGTTGATTGTAAACGAACTGCCGAATATCGCTCAGCGTCCCCAGGATAAGTGAGTACTGAAACTCGTGTACGGCGTTGTGATCCAGCAGTGCGAACGCCGTGCCGGCCAAGTAGCCTGTTGGCAGGCTAAATTCTCCTCCGGTGCCAGGTGTCCCGAAAAAGCCGACGTTGTAGCGCGGCTGACCTGCCTGAAACAAGCCAATACCCCTTCCCTTGCCGTTGAGCATCGCCACCCAATTCTCGGTAGCGGTGCGTACCTCGGCCGTGTTATCGATGCGTGGTTCTGCGGGGGCGCTGTTGGTAAAAGGTTGGTCGCCTTCATAAAACACAATCCTGGAGTAGGGCGCATTCAGGTATACGGCGGGGTTCTCCTGCGGTTGCCCACGGTACTGTGTCGTATCAGACCGGCTGAGTACCGAGCGGCTGCGTACCTGCACTACATTGTCTTTCAGGTCAATCCAGTGCTCCATAATGCATTCGGCAGGTTCGTTATACAGCGGCCAGTGCAGTGGAATCGTCTTGACGTAGAAGTGCGTGCTGTCCTGTCTGTAATCCACCACCCGCGATGTATTGTTATAGAAATCGCCCGACTGTACCGGATTCCAGCCGAGGGTGCGCAGTTCAGAAGGGGGATTTTTACCATTAACAGAATAGGGAGCGGGGCCGCTGTATAAACTGGTTTGAATCTGACGGCCATAGTCGCGGTTGTTAACGAGGTTCTCACCGCCTATTTCCGCTAAATAGACAATGGCACCTCCCATTTTAAGGTCTATACCCAGCCGGATGCGTTTGTTCTCGATAAAGACCCGGCTTACCGGGGCGGGTGCTACCTGTGGGGGAAGGGGTGGGTTGGTTCCCGTACCGGGTGCTGTTGGTGGCGCTACGTATGTCGCCGGAATATTTGTGCCGCAACCGGCTAAAATAAGCCAAAATGCCAGTGCGGTGGCAGATTGACCAAATGTACTAAAGTTGAGTCGATGCATAAAAAGCAGGTATTTCCTCAAAATTAACGCTGAAATCCGTGGTATAGCCTACCTTTGCGTGATTTTTTGACCCCCTCGCTGCCATGCCCAAAAATACCAGTATCCGTACGGTTCTTATTATTGGCTCCGGCCCCATTGTAATCGGTCAGGCGTGTGAATTTGACTATGCCGGCTCACAGGCCTCCCGCTCGCTCCGCGAGGAAGGCATCAAAGTTGCCCTGATTAACTCCAATCCCGCGACGATCATGACCGACTCCGTTACGGCGGACTACGTCTATCTGAAGCCGCTGGACAAGAAATCAATCGTCGCCATCCTGAAGAAACATCAGGAAATGGGACAGCCTATTGATGCAGTACTGCCAACCATGGGCGGGCAAACAGCACTGAACTTAGCCATCGACTGCGAGAAGGCAGGCATCTGGACTAAATACGATGTTGCGATCATTGGTGTGGATATCAGGGCCATTGAAACGACGGAAGACCGCGAAAAATTCCGACTCAAAATGCTGGAACTGGATGCGACCGTTTGCAAAGGCCGCACGGCCCGGTCGTTTCTGGAGGGAAAAGAAATTGCGCAGGAAATAGGGTTTCCGCTCGTTATCCGGCCTTCTTATACGCTGGGCGGCACCGGGGGCGGATTTGTAAATGAAGCCGCTGACTTTGATAAAGCCCTTACCGCAGGTTTGCATGCCTCGCCCGTGCATGAGGTGCTGGTTGAACAGAGTATCATGGGCTGGAAAGAATACGAGTTGGAGTTGCTGCGCGACGGAGCCGGTAATTTCATCATTATCTGCTCCATCGAAAACTTCGACCCGATGGGTGTGCATACCGGCGACTCCATTACGGTAGCCCCGGCCATGACTCTGCCTGATACACTTTACCAGAAAATGCGTGATCTGGCTATTAAAGTGATGGCGGGTATTGGCTCGTTTGCTGGTGGTTGTAACATTCAATTCGCCGTAAACCCGGACGATGACACTATTGTCGTAATCGAGGTTAACCCCCGCGTAAGCCGGTCCTCGGCCCTGGCATCGAAAGCAACGGGTTATCCCATTGCTAAAATTGCCGCCAAAATGTCGATTGGCTATAATCTGGATGAACTTAAAAACCCAATTACCGGTACGACGTCGGCGTTTTTTGAGCCGGCCATCGACTATGTGATTGTTAAAGTACCACGCTGGAATTTTGATAAGTTTCCCGGTGCTGACCGGTCGCTGGGTTTACAGATGAAATCGGTGGGCGAAGCAATGGGCATCGGCCGGAACTTTCAGGAAGCGCTGCAGAAAGCCTGTCAATCGCTCGAAATACGGCGGAACGGGTTGGGGGCCGACGGGCGCGAAGTAACAGATCAGGCAGTACTGACCCACAGTCTGGCGCACCCGAGTTGGAACCGGATGTTCCATATCTACGACGCTTTTAAGGCGGGAATGTCCTTCCGTACGATTCAAAAGCTGACCAAAATTGATCCGTGGTTTTTGTATCAGATCGAGGAGTTAATCGAACTGGAAAAGGAAATTCAGCAGTACGATCTGGAAGATTTGCCACCCGCCTTGCTTCGTACGGCCAAGCAGAAAGGTTATGCTGACCGGCAGTTGGCGCACTTGCTGAGCGTGAAAGAAAGCAAAGTGTATCAATACCGGCAGCAGCATAACATTCGGCGCGTGTTTAAGTGCGTGGATACCTGTGCGGCTGAATTTGAGGCTAAAACGCCTTATTATTATTCGACCTTCAACAGCCCAACGGCCCCGTCGGAAGGAGCACCCGGTTTGCCTGTCGCCGAATTGCCCGGTAACGAATCCGTCCGGTCCGACCGCAAAAAAATTGTCGTGCTGGGTTCCGGTCCAAACCGCATCGGGCAGGGTATCGAATTCGATTACTCCTGCGTACATGGCGTACTGGCCGCCAAAGAAATGGGCTATGAGACGATCATGATCAACTGTAACCCCGAAACCGTTTCGACCGACCCTGACATTGCCGACAAGCTTTATTTCGAGCCGGTGTTCTGGGAGCACGTTCACGCCATCATCATGCACGAACAGCCCGAAGGCGTCATTGTGCAGCTGGGCGGACAGACCGCCCTGAAGATGGCCGAAAAGCTGACCAAGTACGGCATCAAGATCATCGGTACCAGTTGGGAAGCCCTCGACCTGGCCGAAGACCGGGGACAGTTTAGCAGCCTGCTGCGTGATCTGGGCATTCCATATCCGAAATTTGGTACCGTCCGCGAGTCAGAAGGGGCGCTGGATTTATCGCGTGAACTGGGCTTCCCGCTGCTGGTCCGGCCGAGTTACGTGCTGGGCGGGCAGAGTATGAAGATTGTCATCAACGAAACCGAGCTGGAACAGCACGTGATGAAAATCCTCAGCGACATCCCGGACAACAACATTCTGCTCGACCATTTCCTGGAAAATGCCATCGAAGCTGAAGCCGATGCTATCTGCGACGGCGAAGACGTGTACATCATCGGTATCATGGAGCATATCGAACCGGCGGGTATTCACTCCGGCGACTCGTACGCAGTGCTGCCGACCTTTGACCTGAGCGAAAACGTGATCCGGCAAATCGAGGAATACACCCGCAAAATTGCGGTGGCGCTGCGCACGGTTGGGCTGATTAATATTCAGTTCGCCATTAAGGACGAGCAGGTGTATGTAATCGAGGCTAACCCCCGCGCGAGCCGGACGGTGCCGTTCATCTGCAAAGCCTACCAGGAGCCGTATGTGAACTACGCCACGAAGGTAATGCTGGGCGCGAAGGTGAAAGACTTCGACTTCAAGCCGGTAAAAGAAGGCTACGCGATCAAGATTCCGGTATTCTCGTTCAGCAAATTCCCGAACGTGAACAAGGAACTTGGACCCGAGATGAAGTCAACCGGCGAAGGTATTTACTTCATCGACGACCTTCAGGATGATTACTTCCAGCAGGTCTACAGTGAGCGGAATATGTACATGAGCCGGTAGTTATTTAGAGAGTATATATCATAAAAACGGCCCCGGAGCAAATTGCTCCGGGGCCGTTTTTATGATTGACAGAAAAAACTTAGAACCCTAAGCCGACTGCCATTGCCCGTACTGAAGCCGGGAAGTCGGCTACCGGCGTAGCGGCACCAGTCATCAGGTTGATCCGGTAGATTTTTGACTGGCCGGGCTGATTGGACAGCCGTGACAGGCGAAACAGGGCATACGCCGTGCCGGTCGTACCCGTAATATCGAAACCATTGGCTCCCTCAAAACTGATGCCCAGCGGACCTACGTTCACTAAACTTCCGTTGTTGGGCGGGTCCTGCCGCATCAGTTGCCCGGTGCTGTTGTCAATGTCATAAAGAACAGTAGTCGTGGCTCCCGCGAAGTTGTTCGTGTAAGCCGCCCCGGTAACGACCGAACTACCCGGATTGATACTGCCATCTACCGCAGCTACGGTACCGTTATCGGGGTTCAGACGCAGGTTCTGACCCGTGTTGCTGACCACCCGAATTCGGTCGACGGTGGGGTTGAAGTCGAAGCCAAAGTCGACGCCGGATAAAGCGGGTGAGAAGGGCATCCCAACGGCCGTTGCTGCTCCCGAAGCGGTGTTGATGGTATACAGCTGGCTGTTGCTGCCCAGTGCATATAATTGTCCGGTAGCCGGGCGGAAGTCGATGCCGTAAATGTTAGCTCCGGCGGCTACACCCGTAATGGCTTTTGTGATTGGCGTGCCGGGGTTTAGCGGGTTAAAAATCAACAGATTATTTGTTCCGTCAATAGCATAGGCTACTGCATCCGTCGGAA
Organism: uncultured Cytophagales bacterium; assembly: GCA_964251665.1. Classification (GTDB taxonomy): domain Bacteria; phylum Bacteroidota; class Bacteroidia; order Cytophagales; family Spirosomataceae; genus JBBQLG01. The sequence goes on from CAXUKO010000001.1 coordinate 293,188, forward strand.
TTGCCAACCCCACGATACTCATGTTTGGCATAGTGCCAACTTTCTCAGCCCGGCCCGTAGCCAGGTTAATCTGATGCAGTTCGGTACGGCCATTTATACCCAGCGAGGCCAGAGCCGATGTGCCATCCGCCGAAATGTCGAAGCCGCTCGAACCGGCTGCATCCACACCCAACGGACCAACTTCTACCAGCGTACCGTTGTTGGGTGGGTTCTGAATGTATAATTTATCGTTGACCGGGTCAATGACGTACAGCGTTGTGGTTGTTACACCCGCGCGGTTGTTGGTGTAAGCTGCGCCGGTTACAACGGCATTAGCCGCACCATTGATGTTGCCGTCCACATTGGCGACCGTGCCGGTTTCGGGATTCAGGCGCAGATTTTGCCCGCTATTGGTCACCAGCCGAATACGGTCGACGGTCGGGTTAAAATCAAAGGCGACCCCATCCGACATCACCATCGGCGAGAACGGACCGGAGCCCACCATCCGGGCTACCCCCGTTAACGGGTTAATGGTGTACAGGCGACTGTTGTCGCTTACGCCGTACAACTGTCCCGTTGCCGGGCGGAAGTCAATACCAATCAGCCGGTCGCCGGGCTGTACGTTGGTAATCGTAATTGTCGATACCACGGTCTCCGGGTTCGCTGTATTCAACTGAAGCAACCGGTTGCCGTCGGTAAGGGCATAAAACATGAAGTCGGCGCCACCGACACGGGCCGAAGCGGACGAACGATTCAGAACCGAGTCGTTTTCTCTACAAGCAGTTATGCCAACAAGTGAGCTGATGGTGAAGGCCACGGCAATAAACCGGGTCCGGTATTGATTCCACATAATCATAATGAAGTTCTGTTAAACCAGTTGATAGTGAACGTGTACTCTAAGCATTGTACGAGAAATCATCAACTACGGTTTTAATCAGTTTTTAATTTCATAGTATTTTTATCATTTCGCCCGATTCAGGGACTCGAAAACACTAGTTGGGTAAACTGGGTTGACAGCGACAGGCACAATTGCTTCTTTTGTGCTCGTTGGGTAAGTCGAGCGGATCGGCTTGCTGCTATTACCGTTCGGGTATTTATTTCAGCTATTACATTCTATGAATCAAACCGTTACCTTATCAAATGGCGTCGCCATGCCACGCCTGGGCCTGGGTGTCTACGCCCCGAAACATAACAATGAGGTCAGGCAGGCCGTTGAGTGGGCACTGGAAGCCGGTTGCCGACTGATTGACACCGCAGCGGCCTATGGCAACGAGCGCGAGGTAGCAGCTGCCCTGCAAAGTAGTGGCCTGCCCCGAACGGATGTCTTCATTACCACCAAAGTCTGGAATGACGACCAGGGATATGAACAGACGCTGCGGGCCTTCGATAAGAGCCTGGCTAAACTGGAAACCGACTTTGTGGATTTATACCTGATTCACTGGCCCGTGCGCGAACACCGGCGCGAGACATGGCGGGCGCTGGAGAAACTGTATGCCGACGGCCGGACCCGCGCCATTGGCGTTTCCAATTATTACCAGCCGCATCTGGATGAGTTGTTCGCCTTTGCAGGCGTAGTGCCTGCGGTCAATCAGGTTGAGTTTAGTCCGTACTGTTATCTGCCCGACGTGGTAGACTATTGCCGGGCAAGGGGGATTCAGGTGGAAGGATATGCGCCCCTGGTACGCGGCCAGAAGAATAAGGACCCGCGACTGACTGCGCTGGCCGAAAAATATGGGAAAAGCACATTTCAGCTGCTGGTTCGCTGGTCATTGCAGCACAACGTCGTGACCATTCCTAAATCGGTGAAGCAGGAGCGAATCCGCGAAAACTTCGATGTGTTCGACTTTAGCATCAGCGATGACGATATGACGCTGATGAATACATTTTATGACAATACGCGTGTGGCCCCCGACCCGCGCGACATTCCCTGATTAGGCAAAGAGATAGAAGCTATTTTAGCCCGCTCTGGTCAATAAATAAGGCCGTCACTCCGGGAGCGACGGCCTTATTTGTACAGTTGTTGTCAGGTGTTATCGGCGTGAACCGCTTCGGTATTCCTTACCGATGCCAAATCCGTAGCCTAAGGCAAGCGTGAAGACCGAGTTATGACCATTTCTCAGTACCGGTAGGGTACTCGCTGCATCAATGCCAGACAGACCGTAGGTATACCGGGCATCAATGAGAAAACGCTGACGTGGCGCAAGTCCTTTGAAGTTCAGTTGAACCCCGGCCATCAGCCCTAAATCGACGGGCTTCACACCGTCCGTAATATTCGTTTTTGTACTGCTGCCTTCTACCTGCTGGCTGGCATTCAGTTTAAACCCTAAAGCCGGGCCGACGAATACATTCGGCCGGAAATCGCCACTACGCGTCAGGAAATAACGCAGTGCAATTGGAATTTCAAGGTAATTAACCCGCTGCGTCACATTGAAGGGAGCCTGGGGCGTGCCGAGGTTTATGTATTTTGCCCCTTTCTGGGAGTACAGCAGATCGGCCGATATACCAAAATGGTTCAGGGAACTGTACATGATAAAACCACCCGCAGCTAACCCCGCAATAGCATTGTTCGGGGCAACATTACTGCCTGCGTACTTGGATAAATTGACGCCGATGCGGGGACCGGCACTAAAGCGTTGCTGCGCCTGAACAGTGGTAGCACCGACCAGAACCGTGAAAAGAAGAACAGTGAGACGTTTGGTAAAATGAGCTTTATGCATGGGTAATAATATTGGTTGTGTTGTCCGCTTAACGGGCTACTTCCCGGAAATGTTTTACCAGCAGCCCCCGGACACCGGAAATCTAAAAAATCATCCACGCCATAAAAAAGGACAAACTGGCTGCCGAACTGCTCAGCGGATGGGTTGTCGGCGACGTGTGCTGCGGTACTCCAGGCCAACCCCAAAGCCATACCCCAGTGTCAGGGTGAACACCGAATTATGCCGGTCTATGTTCGTTTGGGTGTACGTTTCGGGCAAGCCGTAGGTGTACCGACCATCAATCAGGAAGCGTTGCCGACGGCCTGCACCTTTGAAATTAAGCTGGAATCCGGCTGTCAGCCCTAAATCAACCGCGTTAATTTCAGCCGACATGTTGCGTTTGGTATTGGTCGTTTTATTGATCTCCCGACCATCCAGCCTGAAGCCTAAAGCGGGACCGAAAAAGACATTCGGCCGGAACTTGCCGCTACGGGTGAGGAAGTAGCGGAGGGCAATCGGAATCTCAAGGTAATTAATGCGGTGTCGGTACGGTGTCTGAACATCAGCGCCCTTCTGAGAGTACATCAGATCGGCCGAAATGCCGAAATGACTCAGTGAGCTGTACATGATAAATCCACCGGCGGTGAGGCCAACAATAGGTTTCGTACTGACGGGGCCACCGACAAAGTCAGATAGGTTAACGCCCACCCGTGGACCGGCACTGAAGCGTTGCTGTGCCTGAACAACTGTCGTACCCAGCAGAGTGACTACCAGCAGAGTATTGAACTGCCTGGTAGAGAAGAGGTTTTGCATCATCATTGAGTTCGTTGAATTGTCTGCTTACCAAACGGATTTGGGCTAATAGTTCATGTAAACAAAGCCCTGCCGTGATTTACATGAACTATTACACGCCCACTTTTGATAATTTGCGAAGTTACACTGAGCACAGTCGTAGTAGAATTGCTTTAAAGCTAACCGTAGTTTTTCAACCTAACCTAATGAAGCACCCTTCCTTATATTTTACGGCCGACCACGACCTGTTCAGGCAGAGTGTCCGCCAGTTTATTACGGCCGAAGTCGTGCCCCATATTGACGAATGGGAAACCAACCGCCGGATTCCCCGCGCTGTGTTTGAGCGTATGGGTGCGTTGGGCTACCTCGGTCTTCCCTTCGCCGAATCGGTGGGTGGCAGCAACGCCGATTTTTGGTATTCGGTGGTCTTTCTGGAAGAATTGGCCCGGTGTGGTGCGGGTGGATTTACCACGGCGGTGAGCGTTCATGAATACATGGCCATTAACCACATCGCCAAGGCGGGTTCGGACTACCTCAAACAGGCGTATCTCGCCCCGGCCATTGCGGGCCGGAAGGTGGCTGCATTGGGCATTACCGAACCCGACGCCGGATCTGACGTGGCGGCAATCCGCACTACGGCCCGGCTTGTGGGCGATGATTACGTCGTTTCCGGGGCCAAGACCTTTATTACTAATGGTACCTATGGTGATTTTATCACCCTTGCGGTTAAAACAAGCCATGAAACCGAAGCACCCGGCGCGGGCCGGACGGGTATTAGTCTGTTGGTGGTAGACCTGGATAGTCCCGGCGTGTCACGGACAAAACTGGATAAAATGGGCTGGCACAGTTCGGACACCGCCGAAATTCGGTTCGATGCGGTACAAGTGCCCGGTAAAAACCTGATCGGGCAGGCTGACAAGGGATTTTATTACCTCATGGAAAGCCTACAGCTCGAACGATTAGTGGCGGCTGTAATGGCCGTGTCGGGGGCCGAACTGGCGCTGGAGTGGACCCTGAACTACCTTCAGGAACGGGAAGCTTTTGGTAAGAAAATAGGGCAGTTTCAGGCCATACGCCATAAAATAGCCGATGTGGCCACCGAAATTGAGGTAACAAAGCAGTTTGTGTACCACACCTGCTGGCTGTTTACGCAGGGAGCCAGTGTGGTAAAAGAGTGTTCAATGGCCAAACTCCAGGCGTCGGAAATGCAGAAACGGGTCGTTGATACCTGCTTACAGTTTTTCGGTGGCTATGGCTACGTCGACGACTATCCCATCAGCCGCGCCTACCGCGATGTCCGGGTTGGCACCATTGCGGGTGGCTCCTCCGAGATCATGCGTGAAATCATCGCCCGCATCGTTGTCGATACCGTTGCTTACCAGCCTGTTTACGACCCTAACCGATCTTGATGGCACTACGGACACGCTTCTCGGTACTAACGCGCGGGTGGGTTTGGTGGTTTGTGCCGGCCTGGTGAAATAGATCAGGTAAATAGTGATGCAGATCACCAGGATAATAGCGGCAATGGCAGTCGTTACCCAGAGGGGCCAGAGCCGCTGCTTCGTAGCCGACTCGTGTACCCGCCGGTGCAGGGCCGACCGGAGCTGGGCCGTCTGGGCGGGCAGCGATGCGCCGGTTTGCTGAAGGGCTTCTAAACCGGCCAGCGCGTCGGCGTAGAAAGGGTTCTCCAGCAGGAGCCGTTCAACGCGGTGCCGGGCGGTGCCGGTGAGTCGCCCGGCCTGATAGGACCGCAACTCATCGAGGGTGAGCTGATCGCGGTTGGGAGAGTTAGTCATGGCGTCGGTCTAAACAGATTTTCAGGTTACGGCGACCATTTTGCAGGTAGCTTTTCACTTGTTTGAGGTCATAGCCCGTCAGTTGCGCCACTTCCTGGTAGCTTTTTTCCTGTAGGTAAAACAGGTCGAGGCAGGTTTGCTGCGGCTGGGGCAACGTTTTCAGACATTCGTGCATCTGGGTCAGATTGTGTTCCAGATCCGGTCCGTCCGTATCAGATACCGCAGTGAGCCATTCGGCCAGGGGATGACCCGCATCGGCGTGCAGCTCATCGTCGGTATCGGCCAGCCCGGTTGCGTTTACATAGACCCGGCGGGCACGGAGCTGCATCAGGCAATAATTGCGGGCTACACTGTGGAGCCAGCTGCGAAAGTTTTGTACCTCATGCCGTTTCAAATCGGTAATGAGTTGTTCAAACAATTGCATTACGGCATCTTTGCTCTCGTCCTCATCACGGAGGTAATTGAAACAGACGGCGTATACCATGTCGATATGCCGTTCATACAGTTCACCCAGGATCTCCAGATCGCCCGTCGCCTGATAGGCCGCTACATACTCCGCGTCGGAACGAGGGCGTGGAGTACCCGCTGTTATGTGTTTGCGAAACCGTTTGAAGAACATAGGCAAAACCAGACTTACCCCTTATACGTAGCTATGATGCCAACAGATACCGTTTTCCATAAACCCGACCCGCCGAAATTAACCGGGTGACATAGAAACCGCAAAACAGTCAAAACGATCAGTATGATGGATAAGTCATTTCGTCGTTGGCATGGTTTATGATAAATCCGTCTCCTTGTTACTGATTGATGAAAATAGTAAATATTGGTATCCTGAAGGGCTTTCCGCATCACCAGAGCTTTACAAACTACAGATCAGGCACTAAACTACCTGCAAAACAGGGGTTGGCATGAATTTCGTCCATGCCGTTACTAAACTGTGTATCAAGAACCCGGTTCAGCGGTTTGCTGAAAACCGGCTGTTCAGAACACGTTCGTTTGTTCATATGGTTAACAGTACCAGCAGCCGCTGCGTTACTTCAGGCACCAGACAGGCGGGATACTTATACCGGGTAAATCAAAAATGAGCGAACGGCTATCGCCAATTGCAGCGTATCCGGCCAGCTAAAGAACGTATTCGCTTTGGAACGCTGGTCATTATGGGGAATATAAACTTAACAAAGTCGTTTGGTCGGCCGCTGGCATACAACGCACCGTACGTGAGAACTTATGAATTTTTGGCAAAAATGGATCAGTATTAACATCCTGTGGCTGGGCAGTTTTGGGGCCTGGGCACAGGTAGACTCGCTGGTGCAGCAGGCGGACCGGCTCACGGGGTGGCGGGCCTACGGACGTGCTATTGAGTTATACACGCAGTTACTCGCCAAAAAAGCCAGCATGACCGTGGCCCAACAGGCCGCAGTGCAGGCCGGACTGGCCAATGCCTATCAGCAGGTGGGCGACATGACGAAAGCCGAGCGCGTATACCACGACTGGCTCGAAAGTGGCGTCGAATTTAAACCGAAATCCATGCTGCTGTACGCGCAGGCGCTGGCCAGTAACGGGAAGTTTAAGGAAGCTCAGACCATGTATGAGCGTTACCTGAGCCTGAAAGAAAAGACGCCTGTCCGTTCGGCGAGTGCCATTCCGGCAGGGCCGCTGACTAAACCAGCGGGGAGCGGTAATCCGGCGCAGCCCGCCCGGTATCGGCTGGATGTGCTGGGCATCGACACGGATAACGAAGAGTTTAGCCCCGCCTATTATAAAAACGGACTGGTCTACGTATCGGGCAGTAAAGGCGGTTCGTCTATCGAGACCAGTGGAAGCGGTGGTGGATCGGGGTACCTTGATCTGGTCTATGTGCCCGACCGTAGTCAGCTTAAAGTTAAATCAACAATCAGTGCCGATGGGGTAGAAACGAAGGTTAACCCGGAGTCTTTCCGCGACAGCGATAGCCGCCGAATAGGCAGCGATGATTATACCCGCCCAACGGCGAACGACTCGCGCACGGTGCCAAATTTTGCGGGCGGCATCAACATCACCGAAGGCTTAGGGTACGAAGCCCGGTCCGTGAATCCGGCGCAGCAGTTCAGTAAGTCCCTGAATACGCGTTACCACGAAGGACCGGCTACGTTTTCGAGCGATGGCCGCCGGATTATTTTTACCCGCAATAATACGACCGGTGGGCGTGCCCGCAAGAGTGCCGAAGGGGTTACTAAACTTAAACTCTACACGGCCGAACAACAGAACGGGACGTGGATGAACGTAACGGAGTTCCCCTACAACAGTGATGAGTACTCAGTGGGTCACCCAACCCTGAGCAAAGACGATCAGCTGCTGATTTTCGCGTCGGATATTCCGGGTGGCTTTGGCGGTACAGACCTCTATTATAGCCGCTGGGAGAACGGGCAGTGGTCTACCCCCATCACGCTGGGCAACACCATCAATACCAAAGGCAACGAATTGTTTCCGTTCATCGACGAAAGCGGTAATCTTTACTTCTCTTCCGACGGCCGTCCGGGCCTGGGCGGGCTTGATTTGTTTTATGCCGCACTCAATGGTACAACCGTGCAATCGGTCGATCATTTAGACGCGCCCATTAATTCGCCCCAGGACGATTTCGGCATCATCACCGATGGCATGCGCCGGGGTGGCTATTTCAGCAGCAGCCGGGCGGGGAGCGACGATATTTTCCGGTTCATACGCGAAAGCTCGCTGTATGGCTGTCGCAATCTGGCCATCCGGCTTTACGATACCGACACCGACGAACCGCTCGACAGCGTTACCGTTGAGGTGAAGGCCAATGGCGAAGGACGGGCCGATCAGCAGCTCGTTACTGACCGGAATGGCCTGCTGCAACTCTGTCTGGACGCCGATAATGATTTTATGTTCCGGGCGGCTCGCGACGGCTACATCAACAGCACAATTGGTTTCTCGACCCGTTTTCTGACGGACGACCAGCCCTCCCGACTCGAAATTGGCCTGAGCAAGCCAACGGCCATTATCGATACGCTGCAACCCATTATCACCCGGGAACCGGGTACTGGCCTGACCCGGTCGCGGGTGCGGGGCTCCGTTGTGAGCGACCGCGACCGACGTCCTATTGAAGGGGTGCTGGTTAAGCTCAAGAACGAGTGCAACGGCCAGGTCATGTCGACCACAACCGGACCGGATGGCAGCTATACCTTTAACATCACGGAAGGCTGTGATTATACGCTGATTGCCTCGAAGGAGAAGTACGGCACCAATATGAGCCGGATCAAAAAGCTGCCCCAGAAGTCGAAGCCAAAAGAGGTGGCCGCTGACCTGCACATGCTCAGCGTGGGCGACATCGTAACCATCGATAATATTTATTACGACCTCGACCGAACGACGTTGCGGGCCGATGCCTCCCGCGAACTGGATAAACTCGTAACCACCATGCGCCGGTATCCAACGTTAGTAATCGAGATTCGGTCGCATACCGACAGCCGGGGCGATGCCAATTATAACCGGGATTTATCAACGCGCCGGGCCAGAGCGGTAGCGGCTTACTTAGTATCAAAGGGAATCAGCAAGCGACGTATTGCAGCCGTTGGCCTGGGTGAGTCGATGCTGGTCAATAACTGTGTCGACGGCGTTATCTGTACCGAAGCCGAGCATCAGCGCAACCGCCGGACGGAGTTCAAGGTGCTGGCGATAAAGTAGTCGGTAAGGTGGTAAGTCAGTAAGTAGGCGACTTCACTTAAGATAGTAAGTTATTAACTTGCCGACTTAGGCGAGGCCGCTTACCGACTTACCACTACTTTAATGCTTACGTTTCCCAACTGTAAAATCAACATTGGTCTGCAAATCACCGAAAAGCGGGCCGATGGATTTCATAACCTGCTGTCGTGTTTTTATCCGGTTGGCTGGAGCGATGCGCTGGAGATTGTTCCGGCCGATACTGTTGCGTTCACGACCAGTGGACTACCCATTCCCGGCGACCCAATAGCCAAAAATCTTTGTGTTAAAGCGTATGAGTTACTAAAGGCTGATTATGCTTTACCGCCCGTAGCCATGCACCTCCACAAAATAGTCCCGATTGGGGCTGGGCTGGGGGGGGGGTCAGCGGATGCTGCGTTTGCACTGCGCCTGCTGAATGATCAGTTTTCACTTAGTCTGACCGTGTCGGAGTTGGAAACCTACGCCCGGCAACTGGGCAGCGACTGCGCTTTTTTTATCCGGAACCAGCCCGTGTATGGTATCGAAAAGGGCGACGTGTTTGAGCCTGTTTCTATCGACCTGACAGGGTATTACATTGTATTGGTGTATCCCAGTCTGGCTATCTCAACAGCCGAAGCCTACCGTGGCGTCCGGCCCCGCAGGCCTGAAGTGCCCCTGCGCGAGTTGTTGCAGGCTCCCGTAACCGAATGGCGGCATACGGTGCATAATGACTTTGAAGACAGTTTGTTTCCGGCCTATCCACAGTTAGCCAGCCTGAAAGCGCAACTCTACGAGGCCGGTGCCCTTTATGCCAGTATGACGGGTTCCGGTTCAACGGTGTACGGCATTTTCCGGCATCCAGTCGATTTACCAAACCAAATGATACCCTATAGCGTTTGGCAGGGAAGTATGTCATGACGATTGACCTGGCTATTCCCCACGTAACGGGACGATTATTGATGAAATGAGTAGTTTTTTCACCAAACGGCGGGAGCCGTTCCGGTTTATGGTCTGGCTGGGTATCGCGGGGAGCGTGATGCTGTTCACCATTTTATTGGCGGCTTATGTCGTTCGGAAAACCAGACCGGGTTGGGTTGATGCGCCCCTGCCCAACACCTTTATTCTGAGTACGGTCGTTATTCTGCTGAGCAGCCTGACGCTGCACAACGCCAACAACGCGTTTCGGCAGGAGCATTTCCCGACTTACCGGTCGTATATGGCTACGACGCTCGTACTCGGTACCCTGTTTATCCTGTTACAGGTCTGGGGCTGGCGGCAGATGCTCACCGCCGGGGTGCGTCTGGAGGGAAATCCGGCGGGCGGGTTTGTTTACATCATCTCCGGGGTTCACCTGCTGCATATTCTGGTTGGCCTGATCTTTCTGGTCATTGCGCTGGTCGAAGCACTCCGCCGACGGCAGTACGTGGATTCGTTTGTGTACAGTGTGAACCCGCCTAACCAGCTTAAGATAAAACTAATCACGCTTTACTGGCATTTTGTGGATGTACTTTGGGTGGGTCTGTTCCTGTTTCTGCTGATTCATCACGGGGTCAATCTGCGTACACTCATTCAGTAAGGAAATGGTACGGATAGGCGGGCATCCGTGTTTTTGCGTATTTTTGAGCCAAACCCAACGGACTGCCCCCAGCGGGGTACCTGCACCCACCCATGCGGGGCCAACCCAACCAATGAATCCAGCTATTTTCGTCGACGCCCTCCAAAACGAACTGCAACAAACGGCCTACGGCCAGCACCCCCCCGAACTTTACGATCCGATTCGCTATATCATGAGTCTGGGCGGAAAACGCATGCGCCCGCTCATGACACTCATGGCTGCGTACCTGTTTTCCGACGACTGGCAGAAAGCCATAAAACCAGCCCTGGCCGTGGAAGTGTTTCACAACTTCACGCTCATGCATGACGATATTATGGATCAGGCGCCCCTGCGCCGGGGTCAGCCAACGGTACACGAAAAATGGAACCCAAACACCGCTATCCTCTCCGGCGATGTGATGCTGGTGAATGCGTATGAACTGCTGGCGGATATTGAAACGCCGTATCTCCGCCGGGTACTGAACCGCTTTAATCGGGTAGCCGCCGAAGTCTGCGAAGGACAGCAACTCGACATGAATTTTGAAACCCGCTGGGACGTCACCGAAGCTGAATACATCGGCATGATCAAACTCAAAACGTCGGTACTGCTGGGGTTCGCGCTTGAACTGGGCGGGATTCTGGCCGGGGCGGATGAGCATTCAACCAATCACCTGCGCGAAGGGGGCATTAATATCGGAATCGGCTTTCAGCTAAAAGATGATCTGCTGGATGTGTACGGCGATCCGGCTAAGTTTGGCAAGCAGGTGGGGGGCGATATTATTGCCAATAAAAAAACCTTTTTGCTCATCGAAGCCCTCGAACAGGCCGACGAAGCCCATAAAAGCCAGTTGATTCACTGGCTGAACGTAACCGACTTCGACAAAGCGGAGAAGGTACAGGCCGTTACGAAGATTTACGACGAGTTGGGCATCCGTCAGATCACGGAGAGCCGGATTGCCGATTATTTTGGGCGTGGATTCGCTAATTTTGATGAAGTTCGGGCTGAGCCATCCCGCAAAAATCTGTTGCTCGATTTTGCCCGTCAGCTCGTTGAGCGGGAGAGCTAAACCAACCCATTATGTCTATTACCCTCGCTCTGATTGTTATTACCTGCCTGATCAGTTTCTACGCGCTTAATAACAGCACGTTTCTGGAAAGCTGGATGATGAACCCCTACAAAGTCGTTCAGAAAGGCCAGTATTATCGGCTGCTGACCTCCGGCTTTATTCATGCTGACTTCGGGCATCTGTTCTTCAATATGTTCAGTTTCTACTTTTTCGGGAGTCAGATCGAACTGGTGTTTACCGAACTATTTGGTGGTCAGGCGGCTGTTTACCTTGTGCTGTTTTACCTGGCAGGCATTATTATTTCCGACATTCCGACTTTACTAAAACACAAAAACGATTCCGGTTATAATTCGCTGGGCGCATCGGGGGGCGTTTCGTCGGTGATTTTCGCGGCTATTCTGTTTTTTCCACTCAACAAAATTTACCTGTACGGCATCATTGGTTTTCCCGGTTTCGTCTTCGGTATTCTGTACCTCGGCTACTCGGTGTACGAATCACGGCGGGGCGCGGGCTTTATTAATCACGATGCTCACTTATACGGCGCACTGTTCGGAATCATTTTTATGGCGGCCGTGTACCCCCCCGTCGTGCCGGAGTTTTTCGCGCAGATTGCCAACTGGCGTATATTCTGATTATGCTCCGCCTGCTCGACCAGCCCTATCCCAGCCAGGATTCACCGCGTCGGCAGTGGATCAAGGCGGCTTGTATGGGGGTATTTATCGGTGTATTTCTGATGACGTTTCAGCCATTCGGCATGGAGAGTTGGCATACGCCTGATAAACTACTGAAGTTGTTTGGGTTCGGGATAATTACCTTCATCGTCACTGGGTCGAGTTTCACGGTCTGGGGATGGTTATTTCCCCGCCAGTTTTCGGATGCTCACTGGACTGTTGGACGCGAAATCCTGCTTGTACTGGTCAATATTCTGATCATTGCCATTGCCAACCGGCTTTATCTAGCCTGGTTATTAGACGAATGGGTGGGCATTATGTCGTGGCTGAACATGATCCTGGTTACCTTCCTGATTGGTATTTTCCCGACGGCAGGGTCAGTCGTCGCGAACTACATCGTTCAACTCCGTAAGTACACCCGTCAGGCGGCTGAGTTGCCCGCGCATCCACTTGTTGTTCCCGCTAATCCCGCTGATGAGCCGGTTCCGGTGCTGACGCTTACGGCGGAAAACGAAAAGGAAACGCTGACGCTGGCACCCACTGACATTCTCTTCATCGAATCCAGCGACAACTACTGCACTGTCGTTTATCAGCAGCATGGGCGGCCGAATAAGGTGTTGTTACGGAGTAGCCTGAGCCGGTTGGAACGACAGATTCAACGGCCACATATCGTCCGGTGCCATCGCTCCTTCGTCGTTAACCTTGATCAGGTCGGGCGGGTAACGGGCAATGCGCAGGGATACAAACTCCACCTGGTTGATGAGCAGTTTACGGTGCCCGTTGCGCGGCAGTACAACGATTCGCTGGTGGCGCAGTTGAAGAATTGAAGTCAGAATCCCTTCCCAAACGTCTCAAACGCCGGATTACATTGCCAAATGCCCCAAAAGGTTGCGGTTCGTCCCATTGTCGGGCGGAGTGAAAAAAGTTACTGTACGTTTGTCTCATCGAACGGCGCCTGTCAACGTGCCGCTCCGGCAAACTCCTACAGCTATGGTATCCTTTCACGCAGTTAACCTGATTATTCACATTGTTTGTGGTTTCACTTCGCTCACCGTGGGCGTTATCCCGATGATTGCTCAGAAAGGCGGGAAACTACACCGACTGTCCGGGAGCGTATTTTTCTGGGCTATGTTTGGCGTCTTCGTTACAGCAACGCTCTCCTGGATTCAGGCTCCCGAACGGCCTTTCCTGCAATTTTTGCTGATGATTGGCTTTTTCAGTTTTCACATGGCGCTTACGGGTGTGCGAACCCTCCGCATGAAAAAAACGGCCGATAAGCCGGTTCGCTTGGATTGGATTGTAGCAGGGATTGCTATGGTCAGCGGAACCGCATCAATCTTATTCGGTAGCTGGCAGATTTACACTGCGCTGACTTCGGCGCATATGTTTCCTTTCTTCAGCATTCTTTATCTGGTGTTTGGTGCTGCTTTTCTGCGCAACGGACAAATGGACTGGTGGCTATACAGCGGCCGGGTGCAGGCAGAAAAAATGCACTGGTTTTATCACCACATCACCCGAATGGTGGGGGCATACATTGCCTCGTTTACTGCCTTCTGCGTCGTCAATGGGGATAAAATTCCGCTGCCCTCACTGCTTGTCTGGACCCTGCCGGGAGCTATTGGCGGTATCTTCATCGCCCGGACAATTCGATACTACAAACGCAAATTGGATGGTAAAGCCCCCTTAGTGGATAAAGTGTCCGGTACTACACGATTGTCTTTCGGAAAATAGCTACAAATAGACGTTTGTCATAGAACCGCCCTGATCGGCGGTTTTTTCATGGCTCAAAAACAGTATGCATGCATAATACTTCTCGAAAAAGTGTAATTTTGTCTATCAGCCTGCCCTCATACTGCTCGGAGTGAAGCTGGCCGCGACACAACCATGAAAAAGGAAAAAACCGTCGATTTTCATATAAAATGTGGATGGCATACCATCTCACGCATGTACAATACCTACGCAGCGCCATACGACATGACGATGGCAATTGGGTTTGTGCTGCTTAATATCGATCTGGAGCAGGGCACTCCCGCTACGAAGATTGGCCCGTTGCTGGGCATGGAACCGCGTAGTTTAGTCAGAATGCTGAAAAGCCTGGAGGACCGGGGCTGGATTCGGCGCGAAACCGATGAGGCTGACAAGCGATTCGTCCGCATTGTGCTGACCGATGAGGGGAAAGCGAAGCGTGAGATTGCCCGGACCGGTGTGATTCAGTTCAACAATATGATTCGGGAGCAGATTCCGCTGGAGAAATTAGTCGTTTTCTTCGATGTCATAAAAGAGATCAACCGCATCGTGGATGAGGAAAACGGTCGGCTTAAAACGGTTCTTTCGGCCAGTGCCGAAGCGGAGGAACTGCTTTAGCGCTATCAAAAATCAAGCAGAACAATGACTTGGACAAGCATTTTTGATGTAAATGAGAGCGGAATACTGCTTAGGCTGCCTGCCAATTATAACAATAAGAAGGTACTGATCAGTATCGGGTACAGCAGCGATCAGAAGGCCATTAACTACCGTCAGAGGCCATTGGCGGTTAATGACCCGTTGTCTGTAGCTGAGATTGACGAAGTGCAGTATGATTTTTCATAAACGATAGCTACCCTGAACACACGCTGTCGTTGACAACCCTAACGAAACGATTACCAATGGAAGCAACACTCGAAAAACCCAAAACCAGCAGTAAAAATCGTAGTATCCGCCGGGTCGCCGTATTAGGTTCCGGTATCATGGGATCGCGCATTGCGGCTCACTTCGCCAACATCGGTCTGCAGGTGTTGCTGCTGGACATCGCTCCCAATCAGTTAGCTCCCGCAGAAGAAGCTAAAGGTCTGACGCTGGATAAACCCGTCGTTCGGAATCGGATTGTGAATGATGCTTTTCAGACGATGCTCAAAGCAACTCCGGCATCACTTTACGATGCCAAATTTGCCGACCGTATCAAGCTGGGCAACTTCGACGATAACCTCAAAGAGATTGCGCAGTACGATTGGATAATTGAAGTGATTGTCGAGCGGCTCGATATCAAACGGTCACTATACGAACGTGTTGAGCAATTCCGCAAACCCGGAACACTAATCACTTCGAATACGTCGGGTATTCCCATGCATTTGCTGACCGAAGGCCGCAGCGACGATTTTCGCCGTAACTTCTGTGGTACGCACTTTTTCAACCCGCCCCGCTATCTGCGGTTGCTGGAGGTAATTCCCGGCCCCGACACTGATCCTGCCATCATCGACTTTTTGATGAAATACGGTGATCTGTACCTCGGCAAAACCACCGTACTCTGCAAAGACACGCCGGCCTTCATTGCGAACCGCCTTGGTATCTACGCCATGATTCAGACCATCCGCGTGGCCGAAGAAATGGGCCTGACGGTAGAAGAGGTTGATAAATTAACCGGCCCGGTATCGGGTAAACCAAAGTCGGGCACCTTCAGGCTCTCCGATGTAGTTGGTCTGGACACGACGGTGAATGTGGCCAGCAATTTGGTGAAACTGGAGTACGACGAGTCGCACGAAGCGTTTCAGCTGCCGGCTGTGATGCAGAAGCTGATGGATAACAAATGGCTGGGCGATAAAACCGGCCAGGGTTTCTACAAGAAAACGAAAGACGCGCAGGGTAAAACGGAGATTCTGGCGCTCGACCTGAACACGTTCGAGTACAAGCCTTCGCAGAAGTCGAAATTCGCGACGCTGGAAGCTACCAAGGCGATCGACAGCCTGAAAAAACGCTTTCCGGTGCTGATGGCGGGCAAAGACAAAGCGGGTGAGTTTTACCGAAAAACCTTCGCTGACACGTCTATTTATGCGACCAATCGCATCCCCGAAATTGCCGACGAACTGTTCCGCATCGATGCGGCCATTACGTCGGGTTTCGGCTGGCAGATGGGCCTGTTTGAGACGTGGGATGCCATTGGTGTTCGGAAGGGTGTCGAGATCATGGAAGCACTGGGTAAGAAACCGGCGCAGTGGGTGTACGATATGCTTGATAGCGGTGCCGACAGCTTCTACAAGGTACAGAACGGCGTTCGTCAGTATTATGACATCCCGACTAAAAGCTATAAAGCTATTCCCGGTGCGGAGAGCTTCATTATTCTGGAAAATTTGTCCAATAATGTCGTTTGGAAAAACGCGGGGGCAACCGTCTATGACCTTGGCGATGGCATCCTGAACCTCGAATTTCATTCTAAGATGAACACGTTCGGGCAGGAGGTTGTCGAGGGCGTTCTTAAAGCAATTTCATTGGCTGAAAAAGATTTCCGGGGTCTGGTAATTGGTAATGACTCGACTGAAGCATTCTCGGCGGGTGCCAACCTGGCTACGCTGTTTATGTACGCCATTGAGCAGGAGTACGACGAAATCAATATGATGATCGCTCAGTTTCAGCAAACCATGCTGCGGGCGCGCTACTCCTCTATCCCGGTTGTGGGCGCTCCCCATTCGCTGGCCCTTGGTGGCGGTTGTGAACTGAATCTGCACGCTGACAAGGTAGTGGCGCATGCTGAGCTGTACATGGGTTTGGTGGAAGTAGGGGTTGGCCTGATTCCGGCTGGTGGCGGTACTAAAGAAATGGCTGCCCGTGCCTCGGATCTGTACCAAACCGGCGACCCTGAACTAAATATACTGCAGAGTGTGTACATGAACATCGCCACCGCAAAAGTGTCGACCTCGGCTGCGGAAGCGAAAGCCATGAACTACCTGCGGCCGACCGATCAGATTGTGCTGAACCGGAGCCGGCTGATTGCGGAAGCGAAACAAGCCGCCATCGAACTGGCCGAAAACGGCTACACGCAACCCAAGCCGCGCACCGACATTAAGGTACAGGGTAAAACCGGTATCGCGCTGTTTAAAGCAGGTATTACGGCGATGCACATGGGCCGATTCATTTCGGATCATGATCTCAAAATCGCTGACAAACTGGCTTACGTGATCTGCGGGGGCGATTTGAGTGTACCACAAACCGTTTCGGAGCAATATCTCCTGGACCTCGAACGCGAAGCCTTCCTGGCTCTGACGGGTGAGAAGAAAACGCTGGAGCGGATTCAGAGTCTCTTACAGGGCGGCAAACCCCTACGGAATTAACCTTTATCTCCTGTCCGACGCAGACGTTTGCGTTTATCGGCCCACGACTTAAGTCATGAGCTAAACAAAGATTCCCCTCACCAATTCAATCTGAATTGGTGAGGGGAATCTTTGTTTAGCGGGTGTTGCCGGAAAGATTTTTAAAACCCTACGCAACCGGCCCGCATCCTTCTCCGTATTGCCATTGAACCGGTTCAACTGACTATCCTTTTTCACCACTAACTCAGTTGATAATGAAACTTTCCCTATATAACAGCCGCCTGCTGATGCTGGTGGCCGGACTAGCCACAGGCATCAGTGCCTGTACGACTAAGGATACCACCCCGCAGAATGACCTGTCGCTAACGACTACGTCATTAGGGGCGGTGTTGACCGGTGAAAACAGCAAGACGCTGTATTTTTTTGCGCCCGATGCCAATGGCAATGCTAACTGTACCGGTGCCTGTACCGATACATGGCCGGTATTTTACAAGGAAACGCCATTACTCGGAACCGGCCTGAACGCGGCTGATTTCACGACGATTACCCGCACCGATGGGGCGAAGCAGACGGCGTACAAAGGCTGGCCTCTCTATTATTTTAAGAATGATGCCAAATCCGGCGATGTCAATGGGGAGAACGTAGGCAGTACGTGGTTCGTCGCTAAAACCGAGTATACTATCACAATGGGCGCCGGGCAACTGAAGGGTAATGATGGGAAGAATTACACATTCGATACCAAAGAAGGCACGGGAACGAGCATCTATTTCACCGATCAACTCGGCCGCACACTATACGCCTTTGCTAATGACAAGAAGAGTAAGAACAATTATACGAAAGCAGATATGAGCAATAATGCCACCTGGCCCTTGTTTGAAGTTGCTTCGCTGAAGGAAATTCCGTCAACGCTGAAGAAAACGGATTTTGGCACCATTGATGTTTTTGGTCATACTCAACTTACGTATAAGGGCTGGCCGTTGTATTATTTCGGACCCGACGCCGGTCTGCGTGGCAATACCAAAGGGGTCAGCGTGCCCAGGCCGGGTGTATGGCCGGTGGTCAATGCCAGCTCGCCTGATGCGCCGTTGTAATATTTTTGTCGATATTGGCTCGACAGTGTCCGCCCGCTGAAGTCAAACAGTCATAGCTTTACCCGATGCCCCAAACGTCTGACATGGTGATACTTGCTGACTTGCTGGCCGGTTGCCGGGCTGGTAACCGGCGTAGTCAGGAATTGCTGTACCGGCAGTTTTATGGCTACGCAATGGGTATCTGCCTGCGTTACACGACCACACGTGAGGAAGCACTGGAGGTGTTGAACGATGGGTTTTTGAAGGTGTTTACAAAACTGGATCTGTACGATGCTAATCAGCCGTTTAAAGGCTGGCTCCGTCGGATACTCATTAATTCAGCAGTAGATCAGTATCGACAGGCGGTGAAGCATTACTACCACGACGATGTGGATAGTGCAAACCACATTGCTACGGATGTGCCTGATGCGTACAGTCAGTTGCTGCATGAGGAGTTACTAAGTCTGGTGCAACGTCTATCACCCGCCTATCGACTGGTATTTAACCTGTACGTGATTGATGGATACAGTCATGATGAAATTGCGGCCCAACTGGGCATATCGACCGGCGCATCCAAGTCAAATCTGGCGCGTGCCCGGGAAAATTTACGAGTAATGCTGGTAAAAAAAAGTCAGGATGAGTATGCAAGATCAACCCGATAGTAACGCGCCCGACTCGGGCCTGGACGGGCTCTTCAGAAAGTCGGCTGAAGAATTTGAACCGCTCTACGACCCGGCTGCCTGGCAGGATATGCAGCGCCGGTTAAGCCGTCATGACCGTACGGTTTTCTGGAAGGCATGGACACGCCGACTGCTTCCGGTGGGGCTGGCAGCTATACTTATACTACTGATAAGTGGTTACTGGCTCATACAGCGTCAGGCGACCGTTGCCGACCAACCCGTTGGCGTGACAAAGCCAAAACAGGTAGAAATATCAACGCCATTGACACATCTGGAAAGCCGGCAAACCGAGACGGATAAAAAGCATAAAGTCGCACCGGTTGGTGAGCCGCCGACGATGGCCTCTGTTCGGACAGTTGCTCCGGCAACGGTACCGGCGGCTGGACAACCTGTGGCTAACCGAAAAGTGCCGGAGCCCGTTGCTACTACTCACCCGCAAAGAACAAATACCAACGGTAAAGCAGGAACAAACCCGACAAATCGATTGATTAAATCGGAGCAACTGGTTACTGGCTCAGAACGGATTAGAGCAGTGAGACTGCCGAAGGGAAAACAGCTAAAAGACAGGAGCCTGCCGGAGTTATCCAATGCATTTCCCACTAATCAACTGGTTGCTGCCCAAGTCGTAAGTCGTCGTTTCGGGCGGGCAAAAAGTCGAGTGCCAAAGGCTGGTTATACAACGGCAGACCGCGTGGGCCTGTATACACCTACGGCACCTGGTAGCGAACGCGCAAAGGAGCCGCCAACCATAGATCGCCGGTTGGTAAATCCTGATTATGTACCGGGTACTGACGAGCCTGTTACCCCGGTAGGTAAATCAACCAATGCGCCGGTTGAGGAGGCTATCAGTGCAGAAACAGCAGTTGATAATCGGCTACAACTGCCGGAAACCACATTTTTGACGAATCGGCCCGCCCGCTGGCCCACTGAAGTACTCACAACCGGGCCGACTATTGACCGGCCTGCGCCGGGCCGACAGCCGCCCGTATTCAGTGAGCCACGCGTAACGGGTCTAAGTATTCAGGTGGTCCTATCGCCGGATTTGAGTGCCATTGGCCTTGGCAAAGTCTGTGATGCTGTTGCCAATAAGCCGGGTACAAACGTGGGCCTGTTGTTCAATTACCGGCTGTCGAACCGGTGGAGCATACAAACGGGCATATTGCATAGTCTGAAGGTATACAAGGCCAGCGGCTCTGACTATGTCTGGCCACCAAGCTGGAACTGGCCGCTCTGGTTCGATGGTGTGGATGCCCGTTGTGCCATGCTCGATGTGCCGTTTAATGTTCGGTACGATGTGTTTGTCCGGCCCGTTAAGTCAAACGGTCGTACTGGTGCATCACCCGCACGGTGGTTTGTAAGTGGTGGGGTAACCAGCTACGTCATCCTGAAAGAGCGGTACGATTATGAGTATGACAACCCTAAAGACCCGCGTATTCAGGCCTGGAAGTGGGAAGGTCAAACGGGGACCTATGGCCTGAGCGAACTGAATACCTCTATCGGCTACGAACGGCCAATCAGTCGACGGTTATCATGGCAAGTCGAACCGTTCCTGAAAGTACCACTTCGGCAGGTGGGCTTTTTCAAAGTACGGCTGATCAGTACCGGCGCATTTTTATCCCTGCGCTATCGCCTATAATACAGGTTATCTACTTTTATTTGCTTAATTGGAGCCGTAGATTTCTGTCAATCAATTGTATAGGTATGTTTAAGAGATTGGTAAACGTATTTTAACAACTATTCACGAATCAGTACAAACCTGACTATTATGGAAAAGCAAACAACCACCGACGCTCTGAACCGTAGTGAATTCCTGCGCAGCTTAGGCCTGAGTAGTGCCGCGCTGATGGCCTTTTATTGCATGGGTACGCTGACTTCCTGTAGCAGCAAAAGCGATCCTGCGCCTGCAACGTCTAATCCCGGTACGGGTACACCGTCGGCAACCGGCTTTACTGGAAACGCCGACCCGGCAGCGGGTAAAGTTAGCTTCACACTCGACTTATCAACGTCGACCTATAGCGGGCTGAAAACAGAAGGGGGCTTTGTTAGCGTGGGAGCTATCGTAGTGGCGAAGGCTAAAGGTGGCGCGTTGGTAGCCATTGGCCGGATTTGTACGCATGATTCCGGCGAACTAAGCTACCGGCTTACGACTAATGATTTTGTGTGTAGCTTCCACGGCGGTTTGTACAATACCGATGGCTCGGTGAAAGCATCGCCCCCGGTTCGGGCAGTGAAAGCGTACAAAGCGACACTCACCGGAAATACGCTCACCGTAACCGAATAAAGTCATCCATGATACGTCTCTGCCTTCTTTTCCTGACCGGGTTACTCTGCTGCTTTTCGGTGCAGGCTCAGGATAGTACCGCCGTTAAACGCGATACGACCCAAACCACAAGTTCGGACGATTTGCTGGCCGGTATGACCGACTCGACGCAGACGGCTCAGCCTCTGCTTCCCCATAAAATGATCTTTACCCAACGTGTATTCTGGGGACCAAAAGGATTATTGCGGGTGATGAACGTAGCGCCACTGACGCCGGAAGGCAGGGAAAAAGAACTAAAGGTACGCCGGACAATGCTCGTGGCGCATCAAGTCATGGGCTTTGTAACCCTGGCCGGGTTTGTGCTACAAGGAATTCTCGGCGCGAAACTCTATAACTATAATGGAAAGGGTGACTATAGCCAAATACTACGTGCTCATAAAGCATCAGCTCAGTTTATTAACGCCAGCTATGCCACAACGGCCCTGTTATCGTTGACGGCTCCGCCCAAATTACTGGCCGACCGGCGCGGGCTGAGTTCCATTAAACTGCATAAGTACCTGTCTATTGTTCACATAACGGGTATGATCGCCACCAATGTGCTGGCTGGTATGATCGATGAGCATCCCGATCTGAAGCCCTACCACCGGGCCGCTGCCTACACCACTTTTGCGGCTTTCGCGGCCTCCATTGTCGTCATTAAGTTTTAAGTCAACCGCCCTCATTTCCTGAAAAACGGTACGTACAATTCCTGTTTCGGGGATGAGGGCACTTTATTACCAAAACTATGAGACTCCTGACTCTTTCCGGTTGCCTGCTGATCCTAACACTCGGTAGTTTTACGGTTGTTGTCAAACGCAAACTGATGGCTGATAAAGCGGCCTCTACAGTCACCTACGACATGAAACATCCCCTTCACAACTGGCAGGCCGTGAGTCGGGATGTAAACTGTGCCGCGATCTATGATGAAGAGTCGAAACAGGTTGAAACAGTAGCCGTGTCGATGAAGGTAGCCTCGTTCGACAGTAAGGATGGTAACCGGGATTCGCACGCCTTGGAAGTGCTCGATGCACTCAAATACCCGAATGTTACATTTGTAAGCGAGAGTATTCAGCCCGGTGCGAACGGTGCCCTAACCATTAAAGGGAAACTGACGTTTCACGGCGTGCCAAAACCCGTCGTTATTCAGGCTACCCGGCAGGATGCGGCTACTAACATAAGCATTACCGGTGCTTTTAATGTCAACATGACTGATCACAACGTCGAACGGCCATCACTGATGGGACTAAAGGCAGAAGATACCATAGCTATGAAATTCAACGTCGTCTTCAAACTCTAAGTCGTCAACTCTGCTATCCTGTCAAAAAAGGGGTGGTATTTACGCTGTACGTTCAATGTACAGCGTAAATACCACCCCTTTTGACGAATAATCCAGCGAAGCACCAGCCTTACTCTACTGGTGCCTCTACAATACTGATGACCTTCCAGATGCCCCGCAGGTCGGACACGCTCACCGTAACGGTGCCGCCGTTGGGATGATCAGAGTGCAGCGTTAAGACCTTGCGCGTCAGTAACTCATTCTCCTTAATGCGCTTCACCACGAAATAATCGCGGTAAATGACTGCATACACCCCACCCGACTGGTATTCCCAGTCGTTTTCGTCTACCTGCACTGCCATTACTTTAGCGCCGTGTACCAACTGCGGGCTCATGCTGTTACCCGAAATCTCGATCACTACGGGCTGTTTGGGCATACGCTCCACTGGCTTCCTGACCCGGTAAGTTTCCAGCGCGTTGGGCTGCAGACCCTCTGTGATGGTTTCGATAAAACTGGCGTAAAACTTAATTGGCACGAACGGTAGTTCGATGATGTCCTCATCGGCCAGTACGAGCTGGCCATTGGTAGGCGTCTCCGCATCGGACGACAATACCGGCAACGCACCGCGTAATAAAAAGTCGGCCCTGATCTGCGGGTACTGCGCCAAGAGACTCATGACAGTATCGTACGAAGGCTTAGCCCGCCCGCTAAGTATATTATAAAACTTGGATGAATTTTCGCCCAGGTCTTTAGCTACCTGGTAGATGCTGAGGTTCAGCGCATCAAACACCTGTTTCAGCCGATCCTGCACCGATTCCAAGCCGTCCGGTTCCAGCCGTTTGGGGGTTTCCGGTTCAAATTTCTTTACGATGCCAGCCATGATTAGTTGATAATAATTAGCTATTATATTTTACTTGTAATACATTGCGACCCTTGTAGTACAATTTTACAACAAATATAACGAATAAAAAAGGGATAGGTTATGCTTTTACACTACTTCATTTATGAACACCAATCGGATTGGACTGCACACGAAAGCTACCGTGCTGTTTGTGGATATGAACAGTTTTTTTGCCAGTTGCGAACAGCAGGATAACTACCTGCTTCGGGGGCGGCCGGTAGCCGTTTGCGTGTATACATCCGGTCCCCGAAGCTGTGTCATTGCTCCGTCTATTGAAGCCAAGCAACAAGGGGTGAAGACGGGCATGAAACTAGCCGAAGCCGCGCAGCTATGCCCCGATCTAATCCCCGTGGAAACGCATCCGGCTCGTTATCGGTCCTATCACCTCAAACTAATTGCGGTACTCAAACGGTTTTCCGACGCCGTACTGCCCAAAAGTATCGACGAAGCTATTGTCGATTTAACGCATTATCAACTCGCCTACAAAGATATGGGGGAGGTTGCCCTGCGTATCAAACAGGCTATCCGGCATGACGTTGGCGATTACCTGCGGTGTTCCATCGGTATCGCGCCTAACGCGTTTCTGGCCAAGCTGGCGACCGAGCTGCAAAAGCCGGATGGCTTAGTCACCATCACCCCCGAGAACATTGACGAAATACTGCAAACACTTACGCTTACAGATCTGCCCGGTATTGGTCACCGCATGGCCGCCCGGCTCGTTAATGGAGGCATACTGACTCCGTTAGACCTGCGTTATGCCTCTCCAGACCGGCTGCGAACGGTTTGCCAGAGCATTGTCGGCTGGCATTGGCACCTGCGGCTGAACTTCGGTGGAGAGGTCGATCTGGCTACAAGCGGCCCTAAAAGTATGCAGGCTATCCGGTCGGTCTCCTCCGAACAGCGAAACACACCCGAAACGCTGGACCATCTCCTGCAAGCCCTTTGCCTGACGCTCGAACGCCGACTGATGGCACAGGATGTGTTCTGCCGGAAACTGTCGTGTTACGTTCGATACTGGAATGGACGGCAGTATACTAACGAATTAAACTTCAGTGAGCCGATGCAGGACGGTATGGAATTCTACACGCTCATTAAACAACGGATGGAGCGGTATCGGCAGAAGCACAACTGTGAGCCGTTGCTTAACAATGCTGTACGGCAACTGGGTGTGGGGGTTTATGAGTTCATTCCCGCCCAAATGGTCCAGTACTCACTGTTTGAGGATAATAGCCGAAAAGACAAGTGGCGTAAAACGTTGTATGCCATCAAAGAGCGATTTGGGTCTGATAAGCTCATGCGGGCGGCTGAATTGCAAACAGGTGGCTCGTTTACGGACCTGATCGGATTTGGGTCCATTAAGGAGTTACACAGCCGTTCGGACGAGCCCGGAGAAGATGACGCATGACGTCGTTTTTGGTTAAGTTTGTGGCTCGTTAATTCTCAATCTTATGCGTTCTCGATTTCTCCTGATTAGTCTGCTCCTGAGTGGGCTACACCCGCTTGCCAGCGCGCAATCGCGTAAAGCTGCTGCCGTACCCGCTAGCTTCCCCGAGTTTAAGCTGACCCGCGCCGAAACAGAAGCGCATCTGCGGTTTCTGGCTGCCGACGAACTTATGGGCCGTCGCACAGGTGAGCCGGGTAATCTGGTAGCGGCCCGGTACATTGCCGAGCAATTTCGGATGCTGGGGCTGAAATCTGCCACTGGTCGGGCGAACGATTATTATCAGTCAGTGCCACTGCTGGTAGCTAAACCGGTTACGCAGGGCATGATTATTACGGGAAAAGATACCCTAATGGTAAGTAAGCAGTTTGTTCTTATGGCGGGTAACAAAACCGACCTGACGGCCGGAGTTGTCTATGCCGGCTACGGTCTTACAGAGGGGGAAGATGGCTACAAAGGGCAGGATGTAAAAGGCAAGTTTGTGGTTACCCAGGTTGGATCACCGGAGACTAAATCGCCCCGCGAGATGATTGCAGCTATGCAGACCAAACGGAAGTTGGCTGCCGATAAAGGAGCCGCCGGATTAATCGAACTGGTAACCGGAGCCAGCATGCCCTGGGGTATGGCGAGCCGCTATTTTGGGGGTGAAAGTATGTCGCTGCTCCCCGATGGCGAGGATGTTACTAAAACGCCATTGCTTCACGTGTGGGCCGATAACAGTAAAAATCAGCTGGTGGCTCTGAAAGAAGCCGGTCAGTCGATCACCATCCGTACAACGGGTCGGCCGCAGTCGGTAGTCAATGCCGTCAATGTCGCCGGTGTGGTTGAGGGGTCAGATCCTAAATTAAAGAACGAATACGTTTTCCTTACGGCGCACTTCGACCATATTGGCACTACCAGGAAAGGTGCCACTGCGGCTGGTACGGATACTATTTTTAACGGAGCGCGGGATAATGCAATGGGGGTAGTTGCCCTGCTGGATGCGGCAAAAGCCCTACAGGCAAAACCACCCAAGCGGTCGGTGCTGATTGTTGCGCTTACGGGCGAAGAGGTAGGCCTGCTCGGTAGTCGCTACTACGCCGAACATCCGTTAGTACCATTGAAACAAACCATTTTCAACCTGAACATCGACGGAGCGGGTTATAATGACACAACGCTCGTATCGGTAATTGGTCTGGAGCGCACCGGCGCAAAGGCTGAAATTGATCAGGCCTGTAAAGAATTTGGTATGACCACGTTCAACGATCCGGCCCCGGAACAGGGTTTATTTGACCGGTCCGACAACGTAAGTTTTGCGGTTAAAGGAATTCCCGCCCCCACATTTTCGCCGGGGTTCAAAACGTTCGACGAGGCTATTCAGCGTTATTACCATCAGGTTTCCGACAATCCCGATACCATTAACTTTGCCTATCTGCTCAAATTCTGTCAGGCATATACGAATGCCGCTCGGTTGATTGCCGATAGAACGACCCGCCCGCAGTGGAGCGTCGGTGATAAGTATGAAGCGGCCGGACAGACCTTATATGGACACTGAGCCAACAAACTATTGCGGCACCGACTTCGTTTATATAGTATAGAAAAGACTCGTTATGTTGTTTAAATATCTGTTTCTCGCCTTTCTGGTCATCGCCTTTGTTCCACCCGTGCGCCGGTTTGTCTTCTACCTGCTGGTAGGTCGACAATTGGTAAAAGAGCAGGAAAAACAGTCGGCGCAGACCCGGCGCAAGACACAGGGAGGAAACGTCAACGTAGACTATGTTCCGCCCAAAGGTGATTCTACCCTGAAAGGGGGCGAATACGTAGATTACGAAGAGATCAAGTAGGGTGTTTTCCTTTACTTATTACTTACAATGCAAAATGCCCTGACCGTTGAAGTCAGGGCATTTTGCATTACATGCGTGAGATGTTTCAGCAACGGGCGACTAAAGTCACCCGCTTGTAGAATGGATTTGTGTGTAGCGGATAACTTCCTATAGCGGGCGACTGAAGTCGCCCGCTTCAACATCGTCCTCTACTGCGACTCGGCCCGATAGCGAACGGCCATCGCATTCATCTGGTAGCCGGTAGAATCGACCGTCATAAAATATTGATAGTGAACATTGACGAGCGCATCGGCCCCCATTTTCTTCGCGTCCATCGTCAGTTTAGCCAGCAAGATTTCTTTTTCCTGCATAGTGTTGCCGCGTCCCACAGTTTTACCATTTATGTTACGTTGCGGATTGCTGGCAATCGATTCCGTACGGTGAGATTCCATTGCTTTCAATTCCTCGTAAGGCCGGTCAGGGCGCTGGTTTTCATAAAAGACATCGACCGGATAATGCGGATATCGGGTAATAGCAACTACCGGTTTGAAGCAAGCTGACAGACAACCGGCGAGAGCAATCAGCGTAAGTATGGTTTTCATTGTTAGGGCTGTTTTTCTGGATAACGCAAGTTACGCATCCGGCGTTATCCGCCCTAACACCTCATCCACCACACGGGGATAATGGGCATACTCCAGCTCATGAATCTTCCCGGCTACATCATCGGGCGAATCGGTCGGTAAAACTGGGCAGGCCGCCTGAAAAATAATCTGCCCCTCGTCGTAGTGCTCATTCACGAAATGGATGGTAATGCCCGTTTCAGTTTCGCCAGCGGCTACAACCGCTTCGTGAACATAATGGCCATACATGCCTTTACCGCCGAACTTGGGCAGCAGTGCCGGGTGAATGTTAATCATCCGGCGTGGAAAAGCCGTGACTAACGACGCTGGGATAAGCCACATAAACCCCGCCAGTACAATCAGGTCAATGCCCTGTTGCTGCAACAGCGTCACAATTTTATCAGTGTCGTAAAACGTGGTTCGGTCGAAGAGGAGTACCGGAATATGAAGCCGCCGGGCCCGGTCGATAACACCTGCTTTGGGGTTGTTGGATACGATCAGCGTGACGTCTACATCGGTTCGGTCAGCGAAGTAAGTGGCAATCTGCTCGGCGTTGGAGCCGGACCCGGAAGCAAAAATGGCAAGACGTTTCATAGCAGTGGTTCAGGGATAGTAGTCAGGGGTTGGCGGGCAGTTAACGCATCACTACCCCCTGACCACTATCTACTACCACACAACAAACTTACGGCTTTTCCGTATTTTTGCCCGACTGATCCCGGCCGCTGCCATGCTGACCACCGAAAACCTGACATTTGCCTACTCCGATGCAAAGCGATTTGTATTCCCTGACATTCGCTGCCCCGACCATGAGGCTTTATTAATTCTGGGCCAGTCGGGAACGGGGAAAACCACGTTTCTGCACCTGCTGGCTTTACTGCTGACTCCGCAAAGCGGCACGGTTACCATCAACAAAACCGATCTGACCAGCCTAAGTCCGGCTCAAACAGCGGCTTTCCGGGCAGCTAACGTTGGTATCGTTTACCAGAAACCTCATTTCGTCAGCTCCCTATCGGTCCTGGATAACTTATTGCTGGCCAATTATCTGGCAGGTAAGCCGCAGGACAAGCAGCGTGCCCGCGAACTGGCCGGCCAACTGGGCTTTGCCGACCAACTGGCCAAAAAAACGAATCAGCTCAGTCAGGGCGAACAGCAGCGGGTCAGCATTGCCCGCGCCGTGATGAATCAGCAGAACGTTATTCTGGCCGATGAGCCAACCTCCAGCCTTGATGACGATAACGCCGACCGGGTGATTCACCTGCTTCGTAGTCAATCCGAGCAGATTGGGGCCAGTCTGGTCGTTGTTACGCACGATCAGCGGCTAAAAGATGCATTCACCAACCGAATTTTCCTGTGAGTAGGCTATCGCCTATGTAAAAACAGTCCCCTATTTATGAAAAAACTCCTGCTCCTTCTTTTGCTGCCCGCCCTCACCTTCGCCGAAAAACCGAAGAAACCCGTTAAAAGGCCCGCCAACAAAGATTACGTCGTAACGCTCAAGACTGATTTTGGCACATCGCACCTTATCCTGTTCGATCAGACGCCGAAGCATAAGGACAATTTTATCCAGCTTGTGGATCGTAAATTTTACGACGGCCTGCTCTTTCACCGGATCATCGAGAAATTTATGATTCAGGGGGGCGATTCGACGTCAAAAAATGCTCAGCCGAATCAGACCTTGGGAAATGGTGACTTGGGCTATCGTATTCCGGCTGAATTTGTACCGACGCTCTTCCACAAGAAAGGCGCTTTGGCGGCCGCCCGCGACAATAACCCCGAAAAATCGTCGAGTGCCAGTCAGTTCTACATTGTGCAGGGCCGCGTATGGGACGATGAAGGGCTGACCAAGCAACTTGAGCGGATCAAAAACCTGAACGGTCGTCTACCAACCGAGGAGCAAAAGCTGGTGTACAAAACCCTCGGTGGCACGCCCCATTTAGATGGTAACTACACCGTATTCGGGCAGGTGATCGACGGGCTGGCCCTGGTAGACAGCATTGCCAAACAACCGCGTGGCATGGCCGACCGGCCGCTCAAGGACATTAAAATGACCATGACCGGCGAGTGGATGAAAAAGAAAAAAATCACAAAGAAGTTTGGGTACCAATTCCTGTAGAGCCGCAATAGTTAAAGGCTACAGCTTGGATATTATACACATAGCCGCAAAATAGTGCGGCTCTACATAACCCTATGAGAAAACGAATTCTTATCACTGGCGCCAATGGATTGCTGGGCCAGAAATTAGTTGACTTGCTGACAAAGCAGCCCAACATTGATCTGATTGCAACGGCGCGTGGTGCCAATCGCCTGCCTTATGCCGACGGCTATACTTATTACCCAATGGACATTACCAACCGGCAGGAGGTGCTGGATGTCGTGACCGAAACCCGCCCGCAGGTTATCATTCATACGGCGGCTATGACTAATGTTGATCAGTGCGAAGCCGAGAAAGATGCCTGCTGGTCGCAGAACGTGACGGCGGTAGAATCACTGGTCCAGGCCAGCCAGTTAGTGGATGCATTCCTCGTCCACGTCTCCACGGATTTCATTTTCGATGGTACCAGCGGCCCTTACGACGAAGAGGCTGAACCAAATCCGATCAGTTTCTACGGCTGGAGCAAGTATGCCGCCGAGAAGGTCGTAACGACTTCGGCCATCCGCTGGGCCGTTGCCCGGACGGTACTGGTGTATGGCATTGCGCACGACATGAGCCGGACGAATATCATTCTGTGGGTAAAAAAGTCGCTCGAAGACGGTAAAACCATCAAGGTGGTAACGGATCAATGGCGTTCGCCAACGCTGGCCGAAGACCTGGCGATGGGTTGCTACCTGCTGGCGGATAAGGAAGCCGAAGGCATCTTTAACGTATCCGGTCGTGATTTTCTGACGCCGTATGAGATGGCCATCAAAACGGCTGAGTACTTCAGTCTGGATCAGGCGCTCATTACGCAGGCCGACTCGACAACCTTCTCGCAACCGGCCCGGCGCCCGCCCCGTACCGGATTTGTGCTCGACAAAGCAACTGCCGTACTTGGTTACCAGCCCCACAGTTTCGAGGAAGGAATCGCCGTGTTGGCGGGGCAATTGCCGTAATACCGTTGTGAGTACCAGTACGAGTTACCAGATCACTGGCCGATAGTCCGGTGGTTCCGTATACACTATAGCGTATGACGCTGCATCTTAAGGTTAAGCCCGGCAGTCGGGTAGACCAGTTGGTGTACCCGGCCGCCGAACCTGGTCAGGAACGGACATTGGTAGTTAAACTAAAGGCACCGGCGCAGGACGGTAAAGCCAATGCGCACCTGATTGAGTTTCTGGCAAAGCAGTTCGGCATCACCAAATCCAGCATTACGCTCGTGTCAGGCTTTACCAATCCGCACAAACGGTTGGAAATTGATGCCGATGAACTGGTTATCCAGTCGAAGCTGGCTGCTTTGTAGCACAGGCACTTTTTCGGTTGCAGCGCTTGCCGGTTACAAAAACGTATAAGATTACCGTGTTCACCCTCAGACCAAAACCTAACTTTTTTAACTTTATAACTGAACAAGTATAAGTACCAGCGTTAGGGTCGAAACGCACTCCTCTCAGGTCTTAATATTACCAGTTATGATGCTTTTTCTGAATGCAACCAGTCAGCATGATGTCGAATGCACTAATTTGGGCTACTGGGTCAAGGACCATGAGTCGGCTTTTGAAATACTGACTCAGTTAGTAGCTGACAACTGGATATTACAGAATGCGACCATCAGCGACCAGTATGATCGTATGGTCGTACCTGTCGAAGTTTTCGATGGCCAGCCCATTCAGGTTCATATCCAGGCCCTGCAGCAGCAGTGGCAGCAGATTCTCTCGAACCCGCCTGTTCAGTCAGCTAATACCGATAAACAACGGCTCAAAGACTGGTACACGCAGCTCGACGGGTATTATGAGAGTATGCTGGCTCATCTGGAGAAAATGGTGCTGCTGCTGGAAATACGAAAATCCCGGCTGGCCGCCCGCAGAAACGAGATGACGAAACATCGTTTACGGGACCAGTATGATCTGCTGCTCGATAACAACCGGAAGATGCACAAGCAGACGGAAGTTGATCGTCAGAAAAACCGTAACCGGTTAACTAAACTGGAACAGGGAAGATGATCAGCTGTTCACGTCCGTACTGAGATGTACACGGATAAGCCCGACTGAATTAACCCGCCCACAACCCCCTACCTGCTGCATACTACCCTGACCAGGCCATCCGGCCTGCCGTAAACAGGAGTATGATGGGCCGCTTAGGCCCGTGCATTTGCCTTCCGGCAAGCCAATCCCAAAAGTAAAATCCGGTGGTGTATCTTTGAAACCGCAGGTAGCCGCGCAGCCAGGGCTGGCCACTCGTCCTGCCCAGCTCAATTGATGCCTGCCCGATGAAACACTCCGTAGATATGCATTCTTTTTTAAAAACTGAAGCCGACTGGCTCCCCAGTCTCTCGGTCGACTGCGTAATTTTTGGTTTCCATGAGAATGACCTCAAGGTGTTGCTGCTTACCCTCCGAGACGGGCAGGGACTGGTATTACCGGGTGGCCTGGTTGGCCGACAGGAGGGCGTTGACGAGGCTGCAGCCCGTGTACTGGCCGAGCGAACCGGTTTGACTAATATCTTTCTGGAGCAATTTTACGTCTTTGGGCAGCATAACCGGGGTAATCAGGCTTTTGGGCACCACATCGCCCGGGTTAATGGCATCGAACTTCCGCCCGACCACTGGTTTACCCGCCGGTTCGTTTCCGTAAGTTATTACGCGCTGGTCGATTTTTCGAAAGTGATAGCCTCCCCCGATGTATTGTCCGATGCCATTGGCTGGTACGATGTACACGAACTCCCGGCGCTACTGCTCGATCATACGGCTATTGTGCAGAAAGCCCTTGAAACGCTGCGCCTGATGCTCGATCATCGGCTGGTAGGGTTTAATCTCTTGCCTGACATCTTTACAATGGCCGAGCTACAGCGGTTGTATGAAACCATTCTGGGGCGAGCGCTTACCCGCACTAACTTCCAGCGTAAAATGCTGAGTCTGGACATCCTGAAACGGGTCGATAAAAAACGAACGGGTGGTGCCCACAAAGCCCCGTATCTGTACCGTTTTGATCAGGCTCAATAAACCTGCCCTCGGCCCGGCTGTTTTTTGCTGTTTTTAAGTCGTGCCGAAGTCTTTTTCGTTGTACTTTGTGTTTTACTTCTCTATTCCTGACAAACGGAGTAGAAAACTGAACAACCGATGCCCCATCATTTCGACTACCTGATTATTGGCTCCGGCATTGCCGGACTCAGCTATGCTACCAAACTCGCCCGCCACTACAACGAGGTAAACAAGCCCGTGCGGATTGGGGTAATCACAAAGGTTCAGGCCGACGAAACCAACACGAAATACGCACAGGGAGGTATTGCCGGTGTGTGGTCAGAGTCGGATTCGTTCGATAAACACATCGACGATACAATGGTAGCGGGCGATTTTCTGAGTGACCGCGTAGTAGTAGAAATCGTCGTTCGGGAAGCACCCGCCCGAATTCAGGAACTGATTGATTACGGCACCCGCTTCGACAAGGAGGCCGACGGCGACTACGATCTGGCTAAGGAAGGCGGGCATTCAGACTACCGGATTCTGCATTTTAAAGACATCACCGGGGCCGAAATCGAACGCGCCCTGCTCGACCGGGTGGCGTCTTACCCAAGCATCGAGATATTCACTCATTTCTACGCCGTTGAACTGATCACCCGTCATCACCTGGGCGAAACCGTTCATCGCTACGACGATACCAACCGTTGCTTTGGGGCTTACGTGCTGAACTCACAGACGGGCAAAGTAGAGCGATTCCTCGCCCGGACTACCATGCTGGCATCGGGCGGCATCGGGCAGGTGTATCAAAGCACCACGAACCCGATCATTGCCACCGGCGATGGCATTGCAATGGCATACCGCGCCAAAGCTGTCTGCAAAGACATGGAATTCATTCAGTTTCACCCCACGGCCCTTTACGAGCCGGGCAAGAAACCAAATTTTCTGATTTCGGAAGCGGTGCGAGGCTTTGGCGGTATCCTGCGAAACGTCAACGGAGAGACGTTTATGGAACAGTATGATCCCCGGCTTTCGCTGGCTCCGCGCGACATTGTTGCCCGCGCCATCGACTCGGAGATGAAGAAGAACGGTACGCCCCACGTGTATTTAGACGTGACCCACTGCGACTACGAAAAATTCATCGAGCACTTCCCCAACATCACGGCTTATTGCAAAGACAATCTGGGGCTTGATATTCGTAAAGAGTACATTCCGGTCGTACCCGCCCAGCACTACCTCTGTGGAGGTATCCGCGTGAACGAACATGGGCAAACCAACATCCAGCATTTATACGCGGCCGGTGAATGTGCCTGTACGGGGCTGCATGGCGCGAATCGTCTGGCGTCCAACTCCCTGCTCGAAGCTATTGTGTTTGGCCACCGAGCCTACCTGCGCTCGATTCGGGAAGATAGCGATGCTACGGATCTGAGCGGGTTAGTGCCGGTTTGGGATGACAAAGGCACCCACCACCCCGAAGAACTGGTGCTGGTAACCGAAATGAAGCGGGAACTGGAGTCGATCATGTCCAATTACGTTGGCATTGTCCGGTCCAACCGCCGACTGAAACGGGCCATGGACCGGCTCGAGCTGATCTACCTGGAGCATGAAGAATTATACCGTCAATCGACGGTATCGGTGCCCATTTGTGAGCTGCGGAACCTGATCGAGGTAGCCTACCTGATCATCAAAATGGCTATGGCCCGGCGCGAGAACCGGGGTCTGCATTTCAACATAGATCACGTTAAAGCCCCGGCGCACGAGTTGGTTAGTGTGTTGTAGCGCGGATACGTAGCCCAGACGCCTACGTCTGATTTTGGTGGAGCGGCCAGACGTGGGCGTTTGGGGTACGTATTCAGGTTACTGTATCGCTTCCCGAATGCGCACCAGCTTTTCCAGTAGAGCCTCCAGCTGATCGAGTCGCAGCATATTGGCTCCGTCCGATTTAGCTTCGCTGGGGTTCGGATGCGTTTCGATGAACAAACCATCAGCACCCACGGCAATAGCCGCTTTGGCGATGGTGGCAATCAGGGTTGGTTTACCCCCCGTCACCCCTGATGCCTGATTCGGCTGCTGAAGCGAATGGGTACAATCCATCACCACCGGAGCCTGATGCGCCTGCATAGCCGGAATATTCCGGTAATCGACGACCAAATCGCCGTAGCCAAACGAATTGCCCCGGTCGGTCAGAATAACGGTCGCATCAGGATTCACGCTTTTAACTTTCTCGACGGCAAAGCCCATTGACTCGCCCGATAAAAACTGGCCCTTTTTGATGTTAACGGCCCGTCCTGTATGCGCGGCTGCTTCAATCAGTTCGGTTTGCCGACACAGGAATGCCGGGATCTGTAGTACATCAACGTAGGGTGCAGCCATCGCGGCTTCGTGCGATTCGTGAATATCGGTGACGGTTGGAATCGCAAACGTGTCGCCTACTTCCTTAAGAATAGAAAGAGCCAGTTCGTCTCCGATGCCCGTAAACGAGTTGGCTTTAGTGCGATTTGCCTTGCGGTAAGAGCCTTTAAAAATATAGGGAATGCCCAGTTTATCGGTGATGGTTACGATGCGTTCGGCGATTTGAAGCGCCATGTCGCGGCCTTCAATAGCGCAGGGTCCAGCCATGAGAAAAAACCGGCCGCTGTCGCTGTGTTTTAGTTTTGGAATGATCATAGTTCGTGTTCGTTTCGTAACGGCAAAGGTGCATAAAAGCACCGAACCTGCCCGTATCGGTATTTGTCGATTAATGGAGTATACTAAAAACCGGCTAACTAATTGTTTGATTTGTAGAGGGTTATTGGGGAGTTGGCAGCGATTGGCAACGGCAGTACATCCAAAAAATTGTTTGACAATGACGCAGGAAATGGTTTTCTTTGCGTCGTTTTTTAACCCAAATAGACCATCCAAATGTCAGAAATTGCACAAAAAGTTAAGGCAATCATCGTTGAAAAATTGGGCGTAGAAGAATCGGAGGTAACGCCGGAGGCCAGCTTCACAAACGACCTTGGTGCTGATTCGCTCGATACTGTTGAGTTGATCATGGAATTCGAAAAAGAATTCAACATCTCGATTCCCGACGATCAGGCCGAAAACATTGGCACGGTTGGTCAGGCCATCACGTACCTGGAGCAGAACGCCGGTAACTAACCCGCGTCAGTTCCTCGGATGGCTACCCGGTCAGGACCACACAGCGTCCGGCAAATGCCACCTTCTTTTTTTACCTCGGAGTTCAGTCTATGACGCTTAAACGAGTAGTAGTGACAGGCCTCGGCGCACTTACGCCGATCGGTAATGATGTACCTACTTATTGGAACAATTTATCCGCCGGCGTAAGTGGTGCTGGCCCGATCACGAAATTCGACGCGACCAAATTTCGGACTCGTTTCGCCTGCGAACTAAAAGGTCTCGATCTGACACAGTTCATCCCCCGGCAGGAGGCCCGTAAGATGGACCCCTTTGCGCAGTATGCGGTTATCACTGCCGACGAGGCTATTCGTGATTCAGGGCTGGAATTAGACAAAATCAACCTTGATAAGGCTGGTGTTATCTGGGGCTCGGGCATCGGCGGCTTGCGTACGTTTGAAGAAGAAGTCCGCAACTATTCCGTTGGGGATGGTACACCTCGTTACAATCCGTTCTTTATTCCGAAAATGATTGCCGACAGCGCGTCGGGTATTCTCTCGATTCGGTACGGCTTCCGGGGCGTCAACTATGTAACCGTGTCGGCTTGTGCGTCGGCTACCAACGCCATGGTTGATGCCTTTAATTTTATTCGGCTGGGACGGTTGTCCGTCGTTATTTCGGGTGGCTCCGAAGCGGCCATTGCCGAAGCAGGTATCGGGGGGTTCAATGCCTTACGTGCCTTGTCTGAGCGTAACGATTCGCCCGAGACGGCATCGCGTCCGTTTGATAAGGACCGCGACGGATTTGTGCTGGGCGAAGGTGCGGGTGCGATCATCCTCGAAGAGTACGAACACGCTAAAGCGCGTGGCGCGAAAATCTACGCCGAACTAATCGGTGGTGGTATGTCGTCGGATGCGTACCACATTACGGCCCCGCACCCTGAAGGATTAGGTGCCCTCAACGTGATGAAGGACGCGCTGGATGATGCGCAGCTACAGCCCGAAGATGTGGACTATATCAACGTTCACGGTACCTCAACTCCGTTGGGTGACATCAGTGAGGCTATGGCGATTGAAAAGGTCTTTGGCGAACATGCTTATAACCTGAACATCAGTTCGACCAAGTCAATGACGGGGCATTTGCTGGGAGCAGCCGGAGCCATTGAAGCTATTGCCTGTATCATGGCGATGGAGCACAGTCTGGTGCCGCCAACGATCAACCATTTTACCGACGACGACGTGTTTAATCCGCGGTTGAACTTCACGTTCAATCAGGCACAAGCACGGCCGGTAAATATTGCCCTGAGCAATACCTTTGGGTTTGGTGGCCACAACGTCTCGGTGATCTTCAGAAAATTAGACGCGTAGGCCGTGCAACTCGCGCTCACCCGTACCGTTCTTGCGCCCTTCTTTAACCTCTTCCGGGCGGGTGAGAAAACTGAGGCCCCCCGAAAATTCCGGCGGTCCATTACACATATCATTGGTGAGCGGCCTTCTAACGTGGCCGTTTACCAACTGGCGCTTCGCCACACCTCGGCCTCACGCGAAACGCCGGTGAAAGGCTTCCGCGAATCGAACGAGCGGCTGGAATACCTTGGTGACGCCGTGCTGGGCATGGTAATCGCGGAATATCTCTTCAAAAAATACCCCTACAAAGACGAAGGCTTCCTGACTGAAGTCCGGTCGCGCTTAGTTAACCGCGAGATGTTAAACAGCGTCTCGCGGAAAATTGGCTTAGACCGGCTCATTGAGTATGACGGTAGCCGAACCCGTTCCCTGCCTGCCCGTACGTCCATGTACGGCGATGCACTCGAAGCTCTCGTTGGTGCCGTTTATCTTGATAAAGGATTCGGCTTTACGCAACGCTTTATTCTGGGCGAACTGCTGTCTCATTACGACATCGAATCCATTGTTCAGACCAACGGCAACTTCAAAAGCCGACTCATCGAATGGTCACAGCGGCAGGGTAAAGAAATCAGGTTCGAGATTCTGGAGGAAAAAGGCAACAGTCACTTCCGGGAATTCATCGCCCAGGTTTTGGTAAACGATGAGCCGTTTGCCACGGGTAGCGGCTACTCCAAGAAAAAAGCTGAGCAGTCGGCAGCTGAAAAAGCATTTGAACTTATCGATCAGCAAAAACCTGATTGACCTGAGCGACAATGCCCCGGTGTCGAACGGCACTTCTGCTTAGCAGTTCGCAAGCAAAATCCCATTAGTCATTTTGTCATTCATCTCTGTCAGAATGGCCGCAACTTGCCGTTTCCTCACTGGATTTATGCCATTGTAGCCGACTTGAAGCGAAAAAGTGTATTGGTATGGAATTTGAAAAAACACCATTGTAGTTCAATTTCTAACTTAAAACCAGTAGACACAATGAACTCGATAGCACGCTCAACTAACCAGCTACCATCGCTGATCGAAAACTTCTTCGGTCGTGACATGAGTGATTTCTTCAACAGCACCATGCCAGCCATGCAAAATGTACCAGCTGTCAACGTAGTCGAAAACGCTGATGGCTTTCGCATTGAAGTAGCGGCTCCAGGCCTTAGCAAAGACGATTTCAAGCTGAATCTGAACCACAACAACCTGACAATCTCGGCCTACAAAGAGAACAAACAGGAAGAAAAAGAGAATGAGAAATTCACCCGTCGGGAGTTTAGCTATTCGTCTTTTCAGCGGACCTTTACCCTGCCAACTTCCGTAGATTCAGAGGCCATTCAGGCTAACTATGCCGATGGCGTGCTGAAGATTGAGATTCCAAAACGTGAGGAAGCTAAAGTGAAGCCGCCCCGTCAGATTGAGATTGGCTGATTAAACGGATATGCCCCGTTAAAAAGCCCGCCGATTTAGTAGAAAGCGGGCTTTTTAACGTTTTACAGACACCCTAACAAAGCCCTGTTAAAAATTGTTAAGTACCTGCCACACCGGACTTTTTGCCTCGTTGTCTACGTTATTTTGTCAGCGCGTCGACACGACGAACCCTACACAAACAGCAATTCATTACTCCTTTTAACACATGAAAAATAATTGGAAAATTCTGGTGGTAATTGCGCTGCTTTCGAGTGCAGTTACTCTTTTGGCTTACAACCTGCTGGGCTTGAACAAGCCGGATGTAATTTTTAACGAAGCGGCTTCCGCGCCAACCCTAACCGGTCGGCTGGCTGCTCTGGGGGCACCCAACGCGGCTCCCGGCGATTTCTCATCTGCCGCAGAGTCGGCAACGCCTACCGTTGTTCATATTCGTACGACTGTAACCCGCACAGTGCGCCAACAGCAGGTTCCTGACATCTTCAAGGACTTTTTTGGCGATGAGTTTGGCGGGGGCCGGGGTCAGCAAGGCCCATCGCGTCGTCAGCAGGGACAGGCATCAGGTTCGGGTGTAATCATCAGCAAGGATGGCTACATCGTTACCAACAACCACGTTGTTCAGGATGCTGACGAAGTGGAAGTTATCCTGACCGACAAACGCAGCTTTAAAGCAAAAGTAATTGGCGCCGATCCACTCACGGACTTAGCCGTTGTGAAAATTGATGCCAAAGATCTGCCAGTGATTACGCTGGGCGACTCGGACGCACTGAAGCTTGGCGAATGGGTGTTAGCGGTTGGTTATCCGCTTGATCTCGAATCAACTGTAACAGCGGGTATCGTGAGTGCAAAAGGCCGTGGTATTGGTATCCTGAACCAGAACGGCGAGCGGGCACAGCGTCAGGGCGACAAACAGGCTGACACTCCAATCGAATCATTCATTCAGACGGATGCTGCCATCAACCCCGGTAACTCGGGTGGTGCGCTGGTTAACCTGCGTGGCGAACTGGTTGGTATTAACTCGGCTATTGCCTCGGCAACGGGTTATTACAGCGGTTACGGTTTTGCCGTACCTGTCTCGTTAGTAAAAAAAGTAACGGCTGATCTGCTGAAATTCGGGGCTGTACAACGCGGCTACCTCGGCATTCTGCCCCGCGAACTGGATAGTAAGGTTGCCACTGAAGTAGGTGCTAAAGTGGGTCGTGGTATCTACGTTGCCGATGTGGTCGACAATGGGGCGGCTAAAACGGCGGGCTTACAGAAAGGTGACGTTATTGTTAAAATGGAAGGCCAGGCCATTGATTCGGATGCTGAAATGCGTGAAATCATTGGTCGTCGTCGGCCGGGCGATGTTATTCTGGTAACGGTTAACCGGGACGGCTCTGAGCGTGATTTCAAAGTTGAACTTCGGAATCGTAACGGTGGTCGTGATGTGATCAAACGCACTGAAGCGGCTTCTGCCACGCTGAAAGCCTTGGGTGCCGACTTTGAGAACCTGACACCTGCTGAACTGAAGCAACTCGGTATCAGCGGTGGCATTCGGGTCAAGAAGCTTTACGATGGTAAACTGGCCGAAACGGATATCGAAGAAGGCTTCATTATCGTGAAGGCAAACGGTAAAAACGTTCGGTCTTCCAAAGAGTTGGAAACCATCATGAACACCTCGAAAGAAGGCGATGGGCTGATGCTGATTGGCATGTATCCGAACAGCTCACGGATGTACTACTACGCTGTGCCTGTGTAATACTTGAATAAGGTTTGCACAAAAAATCCCGCCAGATTTCTGGCGGGATTTTTTGTTGTCCCGAAGGTCGGCAGAAGTGGTGTCGGATTTGAGACTCCGACACCAGTTGGTATTATTCGAAGTAGTTCAGCACCCGGTGCCCGCTTTTCTCAAGCAGCTGATCACGCTGGAAAAGGTCTAAATCGGCCGTTACCATATCGTTTACCAGCGCCTTCAGATCATACTTGGGCTTCCAGTTCAGTTTCTTCATGGCTTTAGCCGGGTCCCCCAGCAGCAAATCCACTTCGGTAGGCCGGAAATACCGGCTATCGACGGCCACCACTTCCTGTCCTACAGCAATCGGATACTCCGGGTTTGATGCGCTCACGACGCGACCAACTTCCGAAACACCTTCGCCGGAAAAAGCCAGCTCTACGCCAATTTCGGCAAACGCCAGCCGCACAAAATCACGAATGCTGGTTGTTACACCCGTTGCAATGACGAAGTCTTCGGGTGTTTCCTGTTGCAGAATGAGGTACATCGCTTCGACGTAATCCTTAGCATGGCCCCAGTCACGTAGTGAATCCAGGTTACCCAGATAAACTTTATCCTGCAAACCGAGCGCGATCCGTGCTACGGCCCGGGTAATTTTTCGGGTTACAAAGGTTTCGCCCCGCAACGGTGATTCGTGGTTGAAGAGGATACCGTTGCAGGCATACATGTTATAAGCCTCGCGGTAGTTGACCGTAATCCAGTAGCCATATAGTTTGGCCACCGCATAAGGCGAACGGGGGTAGAACGGTGTCGTTTCCGACTGGGCGTGTCCCTGAACGCCACCGTATAACTCGGATGTTGATGCCTGATAAACGCGGGTCTTCTGCGTCATGCCCAATAACCGCACGGCTTCCAGAATGCGCAGCGTACCAATGCCATCGACCTGAGCGGTGTATTCGGGTTCCTCAAAGCTTACCTGCACGTGCGACATAGCACCGAGGTTATAAATTTCGTCCGGCTGTACTTCCTGAATAATGCGGATGATGTTAGCCGAGTCGGACAGGTCGCCGTAATGAAGTTTAAGCTTTACATTTTTTTCATGCGGGTCCTCATACATATGGTCGATGCGCTGCGTGTTGAACAGCGAACTCCGGCGTTTGATGCCGTGGACTTCATAGCCTTTGGACAATAGTAGTTCGGTCAGATAGGCGCCATCCTGGCCTGTAATCCCGGTAATTAGTGCTTTTTTCATGTTAGCCTGCTAATAGTGACTAATTCTTTTAGTTAACGAAATAGCAAAAACGTATCCAATTTATCGTTAGGAATAACTCACTCATTATTTAATTAGAAGACTCCGACGGATATCAACCTTATCGGGTTGAAGAATGACGGCGGTAAACTGTTGCTTAAGCTG
Organism: uncultured Cytophagales bacterium; assembly: GCA_964251665.1. Classification (GTDB taxonomy): domain Bacteria; phylum Bacteroidota; class Bacteroidia; order Cytophagales; family Spirosomataceae; genus JBBQLG01. The sequence continues at coordinate 334,751 of CAXUKO010000001.1, forward strand.
ACTCAGGTAACGCTCTGCATCGAACCTCCGCATAAAATCACCCACTTTGAGCCGGTAGGTGGGTTGTTTGTACGACAGATACGGGCTCAGTTCGGGAAAAACCTGATAGATCTGCAACTTGACCGCATCAGCTTCCTGCCGTTCATTTCCCACATACACCTGAATCCGGTACCCCGGCGCATACCGAATTGACCGGTTTTGCTGCGCAATGGTATCCAGTAGTGCATCAAGTCGTTTGTTAACGTGCAGCGGCTCGGCAGGTGCTGGTGCAGGCGTTACAGCTGGCTTACGCGCCGGGGCTGTCTCTGCTTCGGGTTTGCGTACCGGCGTTGCTGTAGCCGCGGGCGTTGCCGGGCGGCTGGCAGGCGCTCCGGCTGGTGTATACGACGGCCGGACCACGGATAAATCGTCGGTATAGCCATTGTAATTGGCCAGGCCTGATGTGCCGGAGCGACTTCCACTGGGCCGGGCCGCAGGTGCACAGGCCGTTATTACGGCTGCTAAACCGACACTAAACCAGTAGACGTTACGAATCATAGTTAATAGACTGAACAACAAACTTACGAAATAACCGCCTACTCCCATACCGGGAGTTACTGAGTGGCTCTGGCGGAATTTGGTTAATTTTGTCCTGCTACTTTCTATTTTCCTGAATGCTGACCGTACAAACAAACGTCTCGTTAAAACCATATAATACGTTCGGAATCGACGTAAATGCGCATTATTTGGCCACTATCAACAACGAATCCGACCTGCTTGTGGTGGTGCAGATGGATCGGTTTTCAGGCGCAAACCGGTTAGTCTTAGGGGGAGGTAGTAATGTTCTACTTACCCAAAATTTCGATGGACTGGTCCTGAAAATTGACATTCAGGGTATCAAAACCGTTCGGGAAGACGATCAACATGTATACCTGGAAGTAGGAGCGGGCGTGAACTGGCACGAGTTAGTGATGCATTGCGTCAACAGTGGCCTGGCCGGTATGGAGAACTTATCACTTATCCCTGGCACAGCCGGCGCAGCCCCCATGCAGAATATTGGTGCCTACGGTGTGGAGATTGAACAGGTTTTTGACTCGCTCACGGCGGTTCATCTACAAACCGGCGAGGTACAGCGGTTCAATCATGCCGATTGTCGGTTTGGCTACCGCGAAAGTGTTTTTAAGCACGAATTAAAAGGACAGTACATTATCACCAGCGTTACGTTTCGGCTTAATAAGCAGCCCACCTTTCATACCCGATACGGAGCCATTCAGGAAACCCTCACGGCGATGGGTATCACTGATGAAACACTGTCCATTAAAGCTATCAGCGATGCTGTTATTCATATCCGCCGGAGTAAGCTCCCCGATCCGGCTCAGATTGGTAACGCGGGCAGTTTCTTCAAAAACCCCGAAATCTCAAAGGCGCAGTTTGATTCGTTAAAAACGCAGTACGCCGATTTACCTGGTTATCCTGTTGGCGAACATGCTGTGAAAGTACCAGCGGGCTGGCTTATCGAGCAGAGTGGCTGGAAGGGGAGACGCATTGGCGATGCGGGTGTTCATGCCAAACAGGCGCTGGTACTAGTTAATTATGGGGGAGCTACCGGGCCTGATATTCTGGACATTGCGGGCCAGGTGCAGCAAACTGTACTGGCGAAATTCGGTGTTCAGCTCACACCTGAAGTGAATGTAGTGTGATGTTTCTTAACCGCAAAGGGAGGAGAGGAAAACGCAGAGACCACAAAGAATAACCTTTGCGTCCTCCGCGTTTTCCTCTCCTCCCTTTGCGGTTAATCTTTATTCAAAGCAGAGTGATGCCGCTCCGAGCAGACCGGCATCATTACCGAGGGTCGCCCGTTTGATGGCAAGCCCTTTTTTGTAATAGGGATTTAGCCAGTAATCGAGGGTCTTGTTGATGGCGGGTAGGATAAAATCGTAGGAAGCCGACAAGCCGCCACCAATCAGAATGAAATTGATGTCCAGCACTTTTATGAGTGCGGCCAAACCTTCGCCCAGCATTTCGCCCACTTCCGTCCATATCTGCAAAGCGAGTTCATCACCTGCACCGGCAGCTGCTACTAAACCTGTTGTCGAGATGTCAGTAGTTGGCAGGGCAGTCTGGCCTGTGAAGGCAGCCCGACGTTCGTGAGCTAAGTCGAGCAGTTCCTTTTTGCCAATGTTACGCTCCAGTACGCGGCCGTTACGTGAGGGAATGTGGCCTGGCTCCATTGCATTGCCATTGCCACCGGTGAAAATGCGCCGGTTTAAAATGGCGGCTCCACCAACACCTGTACCGAGCGTAATGAAAATATAATTCTCGTCAATGGCATCGTCGGCAAAATAAAACTCGCCCAGAGCAGCCGCATTGGCATCATTTTCGAGCAGGAACTGAATGCCCGGAAACCGCTGCATCAACTGGTCCACAAACGGAACGCCGTTTATTTCGGGGATAGCCGTAATCTCGAGCGGAATGGTGCGGGTGCGGTCCAGCATACCCGGTAGACCAATGCCCACCTTTTTTACATCTTTGTAGGCCAGCAGCTGCAACGCCACCGCGTCGCCAAAGCGTTCGACAAAGTGGCCTGATTCGCGCCAGCTCGTAGTGTCGTGGCTATAAAAGTTTGAGATTTTGCCGCCCTGTGCGTCTACAATTCCCATTTTGACGTTGGTGCCGCCCACGTCGATACCCAAATACTGAACAGACATTTTTGACGATTTACAGTGATCAGTTAACAGGAAGCGTTAGCCGTGATGAATCGGTGCGCAAGATACGGGTGCGGCCGACATACTACAAGAGGACCTGCACGTCGGTTGGTTTGCTCGGTCTCCTATCGACTGTGCGGCCCGCTAAATATCCCCCAGTTGAGGGCGCATCAGAATCTCTTCGACAACCGCACTTTTAGACAGTGAATAAGCCGCCCAGATTGTTTCGGCGACATCTTCCGGCTTCATAAACCGGTCTTCGGGCAAGTCTGTCCCGATCCAGCTGGCGGTAAGTGTAGCACCCGGCAGCAGCGTTGTCACCTTAACACCATGCGGTTTCAGTTCTTCCCGCAATACCCGGCTCATACCCAGCAGGGCAAATTTTGAGATGCAATACGAGCCGCCATTGGTATAAGCTGTAATGCTGGCGGTTGACCCCATCATAAAAATATGGCCCTCGCGTCGGTCAATCATGTCGCCAACAAGGCCCCGCGTGAGGTGGTAGGCGCTGTAGAGGTTGGTTTCGATGGTTTTTTCAAGAATGCCTTCGGCTTCATTATGTACTTGCCCCGGCATGAATATGCCCGTGTTGTTAACCAGTACGGCTACCGGGCGATTCAGTGATTTTACGAAGTCTACTAATTTACGCACCTCGTTGCGTACGGAAAGGTCGGCTGCGAAGGGGATTTCGTTGGGGCCATCGATGCCATCAACGGTGCGGGCACACACAACCGCGTCGAAACCGGCCCGAATAAACCGGTCGACAACGGCCCGGCCAATGCCTTTAGTCGCTCCCGTAACGACAATCAACGGGTTGGGGGTAGGGTGATTTTCCATCTGGCGCAATTTACGCAACAAACCATTCTATCTTTACCGGGGTTTGTCTTCACAGGGACACGTCGTCCGGTTGTACGTTGATTTTATGTCGCAAATAGGTCGTTACTTCATTTTCTTGGGTACTCTTTTCCGAAACCGGGAGAAATTCAGTGTTTACACGCAGCTCATCCTGAATGAGTGCATGGATATTGGGGTCAGTTCAGTATTTATTGTCTCTATTGTCTCTACGTTCATTGGGGCCGTAACCTGCGTTCAGACGGCATTTAACTTAGTTAGCCCACTGGTTCCCCTGTACATTATCTCGCTGATTGTCCGCGACAGTACCATTACCGAGTTAGCCCCGACCATTACCTGTATTGTTTTGTCGGGTAAGGTAGGCTCTAACATTGCCGGTCAGCTCGGCACTATGCGCATTACTGAGCAGGTCGACGCGCTGGAGGTGATGGGGATTAATTCGAGTTCGTACTTAGTGCTGCCCAAGGTGATTGCCGCCATGATCACGTTTCCAATGCTCGTAATCCTGGCCGGTTTTCTGTCTATTCTGGGCGGCTATATTGCTGGTACGGTAACCGGAATCATTACCCCGGAGGATTATGTAACCGGATTGCGCTCCGATTTTAAAGCGTTCAATGTGCCGTTTGGCCTCATCAAATCCATTGTTTTCGCGTTTTTGATCGCAACCATCTCCTCGTATCAGGGATATTTTACGTCGGGTGGCGCGTTAGAAGTAGGTAAAGCCTCTACAACCGCTGTTACCAATAGCTGTATTGCGGTGCTGGCCGCTGACTTTTTACTGGCTCAGTTGCTGCTATGAAAATTAAGGTTCACCGCATAGGTGTGAAGATGCACATGAAGGGCGTAGATAAGCCCTATTGTTTGCGCCCATTGGGCTTCCCTTCGCGTCTTCGCGGTTAAAATCGGGCGAATTAACATGATTGAAATAAGAGATATTGCCAAGTCATTCAATGGCAGACAGATTCTACAGGGCATCAACGGTACCTTCAAACCGGGTGATACCAGCCTGATTATCGGTACCAGTGGTACAGGGAAAAGCGTACTGCTAAAATGTATGATTGGCCTGGTTAAGCCTGACACGGGTAGTGTGCTGTATGATGGGCGGGATTTTTTGGCAGATGAAGAGGAAAGCCAGAAAGCAATCCGGCGTGAGATGGGCGTCCTGTTTCAGGGGTCGGCGTTGTTCGACTCAAAAACAGTGCTCGAAAACGTCCAGTTTCCCCTCGAAATGCTCACTGATATGAGTAAAGCCGAGAAAAAGGAACGGGCTGAGTTTTGCCTGCAACGCGTTGCTCTTACTGAGGCTGCCGACCGAATGCCATCGGAAATTAGTGGTGGTATGAAGAAACGGGTTGGAATTGCCCGTGCCATCGTGATGAACCCTAAATACCTGTTTTGCGATGAACCAAACTCCGGGCTCGATCCGCTGACATCGATCAAGATTGATCAGCTTATTAAGGAAATTACCGACGAGTTTCAGATAACAACCATCGTGATTACGCACGACATGAATTCGATGCTCGAAATCGGGGAGAAAATCATGTTTTTACACCAAGGGCACAAGCTTTGGGAAGGAAATAGTGATACACTGACGCACTCGAATGTGAAGGAGTTGAACGAGTTTATCTACGCCAACAAACTCCTCCGGGAGATGGAGAAATAGCGACCGCTATTCGCTCGGACTGTTCGGCATCGGCTCACGAGGACGCCCGGCGGGTTTTCGATATTTTGCATTTACCCGGATCAACACCGGCCCGAATGTTTTCCACTCTGCGGCTACAACAGCCATTACAAACAGACCAAGCAGGGCCAAGTGGTATGGAACCGCCACCCAGAGGTTATGAATCTGAATCTGTAACGACGCGTAAATCAACAGACCCGCCCCAATGATGTAGCCGAAGGCTGATTTCAGATTATAGGGAACGGGGTAATATCGCTCACCCAGCACATAGCACAGTGCCGTCATTACAATGCTTGACGCCAGAAAAGCGACAGCACAGCCCATGTAGCCAATCCGGGGGATCAGCAGGATATTCAGCGCAATTGTTACTCCCGCGCCCACGACGGTGATGAGCGTACCGTAGTTGGTTTTATCGCTGAGTTTAAACCAGAAAGCGATGTTGTAGTAAACACCAAGGAACAGGTTGGCGAGCAGCAGCAGCGGCACAATAGGCAAACCGGGCCGGTAGCGTTTTGATACCAGTAAGCCAACCACATCGAGATTCAGACTAACGGCTACCCAGATCAGGACGCAAACGATGATAAACCACTTCGTTACATCGGCCAGCAGTTTAGGGGAGTTTTTGTCCTCCGCCCGGGAGAAAAAGAATGGGTCGGCCGCAAACTTGAACGATTGAATCACCAGCGCCATAAATACGGATAATTTCAGGCAGTTGCCGTAGATACCCAGCGCATCTTTACTGGTAAGTCCCGCGTAAAAGCCGTTAGGCAGCCAGTGTTGCAGAAACAGCCGGTCAGTCATGGCATTGACCAGCCCCGCCAGGCCGGTTAGCATAATGGGAAATGCGTAGGCCAGCATCACCTTTACCTCCATTGGGTCGAGCCGGAACCGGAAGCCAGAAAACGCATCGCGTAATAGCCAGAAGTAAGTAGCGTTCCCCAATAGATTCGCCAGAATAATATAACCGGGACCGATTTCAGGGTAATAGATCAAGTCGATCAATGGTTTCAGTATCGACAGGTATTTCTGGTTATAAATGTCCCGGCAAATAATCAGAAAAAATACATTTAGGGCTACTACAATCAGCACATTCGTGATTTTAGCCTGCACAAATCGGCGGGCTTTATTCTCGACCCGTAACCGGGCAAACGGAATAGCGGTGATAGCATCAATAGCGACAATCATGGCTACCCACCACACCAGATTTTCCTGCCCCGGATAATCCATCCAGACAACAATATATGGTGTCAGCAGGATAATGAGCGTCGTGAGGGTAATACTCACCGTCATGACAATGCTCAGCGTCTCGTTAAAGACCTTTAGCCGGTCATCGGGACGTCGTGCCGCAAATCGAAAAAAAGCAGTTTCCAGGCCCAGGGTATAAATAGCCAGCAAAATGCTCACCCAGCTATATAACTCGACATTGGACGCCATTTCGCCCGGCCGCTCGAAAACATAGGTTTGCAACGGTACCAGCAGAAAATTAAGCATCCGCCCCAGAATAGTGCTGACACCGTATAATGCCGTATCACCGGCTAATTTTTTGAAAGCGCTCATCTGATCAACATCTCGTGCCGTACGATGTATAACAATAACAACATACAGCCCCACAAAGGTAACATCGTTTTTGGGGTTTGCCGTGCCGGTGGGGTTGGCTATCTTTGCGGCCTGTATTACAGACCGGGCTGCATTAGTTTGTTCGGTATAGACTTGAATAAGCATGGACCCGGCTAATGCGGTCTGGTCCCTATCTATCGTATGAAAATTTCCTCCGCCCTGATTTCCGTTTACTATAAAGACGGCCTCGAACCCTTAGTCCGGCTGTTGCACGAGCAGGGTGTTACCCTGTATTCGACCGGTGGTACCCAGTCCTTTATCGAAGGGTTGAGCATTCCGGTGACGGCCGTTGAAGACTTGACAGGCTATCCGTCTATTTTTGGTGGTCGGGTAAAAACGCTGCATCCGGCCGTTATGGGTGGTATTCTTTATCGGCGCGATGTTCCCGAGGATCTGGCCCAAGCCGAACGTCATCAGATTCCGCCAATCGACCTGGTGATCGTAGACCTGTATCCCTTCACCGAAACAGTAGCGTCGGGCGCATCGGAAGAGGATATAATTGAGAAAATTGATATTGGTGGTATTTCACTAATCCGGGCTGCGGCCAAGAACTATAACGACGTTTTGATTGTCTCGTCGCGGGCGCAGTATGATAGTGTTGTTACACTGCTCACGCAAACGAACGGTGAGCCGACGCTTGAGGACCGTAAACACTACGCTAAAGCGGCCTTCGGTACTACCTCACAGTACGATACGGCAATTCATAACTATTTCTCCGGAGTTACGACCGAGCACATTGATAATTTCAAGGCATTACCGGCTAATTCGCTGCGTTATGGCGAAAATCCCCACCAGTCGGCTACGTTCTATGGTGATCTGGACGCCATGTTCGACAAACTGCACGGTAGAGAGCTTTCTTACAATAATCTGGTGGATGTGGACGCCTGCGTGGGATTAATCGATGAGTTTGCCACTGACGCGCCGGCTCAGGTTGCTTTCGCCATTATAAAACACACCAACGCCTGTGGTATTGCTACTGCACCAACCGCTAAAGAAGCTTACCTGACTGCCCTTGCCTGCGATCCTGTGTCAGCGTTTGGCGGGGTAGTCATTACAAACACTACGGTTGATCTGGCAACGGCGGAAGAACTGAACAAACTGTTCATGGAGATCCTGATTGCCCCGGACTACAAGCCGGAAGCCCTTGCCCTATTGAAATCGAAGAAGAATCGGATTCTGCTCAAGCGTAAGCTGGTTGAGTTACCGGCTAAGATGATCAAAACGATTCTGAACGGCGTATTGGAGCAGGATAAAGATAATGTAGCCGAAACAGCGGCTCAGTTCAAAACCGTTACCGCAAAAGCACCAACGGACAGCGAAGTTCGGGCGCTGGAGTTTGCCCTGAAGGTGTGTAAGCATACTAAATCCAATACGATTGTACTGGCTCGCGAAGGGCGTCTACTTGCCAGCGGAGTGGGTCAAACCTCACGGGTTGACGCGCTGAGACAGGCGATTGAAAAAGCGCACGCATTTGGGTTTGATCTGCACGGATCGGTCATGGCATCGGACGCATTTTTCCCCTTCCCCGATTGCGTCGAGATCGCCGGTCAGGCCGGTATAACCGCGGTTGTACAGCCCGGTGGCTCCATTCGCGATCAGGATTCAATTGATTACTGCGATCAGCACGGCCTGGCAATGGTCACGACTGGTGTCCGGCATTTTAAGCACTGAGGCTATGAAAGTCGACGCTGAAACCTTACAGAAGATTGCTCACCTGGCCCGGCTGGAGGTTGATCCAGCCGAAGAAACCGCTTTGCTGGCCAGTCTAAATGGGGTATTAACCTGGATGGAGCAGTTAAATGAGCTGGATACGACGGGGGTTCAGCCACTCACCCATATTTCCGAGGGACTGACCGTCGTGCGTGAAGATATAGTAGCGAACCAGCTTCCGCGTGAGCGGGGGTTGGAAAACGCCCCTCAGCACGACGAGCAGTTCTTTCAGGTGCCGAAAGTTATGGAGTAGTCTCCCCTGCCATGGGAATATTGAACTGGTCAGCATCCAGATAGGCGGGGAATTTGGCTCGAAACTCGTGAAGTTCATCCAGCGATAGCGTTTGCTGATGCACTACTTCGGTATCGGTCTGCCGAAAAAGTACCTGACCTTTATAATCAATTATGGCCGAGTCGCCCGCGTAGGCATGTTTATTCTCGTCCTCGCCCACACGGTTTACACCCACTACGTAGCTCAGATTCTCAATAGCGCGGGCCTGTAACAGCGTATTCCAAGGATCTCGTCGGACAGCGGGCCAATTGGCGACATATAGCAGCAAATCGTAGGCGGGCTCCGGACCGTTTTCCGTTGGTGCCACATTCCGGCTCCAGGCCGGAAAGCGAAGATCATAGCAGATAAGCGGGCAAATACGCCAGCCTTTCCACTCCTTTATAATGCGTCGGGTGCCGCCAGTGTACACGTTATCTTCCCCCGCCATGCGGAACAAATGCCGCTTGTCATAGCTGTCAAATGTGCCATCGGGCTCCATCCAGATCAGCCGATTAAAGTACTGGTTATTTTCCTGTACTACATAGCTGCCTGTTACAACGGCACCGGTCTGAGCCGCCATCTGCCGCATCCACCGGAAGGTGGTGAGGCCCATCGGTTCGGCTACAGCCCGTGCGTTCATGGTGAAACCCGTAGTGAACATTTCCGGCAGTACAATCAGATCAGTCGGCTCGGATAGACTAAAAATACGCTCTTCCAGCGCGGCCCGGTTTGCAATGGGGTCGTGCCAATACAAGGCCGGTTGGATGAGGGTAACGTTCATAGAGGAGTAGCTTACCTTGGAAACTTCATGCGGTAATCAACGTCTACCTTACCTTTTGTGATGTCGGCCATTTTCTTTTTCAGCAACTGGCGTTTCAGTGTGGGTAGGTAATCGGTGAACAGTTTGCCTTCGAGATGGTCATATTCGTGCTGAATAATGCGGGCCGCCATCCCATCGTACTCCTCAATGTGCTCCTTCCAGTCGAGATCTACGTACTTTATTTTTATACGCTCTGGCCGGTACACGTCGGCCCTAATGCCGGGAATACTTAGGCACCCTTCTTCAAAGGCCCATTCATCACCCTCTTCCTCCAGCATTTCGGGATTGATAAATACCTTCTTGAAGCCTATCAGGCTAGGGTCTTTATCGGCGTCGTCCTCATCTTCATTAAATGGTTCGCCATCGACTACAAACAACCTGATGCTCTGCCCAATCTGAGGAGCGGCCAAGCCCACGCCGGACGATTCATACATCGTCTCGAACATGTCATCGCTCAATTTTTTGACGTCGAGGCTATTCTGGTCAATGGTTTTGGCCCGTTTGCGGAGCACCATGTCTCCATAAGCCACAATTGGAAGTATCATGTTCTTTCAAGGGGTTGGTCAGGCGTTCTTCTTTAGTTTCTATCCGGTAATCACGAACGGCAGCGGCCGTGTGTCACAACCTACGAACGCCTATTTTTTACTTTCCATAAACGATTGCAAAATAATAGCGGCACTAACTTTATCAATGTTGCCCTTATCACGCCTGTCTTTTTTCGTACTGCCATTGGCTATCATAGCTTGCAGCGCCATCTTAGAGGTAAACCGCTCGTCGTGCAGATGAACCGGAATGGCCGGGAAAGCTGTTTCCAGCTTCTTTACAAATGCTTTAACGGCCGGTGTGTTGCTCGAATCGGTACCATCCAGGCGGATTGGCATACCAACGACAAACGCTTCGACCGGCTCAGTAGCCACGTAATTTTTGAGATACGCAATCACTCCTGCCGAGGGCACCATCGCCAGCGCCGATGCAATAATCTGCAGCGGGTCGGTGACGGCTATTCCGGTGCGTTTTCCGCCATAATCGATGGCTACAATACGGGCCAAGTCGGTAGTCTGTTTAGGAAGGGGCAAAGATACGAAACCGCCCCCGTACCATTTTGGTTAAACCTCCTTATCTTACCCGACCTAATCCCCCGGCTATGCCACAAATGAATTTTTGCCCTCAATGCGCCAGCCCGCTCGTACCCGGTTTTGCCAGCGGACGCGAGCGGCTGATCTGTTCCAAACCCTGCGGTTATATTTTTTACGATAACCCGTTGCCAGTGGTGGGTGCCATTGTGGAGTACGATAACGATACAGTGGTACTGGTACAGAACGTTGGTTGGCCCGCTGAGTGGTTCGGAATTGTAACGGGCTTTCTGGAAAAAGGTGAGGAGCCTGCCAATGCTATACTTCGTGAAATTAAAGAAGAGATTGGCCTTGATGCCGAGATTGTGGAGCATTTAGGCCTTTATACATTCTACCAGCGCAACGAAATCATCTCCACGTATCATGTCCGGGCTTCGGGTGAGATTCAGATGGATACCGAAGAGTTGCAGGCGTACAAACTTGTGCCCATTGACAAGCTGAAACCCTGGCCTTTCGGAACAGGTCCGGCCGTGAAAGAGTGGCTGGCGAAGCGACTGGTGCCATGAATGATATTAGCCCACGATTTTAATCGTGGGCTAATACACCCGTGTTTTTAAAAAAGCCGTCAGCACATCCAGGCCTTTCTGGTAATGTACGTTGTTGGGTATCACCAAGTCCGCTTCGGCGCGGTACGGTTTAATAAACTGATTATAGGTAGGCTTGACATGGTACTTCCAGCGATACATGACATCATCCAGATCATAGCCCCGCTCTTCGGCATCACGCTTTACCCGCCGTTCGAGTTTGATGCTGTTTTTAGCGTCGATAAACACCTTCAGGTCCATCTGATCGGCCAATTCGCGGAAGTGAAAAACGAAAATTCCCTCAACCACGATAATCGGTGCCGGGTTAAAGGTCAGCATCTTTGGTACGGCGTCGGGGTTGTTGAATACATACTCTTTCTGAATAACAGCGTTCCCTTCGCTCAGCTGATGAATATGCTGCGCATACAGATGGTGGTCAATGGTTTCGGGCAAATCGAAGTTATGGATGCCCTGGTCATCAACCGGTATGTCACTACGATCCCGGTAGTAATTGTCCTGCGAAATCAGGCAGACATCTTCGGGGGCAAAGGCACTCAGCAGGCCTTTTAAAAACGACGTTTTACCGGATGCGCTGCCACCGGTAATGCCGACAATGTAAGGTTTTGATAGCATATCGGCTGCGAATTTACGAAAATCAGGACCGCCGGGGTGTTTCTGTCGGTTTTTCGTCGATACCCATTGTAGTTAGCACCGGATTTAACTGACGGGGAACAACACGAACGCGCAGGACACGGGCACCCGCTACATCGAAATCGCATTGGTACCAGCCCCGCTGCTTAATGCTGCGATAAACAGCTGTGTAATTTACTTTGGGGGGCCAGCCGTTCAGGGCAAGCTGCGCTTTCAGGGTGTCGACAGCTTTAGTCAAATTTGAAAAGTAAACGATGAATGGGTCACGTTGCCGAATGGTGTTTAGCGAGCCAATCGACTGTGTAGTTACTTCATAAATCGTTTGTACCTGACTGCGCATGATTCTTTTTGACCTGTATGGTTACGAACGCAACTATTCTGGAAAATAAATCAATTATTTTCCAACACCTAAACTAAAAGCTGGGGTCAGCCGTTTTACCTGTACTTGCGTCATTAACGAAAAAGCTCTGTCAACCGGCAGGGCTTTTTTTATGGTTGCCTTTTGTGAACATACCCCAAATATCTGAAGGGGCTTACAGAATTAGATACCGGTATCTAATTCTGTAAGCCCCTTCAGATATTTGGGGAATACTTGTTACTTACTTCTTGTACATAACTGCTTCTACGGCCTGCAACGTGCGTTTTACGTTAGGCAGAATAGCTTCAATCAGTGTTGGCGCGTATGGAAGCGGCAAATCCATGCTGTTCACCCGAATTACCGGTGCGTCTAAGTAGTCAAAAGCGTTCCGCTGAATATTGTACGTTAACTCCGACGAAATGGCCGCCAGTGGCCAGGCCTCTTCGACGATAACACACCGATTAGTCTTCTTAACCGAATTGATAATTGTCGCGTAATCGATTGGCCGTACCGAACGGAGGTCGATCACTTCGGCAGAGATATTGTTTTTCGCCAGTTCATCAGCCGCTGCCAGGGCTACTTTCATAATCTTGCCGAAGGAAACAATCGTTACATCATTTCCTTCACGAACGACCTTGGCCGAACCAATCGGAATCAGGTATTCTTCTTCCGGCACCTGCCCTTTGTCGCCGTACATTAACTCCGATTCCATGAAGATAACCGGGTCATTATCGCGGATAGCGGTTTTAAGTAAGCCTTTGGCATCGTATGGATTCGAGGGAACCACTACTTTCAGGCCCGGCGTGTTGGCAAACCAGTTCTCGAAGTTCTGCGAGTGCTGACTCGACAGCATACCAGCGTTACCCGTTGGGCCACGAAACACGATTGGGCAGGAATACTGTCCACCCGACATTGACATGATTTTAGCCGCCGAGTTAATCACCTGATCAATCGCAACGAGCGAGAAGTTAAAGGTCATAAACTCAATAACCGGACGCAGCCCGTTGATAGCCGCGCCAACGCCAATGCCGGCAAAACCTAACTCCGCAATGGGCGTATCAATAACGCGTTCCGCGCCAAACTCATCGAGCATACCCTGACTGACTTTGTAGGCACCGTTGTATTCGGCTACTTCTTCGCCCATCAGGAACACGAGTGGGTCACGACGCATTTCTTCCGAAATGGCCTCTCTTAGAGCTTCCCGGAATTGTATTTCTCTCATGATCAGTACGTTGTAATTGTTGTATATTGGAAACGCGGTCATTGTCTTAATGAACAGCCGCGTTTTAAATCGCCTAAAAGCAGTCAAAATTAGCTAATCTGACGGGTTTCTGCAATTTGGTACGCTAAGCAGGTTCAAGCGCTGACCAATAGACCTGTCGATAACTACAAAAAAGGTAACCACCTGACCGTATTGGCTGGTCAGGTGGTTACCTTTTCGTAGTATTTCGGGATGGTTTATGGTTGAACGACGAGCGTAGTCACGCAGTCTAATCGTTTTTATAAGCTTTTTGATAATACTGCCACACGAGTAGAGCTACCGAAACGATGGCAAAAACCCCAATACTTACTAACTCAATCCAGTTGGTACGTTTCTCGTAATCAGACCAACTATTCAGGGGAGGAGCAACATGGTCGATACCAAAGAGAAGTTTGTAGGAGAACTGCCCGACAAGTGCTCCCAGAATGCAGAAGCCAATAAAACCTGTCATGCCGTATTTATGGTACCGTTTCCATTGGCTTCGTTTGCGTTGCTCCATCTTATGATTGTTTAGGTTAGAAGTCGAAGCTACGCAAAAAGTCCCATTCGGTAACGTACCGGATGGGACTTTTAGTGATTTAACGTTACAAAAGGTTACTAAAGAACCACCTCAGCCGCGTCGACCAGTTCATGGGTTAACAGGTATTCGGCAATCTGTACGGCGTTGGTAGCCGCACCTTTGCGAAGATTGTCAGCTACAATCCAAAGGTTCAGCGTATTAGGCTGACTTTCGTCACGCCGGATGCGACCCACAAATACTTCATCTTTGCCATGTGCCGTGAGCGGCATCGGATAAATCTTGTTGGCCGGATCATCCTGAACGACAACGCCATCCGCCTTACTCAGTATATCAACTACGTCGGCCAGATCGAAATCCTGCTCAAATTCGATGTTTACTGCTTCCGAGTGACCACCAATGGTTGGAATACGAACAGTAGTCGCCGTTACCCGGATCGACTCGTCGCCCATGATTTTGGTGGTTTCTTTCACCATCTTCATCTCCTCTTTGGTATAACCGTTCTCGAGGAAAACGTCGATATGCGGCAACACGTTGAGATCGATTGGATAAGGATAGACCTTATCGACGCCTTCCCGCCCTTCGCGCTCGGCAAAGAGTTGATCGACGGCGGCTTTACCCGTACCCGTAACAGATTGATAGGTCGAGACAACTACCCGTTTGATACCATAGCGTTTATGCAGAGGCTCCAGAACGACTACCATCTGAATGGTGGAGCAGTTGGGATTGGCAATTATTTTATCATCTTTTGTCAGCACGTGGGCATTCACTTCAGGCACGACCAGTTTCTTGGTCGGGTCCATCCGCCAGGCCGATGAGTTATCGACAACCGTAATACCCGCTTCGGCAAACTTGGGAGCCAGTTGCAGCGAGGTGCTGCCCCCGGCGGAGAAAATAGCGATGGCTGGCTTCGCGGCAATCGCATCGTCGTAGCTAACGACGGTCACGGGTTTACCCTTGAACGTGACCTGTTTACCAACTGACCGTTCCGAAGCAACGGGAATCAGTTCGGAAACGGGGAAGTTTCGTTCTTCCAACACCTTCAGGATTTCGCTACCCACTAATCCGGTAGCCCCAACTACTGCGATTTTCATAATAATTTGTACGATTGTTTGAAACTGGCAGCAAAAATACGGTAAAAGGTTGAGAGAAAGCGGCTAAAACCTACGAAAAAGATTGTACTGCTGTATTCGATGGAAAAGGAGAACACAGAAA
Source organism: uncultured Cytophagales bacterium (assembly GCA_964251665.1). Lineage (GTDB taxonomy): Bacteria > Bacteroidota > Bacteroidia > Cytophagales > Spirosomataceae > JBBQLG01. Next base: position 350,045 of record CAXUKO010000001.1, read on the forward strand.
AGCCCCGGCCTCATTGCTGAAGCCGGGGCTATGTTATCAATGTTATCAGGTCGGCGAGCGTTTACTCGCCACCGAACAGAAAGCCCAGCGAAACACCGAAAGCTGTGTTTTTGACAGTTCCATCAGACGAAGGAGCATTAGAGAGACTGCTTAATCCGGGTGAATAGTAACCGGAAAGCATTAAACCTGATGATAGTTCATAGCCGGCCGAAACGTGTAAGCCAAAGTCTAAGCGCTTTGTCTGATTCTGGCCTGAACCAAACTCAATTGATTCAGTACCGCTCATACCATTAAAGTTACCCTTGCTTTTACCATTTAACGCATAAGCAATGTATGGACCTGCCCCCAATACAACACGTCCGTTACCTACTTCGAAGCCATAGGCTACTTGCACGGGTACTTCGACGTAGTTAATTGTTGTTGTTGCATCGCCACTACCACCAAGGCCTCCCAGCAAACTGCTCAAGTCGTATTTACTACCTTTTACCGAATATAATATCTGTGGTCGTAATGATAGATTGTCGCTCAGAGGAGCATCAAGCAATAAACCGGCCTGGAAACCAAGTAAATTGCTGCCAGTGATATTAAATCCCTGTGAACTGATCTTTTGATTAGCAAACTGTAAACTCCCTTTCACCCCAACCCGGACCTGGGCGAATGAAAGCGTACTGATTAATGAAAGTGCAACAATACTATAGAAGAATTTTTTCATGTGAACGAGTGAAAAGTGGATTGTTAATTAAGTAAGATTTATCGGTTACAAAGTAAAGTATGATACTTTATACTACCAACAACCTTTTCGTGAACGGCAGAAGATAATGCAATGGCTATGTAAAAGCCGCTACGTTGAAGTCACAGCTAATTAGACGACATAGCCGTGTTCCAGCAAAATGGAACGCCAGAAGGTCAGATCATACGTGAACCAGGCATGTCCACCCATAGGTAACTGCCCATTTGTAAGAACCAGGCTTTGGCGGGGTTCCAGTTCGATGGCAAAGGACAGGGCTTCTTCCGGTGCGGGCAACCGCATCAACGGACGAAATGGTAATAATCGGGGATAGTGGAGGGAGAAAAAAGAATCTTCATTGCCGGGCCAGTGCTTAAAAAAACGATGGTACGCTCGTAATAACCGCAGGCAGGCACTAATCCGGCGCAACGATAAGCCGCCATTCAGCAGGGGCTTCTGGAACCAGGCCGACACAATATTTCGTACTGTAAGTTGGCCAGTCGTCCTAGGTTGTATGTCCTTGAATTGTGGCGCACCGATGTAGTCATACCCGCGTTTGCACCAATCCAGTAGCGTATCCTGAATAATAAATACGTCCAGCTGGCAGATCAGCATGTACTCATAGGCCGCGAAACGTTCATAAAAAAATTCGGAGCACAGGAGCTTATTATAGCCACTGATATTCTGAAAATAAACGTCATCGAAGGATTGCACATCTGAGACGGGGTTACTCCGCGTAAGCTCACCGACATCCAGTTTGTGCGGTTTAACAATAATAATAGGATGTTTACCAAGCACCCGGATACATTGTTGCAGCGAAATCTGCTCGTATGGCGTCAGATCAGATTTGTATATTGGGATAATTACGGATACCGGTGCCATACTCAAATAGAGGGTTAATTGGTTTACTAAGCTTCCAGCAGGTCGCCAATAACGGTTAACCACCAGTGCCCCTGAAATAGCTGATAACTTCCCCGGCTCAATTCCCGAATAACCGGCAGCAACCGGCGTACACGGGGTGCCGGAAGTCTGGTACGCTGTGCCAGGTGCTCCTTCATGTGCCGAAGTACACGTAATTTCTGCGGATCAATATCAGAACGGCTGCTCAGCAGGGCATACAACTGCTGGTACTTCTCGGCCATCTTTGCTACATACTGTAGTTTCTCTTCACGCCCGCGGGTGAATCGGTCGCGAAGTGTCACTTTAGGTCGTGGAGCTTTAAAGCCAACTTGTTGTTGCGTATGCTGCCGGTAGGAAATCAGGCAATCATCGATGTAGCCAATTTTGTTATGGAGTGCCATAATGAGCGACATCCACGCGTCATGAATCAACTGGGCTACATGGGTAGGGAAGGGCAGTAGCAGCGGTAAAGCGGAACGCCGGATGGCCATTGTTGCACCAGTGACGACATAGCCATAGAACAGGATCAGGTGGGCTTCTCCGTTCGACCATCGTTCGCGGGCTTCGGGGGTGAAGCGCACTTCCTCCCAGATTTTCCGGCCCTGTGGCATTGAGTTGTCGTCAATAATTTCGGCATCTGAGAAAACGACGTCCATGTCCGGGTGCTCTTTAAAATAAGCTTCGGTCATGGCCAGACGGTCATCCCGCCAGACATCGTCCTGGTCGGACAACACGATAATAGCACCGGTACAAGCCATGATAGCCCGCTCGAAACTCTTTGTTGACCCAAGGTTCTTTTCGTTGATCAGCAGGTGCACCGGAAAAGAAACGGCTTTGCTAAACTGCTGAATCATAGTTACAGTAGCATCGCGCGAACCGTCGTCTACTATGATTAATTCGTCTGGCTGACGCTGCTGGTTTGCAATACTGGTCAGCTGTTCGAGTAGATAGCGCTCTCCGTTATACGTGCATAGCGCTACAGAAATAGGTGTTCTCTCCTCCATGCGACCGCTAATTTACCAACTTCTTTATCGTAAAACGCTTATTGGCGGATCAGGAAAACTGGTAGAGGCTCGCTGGTGTAAGGCAATGTGTTAGCGGAACATCAGTCGCTGAAACATCCTCAATCTGGTCAACAGGTTCAAACAGGGAGAGGCCAACTTTCAAACATTCGGGTCCACATTGGGCTAGAAAACGGTCGTAAAAGCCCTTGCCGTAGCCAACGCGGTGGCCGTAGCGGTCAAAAACCAAGAGCGGCACCAGCACCAGATCAATAGCGGATGCCGGTATCGGCAGGCTTGTGGCTGGATTGGGTTCGGGAATGCCGTAGCGGTTGGTCAGGAGTTTAGTGTCGGCTGTCAGACTGAAGTGCGCCAGCGTACTGGTTGCAAAATCGGCAACTGAGGTAACCAGCGTACAGTTTGGCCAGTTCTGCCAAAGCTGGCGAATGATACACCAGGTGTCAATTTCGTGTTGTTTGTGAATCGGCAGAAAAACGTGAATAGTAGCTGGCTTTCCGGTTACTGACAGCAGATCGGCGTGCATAAACTGGTCACAGATGGCCTGGCTGGCTGTAGTGACTTCAGCAGGTGACATACCCTGTCGTTTCGCTTTGTATTCTGTCCGTAAGGCCGCTTTTGTTGCCATCAACGTTACTTTTCCAGACAGATCTGCATCCGAAAATCGAGCGGGTCGAATGTATTCAGGAGTTTTCGAAGAAACGTTTTATCATTCAGGTAAAACGTCAGAAAATTTTCGCTCCGCTCCTGAGGGGAGCCACTTGGAAACAGGGCATGCTTAACGGCCAGTAACTGATCGACGCCCACCTGCTGATTCCGTTCTTCGGCCCGGCGCAGTTTTTTCTCCAGCCGTGCTACGGCATTGGCAAATCGCTTGGTTTCGGCCAATACGGCTTTTTCAAGCGTTGGGTCCACTACCTGAGCCTTGTGCAGAATACCATCTAAGGCTTGATGCATGATTTTATTCTCCCGGTCGAACTTCAGCGCGTGGGCGGTATGCGTCTCTACATACTGCCGCTTTAGTTTAATTTCGTCCATAAACCATTCCTGTGGCGTGAAACCCAGTTTTTGCATCCGCTTCGCCGTTACGGCTGGTACATACATGGCAAAATTACGGGGTATCAGTAAGGGAAAAGCCAGTTGAAAGTGATCAAATACCCCTTTCAACTGTAACCAGTACGGCACTTCCGATGGACCACCAATATAAGCCAGATTAGGTAAAATCGTCTCCTGATAGACTGGACGCAGCACAACGTTAGGACTAAACCGCTCGGGATGTTTGTCTAACAGACTGTGAATCTCTTCATGGGAAAACGTCAGGTTGGTGTGCAGTACCCGATAGATGCCATCGTCGAACGTAATGCGTTCCCGAAGCTGATCGTCGAGGTAAAACAGGTTGATATCACGGGGCGTGATAACCGGTGAATACCCAAGCTCCTTTAATTGGTCGGTCCGTTGCTCCACCAGCGTAGCCGAGAGCTGATTGGTCAGTTCTTCCCGCATGACGGGTGCGAACAGGTGTTTGAGGTCCTTATCATCACCATCAATGCAGATCAACCCTTCGGCACCGAACAGTTCGTTCATGTAATAACGCACAGCGTCAGACAGCGTATCATGGTTAAGATAAGCGTCTTCAAACAGAGATAGCTTTTCTGGAATCTGGCCGAACAGCGTTTCAAGTTCTTTAGGATTCATGCGACCCACCGCGCCCTTTTGTGTCGTATCCCAGTGATGATTCCGCCCGAAAAGAGAAAAATGGTTGATTTCAGGGAAGTCGTGATCTTCAGTGGCCATCCAATAGATGGGCACAAAGTTGTAGTCGGGATAAACCTGCTTTAATTTCTTAGCCAGATTAATGACTGTGATCAGCTTATAAATGATGTAGAGCGGCCCCGTAAAAATGTTGAGCTGATGACCCGTTGTGACGGTGAACGTGTTTGGGTCGCCGAGTTGCGCTAAATCCGGTTTGTGTTCTAGATGGCTGTATTGCCGTTCCAGCGCCGAAACCAGTGTTTCCCGGTATTTGATGGGGTAATGCTTCTCTCGTATCTGGGCGTTGAACCCTTCAATTGTTGGGTAGTGGTTATAGAAAGCCGTAAGTGACTCTTTTTTAGCAACGTAATCGAGGAAAAGCGGGGAAAATTGGCCGGTAGCCGAAAGGGATAAGTACTGACAGTCCATGCAGAAAAGGGTTACGAACGGCAAACACACGAATAATGGGCAAGGTTCAGGCCTAAAAGCAACGATGCCACCTTTCCGGGGTGGCATCGCCAGCATTATTGGAGGACCGTCCCGTATAGGTCAAATTCTTCAGCCCGGTCGATACGAACAGTAGCGAAGTCGCCTAAACGAACATGCTGAGTTGCGTCCGAAACGTTGGACTGCACCAGCACCTCATTATCTACTTCGGGTGAATCAAACTCGGTCCGGCCAATAAAGTAGCCGCCTTCTTTACGGTCGAAAAGTACTTTATACGTCTTCCCGATTTTGGCCTGATTCAATTCGTAAGAAATACCCTGCTGTACTTCCATGAGAGCATCAGCGCGTTCCTGCTTGATGTCGGCCGGTACATCATCGGTATAGCTGAACGAGTGCGTGTTCTCTTCATGCGAATAAGTAAATACACCCAGACGGTCGAAGCGCATCCGCTCCACAAAATCGTATGTTTCTTCGAACATGGCATCTGTTTCGCCGGGGTGACCGGTGATAAGCGTCGTTCGGAGAGCGATGTTGGGTACTTTTTGTCGAATGGTTTCAACAAGGGCTTCTGTCTTCTCCCGCGTGATGCCCCGACGCATAAGTTTCAGTAATTCGGTCGAACCGGTTTGCAACGGCATATCAAGGTAGTTGCAGACATTTGATCGTTCGCGCATAACATCCAGCACATCCAATGGGAAGCCGGACGGATAAGCGTATTGCAACCGAATCCAGTCGATACCTTCCACATCAGCTAATTTGTCGATCAATTCAGCCAGATTTCGCTTTTTGTACAGGTCGATGCCGTAGTATGTCAGGTCTTGAGCAATCAAAATAAGCTCTTTCGTACCCCGCCGGGCCAGCGATCGGGCTTCGGTCAGTAACTCATCCATCGGGCGTGACACGTGAAGGCCACGCATTAGCGGAATGGCGCAAAAGGAACAGGGACGGTCGCAGCCTTCCGCAATTTTCAGGTAAGCATAATGCGCGGGTGTGGTCAGTAGCCGTTCGCCTACCAACTCATGTTTGTAATCTGCCCGCAGTGTTTTCAGCATTCGGGGCAATTCGTTGGTACCAAACCAGGCATCCACTGCCGGAATTTCAACGGCTAATTCGTCTTTATACCGATGCGAGAGACAACCCGTAACATAGACCTTATCGACCATGCCGGCCTCCTTGGCATCTACATACCGTAGAATGGTATTAACCGATTCTTCTTTCGCGTTGTCAATGAAACCGCAGGTATTGATGACGACAATATTCGCATCGTCGCGCTTCGATTCATGCGTCACGGCCATGCCATTGCCCCGCAGCTGGGTATAAAGCATCTCGGAGTCGACTAAGTTTTTGGAACAGCCGAGCGTAACGATGTTTATTTTATTGGTACGTATTCCTTTTGTTTTCAATGTGTTATCTATTAACTGTCGGGCTTTGCCGTGTAGTTTAGCCCAATAACAATTTTTAAAATGCGGCCCGATGCGTAATCTGTATCGCTATAGTTGCCGCTCTACCCTTTTCAACAGTTATCGGATTGATATGATTCTGGGTATTATAAGAATTGGCATACAGGCCTTTATCTTCACGAACCATTACAGAGTATTGACCATCGGGTAGAGCATCAAAACAGAACTTGCCATCCGCGCCTGATCGCACAGTTTGCAGGGGTTGTACGCCTTTCAGGTCGGTAACAAAACCGGTTTCGTCACTCACCACCTGGTTCAAAGTCAGCAGTGGTAACACAACTACCTCCCGCACCACCGGCTGCCCAACTGATTGCGGCCGACCCGGACCCGGCATTTGGTTCCCCCGCTTTTCGGTTACAATGCCGCAGAGGCCTGACACAGAAGCTATCGTTTTGTGGACTTTATTACGCTGAGCGCAGGACATTGATGTGCCCAGTACAGCAAAAATTAATAGAGTCAATACGTTACGCATAGTTGGTTTGTACAAACGTGAGAAACTCATCTGCTTTGCGAATGCACTCGTTTATCTCTTCAATTGGTAACTCGCCATCAACGTCGTAATCGACCAATTGTCGACGGTCGAACAATATTTCAAGGTCTTGTGCGAAATGCTTTGGAATTACTCCAGTTTTCACGCAAACGCAGAGATATCATTCCCGTCTAAGACGACCAAATAATCGACGTCGGAGTCTTCGTGAAAGTCGCCACGAGCATACGAGCCGAACAGCACGATTGACTCTAACCGGTCGCCATAGAGCTGTTTCATCATTTCCGTGACATCGCGGTTGACCGCGTCCAGATCCGTTACGATAGCCATATCATCGCCCTTATACTTTTTTGAAAAACGAATCGACAAACTCCATTTTATTGAACGTCTGTAAATCGTCGATCCTCTCACCAACGCCGATGTACTTTACCGGAATCCTGAACTGGTCTGAGATCCCAATTACCACACCACCTTTAGCCGTACCATCCAGTTTGGTGATGGCCAAGGCTGATACGTCGGTAGCTTTGGTAAATTCGGTGGCCTGAATGAACGCATTCTGCCCCGTTGACCCATCCAACACCAGCAATACCTCGTGCGGAGCGTCAGGAATCACTTTCTGCATCACCCGTTTAATTTTGGTCAGCTCGTTCATCAGGTTGACTTTGGTATGCAACCGGCCAGCCGTGTCAATGATGACTACATCGGCTTTCATATCAACTCCTTTCTTTACGGCATCGTAGGCTACTGCAGAGGGGTCTGTATTCATACCGTGCGAAACTACCGGTACACCAACGCGGTCGCCCCAGAGCTTAAGCTGATCAACGGCGGCCGCCCGGAAGGTATCACCCGCACCCAGCACAACGGTTTTACCCCGTTTATGAAACTGAGCCGCCAGTTTGCCAATGGTCGTTGTTTTACCCACGCCATTTACGCCCACAACCATAATCACGTAAGGCTTCTTATCGGCAGGGGTAGAAAAGTCGTCAATATCTACTGATTTATTTTCGGACAGGAGTCCGGCGATTTCTTCTCGAAGGATGCGGTCGAGTTCATCCGTTCCGAGGTATTTATCGCGGGCGACCCGGTCTTCAATCCGACGGATAATCTTGACGGTGGTCTCAACGCCCACATCGGAGGTAATCAGTACCTCTTCCAGTTCGTCCAGTACCTCCTCGTCTACTTTGGATTTACCGACGACCACCCGACCTAATTTTGAGAAGAAACTGTCTTTTGTCTTCTCTAATCCTTTATCGAGCGATTCTTTTTTCTCCTTTGAGAAGAGTCCAAATAGGGCCATGTTAGCGTCCGTAAGTTTGTAAAGTCGATCGGTCAGTAAGTTGCTTCGACGTACTTACCGGCTTGCTAAGGTGGGCAAAGCCGCTTACCGACTTATTAACTGTTCCCAACAAAATTACAATAAAAAAAGTCCACCGGCTTTAGGGTGGACTTTCATAATACGTGCAGCATGGCTGACGGAACCAGTTAGCTTTTCAGGGCTGCCTGTACGTCATCAACCGGTACCATTTCTTCTTTGAAGGTATAAGCGCCAGTTTTAGGCGACTTTACGGCACGGATCACTTTTGCAAATGCTTTACCGTTATCCTTCGTTTTCAGGGTTGCAACTACCTTTTTTGCCATGACGGTTCGTTGTTACGATTATTTGATCTCTTTATGGACCGTTACCTTTTTCAGGAACGGATTATATTTTTTACGCTCGATGCGGGCGGGCGTATTCTTGCGGTTTTTGGTCGTAATGTACCGCGACATGCCCGGAACGCCGGAGTCTTTTTGCTCGGTGCATTCCAAAATTACCTGAACTCTATTGCCTTTCTTCGCCATTGCTGTACGTCATTTTTCTCGATAGGAGCGCAAAGATAGGAAAAAGATTTTTGGTGGGCAAAATCTTTGTATAAAATACACTGAACCTAAAGCTTTTAGTGGCGAAATTTGTCGCCCGTTCCCATCGAATTTACGAATGCGATGTGGACTATCTCTATGACCACAAACATTCAGACGATACAGTACGAATACACTCCCGGCCATTTTAAGGCCTCTGAACCTAATTTTCACCAACCAGAAGGGTTAACCGAGGGTGAAATGATTCTGAACATGGGACCTCAACATCCCTCCACGCATGGAGTGCTGCGGATGGAGATCGTTACCGATGGCGAGGTTATCATTGATGTGGTGCCGCACGTAGGCTACCTGCATCGGTGCTTTGAAAAACATGCTCAGTCATTACCATTTAACCAGACGATTCCATTTGTGGATCGGCTCGATTATCTGGCGGCTATGAATGCCGAACATGTGTATGTGATGGGCGTGGAGCGGATGCTGGGCATTGAGCATGACATTCCAAAGCGCATCGAGTACATCCGGGTACTGGTCGCTGAACTCAATCGGATTGCCTCCCATTTTGTCGCCATTGGCACCTACGCGCTTGATATTGGCGCGTACACGCCGTTTCTGTGGCTTATGCGCGACCGGGAGCACATTCAGCGAATGCTCGAATGGGTGAGTGGTGCCCGGATGCTTTACAATTATATATGGGTTGGTGGCCTGTTCTACGACCTGCCAGTGGGTTTTGAAGAACGCTGCCGGGAGTTTGTTTCATACCTGAAACCGAAGCTGCTTGAACTCCAGCACCTGGTTATCGAGAACGATATTTTTGTGAAGCGAACCGCTAATGTTGGGGTTTTGCCTTTGGCGGTTGCGATAGATTATGGTTGCACGGGCCCCGTATTACGTGGGTCGGGCCTGCGCTACGATCTGCGCCGGGTCGATGGATACTCCGTTTATCCCGAATTAGACTTTGATGTGCCTATTGGCTCCGGGTTGGTTGGTACTACCGGCGACTGTTGGGACCGTACTAATGTGCGGGTACTGGAGTGCCATGAGTCACTTCGCATTATCGAACAGTGCCTCGACCAGTTGCTGGGTGACTATAAACGTACCCGCAATTTTGATCCGCAAGCTGTGGTGCCTAAGAAAATCCGCCCCAAAGCAATGGACATTTACGTCCGGGGCGAAGCGTCAAAAGGAGAATTAGGGTTCTTCATCCGAACTGATGGTCGATCTGACATACCGACCCGCATGAAATGCCGGTCGTGTTCATTTCACAACTTGTCGGTTGTTCAGGCTATTTCGAAGGGAGCTATGCTGGCGGACTTAGTTGCAATTATTGGCTCGGTGGACTTGGTAATGGGCGAGGTCGATCGGTAAGTTATTCTTTCAGCACCAAAATATCTTTTGTGTTCCGCCCCAGCCCATCGTAGTCTAAACCGTAGCCTAATACGAAGCGGTTTTCTATATCAAAACCCACATACGTCAACTTAACATCCTTTTCGAGCGCGTCGGGTTTAAAGAGTAGCGTGGCGATTGCCAACGAAGCAGGTTGTTGGGCTAAAAGTTGGTCGTGAAGGTTAGCAATGGTCAGGCCGGTATCTACAATGTCTTCGATCAGGATCAGATGGCGGTTGGCAACGGATTCTTTCAGGCCTAAAATCTGTTTTACAGTGCCGGTAGAACTGGTTTGCTCATAGGAAGCGACTCGGATGAAGGTGATTTCGCATTCAATGGTGAGATTTTTCATCAGGTCGGCGGCAAATAAAAATGCGCCGTTGAGAACAACTACCAGTAAGGGGCATTTCCCGTTGTACTCCTGATTAATCTGGGCAGCCAACTCGGCAATGCGGCTTTGAATCTGATCGTGGCCAATAAAGGGCACAAACGTTTTGTCTTTAATCGTCAGCATAATGAAAGATTGCGCGGTAGTCAAAGGTACGCCAATGGGTTTGGGCTGCCAACGATTCCCGAAAAATACAACCCCGTCCCGAACGTTATAATGGGGAGGTTAACTGATAAAGTGAATAACCAACGAATGAAGAAATTACTGATTACCGTCGTTGCCCTAGTGTTGACTCACCTGACATTTGCGCAGGGAGAAAAGATTTATTCGCCCGGCGATTACGACAATAAATACGATATGCTGCTGAAAAATCCCGGCATTCAGATCGAAGCGACCGAGGCTATCAATCAGCTGTATAATTATAAGTTTTATGAAGCGGATAAGGAGTTTCGTTGGCTTAAGGTGCGCTATCCTAAGCACCCGCTGCCATTTTTTCTGATTGGGCTGGCAGAGTGGTGGAAAATCGTGCCAAACACGGATGTTACGGATTATGACGAAAAATGTCTGGCGTACATGGATTCGACCATTAATCTGGCCGAGAAAATGTACGACGATAATGAGAACAAGGTGGAACCGGCTTTTTTTCTGGCGGCTGCTTATGCCTTCAAAGGTCGGTTGCATTCGGAGCGGCAACATTGGGCAAAGGCAACGCTGGCGGGTAAAAATGCGCTTAAATACTTCGAAAAGTGCAAAGGTAACGGCGATTTAAGCCCTGAACTGCTCTTCGGTGATGGCCTGTTTAATTACTATGCCCAATGGATTCCTCAAAATTATCCATTGCTTAAACCGATTTTGTTCTTCTTTCCTAAGGGGAACAAGACAGAAGGAATTGCTCAGCTGGAAAAAAACGCTAATTATGCGTTTTACACTCGTACTGAAGCCCGCTATTTTCTCATGCAGATATACAGCATGGAAAATCAGTACGATAAAGCCTATGACCTATCAAAATACATGGCGGAACAGTATCCGGATAACCCGTTTTTTGAGCGGTATTACGCCCGGTCGTCCTTTGTGAAGGGAAAACTGGCCGAGTCGGATCTGATTTGCAAGGATATTTTGGCCAAAATCGCTGCTGGTAAAACGGGTTATGAAGGCATTAGCGGTCGCACAGCTGCCTACATACTGGCGTATATCAACCAGAATTTCTACCAGAATGTCCCGTTGGCAAAGCAGTTCTATCAACAGTCGATAGACTTTGCTAAACAGACAAAATCATTGGATGCGGGCTACTACTGGTCGTCGGTACTGGCGTTAGGCAAAATTGCGACACAGGAAAAGGAGTACGACAAGGCAACGGAATATTTTAAAGAAGTAATTGATAAGTCAGATCGTAAGTCGAGCCAGCATAAGGAAGCGAAGAAACTGCTGGACGAAGGCAAAAAGTCGCGCCGGGAAGAACGCCGGAAAAGAAGGGAGTAATGAAACACTGATGGGGCGGATACCTGCGGTAGCGCGAATAAAAACAGATTTTCACCATTCTTTATCCACGCTGTCGCAGGTATCCGCCCCATCAGCCGGTGCGGTTCCATTAAATCAGGGAATCGGCAGCACCTTACTTTCCTTGAAGGTTGACATGATTACCATCGTTTGAGTGCTGGCTACTTCGCCGATTTCGTTGATCACGTCCAGCATCAGAGCCTGATAGGACGAAATATCTTTGGAAATGACTTTCAGCAAAAAGTCGCCTGAACCGGTGATGTGGTGGCACTCGATGATTTCGGGGATCTCATTGGCCTTGTCCACAAACGACATAGTCGTTTCCTTTTTGTGGCCTACTAAGGTAACCATCACAAACGTTGTAACGCCCAGACCAACTCGCTCGCGGTCCAGTTGAGCGTGATAGCTCTGAATAATACCCGAGGTTTCGAGTTTTTTAACACGCTCCAGGGTAGGAGCCGGCGAGAGACCAATTTCTTTCGAGAGTTGCGCGTTGGTAATTTTTGCGTTGGACTGAAGAATCTCTAAAACCTTACGATCTATCTGATCTAACTTCGTAGCTGACATGGTCGGCATAATAAAATGTAACGGGTGACGAGGTATGCGCAAATTTACTCCGTTTCTGTAAAATGCCCTAAAATCTATTGGATTTTTACAAAAACAGAGAACAAAAATAGCCTATACTTCGATTTAACGGGACAAAATTAAGCTAAAACCCCCGGCTACCAAACCTGTGTTACCGTTTGGGGATTTTATTATGACTAATGGTGCGCTGACTTAGTGAACGGAAGGAAACCTGGTCGGCAACGGCTGAGTGTGCCTTGTGTTTAGTTGCCCGGCCCTGCACTCTGGCCCGCCACATTCGCCAGGAGGACGGCTTCATCTCCCGGCGCATCAGTTCGATTACATCCTGCTCCGAAAGACCAAACTGTGTAGCAATAGCCTCAAACGGTGTCCGGTCCTCCCAGGCCATTTCAACAATGCGGTCAATATCAACGTCGGTGAGGGTATTGAACTTTAGGTTCTTCATGGCATCTACAACACAGTCGACAAGGGCAAAGTTTTAACTGAACTGCGCAACCTTCGTTCTACTACAGTTCGTTCTCAAACCATGAAAATGAGAAAGAAAGCGGATCTTCCTACCAAGGTTTGTCCGGTATGTGGTAGGCCGTTTGCTTGGCGTAAAAAGTGGGAACGCGACTGGGACACTGTAGTTTACTGTAGTGATGCCTGCCGGGCCAAGGGTAAAAGCGGTACTACACAAAAATAGCAGACTACTCTTGGATGCTGGACAAAAGCCGTATTTTTGGCTATTGCCCGTAGCCACCTGTTACATGAACCGTCATTATCTTCTGTCTTTTTTACTTTGCAGTGCGGCCTTATCGTTAAGCTGCCGTACTACTTTATCAGTTGAACAACTTACACCGGCTGATACGGTAGCGAATCCACCCAAACGAGAGTTTAGAGCTGCCTGGATTGCTTCCGTTGAAAACATCGACTGGCCCAGCCGAAAAGGCCTCACTACGGATGAGCAGCAGCGTGAGTTTCGTGAGATGATCGAACTGCACCAGCGCACGGGTCTGAACGCCGTTATCGTTCAGGTACGCGATGCTGCCGATGCATTATATGCCAAAGGAAAAGAGCCATGGTCAGAGTGGCTGACCGGGCAACAGGGTCTGGCACCCGATCCGTTCTACGACCCGCTGGAGTTTATGATTCAGGAGTCGCACAGCCGGGGACTGGAGTTTCATGCGTGGTTGAACCTGGACCGTGCTACCTACAGCCGTAACTCCAGCATTGCGCCGTCTCACATTGGCTTTCAGCACCCGGACTGGCTTTATCAATATGATGGACGTAAGGTATTCAACCTCGGCTTGCCTGAAGTTCGCGCTTACATATCGGGAATTGTAGCCAATCTGGTACGGAACTACGATGTTGATGGCATTCACTTCGACGATTATTTTTATCCGTATACCGTGGTTGGCCAGCGGATTCCTGATGGACCGGCCTATGCCCGTTACGGCAAGGGCCTGAGTCTTGATGACTGGCGTCGGAGCAACGTAGATGCGCTGATTCTGCAACTCCGGGATTCGATTCGGACGCAGAAACCCTATGTGAAGTTTGGCATCAGCCCGTTTGGTGTGTGGCGTAACCGGCGGGATGACCCTGAAGGGTCGGCTACAACAGGAGGCCTGACAGCTTACGATAATCTGTATGCCGATACGCGCAAATGGATTCGGGAGGGTTGGATCGATTACATTGTTCCTCAGGTTTATTTTGGCACCGAGTTCGGTAAGGTTCCCTTTCGGACCCTTGTCGACTGGTGGACGCTGAATTGTCCGACCCGCCATCTGTATGTCGGGCATGGCGCGTATCGGCTGGCGCACCCGACAAAAACAGATGTTTCATGGGGAGACCCGGCGCAGTTACCCGACCAGATGCGCCACATCAGGAAACAGCCAAAGGTTACCGGCAGCGTGTTTTTCAGTGGCAAGACATTTCAGACGAATCCACACAGTTTCCGCGATTCATTACAGACGGGACCGTATCGTTACCACGCACTGATTCCAACCATGCCGTGGCTCGATAGTATTCCGCCCCGTTCGCCCCGTGGCCTGACGGTAGCTGCAACCATTGATGGTGTTGAACTGTACTGGCAGCAGCCCGACCCCGCTGTTGACAAAGGCACAGCCCGTTACTACGTCGTGTATAGGCTCGATGAGGCCCTTCCTAAACTAAATACCGACGATCCCCGCACGATTCTGGCGGTGCTGATGGGTGAGTTATCCACACGTTTTGTGGATAAAACCGCTGACCCGAAGCATAAGTACACATACGTTGTTACGGCCGTTGACCGGCTGCATAATGAAAGCGAAGGAATAACCGTGCGGGTAAACGGCTTATAGTCTTAACTCAGCTGGCGTAGTCGGCCATAACAGCTTCTACCGGCTTCGTTCCCGTAAAAAATGAAACTACTTTCAGTAGAATGCCTTCGACAACTGCATCCGGGCAGGAAGCTCCGCAGGTGAGCAGGATAGTGGTGGGCCGGGTAGTGGGCAGGAAATTCTCCGTTACTACCTCCTGTTTAGTGTGCAGGTCATAGTGCCGAATCAATACATCGGTTAGTATTTTCTGTTCCGACTCGATGAAGTAAGTGGGCAGCTTCTCAGCGCAAAGTTCAACGATGTGCGAGGTGTTGGAACTGTTGTACCCGCCCGCTACAATTGCCAGATTCGCCGGATAAGTTAAGAGTGTATATGTAGCGTCCTGATTGTCGTTGGTAGCATAACAAAGCGTGTCGCGGGTATTGGCAAAGTGCGTCTCGTCGGTTAAGCCGTATTTCCGAACCATCACCTGTTTCAGATAATCGGCAATCCCCTGCGTGTCGGAAGCCAGCATAGTTGTCTGATTGACCACGCCAATGCGCTGTAAGTCACGCACGGGGTCGAATCCCGCAGAATACTGCCCGGCAAACTCGGTGTAGAATTGCTCCGGCGAGCATTCTCCGGTAATGTATAGGGCCAGCCGCTGCGCCTGTGCCATGTCGCGTACAACAACCGTTGGGGCAGATTCTTTGCTGTGCGAGAACGTAGCCCGTGTTTCTTCATGCGATGGCTTACCGTGTACTATTACCGTATAAGCTTTCTGACCAATCTGCGTAGCTTTATTCCAGACCTTCTCGACGAAGGGGCAGGTGGTATCGTACCGTTCGACGTTCAGACCAATCGAAGCTAACTGCTGTTGCGTTTCAAGCGTCGTGCCAAAGGCGGGAATAATAACCACATCCTCGGGCGTGAGGTCGCTCCAGGGAATAAGCTGGCCACCATGTGTATCCAGAATGAACCGAACCCCGCGATCCTGCAAATCTGCATTTACATCTGGGTTATGAATCATCTCACTCAATAAGAATAGCCGCTTTTCCGGATTCTCGGCAATGGCTTTATACGCGATTTCGACCGCGTTTTCTACACCGTAACAAAAACCAAAGTGGCGGGCCAGCAGAAAACGTACCGGCCCGAAATCAAGTAACGTCGGGGTATAGTCGCGTTTCAGCTTGTCGTGTTTCCGCCGGAATTCTTTCAGCGGGGTAATAATCGAACTACGGTAATAATCAGGTATGTCAAACGATTTCATGCCCTAGGTAATAGGTGGTATTTCTGCTATGTTCCTCAGGCAGGCGAATTAATTCACCTGCTTAGAGAATGGATATTCAAACAACAAACCCATTTTCGGCTTTGTTCATTACTATACTTATCCCTTCATTGGTTGCTCATCAGCAGTTTTTCATGCCAAAACGCCTGCTTAAATACAAGCATTACGATGTTCATGCGATCACAACGGTAGCCGGAACAGATGTATCGAATCATCGCCGGAATGCCAACATTGTTACGTGGCTTACTCAAACAGCGATGGGCGGTAAAACGCTGGCTGTCGCTCTGTTCAAGGTCGATTACACCATTGAACTTGTGCGGGAAAGCGGCCTGCTGAACGTTAATCTACTGGCTACTGACCAAACCGGACTGATTCGTAAACTCGGACAGCAAAGCGGGCGCAACAAAGATAAGTTTATCCGGCTACCCCACGCAGTCGATGAACGTGGCTGCCCCTATCTGACCGAAGCTATCGGCTATGTTCAGTGCCGAACGATGGGTAGTATAGACGCCGGAGACCATGAACTATTTGTCTGCGAAGTAATAAAGCAGGTGGTGCTGCATCCCGAAAAGCAGGTGATGACGTACGAGTTTCTGCGGGAAAAGAAGTTAGTAAGGGGGTAATGTTGGCTAGAACCCTTGATAGGTCAGGCTGCGAAGAATATCGTCTAAGTAATCCCGTGTGTTACTCAGTCTCGGTACCTTATGTTGGCCTCCCAACTTACCACGCCCTTTCATCCAGCCATAAAACGTACCACGTGGCACTACATGAACCAGAGGCTCAATGAGTACCATATCATTGTAGCGTTTGGCGTCGTAGTCAGAGTTGACCTGACGGAGTGTTTCGTCGAGCATTCGGTTAAAGTGCTGTTGGTCGGCTGGCTCCTGTTTGAATTCAATGATCCACTCATGCCGTCCGTTGCTGCCATTGCCCATATAAACCGGCCCGGCGGTGTATTCACTGATAATGGCGCCGGTAGCTTCACAGGCCTGGGTAACGGCGGCTTCGGCGTTTTCTACAATGATTTCTTCACCAAAAGCATTGATGAAGTGCTTGGTTCGGCCACTTACCTTCAGCCGGTGTGGAAACGTTGAGGTGAATCGTACCGTGTCGCCAACGCGGTACCGCCACAGGCCACCATTAGTAGATATAACAAGAGCATAATTTTTGTTGACCTCCACTTCCTCAATGGTAAGTGCAGTGGCGGGAAAAGGCTGATCGGCCTGATCGATGGGTACAAATTCGTAGAAAATGCCGTAGTCGAGCATTAGCAGCATTTCGCCCACCCGGCTTAGATCGTCCTGAATAGCAAAAAAACCCTCCGATGCGTTATACGTCTCTAAATAGGCTACATCCGCCGAGGAAAAAATCCGGTTGGTGAACAGGTCCCGATACGGCTGAAAATTAACCGCACCGTGAATAAAAACTTCAAAATTGGGCCACACCTCCAGAATAGACGACTTCCCGGTCTGCGCCAGTATTCTCTCAAGCAACACCATCGTCCAGGTTGGCACACCCAGAATACTGGTCACATTTTGTTGAGCCGCAATTTCGGCCATACGGTCGATCTTCTCCTCCCACTGATCGAGCAGGGCAATGTCAATGGGTGGCGTGCGGATAAATTGGGCCCAGGTCGGCAGGTTTTTCATCACAACGGCCGACACGTCACCGGCCATGCTGTTGGCTCCGTAGGGATTTGAATGAAGGCTGCCACCAATTGATAACCCTTTGCCGTCATAAACCTTACTATCCGGGCGGTTGGCGATGTACAATGCCATCATGTCCTTACCCCCCTTTAGATGACTGTCATCCAGCGATTCCGACGAAATAGGGATGAATTTACTGCGGGCGTTGGTAGTGCCGGATGATTTGGAAAACCAGCGGATTGGCGAGGGCCAGAGGACATTACTCTCTCCCTTCATCACCCGTTCGATAAACGGAAACAAATCTTCGTAAGACGATACCGGCACGCGCTCCTGAAAATCACGTACTGAGCGGATGCCGCTGTACTGGTGTTTACGACCCCATTCGGTACGGCGGGCCTGACGAATGAGCCGCTCGAAAACGCCCTGCTGAACCCGGCCGGGCTGTTTCATCATGGCTTCGATGCGCGGCAAACGCCGGAGAAGCAGCCATTTGAGCGTCGAATTGAGCAGAATCATCGGGCGGTCTGGGTCTTAGTCATAGAGAAACTGCCGGGGGACGTGGTTGGTTTATAAGTTTTTGGCCCGGTCGGGATAGTCCGTAATTAACCCATCGACTCCTTCGGCTAGCAGTCGACGCATATCGTCGGGGTCGTTTACCGTCCACGGGACTACCTTAATGCCACGTTCATGCAGGCTGGTAATGCGATCTTTACCGATCAGCCGGTAATGGGGGCTGTATATGTCGGGGGTAAAGCCCAGGTCCGCCAGGTTTTTATCGATACTCCGCAGGTTTTCGACCAGAGCCGCCAGCCGGACTTTTTTATAGCTACCGGCATCAATCTGTTTTTTCCACTGCTTCAAAATGGCAAAGTCGAAACTTTGAATGATGATCCGGTCGGGAGCAACGTGCTGATTGATTACAGCATGGACCAGCTCGCAAAACGGTGCAGGCTCGGGTTGGCTGATGGTGTATTCAGACGCTTCGCTTTTCAACTCGATATTATACGAAAACGCTGGCAGATTATGCGCCGTCCGGTAAGCCTCGGCCTGGACAAATACGTCGCTCAAGAGTGGCTTGTGGGTTTTTAGTTTTTGCTGCTCAGGAAAGTTTGGGTTGCCTCTCGAACCGGTGTCATACTGTTTAATAACAGCATAAGGCATTTTGTAAAGGTTAAGGCTCTTCTTGTCCGACTTCGCTACGGGTTTACCGGTAGGATCAGTCGTGATGTCGGCGTTGAAGTAAGGTTCATGCGAGACGACAACCTGCCCGTCCTGGCTAACCACTACATCCAGTTCCAGCGTATTAACGCCAAGCTCTAATGCTTTCAGAAAAGCGGGTAGTGTATTTTCGGGCATAAGGCCCCGGCAACCCCGATGGCCCTCTAAATCATATGGTTTGATAAGGGGCTGCGCAAATGTAGTGGTGACCATGCAGGCAAAAAGTAAAGCAAAACGCATGAGGTTCGGCGAGTAGGATAGAGCCAAAGGTACTCAAAAACCGAAAACGTCAAGATGATCTGAATGGAATCCGACGATGAGCTGTATAGGCTTTACTCGTTTCCGATCAGGATCATTTTCAGGAAACCATTCATTGAGTAGTAGCTTGTTAGATGTCGCTTTAGTCCCTGATTCGATTTACTACTCTTAGTACATGAACTACGTAAAAGCCTTCCTGCTCACCGGCCTGACGCTTGCCCTGGTCTACGCGTTGAACCGTACCTGGGGTAGTCTACCCGCCATCGGTCCATTGCTGAGTCCATTTACCGGGTTCTGGCAGAACGCGGACCCCAAAGATGGTACACCCGCCGACGCCGACTTGACCATATCGGGTGCCCGGCAACCCATTAAAGTTGTGTTCGACGACCTTAGCATTCCCCACGTTTTTTCCCAAAACGACCACGATGCCTACTTCGCCCAGGGTTACCTGACGGCCCGTGACCGTCTGTGGCAAATGGAATTTCAGACCCACGCAGCTGCCGGGCGGTTATCGGAACTGGTTGGCGACAAAGCCCTCGAACTGGATCGTTACAACCGTCGGTTAGGCATGGGCTATGGTGCCGAACAGGCCATGAAGGGCGTAATGAGCAATCCACGTACGCGCGAAATGGTGGAGGCTTATTCGGCGGGTGTTAATGCCTACATCAGTCAGTTAAAACCGGCTAATTATCCGCTTGAATACAAGTTGCTCGGGTACGCGCCAGAACCCTGGCAACCCATCAAATGTGCTCTGTTTCTCAAGTACATGTCGGGCGTACTGGCCCTCGGTGCCGACGACCTGAATATGAGCAATGTGCTCGAAAAATATGGCCCTACCGTAACCGCCGACCTGTTTCCGGATTACCCAGCCATAGAAGATCCTATTATTCCGGTCGGTACCAAGTGGAATTTTAAGCCGCTGCCTCTTCCGGCTGCTTCTGCTAAAAGCCCGGCGGCTGGGCGTGATCCCGTCGCGCTGTCCTGGCCCCGCCACGATCCCGAAATTGGCAGTAACAACTGGGCTGTGGGGCCGCAAAAGTCAGCAACTGGCTACCCCATGCTGGCCAACGATCCGCACTTGACGCTGAGTTTGCCGTCTATTTGGTATCAGATTCAACTGGTTAGCCCGACCATGAATGTTTATGGCGCTTCGATGCCCGGTGCGCCCGCCGTGCTGAGTGGGTTTACCAAAGAAATTGCCTGGGGCGTTACGAACGTCGGTGCTGACGTGCTCGACTTCTATCAAATAAAATTTAAGGACAATAGCCGACGGGAATACTGGCATAACAACCGCTGGAGACCCGTTCGGCAACGGATCGAGACGATTAAAGTAAAGGGTAAACCGGATGTGATCGACACCGTTCTCTACACTCATCACGGACCGGTCATGTACACAAAGGGTCAGAAACCGTACGCTGATAATGTGCCCATTGGCTATGCCGCTCGCTGGATTGCCCATGAATCATCAAACGATTTTCTGTGCTGGTACCTGCTGAACCGGGCGAAGAACTACAATGAGTACCTGAACGCGCTGGCCTACTACAGTGCTCCTGCCCAGAACTTTGTGTTCGCTGATGTGAATAAAGACATTGCCATTGCGCCAAGCGGACGATTTCCACTTAAACGAAAGGATCAGGGCAAGTTTTTACTCGATGGCACGAACCCCGCCGATGATTGGCAGGGTTGGATTCCTGCTGACCAGAATCCGCGCGTCAAAAATCCAGAACGAGGCTTTGTCAGCTCGGCGAATCAGTCGTCCACTGATCCAACGTATCCCTACTATATTAATTGGGAGTTTGCGCCATCGGAGCGGGGGCGACGGATTAATCAGCGGCTGACTATTATGCAGCGGATTACGGTTGATAGCTTACGACGATTGCAAAACGATACCTACAACCTGCGGGCGGTTGACGTGTTGCCGCTCTGGTTACTCCGAGTTCAGACAAGAGGCTTGTCGACGGTGCAATTAACCGCGCTGAACGCCCTGAAAACTTGGTCGTACCACAACGATGCGAATTTGATTCCGCCCACCATTTTCACTGAATGGGTCAGGCAGGCACAGGACGCGATCTGGAAAGACGAGTTTGATGAGTCAGGCCCGCGACCCATGCGTTACCCCAATTTCGACCGGTTAGTGCAGTTACTAAAGAAAGATACGACTTCGCACTGGTTCGATAATGCGAATACACCCGCCCGCGAAACGCTATCGGATGTGCTGACGCAAAGTTTCCGTTCTACCGTTGATACACTCGCCCGAAAACATGGAACCTTTGGACCTGCTTGGGGATGGGGCCTGCATAAGAGTACGGATGTAATGCACCTGGCCCGGCTCGAACCGCTCAGTGTTATGGACGTGCAGACCGGTGGTGGTTCCGGTATCGTTAATGCTACAACCGCCCGCACTGGTCCCTCGTGGCGAATGATTGTTGCGCTTGGCCCTAAACCGCAGGCCTTTGGTGTATATCCTGGCGGGCAGTCTGGAAATCCGGGTAATGCTGCTTACCATAATCAGCTCGAGACGTGGCGAAAAGGCGAGTTAAACGAGTTACTTTTTCTGCAATCACCCACCGAAACCAATCCCCGCCTTCGCACCCGCTGGACCCTAAATCCCTGATCGAATTATGATTTCTATCTTAATAATCGCCGTAATAAGTTTATTAGCACAGTTAATACTCCCCTGGTGGAGTGTGGCCCTCGTGGCATTTGGCATTGCTTGGTGGCGAAGCGAGACGGGCGGACGAGCATTCTGGTCTGGAGCTATTGGTGTTGGCTTAGTCTGGCAGATTTATGCACTAATCATTCACATGCGTAATGCAGGCATCCTTACCGGGCGCATGAGTCAGTTGTTTTTCAAGGCAGACATGCCCATCATACTCCTTGAAGTATCCGTTTTGATTGGCGCGCTGGTGGGCGGCTTGGCCGCTCTGAGTGGTTATTTATGCCGTCGGGCGCTACGTCCGCAAGTCGCCTGAACAGCAGCGTCGATTTTCCGGGGCAATCCGGTATCTTTGTTGCAACCTTTTACACAAAACCAACTGATTTCTCGTGAAGAATGCCTCACTCGTATTGAACGCCGTACTTGTCGTAGCCGTAGCTGTTCTGTACTATCTCCATTTCAAGGACCAAAAAACTGAAACCGCCACGTCGCCGGTTGCTGCCGAAGCCAAAGGCAAAAACATTGTTTACGTGAACGTAGACTCCCTGCTGACCAAGTACGAATATTTCAAAGATGCTCAGAAAGTGCTGGAAAGTAAGCGGTTTCAGCTGGACAATGACCTGAACACCCGTGGCCGGTCATTGCAGAACGAAGTAGCCTTTTTTCAGCAGAAAGCACCAACCATGACACAGGAGCAGGGTCGCGCTACAGAATCGGCTCTCCAGAAAAAACAGCAGGATTTGGTTGCCTATCGTGACCGGGCCGCCCAAAGTCTGGCTGCCGATGAACAGAAAAAAAACGAAGATCTGTACAACCAGATTTTTGCGTACCTGAAGAAGTATAACAAGCAAAACAAGTACGAGTTTGTGCTGGGTTATACCAAAGGCGGTGGCATTCTGTTTGCCAATGACAGTAATGATGAAACATCGAAGATCCTGGCTGGTCTGAATAAAGAATATCAGGAACAACAGACGAAGAAATAAACTAACGCTGCGTTTCATTTCTCAAGCCTCTTTCCTGAGCGGGCGAATTAATTCGCCCGCTCAGGAAAGAGGCTTTTCAGTGATCGGCAAACTTCACGTGCTGTTCCGGCGTTCTCAATCAATCGGGGTAACTTTGCGCCCCTTCGTTATTCATCCATGGCATCACCTTCAATTACTAAACAGGTCAATATTTTAAACCGCCGGGCAAAGTTTGAATTTGCCTTCCTGGAAACATTCACTGCCGGTCTTTCGCTGACAGGCACTGAAATTAAGTCAATCAGGCAGGGAAAAGTCAACCTGCAGGATTCATATTGTCTGTTTCTGAATGACGAATTGTTCATTAGAAACATGAACGTGTCAACGTACACGGACGGGACGTATCTGAACCACCAACCGCTACGCGACCGGAAACTGTTGCTCACTAAGCGTGAACTGCGCCGGTTATCCGAAAAACTGAAGGATCAGGGTTTAACCATTATTCCCACCCGGCTATTCACAAATGAGCGGGGCTTTGCCAAAGTAGACATTGCCTTGGCAAAAGGTAAGAAGCTGTACGACAAGCGCGAAAGTATTAAAGAGCGCGATGTAGAGCGTGAGATGAGCCGCGACCGGGATTAAAATTAGGCCGCAGCGTTTAACAAGCCTATAAACTTGCCGTTATGTTATAAAAATCCCTAACTTGCTACAAAACAGAGGGTTTTTTAATGTAAGATATGGGCAGGAAAGTATTGGTCTTAAACCAAGATTATAGTGCGCTTAGCATCTGTTCCGTTCCAAAGGCTTTTTTGCTGGTCTTCCTCAACAAAGCCGAACTTGTTGCTGAATCCGATACACATACATTGCGCACCGTTGACAGTTCGTATCCGTGTCCATCCGTCATTCGGTTACATCGTTACGTAAGTCTCCCTTACAAAGGGGTTATGCTCACTCGCCAAAACATTTTCAAGCGCGACAACCACCGGTGTTCTTATTGCGGTACTACGGAGGAACTGACTCTTGATCACGTTATTCCCAAATCGAGAGGGGGCAAAACGAACTGGGATAATTTAGCTACTGCCTGTAAACGCTGTAACTCGCGCAAAGGCGACGACACACCGGAAGAAGCCCGGATGCCGCTTCGACAGAAACCATTCAAACCCACGTTTCTGGTATTCCTGCGTGATTTTTCTGGTTCGCTCGAGGCAAGCTGGATGCCTTTCCTGAACAAACGGGAGAAAGCATACTAAGACTTAAATTTACTAAATGGCTGATTCGCTGCAATTGCTGTAGCAAATCAGCCATTTTTCTTGTTAAAAACGCCTATCTTTGCAGTCCGTTTTCAAAAAAGACAAAAAAACTATTTTTCACTTAAGTCAATCCGGCCTGACCCGACGGACTGATGTACTTATCGGGTCAGGAAAACTTTTTTATGAGCAAAACGCAGCAAACTGCAGCATTGCCGGATTTCGATTGGGATCGGGCAGACAACAGAGGATTTGGTAGCGGTTACTCGGCCGATGAAAGAAGCCGATTGGAAGAAATTTACGACAACACGCTGGCGCAGGTCAACGAAAAAGAAGTCGTAACCGGAACGGTAGTAGGTATTACGGATCGAGAGATAATCCTGAACATCGGTTTCAAATCGGACGGCTTAGTGCCCGCTTCAGAATTCCGTGATCTGCCGGACCTGAAAATGGGAGATGAAGTAGAGGTATACGTTGAAAATCAGGAAGACCCCAATGGTCAACTGGTACTGTCGCGCAAGAAAGCTAAGGTTATCACGGCTTGGCAGAAAATTCAGCGTGCACTGGACGAGGATCTGGTTATCGACGGTTTTGTGAAACGCCGGACCAAAGGTGGTCTGATCGTGGACATTCACGGTGTAGAAGCCTTCCTGCCGGGTTCTCAAATTGATGTGAAGCCAATTCGTGACTTCGACGTCTTCGTTGGTAAGAAGATGGAAGTGAAAGTTGTGAAAATCAACTACGCGAACGATAACGTCGTTGTATCGCACAAAATCCTGATCGAAAAAGATCTGGAAGCACAACGCGCTCAGATCCTGAATAACCTGCAAAAAGGTCAGGTGCTGGAAGGGGTTATCAAAAACATGACCAACTTCGGCGTATTCATCGACCTCGGTGGGGTAGACGGTCTGCTGCACATCACGGATATTTCGTGGGGCCGCATCAGTCACCCATCAGAAGTATTGCAGCTTGATCAGAAAGTTAATGTCGTTGTGCTTGACTTCGACGAGGACAAGAAGCGTATTTCGCTGGGTATGAAGCAGCTACAAGCGCATCCTTGGGATTCGTTGTCGGCCGATATCCAGGTTGGCTCCAAAGTAAAAGGCCGCATTGTAAATGTCGCTGATTACGGTGCTTTTCTTGAAATCATGCCGGGCGTAGAAGGGCTAATTCACGTGTCCGAAATGTCGTGGTCACAGCACCTGCGGAATCCACAGGAGTTCCTGAAAGTGAACGATGAAGTAGAAGCGGTTGTGCTGACGCTTGACCGTAATGACCGCAAAATGTCACTGGGCATTAAGCAGTTGACGGAAGACCCCTGGACTCGTCCAGAACTGACCAGCCGGTATGCTATCGGTACTCGCCACAAAGGTGTGGTTCGTAACCTGACCAACTTCGGCCTGTTCCTCGAACTGGAAGAAGGTATCGATGGACTGGTACACGTTTCTGACTTGTCATGGACAAAGAAAATCAAACATCCTTCGGATTTCATCAAAGTTGGTGAAGAACTCGAGGTGGTTGTACTCGAATTAGACGTCGACAACCGTCGTCTGGCGCTGGGTCACAAACAACTCGAAGAAAACCCATGGGATACGTTTGAAACGTTCTTCACGCCGGGCTCAGTACACCGTTGTACTATTCTGTCGAAGAACGACAAACAGGCAACGCTGGAGCTGCCGTATGGCATTGAAGGGTTCTCTGCTCTGAAGAACCTGGCGAAAGAAGACGGAACGGTTGCTGAAGTAGGCGAATCGCTCGACTTCAAAGTAACTGAGTTCTCCAAGGACGAAAAGCGTATCATGCTTTCTCACACGAAAACGTGGCAGGAGAAAGACGAACCAAAGCGCGAAGCTAAACCAGTTGCTCCTCAGGCGAAAGCGCCTAAAACGGATGCTAAGCCAGCCTCGGCCCAACAGCCGGAACGAGGTGCGACGTTAGGTGATCTCGAAGCGCTGTCGGCTCTCAAAGAGCAAATGGAAAGCCGGAATAATGGCTAAATGTTAATAGGGGCGTATCGCCGGAAGCGAATTAGTCGTACATTTGTGCGCTGATTCAACTCAGCAGGCGATACGCTCTTTTATTTGGTTCCGTGGCCGAGTGGCTAGGCAGAGCTCTGCAAAAGCTCGTACAGCGGTTCGAATCCGCTCGGAACCTCCCCGATTAACGTACTAAACTACTAAGTTTATGTACTATGTTTTTTGCCATTTGGCGACGTGACGTGTCACCGAGCCAAATGGCTTTTTTTTGTTAAACAACCCCTTAAACAAATCGTTAAGAGTGAAATCCGATAAACATCATAGGGGCGGTAACTTAGATAATTTATAAATTATACCCCGTTTTAAAATAACAAACGGCAATTTTTGATAAGTGGCGTTCCTACCTTACTTTTGTGAGCCGGTGAAAAATTCACCGGTAATATATGTCAAAATCAATTACTAAAGTTCTCAATATGAGCCGTTTATCTCAGTTTTGCGGAGCTTTTGCTCTTACTTTAGCCACCGTTTTAATGAGCGGGCAGGTTAAGGCGCAACAGGATTCGGTAGCGGCCGGCGGAGGTGGCCCGGCTGCAGCTACTCCGGCAGCCGCCAGTGGTGGCGATGCCGATAAGGGCAAAGCTCTTTTTACCAATAACTGTGCACAGTGTCATGCCGTTACGGAGGAAGTGGTCGTTGGCCCTGGACTGAAAGGAGTGCTGACTCGTACTCCCGGAAAACCCTGGTTACACAAATGGATTCGGAATTCCTCCTCGGTGGTAGCTACCGGCGACGCGTATGCGGTTCAGGTGTTTAACAAGTTCAACCAAATACAGATGCCGAGTTTTGCGAGCTTAACCGACGCAGACATTGACGGTATTCTGGCTTACATTGATCAGGCTTCGGCACCGGCTACTGCAACCGTAGGTGGTGGCAAAGCTCAGGAGCGGGGCGGTGGTGGTGCATCAACTGATCAGGGAAGCGTTTCCTCATCCGGTCCTTCTGAACTGTTTACGTTCGTGCTAGCTGCTCTGCTGGTTGTTATGTTGCTTGTACTGGCTGTGTTGCTGGTTATCGTGACAATCCTGTCGAAAGCAGTAGGCACACCGGGAACAGTTGCTACGGACGAGCAGGGTGCTCCGTTCATGCAGCGGCTAAAGACAGGTCTGACCGGCATGGCAACGAACTCAACGCTTCGTTCGATTGTGATCTATCTGTTCTTATTCGTCGCGACCAAGGAATCCGTGGATGGGTTGTATGGTATCGGCATCCAGCAGGGTTACGCTCCAAAGCAACCCATTGCCTATTCGCACAAATTGCACGCTGGTCAGTACAAAATTGATTGTAATTACTGCCACACGGGCGTTAACAAAGGAAAGTCGGCTCACATTCCATCGGCAAACATTTGTATGAACTGCCATGGCGTTATCAAAAAAGAGTCGCCGGAGATTCAGAAGATTTACGCAGCTATTGAGCAAAACAAGCCGATTGAGTGGGTTCGGGTTCATAACCTACCTGATTTCGCCTACTTCAACCATGCTCAGCACGTAAATGTCGGTAACGTACAGTGTACTACCTGTCATGGTGAAATTGAGAAGATGGAAGTCGTTGAACACCGTTCTTCGCTGACGATGGGCTGGTGTATCGACTGTCACCGCAAAACAGAAGTCAACACAAAAGATAATGCCTATTACGATAAACTGGTAGCCCTTCACCGCAAGGAGAGCAAAGAACCGCTCAAAGTGGCAAACATTGGTGGTCTCGAGTGTTCAAAGTGCCACTATTGATCTTGCTTAATCGAAGGGATTTAGAGTTTTAATCGAACGTATGGAACCTACACAAAAAAGGTATTGGAGAGGGGTTGAAGAACTGCGTAATGATGAGCAATTTGTCAAAAGCGCTGCCCAGGAATTTCCTGATGCCCCATCTGATAGTTTAAATAGCTTATTAGGCGGTTCGGGTACTGAACGCCGTGATTTTTTGAAAATGATGGGATTTGGTATGGCTGCTGTGTCTTTGGCAGCCTGCGAAACTCCGGTACGCTACGCTACGCCTTATTTGAACAAACCGGAGCGGACATTCCCTACCATCTCCGACTATTACGCATCGACGTATAATGAGGGTGGTGATTACGCCAGTATTCTGGTGGAAACCCGTGAAGGGCGTCCAATCAAGATAGAAGGTAACCCCCAATCGACTGTTACTAAAGGTGGAACGTTGGCTCGGGTTCAGGCTTCCGTTTTGTCATTGTATGACATTGACAAACTGAAAGGCCCCAAGCGGGGTAATGCTGATGTTAGCTGGGACGTTGTCGACAAAGAGGTTGTTTCTCAATTGAATTCGATTGCATCACGCGGTGGAGATATTCGGCTGGTTACGTCGACTATCATGAGTCCGACAACAAAAGCCGTAATCGCTGAATTCGTTGCCAAATACCCGACAACGACACATGTTATGTATGATCCAAACTCTGCGTTTGGAATTGTACAGGCGAATCAAACCTCATTTGGTAAAGCAGTTATTCCGTCGTATGACTTTAGCAAGGCCAAGACAATTGTTGCCATCGACGCTGATTTCTTAGGCAGCTGGATTGCTCCATTAGAGTATGCCCGGCCGTATGCATCAACGCGTAAATTGCATAAAGGCAAACGGGACATGTCACGTCATTATCAGTTTGAGACGGGTCTATCAATGACTGGTGCCAATGCTGATTACCGTACTGCTATTAAACCATCACAACAGGGTCTGGTTGTTGCTGCTTTGTATAATAAGGTGGCTGCTAAATTGGGTGGAGCGTCAGTAAGCACAGCTGCTGTGAATGTAGCTAACCTTGATAAGTGCGCTACTGATCTGGTCGCATCCCGTGGCCGGGCTTTAGTGGTTTGCGGTTCGAACGATCCTAACGTACAAACCGTCGTTAATGCACTCAATGGGTTGCTGGGCAGTTATGGTTCAACCATCGATCTGAGCACACCTGTTAATTATCGGCAAGGTAATGATCAGCAGATGAACGCCTTTATTGAGGATGCTAAAGCCGGTCGGGTTCAGGGTGTCCTTTTTTACGGTGCTAATCCTGTATATGATCACCCAAGAGGTGCTGAATTAGCGCAGGCTCTTCCTAAAATACCTTTCTCTGTTTCCTTTGCAGATCGCGCTGATGAGACGGCTTCTTTAGCGAAGTTTATCACACCGGCTCCTCATTTTCTGGAGTGCTGGAATGACGTTGAACCAAAGCAGGGCTTTTATAGCCTGATGCAGCCGACAATTACGCATATCTTTAAAACTCGTCAAATGCAGTCGAGTTTGTTGACATGGGCGGGTAGGCCGAACGATTATCAGACATATCTGAAGAACTATTGGCGTACTAACTATTACCCCAAGGCAACGGGGTTTGACTCATTTGATGCATTTTGGATTCAGTCGTTGAACGACGGAGTTTTTGAACCAAATAAAGGGGTTACAGCAACAACGGCTGTTGCTTTTGCCGGTAATCTTGCTGCAGCAGCTACGGCAATTAGTACCCGTTACAAACCAACGACCGGGATTGAACTGGCACTATACGAAAAGCCTATTATGGGTACAGGTGCTCAAGCCAATAACCCCTGGTTACAGGAGGTTCCTGATCCTGTTACCAAAGCATCATGGGACAATTATGCCAGTTTATCACAAAAGACAGCTAACGATCTGGGTGTAGCTCAGAATGAAACTGTCACCGTTGAAGTGAACGGCAAGTCAATAGAACTGCCTGTAATGATTCAACCAGGTCAGGCGGATAATACAGTATCGATTGCGATTGGTTATGGTCGTGAGAAAGCAGGTAAATCAGCTAATGAAGTTGGTAAAAACGCCTACCCATTAGTTAGCACAGTTGGCGGTAATATCTCATTTGCAGCATTTACAGCTAAAGTCGCTAAAGCTGGCGGTCGCCATGAAATTGCCCAAACTCAGACGCACGATACGGTAATGGGTCGTAAAGCTGTGTTGCAGGAAACTATTCTGGCCGATTACCAGAAGAATCCCAACACCGGTTCTTATAAGCCCAAAGTACAGACACCCGAAGGACCAGTTACGCCAACTGACATCACTCTCTGGCATGGCTACGGTAAGCCAAACCATTCCTGGGGGATGATTATCGATCTAAACTCTTGCATTGGTTGTAATGCCTGCGTAGTTGGATGTATTTCGGAAAACAACACGCCAACTGTAGGTCGGGACGAAGTAATTGCCCGACGCGAAATGCATTGGTTGCGCATTGACCGTTATTACAGCAGTGATGCAGAAGCTGAAGACCTTAAAGGATTAGAGCAGGCCTCAGCAAACCCGGAAGTTACGTTCCAACCTATGCTCTGCCAGCATTGCAGTAATGCACCCTGCGAAACGGTATGTCCAGTATTGGCAACCACACATAGCACGGAGGGGTTAAACCAGATGACCTATAATAGGTGTATCGGTACACGTTACTGCTCGAATAACTGTCCTTATAAAGTGCGTCGATTCAATTGGTTCAAATACCACGACGAAGACAAGTTCGATTATCAATTCAATAACTATCTTGGTAAGATGGTTATCAACCCCGATGTTACAGTTCGGTCGCGTGGAGTTATTGAAAAGTGCTCCTTTTGTGTACAGCGAATTCAGGAAGGTAAGTTGACCGCTAAGAAAGAGCGTCGTCGTCCGCTGCCTGACGAAATTCAAACAGCTTGTGCTCAAGCTTGTCCAACAAACGCTATCATTTTCGGGGATATGAACAATCCTGAAAGTACAATCTCGCAGATGCTGGAAGTTGAGTTGCAGGAACGTGCCTTCCATGTGTTGGAAGAGATTAACGTAAGACCTCAGATTTCTTACCTGACTAAGATTCGTAACAAGGATCAGGAGCCAAAACAGGAATCACGTCAGGAACCGACAATACAATAGTTATCAGAAACAGCTTAATCAAGTAATACTATGCATGTTACTTCATCCGTAAGAACCCCGCTGGTAACAGGCGGTAAAACTTACGCCGACGTTACGGAGGATGTAAGCAGACAAGTGGAGGGGCGTCCGACAAAAGAGTGGACAATTGCCTTTATCATCTCCTTTGTAGTGCTGATTTATGGTACTGCCTGTGTATTTTATACCTGGTGGGAGGGACTCGGCGTTTGGGGCCTTAATAAAACCATCGGCTGGGCCTGGGACATCACCAACTTTGTATGGTGGGTGGGTATTGGTCACGCCGGTACACTGATTTCTGCAGTACTGTTGTTGTTCCGGCAAAAGTGGCGGACTTCGGTCAACCGCGCTGCTGAGGCCATGACTATTTTCGCTGTATTATGTGCTGCGAGTTTTATCCTCATGCACATGGGGCGTCCTTGGCTGGCTTACTGGGCACTTCCTCTGCCTAACACATTCGGCTCATTATGGGTAAATTTTAAATCTCCACTCGTTTGGGACGTATTTGCCATCAGTACCTACTTCACAGTATCGCTGGTGTTCTGGTATATTGGCCTTGTTCCTGACTTAGCTACTATTCGCGACCGTGCCAAGAGTCGGGTATCTCGTTACATATACGGTGCTTTGTCACTAGGCTGGAACGGTTCGGCTAAAACTTGGGCCCGTTACGAATACATCAGCTTGATTCTGGCTGGTTTAGCAACCCCACTAGTACTGTCAGTGCATACGATTGTAAGTATGGATTTTGCTACGTCAGTTATTCCAGGCTGGCATACCACTATCTTCCCGCCTTACTTCGTGGCAGGTGCTATTTTCTCAGGGTTTGCTATGGTGCAAAACCTGCTCCTGATTACCCGGGTCGTCTTTAAACTGGAGGATTACATTACAATCGAACATATAGAGTCGATGAATAAAATCATCACTCTGACGGGGTCAATTGTGGGTGTTGCTTACTTGACTGAGTTCTTTATTGCCTGGTACTCGGGGGTTGAATTCGAAAGCTATGCCTTCATAAACCGTGCAACGGGTCCTTACTGGTGGGCTTATGCAACCATGATGACCTGTAATGTAATTTCGCCACAGTTATTCTGGTCACGCACCATCCGGCGTAGTATTGTATGGACATTCGTGTTATCGGTCATTGTAAATATCGGTATGTGGTTTGAGCGGTTTGTAATCATTGTTTCCTCTCTGCACCGCGATTACCTGCCATCGAGCTGGGCGATGTTTCACCCAACTCTGTTTGATATCAGTGACTACATTTTCTCGTTTGGGTTCTTCTTCACGCTCTTCCTGTTATTCGCCAAATTCCTGCCGGTAGTAAACATGGCGGAAGTAAAAGCAGTCATCAAGTCGTCTTCTGAGAGACTGCCTGTTTCGGTATCGGGTGTCGCTAAAGGCGAACGTGTCACGAATCCAACATTTAGTAAAGACGCTGAGTAATTTCAACACGTTGAATTAAGTCGTTATGTCTACTACTGCAAGTGGAAAGTTTTTGGTCGGCATTTTTGATGATGACGATGTAGTGTTGAAGGCTGTTAAAGGCGTTAAGTCTGCTGGCGTACGGGTGCATGAAGTGTATTCGCCTTTCCCAATTCACGGGTTAGACGTAGCACTCGGGCACCCTCGTAGCCGCCTGGGTATAGCTGCTTTTTTATTCGGTTTGTCGGGTACGCTCACTGGACTTACCATGACTGCTTATATGGAAAAGTTCGATTGGCCAATGATTGTGGGCGGTAAAGACTCATTTGCTTTTCCCGTTTACATACCAATCATTTTTGAGTTGACTGTACTTTTCGCTGCCTTAGGTATGGTAGGTACTTTTTTAGTATCGAATGGCCTCGGACCTACAGTTAAACCATTAATGTTTGACTTGAGAACTACGGATAACAAATTTGCCATGGCTATTGACTTGGGACAAAACCAACTTAGCGAAGCTGAAATTGAAAACGTTTTAGTTTCCAATGGAGCTGCTGAAGTTAACCTCAAGCAATTCTAAATCTGTAACAAAAATGATTCGCAACAACATATTGTATTCGCTTTTGGCGGTTGCTATGGTCACTTTGGCAGGAACTTCCTGCAAACGGGGACACGATGATACCGGAAGAGAATACGCTCCACAAATGTACGAACCTGTGGGACCTGAGCCATACGAGCAGGTGGAAGCTAATCCGATCAATCCAATGGGATTACCAATGCGTGATCCTGCCCGTGGTACTGTTTCGCGTGCTAATTATCATACTACATTCGGAAAAGGCGACAGTGCTGTAACAGATTTGATGGTATATAATATTCCGAAGGATAGTATCGGTTTAGCCGAACGCACACTAACCAATCCTATTCCTCAATCAGCTAAGACACTGGAGGAGGGGAAAGTATTATATGGCCGGTATTGCATTCATTGTCATGGTGAAGGTGGCAAGGGAAATGGCTTAGTGGGCGTACAGTACAAAGGGGTGCCGAGTTACTCAGCAGATGCTTATAAGAACATGAACGATGGGCATATTTTTCATGTCATTACAAATGGTAAAGGACGTATGTGGCCACATGGGTCGCAGGTAACGCCGGAAGAACGCTGGAAGATTGTCCAGTATGTTCATAAACTCCAGCAGGGTTGATTTTAAGTAGAGAAAGTTGAACGCTGATAAAAGTAATAATGGCATCTGTTCACGCAATACCATCCGTTGAGGAGCAATACGAGTTTACGGCAGAATCGAAACGCCGACTGCTGATAGGTGGCATTACTGGCCTCGTGCTGGTGGGGCTTGGCGCTTTTCTGTTAGCATCAGGCTCAGGTGAGCATGGTCATACTGAAGTTGTACATAGTCTGGGAGAAAGTGCAGGTCACTCAGAGGGGCATGCATATAGCTGGACAACCCGGCTTTGGGCAAACATCTGGGTAAATGCCGTTTACTTTAGCGGCATCTCCGTTATCGGTATGTTTTTTATGTCGTATAACTATTTGGCGCAGGCCGGGTGGTCATCTGCATTTAAACGTATCCCTGAAGCAATGCCTGCATTTTTACCTATTGCAGCTATTGCGATATTTGCTACGTTCTTTTTAGCCGGTCATAACTTATTCCACTGGACAAATGAGAATCTATATGACCCCAAAAGTGCACAGTATGACGCTGTTATAGCCGGCAAACATGGCTTTCTGAATACGCCTTTCTACCTGATTCGGCTGATCGCTTATTTTGGCTTGTGGTATGGATTGTGGTTAATGATCCGTCGTGAGTCTCTTTTGGAAGATCAGTTTGGTGGAGTTGACCATTACAACAAGAGCATTCGCTATGGTGTAATCTTTCTGGTCGTTTTTGGTGTAACCTCATCAACCTCGGCTTGGGATTTTGTGATGTCAATCGACACCCATTGGTTTAGTACAATGTTTGGTTGGTACACGCTTGCGAGCTGGCACGTTGCCGGGCTGGCTGTAATTGCGATAACTGTTGTAACGCTTAAAGAGCAGGGATATCTGAAGATTGTAAATGATAGTCATATTCAGGATCTGGGCAAGTTTGTATTTGCCTTCAGTATCTTCTGGACTTATGTATGGTTCGCGCAGTTTCTGCTGATTTATTACGCCAATTTACCTGAAGAAGCCATCTATTATCGGGAGCGTTTTAGTGGGTACGGCGGAATATACAAAGCGCCCTTTTTTATTAACTTGTTCCTAAACTTTGTCTTTCCCTTCCTTGTTCTCATGACAAGGGATTCTAAGCGGACATACACTATTTTGAAACTGGCTTGTTGGGGTGTTGTAATCGGTCATTACTTTGATTTTTACACCAACATCATGCCTGGAACAGTTGGTGAACACGGCGGGTTTGGTCCAATTGAATTTGGTATGATCCTGATTTTTGCTTCACTTTTCATCTGGACCGTTTCGAGTCAGCTTGCCAAAGCAAATCTGATTCCAAGAAATCACCCCATGTTAGAAGAGTCAATTCATCACGACATTTAATTTTACAGTCTATCTATCTACCAATATGGTTTACATCGTTGGTTTGTTATCAGTTGTATTTCTGGCACTGGCTATACTGGTTGTTTCCCGTATATCAGGTGTGATGAAGGGCATAGGTTTAGGACAGGAAACTAAAGAAGAAGGTGCAGGATTAAGCAACAAAATTAATGGCTTCTTATTTCTGGCGTTTTTGATATTAGGGTCAATTGCTGCGACATGGTCCTTCATCAGTGCTTCCGATCATTTCCTGCCCGAAGCATCCTCACCTCATGGTCGTCGGGTTGACTCGCTGTTTTGGTTATCCATGGGAATTATCACATTTGCATTTGTGGTAACCAATGCTCTGTTATTTTTCTTTGCCTTCAGGTATCAGTACCGGGTTGGCAAGCGGGCTGCTTACTATCCGGAGAACCATAAGCTGGAATTAATCTGGACCATCATTCCGGCGGTTGTAATGGCTATGCTGGTATTTACCGGATGGCGTGCCTGGCGTGATATTATGTCCGAGGCTCCTGCAGATGCTCAGGTAGTCGAAATGGTAGGCAAGCAATTCAACTGGATTGCCCGTTACCCTGGTGTAGACAATAACAAGTTAGGGGCCTTCAATTACAAATTGATTGATAATAATAACGAAACGGGGATTGATTTTTCGGACGAAGCCGCATTCGATGATTTCACGTCGACGACCGAACTACATATTCCGGTTAATAAGCCTATCTTAATGAAGATACGGGCTCGCGACGTTCTACATAGTGTATTTATTCCTCACATGCGGGTGAAAATGGACGCCGTTCCTGGTATGCCTACCCGATTTTGGTTTATTGCTGACAAGACAACGGACGAGATGAAAAACAAGC
The DNA here is from genome assembly GCA_964251665.1 of uncultured Cytophagales bacterium. GTDB lineage: Bacteria > Bacteroidota > Bacteroidia > Cytophagales > Spirosomataceae > JBBQLG01. The sequence continues at coordinate 385,824 of CAXUKO010000001.1, forward strand.
TTAACAACCAGGATTTCACATACGAGATTGCCTGTACTGAAGTTTGTGGTCGTGGACATTTCTCGATGCGCCTAAGATTGATAGTAGAAGATGAGGCATCCTGGAAAAAGTGGTGTGCAGAGCAAAAACCGCTTTTGTCTTCTTTTCCTGAATACGCATCACGTATACCAGCTAATTTAAAATCAAAGGCTGCTAAGTACTTACCCGCAGCCTCCGCTGATAGTACAACAGCTGATAATGGAGGTGCCGCTGCAACAGCGGGAGTTTCTTTACGATAATTTATAACCAACAAACATGGCAACTGTAGAAGCGAATATTGCATCAACGACTCATGTCGCCGAGCATGACCATCACGAGCCGCAAAGTTTTTGGCGGAAATACATCTTCTCTGAAGATCACAAAACGATTGCCAAACAGTATTTAATTACGGGAATTCTATGGGCTGTTATCGGTATCAGCTTATCGGTAATGTTCCGACTGCAATTAGGCTTCCCCAGCATGAAGCTTAGTTTCCTGCGCCCTTTTTTAGGCCATTGGATTGATGAAAGCGGAAAATTAGATCCTAACTTTTATCTGGCGTTGGTGACAATGCATGGTACTATTATGGTATTCTTTGTGTTGACAGCAGGTTTAAGTGGTACTTTCAGCAATTTTCTGATTCCATTACAGGTAGGTGCTCGTGACATGGCATCCGGTTTTCTAAACATGCTGTCATACTGGTTTTTCTTTCTGGCCAGTGCGTTGATGTTCGGATCACTTTTTTTAGAAACCGGTCCAGCTGCCGGTGGTTGGGTTATATACCCACCATTGAGTGCATTACCACAGGCACATCCCGGTTCTGAAGCGGGTATGACTTACTGGTTGGCAAGTATGGCTCTCTTCATCGTATCGCAGTTGTTGGGTGGTATTAACTACATTACTACCGTTATCAACTTAAGGACACGGGGTATGTCGTTCAGTAAACTGCCGTTGACTATCTGGGCATTCTTCCTGACGGCCATTCTGGGCTTGATTTCATTTCCAGTGTTATTGTCTGCCGCTCTGTTATTGATATTTGATCGCAGTTTCGGAACGAGTTTTTATTTGTCGGAAATCTATATTAAGGGAGAAGCACTGCCTAATGTTGGTGGTAGCCCGATTCTGTTTCAACATTTGTTCTGGTTCCTGGGTCACCCTGAGGTATATATCGTTTTGTTGCCGGCTTTAGGTATTACATCTGAAATCATTGCAACGAACTCCCGTAAGCCAATCTTTGGTTATCGGGCTATGATTGCATCTATGATGGGTATTGCATTCCTGGCATTCATTGTGTGGGCTCACCATATGTTTGTTACGGGTATGAACCCCTTCTTAGGGTCAATCTTTATGTTCCTGACGCTGATTATTGCTGTACCATCTGCAGTTAAAGCGTTTAACTACATAACGACATTGTGGCGAGGTAACATTCGGTTCACACCCGCTATGCTATTCTCAATTGGCTTGGTGTCTTTCTTTATCTCCGGAGGATTAACAGGTCTCATTTTAGGGAATAGTGCTCTTGACATTCAGTTACACGACACATACTTTGTAGTAGCTCACTTCCATTTGGTTATGGGTGCTGCTTCTGCTTTTGGATTGCTGGCTGGGGTTTACCATTGGTTTCCAAAGATGTTTGGTCGGATGATGAATGAGAAGTTAGGTTATATTCACTTCTGGCTGACATTCGTCGGTATCTATTTAGTGTTCTTCCCATTGCACTATATTGGTATTGCTGGTTTCCCCCGTCGTTACTATTCCTTTACCGGCTATAATGCCTTCAAGGATATATTCGTGGATCTGAATAGCTTCGTTACTATTGCAGCTATTTTAACATTCACCGCTCAGTGGATATTCATGTGGAATTTCTTTTACAGTTTATTCCGGGGTAAGAAGGCTACTCAGAATCCATGGAAATCGAATACACTGGAATGGACTACTCCTATTGCACCAGGACATGGTAACTGGCCAGGTGAAATACCCGCTGTCTATCGGTGGCCGTACGATTACAGTAAACCGGGTGCAAAGGATGATTTTATTCCTCAAAACGTACCTTACTCACAAACTCCCGAATCAAATCTTCCACATGAGAACGAATTGATTGCGATCGAGAAAGAAATTGAGGCTCAAAATCTCAATGACCAATTCAAACAACCTCACTGATAACGATAAGCTGTTCCGGCGCCTGGCACTTCTGACTGTAATTATTATATACCTGTTAATCCTGGCAGGTGGTATAGTCAGAAGTACCGGGTCCGGGATGGGCTGTCCTGATTGGCCTAAGTGCTTCGGACAATGGGTACCTCCTACCCATGTATCTCAGCTCCCTTCAAATTATCAGGCTATTTACAGTCATCGTGGTTATGCTAATACCACGTTTAATCCGGCCAAAACCTGGATCGAATACGTGAATCGACTACTCGGGGTTTTAACCGGGTTTTTTATTTTTTTCACGTTACTTGCTTCTATACGCTACAGAAAGCGTGACGTTACTATTCCTGCTTTAAGCTTTTTAGCATTCTTGTTAGTTGGTGTACAGGGGTGGTTAGGCTCTGTAGTCGTTAAAATGATCCTTGCTCCGTGGATTGTAACACTCCATATGTTGCTGGCACTGGTAATCGTAGGCTTATTGTTGTATGTGGTAGCGCGTACATATGTATCAGTTGCACCACCACTAAATATGAATGATAAGGCTACCATTAATCGACTTTTATTAGTTAGCACAGCCCTTCTGCTTATCCAGATATTGATGGGTACACAGGTAAGGGAGCATATTGATTATATAGCGGGTAAACTTGGGGATTCGAGACGCAATGACTGGGTAAATTCTGTGGGTGTTATATTTTACCTGCACCGGTCATTTTCCTTACTGGTGTTATCATCGCAAATCTGGTGGTTAAGCAGGTTAAGAAAGATAGTAACAAATAACCCGGTAAATACATTAGCAACTTGGGTTGTTGTAACTATTGTGAGTAACATAATAGTTGGGGTTATAATGGCCTATTTTGCCATACCGCCCGTTGCCCAGCCCGTTCATTTAACACTAGCTGTCGTATCACTGGGAATTCAGTTTGTGGTCCTATTGTTACTTAATGGTAAAGAAATAACGCAGGCAAAAACGATCAGTACTACCAATAAGGCGGTAGTTTAAGCTAATGGATATGTTAACGGTTGAGGAGCAGATAGACGCATCAAAATCCGGTTGGCGAACCAGTTTTAAGGCCTATATCGAACTGTTAAAGCTTCGTTTGTCTGTACTGGTTGGTTTTTCCGGGGCAATAGGGTACATGTTAGCAGATTCTCATGAGCTTAAGCCGGGGCGGATTCTACTGTTCTGTTTGACAGGACTGCTGATTACGGGGGCTGCCAATGCAACGAATCAGGTTCTGGAAACAGAATTAGATCGCATGATGAAACGGACAGGTAATCGGCCGCTTCCTTCAGGTCGTTTAAGTAAACAAAGCGCTCAGTACTTTATCGCTGTCTTGTTGTTTACCGGCATTTTTATGCAGTCTGTGCTTTTCAATCCATTAACAGCCGCCATATCCTTTATTTCGTATTTGCTATACGGGTTTGCCTATACGCCATTAAAACGCGTAGGGCCAATTGCAGTTTTTATTGGTGCTATTCCTGGCGGCTTACCTCCGCTTATTGGTTGGGCGGCAGCTACAGGTACTGTAGGCGTAGAAGCATTGGTACTTTTTGCACATCAGTTTATCTGGCAATTCCCTCATTTCTGGGCTATTGCATGGGTTTTAGATGAAGACTATAAAAAAGCTGGCTTCCGGTTATTACCCTTAAACCGGCCAAAATCGAAAGAGACAGCTTTATTCGTCTTGTTTTTCACCTTAGCTTTAATACCAATCGGCATTGTACCAACACAAATTGGTCTTGTAGGTGATAGCTCAAAATGGGTAGCTATAATTAGTGGACTACTTTTTCTCTACCTGAATTTTCGACTGGTTCAGAGTAGTTCTGATAAAGATGCCCGCTGGCTCATGTTTGGTTCGTTTTTATATCTCCCGTTAGTACAAATTGTGTACGTGTTAGACAAAGTGTAGTCATGAAAGAGGAGGAATTAGAAAGCATAAAATGGATTGAGGAGGAGCCGGAAGAACAGCTCTCCATGAATCCGCGTAAGTTTATACTCTGGTTGTTTGTTGTTAGCATCGTTATGCTGTTTGCTTCAATGACTAGTGCGTACTTAGTGCGCAGGGCAGAAGGTAACTGGCTGGAGTACACGATTCCGGTTGTCTTTACTTATAGTACCATTGTGCTTGCCATTAGTAGTTTAACTATGCATTGGGCCTACCTGGCTGCAAAAAAAGACAATTTCAACAGCCTGAGAATAGCGATATCTATTACTTTTGTGCTCGGCTTTGCATTTCTGTACATGCAATTTCAGGGGTGGAAGGACTTAGTAGCTCAAAATGTATACTTTGTCGGTAATCCTGCAGGCTCGTTCATGTATGTGTTCACGGGTTTACATGCTTTCCACCTAATTAGTGGTCTCATTGTGCTGATTTACGCATTGAAGTCAGCTTTTCAGTTACGTATGCATGCCAAAAACCTTGAACAGATACAGATAAGTGCTACTTATTGGCATTTTCTGGACATTCTTTGGTTGTACTTGTTTTTCTTTTTACTTTATTTTCATTAATCGTTTATTGACGCATGGCGGCTACTGCAACAACCGAGGTAACGGCGGCATTTGACAAGAAAACCTGGATGGGTGGTGTCTCGCCGTTAAATGCCAGTTACGGTAAATTGATGATGTGGTTCTTCCTCATCTCCGATACATTTACCTTTTCGGCTTTACTTGTAACATACGGTCTAATCCGTTTCAGTTATCCGGCCTACGATCCGGCTATTCACGGAGTACCATTTACCTTTTCTAACCTATACTGGCCCGTACCTGAACAGGTATACAACTCAGTCCCTTTCCTGCATGGTATTAATCTCCCACTCGTATTTGTGGGAATTATGACGTTCATTCTGATCTTTAGTAGTGTGACAATGGTGTTGGCAGTTGAAGCCGGGCATCGAATGGACCGTAGGGATGTTGAAAAGTATATGTTATGGACGCTGTTAGGGGGGGTAACATTCCTTGGCAGCCAGGCTTGGGAATGGTCACACTTTATTCATGGAACAGAGCAAGGTTTGGTTATTCGTGAATTGGTAGGTGGTGAATGGACGCAACGAACTGTCTTTGGAGCTAATCTGGTCGAAAACCAATATGGTCCGCCTGCATTTGCTGACTTATTCTTTTTTATTACCGGCTTTCACGGAACACACGTACTAAGCGGTGTACTGTTAAACTTTCTTATCTTTTATCGTGCTTCAACTGGCTTGTATGAGCGACGTGGCCATTATGAAATGGTTGAGAAGGTAGGTTTGTATTGGCACTTTGTTGACTTGGTCTGGGTATTTGTGTTCACATTCTTTTATCTGGTATAATTTAAGCGCACACTAACATGGTTGATCATAGCACAGAAGTTCATCATCACGCAGGTACGGAAGTCGCACCTGCACAAACGAAGGTGATTTGGAAAACCTTCATTATTCTTTCCTGCTTAACCGGATTCGAATTTTTGGTTGCCTTCACACTCAAGCCAAGCCCGCTGAAGGTGGCTATCTTTGTGGGAATGACTATTGTTAAAGCCTTTTATATTGTTGGTGAGTTCATGCACTTAAAACATGAAGTAAAAGGTTTGATCTGGGCGATTCTTTTACCTGTAATATTTGTTTGTTGGTTATTACTGGCACTTCTAATGGAGGGCGGTTCAATATTCCAACTACGCTAACAAATGAGCAGAATTTTTAAAGCCGGGATACTATCAGCAGTGCTTATAGTCCCGGCTTTGGTGTATCTATTCCTACGGTTTTCTACACATAACTATTACACTTTAACCCGCTTTTATCCGCTTGTTGATTCGGTAACTAATCAGCCGATAAAAGGAAAGCAAGTTAATTTGGCCGGAAAAGAGGTTGTAGATACCCTGTTTCATACCATACCTTACTTTCAGTTGCTTGATCAGGATGGTAAGACAGTCACAAATAGCCTCGTAAAAGGCAAGATTCATATTGCTGATTTTTTCTTCACCCGCTGTTCAACAATTTGTCCAAAATTGTCGTCTCAACTTACACGGGTACAGGATATTTTCCGGAAGTACAATGAAGTTATTTTTGTGTCGTACTCAGTCGACCCGGAGCATGATCGGCCTGCCCAGTTAAAAGTATATGCCAACAAGTATGAGGCTATACCCGGCCGCTGGTACTTTCTGACGGGCAGCAAGAACGATATTTACCGGTTAGCTCAAAAAGGCTATTTCCTGCCAGCTGTAGATGCGGGTGTAAGCAACGGCAATCCCGACGAAACTTTTATCCATAGCGAAAAGTTGGTATTAGTAGACAAAGAAGGCTTGATTCGCGGGTATTACGACGGGACGGACAAAGAAGATGTAGAACGTTTAATTTTGGAAACCCGCGTGTTAATGAGTACATACGATAATCACTAATCCATTTATGGAAGCGGCTCCGGTAGTAAAAGAGAAAAAAGCAAATCGGTTAATAAACGTTATATCCGTTGCTGTCCCGCTTGTTGTGGCTGTTTTGTTAAGTATTCGCCAGAAGGTTTATCTGGGCGAGTGGACAACTGTATTACCTCACCTTAATGGCATTATCAACTCGCTGACATCTGTTCTGTTATTAGTAGGGTTGTATTTTATCCGGCAGAAGAATGTAGTTGCTCACCGCCGGACTATGTTGACTGCGTTTGCATTGGGTTCTGTATTCCTGGTTAACTATGTGCTCTATCACTTGTCAAATGAATCGACACCATTCGGCGGTCAGGGCTGGATACGGCCCGTTTATTACTCCCTGTTGATATCCCACATAGTTCTATCGGTAGTGGTACTTTGGTTCGTTCTAAGAGCGGTATATTTTGCTCTTACAAGTCAGTTCGCAGCTCATAAGCGAACCGTACGCTGGGCTTTTCCGATCTGGTTATATGTTAGTACAACCGGTGTGATTGTGTACCTTATGATAAGTCCTTATTATACTCATTAACATTTTGGCTATGAAGACGTTAAAGGTGGTATTGTTGATCGGCCTTTTCTTGCTGGTCACGCCTGAATTGATGGCGCAGTGTGCTATGTGCCGGGGTACTGTAGAAAGTACAGTCAGTAATGGACGTAGTATCGTCGCATCCAGTTTAAATATTGGTATTTTATATCTTTTATTGGCTCCTTACTTAGCAGTATCCACAATTGCTTACTTGTGGTATCGAAATAGTAAAAAAGAACATGGCCAACGTCTCGAAATTGCAAGCCGTGTTAAGCGGGCTATGTCCTAAATGCCGGAAGGGAAAAATATTCGAATATCCGTTTTATTCAATTCGGCATTTTGATGACATGTATGAACACTGCCCGCACTGTGGCCTTCGGTATGAAGTTGAACCGGGCTATTTCATCGGCGCAATGTATGTCAGTTATGCAATATCCGGCGGTGTAGCTTTAGTAGTAGGATTTTTGTTGTTCTACCTGGCCGGCGATCCCGGAGGCTGGACATATACATTAGTGATAGCGCCGTTAATGGTAGTTATTGCTCCATTAAACTTCAGAATATCAAGAGTCATCTGGCTGCATTATGTCGCCGGTATTCATTACAAAGAGGGGCTGTAGCAGCCCTTTTTTTGTGTCTGATCAATAATAATATAAAAATGGTATAGCTTGTGCAACCTCAGTTTGTTACTCTGCATCTTGTGCCTGAAAACGCCTGTGAGTCTGATGCGAATTATACCGTTTTACACAACTGAAAAGCAACTGGTAAAAGCCCTGAAACAGGGCGATAACCGGGCGCATAAGGTAGTATACGATCGCTACGCTCCACGAATGCTGGCAGTTTGTGTACGGTATGTCTCGAATAAAGCTGACGCGGAAGAAGTGATGGTTGATGGCTTCATGCGGATATACGATAAAGTAAGCCAATTTAAAGAAGAAGGCAGCTTTGAAGGGTGGATGCGCCGGATTATGGTAACTGAATCATTGATGTTCCTGCGACGGACTAAATCGTGGCGTCTGGAAATACCGACGGATCTGATTCCAGCCGAGGTAGCCTGTAATTGGGCAGACAGTGAACTACAGGCCGACGAACTACTGCGCTTGATCAGTCATCTTCCAGATGGATACCGTACTGTATTTAACCTATATGCTATTGAAGGGTACAGTCATGCAGAAATAGCTATTATGCTGGACATAACAGAGGGAACGTCAAAATCCCAACTATCCCGCGCTCGTGCTTTGCTTCAACAAGGCGTAAAAAGATTAGAACAACAGCATTTAGTAAACAACTATGGAAAGACAGCCAATAGATGACCTTTTTGCCCGCAGGTTGCACAACGCAGAGGTACAGCCGGATAATACTACCTGGGCTATACTACAGAACAGGCATGGTATAGAGCAGGCAAGGCCACTTTGGAGGTATGCAGCTGTAGCAGCGAGTCTATTACTGGTGGGTACGTTTAGCTGGTGGATAAGCCAGAATCGGGAAACAGGCTATAAGAAAGTAGCTGCTACTCAACAAAAATTACCCGCTAAAACTTCAGTTTCAAGCGATGTTGAGCAATTGATACTTACTGAACATGAACCTTCTGAAGTTGCCTCAACGAAGCCAGTCAACAGAGAAAAGACAGAAGAGGTAAACAGAAACCGCATGGTGTTTCAAACACAAAAATTCGCTGCCAGTAAGATTAATAGCAAGAGAACGGAGATTGCATTACAAACTGTTAAAGAAACTTACAGACCAATTTTAGGTAGCGAGGAGAAACAATTTATCCAAACTCAGGAGTCAGGCCAACCCATTGCCACTACTATAAATGAGCCTATGCAGGTAACACCTTTACCAGTTGCTGAACGGACTTTAATTGTCAGCATATTTGCGGAAGCCCCTGCTTTTCAATCAGACGTAGCAGAACCGGTGGTTATAAGCGTTAAGCAGAACAGCAAGGGAAGGCTCAATGGGTTTCTGAAAAAAGTGAAACGGTTAAAGGAGGGCAAAACCGTTGCAATCAACACGGACCACATAAGTAAAACAGAGTGCCACGGTCTGACTAAACTATTGGATGAAGTGAGAGAAAGCATCAGTAATAATACTATAGACAAATGAAAACATGCACAGCACTATTGATTAGCTTATACATATTGACTCAGCCTACCCAGGCCGCTACAGTCGATTCACTGATCATCAATTTTGCCAACAGAACAAAAATTATTATTCATGCTCCGGATAAAAAAGGCATTCAGTTGTTGAGCCAATACGACCTGAACAGAATTGTACGTGACATGGGACTGCGATTAGATTCAGTCCCGGCTGGGAAAACTTATTTGATTAACGAACATAATGGACAGCGGTATCTAACAGATACTACATTAATCATTAGACATAAGGATGGCAGTGTACGTATAGAGATTAATACGAACAGGGAGTTAAGTTATGATACGGCTAAGACAACCGAAAGGCGGTACCAGCGTACCATAGGCCATAGCAGGACGAACGACTCAAAGATAAAAACTGACTTCATGCTCGGTTTAAATACATGGATACCACAAGCGGCTTCATTACCGGGGAATCAAGGGGTAGCACCTGACCTAAAACCCTTAGGGTCACGTTACTTTGCTATTAACATTTACAGGAATCCTACATTAATCAAAGGAAGAAAAGCAAGGATAAGTATACGATATGGCCTGGAATTGGCTTGGAACAACTACATGTTCGAGGAAAACATAAGAGCACAAAAGGGAACAGACCAAATCTTGTTTAGTCCTGTAGTTGAGTCATTAAAGAAAAGCAAACTGACTGTCGCTACAATTCAGCTACCAATTATGCCGCAAGTTAACTTCTATAATGCGGATGGACGAAAGACGTTCCACATTGGACTGGGAGGCTTTATCGGCTATCGAATTGATAGTTATACAAAGGTGAAGTACCAAAATAATGACAAGAATCGTGACCATACCAACTACTACCTGAACGATCTTCAGTATGGCGTAGCTACTAACATAGGACTGCTCAAAACTGACTTTTTTGTAAAATACAACCTCAATTCTGTCTTTCGGAGTAATCAGGGTCCAGATATGCACACCATAAGTTTTGGCATCAGCCTATAGACTCCTGTTTAAGGACTTTCAACTTTTTTTTGGTGTAATGTTGACAAGAACGTAAAAGCATGTAATTTTGCAACTCCAAACGGGGCAGGCCGTGGGAAATCGTTCTTTTACAATAAATATGGGGAGTTTCCAGAGTGGCCAAATGGATCAGACTGTAAATCTGCTGGCGTACGCCTTCGGAGGTTCGAATCCTCCACTCCCCACCAGCTTGGTACTTAGTTTTTAGTGGTAGAAGCAGATAGCTGCTACCTTTCACTAAAGATCTTGTACTAAATATGCGGGAGTAGCTCAGCTGGTAGAGCGATAGCCTTCCAAGCTATAGGTCGCGAGTTCGAACCTCGTCTCCCGCTCCAGTAGCCAAACTTACCTAATAAACAGTTATCGGATCGGTAGCTGTTTTTTCGTAATTGGTAAGTGGTATAGTTAACAATTTAGTAACAAGCCGTTATAGCTCAGCGGTAGAGCACTTCCTTGGTAAGGAAGAGGTCCGGGGTTCAAGTCCCCGTAACGGCTCAAAACCAGTGCGGTTTTACGGTAGAGCCCTTTTCTTAATCGGCTCTACTTCTTTTTGTGTACGTTTTTCAACCACTAATAACAGTTCATTTAAGCGTTTTTAAACATGGCAAAGGAAAATTTTGACCGTTCAAAACCGCACGTCAACATCGGCACGATTGGTCACGTTGACCACGGCAAGACGACGCTGACGGCTGCCATCACCAAAGTATTGGCTGGCAAAGGTCTGGCCGCAATTCGCGACTTCTCCTCAATTGACAACGCGCCCGAAGAAAAAGAGCGCGGTATTACTATTAATACGTCACACGTAGAATACGCTACGGCAAACCGTCACTACGCACACGTTGACTGCCCAGGCCACGCTGACTATGTGAAAAACATGGTAACGGGAGCTGCCCAGATGGATGGTGCTATCCTTGTAGTTGCGGCTACAGATGGTCCAATGCCACAAACGCGTGAGCACATCCTGCTTGCCCGTCAGGTAGGTGTACCTCAACTGGTTGTCTTCATGAACAAAGTGGACATGGTAGACGATCCGGAATTGCTCGAACTCGTTGAGATGGAAATCCGCGAACTGCTGAGCTTCTACGATTTTGATGGCGACAATATTCCTGTTATTCAGGGTTCGGCGCTTGGCGGTCTGAACGGCGATGCTAAATGGGTTGCTACAATTGAAGAATTGATGCAGAACGTGGATGATTTCATTCCACTGCCTCCACGTATGACTGACCTTCCGTTCCTGATGCCGGTAGAGGACGTATTCTCGATCACGGGTCGGGGTACCGTAGCTACAGGCCGTATTGAACGCGGGATAATCAACTCTGGTGAGCCAGTTGAAATTCTGGGTATGGGTGCTGAAAACCTGAAATCAGTTGTAACCGGTGTTGAAATGTTTCGGAAAATTCTGGATCGTGGCGAAGCTGGAGACAATGTTGGTTTGTTGCTCCGTGGTATTGAAAAGACGGACATCAAACGGGGTATGGTAATTTGTAAGCCAGGCTCTGTAACTCCTCACGCCAAGTTTAAGGCTGAGATCTATGTTCTGTCGAAAGAAGAAGGTGGCCGTCACACGCCATTCTTCAACAAATACCGTCCTCAGTTCTATTTCCGCACCACTGACGTAACAGGTGAAATTTCTTTACCAGCCAATGTGGAAATGGTAATGCCGGGTGACAACATCACAATTGATGTTGTGCTCATCAGCAAGATTGCCATGGAAAAAGGCTTACGCTTCGCTATCCGTGAAGGTGGTCGTACCGTAGGTGCCGGTCAGGTGACTGAAATTCTTGACTAAGTGATTAACAGTGAAATAAGTGCATCTCTTAACCGAGATGCACTTATTTTTTGATTAAGTTTTTGTATCTTTGCAGTCCGATTCGGCGGGTAACCCCAAATCGGTTTTTTTTCGGTATATACACGGGTGTAGTTCAAGGGTAGAATGTCGGTCTCCAAAACCGCTGATGGGAGTTCGAATCTCTCCACCCGTGCCAATCTATTTTACAAATGGACAAGGTTACTTCATTTCTGAAACACTCCTGGGAGGAGGTTCAGCATAACGTGACTTGGCCTAAATTCAGTGAGTTGCAATCCAGTTCCACATTAGTACTGGCTGCATCACTGATTTTTGCGCTAATAGTCGGGTTAATTGATTTCTTATTTGAGAACGGTCTGCACGCGTTTTATCAATCGTTTTGATAAGTCACGTTCACAAATTAAGTAGCGATGAGCAGCGGCATTAATTGGTATGTCATTCGGGCCGTATCTGGGCAGGAAAAAAAAATTAAATCCTATTTAGATAACGAGATTCTTCGGCAAAAGTTGGAAGAAGTTATTCCGCAGGTATTAATACCAGCCGAGAAAGTATATGAAATGCGCAACGGTAAGAAGCGCGTTCGGGAGAAGAGTTTTTTTCCCGGCTATATACTGATTTCGGCCGACTTGAGTAACATTCGTGCTCTTGACTTGATTACTAATATGCCAGGTGTTTTGGGTTTTCTGGGTAACAGCAGTGGCACATCAAAAACACCCGTTGCACTTCGCCAAAGTGAAATTAACCGGATACTTGGTAAGGTAGATGAGCAGACACAGGAGGTAGTAGCTCCTACATCGGCTTACTTAAGAGGAGAATCGGTTAAGGTAGTCGATGGACCATTTAGTGGATTTGTTGGCACAGTAGAAGAGGTATTTGACGAACGGAAAAAGCTGAACGTCGTGGTTAAAATTTTTGGCCGGAATACCCCTGTAGAGTTGAGTTACGCACAAGTGGAGAAAGAATAAATCGTTTGGTTTGGTGACCCGTGTCCTAAGCTTCCCACTGGGAATGAGTCGAATTAACAAACTGAAACAACCAACACAACAATGGCAAAAGAAGTAGCTGGCTACGTAAAGTTGCAGGTAAAAGGCGGGCAGGCTAACCCTTCTCCTCCAATCGGTCCGGCGCTGGGTTCCAAGGGTTTAAATATCATGGAATTCTGCAAGCAGTTCAACGGACGGACGCAGGATAAAGTGGGTAGCGTATTGCCGGTTTTGATTACCTATTACAAAGACAAGTCGTTTGACTTTGTAATCAAAACCCCGCCTGCACCAATTATGCTAATGGATGCTGCTAAACTGAAAGGTGGATCAGCTCAGCCAAACCGGAATAAAGTCGGCTCTGTAACTTGGGATCAGATTAAGGCAATCGCGGAAACGAAGATGCCGGATCTGAATGCTTTCACAGTAGAGTCGGCTATGAAGCAGGTGGCTGGTACAGCCCGCAGCATGGGAATCACGGTGTCGGGCAAAGCGCCCTGGGAGAACTAAGCAACTTGCCGAAACGCACAAACGAGACATGGCAAAGTTAACAAAGAAACAAAAGGAAGCCCAATCGAAATATGATGCTGCCAAGGAGTATTCCTTACAGCAGGCGGCCGAAATCCTGAAAGAGATTTCGTTCACAAAGTTCGATGCCTCCGTTGATATTGACGTCCGGTTAGGGGTTGATCCACGTAAAGCAGACCAAATGGTTCGTGGCGTGGCAACATTACCGCATGGTACGGGTAAAACAATACGCGTACTGGTGCTGTGTACACCGGATAAGGAAAACGAAGCGAAGGAAGCTGGGGCTGACTACGTGGGATTAGATGATTACATTCAGAAAATCGAACAAGGCTGGACTGACGTTGACGTGATTATCACGATGCCGAGCGTCATGGCTAAAGTTGGTAAACTGGGTCGTGTTCTGGGTCCGCGTGGTTTAATGCCTAACCCGAAGTCGGGAACCGTAACGCCGGAAGTTGGCAAAGCTGTTAAAGAAGTGAAAGCAGGTAAAATTGATTTCAAAGTTGATAAGACAGGAATCATTCATACCAGCGTCGGAAAGGTGTCGTTTGAACCGGAGAAAATCGCCGAGAACGCCCAAGAAGTAATCGCTACTTTATTACGCCTGAAGCCTTCATCCTCGAAAGGTACGTATGTTAAATCGGTTCACTTGTCGAGTACAATGAGTCCGAGTGTAGATATTGACAAAAGCACCGTTGCGGGCATCTAAGACATGACACGGGAAGAGAAAGGCGACATTATTGATGAGCTAAGTCAGAAGTTTCAGACTACTCCATATTTTTACATCACCGATGCCAGTGGCATGACCGTAGAAGAAGTAAATATACTTCGCCGGATGTGTTTTGATCGGGGAATTGAATACCGGGTAGTTAAGAACACGCTGATTAGAAAAGCTCTTGAAACGTTAGATACAGATTACGCTTCATTTGAGTCGGTGCTGAAAGGATTTTCGGGTGTAATGTTTCACCCGGAAAATGGTAAGGTAGCTGCTCAACTGATCAAGGAATACCGTAAGACGGTAAACAAAAAACTTGAACTTAAAGGGGCGTCGGTTGACTACAGTCTGTTTGTCGGTGCAGATCAACTCGACACGCTGATTACCCTGAAGAATAAGCAGGAATTAATTGGTGAAATCATCGGTCTATTACAATCACCCGCTAAAAATGTTATTTCGGCCCTGCAAGGTGGTGGTAATAAATTGGCTGGTATATTGAAAACGCTGTCGGAGCGCGAAGAAGTAGCTTAAGATTAAAAGCTTTTATCCGGCAAAACAAGTTTAATCAATCACGTATCACAATTAATAAAGAAATACGACAATGGCAGATTTGAAAGCGTTCGCTGAGCAGCTTGTGAACCTGACGGTAAAGGAAGTTAATGAATTGGCTACCATCCTGAAGGATGAGTATGGTATTGAGCCAGCTGCTGCTGCACCTGTAATGGTGGCTGGTGGTGCAGGTGGTGGAGATGCTCCTGCTGCCGCCCCTGAAAAAACTGCGTTCGACGTAGTACTGAAAGCTGCTGGTGCCAGCAAACTTGCGGTTGTTAAACTGGTAAAAGATCTAACAGGCCTGGGCTTGAAAGAAGCCAAAGAACTGGTAGATACTGCGCCAAAGCCAGTTAAAGAAGGTGTGTCGAAAGACGAAGCCGAAGCTTTAAAGAAACAACTCGAAGAGGCTGGTGCTGAAGTAGAAGTTAAATAATAGAGACTTGTCTCTACTATATCGCTCCAAGCGGGATAGGCCTGGTTTTCGCCAGGTCTTTTCCTGTTTGGAGACTTTTATCTATACGATAGTGAGTAGCAAACTAATTATAGTTCAACTACGTTACTCACTCATGTCCTCTTAACTAACTGTTGAGGGCTTATTGCCGTAAATACATCTATACATACATCGATCACTCAACTAAACGCACTATAGCCTTGGCTAAAACCGTAAGCAAAATTGAGTCGCGCAGAAATTTCGCGCAGATCAAACCGGTGATCGGATATCCTGACTTTCTGGATATTCAGGTTAAATCCTTTAAGGACTTCTTTCAGTTAGATACCCCATCCGTAAATCGCTCACAAGAAGGTTTATTTAAGGTATTTCAAGAGAACTTTCCAATTTCAGACTCCCGCGAGAATTTTCGTCTGGAGTTTATTGATTACTCTGTTGATCCGCCTAAGTATTCGGTTGACGAGTGTATCGATCGGGGGTTGACGTATTCCGTGCCTTTAAAAGCTAAGCTCCGGTTGTCGAACAACGACCCTGATAATGAGGATTTTGAGACTATCGAGCAGGAAGTGTTTTTGGGTAATATCCCATACATGACCGAGAAAGCCTCTTTTGTTATTAACGGAGCGGAACGGGTGATTGTTTCGCAGTTGCACCGGTCACCGGGTGTGTTCTTCTCAATGAGTAAGCACACCAACGGGACCAAATTATATTCGGCCCGTATCATTCCATTCAAAGGTTCTTGGATTGAATTTTCTACCGACGTTAATAATGTCATGTATGCTTACATCGACCGGAAGAAAAAATTTCCGGTAACGACGTTATTACGTGCTATTGGTTTCGGATCAGATAAGGATATTCTGGATTTGTTTGGTTTATCTGAGGAGGTGTCAGCGACACCTGCAAACTTGAAAAAAGCTATTGGTCGTCGGTTAGCTGCAAGGGTTCTGCGGACCTGGACAGAAGACTTCGTTGATGAAGATACCGGTGAAGTTGTCTCAATTAGCCGGAATGAGGTTCTGTTGGAGCGTGATTCAGCTATTACAGCTGATGATATTGATGTGATTACAGAATCAGGTCAGAAATCAGTCATCCTGCACAAGGAAGATATGAATGTGGCCGATTATAATATCATCTACAATACGCTGCAAAAAGATAGCTCGAACTCGGAGAAAGAGGCTGTCGAGCAGATCTATCGTCAGCTCCGCAACACTGAAGCACCCGATGAGCAGACTGCGCGCGAGGTAATTCAAAGTTTGTTCTTCTCGGATAAGCGCTACGACTTAGGTGACGTTGGTCGTTACCGGATTAATAAGAAGCTTGGCTTGGAAGTAGCTCCTGATACTAAAGTATTAACGACAGAAGATATCGTTTCTATCGTTAAATACCTGATTGGGTTGATTAACTCTAAAGCCGTTGTCGACGATATTGACCACTTAAGCAACCGTCGTGTTCGGACGGTGGGCGAGCAATTGTATGCGCAATTTGGTGTCGGTCTGGCCCGTATGGCCCGGACGATTAAGGAGCGTATGAACGTACGCGATAATGAGGATTTCAAACCTGTCGACCTGATTAATGCCCGGACGTTGTCCTCGGTGATTAACTCGTTCTTCGGTACGAACCAGTTATCGCAGTTTATGGATCAAACCAATCCGCTTGCTGAGGTAACGCATAAACGTCGTTTGTCGGCACTCGGGCCCGGTGGTCTATCGCGTGAACGGGCTGGTTTTGAGGTTCGGGACGTACACTATACCCACTATGGTCGGTTATGTACCATCGAAACGCCTGAAGGCCCTAATATCGGTTTGATCTCGTCGCTTTGCGTTTATGCTAAAGTGAACAGCATGGGCTTTATTGAGACACCGTACCGGATTATTGAGAATGGTAAGGTCGCAATGGATAAGCCGGTGATGTATCTCACAGCAGAAGAAGAAGATACACATTACATTGCTCAGGCAAACGCAAACATTAAGGCAAATGGCGACTTTGGCATTGATCGTCTGAAAGCTCGTTTTGAGGGTGACTTCCCAATGGCAGAGCCAACGAATGTAACGTTCATGGACATTGCTGCCAATCAGATTGTTTCGGTAGCGGCCTCGTTAATTCCCTTCTTGGAACACGATGATGCTAACCGTGCCCTGATGGGATCTAATATGCAACGGCAGGCGGTGCCCTTATTACGTCCTGAAGCACCAATCGTTGGTACAGGTCTGGAAGGCCGTCTGGCAGTTGATTCCCGTTCGCTGGTAATTGCTGAAGCCGATGGGAAGATTGAGTTCGTGGACTCAAGCAAGATTGTCGTTCGCTACGAACTGGAAAAGGATAAAGATGCAACAACGTTTGATGAAGATCTGAAAACGTATAGTCTCATTAAATTCCGCCGTACGAACCAGGATACCTGTATTAACATTAAGCCAATCGTTCTGAAAAATCAGAAAGTTAAAAAAGGTGATGTGTTATGCGAGGGATACGCGACGCAGGCTGGAGAATTGGCACTGGGCCGAAACATGAAGGTTGCCTTCATGCCGTGGCAGGGTTATAACTTCGAGGATGCTATCGTGATTTCAGAGCGGGTTGCACGTGAAGACATTTTTACGTCAATCCACATAGAAGAGTTTGAGCTTGAAGTGCGGGATACGAAGCGCGGAGAAGAGGAACTGACTTCGGAAATTCCAAACGTCAGTGAAGAAACTGTTCGTAATCTGGATGAGAATGGTATCGTTCGTGTTGGTACAGAGGTGAAAGAGGGCGATATCCTAATCGGTAAGATTACACCGAAAGGGGAGAGCGACCCAACACCAGAGGAAAAACTGCTTCGGGCCATTTTCGGCGATAAAGCCGGTGACGTTAAAGATGCCTCAAAGAAGGCACCACCATCGTTGAAGGGCGTAGTGATTGATACCAAGCTGTTTTCTCGGCCATCGAAAGAAGACCGTGGTAAACATAAAGAGGAGATCAAGGTGCTTGCCAAAAAATATGGTCGTGAACTGGCTTCATTCCGGGAGCGCATGATTGAGAAGCTGACAGCTTTGCTTGATGGTAAAACCAGTCAGGGAGTTAAGCATAAGTTTGGCGATGAAGTGATGAGCAAAGGCGTAAAATTCACGCGGAAAAACATCACGGAAAATCTCTTCCCGGATAAAAACCCATACCGCGATGAAAGTGGCTATGCGGTGCCGGAAGAAGTCAACTTGCTGAGTGATTTAATACTCGAAAACTGGACCGATGATGCGCATACCAACAAGCTGATTGCGCAATTGGTAAAGAATTATAACACTCGTCGGAATGAAATCACCGGGCGCTTTAAACGTGAGAAGTTTACGCTTGAAGTGGGTGATGAATTACCAGCGGGTATTGTAAAACTGGCTAAAGTATACATCGCCAAGAAGCGGAAGCTGAAGGTTGGTGATAAGATGGCCGGTCGCCACGGTAACAAAGGGGTAGTTGCCCGGATTGTACGGGATGAAGACATGCCGTTTCTGGAAGACGGTACGCTGGTTGACATCGTATTGAATCCACTTGGTGTGCCTTCACGGATGAACCTTGGACAGATTTATGAAACCGTCTTAGGCTGGGCAGGTCAAAAATTGAATCGAAAATATGCGACACCAATTTTCGACGGTGCATCCGAAGCACAGGTTAAAGCTGAACTGGACGAAGCACAATTGCCCGAATTTGGCCGGACGTATCTTTATGATGGTCTGTCAGGTGAGAAGTTCGATCAGCCAGTAACGGTGGGTATCATTTATATCCTGAAACTCGGTCACCTGGTTGATGATAAGATGCACGCCCGTTCGATTGGACCGTACTCCCTTATTACACAGCAGCCATTGGGCGGTAAAGCCCAATTCGGTGGTCAGCGGTTTGGTGAGATGGAGGTTTGGGCACTCGAAGCGTTTGGTGCCTCGAACATACTACAAGAAATTCTGACTGTGAAGTCAGATGACGTGGTTGGTCGTGCCAAAGCATACGAAGCCATTGTTAAGGGCGAAAATATGCCTAAGCCGAACATTCCTGAGTCATTCAATGTACTTGTTCACGAGTTACGTGGTTTGGCACTCGAAATTACATTGGATTAATTAAGTGATGAGTTGCTGGCGGGTAGCTGTTAGTAGTAAGAGCACTAACAGCTATCTGCCGTCAATTCCCACTCAGCATTAACACTAAAAACTCCAACCAATGTCCTTCAAAAAGAACAAGAAGCTCAACAGCGACTTCTCCAAAGTGACGATTAGCCTGGCCTCGCCGGAGTCTATTTTGGAGAGTTCGTATGGAGAGGTGACACAGCCGGAGACGATCAACTACCGAACTTACAAGCCTGAAATGGGTGGTTTGTTCTGTGAGCGCATCTTCGGTCCGGTGAAAGACTGGGAGTGCCACTGTGGGAAGTACAAACGGATTCGCTATAAAGGCATCATCTGTGACCGCTGTGGAGTAGAAGTAACCGAGAAAAAAGTACGCCGGGAGCGTATGGGCCACATTGAGTTAGTGGTACCTGTTGCTCACATTTGGTATTTCCGGAGCCTTCCCAATAAAATTGGTTACCTGCTTGGGCTTTCTACGAAGAAACTCGATCAGATCATTTACTACGAACGGTATGTCGTCGTCCAGCCGGGCGTAAAAGAAGCCGATGGTATTAATCAGCTCGACTTCCTGACCGAAGACGAGTATCTCGATATCATTGACAAGTTACCGAGTACGAATCAGCACTTAGACGATAAAGACCCTAATAAATTTATCGCTAAGATGGGTGCTGATGCGCTCGAAATGCTGTTGTCTCGCTCGAACCTCGACGAACTGTCATATTCGTTGCGTCACTCAGCAGCAACCGATACATCGCAGCAGCGTAAAGCTGAAGCGTTAAAGCGGTTAAAGGTTGTTGAAGCGTTCCGTGATGCCAACACCCGTATTGAAAACCGGCCTGAGTGGATGGTGATCAAGATGGTGCCGGTTATTCCGCCTGAACTGCGTCCGCTTGTGCCTCTGGATGGTGGACGGTTCGCTACGTCGGATTTGAACGACTTGTATCGTCGGGTAATTATTCGGAATAACCGTCTGAAGCGTCTGATCGAGATTAAAGCACCGGAAGTAATTCTTCGGAATGAAAAACGGATGTTGCAGGAAGCAGTTGATTCGCTGTTCGACAACTCACGCAAGGTAAACGCCGTTCGTTCGGAAGGTAACCGGGCGTTAAAGTCATTGTCGGATATGCTGAAGGGTAAACAAGGTCGTTTCCGGCAAAACCTGCTCGGTAAGCGTGTTGATTATTCTGGGCGTTCGGTAATTGTGGTTGGACCCGAGTTGAAGCTTCACGAGTGCGGTTTGCCAAAAGATATGGCGGCTGAATTATTCAAGCCGTTTATTATTCGTAAGCTCATTGAGCGGGGTATTGTTAAGACGGTAAAGTCGGCTAAGAAAATCGTTGACCGGAAAGATCCTGTTATTTGGGACATTTTGGAAAACGTACTCAAAGGACACCCTGTATTGTTAAACCGGGCTCCAACGCTGCACCGATTGGGTATTCAGGCATTCCAGCCGAAACTGATTGAGGGAAAGGCAATTCAATTGCACCCACTGGTTTGTACTGCCTTCAATGCTGACTTTGACGGTGACCAAATGGCTGTTCACGTGCCACTGGGTCAGGAAGCCGTCCTGGAAGCATCTATGTTAATGCTGGCGTCGCACAACATCCTTAACCCTGCCAATGGTGCGCCGATTACGGTGCCATCGCAAGATATGGTATTGGGTTTGTACTATGTGACGAAGGGCCGTAAGAGCACTCCTGAGTACCCGATTGCTGGTGAAGGCATGACGTTCTACGGAGCGGAAGAAGTCATCATCGCTATCAACGAGAAAAAGGTTTCGAAACATGCTAATATTAAAGTCCGCACAAGTGTACGGAACGAGAAAGGCGAGTTGGAAACCAAAATTATTGAAACCGTAGCGGGACGTGTGTTATTCAATACGTGCGTGCCGACTGAAGTAGGTTTTATTAATGAACTGTTGACGAAGAAAAAACTTCAGCAGATCATTGCTCATATCTTTAAGATTGCTGGTGTTGCTAAAACAGCGGCTTTCTTGGATGAGATCAAAGAGCTTGGTTTTCAGCAGGCATTCAAAGGTGGTTTGTCCATTGGCTTGAGTGACGTAAAGATTCCTGATGCAAAGCAGGGTTTGATCGACGAAGCAAAAGTTGAGGTAGAGAGCGTTTGGCAAAACTACCTTATGGGTCTTATCACTGAAAATGAGCGTTATAACCAGGTTATTGATATCTGGACGCGTGTTAACTCCCGGATTACCGAGACGCTTATGAAGCAATTGGAGGCTGATCAACAAGGGTTCAACTCCATCTTCATGATGATGCACTCCGGTGCTCGTGGTTCGCGTGAGCAGATTCGTCAATTAGGTGGCATGCGGGGTTTGATGGCCAAGCCACAGAAAAACCTGCAAGGCTCAGTAGGTGAGATTATCGAAAACCCAATCCTGTCGAACTTCAAAGAAGGGCTTGACGTGTTGGAGTATTTTATCTCAACCCACGGTGCTCGGAAAGGTCTGGCCGATACAGCCCTTAAAACGGCTGATGCTGGTTATTTAACTCGTCGTCTGCACGACGTAGCACAGGACGTTATTATTAGCGAAGATGACTGTGGTACCCTGCGTGGTCTGCAAGTGTCAGCGTTAAAAGATAATGAAGATATTGTTGAGCCTCTGTCCGAGCGGATTCTGGGTCGCGTAGTTGTACACGATGTGTATAACCCATTGACGAAAGAGCTAATTGTTGCATCGGGTCAGCAGGTTAGCGAAGAAATTGCGGCTGCTATCGATGAAACCAGCATTGAAACGGTTGAGATTCGTTCAGTACTTACCTGCGAAGCCCGTAAAGGGGTTTGTGCGAAGTGTTATGGGCGTAACCTGGCGTCAGGCCGGATGGTCGATATTGGTGAGGCTGTAGGTGTAATCGCTTCTCAGTCCATTGGTGAGCCGGGTACTCAGTTGACCCTGCGTACCTTCCACGTGGGTGGTACAGCATCTAACATTGCGGTTGATGCATCAATCCGGGCTAAATTCGACGGAGTGATTCAGT
This sequence comes from uncultured Cytophagales bacterium, assembly GCA_964251665.1. Lineage (GTDB taxonomy): Bacteria > Bacteroidota > Bacteroidia > Cytophagales > Spirosomataceae > JBBQLG01. The sequence continues at coordinate 408,134 of CAXUKO010000001.1, forward strand.
TTGAAGAACTTCGTACGGTTGAGTCTGCTGACAATGAAGGTAATCCACAAACGGTTGTAATGGGCCGTTCAGGCGAGGTGAAAATAGTTAAAGCTGATGATCCGAACTTGGTTCTTATCAGCAACAACGTCCCATACGGTGCGTTTCTGCGGGTGAAAGAAGGGGATACGGTTAAGAAGGGCGATGAGCTTTGCGCCTGGGACCCTTATAATGCCGTTATCCTTTCTGAACTGACAGGTAAAGTGTCATTCGATGCTATTGAAGAGGCCATCACGTATCGGGAAGAGTTTGACGAACAAACGGGTTTCCAGGAGATGGTTATCATTGAAAGCCGTGACAAACTTAAGAACCCGTCGATTGTTGTTACCGGCACCAGTATCCTGTTGGACGACACAAGTGAAAAAGGCTATAACCTGCCGGTTAGCTCACGTTTAGTAGTGAAAGAAGGGCAGGATATTCTGGCTGGTCAACCACTGGCGAAGATTCCACGTAACGTTGGTAAAACTCGTGATATCACTGGTGGTCTGCCACGCGTAACTGAACTATTTGAGGCTCGTAATCCATCAAACCCGGCGGTTGTGAGTGAAATAGATGGTGTTGTTACGTATGGTACAATCAAACGGGGTAACCGCGAGATTTATATCGAGTCGAAGGACGGTACTAAAAAGAAGTATCTCGTACCATTATCGAAACACATTCTGGTACAGGATAACGACTTTGTCCGGGCGGGTAATCCGTTATCGGATGGTGCCGTAACGCCAAGCGACATCCTGGCTATCAAAGGCCCGACTGCTGTTCAGGAGTATCTGGTAAATGAAATTCAGGAGGTTTATCGCCTACAAGGGGTGAAGATCAATGACAAGCACATTGAGTCGATTGTTCGGCAGATGATGCAGAAAGTTGAGATCACTGATTCGGGTGATACGAACTTCCTCGAAAACCAGGTGGTCGACAAGTGGTCGTTCCGGGAGGAAAATGATAAGATGATGGATGCCAAGGTAGTCGTTGATGCTGGTGATTCTGAGACACTCAAACCGGGTATGATTGTATCGGCCCGCCGTTTGCGCGACGAGAACTCCAGCTTGAAACGGCGTGATATGGCGCTTGTAACGGTACGGGATGCTATGACAGCAGTTTCGCAGCCTATCCTGCAAGGAATCACCCAGGCGTCACTGGGTACAGAAAGCTTCATCTCGGCGGCTTCATTCCAGGAAACCACGAAAGTGTTAAGCGAAGCCTCGATTCGGGGTAAAGCAGACACACTCGAAGGGCTGAAAGAAAACGTAATCGTAGGTCACCTCATTCCAGCTGGTACGGGTACCCGCACATATGCGGACCTGGTGGTTGGTTCAAAAGAGGAGTACGAAGCGATTGTGGAATCGAAGGAGAAGTTTACGCGTAAAAAACGTGAAGCGGTCTAAAGGCTCCGGTCTGGTTTGACCTCCATAGTAAAGTTATACAGAGGTCGGGTCCGTAAGTGCCCGACCTCTGTTTTTATACCATCCTGAATCTATATTCTTATGGACATGCAACAACCCAACGCCGATGGGTCAATAGACGTTGAACTAACGGAAGATATTGCTGAAGGCACCTATGCAAACTTAGCCATGATTGCTCACTCCAACAGTGAGTTCATCGTTGACTTTATTCGATTGATGCCTGGCGTACCGAAGGCAAAAGTTAAGGCCCGGATTATTTTAACGCCTGAACATGCAAAACGCCTATTAGCGGCTTTAAAAGAGAACATCCGTAAGTTTGAAGAAAGCTACGGCGATATTAGTCAGTCTGAGGAGGGTTTTCGTTTTCCAACCGGTTTTGGAGGTCCCATTGGTGAAGCCTGATTCTTAAATTATTCAGGCCCTGGGCTTTGACTTTCAGTTGAGTTTGCGTATTTTTGCACTCCGAAATTTCGAGAGGACTATCTTTTTTTATTAACAATACTGTAAATGCCTACTATACAGCAATTAGTCAGAAAAGGCAGAGAAAAGCTGGAGTTTAAATCAAAGTCGCCAGCTTTGGATGCCTGCCCGCAGCGCCGGGGCGTGTGTACGCGGGTGTACACCACTACGCCTAAGAAGCCAAACTCGGCTCTCCGTAAGGTAGCCCGCGTGCGGTTAACCAACGGTAAGGAAGTTAACGCTTACATCCCTGGAGAAGGCCACAACCTGCAGGAGCACTCTATCGTGCTGATTCGTGGAGGTCGGGTAAAAGATTTACCGGGTGTTCGTTATCACATCATTCGGGGTGCTCTGGATACTGCCGGCGTAACCGGTCGTTTGCAAAGCCGTTCGAAGTACGGTACCAAGCGTCCGAAACCAGGTCAGGTTGTCGCTGCCAAAGGCGGTAAAGGTGCACCAGCCAAGAAGAAAAAGTAATTAACTAATCAATCCGACTGGGCGTTGCCATTGAGCCACGTTCAGAGTAAGATTCTCACAATCTGAAGCGCAATGAGAAAAGCGAAACCACCCAAAAGATACGTATTACCTGACCCTAAGTATAAAGAGGTTATGGTAACCAAGTTTGTTAACAACCTGATGTTTGAAGGTAAGAAGAGCATTGCCTATACCATTTTCTATGATGCCATTGCTTTAATTGAAAAGCGTGGTTCGGAAAATGGATTGGAAACGTTCAAAAAAGCTCTGAATAACATCATGCCCTCAGTGGAAGTAAAAAGCCGCCGGGTTGGCGGTGCTACCTTCCAGGTTCCCACCGAAGTTCGTCCTGATCGTAAAGTTTCGGTAGGCATGAAATGGCTGATCAAGTACGCGCGTTCGCGTGGGGAGAAAACAATGACTGATCGTTTAGCTGCTGAAATCATCGCTGCTGCGAAAGGTGAAGGGGCTGCTGTGAAGAAGAAAGACGATACGCACCGTATGGCAGAAGCCAACAAGGCGTTCTCTCATTTCCGCTTCTAATTAGTACTCCGGTTTACGAACCGAGAGACAACAATAGCACTGTTTTGCGATGGTGCTATTGTTGTGTTTGAAATTGATGAAATCGCATCAGAAACAGACATTATTAAAGAACCAAGCAAATGGCTCGCGACTTAAAATTGACCAGGAACATCGGTATCGCTGCACATATCGATGCAGGTAAAACGACTACTACCGAGCGTATCCTATATTATGCAGGGGTAAGCCACAAAATCGGTGAGGTACACGATGGTGCCGCTACGATGGACTGGATGGAGCAGGAGCAGGAACGAGGTATCACAATTACGTCGGCTGCTACTACTGTTGACTGGACGTACCGGGAACAGCAGTATCACATTAACATCATCGACACCCCGGGTCACGTTGACTTTACGGTTGAAGTAAACCGATCGCTACGTGTATTGGATGGTCTCGTCTTCTTGTTTAGTGCCGTTGATGGCGTAGAGCCGCAGTCGGAAACCAACTGGCGTCTGGCTAACAACTATAACGTAGCCCGGTTAGGCTTCGTCAACAAAATGGACCGCGCCGGTGCCGATTTTCTGAACGTGTGCAAGCAGGTAAAGGAAATGCTGGGTAGCAACGCTGTAGCCCTTCAATTACCAATCGGTGCTGAAGATGGCTTCGAGGGTGTAGTTGATCTGGTAAACTTTCGGGGTATCAAATGGAACGAAGCCGATAAGGGCATGACGTTTGAAGAAGTACCCATCCCGGCCGACATGATGGATGAAGCATTGGAATACCGCGAGAAATTGCTGGAAGCCATTGCAGATTTCGATGATACGCTGATGGAGAAATTCTTTGATGATCCCGAGTCGATCTCCGAAGCTGAGATTTTGGAAGCCCTGCGGAAAGCAACGATCAGTATGCAGATCGTTCCAATGCTTTGCGGCTCGTCATTTAAGAATAAAGGGGTGCAAACCATGCTCGATTATGTGATGGCCCTGTTGCCATCGCCGATGGACAAGGAAAACATCACTGGAACAAACCCGGATACCGGCGAAGAGATCGTACGTCAACCATCAACGAAAGAGCCTTTTTCGGCTTTGGCGTTTAAGATTGCCACTGATCCCTACGTTGGTCGGCTTTGTTTCATTCGTGCCTACTCAGGTGTACTGGAATCAGGTTCTTACGTATTGAACAATCGTTCGGGCAATAAGGAGCGGATCTCCCGTATATTCCAGATGCACGCGAACAAGCAAAATCAGATTGATCGTCTGGAGGCTGGTGACATTGGTGCTGTAGTTGGTTTCAAAGATATCAAGACTGGCGATACCCTCAGCGATGAAAAGAATCCAATCATTTTGGAATCGATGGTGTTCCCAGAGCCAGTTATTGGCTATGCCATTGAGCCTAAGAAATCGGCTGACCAGGATAACTTCTCAAAAGCGATTGGTAAGCTAATCGAAGAAGACCCAACCTTGAAAGTTGAGTCGAACGAAGAAACCGGCCAGACCATTATCCGGGGTATGGGCGAGCTTCACCTGGAGATTATTATCGACCGTATGCGTCGTGAGTTTAAGGTTGAAGTGAACCAGGGAGCACCACAGGTAGCTTACAAAGAAACCCTAACTAAGAACTTTGAACACCGTGAGGTATATAAGAAACAGACAGGTGGCCGCGGTAAATTCGCTGACATCGTGTTTGAACTTGGCCCCGGTGAAGAAGGTAAACCTGGTTTGGAATTTGTGAATGGTATTGTTGGTGGTGTAATCCCACGCGAATTTATCCCGGCTATCGAAAAGGGCTTCAAAGAAGCGATGGTAAACGGTCCATTAGCTGGTTTCCCATTGGATTCAATGAAAGTACGTCTGTTCCATGGTTCGTTCCACGACGTTGACTCTGATTCGTTGTCGTTTGAATTAGCAGCTCGGATGGGCTACCGTGAAGCAGCCCGTAAGGCGGGTCCAAAACTGCTCGAACCAATCATGGCAGTTGAAGTCCTCACCCCGGAAGAGTACACAGGTCCGATTACGGGTGACTTGAACCGTCGTCGTGGCGTAATGAAAGGTATGGATACCAAAGCTGGATCGCAGGTGATCAAGGCTGATGTTCCACTGTCGGAGTTATTCGGTTACGTAACTGACCTGCGGACGATGTCGTCGGGTCGCGCTACAGCTAACTTAACGTTCGCTCATTACGAGACTGTACCGCAAAATATTGCAGAAACCGTCGTCACGAAGACGAAAGGTGTGGCTGCTTAATAATATCAATGGTCAACAGCTATTTGCAGCTGTTGACCATTTTTTGTGTTGTGGGAGTAAATGGTTCTTTCTGCAACGCATCTCATAAATCAAACGAACCACAAGAACATGAATCAGAAAATTCGGATTAAACTGAAGTCGTTCGACCACATGTTGGTTGACAAGTCGGCTGAAAAGATTGTCAAAGCTGTAAAGGCAACGGGTGCTGTTGTTAGCGGTCCCATTCCTTTACCCACCGACAAAGAAATCTACACAGTACTGCGTTCACCGCACGTTAACAAGAAGGCACGGGAGCAATTTCAACTTTGCACTTACAAGCGTCTGGTTGATATTTATTCGACAAGTGCTAAAACGGTAGATGCCTTGATGAAACTGGATCTGCCAAGTGGTGTCGATGTAGAAATTAAGGTATAAAAGGTCTTATAGTTTCTCGAATGTTGCCGTTTTGAAAATTTATTAGACCGGCAATGTTTTGTTAAATTAGTCTTTTGATTCCTGAGAAGGAATTCCTACCTTTGCGACCCGGCTGTGAAAGGCCAACGACATACTTCGGATGAAGGTCCTCACAGAAACCACATCTGACTCTATTGGTAAGCCAACTCTATCTTGAGTGCGGGCTGCCACGAAAGGTCAGGTGTATTACATCTGACCTTTTTCTTTTTGTCATGGGGAAGAGTAACCTTGAGACTGTACGTTGGTTCTCAGCGGTTTTTTTCCTACTTTTGCACTCCGTTTCAACGGATTAATAATTTATCATTTACCTGCTTTCTTACGTTTCAAAACAGTTATGTCTGGTTTAATTGGAAAAAAGATAGGGATGACCAGCGTGTACAATGCGGACGGGCAGGCTCTGGCATGTACGGTTATCGAAACTGGCCCCTGTGTCGTTACCCAGGTGAAAACCGAAGCAACTGATGGATATAATGCCATTCAGTTAGGGTACGGCGAGAAAAAAGAAAAGCGCACGAATCGTCCGGAGATGGGCCACTTTAAAAAGGCCAACACGACGCCGAAGCGCAAACTGGTCGAATTTAAAACATTCGAGCAGGAACTGACCTTAGGGCAAACGCTGGTAGCAGCCGACGTTTTTGCCGAAGGTGACTTTGTGGATGTTGTCGGCACTGCCAAAGGCCGGGGCTTCCAGGGGGTAGTTAAACGTCACGGTTTCGGCGGGGTGGGCGGTCAAACGCACGGTCAGCACAACCGGGGTCGTCACCCGGGTTCGATTGGTGCCTGTTCATTCCCGTCGCGGGTCTTCAAAGGCTTGCGGATGGCTGGTCGAATGGGCGGCAATCGAGTAAAGGTGCAAAACCTGCGTGTGTTGAAAGTGTTACCGGAACAAAACTTGCTGGTTATCAGTGGTTCAGTACCGGGTGCCAAAAATTCGGTCGTAATTATTGACAAGTAAGCCATGGAATTAGTCGTATATAACAGCAAGGGCGAAGACACGGGTAAGAAAGTTACCCTTCCGGAAGCAGTTTTCGGCATCGAACCCAACCAACACGCTATTTACCTCGACGTAAAGCAACATTTGGCTAATAAACGTCAAGGTACGCACAAAGCGAAAGAGCGGGCTGAAAACGCTCACTCGACACGGAAACTGAAAAAGCAGAAAGGTACAGGTGGCGCGCGGGCTGGTTCCGCTAAATCCCCAGTATTTGTTGGTGGTGGTACCATCTTCGGTCCGCGCCCTCGTGACTACAGTTTTAAGATCAATAAGAAAGTGAAATCGTTGGCACGCAAATCTGCATTTGCCGTTAAAGCGCAGGGTGATAACGTTTCTGTACTTGAAGATTTTACGTTTGATGCGCCCCGCACGAAAGATTATATCACGTTTTTGAATGCGTTGTCGCTTTCAGATAAGAAAACGTTGCTAATTCTGCCCGACGTAGACATGAACGTCGTACTGTCAAGCCGCAACCTGCGTAAAACAAAGGTGACTACGGCTGATCAGGTAACGACTTATGAACTGATGAATGCCGAACGTCTGCTCATTAGCGCCGAAGCTGTGTCGAAACTGGAAACTCTTTTAGACAAATAATCATGAGCGTACTGAAGAGACCGATCATTACCGAAAAAATGACTGACCTGAATAAAAAAGGACAGTATGCATTTGAGGTAGATCTGAAAGCAAACAAGGTTGAAATCCGCAAGGCGGTTGAGAAGATGTATAATGTTCGCGTTGAAAGCGTGAATACACTGCGTCAGCTTGGTAAGAAAAAGTCTAAAAGTGTGAAAGGCGTAGTTGTGCAGGGCATGACACCTACCACGAAGAAAGCTATTGTTACAGTAGCTGAAGGCGAAGTCATTGATATTTACGCGGAAGCCTAACTGGCTGGTTGCAAAACGTAATAGATCATCATGGGAGTTAAGAAATTAAAACCAACAACGCCGAGTCAGCGCTTCCGGGTTGCCCCGGACTTCTCGGAGATTACGACCAGCAAGCCTGAGCGGAGTCTGTTGGAGCCGATCAAACGTACTGGTGGCCGTAATAGTCAGGGTCACATGACGATGCGGTATATTGGTGGCGGTCACAAGCGCAAATACCGGGTTATTGACTTTAAGCGTAACAAAAATGGTATGGCCGCTACGGTGAGTACCATTGAGTATGATCCAAACCGCACGGCACGTATTGCTCTTGTTACGTATGAAGACGGCGAAAAGCGCTACATCATCGCTCCACAGGGTTTAACTGTTGGCCAAACAATCTACTCAGGCGAAGGTGTAACACCGGACGTGGGTAACGCTTTGCCGCTGGGCAAGATGCCAATCGGTACAATTGTTCACAATATTGAATTGCAGCCCGGTCGGGGTGCGTCAATGGCTCGTAGTGCTGGTACATATGCCCAATTGGTTGCTCGTGAAGAGAAGTATGCCGTGCTGCGGCTGCCATCGAGCGAGCTACGCCGGGTGCTTAATACCTGTATTGCAACAGTTGGTACAGTATCGAACGCCGATCACATGAACACAACCATCGGTAAAGCCGGTCGGATGCGTTGGTTAGGACGCCGGTCACGGGTACGTGGTGTTGCCATGAACCCAGTCGATCACCCTATGGGTGGTGGTGAAGGGCGGGCATCGGGTGGTCACCCACGCTCGCGAAACGGTCAGCTTGCGAAAGGTCTGAAGACCCGGAGCAAGAAGAACCCGTCGAACAAAATGATCATTAGCAGACGTAAAAAGTAATCTCATAGATGGCACGTTCACTCAAGAAAGGCCCCTACATCGATTTTCGTCTGGACAATAAGGTGCAGACGATGAACGACTCGAACAAAAAGTCCGTAATCAAAACATGGTCGCGCCGTTCGATGATTTCTCCAGATTTTGTGGGTCACACATTTGCCGTACACAACGGTAACAAGTTTATTCCAGTGTATGTAACGGAGAACATGGTAGGTCATAAACTCGGTGAGTTTTCGCCAACCCGTAATTTCCGCGGACACACGGCCAAGAAAGATAAAGGCAAGCGGTAAACCAGCTAAACGATAAGGAAACAATGGAAGCAATTGCAAAGCTGAAAAACGTGCCGACGTCGCCCCGCAAAATGCGGTTGGTAGCTGATCTGGTACGTGGTAAGCGGGTAAGTCTGGCCTTGGGTATGCTGAAATTTCAGCCCCAGGCAGGTGCAGCCGTTATTCAGAAGGTACTGCTGTCAGCAGTGGCCAACTGGCAACAGAAAAATGAGGATACGCGGATTGAAGATGCTGACCTGTACATCAAAACAATTTTCGTTGATGGCGGTCCAATGCTGAAGCGTCTGCGTCCTGCTCCGCAAGGTCGTGGTCATCGGGTACGGAAGCGGTCCAATCACATTACATTAGTAATTGACAGTGTACCAGTTGCATTACCCGAAGTTCAGGAAACAACACAAGGAACCGGCGAGCAAGCCGCTGAAAATTAAGACGAAATGGGACAAAAGATAAACCCAGTAGGCTTCCGGCTTGGTATCGTCAAAGGGTGGGACTCAAGCTGGTATGGCGGTAAAGAGTTCTCCGACAAGCTTGTTGAAGACCAGAAAATTCGCAAATATATTCAGGCTCGTATTCCGAAAGGAGCTATTGCCCGTGTGGTAATCGAGCGTACACTGAAGCGGATCACGTTGACCATTCATACTGCCCGTCCAGGTATAGTTATTGGTAAAGGCGGTGGTGAAGTCGATAAGATTAAGGAAGAGCTGAAAAAAATCACTGGTAAGGACGTTCAGATCAACATTTTTGAGATCAAACGGCCTGAAGTCGATGCCAAACTGATTGGAGAAGCTGTTGCTCAGCAGTTGGAAGCGCGGATTTCGTTCCGCCGTGCTATGAAGCAAGCCATCCAGTCTGCTATTCGGGTAGGTGCCTTAGGAATCAAAATCAAGGTGTCTGGTCGTTTAGGTGGCGCTGAGATTGCCCGCTCTGAGCAATATAAAGAAGGTCGGGTACCTCTGCATACACTCCGCGCCGATATTGATTATGCCTTGTCTGAAGCGCAAACGGTATACGGTAAGATTGGTATTAAGGTTTGGGTATTCAAAGGCGAATTATACGGCAAACGTGATCTCTCTCCAGCGGCTCTGATGAGTGCAGCTTCTGCCGGTGAACGTAGCGACCGCGGTGGTGATCGTGGTGACCGCCGGGGTGGTGACCGTCGTGATGGTGATAACCGGGGTGGTGATCGTCGTGGCGGTGGTGGTGGCCAAAGCCGGGGTAATAATAACCGGGGTGGTGGCGCAGCCGGTGGTAATCGTGGTGGCGGTCCTGCCGGTGGTGGTAACCGTGGCGGTGGTGGCGGCAGACGCTAATTTCAGTCATCAGTTTAACTGACAAAAACTATGCTACAGCCAAAAAGAACTAAGTTTCGTAAAATGCATAAAGGTCGGGTTCGCGGTTTAGCGACTCGTGGGGCAGAAATTGCCTTTGGTACCTTTGCTATAAAATCGCTGGAACCGGGCTGGATTACAGCCCGCCAGATTGAAGCAGCTCGTATCTCGGTAACCCGGGCCATGAAACGGGAAGGACAAGTTTGGATTCGGATTTTTCCTGATAAGCCAATCACCAGTAAGCCTGCTGAAGTACGGATGGGTAAAGGTAAAGGTGCTCCTGAATACTGGGTTGCCGTCGTGAAGCCTGGCACTATTCTGTTTGAAGCGACAGGTGTTGATCTGGCTACAGGTAGCGAAGCTCTACGCTTAGCGGCTCAGAAATTGCCGCTCCGCACTAAGTTTGTGGTTCGTCGGGATTATCAGGAGCAGGAATAGCCTCTATTGTAGAGAACCGTAATCATGAAAAGAGAAGAAATTAAAGCATTATCTGTCGCTCAATTGGGCGAGCAGATTGGCGCCGAAAAGGAACGTTTGCTGAAGTTGAAGTTTGCTCATGCGGTATCACCGGTCGAAAACCCGATGCGCATCCGTGAAAGTCGTAAACTGATCGCACGCTTATACACTGAACTAACGGCTAAATCGCGTCAGCAACAGGAAAGCTAAGTTTTCGTAACGATGGAAAAGCAACAAGAGCCAACACAGCCGGTACAAGACGTAGCGCCTGTTGAACAGAATGTACCTGCGACGCAGCAGGAAACCGTAATATCTCAATCTGGGGTTGAGCGGAATGAACGGAAGATTCGGGTGGGCCGAGTAGTTAGTAACAAGATGGAGAAATCAATCACCGTTGCTGTAGACCGGAAAGTAAAACACCCAATCTATGGCAAATTCATGACCAAGACTACTAAGTTTATGGCTCATGATGAGAAAAACGAATGTGGTATCGGCGACACAGTGCGTCTGATGGAAACCCGTCCGTTGAGCAAGAACAAGCGTTGGAGGTTAGTCGAAATTATTGAAAAGGCGAAGTAAGCCATGATACAGCAAGAATCAAGACTGGGTGTTGCCGACAATAGTGGAGCTAAAGAAGTCCTGTGTATCCGGGTACTGGGTGGTACAGGAAAGCGTTATGCCTCGGTTGGTGATAAGATTGTGGTAACGGTGAAGTCAGCTCTTTCATCAAGCAGTATGAAGAAAGGGACTGTATCGAAAGCGGTTATCGTACGTACGAAGAAAGAGATTCGGCGTAAAGACGGTTCATATATCCGCTTTGAGGATAATGCCGCTGTACTGCTGAACAACAACGATGAGCCGCGGGGAACGCGGATATTCGGGCCGGTAGCCCGGGAATTGCGCGAGAAGCAGTTTATGAAGATTGTATCGTTAGCGCCGGAGGTACTGTAATATGGAAAAGAAGAAAGAAGTAAAGCCTCACAAATTCCACGTCAAAACTGGTGACACTGTTAAAGTGATTGCCGGGAACTCAAAAGGGATGACTGGTAAAGTGCTTGAAGTAATTCGTGAGAAGGACCGTGCTAAAGTAGAAGGGGCGCAAATTATCACCAAGCATATCAAGCCAACGGCGCAAACCCCTCAGGGAAGTCTCGAAAAAACGGAAGGCACGATTCACATCAGTAATCTGATGGTGATTGATCCCGCCACCGGCGAAGCATCCCGTACGGGACGTAAGCTGAATGATAAGGGGAAATTGCAACGGTTTTCAAAAAAATCGGGCAACCTTATCTAAGCGTTTCAACACCTTAAAACGAGATAAGACCGTGGCAACGCCAAGATTGAAAGATAAATTCGTCCAGGAGATAATCCCTCAGCTACAGGATAAATTTCAGTACAAGTCGCTTATGCAGGTACCGAAACTGAGCAAAATTGTCATTAACAAAGGCATTGGTGCAGCTGTAGCCGATAAGAAGTTAGTAGATGTGGGTGTAGAAGAGTTAACGACCATTACGGGTCAGAAAGCTATTCCAACTATTTCGAAGAAAGCCGTATCTAACTTTAAACTAAGGGAGAACATGCCCATTGGTGCTAAGGTTACATTACGGGGCGACAAGATGTACGAATTCCTTGACCGTTTAACGACTGTGGCTTTGCCCCGGGTTCGTGACTTTAAAGGAATTAGTGATAAAGGTTTTGATGGGCGTGGCAACTATACCTTTGGGGTACAGGAGCAGATCATATTTCCTGAAATCAGTATTGATAAAGTGGCCCGCATTTCGGGAATGGACATCACATTTGTGACAACCGCTCCTACCGACGCTGAGAGTTTTGAATTGTTAAAAGCGTTGGGAATGCCCTTCGCGACGACTAAGAAATAACAACCGTACAGGTTAAACCTCATGGCAAAAGAATCACTAAAGGCAAAGGAACGTAAGCGGGAAGCAATGGTAGCTAAATATGCTGAAAAGCGTAAAGCTCTTAAAGCTGCCGGTGACTATCTGGGACTCGATAAGCTTCCAAAAGATGCTTCACCAGTTCGTTTGCACAACCGTTGCAAACTAACCGGTCGTCCCCGTGGCTATATGCGTAAATTCGGTATCTCACGGGTAACATTCCGTGAAATGGCCAGTGCCGGTAAAATCCCAGGAGTAACAAAGGCAAGTTGGTAAGTAAGCCGTCAGTTGACGTCCTTAAATACCATTTTCATTTGTGATTCAGTTTCCGTAATTTTGCAAACCCTTTTCAAAAACAGGGCATTGCAAGCAACTTCTTGCAGAAATGAATACAGATCCAATAGCAGATTTCCTGACCCGTGTCAGAAACGCCATCCGGGCGAAGCACCGGATTGTAGAGATTCCTGCCTCGAACATAAAGAAGGAAATTACCAAAGTTTTGTATGACAAAGGTTACATACAAAACTACAAATTCGATGAAGTTGGCCCTCAGGGAACAATTAAAATCGCACTTAAGTACAACCCTGTTACGAAGCAACCTGCTATTGTGGATTTGCAACGCGTAAGCCGTCCCGGTTTACGTCAGTACCGGGGTGCTGATCACATGCCGCGTATTCTGAACGGCTTGGGTGTCGCTATCGTTTCTACCTCCAAAGGAGTAATGACTGATAAAGAAGCTCGGACGCAGAATGTGGGTGGTGAAGTGTTGTGTTACGTTTATTAATAAGTCAGCACTATGTCACGCGTAGGAAATAAGATTATCGCACTGCCCGCCGGCGTATCGTTGTCTATTGATGATAGCAATGTAGTAACGGTCAAAGGGCCGAAGGGTACATTGACACAGGCCGTTGACCGTGATATCACTGTTGCGGTTGAAGAGAACAACATTCGTGTTACCCGCCCAACGGAACAAAAGCGTCATAAAGCCATGCATGGCTTGTACCGATCTCTTGTAAATAACATGATCGTTGGTGTAAGCACGGGTTATAAGATTGAGTTAGAAATTATTGGGGTTGGCTATAAAGCTACTGCTACTAATAACATACTCGAACTTAACCTTGGTTATTCACACAACGTTTATCTGGCCGTTCCACCTGAGATTAAGGTAGCTGCTGTTACTGAAAAAGGTCAAAGCCCCAAAGTAATATTAGAAGGAACTGATAAACAACTGATCGGCGATGTAGCGGCTAAGATTCGTTCGTTGCGGAAAGTTGAGCCATACAAAGGCAAAGGTATCCGATTTGTGGGTGAAGTTATTCGTCGTAAGGCGGGCAAGTCTTCGTCCAAGAAGTAAGTAAGGGCCTATTTGGTTGGAATCAAATAAAATGGCAAAGACAAAGCAAGACAGAAGACAGCGAATCAAGTATTCGATTCGCGCTAAGATTTCAGGAACGGCTGTACGCCCCCGCCTGTCCGTTTTTCGTTCAAACAAGGCGATTTACGCTCAAATCATTGATGATGTATCTGGCCATACGCTGGTAGCTGCTTCATCAATGGAGTTGAAAAGTGAAGTGACTGGTAACACGGTTGAAACCGCGAAGAAGGTTGGTCAGCGTTTGGCTGAAAAGGCAACGGCCAATAACATCGACGCCGTTGTATTCGACCGGAATGGTTACCTGTATCACGGTAAAGTGAAAGCATTGGCCGAAGGAGCCCGTGAGGGAGGTCTTAAATTTTAATGGATCGAATGACAACGAACGCAGCAAGACCGACTAAGGTAAATGAGTCGGACCTCAAAGAACGAGTTGTAGCTATAAATCGGGTAGCCAAAGTAGTAAAAGGTGGTCGTCGGTTTAGTTTCTCGGCTATTGTCGTAGTAGGTGACGGAAACGGCGTAGTAGGTTATGGATTGGGGAAAGCCAATGAAGTAACAGATGCTATAGCAAAAGGTACAGAGGATGCAAAGAAAAATCTATTTCAGATTTCTCTGTTAAAGCACACAGTACCACACGATATGGAAGGCAAGTTTAGCGGTGGATTTATTCTGCTGAAGCCAGCTGCGCCAGGCACAGGTGTAATTGCCGGGGGTGCAATGCGTGCTGTACTTGAAAGCGCTGGCGTGCGTGATGTACTGGCAAAATCAAAAGGTTCGTCTAATCCACACAATGTGGTCAAGGCAACAATTGATGCCCTGCTAAAAATGCGTAATCCTCATCAGGTCGCTTTTCAACGACAGGTTTCTGTAGCAAAAGTTTTTAACGGTTAAGCACGGTAGACATGGCACGAATACGCATTACGCAAACGGGCAGTCAGATTGATCGTCCGAAGACGCAAAAAAATACCCTGAAGTCACTGGGCTTAGGTCGTATTAACAAAAGCATTGAATTGGAACATACTCCTTCACTTGCTGGTACAATTTTAAAGGTTCAGCATTTAGTAAAGGTTGAAGAAATCTAATAATTATCACTAATGAATTTAAGTACCTTAAAACCGGCAGAAGGATCAGTAAAGCAGCGCAAGCGAGTCGGTCGCGGTCAAGGCTCGGGTATGGGCGGTACGTCAACCCGTGGTCATAAAGGCGCTCAGTCCCGTTCGGGCTATAGTCGTAAATTAAGTTTCGAAGGTGGTCAAATGCCATTACAGCGCCGGGTTCCGAAGTTTGGCTTCAAAAACCCAACCCGTGTAGAATACAAGCCAATCAATCTTGATGCTATTCAAGCTTTGGTTGAAAGCACTGGTGCAACGGTTGTTGATCTTTCGTTTTTACAAGAGCATGGACTGGCTACTCGTAAAGATTTGATCAAGGTTTTGAACCGGGGCGAATTTACCGCTGCCATTGAAGTGATTGCACATGGCTTCTCTGCTACAGCAAAAGAAGCTATCGAGAAAGCCGGTGGTAAAGCCACGGTTCTACAACGTAACGCATCTACGCAAACGCCATCTACTGAGGTAGGCAACGACTGATTTAGTGTTCTATGAACCAATTCATCGCCACTCTTAAGAATATATTTTCAATCGAGGAGTTGAGAACCCGTATTCTCAACACTCTTTTGTTTATCACGGTTTTCCGATTGGGAACACATATTGTGCTACCCGGTGTGGATCCAAGCCGTATGAATCTAACCCCACAAGGGCTATTAGGTTTGCTGGATACTTTTCTGGGAGGGGCGTTTAGCCGGGCATCAATTTTTGCCCTGGGTATTATGCCGTATATCTCGGCATCTATTGCTATTCAGTTGCTTACACTTGCATTACCCTACTTTCAGAAAATGCAGAAAGAAGGGGAATCTGGTCGTAAAAAGCTGAATCAAATTACACGGGTGCTGACCATCTTTGTGACAGCTATTCAGGCTATAACTTACATAGCGACGACAGTTCCTAAAGAAGCTGTTTTCATTGATTATAGCTTGTTCAAAATTGCTTCGGTTTTCATTCTGACGGCCGGTACAATCTTCTGTATGTGGCTGGGTGAGCGTATAACGGATAAAGGCATAGGCAACGGTATCTCCATGATCATCATGATTGGTATTGTGTCTCGGCTTCCAGGCGCGATTTACGGAGAAGCCCTTTCACGGGGGACAGCGCAATTGCTGGTCTTTGTATTAGAAATCGTTGCCTTGTATTTCGTTGTAATGGGTGCTGTTCTAATAACGCAGGCAGTTCGTCGGATTCCTATTCAGTATGCAAAGCAGGTAGTAGGTAACAAGGTGGTTGGCGGACAACGGCAGTATCTTCCATTGAAGCTGAATGCAGCTGGCGTTATGCCAATTATTTTTGCTCAGGCCTTAATGTTTGTTCCTGCTTTCGCAGCTGGTTTAGCTGCTGATAAGAGCGATATGGCTGCGAACATACAAAGTGTGTTTCAAACTCCTACCTCCTGGCAGTATAGTCTCGTGTTTGCTGTATTGATTATCGTATTTACGTTTTTCTATACAGCAATTTCGGTAAATCCAACTCAAATCGCTGACGATATGAAGCGTAGTGGCGGGTTTATTCCAGGTGTGAAACCGGGTATACAAACATCCGATTATATCGGTACTGTACTTGACCACATTACTTTACCTGGTGCCATTATGCTGGCTATAGTGGCTATTTTGCCCTCTATAGCTAATGTGTTGGGGATGACCAGTGGGTTTGCACAGTTCTTCGGGGGAACATCCTTACTTATCATGGTAGGTGTTGTGCTGGATACACTACAGCAAATCGAAAGCTACCTGCTCATGCGTCGGTACGAAGGTTTGATGAAGTCAGGCCGGGTTAAAGGGCGCACCGAAAGTGTGGCGGCCTGAAAGGAGGCATAATGATATTTTTGAGAAGTGATCAGGAAATAGAGCTGATAAAAGTTAGTGGTCAGGTACTGGGTCGGGCTCATGCTGAAGTAGCCAAGCTAATCCGGCCCGGCGTGACAACTAAGGAACTTGATGAAGTAGCTGAAACGTTTATACGGGATAATGGTGGTTTACCATCCTTTAAAGGGTATAACAAGTTTCCTGCATCATTGTGTATCTCAGTTAATGATGTAGTGGTTCATGGTTTTCCAAGCCGGTATGAACTTCGTGACGGAGATATCGTTTCCATTGATTGCGGTGTACTTCTAAACGGCTATCATGCGGATAGCGCTTATACGTATCCAATTGGTGAAGTAAGCTTGGGTGTTCGCAAATTGTTAGCTCGCACCAAAGAATCGCTTTACTTAGGTGTTGAAAGAGCAATTGACGGCAACCGAATCGGCGACATTGGCTATGCGATTCAGACGTATACCGAGCGCTTTGGATACTCCGTTGTTCGCGAATTAGTTGGGCATGGCGTGGGTAAAAGCCTTCATGAAAGTCCCGAAGTTCCTAACTATGGTAAGCGTGGACAGGGACCTAAGCTCAAGGAGGGTATGGTACTGGCCATCGAACCAATGATTAATTTCGGTAAAAAGGGAATCTTTCAGGAGCGTGATGGCTGGACAATTCGTACGGTTGATCGCAAACCATCCGCTCATTTCGAGCACACGGTTGCAATACGTAAAGGAAAGCCTGAAATATTAACAACGTTTGAATACATTGAAGAAGTCACCGCTAATACCAGCATGACGATCGAACTAAATCCGGTCACGGCGGCTTAAACCAAGTATGGCAAAGCAAAATTCAATCGAACAGGATGGTACTATTTTAGAGGCACTTTCTAACGCGATGTTTCGAGTTCAGTTGGAAAACAAACACGAAGTAGTAGCACACATATCCGGTAAGATGCGGATGAACTATATCAAAATCTTACCCGGAGATCGTGTAAAATTAGAAATGTCGCCTTACGATTTAAGCAAGGCAAGAATTGTGTATCGCTACAAATAACGAGTACAGATCATGAAAGTTAAAGCGTCCATCAAGAAGCGCAGCGAGGACTGTAAATTGATTCGCCGGAAAGGCAAACTTTACGTCATCAACAAGAAGAATCCACGGTACAAACAAAGACAAGGCTAAGCATGGCACGGATTGCAGGTGTTGATATCCCGGACAAGAAGCGAGGAGAAATTTCGCTCACATATATCTTCGGTATTGGTCGCAGTACAGCTCAGAAAATTTTGACGGGCGCAGGTGTTGATCTAAGTAAGAAGGTAAGCGAGTGGAATGACGAAGAATCGAACGCGGTTCGGAACATCATTTCGAATGAGTATAAGGTAGAAGGAGCGCTTAAGTCTGAAGTGCAACTAAGCATCAAGCGATTGATGGACATTGGTTGTTACCGGGGCTTACGTCACCGGAAGGGGTTACCTCTTCGTGGTCAGCGTACCAAGAATAACTCCCGTACCCGCAAGGGCAAGCGTAAGACGGTTGCTAATAAGAAGAAAGCAACGAAGTAACAGTTTGTAGCTTTATAGTTTGGGACTTGAACAGGTACAGACTATAAGCCGCAGACCCAAGAACCAATAGAAAATGGCTCAGGCAAAACGCAAAGACAAAGCAAAAAAAAGAGTAGTGGTCGTTGAACCTGTCGGACAGGTTCACATCAAAGCTACTTTTAACAACATTATCATCTCGGTGACGAACATGAACGGTCAGGTGATCTCATGGGCGTCGGCTGGTAAGATGGGCTTCCGTGGTTCTAAAAAGAACACACCCTATGCTGCCCAGACAGCTGCTCAGAACTGCGCTCAAGTTGCGCACGACCTGGGGATGCGTAAAGCAGAAGTATTTGTAAAAGGACCGGGGTCAGGACGTGAGTCGGCGATCCGTACTATTCAAAATACTGGTATCGAAGTTACCACAATTCGCGACATTACCCCAATGCCCCATAACGGTTGCCGCCCGCCAAAGCGCCGTCGTGTATAATAATTTGGCCTTTTGTTACGATTACTCGTGGCACTGAATACGAATAGGCGACATTAGGTTGTGTCTGTTCATTTGCAAACTTTATTCATCCAATCTTACATGGCACGTTACACTGGCCCAAGAGCCAAAATTTCGCGCAAGTTCGGGGAAGCAATCTTCGGACCGCAAAAAGCAGTTACCAAAAAGAACTATCCTCCTGGCATGCACGGCCGCGGCCGTAAGCGTAAACAATCAGAATACGCAGTGCAGTTGCTGGAGAAGCAGAAAGTAAAATATATCTACGGTATCCTCGAACGTCAGTTTAGCAACCTGTTCCAACGGGCGGCTGTTAAAGAAGGTATCACCGGCGAGAACCTCCTGAAATTTTGCGAAGCGCGGTTAGACAATTCTGTCTATCGCATGGGTATTGCTCCTACCCGTCGGGCTGCCCGGCAGTTAGTATCGCACAAGCATATTACGGTTGATGGCGAAGTGGTCAACATTGCTTCGTACTCTATAAAACCTGGTCAGGTAATTGGCGTTCGGGAGAAATCAAAATCACTCGAAGCTATTACAACCAGCCTCTCAGCTCGTAGCGCAAAGCGATACAATTGGCTGGAGTGGGATGGTCAGCAGATGGTAGGTAAATTTATTAGCTACCCTGAGCGTGATCAAATTCCGGAAAATATCAACGAGCAGTTAATCGTCGAATTGTATTCGAAATAATTGGATGGCAGAACGTACACGTTCTGCCGTCTTTTGCATATAGCTTGTGAATTCACTCCATAGGCAGCTAACTGCTATAAAATAGGAAAAAGTATGTCATTATTAGCTTTTCAAATGCCCGACAAAGTCGTAATGGAGAAAGCCGACGACTTTCACGGGGTGTTTGAGTTTAAGCCTCTTGAGAAAGGATACGGCGTTACGATTGGCAACGCGCTTCGGCGTATTCTGTTATCTTCACTGGAAGGGTACGCTATTACAAGCGTAAAATTTCCAGGTGTGCTGCACGAGTTTTCATCGATTGAAGGTGTCGTTGAAGACGTTACTGAAATAATTCTGAACCTGAAAATGGTTCGGTTTAAGCGAATTTCAGATGTAGCTGACAATAAAATTACGGTCAATATTAAGAATCAGTCGGTTCTGAAGGCGGGTGACATTTCTAAGTTTTCGGCAGCTTTCGAGGTGTTGAATCCTGAGTTGGTAATCTGCCATATTGATGATACCCGTGACCTTGAGATGGAAATTTTTCTTGAGAAGGGGCGGGGATATGTACCCGCAGATGAACCTCGCGCTAATGAATTACCATTTGGCCACATTCCGATTGACGCAATTTATACGCCGATCAAGAATGTAAAATATAGCGTTGAGAACACCCGGGTTGAGCAGAAAACTGACTACGAGCGATTGCTGTTAGACATCGAGACGGATGGTTCTATCCATCCCGAAGAGGCACTGAAAGGTGCCGCTCACATTCTGATTCAACACTTCATGCTTTTCTCTGATCAGACGATGACGTTTGAAGCTGCCAAGCCAGAAGAAGAAAATGTGGTTGATGAAGAGTTGCTCCACATGCGTAAGTTGCTCAAGACACCCTTGTCGGACCTTGATTTATCGGTACGGGCTTATAACTGTCTAAAGTCTGCTGATGTCCGCACGTTAGGTGACCTGGTTCGTCTGGAGATTTCGGATATGATGAAATTTCGCAACTTTGGTAAAAAGTCACTGACTGAATTAGAGCAGTTAGTAGCCGAAAAAGGCTTGGTATTTGGCATGGACGTGATTAAGTATCGTTTAGACGAAGATTAAGAGAGTTTGTGGTTTATGGTTTGTGGCAGAGACTGCAAACTGAAAATTCAAAAACTACAAACTGTAATTACTACAATGAGACACGGAAAGAAAGATAATCACCTAAGCCGTACGCATTCACATCGGGAAGCGATGTTGTCGAATATGGCCTCTTCGCTGATTTTGCATAAGCGCATCGAAACAACGGTGGCAAAAGCAAAGGAACTGCGAAAATTCGTTGAGCCGATTCTAACGCGCTCTAAACAGGATAACAACCTCAATCGCCGAATTACTTTCCGCGACTTGCAGGATGTAAATACTATGAAGGAATTGTTCGGTGTGGTAGCTGATAAAATTGCTGATCGCCCGGGTGGTTATACCCGTATCATTAAACTGGGCAACCGGGCTGGTGATAACGCCGAGACTTGCCTGATTGAGTTAGTTGATTTTAACGAAACACTGTTGTCAGCGGTTGAAGAAAAAGCTACTAAAACTCGTCGGAGCCGTCGTGGTAGTGGTGGCCGGAAAGGCGACGATTTCGCAACGACTGTCGAAGCAACGCCTGTTGCAGACACGACACCGATTGTGGAAGATGTAGTTGCTGACGATGTAACTGCCGAAACAGAAGCACCGGTAACTGGCGACGTTGAAGCAGACACGACACCGACAGCTACTACTGAAGAGAGTACTGACGACGAGCCGAAGCAAAGCTAATGGCACGAACGATTTAATAAGACGAAGGGGTTAGCCTATATAGGGTTAGCCCTTTTTTTTAACCTATAATCCCTAAAACAAGTCAGATGAAACGTCCACAGCAACCGGAGGCTCTGTTGGTATTACAGGATGGTACCGTTTTTAAAGGCTTCGCCCTTGGTCGAACAGGTACAGCCGGTGGTGAAATTTGTTTTAATACCGGTATGACTGGTTATCAGGAGATTTATACGGACCCTTCCTATTATGGGCAGGTGATTATAAATACAGCGTCGCACATAGGTAATTACGGAGTACAATTACACAATGAGGAAGAATCGGGGGGAATAAAGATTCGGGGAATGGTCTGCAATTTCTTTTCTCAGATACACTCCCGACATACAGCCGACGAGTCGTTGCAAACGTATTTTGAGCAGGCTAATATTGTTGGGATTCATGGCGTCGATACGCGGCAACTGGTACGATACATTCGGGATAAAGGCGTCATGAATTGCATTATCTCATCCGAAATTCTCGATCCTGAGCAGCTTATAGCCAAATTAAAACAGGTGCCGGATATGGAAGGGCTGGAACTATCATCAGAGGTATGTACACAGCAGACCTATGAACTGGGACTTGAGACTGGTGAGTTTAAAGTAGCGGTGCTGGATTTAGGTGTTAAGAAGAGTATCCTGAAAAATCTTACCGATCGTGGAGCTTATTGCAAGGTTTTTCCGGCCAAAGCCTCTTTTGCGGAAATAGCCGACTTTAATCCCGATGGCTATTTTATTGCTAACGGACCGGGCGACCCGGCAGCTATGCCGTATGCTGTGGAAACAGTGAAGCAGGCGCTCGAAACCGAAAAACCCCTGTTTGGTATTTGCCTGGGCCATCAGATTTTATCGTTAGCCAGCGGAATATCGACTTATAAAATGCATAACGGCCACCGTGGGTTAAATCACCCGGTAAAAAATCTTATAACCGGCCATTGCGAAGTAACGTCACAGAATCACGGGTTTGCCGTAAAAGCCGACGAAATTCAGGATCACCCCAATGTGGAGATTACCCATTTGAACCTGAATGACAGTACAATCGAAGGCATTCGGCGAAAAGACAAGCCAGCTTTCTCGGTGCAATACCACCCTGAAGCCTCGCCGGGCCCCCATGACTCGCGCTATCTTTTCGATCAGTTCGTGAAACTGATCAAATAACAACAAGGCCCACCCTACTTACAGGGTGGGCCTTGTTGTTATTTGACTCAAGGAGATAAGTGCTAACCACTAAATTGTTGCTGGTCAATAAGAAGGCTAACTTCACTACAGGTCCGTAAACGCGCTTTCGCCCGACAATCACTAAAAAATCGCTTACTTTGTGTGGTAGAACTAAGCACTTATAGCTTATTCTACAACTTATTACCAATAAAGTACAAATGATATTTGGCTACCCTATAAAAGTGCCAGCCTACGTGTCCCAAACCAATAATTTTATTCAGACGCAATGAGTACCATTCAAAGCATTCATGCCAGACAGATTCTGGATTCGCGGGGTAACCCAACTGTTGAAGTAGATGTGCGGACAGAACACGGTTATTTAGGCCGTGCAGCCGTGCCATCGGGCGCATCAACAGGGACACACGAGGCTGTAGAATTGCGCGACGATGACGCAAACGTTTATGTGGGTAAAGGCGTGCTTAAAGCCGTCTCCAACGTTAATGAGTTGATTTTTCCGGAACTGGTTGGCCTGTCGGTATTTGAGCAGGGTATGATTGATAAAATCATGCTGGAACTGGATGGGACACCAAACAAAGGGCGGTTGGGTGCCAATGCTATTTTGGGCGTATCACTGGCTATCTCGAAAGCCGCAGCTCAGGAAGCGGGCCTGCCGTTGTATCGTTACATCGGCGGTGTCAACGCGAACACGTTGCCGGTACCGATGATGAACATCCTGAATGGTGGCTCACATGCCGATAACTCAATCGACTTTCAGGAATTTATGGTTATGCCTGCCAACGCTCCGAGTTTTTCAGAAGCGCTGCGAATGGGTGTAGAAGTTTTCCATACGTTGAAAAAAGTGCTGAAGTCGCAGGGGTACTCAACCAACGTTGGCGATGAAGGCGGTTTTGCGCCAAACATTAAGTCGAATGAAGAGGCTATTCAGATTGTGATTCAGGCGATTGAAAAAGCTGGCTATCGGCCGGGTGAAGATATCTGGATTGCCATGGATGCGGCTTCGTCTGAGTTCTATGATGCTGAAGCCAAACAATATTACTTCAAAAAATCAACCGGTGACCGGCTGACATCGTCAGAGATGGCGGGTTACTGGAAAACCTGGGCGGATAAATACCCAATCATGTCGATTGAAGACGGCATGGCCGAAGACGATTGGGCGGGCTGGAAAGAACATACCGATTTGCTTGGTAAGCAGATTCAGTTGGTGGGTGATGACCTGTTCGTAACCAACGTAACGCGGGTACAGCAGGGTATTAATGACGGAATTGCCAACGCCGTACTCGTAAAGGTGAATCAGATTGGTTCGCTGACCGAAACGATTGACACGGTTAACCTGGCTAAGCGTAATTCCTACAAAAATATCATGTCACACCGGTCGGGCGAAACTGAAGATTCGACCATTGCTGATCTGGCCGTAGCGCTGAATACCGGGCAAATCAAGACGGGATCGGCTTCGCGTTCGGACCGGATGGCGAAATACAACCAGTTACTTCGTATTGAAGAGGAACTGGGTGAAATGGCCTATTTTCCAGGGTTGAAATTCTAAAGAACTTTGTAGTTCGTGGTTGAAGCCACGAACTACAAAGTACAAACTGCTATGCTCCAGCGACTGCTTCGATACGGCCGAAACTTTTACGTAGCCACCGGGCTGGGGTTATTACTGTGGATGCTGTTTTTCGATGCGAATGACCTGGTTTCTCAGTTTCGTAACTGGTGGAAACTGCGCGAACTGGAAGCGGAGCGGTCTTTCTACGCGGAGAACATTAAAACGCTGAAGGTGCAGCAGCGTGAGGTACTGGGCAGTAACCAGCTTCGGGAGAAATACGCCCGCGAACGGTACCTGATGAAGAAGCCGACCGAAGACGTTTTTGTCATTGTTGATGAACACGGTGAACCGTTAGAAAAATAGTGATCAGTGTACTATTCGTCTGTCTGGGCAATATTTGCCGGTCGCCGGTGGCAGAAGGCGTATTTCGCACTTTGGTGCAGGAACAGGGCCTGACAGAACAAATCCAGTGCGATTCGGCCGGTACAGCATCTTATCATATTGGTGAACTGGCCGACCGCCGAACCCGAGAAAATGCCCTTGAGCATGGCCTGACGCTTACCCACCGTGCCCGGCGCATGACGGGTGAAGACCTGGCTCAATTCACCTATTTTGTGGCAATGGACGAGCAGAATTACGAAGCCGTTCTTAAACTAAGTCGCCGGAGCGTTGGGGTTATTAATGACGATAACTTCTTTCTGCTCCGCGAATTCGACCCCGCTGTAAATGATCAGCCTAACGTGCCGGACCCGTACTACGAAGATGCGGCTGCTTTCGAGGACGTGTATCAAATCATACTCCGCTGTTGCCGTCAGCTTCTGATTTATCTGGCTCAACAGCATTCTCTTACTCTGGCGTTTCCCTCGCCATCAACCGAAACACAACTGTGAATAAGAAAGTCATCCTTATGATTCTCGACGGCTGGGGCATTGCTACCAAGTCGACGGGTTCAGCAGTCGATGCGGCTAATACGCCATTTGTCGATTCGCTGTACACAACCTATCCGCACAGCAAGCTTGAAGCGTCGGGGCTGGCCGTCGGTTTGCCAGCCGGGCAGATGGGTAATTCGGAAGTAGGTCACATGAACCTGGGTGCGGGTCGGGTGGTGTATCAGGATCTGGTAAAGGTTAATCTGGCCGTCGAAACGAATTCACTGGCGCAGGAACCTGTGTTAGCCGATGCATTGGCTTACGCAAAGCAGACTAATAAAAAGGTACACTTTATCGGTTTGGTTTCGGATGGGGGCGTACATGCTCATATCGACCATGTGAAAGGCCTTTGCAGCATCGCGCACGCGGCTGGCCTGAGCGACGTATTTGTTCATGCATTCACCGACGGACGGGATACCGACCCCAAAGGTGGCCTGGGTTACCTAACGGATCTCGAACAGCACATGGCGGCAACAACCGGGCAACTCGCCAGTATTGTGGGCCGCTATTATGCAATGGACCGCGATAATCGGTGGGAGCGGGTGAAATTGGCCTACGATGCACTGGTGCACGGAACCGGTAACCATGTGGCGGCTGGCAGTGAACTGGCGGCTGTGCAACAATCGTACGATGAAGGCATTACAGACGAATTCATCAAACCGATTATTGTTACGAAAGCAGATGGGCAGCCGGTAGCTCTTATTGAAGAAGGGGATGTAGTGCTCTGTTTTAATTTTCGCACCGATCGGGGCCGCGAGATTACCCAAGCGCTTACCCAGCAGGACTACCACGAGCAGGATATGCATAAGCTGAATCTGTATTACGTCACGATGACGAACTACGACAGTGAATTTGCGGGTGTCCATGTCATTTTCGATAAAGACAACTTAGCTAAAACTCTGGGTGAAGTCGTGTCGGAGGCTGGCCGGACACAAATCAGGATTGCCGAAACGGAGAAATATCCACACGTTACATTCTTCTTCTCTGGTGGGCGCGAAGAGCCATTTACGGGTGAAAAACGCCTGTTATGTCCCTCCCCTAAAGTCGCAACGTACGATCTGCAACCTGAGATGAGCGCGGCTGATATTCGGGACGCGATCATTCCTGAACTGGAAAAAGAAGGAACCGATTTTGTTTGCCTGAACTTTGCCAACACCGATATGGTTGGGCATACCGGCGTATTTGATGCAGTCGTAAAAGCTGCCGAAACCGTCGATGCCTGTGCAAAAGCAGTAGTTGACGTTGCTCTGGCGCACAATTACACCACGATCATCATTGCTGACCACGGTAATGCAGAGTATATGGTGAATGAGGACGGATCGCCCAACACAGCACACACAACCAATCTAGTGCCCTGCATTCTGGTTGATAATGACTACCATCCGGCGCTGCACGACGGTAAGCTGGCAGACATTGCGCCAACTATTCTTGAACTGATGGGTGTTTCCCAACCGCCTGAGATGTCGGGCGTAAGCCTGATTAACGCGGGATAATCAAACTGTTTCGTTTGAAACAGCGTTGGATTACCGACACGGTTCTGACAACTATCATGCCCTCTGCCAAACAGCAGAGGGCATTTTTCAATTACTATGACCAGATTTTTTGGATTTCTGCTGTTGGCTGCTTTAACGTTGTCTTGTGATGGCCCGGCGCAGCAGGCTAAACAGCCCGATGTATATTATGATGTAGCTGGCTTTGTGAAGGGACAGATTGACCTGCTCAACAAACTGAAACCAACGGTTAGTAAAGCATTGAATATCAAGGGTAAGCAACAAACGCAGACAACAACAGCCGTAAACTGGACCCGCGAACTGGAGTTGTTTACCCGGGCTGATATTAACAAACCTGCTTTTCGCAGTAGTTATCAGGTTAGTCGTCCCGATTCGCTAACGTATAAGTACACGTTAAAGCCGGGGGAGAAATTAACCGTACAATCGCTGTTGGTGCAGCTTGACTCCGTCGCCCGCCAGCCGCAGCATATTGAAGCTGTGCTGACAACGACCAATCCGCTCTACCATTCTGAACGGCGCATCCTGCTCGAAAGCGGTCCTGGACATGGTAAACGCTGGCAAGTGCAGCATTACCGGATGAATGGCTTTCAGCAACTGACATTCTTTGGTAAGAATGACTTTGCCGTCGAAGGCAGGGTACGCTGAAACGTAAATGAGGCCAACGATTTGAATCGTTGGCCTCGTTTATAGTAATTCACTTTGCTGTTGACCGGTTAGGCTGTTAGGCCAGACATTTATACAGCCTCGGCATGCCTGGGTTTAGCGAAAAATTCTTCGCCTGAAGCGGCCATACGCCGTAGCTTTTCGGTTGGCCGGAACCGGTCACCATAAGTACCGGCTAAATGATCACATTCCCTCACAAAAGCCTGTATTCCCACAAAGTCGACGAACGACAAAGCGCCACCGGTATAAGCCGGGAAGCCCCACGCGAGAATTGAGCCCAGGTCTGCATCAAGTTTGGTGCGGAGAACGCCCTCTGCTACGCAACGAACTGTTTCCAGTACCTGCCGGTACAACAGGCGTTTTTTGACTTCTTCGACGTGAGGCTGTTGCGCCGATACAGGGAACAAGTCCGCCAATCCCGGCCATAAAAACTTCTTATCACCTTCGGGGTAGTCATAGAATCCGGCCTTGCTTTTCTTGCCAACACGGCCTAATTCGATAAACTTCTTGCTGATCTGATAACTGGTATCACCATCGGTCAATACGCCGTCTTTGATGGACTGGCTGGAGATCCTGTTCACCAAATCCAGCGCGACTTCGTCCGTGACCGCCAGGGGACCAACGGGCATACCGGCATCACGACCGGCATTTTCGATCAACACCGGATTAACGCCATCTTTTAGCAATTCCATACCTTCAGACGTATAGGTGCCAAAAACACGGGACGTGTAGAAACCGCGTGAATCGTTAACGACAATCGGCGTTTTACGAATCTTACGTACATAATCCATGGCTACGGCCAGTGCGTAGTCGGATGTTTGCTTACCCATAATGATCTCCACCAGCATCATCTTGTCGACTGGTGAGAAAAAATGCAGACCAATAAAATTTTCGGGTTTTGCCGACGCCTGAGCCAGGCCGGTAATGGGTAGGGTAGAGGTGTTCGAGGCAAAAACGCCCCCCTCTGCCACCAGCATTGGCTCGGCCTCTTTGGTGACCGTTGCCTTCAGGTCGCGGTTTTCAAAAACGGCTTCGATGATCAGGTCGCAATCCTGCATATCGGCGTATTGATCTGTAGCCCTGATCAGGTCCAGCATACCATCTACCTTAAGTGGATCGACTTTACCACGTTCGACCCCTTTTTTGAGCAGGGTACGCGAGTAGTCCTTACCCTTCTCAGCTGCCTCGACAGAGACATCTTTCAATACCACCTGAATACCTGCCTGAGCCGATACGTAAGCAATACCTGCGCCCATCATGCCTGCACCCAGAATGCCAACCTTCTTAACGTCCGTTTTAGGCTGGTCTTTTGGTCGGCTGGCACCCTTGTTCACCTCATTCATTCCTAAAAACATGGTCTGAATCAGGTTTTTTGCTACTTTCGAGGTAGCCACTTTCACAAAGTGCCGTGCTTCAATCACAATTGCCCGGTCAATGTTGACCTGTAATCCTTCGTAAACACAACCCAAAATCTCGATTGGAGCCGGATAGTTGCCTCGGGTCTTATCCATAACCATAGCCGTTCCAGCGCCGAAAATGCGGGCACCGGTGGGCGTCTGCACATTACCCCCAGGTATCTTGAAATTGTCCTTACCAACAATTTTACCCGTCTTTTTATCGCGCTCATCCCAGGGTTGCAGCGGGGATGGATTTGCCTGAATCCAACGTTGGGCTTTCTCCATCAACTCCGCTGGTGTTGCAGCCAGTTCATCGACCATGCCCAGCGACAGGGCTTCTTTGGGGCTGACCTTTTTACCTTCGATGAGTAGTGGCAAGGCTGCTTCCATGCCAATCATCCGGGGGAGCCGCTGGGTGCCGCCCCCACCCGGTAACAGGCCGATGGTAACTTCGACCAAACCGATTTGGGACTTATTTGTGTCGAGCGCGATGCGGTGGTGACAGGCCAGGCAAATCTCGTAGCCGCCACCTAAAGCTGTGCCGTTGATGGCAGCGACGACAGGTTTACCAGACGTCTCCATAGCGCGGAAGATCCGGTTCAACTCCATCGATACCTTAAACATCTCGCCGGGGTCTTTGTCGTTGTTGCGCAGAATCATCTTTAGATCCGCCCCAGCCACAAATTCCGGTTTATCGGATGTGATGATGATGCCGGTAACTGTTTCGTCGGCATACGCCTGATTAAGGGCACTCTCAAAAGAGGGAATTGACTCGTCGTTGAGAACATTCATGGGTGAACTGGTCATGTTCCAGCGAATCACCGCGATGTTATCCTGTACTGAATAGTTGATAGCCATAGGAAGTTCATGGTTTGTGGTTTGTAGTTGGCAGACTGCCACTACAAACCACAAACTTGTTTAAACTGGTTAGTTGACCCGCTCGAAGATGGTGGCGATACCCATGCCCCCGCCAATGCAGAGGGTTGACAGGCCGAATTGCTTCCCGGTACGTTCCAGTTCATCGAGGAGCGTAGCCGAAATAATGGCACCGGTAGCACCCAGCGGATGGCCCAGCGCAATGGCACCGCCATTAACATTGAGTTGACTGTGATCGACGCCAAACTCATCCATAAAGAGCATGGGAATAGCCGCGAAGGCCTCATTAACTTCAAAGAGATCAATATCACCGATGCTTAGGCCCGCTTTTCTGAGAACTTTGTGCGTTGCCGGAATGGGACCCGTTAGCATGATGGTTGGTTCTGAACCAATGATGGCAAACGCACGGATTTTAGCACGTGGCTTAATTCCAGTTGCCTCACCAAAGGCCTTGCTGCCAATTAGCACGCCAGCCGCACCGTCGACGATTTGTGACGAGTTACCAGCGTGGTGAACGTGATTAATCTTGTTGACGTCGGCGTATTTCAGCATTGCCAGGGCATCGAGCCCCATTTGGCCCATCAGCTCGAAGGCAGGCTTCAGCTTGCCCAAACTTTCCGCAGTGGTGCCGGGCCGGACGCCTTCGTCGCGGTCCAGAACAGTTAGCCCAATCTCATCTTTCAGCGGTACCAGCGATTTTTGGAAGCGGTTATTCGCCTGTGCATCTGCGGCCCGGCGGTACGATTCTGCCGCGAAGGCATCCACATCGGTGCGGGAATAGCCATGTCGGGTCGCAATCAAATCGGCTGAAATGCCTTGTGGAACAATGTTATGCCGGGCTACAATCTGTGGATTCATAAATAAAGCACCCCCATCGGCACCCATCGGCACACGCGACATGGATTCGACGCCACCGGCAACAATGGCATCGACCTGCCCCGACATAATATAGGCGGCTGCCATATTTATAGCCTCCAGCCCTGATGAGCAAAAGCGGTTAAGTTGAACGCCAGCAACGGTTTCGGCGTAACCGGCTTCGAGTACGGCGGTGCGGGCAATATCGGCACCCTGTTCGCCGATGGGTGTTACACAACCCATAATCACATCATCGACCAGACTGGTATCCAGATTATTCCGGTCCCGAAGTTCGCGGAGTACGCTGGTCAACAATTGTATCGGCTGCACATCGTGCAGGGAACCGTCGCTTTTACCCCGGCCACGGGGCGTTCGGACAGCATCATAAATGAAGGCTTCGGCCATAGGTTTGCTAAAAATTAGTATGCGTGCATACGATTAGTAGGCAAATATAGAGAAGCCTTTTTGTGTAGTTGCGTTTTTACACTAAGTTTTTTGGTTTAACCAGGATTGGCTGATTTTAAACAAGCAAATTTGCCAGTGCTTTCTTTAAGTCAGAGAATTGATACGAGAAGTCCGTTTCCTCCTTAATTCGTTTGTTCAGCACCAGACTACTGCCTAAGACCGTGATGGCCAGTTCGCCAAAAAGCAACTTGACGGTAAAGGCTGGAATGCGGGGCAATAAAATAGGCCGATGGATGGCCGCTGCGATCTCACGGGTAAGTTTTTCGTTCGTCACCGGGCCAGGAGCGACCCCGTTATAGATACCCTGCCAACGCGCATCGGTTAGGGCGTTCAGGAAAATGCGGCATATATCGTCGATATGAATCCAGGAAATATACTGTTGTCCTGAACCGATGGGAGCGCCAACGCCCAATTTGAGCGGCTGTACCAATTTTGGTAGAGCACCACCGGCCATTGTTAGCACAACGCCGGTTCTGATTTTAACGGTGCGGATGCCGAGGGCCGTAATCTGATCGGCTGCGCGTTCCCACTGCCGGGTTACCTGCGCCAGAAAGTCGTTGCCTGCCGGGCTGTTTTCAACCATCGGCTGATCGCCGGTGTCACCTCCGTAATACCCAATGGCCGAGGACGAAATAAAACTCTTGACGTTATGTTTTGCGGTTTTGAGTACCCCTGCGATTAAATCGGCTGATTTAGTCCGGCTGTCGATGATTTCCTGCTTGCGCTCGTCCGTCCAGCGTTCGTCAGCGATACCTGCACCCGCCAGATGAATAATGTGATCGGCGGTGGTGACAGCGGCCGGGTCAATCTGGCCTTTTTTAACGTCCCAGGTGTAGGTTTTAACGTTGGGAATGGCTGTATTGGATCGGCTTAACAGGGAGACCTGAAAGCCCTGTTGGCGCAGTAATTCGGTAAGGCGGTGGCCAATAGTGCCGGTGCCACCAGTCAGGAGTACGGTTTGGGCCATGGGGGTAGTGATAAGATGTGTTCATCAAACAACCATACCCGGACTGGAATGTTACGGTGTACCAAATTTGCTAAGCCGACCAGCTATGCGGTAAATCCAGTTGCCGGGCGTAGTGCTGCGCGCAGGATCTGTAAATGTTGGCCAGCATCCGATTTACATCGTTCTCAAATTCCAGATGATAATCAGGATCGAGTTTGTAAACTTTTTTTAGAATCTGATCGGCGCGTTTAGCAATGTATTGAGCTGCTTTATCGGAGTGTCGGTCGTAATGGCGGAGCTGATCGAAGTGGTGTTCATAAAAGGCATTCAGCATGTACAGGCTAAGTTCGACCTCGCCGTAGGTATCCTTCGTCACCTTCACATGCCGTGTGATATAGCCGCTTACCGACCGCATGTCCATCATCACCCAACCCGGCGTATCCTGATAAAGTCGGGCCACACGATCCGTATATTCCCGGATGATGGTTCGGCGTTCATCAACAGTCGAGCGTTCTTCGACGAGTTCAAAGTAAAGTTTTTCGGTAAGCGTTGCGTCTTTCGTAATGAGCCGGAGCAGGAGTTTATCCTTCTCTTTTTCGGGCATGTGAACAATCGCTTTTTTTAGTTCTGGGTCGAGAGCGGGCATAGACGATTAACCTAAGTAGGCCTTTTTAGGCTTGGCAACCATAAAATCTTTGAGATAGAACGGCTCAAAGGTAGCTACATCCTCGAATTGGCCGTTACGAAACGCGACAGACGCCAACTGACCCACTGTGCGGGCGGATGGTAAAATCGGTGTATCCAGAAAAACGGCATTCGGCACGTCAGCGAGAATTTCCCGGCATTTAGCGGCTCCATCGCCAAAAAAAACGATTTCGGTAGTTGCCAACTCTTCATAAAAGGACGCACTGTCAATAATCTTTGCCGTAGTCGGCATAATTTCGGTTCCGTCGACATCAAACAGAGCACAATACACTTCCATACGTCGGGCGTCGATCATCGGGCACAGGATTGTTGGTTTACGGATGAATGTCCGTACCTGCGCTGTCATAGCGAACAGCGTATTAATGGCCAGAAGCGGCTTATCCAGCGCAAAACAAAGTCCTTTTGCCGTTGAGACGCCAATGCGCAACCCTGTGTAAGAACCCGGCCCCTTAGCAACCGCAATGGCATCCAGTGTGCTCAGTTCGTGACCGGTTTGCCGGACTAAGTCGCCAATGAGCGTTGTCAGCATGGCCGATGATGTCCGTTCGGTGAAGAGTTCGTAGCAGCCCAGCAGCACATTGTTTTGATGAAGCGCAACAGAACAGACCGTTGTAGAAGTGTCGAGAGAAAGCAGGAGCATGGTGGGGAAAGAGGAGAAAAAGGAGGAGAGAAACAAGAGAGGGAGAAAAGGAATGCGTTAGCCACCCTTCCTCCCTCTCCTGTTTTCTCACCTTGTTCTTCTGCTAATTATTTCTTTTTCAAAATAGAATTATAGCGGTTCATGTCTTTGAACAGGTCGAGGGCCGCTTTCAGATCGAGATCGGTACCGAAGCTGTTTTCTTTGAGTCCTTTCTGTAGATAGTAATTACCGGCGATTTCCTGTTCCAGCAATGACTTTAACTCAGGCTTGAATGTCATCAGGTCAGCATCTTTGCTGTGCGACATCTTCGTTTTCAGTGATTTGAACTGATCCTGAATCTGATCAAAATACTTTTCCTTTTTGGCCGACGCTTCAAGCGTATTCAGGTCCTTCTCAACCTGTGTTGTGTAATCATACTCTTTATCGCCCAGCCACTTGGTAAAGTCGGCGTATTCGGCATCAGTTAATCTGAACTCCCGGGCGGGTTTAATGGTAGGGTGATCGTGCCGGTACTTCACGGCATAATCAAAGATCAGCCCCTTACCCGACAGGCTTTGCGTAACCGGCGAGGGGTTCATAGGCTCAACGGCAATGTCGGGTGTAACACCACCACCATCATACACCACGCGGCCATTTTTGGTCTTAAACGCCGTCCGTAGGGAGTCGGCAATTTTGCCAACGCTACCATCTGCGTTCCGGTGGCTATAGTCGATTGCCTGAATACAGCGGCCGCTCGGAATGTAGTATTTAGCAGTTGTAATTTTCAGTTTTGTGTTGAACGACAATTCACGTGTTGTCTGCACCAGTCCTTTTCCAAAACTGCGCTGACCGATCAAAACGCCCCGATCATAGTCCTGCAATACACCCGCAACAATCTCTGCCGCCGATGCGCTATGGCTGTTGGTCAGCACCACCAGCGGCATTTCGGTATCTACTGCCGGTCCAAGCGCGGTATAGGTTTTATTCCACTCCGTCACCTTGCCTTTTGTGGTTACCACTTCGGCATCTTTAGGAATGAAAATATTCGAGATATCGATGGCCATGTTCAGCAGTCCACCCGGATTCTCGCGCACATCGAGGATTAGCTTTTTCATGCCCTTGCCTTTCAGTTCGAGAAAGGCCTGCTTCACCTCCCGGGAGGCCGTACCCGTAAAATCTTTCAGGTCAATGTAGCCGACTTCATCCGTAAGCATACCGTAATACGGCACATTGGTCATTTTCACCACATCCCGAATTACACTTACCTCCACGGGGTCTTTCACGCCGTAGCGCTTCACCGTCAGCTTTACGGCGGTGCTGTTCTGCCCCTTCAACAACTTACCGGTGTCGGCATCCCGACGGGTTTTAACGTCAACCCCGTCGATTTTCAGAATTTCGTCGCCAATCTGAAGGCCCGATTTTTCGGCCGGTGTTCCTTCATAGATCATCAATACGACGCTCTTATCCTGCTTGGTGCCAATAAGTGCCCCAATGCCGTTGTAACGGCCGGTCGTCATGGTCATGTAATCTTCGATCTCGTCCTCGGCGTAGAAGTTCGTGTAGGGATCGAGTTGCTTCAGCATGGCATCGATGCTGTTTTTAACCATTCGGTTCGGATTAATCTCATCCACATAATACATGTTCAACTCTTTGAACAGTGTTGCGTAGATGTCAAGATTACGGGCAATCTCAAACAGACGGTCGTCAGTTTTGAACGACAGAAAGCCGAGACTACCGGCCAGCAGTACAGTTGAAGCCGCTATGAGCGTGCGTTTACGAAGATGCATACAGTCAATACGTTGGGGGGTGATAGCTAATTGAAACGCAGTCCGCCTAACTGATTTTCGATAAAGCTAATTTCATACCTTTTTCTATCTCATCAAACGAAATTTCGGTCTTGACGGTATAAATAAAAGTAATGTAGGCGGGTGACATTTTTGGCCTGTCAGCCGTACCGGAAAGTAACGTTTTATTTAGGCGGTAGGCCTCGCGAATGCGTCGGCGGATGCGGTTACGGTCAACAGCGCGTTTAAAGTTGCGCTTGGACACTGTAATCAGAATAGCGGGCAGGGTTGGATGGCCGGCAGGTAAGGAGGGAGAGTCAGAAGGGGGCGGCTCAGGATAGAGATAGAGGAGCCTAAATGGAAAAAGGTAGAACGTCCGGGCCGCGTTTTGCTTTCCATCTGTACTACCTTTTTTAAATAACTGGTCGATGACTTTACGGCTGGTGAGCCGTTCGGCTTTGGTAAACGTCGCTCGCATAAAGTCGTCGGTCGTTTGCTGTTGGTTCTAGTTATCGGGTAACTATAAACCACAAACGACAACTCACTAGGCTTTGAACCGGTTACCTTTCTTCTCGTCAGAAACGGTCAGTTTCCAGCGGCCTTTGGCGCGACGACGTGCCAATACGTTGCGGCCATTGGCAGTGGCCATGCGCTCGCGGAATCCGTGCTTGTTTTTCCGCTTGCGGTTCGACGGTTGGAATGTTCTTTTCATGATATGTAATCCACTAAGAGATGGCTGAATTCAAAATGAGTGTGCAAAGGTAGGAAAACATCAATAGTTTAGCAACCCTGCCTTTACTTTTTCCGCTACTGGATAGTGAGTTACGGCGCTGGTTAAACCAACACGTACCTTTATGAGTAGTTTACAGCGGGTGTCGTTCCTTTTTTATCGCCCTCTACCCCTTTACGTATGCACTATTTGCTTTCATCGGCCGATCCGGCTTCGCACTATATCGATGTTGAATGCCACCTGATGCTCGGGGCCGGTCAGCCCACCGTTGAGTTTCAACTGCCTGCCTGGCGTCCGGGGCGCTATGAACTACAGCACTTTGCCAAAAACGTACAGCGGTTTGCGGTGTTTGATGGTCAATCCAAGCCATTACCATTCCGAAAGGTGACCAAAGACCGCTGGCTGGTGCAGACGGAAGACGTTACGGAGGTGGTTGTGCGCTATGCCTATTACAGCAACGTCATCAATGCGGGGAGTAGTTTCGTAACCAACGATCCCCTGACCGGCCCGATGCTGTACGTCAACTTCGTTAATCTGTGCTTGTACGCAGAAGGCCGAATAGACGAAGAATGCACGGTTGAACTGGTTATCCCCGATAACTGGCTGATCGCGTGCGGACTTACCCAAACCAGTGCTAAAACGTTGCTGGCCCGCGACTTTTACGAACTTATCGATTGCCCGCTCATTGCCTCACCGAATCTGCATCGGATTCAGTACACCGTTCAGGACGTGGCTTTTACGGTCTGGGTACAGGGAAATATAGTCCCCGACGATGAGCGTGTCATTCGCGACTTTAGCCGGTTTTCCGCTGCGCAGCTTGCTCTGTACGGCGAATTTCCCGAAGGCGACTATCATTTTCTCACCCTTGTGCTGCCAACGCCTTTCTACCACGGCGTGGAACATCGAAACTCAACGGTGCTGGTGCTGGGGCCAAACGACGAGGGTGAGGGGCTATATCAGGATTGGCTGGGCGTGTCGTCGCACGAACTGTTTCATGCCTGGAACATCATCCGAATCCGGCCGGTGGAGTTATTGCCTTACGACCTGACCCGTGAGAATTACTTCACAACCTGTTTTGTGGCCGAGGGCGTCACGACCTATTACGGTGATTTAATGCTACGCAGGGCGGGGGTATTTGACGATGCGGCTTACCTGAAAGAACTGCACGTACTGCTCAAGCGGCATTTTGAGGTAAGTGGTCGGGCTGTGCAGTCACTCACCGAGTCGTCGTGGGATTTGTGGCTCGATGGGTATGAACGGGGCGTACCTGATCGTAAAGTGTCCGTTTATCATAAGGGAGCCATCGCTGCGCTGATTTTAGACTTACATCTACGTCGGAAAACAGGGCACGCCCGTACCTTAGATGATGTGATGCGGCTCATGTGGCAACGGTTTGGCAAGCCCTTCGTGGGCTACACGCTGGCTGATTATTACGATAGTACCGAAGAAGTCGCTGGCGAGTCGCTGAACTGGTATTATGAAACCTGTATTTTTGGCAACGCTCCGCTCGAAACACTGCTCAATCAATACCTGGCGTTTGTTGGGTTGACCATGCGTTATGATGAAACCGGCGGAGTGCTGCTCGACGATAGTAATGATGAAGCCGGACGGACACAACGGGCCTTGTGGTTCACGAAGTAAGCTGCCCTGATATACCGGTTAACACCAACGATTACCTATCCCCGTTTCCATGAAACCCATTTACCACGTTTCGCTCACACTCGTATCAGTACTGGTTTCAATTCAGATTACATTCGCTCAAGAGCCAACCACCGTCGAGAAACCGTGGATGTTCGGGCCGTTTCAAAAGCAGAACAGGGTAAATCCTATCCTGAACGCAACGTCAACGACTACCTTCGCCTGCCCGGTACGGGGCGAAACCGTGCACTGGGAGGAGAAAGACGTGTTTAACCCGGCGGCTGTGGTACGTAAGGGCAAAGTCTACATGATTTACCGCGCCGAAGATGTTGTGGGCAAACACGCGGGTACTTCAAGGCTGGGCCTCGCCGTCAGTGCAGACGGCATTCATTTTAAACGACAGCCCAAACCGGTATTTTACCCGGCTAACGACGCCATGAAAACCTACGAATGGGAAGGTGGCTGCGAAGATCCCCGTATTGTCGAAAGTCCTACCGGCGTGTATGTCATGACCTACACGGCCTACGACGGCGACAAAGCCCGGCTGTGCGTGGCAACGTCGAAAGACCTGGTGACGTGGAAAAAGCAGGGCCTGGCTTTCGATCAGTTCGACAATGGCAAGTACCGGAATGAGTGGTCCAAGTCGGGGTCGATTGTCTGTAAACGGGTGGGGAGCCGGTTGGTAGCGCAAAAGGTCAATGACAAATACTGGATGTACTGGGGTGATAAGCAGCAACTCTACATGGCCACTTCCGACGACCTGATTCACTGGCAGCCGCTGGAAGGGAAGAACGGCAAACTGATAGCCGCAGCCGAATTTAGGCCGGGTAAGTTTGATTATCAGGTGCTGGAGCCGGGGCCACCCGCGTTGCTGACCGCGGGGGGCATCGTCTTGATTTACAATGGTATGAACGAACAGGAGAATGGCGACCCAGCCCTGCCGGATGGTACGTATGCTGGTGGGCAAATGCTGTTCGATGCCACCGACCCAACCAAATTGCTGGATCGGTCAGCGTCTTATTTTATTAAACCCGAACAGAAATATGAGATCGTAGGGCAGGTCAACAATGTCTGTTTCCTGGAAGGGATGGTCCCGTTCAAAGGCCGCTGGTTTCTGTATTATGGCACGGCTGATTCCAAAATTGCCGTGGCTGTAGCTCCCGATCGGTAGAGACTGATTTACGCTTTTAGTAAGGAAATTTGTATACGTTTGATACAACAGCCCTGGATTCGTATGCAACCCCAATCGATCACCCCCATTCCCTTTGCCGAATACAGTCAGTACGACGCTACTGCACTGGCTGAACTGGTCCAAAAGGGCGACGTGCTACCCGCTGAATTGCTGGAAACCGCCATTGCCCGCGCTGAGGTCGTTAATCCGCAGATCAACGTAATTGTTACGCCCCTGTATGATAAAGGCCGGGAGATGACGCGGCAGCTTCCGGGAACGGGACCATTCAGCGGGGTGCCCTTCCTGCTCAAAGATCTGCAACTGGAATGGGCAGGTACACCACTAAAATCCGGTTGTCGAGGTTATCAGAACTACGTTTCGCAGCAGGATAGCGAGGTGGTGAAACGACTGAAAAACGCGGGTCTAGTCTTTTTTGGGAAAACGAATACACCTGAATTTGGCCTGACACCCTACACCGAATCCAGCTTATACGGTCCCGCGCATAATCCGTGGAAACTAACGCACTCGCCGGGCGGGTCGAGTGGGGGAGCGGCTGCCGCTGTGGCTGCGGGTATTTTGCCAGCCGCCAGTGCCAGCGATGGCGGTGGTTCTATTCGTATTCCAGCCGCGTGCTGTGGCTTGTTCGGCATGAAACCGTCGCGCAGCCGGGTAACGCTCGGCCCCCGCGCTGGCGAATCGTGGAATGGCGCGTCTGTAGTCCATGCCATCACCCGTTCGGTACGCGACAGTGCCGCCCTGCTGGATGTTATGGCGGGCGGACCAACCTATGCGCCACTGCCGGGCGAACCGTATTTTTTACCCCCGCCCGAACGCCCGTTTGCTGACGAAGTAAACCGCGAGCCGGGTCGGTTGCGAATTGCGTTCTGCACCCAGACGCCCATGTCGTCGCAAACCGTCGATCCGGAATGCGTTTTGGCCGTGCGCAATGCAACTGCCCTGCTCGAAGGGCTTGGCCACGTAGTAGAGGAGGTGCCATTGCCGTACGATAAAACCATCCTAACGGAAGCGTTTTTTACCATGATCCTGAGCGAAACAGCCGCGACACTGCGGGAGTTGGGCGCTCACTTGGGTAGACCGGTCCGGCGCGACGACGTGGAACTAAATACCTGGGCGCAGGCCCGGCTGGCAGAAGGGTTTTCGGCGGCCGACGCGGCCTTTCAGCAGCGGCACTGGAACAGCCTGAATCGGGCGATGGGGAGGCTGCACGAAACGTACGATGTGTTTCTGACGCCAACACTGCCCCGCCCACCCATCAAAATCGGTACGTTTCAGAACAAAGACTCGGAAGTGCGGCTGCTTAAACTGGTTGATTCGCTGGGCGGGTTGAAATACCTCAATGGTACCAAAATCGTTAACGACCTGGCCGAGCAGTCGCTGGGTTACATTGCCTTTACGGCGGTGGCCAACATGACGGGCCAGCCTTCTATGTCGGTACCCCTGCACTGGTCGGCCGATGAATTGCCAATCGGCACCATGTTTACGGCTAAACTGGGCGATGAAGCTACCCTGTTTCGGCTGGCTGGTCAACTGGAGCAGGCCCGACCCTGGTTCGGCAAACGGCCGGGCCTTTAGTTTTAATCCCCATCTTGTCTAATTTGCCAGCTCGGGTAACGTTGCCGCTGGCATACTCATCGTGATCAGGCGCTTGGGTAGTTGCTCCTCAAAGCCGGGAGTTGCCAGTTTAAAGATGCGTTCCTGTGTCTGAGCCCCGTCTGTAATGCGGAACGTATAAGTGCCATCGCCTACCTCACTGAGGTCAAATCGGGTGCACACAACCGGCTGCTTTTTAGAATACCACTCTGTCGCCAGTACCTGCCCCCGTTCGTTGACCAACTCCACCCTTAGAGAGCGATTGAACGTTTTTTTGTTGATGTAAACCCACATTTTGGAAGGGGCTGCTGCCGGAAAAACGCTGATGTCAAACGTCTTCTCTTCGTAGTAGGGTGCTTCCCGGTGCGTACTCTGTGCCGTAGTGAGCGATGAGACGAATAAACTTGCCCCGATGAGGAGCGCCGTAGTGGCGTTGAAAATCGTTTTCATGGAGTCGATCTGTTTTGCGTGAATCAGTTGTTGCGTTCATCACAAAGACAGCACTCCAAACGGCGTCGCAGGTAGTTTGGAGAAACGGTTGAAAATGAGGATTTACGGCATAGGCCAATCTATTTTTCGGTATACTCCAAGTCCTTGCCAAACGTTTCGGCTGTCATTGACAGCGCCCAGAAGCCGATGGCAAAGCAAATCGCTCCAACGATTGCGGCCGCTGAAATGACACCATAACTGCCTTTAAGCGCCTGAAACGCCGGAATGGTTAGCAGCGTAGTGGCGCGAACGTTGTTGGCGACGGAGGTGGTAGCCGTGGCCCGGAGATTGGTACCGAACGATTCAGCGGTGACGGTGAGAAACAGGGCAATGTAGCCGATAGCAAAACCCATGCCCACGCAGGCCGTGTAAAACGCACCGGTTGTTTTAAGTCCCCCGTACAAGTAGATGATCACGAAAAGCAGGGTCAGCCCCATCATAATGCCGATGGCTCGCCGACGTGACCCTAATTCCTGGCTAAACGGCCCGCTTAACAAATCACCCACCACCACGCCAATGTAGGTGAACATCACACATCGGCCCGGCTGAATGACTTCGGGGATGCCCAGCGCTTTGCCAAATTCGTTGCCGAAGGTGGCCAGAATACCAATTACGAAATACGTCGGAACGGCGATGCCCATGCAGCGCAGGTACCGGTACAGCCGTTCGCGGGGGGTAAAGAGCGCAAGAAAATTACCCCGGCTGCCAGCTGTTTCCTTCACCCGGAGAAACATACCCGACTCGAATACACTCACCCGCAGAATCAGGAGGGCTACGCCCAGTCCGCCCCCGATGAAATAAGCAGTCCGCCAATCGAACCGGTTCACGGTGAAAAAGGCTACTACTGCCCCCAGCAGTCCAACGCCAGCTACCAGAGACGTACCGTAACTCCGCAACCGAGTCGGCAGAATCTCGGCGACAAGCGTAATGCCCGCGCCCAGTTCGCCCGCCAGCCCGAAACCGGCCACGAACCGCAGCCAGGCGTAGGCAGATGCGTCTTGTACAAACCCGCAGGCGACGTTGGCCAATGAGTACGTCAGGATACTACCAAAGAGAACCGAAAGCCGCCCTCGTTTATCGCCCAGAATACCCCATAGGATGCCGCCGAGTAACAGGCCTGCCTGCTGGTAATTGTAGATTTTACCGCCGATAAGCGAGATGCTTTGCTCATCGAGATTAAACTCTTTCAGACTCGGTACCCGGACGATGTTGAACAGCAGCAGATCATATACGTCCACAAAATAGCCAAGCGCGGCTACCAGAACGGGTAAGGAAAATAGTGGTCGGTAGGATATAGATTCCGGCAAATGGTCGGTGCGCGTAGGCATAAGTTTGAGCCGTTCGATGAACAGCTCAAGTAAGCAAAAAAAGCGATACATCTACCGGCAGATTCGTCATGCCACGCGCCAGGCGGCAATTAATGCGGCTAACACGGCCATACTTAGTAAGCAACGCCAGACGGTCAGGCTCACGGGGCGCCCACGGTGCATGGCTGTTAGTACGGAGATAAGTACCAGCAAAGCCGTTTTGGGAATGATCTTATAATAGTTGATAGCTGGATACCGATACGCTACCAAACCAACGCCGGTTACGGTCAACAGAATACCGCAGGCCAGCATCAAATAGCTGGTTCGCTTCTCAGGACGATCCCACTGAACAAGTAACGTGGCTACATACACTAAAAACGTGAGGAAGTGAATGTAAACAAGGGCGTTTAGGAGCAGCATAGTTCAGGCGGTTGGCTTGTGTACCCGATTTGCGTTACGGAGCAGCAGTGCGGTGAGCACGATCATGTACACGGCTGTTAGTCCATGAATCACCACATGGCTAGTGTCGGCGATACCATTGCGGGTTAGGATCAGGGTTAAATCGCCGAGCGGAATGAGGGTTTCAATTCCCATCACGATGGCTGTTGACAGAGGATCACGTTTCCAGAGCATGCCCAGCACCAGCAGGCCGGAGACGATATCGCGAATGCCTTTGATGCGACCGTACCAGTGGTCGTATGTTAGCGGGATGCCGAAACCAAGACCACCGGCCTCCGGGAAAAGAATAAAACGAATGCCAACAAAAATGATGGCGAGGGCAACCGCGAGGCTCATCCAGAATGCGAGCGACCGAAACGTTAGTGAGTTCGTTTGCATAGCTATAAGCGTTAGTACGACACAAAGGTCGGCTTAGGCTTATGCCCATGCATTCACTCAGGTGAAGAAGCGACTCAGTACGATTTGCCCGCCCAACGCGCCCGAATTCGACTAAGCGATTGCGGCTTTACACCCACATAGGAGGCAATGTAATACTGCGGAATACGGGTCTGCAAGTCCGGGTACTGTTCCAGAAAAGCCTGATACCGCTTTTCGGGCGAGTCGGTATACAGGGAGGTGATCTGGCCAATCGTGGTCACAAAAAGTTGCTCGATTACCAGGCGGCCGAAGCGTTCGCCCTGGATCAATCCCGTAAACAGCCGCTCGAGGTTT
This sequence comes from uncultured Cytophagales bacterium, assembly GCA_964251665.1. Lineage (GTDB taxonomy): Bacteria > Bacteroidota > Bacteroidia > Cytophagales > Spirosomataceae > JBBQLG01. The sequence continues at coordinate 450,835 of CAXUKO010000001.1, forward strand.
GCGTGAGAAATAACCAGCAGGCTTGTGTCTTCGATAGCCTGGATGTTGCGGTGACACGGACGTTGGGGTAAAAAGCTTTCGTAATCGCAGGTAAAGTCAGATTCTTTACCAAAACCATAAATTTTCTCCTCGCCACCGGTGGTAATAAAGTAGCGCAGTAATCCCTGATTGATAAAGCCAACTTGTCGGCAGACCTGCCCCTGTTGCACAAAATAGCTGCCTTTTGCCAGGTGAAGCGGTTGAAATAACTGTTTAATCAAATCAACATCGGCCTCGGTCAACGGTATGATCCGACGAACGACGTCTAGTAACGAACTGAACTCATTCATACCTCAATTGTAGCTTGAAACGAAGCCTTACCCAACAATCAACTGGTGAGCAACTAGTGCAACTATTAGTAATGAAACTCCCTTGCGTTGAGTGGATGCGGGGATATACATCACTCCTCCACAAAATCCAGTTCATTCCCAAACGTTTCGTCCATCCGGCTCAGTGACCAGAACGCCAGTCCGTACACGACGGCGCCAATCAGCCAGGCTCCGGCCAGTAAACCGAGCGAGGGCTTAAGACTCTGAAACGCATATACCATCGGAATAAGCAGCCCCCGAACAATGCTGGGTACCGATGTGGTGGCTGTAGCCCGGAGGTTAGTGCCATATTGCTCCGCTACCATCGTCAGATACAGGGCGATATAACCCGTACAGAGACCGGCAAAGCCACAAACCCAATATAGTTGATCAGCGGTTTGCAGGCCACCAAACAAGTATACACTGCACAGCAGCGCACTGGCCATAAGCAGGTAGATAATTGTCCGTCGGCGCGACTGAAACCACTGGCTCAACGGCCCTGACAGCAGATCGCCAACCGCCAGTCCGGTGTAAATCATCATCACGCAACGGCCAGGCTTGACCGGGTCGCTAAAGCCTAATGCCTGACCAAATTCGTTGGCAAACGTGGCCAGAATGCCCACCAGAAACCAGGTAGGTAACCCCACTGCCACACAACGAACGTACTTTAACACACCGGCCCAGGTCTGGAAAAATTGCCAGAAATTACCCCGGCTGATGGTTTTATTACTCGTTTTCAATTGCTCGAACAAACCCGATTCCAGCAAGCTAACCCGCAACAGGAGCAGCGTCAGGCCGAGGCCCCCACCGACGAAGAATGCGGTACGCCAGTCGAACAGCTCGGCTGTCGCGTAAGCTACACCTGCCCCCAGGTAGCCAATGCCCGCCACTACCGTTGAGCCATAACTACGAATTTCTTTCGGCAAGATCTCCGTCACAAAGACAATAGCAGCCCCAATCTCGCCCGATAGGCCCACACCCGCAATGAAACGCAGCAAGGCGTAGGTGTTCACATCCTTCACAAAACCGCAGGCGATGTTAGTCAGTGAATAAGTCAGGATACTACCGAACAGGACAGACATTCGCCCGCGTTTGTCGCCCAATACACCCCATAGAATGCCACCCAGGACTAAGCCAGCCTGTTGACAATTAAGAATAAATGTGCCCGCTCCCGACACCTCCGTTTCGGATAGCCCGAGCGATTGCAGGCTGGGTACCCGAACGATGCTGAAGATCAACATATCGTACACATCGACAAAAAAGCCCAGCGCCGAAACGATAACGGGCAACGCCAGTAAGGGCCGCAGCGACGGACGGGCAGCAAACGTAGGAGCAAGGTCAACCATTAAAACAGAGACGGGGAAGTGTTTAGGGATTGAAGGATTGACTTGTTGAATTGCTCGGGTTGGATGGACACCTTCATTCAATCCCTCAGTCATTCAATAATTTAATCACTCTTCGAGGTAATTCAAATCTTTCCCGTGGGTTTCCGGGATGGTCAGGATGGCGTAAAAGCCAATAGCGAAGCAGACCAGACCAACTACGGCTCCGGCATTGATAGTGGCCAGGGTGGGCTTTAAGGTGTTGAAAGCGTTTGTCATCAGTATGACGGTGCCCCGTACCATATTGGGAACGGTGGTGGCGGCCGTTGCCCGAAGATTAGTACCAAACTGCTCGGCGCCGATGGTGACGAACATGGCCCAGTAGCCAATGCCAACACCCATCGCTACGCATAGTCCATAGATAGCCGCAGGACTGGAAACACCCGCAAACAGGTAGATCAGGGCAAATAGCAGAGCGATGCCCATTAGTAAGGCCACGGCTTTTTTACGGGACTTGAGTGCCTGACTGATAAATCCACTGGCCAGATCGCCAACAGACAAGCCTACGTAACACCACATAATCGCCAGACCGGGTTTGATGGGCTCGGCCAGACCAAACGCCTTTCCGAACTCATTACTGAACGTAGCCAGAATACCGATTACGAACCAGGTAGGCAAGCCAATGCCAATGCATTTCAGGTAGCGGACGAACCGTTCGCCGTTGGTGAAGAACGAGAGGAAGTCGCCCTTTGCGACGTGCTTCTGATCGGTCAGGTCTTTGTACATACCCGACTCAATCACGCCGATCCGCAGCAGTAACAGACCGAAACCCATCGTGCCGCCAATGAAAAACGCGGTCGACCAGTTGAACCATTCAACAGTGAAATAAGCAACTACGGCTCCAAACAACCCTACACCCGCCACGAGTGACGTACCAATAGCCCGTAGTTCTTTAGGCAGCACTTCCGAAACAAGGGTAATGCCTGCGCCTAACTCGCCCGCCAGCCCCACACCCGCCACAAACCGCATCAGGGCATAGTATGTAGTTGGGTCCATGAACGTGACCCGGTTCACAAATCCACAGGCGATGTTGGCAATGGAGTACGTAATAATAGACCCGAACAGCACCGAGAGCCGCCCGCGTTTATCGCCCAGTACGCCCCACAGAATGCCACCGAGTAGCAGGCCACCCATCTGCCAGTTAATGATGTTGGCTCCCACCCGCGAAATCTGTTCGTCGTTCAGACCAAGATCGCGCAGACTGGGAACGCGTACGATGCCGAATAACAGCAGGTCGTAGATGTCAACAAAGTAGCCGAGGGCCGCTACAATAACCGGCAAACCAAACAGGGTCTTGTAACTGGGTTTAGCAACAGAAGGTAACGTAGGCACAGCCATAGCGCAGCGATTCGGGTAATTAGGGGAAGATTATTCCGCAAGTTTACAAAATCGCGGGGCAAAACGGCGCTACAATCCATCTCCCACCGGAGAATTTATCAGGACGTCCAGGTTGGGCTGCACTGGCGGAGGCAATACAGTAGGCAGTAGTTTGGGTAGTTCATCAAGGGGATGGAGCGCCGGGGGAGCAACTGGTCCAAAGAATGCCTTGCCATTGCCGTAGGCGGTTCCCAGACTCCATACCTTCAGGAAAACGCGCGACAGAATGAATGCCTGCTGCACGACGAACATCAACAGAATAGTTGGCCGGTTGGTCGTACCTATCAGGTCTTCCAGCAGAAAATAAACGCCGAATAAAGCTGTACCAAGGAGCATCAGCAGCAGATACGGACCGAAGGTCTGCCCTATATTCGCCAGTACAAACCGCCCGGCCTGCCCAAATGCCCGAAATGAACTCGGATCATTATCGCGGAACTGTTTCACTTTGGCATAGTCGCCGATGCAGAAAATGAAGGCACCCATAAGTACAGCCCCGGCCAGGGTAATCAGCCCGACGTAAAATAGTATCTGCTCCGAAACAGAGTTGTACAGACCAGCGGCAACAAGGGTGCCAACTAACAGCACAATAATAACCAGGACACCAGCGAATAGCAGTATAACGGCCGTCAGCCGGGTAACGCGGCCCATGTAATGAGCGCAGGCCGTCAGAAATTCACTGGCCAGAACCGGTCGCTCGGGTTGCGCGAACCGGAGCAGGATACCACCCGTCAGAAACAGGCTCACGATAATCCAGATTACCCCCAGCCACTTACCAACGCTCATCAATGGGTTAACAGCTTTACCGCTGATGGCCAGAAAATCACTGAAAACGGTATAATCGAAGCCGGGCAACAGGTTGGTAAAGGCCATTGAGTCACCTGTTTCGGCTGTCAGGGTGGCGTAAGCAGGGAATAAAATCAACAGGCTTAATCCAGCGTTGATGCTGTATAGCCCGGCTACCATTCCAATAGACTGGCGGGTAATGATGAACGCCTGACGGAAAGCTTTCATACGAAGGGAAACAGGTCTTGACGAGTTGAAACAGATTAATTTCGGGCCTAAAGCCAAACGGCAGCTATACCAGCCAGGCCAGCCACTGCATCCAGTTCTGGGTCCAGAACATCAGCTTAGCTGCATACTTAGCAGCCGGGGCGGCATCCGGTTCGGTACTGAAACTGTTGTTATTCAGATTTTTATCGATGTATACTTTCTGATTGGGATCTACTTTGGCCCATGTTACGCTAGCCGACTGCGTCAGCACAAAATCGTTGACGCCTGCTTTACCATCCCAGTGCAGCATCCGCTCTTTGCCCGTATCGAAATGAACCAGCACATCAACCGGCAATTGCATATCACCCAGCCGCGCTACACGAATGGTAGAGCGAAAACGGCTTCCTTCCTTTTTGTTCTGTACCGATTGCAAGGCGTAGTCGCACTGCTGCGTCCCGTAAAGAACCTGTGCAAAAAACCAGTTCATATCCGCGCCATAACGGGTACCGAGCCGCTTCGGAACAATTTCATTAACAATGGCGATGAAATCAGTGGCGCAGGGGTGTTTCCACTGCCAGCGGCTGAAATACGTCTGCATGATTTCATCCATCACCGGACGACCGACTAACCCGTCGAGGGTCCGAAGCCAGGTGGCCGTTTTGAAATAGGTCAGCGGCCCGTAGTACCCCTCGGGCAACTGCCAAACATTGGCAAACGATGGCCCTGCGCCGGGGTTGAACAGGTGTACGTACCCATCCCGCGACAGTTCGAGATCACCCATGCGGTAGCCCAGCCAGTCGATGACGGATGACTGATACCCGTAGGTTGCATCCATAATCCGGCCTTCGTAATACTGATTGAACCCCTCGTCGAGCCAGGCTTGCTCGAACTCATTGGAGGCTAACAACTGCATGAAATACTGATGGCCAAACTCATGGACAACGGTCATCTCGGCCAGATGAAGCCGGTCGGAAAGAAAGGATACGGTGCCCGCCGTAATAAAGGTGGGATATTCCATGCCACCTGACCCCGCGCCATGAAACGGCGGGTCAACAATAGTCAGGTTTGGAAAAGGATAAGCCCCGAGATGCTTATCGAAGTAAGCGAGTGCCGTTTTAGCTGCGTCGATATGGCGCTGGGCCTGATGTCGGTGTTCCGGCTGAATCAATAGCCGGATATTCACCGGCGTACCGCGTCCTTTCCACTGCGAGTTTACGACCTCAAACCGGGGTGAGGCTGTCCAGGCGAAATCCACTATATCGTCGGCATGCCAGTGCTGCGTTCGGGTGCCGTTGTCATTGGCTTTTTCGCTTACCAACCGCCCTGTAGCGCCGGTAACATAATTTTGGGGCGTATTAGTAGTAACGTCATAGATGCCATAGTCTGCATAAAACTCTGAGTTAGCGTGAAACTGATGGCAGTTCCATTGACCGGTTGTACCCGATTGGTAGCGCGTTCCGGCCGATTCGTACACGCCGATTTTGGGAAACCACTGACCCACCAGAAAGTAGTCGCGGCTGAATCCGGTACGAGCGAAAATCTTGGGCAGCTTTGCCTTAAAATTGATGACCACCGTAACAGCCTGGCCGGGACTTACCGGCCGACTCAGCGGTACCCGGATAACGGTGCGGTCGTTTCTGTTTTTATCGTCCGGGTGAATGAACTGTATCCTCTGGGTCAGCGATTCGGGGCTGGTCTGTTGGTCGCCCCGCACGTTCATGGACACGATGTCAATGGAGCCGTAGGGGTCTTCTTTCCCGCTCCGGTCAATCTGCTGACCCCGTAGTTGTCCGTTTGATTCCTGCATGAACGTCGACTTCTCATCGCGGAACGCATTCAGGTAGAGGTGAAACTGAAGTTCGCTAATCCGGTCGGTAGAGGTGTTGCGCCACGTGAGCGTTTCGTGGCCTGACAGCGTTTTGTGATCCGCATCGAGCGTCACGTCGATTTTGTAATTAGCAATGCGCGGGCTTGGGGCAGCAGTCAGGCCAGCCGGACGCGTGACCGGCGCCGGTGTCTGGCTAAAACCGGCTGGCACCGTCAAGACGATACTAAGAAGCAGGAGTACAGTTTTCATACGACACAACAATTCGACAGGGCTAAATAGCCAAAAAAGCCGGTCGTTTCCAACCGGCTTATGAAGAGTGGGTAAGCTGCATCCTTATCGTTTCCGAAACGGCACAACGACCTGTGTCTGATCCCAGGTGAGCAGCATAACTGTACCGTCGGTCTGCGGCTCGAAACTGATAAAAAACTGCTCGGCACCGGACGGGTAAACACGGGTGGCGACAGGTACCCGCAGGACGTCTTTCGTCTGGTTGTACCGAACGCCCCACTGACCGGTTTGCCCATTGAAAATGATGGTCCAGTCGGTTTCCGACGGAATCGTATAGAGGGAATACGTGCCTTTGTTAAGCGGCTGATCGCCCACAAACACATTTCGGTCGATGGTAATGATCGTCGCGGCATTGGCCCCGGTGCGCCAGACCTTATCGAAGGGAACAACGCTTCCGAATACCGTGCGGCCTTTTTTATACGGCTGACAGTATTTAACGCTAATCTTCAGGCCGTGTTGGGCAACCTCCGCCACAGCAACCGGACTTTTGGAACGGGTATACCGAAGCAGCAGATAAATGATCAGCAGAACGGCTACGGCAATAACAATAGACCAGATGATAATGGGGTTAATGGTAGACAGATCGGGCATGGCAGCTGCGGATAAATTAGTTTAGGCGGATAAAGGAGCAAAGTTCAGCCGGTTAGGGCTGCTTCTCAGGCTGTTCATAGACCCACTCGCGGGGCATGGCATCCGGGCCGAGGTGAAAACACCGGCGGCAGCGGGCTTCGTAGGAATCGGTTTCGCCCAGCAGCACTTTCTCCTGCGAGGGCACCAACCGGTAGGAGTAATTGGCAATATCGCCACAGACAACGCATATGGCATGAACTTTGGTAACATACTCAGCAATGGCCGACAGTTGAGGCATGCAGCCAAAGGGGTTTCCCGCGAAGTCCATGTCTAACCCGGCCACGATGACACGCTGTCCCTGATTTGCCAGTTGATTGCAAACGTCCACGATTTCCCGGTCAAAAAACTGGGCTTCATCCACGCCAACAACATCGCAGTCGGTAGCTAAAGCCAGAATCGAGCGGGCGTCGGATACAGGTGTTGAGGCAATGGCCGAGGCATTGTGCGAAACAATATTAGCTTCGTGGTAACGGGTGTCCAGCGCGGGCTTGAAAATAGCTACGTTGAGTCGGGCAATGCGGGCGCGGGTGAGTCGGCGGATGAGTTCTTCGGTCTTGCCCGAAAACATCGAGCCGCTGATTACCTCGATCCAGCCCGTCCGAAGATGGGGTGGTTCACGCCGACGGGTTGGTTCAATAAACATTGCAATTGGTACGTTATGGTCGGCCGGAGTGCTTTAGAAGATCTATTTTGACTTGATTTTCAAGGAAAAGCAAGTCTTTAATAAAAATTTTAGACCACTAAAGCGGGTGATCATCGAAATAAATATCTTTACAAAAGAAAGACTTTTCAAGATGTCGAACAAGTTCAATACCAACGCACTTGCCGAATACAGCCGCTCCTATGCCCGCCGGGTAGCGAATGATTTTTATCAGCAACATACGGTAATCAGCGGTAAGCAGATCCTCCACCTGACGTCTATTTCGCAGGTTAACCTGTTCGTCGTCAATAGTTTGTTCGATAAATGGAAGGCCGATGTCGAGAAGTTCAGAAGCCCTTATTTCGACTATTCGCACCCTGAGGTAGAAGAGTCGCTGCGGTCGTTTATGAATGTCGTTTCGCAGCACATTGCCGTCCGGCGCGAACATCTGGAGCCGCTTCTGGCTGATGCTGTCCGGCGAACGCTCTGCCTGCTGTTCGACCCGCGCGGTTATTTCGACGAACTCCTGCGCGAAATGCCCGAATTTACGCTTACCAGTTCTGTGGCCCGCCAACTGACCCGGTTCACGCAGATTCATAAAATTATTCCGACGACTATTGAGCAGCGTATGAACGGTAAACCCTTCGTGTACGCTAATCAGGCACTCGGCTACCTTGACGAGGTACTGGCGCAGCACAGTCAGGAGCTCGATCGGTATGATAAATACGTGACTCTCTTTTCGGCTACGGTTCCCCTCGATCTGTCGGCGCTGTTGCGGTCGCACGTTCCGGATCAGCTCATCAATGGTCCTACGCGCTCATTTTTCGAGGATTCGCTGGAGCCGAACGAGCCTGAAGCGTTGCCTGCTACGCCAACCGTCATGACCATTGATCAACCCACAAGTAAGGAGACCGTCCTGAACATAAGCCCCGAGATAAGGTCTGACGTGTCCGAGTCTGAATCCGTTGGGCAGATTTTGTTTAGCGACGGCGCTTCTGTCAGTGATTTTGTTGGCGGTACGCACTTTTTATCGAATCGCAACGCCGGAGCCGGTACGGGCGGTCCTGAGCCGGTAGCACCTATTGCTCAGCCTATGCAGAACGACGAAGCCCCTGTTACAGTGGGAGTGCGTTTTCCGACTGAGCCGGAACCAGCAGGTTCGCCAACGCTCAATGACCGACTGCGCGAGGCTGGTGCCTCAACACGGGCCGATGCACCGGTGGTTACCTCTGTGGCTGAAGCTTTTCACCGGGCACCGGTCGAAAGTGTGAACAAGAGCATTTCACTCAACCAGAAATTTCGGTTTATCAATCAGCTTTTTAACGGAAATTCTACGGTTTACGCTCAGGCAATGGCCGAACTGGATACTATGCCGAATTACGGGCAGGCTCTCGATTTGATCTCATACCGCTATGCCTCACAGCACCTGTGGGATATGGGCAGCGATGAAGTGAGTGAATTAGTGGAGATTCTCAAACGACGGTTTGCGTAAGTTTGACTTTCTTTACGGACTAAACACAGAGAAAACGGAGGAAGGCACAGAGAAAAAAGGGGAAATCTCTGTGTTCTCTGCGCCTTCCTCTGTCTCTTCTGTGTTTAAACTCCCCTTCAACGTCTGCTGACTTTCTCATTCGACCGGATCGACTACCCCGGTGGCTTGTGGTATTCGTCTGATTCTGCTTGGCTTGTATTACCGTTACCTCTCCACACTGTTAGTTAGTTTATTGCTTGTAACCGCCGGGTTGGCTCAACCGGCCCCACGCCCGACAGTTGATCTAAACCGGTTTTTGCAGGATTTATTTCCCGTGCAGACCGACGGTATTGATTACCAGTCTGTATTCGATGCACTGGCCCAACTCTACGCCAATCCGCTGGATCTGAATACCGCCACCCGCGATGAACTGGCTGCCACCTACATTCTCAATGAACGGCAGCTTACGAGTTTGCTGACCTACCGCGCTCAAAACGGCAACCTTCTGTCACTGTACGAACTACAGACCATTCCTGAACTCGATTTAGTAACCATTCGGCGGTTGCTTCCTTTTGTGACGGTTTCAGAGAACGGTTCGTTGTTTGGCGCCTTACCAACGCCCACCGATAATTACCTGATTGTTCGGTATGAGCAGGTGCTGGAAACGCAGCGGGGCTTCGTTCCGGCTGTTCCCGATAAAAAAGGAGCTGTTGCTCAGCGGTATCTGGGCAATTCGGGGCAGTATTATGCCCGATATCGTTATAGTCGTCCGCGTTCGTTTAGTTTTGGTGTTACCATCGAAAAAGACCCCGGCGAACCGTTGCTTTGGAATCCGGCTACGCGGCAGTACGGAGCCGACTATGTGTCGTTTCATGCGCAGTTACAAAACCGGGGCCGCTGGCGTAATGTAGTCGTGGGTGATTATCAGTTGCAAATCGGGCAGGGGTTGGTATTGTCCGCCGGGTTTGTGCTGGGTAAAAGTGCCGAAACGGTGCAGACGGTACGTCGGCCTTCGCTGGGTGCACGGCCCTACACCTCATTAACCGAGTATGGTTATTTCCGGGGTGCCACGGCAACCTATGCGCTGAGCCGCAACCTGGACCTGACCCTGATGGCGGCCCTCAACCGGCGCGATGCCAATGTGACGCCCGGCACGAATATTGATAACCCCGACGACGATATTGTTACCTCCCTGCAAACGTCGGGGCTGCACCGGACGCAGTCGGAACTGGACGATAAAGGAAGTCTGCTCGAAACCAACCTCGGGGCGCATCTGCTTTATCACGACAACGCCGGGCATCAATTTGGGGTGACGGCTCTGCAAACTACGTTTGGAACAGGCATTCAGAAGCGTGATCAGACCTATAATCAGTACGAATTCGTTGGAAAGCGCAATACGGTGGTGGGTATGCACGGCGGCTATATCTGGCGCAACGTCAATTTCTTCGGCGAAGCGGCCTACAGTGCTGGCTCCGAGCAGAATAGTGGTGGTCTGGGTGCCGTGGGGGGGGTATTAGCCAGCCTGACCCGCCGGTTGGATGTGGCGGTGGTGCTTCGGCATTACGACCGGGATTTTCATTCGTTTTACGCCAATGCCTTCAGCGAAGGGACGAGGAGCATCAATGAAACGGGTGCTTATCTGGGCCTGAAATACACCGTTTACCGAAAGCTTACGGTAGGTGGCTTTGTTGATAAATTCAATTTTCCGTGGTGGAAATACCTGGTCGATAAGCCCTCGGGTGGATTCGATTATTTAGTGCAGGCTACCTATACACCCAACCGGCGCACGGCGTTTTATGCCGTCTACCATGAAGAACATAAAGAGAAAAACCTGACGGTCGGCAAAGCTAAAACCGTTGCAGGGACCGTTCGGCGCAACATTGCGCTCAACGCCGAATACCGACCGGCACCGGGCTGGTCGATGCGGTCGCGGGTGCAGTATGGTAGTTTTGGCTATGCTGATAACGCGCCATCACGGGGGTTTGCCCTGGTGCAGGATGCTACGTATGAACGCAAACGGCTCAGTGTAAGCGGTCGATTCGCCTTTTTCAATACCGACGATTACGATAGCCGCCAATACGTTTATGAGCGTGACGTACTCTATGCGTTCTCCTTTCCCGCTTATTTTTACCGGGGTGTCCGTCAGTATGTCCTGCTCCAGTACAACGTCAGCCGTCACCTCGACCTGTGGTTTCGCTGGACCCGAACCAGCCTGCTGAATCAGGCAACGGTTGGGTCAGATTTAGATAAGATCGATGTGCCGCACAAATCGGAAATCAAGATTCAGGCGCGGTGGCGGTTCTGATCGTCAGTCGGCCGGGCGTAAATTCTCGGCAACAACCTGAGCCGTTCGACTGCGGATGGCTGATGCCACAAAATAGCCGGTTACTGCCTGCCCTTTCGCGCTGATAATATTCGTTGGTATGTTGGTAGCCGGTCGGGCAAATAAACCGGTGTTGGTCAACTGCTGCCGCATAGCCTGGATAAACAGGTAGGTATCCGGTGTGATAGACAGCACCTCGACTTTTACTACGTCGTTCAGGTTGTACAAACTGTCGGGGTTGACCGCCCTGCGAACCGGCCGAATAAATTGCAGCCCGTCCGTATCGCCACTGTTGCTGAACGAAGAGGCATCCTGTACACTGATGAGGTCTCGGGGTTTGGTTTGTAGATTACCGTTCCAGTAGTATTTGATGCGGTAATAGTCGGGGGCACCGGCCGGATCGCGGGCGTAAAATTCGGCTTCGTACCCTTCCGTCTTTGAAAATGGATTCCGTTTCTTCTTCCGAAAAATAAGCGAATCAATAGCGGGCACCCGGTTCATCTTCGATTGAGCCGTGTACGTATCAGAACCAAATTGAATGTTCAGCCGATACGTGCGGCCTGCTTTCCCTAATGTGTCCTTCGGTGTAGCGGGCGTCCAGACGTAATACCCATCATTATCCGGGTCGGTAAACGGGTAGGATTTTCCCACATTATCGGTCACGGTCACAACTGCCCCCGATGCTATCGGAGCCGGACCGTTGTCGAAATAAGCCGTTGTCTGGGTGAGCCGGATGGTTTGCGGTCCCGGCTGGTCGGTGAGCCAGCCATCGACGGAAAGGAGCGTGGGGCCAGTATCGAGTTTAGTAGTAATGACAGTTTCGCAGCCAAACAGCAGGCCAAGGCTGAAGGTGCAAAAAGCAGCGTGAAGCAGTTGTTTCATAAGTATGTCGTCTTCTAAAGCCTGACGGCTCGTTAGAATTTGAAGTTGTAGGTTACCGACGGAATCAGCGTAGCAAAAACGGAGTAGCGCACGGCTTGGGTAACCAATGAGTTGTCGGGATTGGGCCGGAAGTAGACCGAGAATGGGTTCTTGCGGGCGTAGACGTTGTAGACGGAGAACACCCAGTTGTCATCTTTTTTCTTACCCGGCTTTCTTTTGCCCTGTAGGGTAGCCGCCAGGTCCAGCCGGTCATACACCGGAATCCGGTAGTTGTTGCGGCCCTGCACTACGTAATTGGCGTACCCCTGGTACTCGAAGCGGCCCGAGGGAAATGTGGCCGGGGTGCCACTGGCCAGCGTGAACGTGGCCGAAAAATTCCACCGTCCCGGCTGCCCGTTGGTGCTTCTCGGGTCAATCAGCGCAACCACCGTCAGGTTGTGCCGCCGGTCGAAACGCGATGGATACCAGTTGCCCCCGTTAATGCCATCCACCTGCCGTTCGGTTTTAGCCAGCGTATAGCTGATCCAGCCATTGACGACGCCCCGGTTTTTTTTCAGGTAAAACTCAGCGCCGTAAGCCCTGCCTTTACCAATGAGCAGGTCGCCTTCGAGGTAACGGTTCAGCACCAGTTGCGCCCCATCGATATAGTCAATCTGGTTCTGGAGTTTCTTGTAATACCCTTCCACCGAAAATTCATAGTCCGCACCCGTCGGTCCAAAATTCAGGAAATAACCACCGGCTACCTGATCGGCAATCTGCGGCTTAACGTTGTTGGTCGAGAGTGTCCAGACATCTAAAGGCGTTGAGGCTGTGGTGTTGGAAATCAGGTGGATATACTGTGCCAGCCGGTTGTAACTTAACTTGAGCGAGCTGCTGGGCGACAGGTCGTACTTAGCCGAAAAGCGCGGTTCGAGGTTGCCATATGTCTGAATGGCCTGCCCACTGCTGTACTGTGTGGTCGTGAGTACCGCCCGCCGGAGTCCAACCGGAGTTGTCTGGTCAAACGTGTAGGATTCGCCCGGTCCGATGTAGCTGTAAAGTGAGTACCGAAGGCCGTATTGCAGTTGCAGCCGGGTAGTTACCTGCTGCTCGTTTCCCGCGTAAAGGGCATTTTCGAGGCCATATTTATGACTCAGTCCAAACACCCGCACATCGCCTGAACTGGCCGATGTAGCCGTGCCCGGCTGGAAATCATGCACAATAGCCTGACCGCCGAAGGTAACGGTGCTTTTACCCAGAAACAGTGTGAAGTCAGGCTTCAGGCTGTAATCAATAATCCGGGAATTGGTGCGGAAGAAATCAGCCGGGTTTTTGCCCTTCAGATCGGTATCAAGCGTATAATCGTAATTGCTGTAATAAGCCGTCGTATTCAGGAACAGTTTGTTGTTAAAGACGTGATTCCAGCGGAGCGACGCCGTCTTGTTGCCCCAGTTAAAGCCAAAGTCTGCTCCGAACACGTCGCGCCCCAGATAACCCGAGAGGAAAAGCGTGTTTTTATCATTGATGTGGTAATTCGCTTTGGCCGTCAGATCATAGAAATAAAACTTAGACCCTTTCAAATCCTTGTTCAGAAAAGGCTGCGCCAGAATATCGGCGTAAGATCGGCGACCGGCAATAATGAATGATCCCTTACCGCCAAATAGCGGGCGTTCATACGCCAGCCGGCTAAAAATCAATCCGATCCCGCCCGTTATCTCCGGCTTTTTGGCGTTACCTTCTTTCATCCTGACGTCCAGAATAGATGAAATACGACCGCCGTATATGGCCGGAATACCACCCTTGATGAGTTTTACATCCTTCACCGCGTCGGGGTTAAAGACCGAAAAGAAGCCAAACAAGTGCGAGGAGTTGTAAACCGGCGCTTCGTCCAGCAGCACCAGATTCTGATCGATGCTGCCACCCCGAACGTTGAAGCCCGTTGCGCCCTCGCCCACCGTCGAAACGCCCGGCAGGAGTTGAATGCTGCGGATCACGTCGACCTCGCCCAGTAACGCCGGAATCCGCTGGATGGTCTTGATGTCAATTTTATTGACGCTCATCTCAATGTTCTTCACATTGTCGTCTTCACGTTTGGTCGATACGACCACTTCCTGCAGATCGCGTCCTTCCTGCGTCATTTCGAGATCCAGCCGGACATTATCGGTTGTCAGGTCGATGGTACGCGTTTGTTTGCGGTAACCGACGTAGCTGATTACGAGCGTGTAGGTGCCTTTGGGCAGCGTGATGGCGTAAAAACCGTAGTTGTTTGTGACGGCACCGGTACCGGTTTCTTTCACGTAGGCCGACACGCCGATTAGCCCTTCGGCGTTGGCTGCGTCTTTTATGTAGCCGCTGATCGTAAATTTATCCTGAGCCAGCGCTGTCGCCAATGTAGTCAGAAAAATCAGCCCAAAGAGGAGAAAATGCTTCATAATCAAGTTAATAGATGGGTAGCAGACCTCCAGGAGAAGGAGGATAGTGCAGGGACAACGCAAAACTACGACCGTTTGCTACGTGTTAATTCCCGAAATAAGACGTAGTAATGAGGATTAGCGGATAAACGGTCAAATAATAGGATAAAAGAAATGTTATCTTTAGGTAAACACAACGTCTATGCATCGTTTTTGCTACTTTCTGCTGCTCGTCGCGGCCCCTGCCTGTTCGCAATCTTTGCTGTGGGAGGTATCGGGTAACGGGCTTAAACAGCCGTCTTACCTGTTTGGCACCTACCATATTCTGAAAGACAGTTACCTCACTAAAAATCCGAAAATCAAGTCGGCCTACGAAGGAGCCGCCGGTGTGGTGGTCGAAACTGTTGTGGATTCTTCGGCGATGCTATCGGTCATGATGCGCGGGCTGATGCTCGACAACAGTTTGCCAAAACTGCTCAGCGATGCAGATTATAAACTGGTGTCTGACGAGTTTCATAAGGCAACGGGCTATGACATTGCGCTCTTCAACCAGATGAAACCCATTGTTACGGCTACGATGCTCAGCTTGGCCGAAGTAGAAAAGGAAGGGGATACGTTGGCTACGTTTACCGGTCAGCCCATCGATCTGTTTTTCGCCAGCGATGCCAAACGGCGCGGCAAAACCGTCACGCCTTTAGAAACGATGGAAGAGCAGATGACGTTTCTGTACGACCATGACCCGGTGCAGAAACAGGCCAATCAACTGGTGCAGATGGTGAAGGAAAAAGAGAAGACCAAACACTCCGCTCAGTCACTGACGAAACTTTACATGAAACAGGACCTGGACGGTATGTATAAACTCAGTCAGGAGTATGGCACCAGTTTTGGCGACGTGGCGTATCTGGTCGATGAGCGCAACCTGACCTGGATGAAACGCCTGCCCGGTCTGATGGCCAGCCGCCCGACGTTTGTGGCTGTGGGCGCACTGCATCTGCCCGGCCCCAACGGCCTGATCGAGTTGTTAAGGAAAGCCGGATTTAGCGTGAAGCCGAAGTAGTAGAAGCCCAAAACCGCATCGGCGGACCGCCCTAAAGGGGTTTGAGCTTCTACTACTTGTCCTGCTTTTTAATAACGCCGATAAATTTCTTCGCTTCCTTCTCATCCCGTTTCGGGAAACTGACCGGCAGCGATTCCAGAATCTCGGTCATGATGTGGGCAATGATGAGCTGCTGATTTTTGCGGTCGTCACTCGGAATCACATACCACGGATTGCGCTCGGTAGCCGTAGCGTTCACCATATCTTCGTAGGCCTGCATGTAGGCGTCCCAGACTTCGCGTTCCTTCAGGTCGCTTTCACTCAGTTTCCACTGCTTCTCGGTATCACTCAGGCGCGCAATGAGCCGCTTACCCTGTTCGGTTTTGTCCACATGCAGGTAGAACTTCACGACCCGGAAGCCATTCCGATACCAGTAATCTTCCACATGGTTAATGTCGGCGTAACGCTCCTGCCAGACCTGATCCGGATTACTAATCAGTTCCTCGGGAATAGATGCTCCGGCCAGCCGGTCGGGATGTACTTTCAGGGCCAGCACTTCTTCATAGTACGAGCGGTTGAACACCCCGATGTAGCCACGCTCAGGTAATTCTTTCCAGAAGCGCCAGAGAAAGTCGTGCGCCTGTTCTTCATCACCGGGTTTTTTAAACGCCGAAATCTTGAACCGAGATGGGTTGAGTCCTTTAAACACGTGGCGAATGCTGCTGTCTTTCCCGCCCGCATCCATGGCCTGAAAAATTACGATCAGCCCGTATTTTTCATCGGCATGCATCACGTTTTGCGCCTGGTCCATGCGGTCGGCGAGGTCGTCTAACTGCTTGCCCCGGTCGGCTTCCGACTGGTAAAAAGGCTTGGTAATCGTGGGTGTTTCCGAATGCGAAAACGCCTGTTTGCCGTCGTAACGGAAAGCAGAAATGTCGATGGTTTTCATAACGATCTATTCGTAGTAGCACAACACGGGAGTACGCTACTGATTTTCGATAACCGGAATCAGCTTTTGCAGAGCTTTAAACCGGGCGTCGTCGGGTTTGGCGTCTTTAATGGACAGTTTTTCCAGTTCCTTAACAAGAATCCGGCCCACCAGCAGCCGCATGTTCTTTTTGTCGTTCGCCGGAATGACATACCAGGGAGCATGGTCGGCAGCGGTTTCGTTGATAGCCGTTTCGTAAGCGGTCTGGTAATCATCCCAGAAATCACGCTCTTTCACATCGCCCTCGTCGAACTTCCAGTTTTTAGCGGGGTCTTTTATGCGCTCGATCAACCGCTCGGCCTGCTCTTTTTTGGAGACGTGCAGAAAGAACTTGATGGTCGGGAAGCCGTTGCGGTACAGAAATTTCTCCATATCGCGAATAATCTCGAACCGCTGTTTAAAGACTTTGTCAATGTCTTCGGTAAATTCTTCGGGTATGCGCTGACTTTGGGTTAAAATATCGGGATGCACTTTCGTGACCAGGACTTCTTCGTAGTAGGAGCGGTTAAAAATGCCGATGGTACCGCGCTGTGGCAGTTCGCGCCAGCTGCGCCACAGCCAGTCATGGTCGAGTTCCTCGTCAGTCGGGCGCTTGAATGAGCAAACCCGCAGGCCCAGCGGATTAGTGCCGGTAAACACATGCTGGATAGTACCGTCTTTCCCGGCCGCATCCATCGCCTGAAAAATAGTCAGCAGCCCGTAGCGGTTTTGCGCATACATTTTGCTTTGTAGTTCATCGATGGCTTCGGCCTGCTGCCGCATAATGGCCTCGTAATGCGCGTCGTCCTCGTAAAGATCGTCGACTTTAGTGTCTGCTTTTTTGATCGAAAAAGACGAGGAACCGTCCACGCGAAAGCGGCTGGTGTTGAATTTAGGCATAGTATTGGTGGTAAACTTTACCGGAATGAGTTACGTTATGTATCTACCAACAACCCTATTCCGGGCATCATGTTTATAACCGGCTTCCGGCAGTATGCTATCTGTATCGCCACGACCCTGTTAACCGTTGGCCGGCTGTCTGCTTTTGCCCAGTCATCAACACTAAAAACCAATCCCATGACGTCAACTCAATCTCCGGCACTGGCGAAAGCCACCTTTGGCACCGGCTGTTTCTGGTGTACCGAAGCCTTATTTGAAACATTAGATGGCGTACATGACGCCGTATCGGGCTATGAGGGCGGTCAGAAACCCAATCCGACTTACAACGAAGTATGCACCGGCACCACCGGCCATGCTGAATGTGTTGAGGTGACATACGACCCCACCAAAGTTACCTATACCGAACTGTTGCAGGCCTTCTTCCGCAGCCACGATCCAACGAGCCTGAACCGGCAGGGCGCTGACGTAGGTACGCAGTATCGGTCGGTGATCTTTTACCATAATGACGAGCAGAAGCAACTGGCCGAGCAGATCAAGCAGGAACTGAACGCGTCGGGTGCCTATGACAAACCGGTGGTGACGGAGATCAGCCCGGCCACGACGTTTTATGAAGCCGAAGCCTACCACCAGAGCTACTTCGAGCGGAATCCCGATCAGGGCTACTGTGCTTATGTGATTGCCCCGAAACTGGACAAATTTCGCAAGGTGTTTAAGGAAAAACTAAAGACAGCCGCTGCGCATAACTAAGGTAGTATTCAGTCATAAAAAAGCCGCTCTGTTGTAAGCAGAGCGGCTTTTTTATAGGTAAGGCAGCTTGTTTTCAGGAGCGTCCGGTGCCCGCTGGCCCTGCTTAGCGGTGCGGCAGGGTAACGGTATACCACCAGTACTGCCGGAGTGCCTCGAAGTAGGCGAGCCATTGGGGGTAGCCGGCTGGCTTAACGATATAGGAAGTGCCACCCAGATCATAGGAAGTATAAATATCGTCCGGCTCTTCCGATTGGCTAAGCAGGGTGACCGGCAGGAGCCGGTACGGCGAATTGTCCGCTTTTAGCCGACGTAGCAACTGCCAGCCATCTTCCCGTCTGGGCAGGTAGAGGTCGAGTAGGATTAAACGGGGGAGCCTTTCCTTCGCGTTGGTGCAGGCAGTAAGCTGACTAATAGCCTGTTCGGCGGTTGCGGCTGTGAGCAGTTGTACGTCCGGCATACACACCTGAAGTACAGACTTAATTAATAGACAGTGATCAGGATTATCTTCTACCAGCAGAATCTTAGTACCCTTAAAATTGCGCCGGGCGATGTCCTGTGAACTATAGTTGTCGGTCATAATAACTGTAGTTAAGAGGGGCAGGCACTGCCGTGTGCTGACCCCCGATTAGCTGCTGCCTGCTGCCTTGTTTAGACCCGGCTGGCGGATAATCGAGGGTTTGCCGTCTACTCATCGTCGGAAAGATCCACGCCGGATTCCATCGCTGCGGCTTCGTCGTTGGTTACCGCCTGCTCGAATTCAGTCGAGTCGAAATCAGTTTCATCCATTGTTTTGTTGTCTGGTTCTTGATTTTCCATAACGCTTCGTATTGGTTAGAAATGAGTACCCTTGCGTTATGGCAACCGGTATAGAACCAAAAAGTTGGCCTTCTTACCAGTCGTAATATGGTAAAGACGCGCTTTTTTATCGTGAAGGAGCAGGCAACGCCGTAACAGTTTTTTGCTGATTTGTATCAAGTTTTCGGTGGCTGATAGTAATGGACTTTAAATAAAGTTTGAAGAGCGGGGTAATTTATTGATAATCAAACGATTATCTTTAAAAAGCGGAAGTAAGGATATATACCGATAAATAAGAGACGTTTTTCTACGCTTGTTTAAACGGTCTGATTTTGACTTACTTTGCAGAGTTCTTCATATAAACCGACAAGTCATGAAAAAAATTTTCTCATTCATTTTCGTCCTATCGCTGCTTATTAGCAGTGCATCGTTTGCTCAATACGAGAAAGGCGACAAACTCCTTAATGTAGGTATTGGCCTGAGCAGCTATTATGGAGGAGGGCTACCAATTGGTGCTTCGTTCGAGTATGGTGTTACAGACGATATTAGCGTTGGTGCCCAGATTGACTATTATAGTTGGGGATATAATTTTGGCTCAGGTTATAAATACAAATACACCTTCTTGCCTATTGCGGTGCGGGGTTCGTACCACCTGAATAAAGTCCTTAACTTAAATACCGATAAAGTTGATCTCTATGGAGGAGCTGCACTGGGCTATTATATCTCCAGTTATTCTGACAACTCGGGCTACACGGGTATTTATGATAATGGATACGGTAATAAAGTGCTTTTCGGTATTCACGCTGGTGCCCGTTATTATTTCAAGCCTACGTTAGGCGCATTTGCTGAGCTCGGCTATGGTGTTTCTGCACTTAAAATTGGTGTTGCATTTAAGTTTTAAGGAAAATTGTTTGCCATAAAGAAGCCCTGCCAGACTATATGGCAGGGCTTCTTTATGTGATGGGCACTATCAACTAAGCTGAATAGAACGGGTTGCCGGGCTTTCTGCGTTAGTGTGTTAGCACTTGATTCAGTAGTTTTAGTCGCTTCTTGCTAATCTTACTAAGGGCACCCTGCTCGGCCCGCTGAAAACCACCAAAATAATAACGCTGAAACCAAGGTGCTATACTAGTTAGCGAATCGATCCAAGTGTAATTTAGGAAGTAGTTAACCCCAAGTGCAAGAATGCCACTTACCAGCAGTAATGAAAATAAGCCTTGCTGTATATCGCCTGTGTACAACTGACCTGATCCAGGTAAGATCATACTTAATGTCTTGGCAGTACGTGGATTGTAACGTTTAGTCAAGTGGTGATTAGCCATAAAAAGGCTATCCAGCCATTTTTTATCGTTCGTAGACGAGAAACAGGCTGATAAGGCATTATGAGACTCATCAAACTGATTTAAACAAAAACAGGCAACCCCTATATAAAACTGCTTTTCATGCTGCAATGGCACTGATAGCGTTTCATCGGACAGGTTGTAGAGCGTGAGCAGAGCTTCCTGATAATTGCGTTGCATGAGCTGACACCATGCCACTTTCAGAAACCGTATAGCCCGTAACGAATCCATAGGCGTAGCTATAGCACTCGTCTGAAAAAAGGCAGCTGCCTTATCAAATTGTTGTATGGCAGCGTAGCATCTGGCAATACTTTCATAGTCGTCGTGAGATAGATGTTCCCGATCAAAAAACATCACGCGCTCGTACAGATCAAGCGCATGAGTGTAATTCGCTTGTTGATACGCCTGACCAGCCATTGTCAGGCAATTAGCGGATGATTGAGCACGTACTACTGGAGCTAACCAATAGCTAAAAATTGTCAAAGCTAAGACGGCGGACCTCTTCATGCAGACGACGATGTTGTTTTTCATTAAACTGCCTGGCTGATTTGTATGATCCATACACATTACCAAGATAAAATCCGAGGTCTACACTCGTGTAGGCCCACCCCGCTACGCTTTCAGGGCCGCGCTGATTAAAACTTCGCCCTGCCTGAAAAGCCAAAATGCCAACAAACAAAAAACTAACTATCCCATCTTTCCAGTCTTTAGTATAAACTTTACCTAAACCTGGTACCAATAATGACAGAGAAGCAGCTATAAATGGACTTTTTTGTCGAATGTGCTCCGCTTGATAAATTAAGCGACTATAGTCGCTCCGCTCTGGAATCAGTATGGAGTCGGTTTGTTGTAAAGTCTGCCCTGCTAATTTCCATTGACTTCTGAGTAGTTGGCTTTGTAATTTAAAACGTATTGTACTGCCGGGTGGGAGTATGGAAGCAGTTAACAGTGAATCAGTACGCTGATACTGTTTGGTCAGTAAAAGCAATTTTATGTATTCCTCATTGGCAAATGTTGGAGCTTGAGTAAGTGTTGGATAAAGCCGGGCCAACTGCTGAAACGACTGGTTGTACTGACCCGAGAGTCGGTAAGCAACCAAAAGCCGCTCTCGAACGACTGTAGTATCGCAGCCGAAGAGTACCCGTTCATATTCGTTAGCTGCTTTTTGATAATCTTTTACTGAGAATAAATAGTCAGCATAAGCTAATGAATGTTGGCAATCAAAAAGATTCTGAGCACTGACTGTCAGAAGGTTAAAGAGCAACAGGTATGTCATCATCCAACCTGATCGGTTATTCATCATCAACCGGGTCTAAGAGTACCTGCCGTTGAGGGTCTACTTCATATTTTTCGGGACTAAGGCCGTTACAACGCACTAAACGGTCAAATGTGCTTAACATACCCTGTACTATGCCTAACCTTTTAACTGCCAGTAAGCCATACTCTGAGCATGACGGATGGAATTTACAGTGGTTAGAATCCTGGGATGAAAACACACTTTTGTACGCCAAAAATAAACCTGAGAACACCAATTCTACTTCGTTACGGTTTTCGGCGACTTTTTCATAAACTGGTTTTGTTTCTGATACAGTGGCTAATGACAGCGTCAACTGTTCTTTTTCCTGTTTACTCTGCCCGTATGAACTGATTGCAAACAAGCTATTTAGGTAAAGGATAGTAGTAATGAGTAGCGTCTTTAAAATCATTGACCTCAATATTTTTATAGTTAGTAATTTGATAATAGGGTTTACCGTTACGTGTAGCCGTCATGATTACTTCTTGTGGAAACTCTAAACCTGACACCGTCGTATATTGCCTGAAAAGTTGCTTGGCAATGGGTTGGCCTTTCGGATCGAAGAAAATAATTCCTTCAAGCCGATTGTTCTTTTGGGACAGCTTTACTTTACCAAATGCTGGCAAGGCTACGTTAGGCTTATAAGTCACATAAACTTGATTCCCCTCCCGTTCTATTTTTTCGATGGTATACTGTGGACTCTTTAGCCCGAAATCCTTGATTCGGCTAACTAATGCCAGGTGAAAAATGGTTGATTCTGGCAGTGTAAAGCTTTGCACTTTAGAGTATAGTTGTTGATTTCGAAAGGAATACACCGCTGTATCCTGGGATACAACAGTCTCAATCCGAGGGAATCGCATTTGGTAGATGACCTGTTTTACCCGCGAGTCGTAAAAGAATTTGCCGACGTTTAAGGTGTAGTGACCGTCTGGAGTTTTCTCTTTCGTCACCATATCGCCAGTGATACGACCGGAAAGCTGCCCAATAGCCGGGTATCTGCCTACGATCAGCGTTAGCAGGATTAGCCAACAGGAAAAATGAGAATTCATGAGAGTGTAACAGTAAAAACCGATAAGCATTCTTTCACCAGAGTGCTTATCGGCGGTACTAAGTCCAATTTTGTAAACCTCTCGGGTCAAACTCCACCTAAGGCTGTTGCCAATACTGCAAAGTACAATACGGTCCATACGGCCGTAGAAATGGCACACCCGATTACAGCGTGAGTCGTTTCTGTCTTACGAAATGAAGTGCTGGCATCATCCAGCAGGAAGTATACTATAGCAATACCGGCCAGACCTAAACAGGCACCCCAGATATAACCCGTAATACCAGCTACCGGACGATCTTCCAGAGGATGAGCAAGGCTCGAAGCGGCATCAAAAAGGTTAACCGCATTTAGCACGCGTGAATAATTTACCTGTACGAAATTAACGTCCGCTTCGGGATTATTGATAACAATCTCTTCCAGTTGCTGAAGAGGAGCAAACACATCCGTCAGAGCCGTCTCATCAATGCTGAATTGCTCTGCATTACTTAGTGCAAAAGAGTAAGATGTAGTGCCCAGCATGAGGGCCATCAAAAGCAAAAATGGTAGAAAACTTTTTTTCATAATAAGGGATAGATGAATGAGAATAATATGAACAGTTCAAATAAACCATGAAAAACCATAAAAAACAATTATATGATTTTTTAGTTACAAAAATTTTTGAGTGCCTCTTACGCAGGGCTGAGCCTATAGATGTTGACGAGTAACTTACTTAAATTGCAGACTACTTAAATAACAGATTCTGATTAACCCAGCAGCAAGCGCAATTGCTGAGTTAGGCTCGGGTGTTGCTCCGCTTATGTTAGGGGTAACATTCAAACTCTAATCGTTCCATCTGCCATAAATAACCCCTGCCAGACTATCTGGCAGGGGTTATTTGTGTTTTAGGTAGTATCCGTCCGTTAGGCTGAACAAGCAGGAAGCCCTAACGAATTGCGTCAACAACCGCTGGCTCAAGCCGGACCCCCCGAATCTGGAAGCCGCTGCGGGGAATGGTTGGCATGCGGCCCAGACTAAAGCGGAGATCCTGCGGAGGTACGTCGTAGCGGATGTGACGGGTCAGGAAGCGCAAAGCCAGTTTAGCGGTGGCAATAGTTATCCACTCCCCGGCGCAGCGGTGCCCGCCCATATAATCGCCCCCACCCTGCGGAATCAGGTTGAACGCCGTCGGGGGGCGCTGCTGGAATCGGTCGGGCCGGAAGTCGTTGGGTTCGGGCCAGAGCCGGGCGTCGCGGTTCGTGCCGTAGATGTCGAGCGTAACTAATGTCCCTTTCGGAAAGGTGTAACCCTGCCAGACAAATTCATCCCGCACCCGCGCACCGGTGAGCGGTGCAAAGGGATAAAACCGACGTATTTCATTGACAAACTGGCCTAACTCTTCGTCGGTAGCGGTCTGAAGTCGTTGCCGCCACTCGGGGTGTTGGTGCAGGGCCAGCGCCGAAAAGGTTATGTACCAGGAAATGGCGACCGTTGGCCGGATCAGGTTAATCAGCTCAATAGCGGCCATGCGGGCGTCCATCAGCTGCGCTGCGCCTGTAGCGCTGGGTTCCCGATGCAGGGCAATCCGGTGCGCCGGTGATTCGTCCGGCACTGTTAACTGCCCATTTCGGATTTGTTCAATAATCCCCTGAATCCAGCGTTCGGTACGTTGGCGGGCCCAGCGTCCCTTGAAGTGCCGGTAACCGACTGCCCCGAACGCATCTACCATCGCGGCCAGGTCCCGCGTGCGCCGTCTGACATCCCGTTCGTTCAGCGGAACACCCGCCCAGGCGCAGGCCGACCGGCACAGAATTTCCTGCGCTTGCTGAAATAGTACAATGGGTGTTTGGGTACTGCTGTGCGCCCACCGGTCCGTGTAGGCCCGCCATTGTGCATCCATCTGATCCATCAGCCGCTGAATGCTTTCCGGGGTCATCACCGACATGAGCAGCCCCTTCCGCCGATGGTGCGCCTGGTCATCCAGCGTCATGATGCTATGCTCCCCCAGCAACGTCTTCTGAACGGGTTTCGGAATAGCACCCTTCCGTATGAATCGCTCCGGATCGTAGAACAGCCGGGCAGCCTCTTCGCCGGTCATGCAGATGGTTTTCTGGAGCATGATCCGGGTGCGGAACAGGTCGGTGCCGTGACGCTGGCATCGCTTCTGAATAAACGTAAAGCCATCGCGCAATAGCGCCAGGGAACTGTCGAAGCCTTTTTCGCGGGGAATCGTTGCCATTGTGTTCAGGGAGAGCCAGGGAAAATGCGTATTAAAGAAGCTATAAAGCCCTGCTTAGGCTTCGTCAAAAAGTAGCGGAGACGTTCACGAAGTAGTAACCGCCATTAAACCCGAATTGGGTGGCATTGCGGCTGTAGATGAACCGCCCGAACGACGTATTATCCTGTACCGCTGTGCCATAGCGCTCGGGCGTTGGCACAAGCGTGGCTCGCAGCCGGTCGGGGTAAACGTCGAACAGATTGTTGGCACCGATGGTCAGATTCACGTTTTTCAGGATGCGGTACGATCCGTTAAGATCCGTGATAAGGCGGGGGCTGGCTGTTTCGTCTAAAGCCGGATTCGCCGGGTCGTAGGACGCCACCTCACCGAAGCGCGAGACCCGGAGAACAGCTCCGAACTTGCGCAGCCGGTAGTTGAACGTTAGCTGAACTTTGCTCCGGGGCTGGCCCAGCGTCAGCCGGGCGCTGTCCTGGCGGTTAAACAGGAAATTGCCAAACGTAACATCGTTCGGGATATTGGCCGGCCGTTTAATGTCGCCCACAACAGTGGTGTGGTTGAAATTGGCCGCCAGCGTTACGTCGAGCGTACCCGTGTTCAGGCGTGGGTTGGTGGCCAGAACAACATCAAGTCCCTGCGTTCGGGTATTGACTGCATTGGCGAAAAACTGCGCACTGTTCACATCCGTTTGCCCGGCTCCGTTCAGGATGTTAGCCACAAGCAGCCCCGCCCCGCTGGTGCCGCGCGAAAACTGGTTGCTGTAGATAATCCGGTTGGTAATGTCAATCTGATACGCGTCGATGGTCAGGCTGACGTTGCTGAGCGGCCGTGAGGTGATACCAATGCTGTAGTTGACTGACCGCTCGGCCCCCAGCGAGGGCACACCAAACGCCTGGGCAATGGGACTGTTATTGCGGAACGTACCCGTCTGGCGCGGTTCCAGCCCCTGCCCCGTCGACACGAATACCGTACTGATGGCGCTGAAATAGCGTTGGTGCAGCGAGGGCGCCCGGAAGCCGTTGCTGAGCGAGCCCCGCAGCGAAAACACATCGCTGAACCGGTAGCGGGCGGCCAGTTTTCCGGCCAGATTACCCCCAAAGTCACTGTAGTACTCGTAACGCCCGGCGGTGTTGATGAGCAGCCGGTCGGTCACGTCCGATTCCAGATCAAGATACGCCCCGTATACCTGGCGGTGGGCGTTTACGGCATTGGATGGTTGATAGCCCGGAAATACCTGCGACCCGCCGATCTGACCCGATTGCGGACTGAAATTCAGGTACGATGCAGCTTCACCGGGCTTGATCCGGTACTGATCGTTGCGGTAAGTAACCCCGGCGGCTACGTTGAACGAGGGCAACCCTAATTGCTTCCCGAAGTCTTTGGCGGCTCCGGCATCGGCCGTGTTCTGGTAAAAGGAGAGGGTACCGGCGTAAAATGAAGTTGGGTTGTTGAGCGGGCCGAGGTACGCCAGCGACGCGTTGTTGGAGTTGGTGACGTCGAAGCGGAATGAATTGCCACCGTACACATTGCTGACGTCCCACCGCCAGCCCTTCGTTTCGCCATTAACACCCATCAGCAGCGACTGGTCATTGATACTCGACTGGATATTGGGCAGAAACCCGTTGGGGTACAAGGTCGATATAACCTGCGTGGTTTGGTAGGGATAACGGTAAAAACCCGCTGCCAGCCCACGGCGGTAATTCAGACCGCCCGTCGCGTAAAAACTGGCTGATGTACCCGACAACGGCACCCGGGCATTCAGAAAGAAACCGGCATTATCGACCCGGGCATTACCGACCTGCAGGTTGTTGCTGAGGTTAAAATTATTCTGGCGAATCAGCGCCTGGTCCTGCTGGTATAGTGCCTGACGTCGGGCTACGTAGGCCGCAGCTGTTTCGCCGGTTTGCTGATTCACATTCCAGTTGACATAAACCGGCCCGGTGTAGTCGCCTGCCCGGTTGGTTGCGCCCCGGTGGCGTACCTCCCCCGTCAGGCTCAGAAAACCGCCCTTCGCCAGCTTGAACCCGTGGTTAATCCCTATCTGCGCCACCTGGCCGTCGCCTTTGTACTGCTGGCCCAACTGCGCCACAACCGACGTGCCCGGCTGTTCTTTCAGCCGCAGGTTAATCACTCCCGCAATGGCGTCGGAGCCGTATTGCGACGAAGCACCGTCGCGCAGGACCTCCACCCGCTCGATGGCCGACGACGGAATCGCGTTCAGATCGGTGCCAACCGAGCCCCGCCCGACGGTACCATTAATGTTGATGAGTGCCTGATTATGCTGGCGTTTTCCGTTAAGCAGCACCAGCACCTGATCAGGCCCAAGACCCCGGAGGGTAGCCGGATCAACGTGGTCGGTACCATCCGAAACCGTTTGCCGCGACGAGTTAAACGAGGGGGCTACGAAGGTTAACTGCTGCGTAATATCGACCTGCCCGGTAGCGACCAGATCGCGCGACTGAATCACATCTACCGGAGCAACCGTCTGGGTGCTGGAGCGGGCCTGCGTTGACCGGGAGCCTACCACTACTACTTCGTTTAGGCTGGCTAAGCTTTCCAACAGTTGTACATCGGCCGTGGTGACGCTTCCCGCCGTTACCTGCACCGGAATAGTTTGGGTGGTATAGCCCACAAAACTGACGCGCAGTGTGTAGTTGCCGGGTGCCAGTGTGAGCGTATAAGTGCCATCCGCATTGGTAATGGCACCGGTGCTCTGCCCGGTTACCAGAATGGCGACTCCCGGCAGGTTAGCGCCGGTGGTAGCATCAGTGACCCGGCCCTGAACCGATTGCGCCAGGGTGCTGGTGATGGTTAACAACCAGAAGATACTACCTGCCAGAAATTTGTAGAGAATGTATTGGTGTTGCATAGACTTTGTACGGCCCTTTTTTACTGCATATACCGGGGCATGCTTACAAACCGACTCGTTTGGTAGCGTAGTTGATAAAATAGCGTTTTCAGTGAGGAAACGGTCCGCTACGGCCGCTGAACAGGGTCGGCCGAAGTCCTGCTATGGCTGATAACCCAATTCGCAGCGGTGGTTTTAGACGGGCCGTTTGCTCATTTGCCCCGGTTGCCGCAAACGATTTGGCGCGGGGGTGGTATAGCTATTTCACGGTAAACGCATAAACTACTAACCCATGAATTCAACAACCGAGAATGCAGAAACAGCTTTGCAGGACCCGCTGACCAAATATCCGCAGCCGCCGTATCCGAATCAGGCACAGGGGACACCCGGCAGTGAAACCGATATGCAGCTGAAAGCCGATCATGGCGAAACGTCGTATCGGGGTTCGGGTAAGCTGACTGGTCGTAAAGCCCTGATTACGGGGGGCGACTCTGGCATTGGCCGGGCGGTAGCCATTGCTTTTGCCCGCGAAGGTGCCGATGTGCTGATTGCTTACCTCGACGAAGATGACGATGCGCAGGAAACCGCCCGGCTGGTAGAGGAAGCTGGCCGGAAAGCGGTATGTGTGCCCGGCGACATCCGCGACGAAGCGCACTGCCAGCAACTGATTCAGCGGGCGGTCAGCGAACTGGGCGGGCTGGATATTCTGGTCAACAATGCCGCTTTCCAGATGGCACATGAGTTGTTGCAGGACATCAGCAGCGAAGAGTTGGACCGTACGTTCCGCACCAATATCTTCGCCATGTTCTACCTCTGCAAAGCGGCCGAGCAGCACCTTAAACCCGGCAGTACGGTGGTAAATACCACGTCTGTAAACGCCTACAAGCCGAGTCCTCAATTGCTGGCCTATGCCGCTACCAAAGCCGCAATTCAGAACTTTACGGCCAATTTGGGTCAGGTCTGGGCCGAGAAAGGCATTCGGGTGAACTGCGTGGCACCGGGACCGATCTGGACCCCGCTGATACCATCGACGATGCCGCCGGAAAAGGTAAAAACCTTTGGAGGGGACGTACCCCTGAAACGGGCTGGTCAACCCGCCGAACTGGCTCCTATTTATGTGCTGCTGGCCTCCGATGATTCGAGCTACATGACGGGCAGCACCGTATAGGTAACGGGTGGTTCGCCCACCATCTAAACGGGTTGCCCCGTTTCCTCATTCGGGCAGAAATTTCAGAGACACTCATTTTTACGTGCAGTTCTACTGCCGGAATGGGCGTGTGCTCATTCCGGCAGTAAAGCATTACATCACAACAAAACGCTAATCCCAACACAGGTATGAAAACAATGGACGAGTTCATGGAGCACACCATTCAGGATCTGTACTCCGCCGAACAGCAGGCCCTGGAGGCTATGCCACAACTCATGCAGCAGGCCCAGAACGATCAGATTCGTCAGGCTTTCGAGGTGCATCAGCGCGAAACGGAACAACAGGTGCAACGGCTGGAACAGATTGCCCAGCAGCTGGGTATTGATCCCAACGGCGAAACCTGCATGGCTATGCAGGGGCTGATTGAAGAAGCTCAGGACCTGCTCGACCAACTTGAGCCGGGCGAACTGGCCGATGCCGCTATCATCGGCGCTGCGCAGAAAATGGAACATTACGAAATCGCGGCTTACGGTACTGCCCGGACACTGGCGCAACAGGCTGGTCAGACGCAGGCCGCTGATTTGCTCCAGCAGACACTACAGGAGGAAAAAGCGACGGATGAGAAACTGACTCAGATTGCCACCAGCGGAGTTAATCAGCAGGCAGCTCAGTCGTAATTGAAACTAACCAGGTAGGCCGTTGATCGTATCGCGGACTACCTGGTTTCTTTTTATCCAACAACAGTAACTGGCGGTACTCAATAGTAACAGGATGAAAATCGGCGAACGCTTACAGAAACATCTCGATAAAAAGTACGAGCCATCGCGCATGATAGCCATGACGTTCGGCCGCTACGATGTGGCGTTCAAAACCGACGAGGAAGGCAACCCGATTCTGATGTTCATGGGCAAAGCCGACGAACGGGGCATTATCAAAGGCGATCAGTTTGCCCGCCGACTGGTTAAAGATGCCAGCGGAAAAATAGTGAAAGACCACTGGGATTATAAAGGCAAGGTGTGACAAGAGATGACTCCCGCGCTGGTTATGGCTGGCCGTTTTTTTATAGTACTATGAAAAAGCCGCATTCCCTTAAGAAAATGCGGCTTTCGCGTTGATGTATGGGTTCTACTTACTCCAATTGTTTACCGGTAAACATCGCGTCGATTGCCAACTTTAAGCACCTCTATCAACAGCACGTCGTCTTGTATTGAGTAGATAATCCGGTAATCGCCAACTCGTATCCGGTAATTTTCAGAACCTGATAGTTTGATACACTTGGGTGGACGAGGCTGGTCGGCTAATTTATAAATAGCGTTGATCAGCCGCTCTGCTGTCTGAACCGGCAACTTATCCAACACTTTTTCGGCCGTTTCTGTGATCAGAATTTCATACATCGGCCTGTTTTTTCTTAGCCAGAATACGTCTGGCTACTTCATCGAACTTCTTTTTCGGTTCAGCTTTCAACTGTTCCGCTTCCAGCCCATCCAAAAAATCCTGTAAAGCGTCTTTGTAAAGCTCAGCATCGATCTGAACCGCTTTCAAGTGGTCCTGCTCGTCACGCAGATAGGTAATTCCTTTCATCTAGCTGTTCGTTTGTGAAACAAAATTAACGATTTATTTGCTGGCGACTTCTTTCAGGGTGGTGATGCCCATGTTCCAGAACATGAATGAGTAAATATCGGCCGTTTCTTCAAGGGCTTTTTTGGTATTGCTCGACCCGTGACCGGAGTTGGTCTGAATGCGAATCAGCACGGGATTCGGGCCTTTGTACGTATCCTGCAATGTCGCTGCGTACTTAAACGAATGGGCGGGCACCACGCGGTCGTCGTGATCGGCGGTGGTAATCATCGTTGCGGGGTAGTTCAGGCCGGGTTTGATGTTGTGAATCGGCGAATACTTGTACAGGGCAGCAAACTCACCGGCGTTATCGCTGGAGCCGTAATCACTCACCCAGCCCCAGCCCACCGTGAATTTGTGGAACCGCAGCATGTCCATAACGCCAACGGCCGGAAACGCCACGCCAAACAGGTCGGGCCGCTGATTGATGACGGCACCCACCAGCAACCCGCCGTTGGAACCGCCCTCTAGGGCCAGTTTTTTGGGCGACGTGTACTTCTGGGCAATCAGGTACTCGGCTGCGGCAATACAGTCGTCAAATACGTTTTGTTTCTTCAGCTTCATACCGCCTTCGTGCCATTTTTCGCCGTATTCGCCCCCGCCCCGCAGGTTCATCTGCACATAGATGCCGCCCTGCTCCAGAAATGGAATCCGCAAAGCACTGAAATTAGGGGGTAAACTGATGTTGAAACCGCCGTAACCATACAGCAGCGTTGGGTTCTGACCATCGAGGGCAGTACCCTTGCGGTAGGTAATGAACATCGGCACCTTGGTACCGTCTTTGCTGGTACAAAACACCTGTTTGGTTTCGTAATCGGTTGGGGCGAATTGTACCTCCGGCTGGCGGAATACGGTGCTTTTGCCGGTGGCGATGTCATAGCGGTAAATCGTAGGCGGGAAGGTAAACGACGTGAAGGTGTAGAACACAAATTTATCGTAGCGCTCCCCACCGAAGCCACTTGCTGTACCCACAGCAGGTAGCTGAATTTCCTTTTCGGCCTTGCCGCTGGCCAGATCATAAACCTGCACCCGTGTGGTAACGTCTTTCAGGTAATCGGCGAAAAGTTTGCCGCCTGCCGTGCCCACGCTTTCGAGTTTCTCGGGCTTTTCGGCCACAAAATCAGTCAGTTTCCCTGTGCGCGGCTGCACCCGGGAGACTTTGTAGTTAGGCGCTCCATTGTTGTGGCGTACCAGCAGGTCGTCGCCGATGTTGTCGATGACGTCGTAGTTGTATTTAAATCCCTCAAACAGCCGGGTAAACGTCTTGTCGCCTTTGGCCAGGTCTTTGTACCAGACTTCGGAGCCGTCGGTGCCTTCGGCGATGTTCAGAATCAGGAAACGTTCGTCTTCGGTGGTTTGCGCACCAAAGTACCGGAGGGGATGGGTTTTGTCCTCGTAAATGAGCGGGTCGGCGGTTTGGGCGGTGCCGATTTTGTGGAAATACACTTTCTGAAACTCGTTCTTGGACGATAATTCCTGACCAGCAGCCGGTTTATCATAGCGGCTGTAGTAAAAGCCATCGCCCTGCCAGGCTGCTCCGCCGAACTTGGTCCACTCAATTTTATCGGGTAATATCTGGCCCGTGTTCATGTCCATTACCTGAATGTCCTGCCAGTCCGAACCGGCTTTGGAGAGAGCATAGGCGGCATAGCGGCCATTCTTCGAGAGGACAAACCCGGTCAGGCGAGTGGTGCCGTCGGCGGCTAATTTGTTCGGATCAATCACCACTTCGGGTTTTCCATCGAGACCTTTCTGACGGTACAGCACCGACTGATTCTGTAGGCCATCGTTCTTACGGAAGTAAAAGTAGTCGCCCTTGCGGCTGGGGGCGGTGTATTTAGGGTAATTAAATACCTGTTCGAGCCGGTTTTGCAACTGCTTGCGGTACGGTATTTTCTCTAAATAGTCGAAGGTTACCTTGTTTTCGGCTTTTACCCATTCGGCGGTTTCGGCCGAACGGTCATCTTCGAGCCACCGATAAGGGTCAGCTACTTTGGTGCCGTGATAGTCATCCGTGTGATCCACCTTTCGGGCTTGTGGATAAGGTAATTGGGCCATTGCCAGTGAGGAAGTAAACAGGATTGCGAGACCTGCGGTAGATTGTTTATTCATAAAACTGGGGGACAAGGTTAGCGTTTAAAGTTCGGCCATTTACACTGCTAAAGCAAGTCAGGCATGTTTTGTGCTTTTGCATAGAATGGATAACCCATTGGCGTGTTGCCCGGGAGATGCTGAAAAGAAGTTTCATTAATTTGTAATTTCATTAATATTGGTAACTTTTCTACACCTTTATGCTATACACCCTACTACTGATTTAGAAAGTTTGGATCAGGCTTGTCATACAGCCAAAGGTCTATCTATAAAATCATTAAACCATTGATTATCAAGGCTTGGCTGAGTGATCTAGGCACACACTACGTATAGGTCATGTAGACTGACAGTTGACACTATGGGTCGCTTAAATGCCCACCTTCGCGCCCTGCTAAACCGGATCATTATAAGATCAGGCAGGAAACACATATTGATTCTGTTACTCATCGGCTGCTCGTTCAGAGCGGGCGGAGCAACGCCTGTGCCATCGCAGCCGGTGGCGCGCAACGGCCTACTGGATGCCCGCTCCGTTGATTTTACAGAGCAGGATGTTAAGCTGAACGGCATCTGGAAGTGGTACTGGCAGGAATTGCGCCTACCCGGCGAGCCGGAAACGCGGTTTGAGTACACATCATTTCCGCAGTCTTGGGCACACAGTAGCTGGCACAATACCCCCATATCGGCGCAGGGGTATGCTACTTATGCCCTTACCATTCTCCTGCCCGCGCAACCCGGCCCGCTGCTGCTCGAAGTGCCCGATCAATACAGTGCTTACCGGCTTTTCATCAACGGCAAAGCTGTTGCCAACAATGGTACGCCCGGCCGCACCGAAGCTACAACCATACCCTACTGGTCTACCCAACTCGTGGCCCTGCCCGATTCCAGCCGGACGCTGCACCTGCTGCTACAGGTCGCCAACTTTCATCATTCCAAGGGCGGCCCCTACAAATCCCTGTGGCTGGGTAATGCGGCCCGGTTACAGCAGGCATATACACTGGCGCGGGCGTCCGACTTTTTCCTGACGGGTTGTCTGTTCATGGGTGGCCTTTTCTTTCTGGGCCTGTTCATGTTTGGCCGAAACGACCGGGCTATTCTTTATTTTTCGCTGTTCTGTCTGTTCTATAGCTACCGGATTGTCGGGTCGGAACAGTATGCGCTGCACACCATTTTCCCGAATCTGAGCTGGTTTCTGACCATTCGGCTCGAGTACCTGTCGCTGTTTCTGGCTGTGGCCGTGTTTGTGGTTTACACCCGTTCCCTGTACCCCGACGATACCAACCCGTTGTTTATGAAGGGCTTGTCAGGAGTATGCTTTGCGCTGGCGGGCTGTGTGGTTATTTTTCCGCCTATCCTGTTCTCGCAGCTTATCAATCCGTTTCTGGGGCTACTGTTCATGTACATTGCCTATGCCTTTTATGTGTACACGGCAGCAGCCCGAAATCACCGGCCGGGTGCTAACTACGCGCTCATGAGTACGGCCCTGTTGCTGACGGTGGTCGTGCTGGTTATTCTGAAGTATTTTCACGTCGCTACGCCCGATAAAGCGGCCGTTTTCCTGGGTTATATCGGCTTCTTTTTTCTACAGTCGCTGATTCTTTCCTTCCGGTTTGCCTACGCGCTCAAAGACGCTAAAAACCAGGCCGAGAGTGGTTTAAAGGCTAAAAGTGAGTTTCTGAGCATCATGAGTCACGAGATTCGGACACCCCTCAATGCGGTGATTGGCATGACGTATCTGTTGCAGGAAGATAAACCACGCCCCGATCAGAAACCGCATCTGGAGGCCATGCTTTTTTCGGCTAAAAACCTGCTTAACATCGTCAATGACATTCTGGATTTCAGCAAAATCGAAGCAGGTAAAATTACCATCGAAGCCATCCCGATTGATCCGGCGACCATTGCGCAGAGCGTAATTGCCACCTATCGGTCGGTAGCGGAAGAAAAAAACATTGCCCTGCGGCTGGTAGTCGATGCCCGACTCAAAACGAAAGTACTTGGCGACCCAACGCGGTTATCGCAGGTATTTAGTAACCTGGTGCAGAACGCCATCAAGTTTACGCAGGAAGGCTGGGTTGAGTTGCGGCTTAACATCGAGCGGGAAAACCAATCGGAACTTACACTCAACATAGCCGTTGAAGACACCGGTATTGGCATTTCTCCCGAGAAACAGGCCATGATTTTCAACCAGTTTACTCAGGCCGACGCGTCCATGTCGCGGAGTTTCGGCGGAACGGGGCTGGGTCTGGCGATCTGCAAACACATTCTGGCCAAACAGGGCGTTGCACTACAGGTCCGAAGTGAACTGGGCCGGGGCGCTACGTTTTTCTTTACGCAGACGTTTACGAAGGTCGCCGAACCGGAACTGCCGACTGCTGATCCGGCACTGCTGCCACCGAAGCCGGTGGTCAGCCGCAAACCTTTATCGGGGATTTCGGTTCTGCTCGTGGAAGACTATCCCATGAATGTGCTCTTTGCCAAAGGTCTGCTGGAGCGGTTGGGAGCTACTGTGGACGTGGCGACCAACGGGCAGGAAGCGCTGGATCAGTTGGATGCCGCGCGACACCATCTGGTGCTGATGGATTTGCAGATGCCCGTGATGGATGGCTACGAATCGACCCGGCTGATGCGGGAACGGGGCGAAACGCTGCCCATTATCGCGCTCACGGCGGGAATTGCCAACGGGATGGAAAACAAGGTGCAGGAGCAGGGCCTGGACGATGTGCTGCTGAAACCCTTCACCCCGGACGCGCTAATTAGTGTGATTCAGAAATACGTTAAACCGGCCGAAACCTGACCGCGCCGGTATGAAAAAAGCTGCCATGACAACCGATGAAATTTATGATCTGCTGGCCGAAGCCATCAACGAGGTGATTCCCGAACCCTGGGCCATTGCCCGCCTGAATGTGCAATATCTCGCCAGTGGTAACGAAACCGAGTTTAGCGGCACTTACCTCACCAAAGCCGGTGAAGCGCAGTTTTTGCCCTCCGAATTCCCGATTGAGGCCATTGAAGCCATTGAAACGCTGCACACTCTCCGTAAAAACAGCGGCTTTCCCCGGTGGAATAACCTGCATATCGACCTGTCAGCTAAAGGCGATTTCGCGATCAACTTCACTTGGGATCAGGAGATTCAGGATGAAGATGAGCATTTCATGAACGGCGGCACGGCAAAAGAGTGGGCCAGAATCCGGGCTGAGAAGTACGGGGAAAGTACGTCCTCACCGGGTTAAAACCTGGCGTAAAACATAGTCTAATTGCTTTGCTCGGGTTAAAACCCGGTGAGAACGTGTCT
This sequence comes from uncultured Cytophagales bacterium, assembly GCA_964251665.1. Classification (GTDB taxonomy): domain Bacteria; phylum Bacteroidota; class Bacteroidia; order Cytophagales; family Spirosomataceae; genus JBBQLG01. The sequence continues at coordinate 486,714 of CAXUKO010000001.1, forward strand.
ACCTGGATTCCAACGGATATACCCGCACATAATCCACGTCCATCTTCTGCGGAAAAATCGTGTCGTCAACGCCTTTTTGCCCGCCCCAGTCACCACCAATGGCAACATTCAGCAGGAGGTGAAACTTCTGATCGAAGGGCCATTTGTCCCATGCCCAACTGCTTTCTTTAACCACTTCTAAATAAGGACTGTCATCAATCAATAATTTGATCCGGTCGGGATACCATTCCAGCGCATAGACGTGAAACGCACTCATCGCTGTGGGCACAGTAACGATGCTGGTTTTCTGCGTATTAATCTTGAAGTTGTACGCTTTGGTGTGCAGGGTACCGTGAACAACCGTCGGGTCGAAGCCAACATGCTCCATAATGTCAATTTCGCCATTATCCGGCCAGTAGTCGTTGCCGTAGGTTTGGTTGGTGGCCAGCATCCAGATGGCGGGCCAGGTACCGGTACCCTGTGGTAATTTCGCCCGAATCTCAAACCGGCCATACAGCCAGTCGCCCTTTTTTTTGGTTACCAGCCGGGCTGAAGTATAGCTTTTACCGCTCAGGTACTCTTTTATGGCTTCGATGGAAAGTATGCCATTCTCGACATGGGCGTTTTTCAAAACTTTTGTATAGTATTCGAGTTCATTGTTACCCCAGCCGCTGCCACCAACATCATACCCCCACTTGGTAGAATCCGGTAAGCCGGCATAATCAAATTCGTCCTGCCAGACGGGCGTTTTACCAAACGAATAGGTAACGGCGGCAGGTGGTGTAGTCGAGACGGGTGCAGGCGGGATGGTCGCGGTTGTGGTACCCGACGTTTTACAGGCCTGCCCAAACACCAGGCAGAATAAACAAAGTGAAAGTAGAGGTTTCATAACACTAGTATAGGTTCGATTGGCCAGGAATTGTCCTAAAGATAGAGAGAATAGCTAATTTTTAAGACAGGCTGGCCAGTTGTGTAGAAACAGGCACATCATAAGTCAATGGATACATCCGCGCTGGTAGGGTAACCGGTACAGGTCAATATCCAGCCTTCGCTCAAGTCGCGCTCCGTCAGCACATCGTTTATTGTCATCTGTACGCTTCCCGACCGAAGCTGGGCGATACAGGTAGAACAGCGACCACCCCGGCAACTATAGGGCAACCGGATGCCGTGATCAAGGGCCGCTTGTAAAATAGAGTGATAAGGTGGTACGTCAAGCTTGTACTTAGTACCCCGAAAACGCACGTTGATGTGGTGGCTTTTGGCTAGTTCAGGATGTGAACTGCCGGAAGGTGAGTTGGTGACTATGGGCGTAGTAACAAAGTTTTCCCGCCGGATCTGCTCTGCCCGAACGCCCTCGAACAGTAACGTAACAGTCACCATCCGCATAAACTCAAATGGCCCGCAAACGTAAAACCGGATGCTCCCAAGTGTCGCTCCCGAAGGAAGTAAAGCCGGTAAGAGACTTTCGAGCAACACATTATTTAACCGGCCCCGCCTGCCAGTCCATTGATCGGACGGTTGGCTGAGTACGTGAATGAGCCGGAAGCGGTCGGCATAGTCACGTTGCAGCGCGTCCAGCTGATCGCGGAAAATAATACTGCGCTCACGGGTGTTGGCATCCAGCAGCGAAACGCGGCTGTTAGGTTCGTGCCGCAAGATATCTTTCAGGATTGAAAACAAGGGCGTGATGCCGCTGCCCGCGCCAATCAGTACCACATCGCGGCCGGTTGCCGGGGCGGGGTCAAGGGTAAATCGTCCCGCTGGTGGCAGGGTTGTCAGCACATCGCCAACGCGCAGGTAGTCGAGCAGATAGCGGGATATGGCACCGTTCTCAACCCGTTTGATGGTTACACTCAGCGGCTCGCCCGGTGCCGAACTGATGGAGTAGGAACGCCGGGATTCGTGGCCTGCTATCGTCAGCAGAAACGTCAGAAACTGTCCGGAACGGTACACCACAGGCCGACCGTCGAGAGTCTCCAGGACAAGGGTGTGGGTATCTGCGGTTTCTTTCAGGATAGCGACAATCCGCAGGCGTAGTACATCATCAGTCATAACAAAAGGCCGTTTTCAGGGCGACCGGTACAGGGAGAACAGCCTTTTGGCGAATAGGTTACTGCGGCCTGCCAGTTACCGGCCTCCCTTGTCGTCGTTGCTGATTTTACGGCTCTGTTTACCCCCGCTGCTCATCTGACCAAACCGCCACTCGAAAGCCAGCTGCACCTGCCGGTTGACGTAGTAGGAAGTAGACTGCGCTGTAAACGTGGGAGCGGCCTGAGTCTGGGTTTGCCGAACATCCCGCGCCAGCGGATTTGTAACCCGCAGACTCAGACTGGCTTTTTTGTCCCAGAACTCGCGCTTGGCCGACACTTGGTAGTACTGCCAGCCGCTGCTGCGCCCTTGCAGCGTAACCCAGCCAGTATTGAAATACGAGTTGAACTGAAGCGTCACGGCTTTATCCAGTTTGTAGGTCAGGTTGGTGTTCAGGCTACCGATCCAACCGGCGTTTTGCTGACCGAGGGCCGGACTGCGCAGGTCGAGGTACTGAATTTCGGTGCCGACGTTCAGCGTCAGCTTTTTGACGATCTCACCGGACAGATTAACGTTTAGACCGTAGATACCGCGCTGACCAATGTTTTGTGGTTTAGTGAGGGCAACACCCGAGGTATCCACCGTGGCAAGGTATTCAATGGCATTATTGGTTTGTCGCCAGTAGAGTGCGGAGTTGATCGAGATGCCTTTTTTGGTCGTCAGGCTGTGGGCGAGTTCGGTGGCGTGGCTTAGTTCAGGGTTCAGGTCCGGGTTGCCGGTAACAATGTTTTTGGGGTCCGACTGATTTACCCAGGGGTTCAGGTTCCAGATTTGGGGCCGCTGAATCCGCTGCGTATAGCTCACTTTGACCGTATGAATCCCAATGCCTTTTGACAGCGTCACGCTTGGAATCAGGTTGGTGTAGCGGCTTGCTAATTGCGTCTGCGTAGTTTTAAAGTCACCGTCAATCACCGTTCGTTCGTAGCGGGCACCGGCGTTGAGATTCCATTTGTGCCGGTTGCTAATCGTCAGAGCGGTGTAGCCTGAATAAACCCGCTGCGTGTAGGCAAAGTCATTGGATAAGGACGGATCCGGTATGAGCGCACCCGCTCCGTCGGCCGACTGCTCGACACGGAACTCGCTGCCAATATCCCGCAGGATGGCTTTCGCCCCGACGTCGAGTTTTATGTTGGTCGTGTCGCGTTGGGTGCGGATCGTAAATGGCTGGCTATAATCGGTCTGGAATGTGTATTCTTTGTTTCGGCTATAGTTGCTGCTGTGCTGGCGGTAGATCAACTGGTTGTATTCGGTCGGACTGGAGGAGCCGTAGCGGTCGGTATCGTAGAAATAGTTGTCCGGCATCCGGCTGTATTGAGTCAGCACGGAGAATTCACCCCGGCCATCAACGCCCTTCTTCTGGGCTAATGTCTTCGTATACCCAAAGTCGATCTGCCCGTTGCCGTAGGGATTCTTAAACTGAACATCGTTCCGAAACTGCTGCAACAGCGTACCGTCGGGGGCTGTCAATCGGTTCATGGTGACGCTGTTATTGGGGAAATCACCACCCCAAACTGTGGCCGCTGCGTTGAGCCGGTTGGTACTGTCGATGTCGTAGTCGAGACTCAATTCGCCGTTACCAACCGTGCTGGTATTAGCGCTCGCACTTTGCTGATTGAGTATATTCACCGGCCGGTTATCGAGCAGCGTAGTTCGGCTGGTTTCGCTCCTGCTGATTTGACGGAACTGATTGGTGTTCAACGAGAGGGCCGCGCCAAACTTCTTCGTGCGCAGGTTCAGATTGGTACCCAGACTGCGGTAAGCCCGGTCGAAATCACCGGCAGCCGCATTGATTGAGCCGTTGAAGCCCTGCAACGCTTTTTTGGTAATGATGTTGATGACGCCTGCCGACCCTTCGGCGTCGTATTTGGCTCCCGGACTGGTGATAACCTCGATGGCTTTAATGGTGTTGGCGGGCATCTGCCGAAGCGCGTCGGCAAGGTTGCGGGCCATCATTGCCGACGGTTTGCCGTTGATAAGCACTTTAATATTACCGCTACCCCGCATCTGCACGTTTCCGCTAAGGTCCACGGTGAGCATCGGTACCTTTCGCAGTACATCGGCCGCTGTACCACCCGCGTTCGAGATGTCTTTCTCGGCGTTATAAACCAGGCGGTCACCTTTGTCTTCCATCAACGCTTTCTGCCCCACAACGTCGACCTGATTGAGCGTTTTGGTATCGGGCGACAACAGAAGTTTACCCATATTGACGGCCGGTAAGTCAGCCGAGACCAGCACCTTTTCAATAGTTTTACTGCGATACCCAACTGAAGAGACCAGGAGCCGGTAGGTGCCGACTGAGACTTTCGGAATAGCGAACGCCCCCTGCTCGTCGGTAGTAGCGCCGGTTATCGGGGTGCCGCCCAGCGGTTTGCTGTCGGGGGCGAGTAGTGCAACCGTAGCGAAGGGAACAGGTTTGCCGCTAACACTATCGGCTACCGTTCCTTTCACCACGTAAGGACTGGTTAATGGTGTGGATTGGGCGGCTACAAGGCCCGAAAAGAGACAAAGGCAACTAATTAACAGGAAGAAGTTTTTCATAACGGGGTGGCACTAAACAAGACCGGATGTGACAGGACGGGCAAAAGTAAAAGCCTTTCAAACCAGTATAGGCTACCGAATTGTTAAGGTTTGTTAAGGCAACGGTTAAGAATTGTTAAACCTGTTAAAAGATTGTGTGAGTGGTAGGCTAAATTGATCGAATTAGCCTAAAGATGCTAAAAGGGGCCTTATGGTTGCATCGCAGCCTAGAAGAATGACAGAAAAGATTCAGGAAGCGTAGTAATATATCGTCGATAATCCGCGTATTTCCCGTCAAATCCCACACGTGAACCATGAGTGAACGAATACAACTGAAAGGACTAAGTTGCTGGCTTATTTTACTACTAACTACGGGCTGGCTACAGGCGCAACCGGTCACTTATGAACAGCAGATTATGGCGCACCGGTCGGACTATAAAGCCGAGTTCCGGGCGTCGGCTAGTAGTCCACTGCATAGCAACAGTGACCTGATGGGGTTACGCTTTTACGCGCCTGACGTCCGCTACCGCGTGGAAGCTACCGTGCGCTTAACGCCCGATGCGGAGCCATTCGACCTGCCAACTTACAGCGGTAAAACCCAGCCGCACGTTAAATATGCCGTGGTATCGTTTACTCTAAATGGTCATCCTTATGAGTTAGCCGTGTTCCGCAGCCTGAATCTAATGCAACTACCCCAGTACCGCGATTATTTGTTTCTACCTTTTAAAGATGCTACGTCTGGCAAAGAGACATACGGTGGTGGCCGCTACCTCGACCTGCGGCTGCGCGATATCCAGGCGGGTAAACTTATGCTTGACTTCAACAAAGCCTATAATCCGTACTGCGCCTACGCCGATGGGTATTCTTGCCCTATTCCTCCCAGGGAAAACCAATTGCCCATTGCCATCGAAGCTGGCGAAAAGACCTACGCCAAACTGCACTGATAGTAAGAAGCATACTAAAATGGCCAGGCTGAGATCTCAGCCTGGCCATTTTACAGTCCAACTATAGCAAGTAGACTACCGGCTTGCTACAGCCGTACCTTTTGCTGCAACCCGGCCCATCTGCACAGCCGCAATCAGCCAGCGATCTCCTTCGTGTTTCAGTACGCGGGTATACGAGAAGGTGTTGGGTGAACCAGTGGCTGGCGACGATGTGGCCGTGCCGTGTACGACAATCACGTTATCGTCCAGGGCGGTGGCATGGTCAATTTTGGTAGTTAGCTTTTCGGCTTCGCCTGCTTTCTTTATCGATTCGCTGCCACTCAAAAACGTACCTGCTTCGGTGCTTATGGTGGCGTGTTCGGTAAAACTCCTGTTCAATACTGCCGTATCCAATTTGGCAAGTGCTTCGCTATAACGCGTTTCCACACTATAGGCAATCGAATCCACGGCAGCCTGCGAAAGCGGTCCGCCTTTTTTGGGTTTATCGCCCCGAAATAGCTTTTTTCCCGCATTGGCCAAGTCTTTGAACACGGGTACATCGGCAGCGATACCACCCGCAAACACAATAGCCAGTAGCGAAGGCAGGATCAGTTCGCGACGGATACCACCCGTGCGCCGATCTTTCGAGTAGCCTTTGATCGAACTCCAGTTATTAACGATATGGAAAACAGCCGCGCCGAAGAACAGAATGCCAAACCAGGCATGAACGTGATCGACGGTATGCGAACCCTGTCCGAAATAAATTAAGAGTCCCGTTACGGAAAGAACCAGAAAGGCAGCCGATACGGAAAGGCTCACTAGATTTTTAGATTTCATGAAAGTTACCAGGTTGATTCATTTACACAAAGAACCGTTTTTTTATGAAGCAGCAGGTAGTACGCCCGCAAAAAATGGTCAACTGCGGACTGGATAGCGGGCACTATTGGGCTCTGAAATAGGCGCAAACGCAACCAGAGCGCAAACCCGATTGTTATCTAAACGACAATACTGCACTAAAATGACAAGTTACCTTACCGATGCCCTTCGTAAAGCCGCGTCGTTCTGCGCCTACTAGGAACGGACGCAGCAGGAAGTACGCGACCGCCTGAACGACTGGGATATTTACGGCGACGATGCCGAAGAAGTTATTGCTGAACTGATAACCCAGAACTACCTCAACGAAGAACGATTCGCCAAGTCGTTTGCAGGCGGCAAGTTTCGGGTTAAGGGATGGGGAAAGCGCAAAATTCAGCAGCACCTGAAGCAGCGGGGCATATCGGGCTATAACCTCGCTCAGGCTATGAATGAAATTGCCCCGGCCGATTACCGGGAAACGCTTACAACGCTGTTAGACAAAAAACGCCAGACCCTCCGCGACGATAATCCGCTGGTGATTAAGCAGAAGCTGGTTCGCTATGCCATGAGCAAAGGCTACGAAAGCGACCTGATTTTTTCAGTACTCGGTGCCGAAACAGACGATTAGCCTATCAGTCCTTACCGGACAGAAGTTTGTAATTACGGTATTCGCCGATACGCCAGCCCGTCCAGCGTTCAATAAGGCCGAGCAACCGATTTTTGGTGGACAGTTTCTTCTGCGTCACGTCGAATGAGAACGACCAGTCGGCCCGATCAACGCGGGCTTGCATAACCATCGGGTGCGTACCTGTAAATAGGGCCAGCGAATCAGCTGCGCTATAATCAAACGCCTGGGCCGATTCCTGAATTTTGGTCAGGGCCTCACCAGAGTGCCAATACTGCGAAAACGACCGAATTTTACTCCGCTGTTTATCGGGATGCTTCACCCAGCCATAATGGTAAATCGTAGCGTCGATGAGTTTAACGGCCAGTTTGTTGCCATCGACCGTGCGAAAGCCCTGCGCATCGCGGTACGAGGCAACCCGGCCCGTATTGCGAACCACCCTGATTTCGCGCCGATACCACCGCCGGGAATCACCTACATACTGATATGAGCCGTAAAAGTGCTGATAGCCGAACAACAGCCCTTCCACCTGAGGCTGATTCAGGTTATCCAGCATCGCCTGCCTGACTGCCGGTATATACCGTTCGTGCAAGACCTCGTCACCCTGAATGTAGAAGGCCCAGTCGGCATCGGGTGAAATGGAGGCCAGGGCTTTATCCGTTTCCAGCGCCAGCACTCGCCCACCTTCCCGTTGCGTATCGTCCCAGACGGTTTCCAGAATACGAATTTTATCGGAGCCAATCCCCTGAATCAGTGCCAGCGTGTCGTCGGTAGACTGACCAACAGCTACCACCACTTCATCGCAGAGGGGCAGAATGGACTGAATGGCTTCAACAATGGGGTAATCGTAGGTGATGGCATTACGAATGAAGGTGAATCCGGCAACTTTCATTGGGAGTAGGTCAGCGTAAAGCAAAAAGCCCGGTCTGAAACGTTTCAGACCGGGCCAAAGGTAAAAGCCTTATGGGGTTGTATCAAGCTACCTCAGAAATCCTCGTCAAAAGCGATTTTGGCGCTTTCCTTCTCATTCACTGATCCCATCACGCCTGCTTTCTGGTACTCACCTACTTTCTTCTCGAAGAAGTTGGTTTTTCCCTGCAGCGAGATCATATCCATGAAATCGAACGGATTCGTGACGTTGTAAATCTTTTCCAGCCCCAGTGTTACCAGCAGGTGATCGGCTACAAAGGCAATGTATTGCTGCATCAACGTCGCGTTCATGCCAATGAGCGAAACCGGCAAGGCGTCCGTTACAAACTCCTGCTCGATCTGAACGGCATCGCGGATGATGTCGTAGACTTGCTGCTCCGGCATCTTATTTTTGATATGATCGGTGTAGAGCAGACACGCAAAATCGCGGTGTAATCCCTCATCCCGTGAGATCAGTTCGTTCGAGAACGTCAGACCCGGCATCAGACCGCGTTTTTTCAACCAGTAAATGGAGCAGAACGAACCGGAAAAGAAAATACCTTCGACAGCCGCAAACGCAATGAGCCGCTCGGCAAACGAACCGTTATCAATCCAGCGTAGGGCCCATTCGGCTTTCTTCTGTACACACGGAATCGTGTCGATGGCGTTCAGCATCCGGTCCTTCTCGGCGGGATCTTTGATGTACGTGTCGATCAGCAGCGAATAGGTTTCGGAGTGGATATTCTCCATCATGATCTGAAACCCGTAGAAGCATTTGGCTTCGGCATACTGCACTTCTGACAGGAAGTTGACCGCCAGATTTTCGTTGACAATGCCATCACTGGCCGCGAAAAACGCCAGTACGTGCGAGATAAAATGCCGTTCGCCGTCGTTCAGGGCGTCCCAATCGCGCTGATCCTGCGAGAGGTCAATTTCCTCGGCCGTCCAGAATGAGGCTTCGTGCTGCTTGTACATCCGCCAGATGTCGGCGTGCTGAATAGGGAAGAGCACAAAACGACCCTTGTCTTCTTCGAGAATCGGCTCGATGGCGTCAACTTGTACCATAAGTAAGTAAGGTTATATGGATGGTAGAACCGGAAATATGCCCGGTACAGGAGAAACTAAATGGACTAACAGTCTGTCAAAATTAAGGGTTTTGAGAACTTTTGCAAGCGTCCGTTTTTCGGAGATTGTTAACAAATCGGCTGATTGGTCAGGTAAACTCAACAAGATCAGGAAGTTGTCTTAAAGAGAAATTTAATAGAATCAGTAGCAATGGTTTGGGCGGCTATGAGTTGATAATCAATTTATTATCATACGTCACAGCTAAAAATAAAAAAGGCCTGATTCCGTAGAGTCAGGCCTTCGATCTATAAATACAGGGCACGGAAAATGGCCCCGGACGGAAAAAGAAAAACTCGATTTAGAGGAGGTCCTGAATTTCGACCCGGCGGTGTAGCTTTTCGTCGCTCTTGTAGGGCAGTACCACCGTTACGTTGCCATGTTCGTGAACGGCTTCGATCTGCTCGGCATCCACTGCGGGCGGAATATCCATCACTTTCAGGAACATCGGTACCGCCAAACGCTGACCTATTGACTCGTTATCCTGCCGCATTGGCGTACCAACCAGCAGGGTATAGATAATTAGTTTATTGCCTTCTACCAGCACATTAAAGGAACTGGCGCTAACACCGGGCGCTGATAAATTGATTACCATGCGGTCGTCCTCCCGCTCAATCCGCATGAGCGTCTGACTCGATCCACCGTACAGGGTGTTCAATAAGTCGATTTGGCCGGCAGCACCCTGAAACACGTTTTCGATCGTTCTCATGGCTATTGTTGGTTGTAGTTCTACCCGTATATACTCAAACGTCGTGCCGATGGATTTATCAGGGTATCAACCCGACAGTATGGCCTGTTTTAGTGCTAACTTTTAGCTAAAATCCGCCATTTTGACGTGTTCAGAGCAGTTTCTAACCGGTAGACCGCCAATCTCGGTTATTGAAGTTTTTTCAGATCGGGGAACATCACGTTGCGTTTCGGGGTATTTTTGTAGGTGATTCTCCACAATTTATTTTTCGGAGACTCCGCTGTTTTTATGCATATCAAAATTGGAACCCGAAGCAGTCGGCTGGCCCTCTGGCAGGCCGAATACATTCAGCAGGTACTGCAGGCGGGCGGGTTGACCTCAGAATTAGTATTAATTGAAACTAAGGGCGATCAGATCCTGGACCGGTCGCTGGCGAAGATTGGCAGCAAGGGAATCTTCACTCAGGAACTGGAGGATCAGCTCCGCGCCGGTGCCATCGATATCGCCGTACACAGTGCTAAAGATCTACAATCGTCGCTGCCCGCTGACCTGGGAATTATCGCATTTACCGAGCGCGAACGGGTAAATGATGTACTCGTTAGCCGCAATAAATCACTCTCCCTCACCAGCGGAGAGCAGTTCACAATTGGTACCTCATCTACGCGCCGGGTGGCGATGCTGAAGCATTTCTGCCCTCATCTGACTACGGTTGATATGCGGGGTAACCTACAGACGCGTCTGCGCAAACTCGATGAAGGACAGTGCGATGCGCTGCTCCTGGCCTATGCGGGCGTACACCGGATGCAGTACGACGATTTAGTAGTCGAGTACCTGCCCATCGATGAGTTTACGCCTGCCGTCGGACAGGGCAGTGTGGCCGTTGAAGCGGCAAATACACTTCCTTTGGATAAACTGGAAGCCGTGCGCCGATTAACCAATCACGAACCAACGGAGGCCTGCTTGCTGGCCGAGCGGGCTTTTTTGCGTCGGCTGGAAGGAGGGTGCAGTATTCCGGTTTTTGCGCTGGCCACGCATGTCGGTACGGAGTTGAACCTTACCGGTGGCATCATCAGTCTGGACGGCAGTGAGTTACTGCGCGAAACGTTTACTGCCCCAGTGCCGGAAGCACAGCAACTGGGTCATCAACTGGCCGAAAGCCTGCTGGCTGCGGGTGGCGATGAAATTCTGCTCGGTATCCGGCAAGGATTATAACATTCCCGGACATCCACGTCGAACTTAAAAGTAGGCCCCGCGCCGAAGCCGATATAGCTATGAACTTGTTTAAAATCAGTTGGCGTAACTTAGCAGATAAACCCCTGAGCAGTTTCCTGAGCGGTCTGCTCATGACGCTTGGCATCACCATTATTTCGTTGCTGTTGCTGTTGGGGCGGCAGCTTACCGAGCAGTTCACCCGGAACAGCAAGGGAATCGACATGGTGCTGGGAGCCAAGGGAAGCCCGCTCCAACTGATTTTGTCAAGTGTCTATCAGGTTGACGCCCCCACCGGTAATATTCCGCTGGACGAAGCCGAACGACTGACGCGTAACCCGATGATCAAAACGGCCATTCCGCTGGCTATGGGTGATAGTTACCGCTCGTTTCGAATTGTAGGGACAAACCGGAAGTACCTGCAGCACTTTGGCGCGACTGTAGCCGAAGGAAAGCCCTTTTCTTTGGATATGGAGGTCGTTATCGGGCCGCGTGTGGCCGCTGTTGCGGGCCTGAAAATTGGCGACGCCTTTGCCGGTTCGCATGGGCTGGACGGCAACGGTGAGGACCATAAAGAGAAGCAATACCATGTAGTGGGCATCCTAAATCCGACCAATACCGTAGCCGACCAGCTCATCCTGACCAACGTATCGAGCATCTGGTCCATTCACGAGCATCATGATGAAGCCACCGATCACTCGATTGATTCGGATGAAGCACCGCGCGAAATCACCAGTATGCTCATCAAGTTTCGGAATCCGATGGGCATGATGCTGGCGCGGGGTATCAATCAGAACTCTAAACTACAGGCGGCTCTGCCTCAAATTGAGATCAACCGGCTGTTTGAACTGCTGGGCGTTGGCATCGATAACCTCCAGAAGTTGGCGATTGCCATCATGCTCATCGCGGGTATCAGCGTGTTTGTTTCCCTTTATAATTCGCTGAAGGAGCGCCGGTACGAAATGGCCCTGATGCTGTCGATGGGAGCGACCCGAACGCAGTTGTTTGGTATGCTGCTGCTCGAAGGTCTGGCCCTGGCGCTGATCGGTTTTGTGCTGGGCGTAGTACTAAGCCGGGTAGGGGTATTATTGTTCTCCGCCCGGGTAGAGTCGCAGTATCACTACGACCTCCGGTCACTGGCTATTTTGCCGGACGAGTGGCTGTTGCTGGCCGGAGCCATCGGCGTTGGTATTCTGGCTGCTGCTTTACCGGCGTTAGGTATCTATCGGATGAATATTTCCCGGACGCTGGCCGAGGAGTAGCACTCGTACTCAGTTCAGCCGATAAGCCATCGTCAATTTAACAGCGTCTGCATTCTTTAGTTTGGGTGCCAGTCCGGAGAAACCGAACCACTCGCCCCCGCCCTGTGTCTTTCCGGTCACCGTTACCTGATACTCGTACTGGCCGGACGGACCCTGAACTAAGTTTTGCTCGATACGGCTGATATTGGAAACGCCTGCAGCCGCACTGCCTGACTTAAAACCGATCAGGAGTGTATACGTATTGAAGTCGATAAGGGGCAGCGGTGTCGACAAGGTACAGGGGAAGAATGCTTCATAAGCCGCCTGATCGTTAATTACGCCGAGCGTGATGGTATCCTTAACGACGGAACCGCGATACCACCGGCTGAGCAGACAGTTAACCTGAGATTCCCGAAGCGATGTATTTTCCTGCTTAAACCAAGCCTGATTAACGACTGGGTCGGTGTCTGTTATCGGTTCGGGGGATGGGCTGTTTTGTCGGCAACCCAGCAGAAGAATGATGAGCAGGCTAACGTGAAGGAGGGTAAGGCTACGTTGCATACGGCTGTTTTTTAGACGAAACGACTAACCAGTTCACTTTAGTCAGCCACAAACTAAGTATACCGAAAAAAGAGCCCCTGTATTTATCCTGACTTGTGTTGTACGCTTTTATGATTTACCTGATTATCGACACGGAAACGAATGGCCTGCCCCAGTCGTACGAATTACCCATGACAGACACGACCAACTGGCCCCGGCTAATTTCCGCAGCCTGGGGTCTATTCGACGGGCAGGGACGCGAGTTGAGCCGATACTATTCGCTGGTTAAACCAGACGGGTATCGCTGGAACCGGGTAGCCCAGCAAATTCACCAAATCACACCGGAACAAGCTGCGGCAGAAGGCCGCCCAGTTGCTGAGGTGTTAACGCAGCTACAACTGGCTATTGAACAGGCCAACGCCTGGGTTGGACACAACATTGATCTCGATTATGGGGTCATCGGTGCTGAATTCGTACGAGCTGGCCGGACCAGTGAATTCCTGCCCAAACCTGTACTCTGCACAATGAATGCGAGTGCAATAGTCAATCCAAACCGGGAGCCTGTGCGGTTGGATGATCTGTACAAACTCCTGACGGGCCGACGCATGAAAGACCTCCACAACGCTGTGGCTGACATGGAAGCAACAGCCCGCTGCTTTTTTCTGCTAAAAGCGCAGGGTTTGTTCTCCGACCCACGCTGATTGTACAAAAAAGTTTTCCCATCTTATTCACGACTGGCTTGGCAACCAGTACGAAACAAGATGGGGAAACCCTTTACTTAAAACGATACGTCTACGAAACGCTGGTCGAGGTCAGTTTCGACCCCAGATACTCGCGGTTCAGGCGGGCGATGTGGTCCAGTGAAATTGACTTGGGGCACTCCACCGAACAGGCACCCGTGAACGAACAGGCACCAAAGCCCTCTTCATCCATCTGGGCTACCATCCGTTCGGCCCGCATGTCGCGTTCAGCCTGGCCCTGTGGCAACAACGCCATATGCGATACCTTCGCCGAGACGAACAGCATAGCCGAGGCATTTTTACAGGCCGCCACGCACGCACCGCAACCAATACAGGCCGCTGCATCCATTGCTTCGTCGGCCAGCTCGCGGGGCACCGGAATCTCATTGGCGTCGGGTGCCGAACCGGTGTTAACCGTTACATAGCCACCAGCCTGAACAATGCGGTCAAACGCTGACCGGTCGACCATCAGGTCTTTAATGACCGGAAACGACCGGGCGCGCCAGGGTTCAACTACAATGGTATCGCCGTCGTTAAACGAACGCATGTGCAGCTGGCAAGTCGTAGCCCCCGTTTGCGGACCATGCGCCCGTCCATTGATATACATGCTGCATGAGCCGCAAATGCCCTCGCGGCAGTCGTGATCAAAGGCAACGATTTCCTCGCCCTTCATGGTTAACTCGCCGTTCAGCACGTCGAACATTTCCAGAAAAGACATGTCCGGTGATACGTTGTCGAGTTGATATTCCACCAGTTTGCCCGGGGTCTTATTGTTTTTCTGTCTCCAGACTTTAAGCGTGATTTTCATTTTCAGTTCGGTAGGTCAGTAAGTGGCTTTGCCAAAGTAGGTAAGTAGGTACTTACTAACTTGGGCAAAGCCGTTTACTGACTAGTTATTTGTAGCTCCGCTGGGTCAGCTTCACGTTCTCAAACACTAATTCTTCCTTGTGCAGTACTTCAGGCTGGTTTTCTCCCGTGAACTCCCAGGCCGCTACGTAAGCAAAGTCAGCATCGTTCCGCAGGGCTTCGCCTTCTTCAGTCTGGTATTCTTCGCGGAAGTGACCACCGCAGGATTCGTTGCGGTTCAGTGCGTCGTCTACCATCAGTTCGCCCAGTTCCAGGAAGTCGGCGACCCGCGATGCATGTTCGAGTGACTGATTCATCTCTTCATTCTCGCCCATCACCCGAACATTTTTCCAAAACTCCGCGCGAAGCTCCTGAATCATTTTCTTGGCTTTGGTTAGCCCTTCGGCCGTGCGCGACATACCGCAGTAGTCCCACATAATGTGCCCCAGCGCCTTGTGAAACTCATCGACAGTTTTCGTGCCTTTGATGGATAGCATCCGGTCGATGGTATGCTTCAGATGCTGCTCGGCTTCTTTGAACGCGGGGTGGTCAGTCGGTAGTTTGTCGGCCGGTCCGATGGTCGCTAAATAGTCGCCTACGGTGTATGGAATCACGAAATAACCATCGGCTAATCCCTGCATCAGCGCACTGGCACCCAACCGGTTCGCACCATGATCGGAGAAGTTCGCTTCGCCCAGGGCATACAGACCCGGAATGTTGGTCATCAGGTTATAGTCAACCCACAGGCCGCCCATTGTGTAGTGAACAGCCGGGTAAATCATCATCGGTGTTTCGTACGGATTGTCATCGACAATCTTTTCGTACATCTCGAACAGGTTACCGTATTTGGCTTCAATCGTTTTGCGGCCATCGCGTTTGATAGCGTCGGCGAAGTCCAGATAAACCGCCAGACCCGTAGCGGCTACGCCACGGCCTTCGTCGCAGACGTATTTGGCGTTGCGGGAGGCCACATCGCGGGGCACCAGGTTACCAAAAGATGGGTACCGGCGTTCGAGGAAGTAGTCGCGGTCATCTTCGGCAATGTCGGTTGCTCTCAGTTTCCCTTTGCGCACCTGCTCGGCCAGTTCTTTGGTTTTGGGTACCCATACCCGGCCATCGTTCCGCAGCGATTCCGACATCAGTGTCAGCTTCGACTGGTAGTCACCTTTTACCGGAATACAGGTCGGGTGGATCTGCGTATAGCACGGATTGCTGAATAGGGCACCTTTCTTGTGCGCGCGCCAAGCCGCCGTCGCATTGGAGTTCATAGCGTTCGTGGACAGATAGAACACGTTGCCGTAGCCACCTGTGCATATCAGGGTAGCGTGAGCCGAGTGTGATTCAATCTTACCCGTGATCAGGTTACGCGTGATGATGCCCCGGGCTTTTCCGCCTTCGACCACGAGGTCGAGCATTTCAGTGCGCGGATACAGTTTCACTTTTCCGCTGGCAACCTGACGGCTCAGGGCACTGTAAGCACCCAGCAACAACTGCTGACCGGTTTGGCCACGGGCGTAGAACGTCCGGGACACCTGCGCACCACCAAACGAACGGTTAGCCAGCAGACCGCCGTATTCGCGGGCAAAGGGCACACCCTGCGCTACGCATTGGTCAATGATGTTCACGCTGACCTCAGCCAGACGGTACACATTGCCTTCGCGGGCGCGGTAGTCACCCCCTTTAATGGTATCGTAGAACAGCCGGAACACGCTGTCTCCGTCATTCTGGTAGTTTTTAGCGGCATTGATTCCCCCCTGAGCGGCAATTGAGTGCGCCCGGCGTGGGCTATCGTGAAAGGTAAATGCCTTCACACTGTAGCCCAATTCGGCCAGCGACGCAGCCGCAGACGCACCCGCCAGACCCGTACCTACTACAATGATTTCGTACTTACGCTTATTTGACGGGTTGACCAGTTTCAAACCGAACTTTTGCCGTGACCACTTCTCAGCGAGTGGGCCTTCGGGGATTTTTGATTCCAGTTTCATAGACGATAGGTGTTAGAACTCTTTAAGCAAATACGCCAAAGTGACGCAGCAGAAAATAAATCGGCATAGCCGCAAAGAGTGCCGGGATCAGCAGCGCGAAGCCGTATGTACCCACTACCTCAAAAATCGGCGTGTATTTTTTGTGCCGGATACCCAGCGTTTGCCAGCCGCTTTTAAAGCCGTGCAGCAGGTGATAGCCTAAGGCAACCATCGAGACGACGTAGAACAGCGAATACCACCATTCAGCAAAGGCAGCCTCAACAACTGTGTACAGGTTCTTGTACATTTTGCCATCGTACTCAGCCATCGGCAGGTGACCGAAATGGGTTTCGTACCAGAACGTCCGCATGTGAATGACAATAAAAATCAGCAGGACAGATCCCAAGATGCCCATATTCCGCGATGACCAGGCACTGTTGGCTTCCGGCTTGGCATAGGCGTACTTCACTGGCCGCGATGCCCGGTTATGACGGGTCAGAATGACTGCCATCAGGGCGTGAACCAGAATAGACGTGTACAGTAGGTACGACACTGCCATAATGATCGGGTTGTGCGTCATGAAATAACTGTATTCATTAAACGAACGCCCATTATCAGCCTTGAATAACTGCAGATTACCAACCGCGTGAACGATGAGAAAAGAGCATAAAAACAGCCCGGTCAAAGACATAACTACCTTGCGGCCGAGCGAACTGGAAAGCGATTGTGATACCCAAGACATACCGTATGTTGTGCAATTTTTACTGAAAAACTGAATAAAATCGGCCCCTTCGGGCTGAAGGTCAAAACTAAATCACAAACGCCACCCTACCAATTTTAAACAGTTGTTTTTCATAATCAGTGCCCTTATTCAGACGCATACTACATTGGCACCGACCTGTTTTTGCTAACCGCCTGTTGTTGACATTTGTTTGCCCGCTGTTGAACAGAATCCGGTCGTCTGCGAAGCCCGAAACGGGTTAGTTTGCCTGCCTGAATTTTCGGAACTTTGCGGGCGTTTTTACGCATCAATCACGCAAACTACCTTTATGAAAGCTTACGTTTTTCCCGGTCAGGGTTCGCAGTTCAGTGGTATGGGCCGCGACCTGTACGAACAGTCCGACGCCGTACGCGCGCTGTTTGACCAGGCTGACCAACTACTCGGGTTCTCCCTGACGACAACTATGTTTAGCGGTTCGGATGATGAACTTAAACAAACCAACGTAACGCAGCCTGCCATCTTTCTGCACTCGGTAGCCATTGCGCTCACCACGGATACGTTTGCGCCCGATATGGTCGCCGGCCATTCACTGGGTGAGTTTTCGGCCCTGGTAGCCGCCGGGGCATTGTCCTTCGAGGATGGTTTGTTACTGGTCTC
Source organism: uncultured Cytophagales bacterium (assembly GCA_964251665.1). Classification (GTDB taxonomy): domain Bacteria; phylum Bacteroidota; class Bacteroidia; order Cytophagales; family Spirosomataceae; genus JBBQLG01. Next base: position 504,338 of record CAXUKO010000001.1, read on the forward strand.
CAAGCGGGCCACCGCCATGCAGGAAGCCTGCGAACGGCAACCTTCAACAATGGCGGCTATACTGGGACTGGACGATGCCACGATTGAGCGGATCTGTGCCGAAATTACGGCATCGGGTGCGTTGGTGGTACCGGCTAACTACAACTGCCCCGGTCAGGTGGTGATTTCGGGCAGCATGGAGGGTATACAACTCGCCTGCGAGCAACTGAAAGCGGCCGGGGCTAAACGGGCGTTGCCCTTGTCGGTAGGTGGTGCGTTCCACTCCCCACTGATGGAGCCCGCCCGCGAAGAACTGGCCCGCGCCATCGAAGCTACAGCATTCACGTCGCCCCGCTGCCCCATCTACCAGAACGTAACGGCTCAGCCTGTTACGGAGGTTGCCACCATCAAAGCAAACCTGATTGCGCAGTTGACGGCCCCTGTACGGTGGACACAGTCGGTCGAAGCGATGGTTGCAGACGGTGCCAGTGAGTTTATCGAAAGTGGGCCGGGTAAGGTATTGCAGGGGTTGGTGAAGAAGATTGCACCAACCGTTTCGGTAGCTGCTCTTTGATCAACACGCGATTTTTTTTAGTCTGCTGTTGCATCAAGTCCATCCAAACCCTACCTTTGCACTCGCAAATGACGATTGCCCGATCGTCTAAGGGTAGGACGACAGATTTTGGTTCTGTTTGTGGAGGTTCGAATCCTTCTCGGGCAACGGAAGGTCAACTCAATATCGAGTTGGCCTTTTTTGTTTTATCACGCTGCTATCTGCCTGAATACGCCCACAGCATGACCATAACCCTTTTTTTACGTCTGAATAACATCAACCTGAAGTTAGGGAACGGTTCGCGTTCAGGCCTGCCAGCACAAAAACCGGATCAACGAGCGAGCTGAATTGGCCCACGCAGCATGTTCCCTGCCTACGGATCTAATTACTCGTATCCACACTGCTGTTGCTGATGAATGTACCGTTTACATCGACCGGGAAAAGGGATAAAATTGCCGCTATGTCATTCAAGTGGTTCAGAACAATCCTGCGCAAATCGACCACAGCCGCTCAGCTTGCCCTGCGCTTTCTGGTAGCCTGGGTTCATCAGCGGGGGGGGCTTTCATTCCTGAACAAGGCACAAACGGAAGCGTATTTACAGCCGTTTCAGCTATTTGTCAGTCCCGAACAACATGTTCTTCTGCCTGAAGTACCGAATGCCGGTAATGCTATTACGCCTGTTTTTTCGGCTGCTCAGGCCATCACTGAACCCGTTTTTGTCTGGCAGTATCAACCCGGCGGCAAGAAGACTTTCCAGAAACCGTACGGGGGGATTGTCACCGGTCAACGGTTGCTCTGCACCGACTCGACTACCTCCGATTACTACCGCAACACGTTCCATCGGCGAAAGCGGGAAACCAGTCAAACCAATACGCTGATTGCTCCCTGGAGCCATTATCTGGATGGGTTTATTTGGGGCGGCTATTACGACTTCGTTATGCTGGTTGCCGGTAAACTATGCCGCATGAAAGAGGCACTGCCCGAATCGGTGTTCAGCGAGGCTGTGGTGGCCTATCCGCTCTTCGGCACTGAGTATGAAAAGGAGTACCTGGCATTGCTGGGAATTGCGCCCGAGCGGGTGGTTGATAGCCGGACAACCAACGTCGTTTTTGACACTTGTATTCTGGGTAATATCGGCCACTGGTTTTACCCCAATGTGGCTGATATTCTGGCATTACGCAACCACATACTGGCGCAAACTGCTCCGCTACAGCGCAGTCAAAACCGTATTTACGTGAGCCGCTCGAATCGGCGCCGGGTGCAGAACGAAGCGGAGCTGATCAGGCTGCTGGCAAAATATGATTTTCAGATTATCGAGGATAAACCGCGTTCCGTGGCGGAGCAGATCGCCATGTACCGCCATGCTTCGTTTATCATCGGGCCACACGGCGCTTCGTTCACCAATATTCTGTGGTGTGAGCCGGACACCTTCCTGTTTGAGTTGTTTTCAGCCAGTTACAAACCTGACTTCTTTCGGTACATGGCTCAGGTGCTCGGGCTTCGGTATGCTGCCTACCATTACGGGGCTCCTCCGGTGCAGAACTGGGCTACGGGCTTAACCGATGACCTGTTCGTTTCGATTCCAGATCTGGAACGATGCTTAGACCGGCTGCTGCTGAACACATCGCTATAACAGTAGACCTACATCCGGTGACTGTTCCTAACTTCTGTCTGATCATTGATCTCCGTTAAACAAGTCAGGGCAACCTGCCTGATCAGACAAGTTGCCCCGGTTCGTAAAATGGCATTCCTTTAAACAAACTCCGCGCCTTTCGCCTTCGCGTCGGCCACAAATGCCTTCACTTTCTGCTCTTCATCTTTGCGGCAGATCAATAAAACGTTATCAAACTCGGCCACTATAAAGCCGTCCAAGCCGTTAATGGCAATCAGGCGGTCTTTCGGCGTTTTGATGATGCAGTTTTTTGTATCGTACAGCATCACCCGTCCATCAATAGCGTTCTGATCGGCGTCTTTTTCGGACACTTCGTAGAGTGATTTCCAGGTACCAAGATCCGACCAGCCAAAGTCGCTCAGAACGACATAAACGTTGTCGGCTTTCTCCATGATGCCATTGTCGATGGAGATATTCTTGCTGAGCGAGTAGGCTTTATCGATAAAGGCGGTTTCTCCGTCTGTATAGTAAGCCTCTTTTCCCTCCTCAAAAATTTCGGCTACTTCAGGCAGGTAAGCCGAAAACGCTTTCTCGATGGCCTGCACGTTCCAGACGAAAATACCCGCATTCCAGACGAATTCGCCACTGTCGACAAACTGTTGTGCCAGTTCAAGCTGGGGTTTCTCCGTAAATGTTTTCACCTTCTTGATTGGCGTATTCACCTCGGGCAGGTACTGAATATACCCGTAGCCGGTATCTGGACGGCTGGGCTGAATGCCAAGCGTCACCAGAATGTCCTGGCCGCGGGTAGCCTCCAGCGCCGTTTGAATAGTGTGCTTAAACTGATCTTCTTTTAGAATAATATGATCGGCGGGGGCCACCACAATATTGGCCTGCGGATTCTGCTGCCCGATTTTATAGCAGGCATACGCAATGCAGGGGGCTGTGTTGCGGGCAACGGGTTCGCACAGAATTTGATTGTTGGCTAAAAATGGCAACTGCTCCTGACAGAGCGTTTTGTATTTGTCGCTGGTAACGATGTAAATATTTTCGGGTGGACAAACCCCCTCAAAACGATCAGCAGTCTGTTGCAAAAGGGTCCGGCCGGTGCCCAGCACATCGTGGAATTGTTTGGGGTAAGTAGTGCGACTGAAAGGCCAGAACCGGGTGCCAACGCCCCCGGCCATAATGATGACGTATGTATTGTTCATGCTTGTGTTGACAAAACGGGACTGTTGTTAGCCCAAAAGTGCGCTAATCTTACCCGTAAACCGAAAAATGTTTTGGAACGGTCCATACCCTATACTTCTTAATCGCCATCGACGATTCAGTTTTCATACGTTACCTGTTCTCCCTCAGATTTTCAACCGGCAACTGACCTGCCTGCATACCCGTCCGGTGAGAGCAACTCCCTGATTTCCGTCCACAAAGAACAAGCCAGAATTGGTGCGATGGAGCTAAATGCAGGTTGGCAAACCGGTGAAACGTACGCATTCCGGGTTATGAATAGACGCCAGATTTGTCTCCTGACAAGCCTGCCAACGGAGTGGCAGCGATGCAGCCCGTTTAGTATGCAGGTCTATATGCCCGATTTTATCGGTTTGGTTTAGTAAACCGGTAGTTACATGCTAAATTTTGCTGTTTAGAACGTTAAATTGTATCAATTCAACATTTTTTATTTAGGTTTAAAGACGCATTAGCGCCATTGTAACCTACTAACGTACTATTAATAAATTAGCTATGATGAAATTTTTTACCCAACGCGCGTTTTACCTGACGATTTTGGGTGTTTGTCTCACCACCTTCACATTTGCTCAAACCCGACTGGCGGGTAGAATCACCGACGCTGACACGAAAGATGGTCTGGCGGGCGTGAGCCTCGCCGTGAAAGGCAGGGTTGTAGGCACGATTACCGACACAAAAGGTAATTTTCTGCTCACGACTAGTGTACCCGCCCCGTTTACGCTCGTCGTTTCATCGGTGGGTTATCAAACGCAACAGGTTGTTGTCACGGGTAATCGCAGCGACATGGCTATTGTGCTCAATGAACAGGTGCTACTCGGGCAGGAAGTGGTAGTATCTGGTTCGCGGGTGCCGGAAGAGATTATGAAATCGCCGGTGTCGGTGGAAAAAATAGACGCACGGTCGATTCGTGAATCACCGGCAGCTTCCTTCTACGATGCGTTGGCTAACCTCAAGGGGGTGGATATGGCAACACAGGGATTACTGTTTAAGTCCATCAACCTGCGGGGCTTCGGCGCCACTGGTAATCCGCGCACGGTACAGATGATTGATGGGATGGATAACTCGGCACCGGGCCTGAATTTTCCTGTGGATAATATTGTCGGAATGCCGGAATTAGATGTGGAGAGCGTTGAGGTATTGCCCGGTGCAGCCTCGGCTCTGTATGGTCCGAATGCTATCAATGGCTTAGTCCTGATGAACAGCAAAAGCCCATTTCTGTATCAGGGACTGAGTGCAAATCTAAGAACGGGGGTCATGAGCGCATCGAACCGGACAGTCCAGAATACGGGCTACTATGATGGTTCAATCCGGTACGCCAAAGCGTTCAACAACAAGTTTGCGTTCAAAGTCAGTCTATCCTACATTGGAGCAAAAGACTGGCAGGCAACTAACTATGATAACCTCAACATCGGCGGCAACGCTGATCCTAATCGGGGGCTGGGCACTAACACAAACTACGATGGCGCAAACGTATACGGCGATGAAGCCCAGGCCAATCTCCGTACAGTAGGCCAGAGTCTGATTACGGCTAAACTGTTGCCCGCCAGTGTAACCGCCAGTCTTTTCCCAAATGTGAACGTTAGCCGGACGGGTTATAAAGAAGTTGATCTTGTCGATTACAATACGAAGAGCTTCAAGTTCAATGGTGCGCTGCATTATCGTGTGACGGATAAAATCGAATTGATTGGCCAGCTTAATTATGGTCTCGGTACCACCGTTTACACCGGTACGGGCCGGTATTCTCTGCGGGATTTTACGCTGACGCAGGGGAAAATTGAATTACGGGGCGACAACTTTACGCTCCGGGCGTATACCACGCAGGAACGGTCAGGTAAATCATACACGGCTGGCTTAACGGCTATTGCCATGAATGAATCCTGGAAGCCCAGCACAACCTGGTTTGGTCAGTATGCCGGGGCATTTGCAGGCGCGAAAGGAGCTGGACAGACCGATGACCAAGCCAATATAACGGCGCGTGGCGTCGCTGATCAGGGGCGCCCTTTGCCCGGCACCGATGCCTACAATACCTTGCTGGATACGTACCGGGGCAAGCCCATCAGTCAGGGTGGTGGTGCATTTACTGACAAGTCGAATATGTACCACGCTGAAGGCGTTTACAATTTCAAAAATCAAATCAGGTTTGTTGACCTGCTGGTAGGTGCTAACTTCCGGCAGTATCAGTTAGGGTCGGAGGGTACCTTGTTTGCCGATCAGGTTGAAGGGCGTACCGGACGAATCAATATCAATGAATACGGTGCTTTTGGCCAGGTGGGGAAAAGCCTGTTCAACAATCATTTTAAATTAACCGGCTCCCTGCGGTACGATAAGAATCAGAATTTTGATGGGCAGTTCACGCCCCGTGTTTCGGCGGTAACGACGTTTGGTGAGCAGAACATTCGGTTGTCCTATCAAACCGGCTTCCGGATTCCAACTACCCAAAACCAGTATATTGATCTGCAAACACCACTGGCCCGCCTGATTGGTGGTTTACCCGAGTTTGACAAGCGTTATAATCTGGCTAACTCCTACACGCAGACAGACGTTGTTAACTTCGGTGCAGCTGTAACCGCAACCGGGCAGAACGCTGATTTTCAGAAACAGGCCGTTGCGGCCCTGACGGCGCAGGTGCAACCGCAGGTGATCAAGGCTGTAACCGATGCCGTTACGACGCAGGTGCTGGCCGCTGTGGCAGCAGGGCAGATTCCTGCCGCCAACGCTGCCGCTGTCATCCAACAGCAGGTAGCGGCCCTTGCACCCGCCGAAATTCAGAAAGCAGTTACGGCCAATGCCCCGGCTTTTATTCAGGGTGCGGCAATTACGGCCAACTTAAGTTCGCTGAAGCCGTATCAGGCTAAACCCTTTAAACCAGAACGTGTAGCCAATTACGAAATCGGTTATCGGGGGCTTATCGCCAAGAAACTGTTTGTGGATGCGTATTACTACTATAGCGTCTATACCAATTTTATCGGAGCTATTGTTCTGCTACAACCTACTGCTTCTATTGCACCCGGTGTGTTGCCGGAAGCGACCGGTGTGCTGAGTGGCAGTACCCGCCGGGTATTCTCGCGGCCGGCGAACAGCAGCGAAAAAATCAATGCGTCGGGTTGGGCCATTGGCCTGAATTACCAGTTGGGCAGAGGCTATACCCTGGGTGGTAATCTGGCGAACAATACACTCAATAATTTCACACCATCGGCCGAGGTACAGTATTCCGGTTTCAACACGCCCAGGTACCGCTACAACCTGACGCTGGCGAACCGGAATGTGAACGGCTCGAAAATCGGCTTCAGTGTGAATTTTAAACACCAGGATGAGTTTGTGTGGCAGTCCAGTTTCGTATCACCATCCGACACGGGCATTCCGCAGTTCCAGAACACACAGGTGCCTGCTATCAATAACATCGATGCACAGGTGAGTTATAAAGTGTCGAGCCTGAAGTCGATCATTAAACTGGGTGGCTCAAACTTATTCGGTAAGCCTTACATTCAGGCCTACGGCAGCCCGGCAGTCGGATCGATGTATTACGTCGGTATCACCTTCGATGAGTTGATGAACCGATAGTGTTCCCGTACTTCATTCATGGCTATACCCTCATCGCTGCTGGCGGTGAGGGTATTTTTTTTGTCCTTTGTTACTGATCCGGTAGGTTTGTAAAAACAGGCCTGATTTTTGCCTCTATCTGTCTGATAATTCCGGCTTACAGGTATGAAGCAATTCCGTCCGTCCTCTGTCTTCCTAACATTTATAGTAATTTTTATTGGTAGCAACTGGCAAGTTGCCAAAGTTAAAGCGCAGACTATCAATCAGTTCGATTGGGTACAGCAACTTCCCGGTGAACCCATTGGTACCGCCGTTGACGGTGCCCGCAACACCTATGTGCTGACAGCGGGCAATACACTGGTACAACTCGACTGGCGAGGGCGCGAACGCTGGCGGCAAACGTTCAGCGACTGGCCATCCATTACCAAACTCACCACCGATAGGGCAGGAAATTTATTGCTGGCCGGGCCTTTTACGAATGTCGCTACGGTGGGTGATTCGACGTTTCAGTTACGGAACGCCTTCAACTCGAATACATTTCTGGCTAAATTAGACTCGACGCATCGCCTGATCTGGACGCGGCAGGTGCCTGGTCCCGACTATCTGGAATACCCCGCCGGGATCAAAACCGATTCGCTCGGTTACGTCTATCTCCTCGGTGCGCGGGCGTCCGGCCCGGTGCTGGTACAGGTAGATCCACTGGGCCAGCGGTTCGACAAACAGATTCTGTTTTATCTGGTTCAGCCCGCTCCCCTGCCTACTTCTCTCGACACCGATGCCAACGGCGATGTAGTAGCCACCCTGACGCAGGTTGGCAGGTCAGCTTCGTATGGCATTGCCCAGAAAATCAGTTTTGGCGTAACCGCCTGGAGTCACTATGTAGATGAGGGGCTCCCGCCAACCGAAGGAAATTATAACACCAATACGGTGCAGGTAAAGATTGACAGGCAGCGAAACAGCTATGTGCTGAGCAATTACTCGCTGCCTGATCCACTCAGTTCCCAAACGCTCGAAAGCGGGCAGGGGTTGCTGAAATTAGATGCCGACGGGAACCGGGTTTGGCAAAAATCAGGCCCGTACGTCGCCGACTCAGCACGGGCACAGGGGCTGTTAGTCGACCCGGCGGGTGTGGCCATCACATACGGTACCTACAGCGGAAAATTTATTGCGGGCAGCTACCCGATTCGTTACTCGACCGACGACTATATTGGGTTAACGCAGTACGCTCCCAACGGCGACCTGCGCTGGACGACGCAGTTTGGTTCGCCCGATGGTAACGATAAGCTTTATCAGGTAGAACGCGATGCCAACGGTGCCCTGTTGCTGACAGCCAGCACGACAGGGCCGCTGACCCTCGGCGCACTTTCGATAAACGGGACAATAGATACACCGGCGTATTACCTTGGTAAGCTGCAACCAGCTCAAGTACAGCCTGATTCGTCAAAGCACCTGCTGTGTGTAGGTGCGCCGGTTGCCATGCCGGGCCGATATAACGGCTACTTTGATCAGGAACTGACCATTCAGTTATCGGATGCCACCGGGCAATTTGACCAGCCAATTGTGGTTGGCCGTGTTCCGATCGGGATTTCAGGAAGTTACTTTCCGGGGCCGGTAGTTCCGCCTGCGCTGACGTTGCCCGCTAACCTGCCCCCCGGTGCTGGCTACCGTATTCGCGCCGTTTCGTCGGTACCGGTGTACATTGGGGAGCCGATGGCTGTTACCGTAAATCAATCGCCACCACCGCCATTAATTCAGCAGGTGGGCGACGAGTTCGTTTCAAACGCAGCCACGGGGAATCAGTGGTTTACGGCCGCGAAACAACCCATCACTGGGGCTACAAACCCGCAGTTTAAACCTGTTTTGGGCGGTCAGTACTACGTGGTGGCAACAGCGAACGGCTGCCCATCACCCCCGTCGGAGTTGCTCACATATCTGATTACAGCGGTGGAGCCAACGCCACCCCTTACTGATTTAGTGATCTATCCCAACCCGGCTACGGACCGGGTGCGGGTGGAGTGGACAGGTGTTGCGGCAACGGCACAGGCCGAAGTTTTACTGCACGATTCAACGGGTAAACTCTGTCGCCGGGTAGCGCGGTCGGGCGACGGCACCGATATATGGCTGAATGATTTGCCGGCTGGCAGCTACATCGTCAGTGTTCAGGTAGCGGGTCAGCGGGTGAACAGCCGCCGGTTGCTGATTCGATAAAGCGCCAGGCCCTCAGCCCCAAAAGGGCTTATACTTTCTCCCCAAAAGCCAGATCGCCCGCGTCGCCCAGGCCCGGTACGATGTAGGAGTGCTCGTTGAGGTGGCTGTCAATGGCACCCAGCCAAAGGTGGCACTCCGGCATACGGTGCTGTACGTACCGAACCCCTTCGGGTGAGGCAATTACAGCCGCAATATGCGTATGGGCGGGAATACCGTAGCGTAACAGCGCATGGTATACTTTTTCGAGCGACCGGCCCGTCGCCAGCATCGGGTCGGTCAGGATGAGCGTTTTGCCGCTCAGGTCGGGACTGGCAATGTAGTCCATTGTGATGTCAAACTCCCCGTCGGTTCGAACGTAGCCCCGATAGGCACCCGCAAATGCGTTTTCGGCCTGATCGAAGTAATTCACAAAACCCTGATGAAACGGAAGCCCGGCGCGTAAAATCGTGCCCAATACCGGCTGTTGCAGCAATAACTCCGTTTCGGCCAAACCAAGCGGTGTCTTGACCGTGGCGTTTTGATAAGGTAGGGTTTTAGAAAGCTCATACGCCATCAGTTCGCCGAGCCGCTCGAGATTTCTGCGGAAACGCATCTGATCTTTTTGTAGGGATACGTCGCGGAGTTCGGCCAGAAACTGATTGGCCAGTGAGGGCTGTTGCGAAAAGACAAACATGAGCGCGTGGAGCTATATCGGGAGATTCGCCGTAATTTAGCCCGTGACGGGCCGTTTATCCAAGCCGCCCGGCTAATTTGTCACCCAATGGACAACGCCGGGCGAGCCAGATAGCGGGTCGGTCCCATCGAGTTATGAAACAAACGCTTTACGTCTTTTTACTGGGTTTTCTTCCCTATCTGGCTGATGCCCAAAGCCCTTATATTCCCCTGAATGCCGACTATTATCACCTCATCGACCGCTTCGAAATCCGGCAGGGGCAGTGGACAAAGGGTATTCACAGCTCTATAAAGCCTTATAACCGCCAAAGTGTGGTGGAGCTCACCGATAGTGTAATTGCTAACCCCGAATACGTAACGTCGCCCACAGACCGGTTTAATCTGAATTACCTACGCGATGACAGCTGGGAGTGGGTTACGAATCGGGATACGGTTCGGGCGGTTACCAACACCGGCTATTACCCCGTTCGCCAGCTGCAGCCGGGCGACAGCCGTGAGCCGATTCTGTCCATTTTTTATCAAAAAAAGGCCGATGCATACAGTATGCAGACGCCCGAATTTGATCTGCACATCAGCCCGGTCGTGTACGCCGGGTTCGGCCAGCAGAGCCTGAGCAATGCAACCAGCGCCGATATTCGCCCGTATGTGAACACAAGGGGCGTTGAGTTACGGGGCACCATTGGCAAAAAGCTGGGTTTTTACACGTTTCTCTCCGACAATCAGGCCGCCTATCCACGCTATATCCGAGACTATGGACAGATGTATGGCCGCGATAATGCGGGCTTTGCCCCCGGCGAAGGCCTGGCCAAAACGTTTAAAAACGGCGGGGCTGACTTTATCTCAGCGCGGGGGTATATCACCTTTAATGTGCTGAAAATTATTAATATCCAGTTTGGACACGACCGGAATTTCATCGGTAACGGGTTCCGGTCGATGCTGCTGTCCGACAATGCGGCCCCGTATCTGTTCCTGAAACTGACCACCAATTTCGGGCCGTTTCAATACACCAATCTGTTTGCCGAGTTGCAGAACACACAGGCAGTGGTACCTACCAATCAGTTGATTCCCCAGAAGTTTGCGGTGATGCACCACCTGAGTGCCAACCTAGGCAAGCACATCAACGTGGGCGTATTTGAATCAGAAATTCTGAGCCGCGACCGCGTGGACCTGAATTACCTGAACCCGATTATTTTTTACCGGTTTGTGGAGTCGTTCCGGGGTAGTGCCGATAATGCGAACCTGGGCTTTGACTTTAAGGCCAATTTTCGGAAGCATTTTCAGTTCTACAGCCAGTTCATGCTCGATGAGTTTATTCTCAAGGAACTGACCAGCGGCCGAGGCTCCTGGACCAATAAATTTGCCGCACAGGCAGGCTTGAAATACATCGACGCCTTTGGTATATCAAATCTTGACCTTCAGGGCGAAGTAAATCTAGCACGGCCGTTTACCTACTCGCATCTGGGCGGTCAGACCAACTACGCGCATTACAGTCAGCCGCTAGCGCACCCGCTGGGGGCTAATTTTGTGGAAGTTATCGGTATTGCTAAATACCAGCTTAAGAAGCTGAGCGCCACCGGTATTTTTAGTGTCATGAATACCGGCCGCGATACCCCGGGTCATAATTACGGCGGCAACATTCTGCTTGATTATGACACGCGCTTCCGCGATACGGGTAATTTTATCGGGCAGGGCCGGAATACAATTATTACGTATGCCGATCTGCGGCTGTCGTATATGGTTAAACACAACGTTTTTGTTGACGCCCGTTACCTGTATCGGCTACAGGACAGCCAATACCGTCCCGATAGCTACACGACCAATCTGGCCAGTATTGCCCTGCGCTGGAATCTGGCCTACCGAAACTGGGTGTTTTAATGTAGTAGTAAGTCAGTAAGTTGGCAAGTCAGTAAGTGGCTTCGCCTGAGTTGGTAAGTCCTTTGTTACGGCACTCTTACCGACTTACTGACTTACCAACTTGTTGACTTACGACTTTATCATGCAAGACATTATCCGCCGGGAGTTGACCGAAGCGCAAACCGTTCTGGACAACTTTCTGGCTATTCCCGACTCACTAACGGCTATCGAAATGGCCGCCCGGCTCATGGCTGATGCCCTGGCAGCGGGTCATAAAATCATTTCCTGTGGCAACGGTGGCTCTCACTGCGATGCCATGCATTTTGCCGAGGAGCTTTCCGGGCGTTACCGCGACAATCGTCGTTCGCTGGCTGCTATCGCCATCTCCGACCCCAGCCATATCTCCTGCGTGGGGAACGACTATGGCTACGAATCCATATTCTCCCGATTCATTGAAGGCCTTGGCAATGCGGGAGATGTGCTGCTGGGTATCAGTACCAGCGGCAACTCGGCTAATATCATCCGCGCAGTGGATGCCGCCCGGCAGAAAGGCATGAAGGTGGTGCTTTTAAGTGGCAAAGATGGCGGTAAACTGGCGGGACAGGCCGACGTTGAAGTGCGGGTGCCGCACGTTGGCTATGCCGACCGGATTCAGGAGATTCACATTAAAGTGATTCACCTGTTTATCCTGCTGATCGAGCAAAGGCTGGGTTTGTAAAAGCCATTCACTTTTTTGCCGCTACCTGCATACGGCCTGGCAGGCTTCGATAAGGCACATTTTTGAGCGGTTTCAGACCGGCAGCCTGTTGCCACGCACTAATTTCGGACACCGAATAATTGCCGGCCGTGCTGGTCAGGCCATAAAACAGGTCTGTTGAGGAGCCGACCAGTTCAGGTTTGCTGCCTACCTCGGGTCGTATAAATTCATTCACGATGTAAATGCCACCCGGCTTCAGGGCACGGGCTACTTTGGCGGCTACTGCCCGGTTTTGCTCGTCCGAAAAATGATGGGCCAGGCTCGACATCAGCACAATGTCGTACTGAGCTTCGCCCAGATCGTCGGTCAGGGCGTTGCCGGGCTGGTGCCGGATGCGGTCACCCATGCCTAAGTTGGCCAGCAACGGCGCGGCTTTCTCAATGGCTTGTGGTAAATCCAGCACCGTCGACTGTAACTGGGGCAGACGTCGGCAAAGGGCGGCTGAGTGTTGGCCATGCGCGCCACCAATATCCAGCATCCGCGACGGTACATCGCCCCGGATGGCTTTGGGAACGGGTGCCCGGCGGCCAAACTCCTTGGCTTCGGTGCCGGTAGCGGCCAGCATGGCCTGCTGATAATAGCCCCATTCATCGGCGGTGAGGTGGTCGTGGTAATGAATGCCTTTCCCCGTTTTCAGGTAGTCGCCCAGCTGGTCGAGCCACTGCCACATCACCCGATTGTTAAACACCATCATGCCATACACAGACTCGTCGTTATCCTGCCGAATCCACCGGCTGGCCATTCGGGTTAAGGTAAAGCGGCCATTGCTGAAGGTGAAATAGCCCAGTGCCGTCAGTAAGCCCATGAGTTCGGTCAGGGCTTTAGGGTGCAGGGAGCGGGTTTCGGCAATGGCCGTTACCGTATCATGTCCCTGTGCGACGGCTTCAAAAACGCCCTTGTCGGCGGCCTCCAGCACCGCTTTGGCAATGACAGGCATAATTTGGGCGTGCAGCAGCGGGATGGGAACCAGGTTGGCTTTGAGAGCGAGCCATTCAATGGGATTTTCGGGGGTTACGGTTAACTGCATGAAAAAACAGAGTTATCTGTGTTGGGTTATAAGATGGGATATCTGGTGTTACTACTTACTATAACTCACCGGGCGCGTAATGGGCTTATGCCCTGTCCGCTTTCTTTTGGTTTCCTCTTTTCTGATGAATAGTATGACAACTATACCATTTAGGTTGGAATTATACACACCCGTCGATGATGACCGGCCTGTGTATGTAACGGGTGATTTTTGTGACTGGCTACCCGATCTGGAAACGCTGCGATTACAGCCGCTCGGTGGGGGGAAATACGAACTAACCATGTCGGCCGAGGTTTCTCTGCCCGACCAGTTTACGTACAAATACACCCGGGGCGGCTGGGAGCATGTCGAACTGAATTACGATGGTGAGTCGGTGCCGAATCGGACCGCCAGTCGGGACGCGGGTCATGTGTCTGATGTAGTGCCACACTGGCGCTGGTTTGGCCATGCGTATAACGCTGACTTTCTACCGACGGTGGTGCGGGTCAGTCAGGAGTTTGAATTACCGCAGTTAGCTGCCAACCGGCCCATTCACGTCCTGTTGCCCTATGATTACGAGCAAACTGAAGCCGACGAGAATCCTAAACGCTACCCTGTGTTGTACCTGCACGATGGACAGAACCTGTTTGGCGAGGGTGTTGGGTTTGGTAGTTGGGAGGTCGATCATAAAATGGCCATTCTGGCAGCTCGTCATCATCACGAGGTCATTCTGGTATCCATTGATCACGGCGACAGTGAACGTATCCGCGAATTCACACTCGAACGCACCCGCGCCGGTCGGGGCAAGGGTCGGCATTATCTCCATTTTATTGCTGAGCTGCTCAAACCCTACATCGACGAAAACTTTCGTACCCTGCCCGATATGGCCAATACCGGCATCGGCGGCAGTTCGCTCGGTGGGCTAATCTCACTGTATGGTGGTCTTATGTTTCCCGATGTATTTGGGAAGCTGATGGTCTTTTCGCCTTCGCTCTGGATTTCGCCCAAGATTTATTTCGATGCCATCCGGTTTCAGGCGCATCAGGCCGTGAAGGTGTACGTATATGGGGGCGAAGCGGAATCGGCTTACATGGTGCCCAACATGCAGCGGTTTAAGGATTCGTTGCTAAAACAGCAATACGGCGCCCCGATTGACCTGCACCTGTCCGTCGATCCCGAAGGCTTACACCAGGAAGCGCACTGGAGTCGCGAGTTTCCTAAAGCCGTCGAATGGCTGTTTTATGAATGATACCAGTGCCGTCCCAGCGTTATGTGTGGCTACGCCATTGGTAGAGTGAATTGCCGGTGCAACGGAGCTGATTCATCGAAACTATCGTCGGTGAGGGCGAGCCGAAATTTGATTAAGTCGATGCTGCTGATCCGGAATGCCCGAATCGCGTATCTATGGTCAGACGCCGTAAGAATGATGGGACTGTGGGCGGGAAGCGACTCAAAAGAGTGAAAGCTCGACCTTGCACGTTCACTCTTTCAGACACAACCGGTTTAAACGGAGTAATGAACGCTACTGGTTGTATTGTAATTTATTACCTAATACAGGCTTATCTGCTGGTCATTGCGCCGAATTTTGTCTCTAACCGACGGTTGGCGTGTTTCCATAGGGGAGAACCGTGCCCGAATACGGCTTTATCGAAGTCAAGCTCGCTCAGTGACAACAGGCTTTTTATCGCTAATGACCGATCTTCATAAACGGTACTCAAGTCTAACCCCATTACATGGGCACACGTATCGCCGGCGATCAGTACGCCTTCATTCTTTAGCAAAAAAGCAACGTGGCCAACGCTATGACCGGGAGTATGAAGAACGTCCAGCCCGCCAGCAATCGGCAGTACATCGCCGTGATTTAACCGTTCATCAACAACGACGGGATCAATAGTACTGCCTCCTCTTTTAATAAATAGATTGTAGATCAGCCAGTTAATAATACCCGGCGAGCGGTAGATCGGGGCACGACCGCTTATTCCTTCTTCCAGCAGAGGAGCTTCGAGCTGATGCGCCAGCAGGGGAATACCCAGCGCCTTTTTGAGCGCAGCGGCACTACCGGCATGGTCAGGGTGGGCGTGAGTCAACAGTACCCGCCTGATGCTGTTGGGGTCTTCACCCGCCTGTTCAAGCGCCCTAAAAATCTTCGGCAGGCTTCCTGTATAGCCCGTATCAATCAGCGTAAGGCCATTGTCTTTAATAATAAATGCGTTGACGGCTCCCAGACTAAGTTGATATAAGGAAGGCGTTATCTGTTGTAGGGTCGGCATAAGATCGGCAGCAGGCTACTGGGTAGTCAGATGAGAAACTTGAACTTAAGTCATCGGCAGATATACCGTAAACGTAGCACCGGCACCGGGTTGGCTGTAGGCCGTAATCAGGCCACGGTGATTCTCGACCACTTTCTTGACGACGGCTAATCCGATGCCCGTACCGGGATACTGGCTGCGCCCATGAAGCCGCTGGAAAAGCTCAAAAATGCGGTCCTGATAAGAAGCCTCAAAGCCAATGCCCTCGTCGGTTACGCTCAGCGCTACCCACTTGTCCTGGCCTGGAACAGGTCTGGGTTGGGGGAGTTGATCGGCAGACATGAGCGTGGCAGCCACCCGGACCTGAGGAGGCTCATCCGGTTTGGTAAACTTAAGGGCGTTGGTTATCAGGTTTTGCAGCAACTGCCGGAGTTGAGTCGCATTGCCCATAATGGTAGGTAACTGACCGACACTCACCCGGGCATCCGTCAGCTGAAGGGTTGTTTCCAGATCACTAAGAACCTCATGAGCGAGCGTCTGGAGGGATACAGCCTTAAAAGGAAGCTGCTGCGTCGACAGCCGGGAATAATTCAGCAAGTCTTTAATTAAACTTTGCATGCGCAGGGCCGCCTGCTGCTGCCGCCGAAGCAGATCCTGACCGACTTCGTCCAGGGTATCGGCGTATTGTGTCAGCAGCATATCACCAAAGGACTGAATTTTGCGTAATGGCTCCTGCAAGTCATGGGAAGCTACATAAGCGAATTGCTGTAAATAGTCATTGGAACGGATGAGGGCCTCATTTTTCACTTCCAGTTGCTGCTGATAAACCCGTAACGGTGTGATATCTGTGGTAATCATCAGGATGCCCGTGCGGAACGGCGTGAGGTCATAGTCATAAGCCAAACCCAGTTCCGGGTAATCCACCGGCGTATGAATGGGTTCGCCGGTACGCACCACGGTAATTAGGGCGGTAAACAGCGCCCGGCCTTTAACCGCCGGAAACAGCGACCGAAGGGTATGGGTCAGCAGGTCTTCGGGGGCGAAATCCCGGCCTACAAAAGGGCGGAATAAGTGCCCCGTCGCTGGATTGGCCAGAGTCATTTTAAAGTCAGTGATCTGACCTTCCTCGTCAGACAGGGGCTCAAGAACCAGAATGCTGCTGGCCGACGTATTAAGAACCCCTTTGATCAAATCGGCCTGCTTTTCCAGATCCAATTGGGCCAGTTTAATGGCCGAAATGTCCATGAACGTGACAATAAGTCCATTGGCTATGGCTACGGCCGAAATCTCATACCAGGCCGTTCCCGTTGCATTTGACCACTCAAACCGTTGCGTCTTGCCGGTTCGGGCTACGGTCGCATACCGCTCGAAGATGCCGTTAACCATCTGATGGGGCATCAGTTCTGATAAAAGCTGCCCTTCCAGCACGTGGGGCGGCTGGCCAATCGTTTTGGCCAGAGTGGCATTTATCTTCTCTATGGTAAAATCCGTAATAATCCCGGCCTGATTCTGAACGGAGAGTAACCAGGCTATACCCGTCAGGGAGTTGTCCAGCACCGTTTGCAGCAAATCGGCCTGCCGTTGCTGGGCCAGTTGAGCTTCCTTGCGGGCGGTAATATCCAGCGTAGTCAGCACAAAGCCATTGGCGTGAGGAACAGCAGTGCAGTCGAACCAGACAACCCGATTCTCCAGTTGATGACATGTTTCGAAGTGGTCACTTTGGTTCGACTCTACCACGGCGACATAGCGCCTGAAGGTCCCGTTGTCTTTTAAGTATGGGTATAGCTCCAGCAACCGTCTGCCCGTTGTCGACTGGCTTGCCCGGAACGGTCGATAAGCGGCCAGTTCGTTACCAACGCCGGTTGTGAAGTCGATAAGGTGGCCCGACTCATCCCGAATTGACTCGTAATAGCGAACCGAAGCGGGCGAACTGTTCATCACGCTTTCCAGCAAGGCAGCGGTCCGCTGGGGTTGCGTTACATCCTGAAAGGACACCAATAACCCATCAGCATACTTCACCACGGATACATCCAGCCAGATATCCTGAGGGGGCAGATACAGCCGTTGGTGATGCGGCTGACCCGTTGTGACCACGGCTACATACTGATGGAATAAAGCATACGCCTGCATATCCGGGTAGCGCTGGCTAATGGGCTTGGTGAGGATGTCCTGTCGGCTTTGCCGGGAGATAGCTGCTCCCATCTGATTACAAAGTGTAGCCTGAAAATCAACGACATCGCCGTTGGTCTGACGAATAGCCTTGAACAGGATTAAGCCGATTGGCATCGTTTCCATTACCTGCTCCAAGACAGGAATGACAAGCGCTTCGGGCTCTGTTTCCTCAAGGGAAAGCACCAGCAGGTGGTCTGCGTTAAGAAGCTGGCAGTCAAAGACTCGTACCGCATTCGCTGACAGGCTCGGCTGCCGAAGCTGAAAGTGGTCGCTACCGCCTTGATTATGAACTTGATGGAGTCGCTCAGCCAGCTCCGGGGTAGAAAAGGGGGGCGGTAACTGATCCAGCGAAGATCCGATCAGGGCAGTTGAAAATGGACTGGCTAATTGCTCCGCTGCGGCATTCGCCTGTTTAACCCGAAACTGAACAGGAGGAGTTAAACGTAGCTCAATAACCAGCATGGCATGGCCAGCTAATCGGGAGGGGGTAGCTGACGAAGCAGGGTTTAGTTGGGCAAAGCCGTCCACAATCGTGTTAACAGAGTCGAGTAAAGGCAAGAACCGTTTTTCTGTTAAAGATAAGGCCCCGGCAAGCTAATAAACAATAGAGCTCTCTCACGGCCTGCCTGTTTCCAGGCCTGATTTGTTTTGAGCCATGCCGTAGACAAACGGGCACCATCGAGGTTTTGATGACAATAACTCAACCCATAACGTTTTTATGGCCGACATATATACCTTCGGCAAAAGGTACAAGGCTAATGAAGGCGTAAAAAAGTAACTGTCCGTAAATTAAACCAGTCAGCCGGAGGAGGTGAGCCGTACCTTCAAGGTACGGCTCACCTCCTCCGGCTGACTGGTTTTGGGCTTATAATTTCCTCACCCCGCCCAATTCTCCCGGTCTAAACTTCGGTACTGAATAGCTTCGGCCAGGTGCTCAATCTTGATCTCTTCCGAAGCCGCTAAGTCGGCGATGGTGCGCGACACTTTCAGGATGCGGTCGTAAGCGCGGGCCGACAGCCCGAGCCGTTCCATCGCCGTTTTCAGCAGCATCCGGCCCGCTTCGCTGATGATACACAACTCCTTTACCATCTGCGACGGCATCATGGCGTTGGAGTAAATACCCGGATGATCAGCAAACCGCTCGGTCTGAATCTGACGAGCCTTAATGACCCGTTCGCGAATGGTTTCGCTGGTTTCGGCGGGGCGGTTACCCGTCATCTGATCGAAGGAAACCGGCGTTACCTCTACGTGCAGGTCGATGCGGTCCAGCAACGGTCCGCTGATTTTGCTCAGGTAGCGTTGCACAACGCCGGGCCCGCAGACGCACTCTTTGTCCGGGTGATTATAGTAGCCGCAGGGGCAGGGGTTCATGCTGGAGATGAGCTGGAAACTGGCCGGGAATTCAACGGCCCATTTTGCCCGCGAAATGCTCACCTTCCGGTCTTCCAGGGGTTGCCGCATCACTTCCAGTGCCGAGCGTTTAAACTCGGGTAACTCATCCAGAAACAAAACACCGTTATGCGCCAGCGAAATCTCGCCCGGCTGCGGAAAACTGCCGCCACCTACCAGCGCGGCATCGGAAATGGTGTGGTGCGGGCTGCGAAACGGCCGCGTCGAAATCAGGGCCGCTTTATTACCCAACTTCCCGGCAACAGAGTGAATCTTGGTTGTTTCCAGGGCTTCGTGCAGTGTCAGCGGTGGCAAAATGCTGGGCAGGCGCTTGGCCAGCATCGTTTTACCGGCACCCGGCGGACCAATCATAATCACATTATGGCCACCCGCAGCGGCAATCTCCATCGCCCGCTTAATATTTTCCTGACCCTGCACGTGGGCAAAATCAGCGTCGTAGGCATTTTGGGTATGGAAAAACAGATCACGCGTGTCGGTAACCAGCGGCTGAATGTCTTTCTTGCCCTCAAAAAATTCGACGGCATCCAGCATGGTCTCTACCGGTATAATGTCAATATTATTAACGATTGACGCTTCGGGAGCATTTTCGGTAGGTAGAATAAATCCTTTAAACCCTCGTTTGCGCGCTTCGATGGCAATGGGCAGCACACCTTTGATGGGCCGTAGCCGTCCATCGAGCGAGAGCTCGCCCATAATAATGTAGTCCTCCAGATTTTTGACGGCGGTTAACTGTTCCGACGATTGCAGTACACAGAGTGCAATGGGCAGATCGTAGGAGGAACCTTCTTTCCGAATATCGGCCGGGGCCAGGTTAACAACCACTTTTTGGCGGGGCATCCGGTAGCCGAAGAATTTTAGTGAGGCTTCTACACGCTGTTCGCTTTCTTTAACAGCACTGTCGGGCAGGCCAACCATATGGAAGCGCATGCCCTGCCCAACGGTTACTTCAATGGTGATACTCGTGGCATTAACGCCATAAACGGCGCTGCCGTAGGTTTTGGCCAGCATGAAGGCGGAGTGTTAACGGATAAAGACAAGTACGGATATGACCGGGTTTCGGTAGCCAAAAATAAGCGTTTATCCGACGACTTTATCAGACCACGGTTTTGACCGTGGGTTTATCCGGCGATTCTGGTAGGCCACAGTTTTAACCATAGGATTCACAAGGGGCGATAAAATCGGCGCGACTAAAACCCTGAACGTACATTTTCCGTTAAGAATCACGCAGCGTGAGTTTCCAAAAGTGTGTTTTGAGACTTACCTTTGCCGAATCAATTCGAGATCAAGCAGCTATGAAACATACAATTGGTAAAGGTTTAGTGGTATTGGCGATGCTGTCGCTGGCTTCCTGCGACTATCAGAAGTACAATACCATTCGGCAGGCCGATTACCGTGCCGGTGATTATAATGTGAAATACAACGCTGGCGATGAGAATGTGTACGGGCGTGGCAAAGATTCGGCCGCCGTGCAGTCAAATTATAAATACGCACCAAACCCAGCGTTGGAAGAGCGTACGCAGAAAATCCGTGAGAAGCTTTTTGGTGCCGGTACCATCGGCGAAGGTGCTTAAGCGCCGTTGCCGCTATTCAGATACGCTAAAGCGATGCATCGACCCCGTTACAGGCCGATGCATCGCTTTTTTGCGTTTAAGCCGGTGCATTTACGAAGCGGTCACCCCGTATATAATTATTTTACGTTATTTTACAGGAGATTTATACTATTAGTAGTACTATTTTTATAAAATCCATATTTAAACCAGTCTACCTATCATGAATGTAGCGCTCGTCACCGGATCAGCCGGTCTAATCGGCAGTGAAGCCGTTGCCTTTTTTGCCGATAAATTCGACCTCGTTGTCGGTATTGATAATAACATGCGGCAGTATTTCTTCGGGACTGACGGCTCGACGGACTGGAACCGCGACCGTATTCAGGAAAACTTCTCCAATTATCAGCACCGGGTGGCCGACATTCGGAACGTGTCGGAACTGGAAGCAATTTTTGGTGAATTTGGTAACGATATTAAACTGGTACTCCACGCAGCCGCGCAACCCAGCCACGATTGGGCCGCCCGCGAACCCTTCACCGACTTCACCATTAACGCCAATGGTACACTGAATATGCTCGAAATGACGCGCCTTCACTGCCCTGAGGCTGTGTTCGTCTTCACGTCGACCAATAAAGTATATGGCGATAATCCTAATTTCCTCCCGTTAGTCGAAACCGAAACGCGCTGGGAAATTGATGAGAACCACCCGTATTTCAAAAACGGTATCGACGAGAACCTGAGCATCGACCATACCAAACATTCGCTCTTTGGTGCCTCGAAAGTGGCGGCCGATGTGCTGGTTCAGGAGTACGGCCGGTACTTTGGCATGAAAACTGGTGTTTTCCGGGGTGGATGCCTGACTGGGCCAAACCATTCGGGCGCGCAGTTGCACGGGTTCCTGGCTTATCTGATGAAGTGCGCCATCACGGGCAATCACTACACCATTTTTGGTTACAAAGGCAAGCAGGTACGCGACAACATTCACAGCTATGACCTGGTGAATATGTTCTGGCATTTTTATCAGGACCCGCGCCCCGGCGAAGTATATAACGCTGGGGGTGGCCGCCACGCTAACTGTTCGATGCTGGAAGGTATCGCGCTTTGCGAAGAAATTTCGGGTAACAAAATGAGTTTCAGCTATTCAGAAACAAACCGCATCGGCGACCACATCTGGTATATCAGTGACCTGAGCAAGTTTAAGGCGCATTATCCCGGCTGGAACTGGAGTTACGACCTCAAGCAAACGCTGGTGCAGATGCACGACAGCATGGCTAAACGGTTAAACCAGCCTGTTTTATAGGCTTTGTAAATTAATAGTATCTGTAAATTTGCGGGTAAATGACTGCCAGCGTATCGTCAGTCGTTTACCCGCAAATTTTTCCGCTCAGGCGGCCCGCCACTACTTACATTAACCTTTTCGCATGACACAAGACGCTTTTTTACAGACCCTGCGCTCACCGGAAACCGGGGCCTCATTAATAATCTCCGACGATCAGCACCTCCTGACGGCTCCCGATGGAACTACGTACGATGTATTAGATGGGGGCATCGTTAACATGCTGTATCCCAGGGAATTACTGGCAGAGGATGCCCGCGAGCAGTTCCTGTACGATCAGGCATACCTGCGCTACGATCGGGGTGTTTCGTGGGTGTTCGAGACACTGAATGGCTCAGATGAAGCGGCTACGCGTCAGTTCATGATTAGCCTCATGGAACTGAAACCCGGCATGACCGTGATCGAAGTCGGTGCCGGTACCGGTAAAGATTCGGCCCTGATTGTGGAGCAGGTAGCACCCGGTGGCACGGCGGTTCTGTCGGACCTGTCGCCGAATATGCTGCGGTTGGCGACGCAAAAAATTCAGCCGCAGGACGTTGATGTGCATTTTCTGCTGGCTAATGGAGCATACCTCCCGTTTGCCGACAATACCTTCGATGCGCTGTTCCATTTCGGTGGAATCAATACGTTTTCACAGCGTCGCGAGGCTTTTCTGGAGATGACACGCGTGGTGCGTCCGGGTGGTAAAATTGTGATTGGTGACGAAAGTGTAGCACCCTGGCTCCGGCAGACGCCAACGTATGAAATGCTGCTGAAAGCCAATCCGCTATTCCGGGCGGAAGTGCCACTGGAAGATGTGCCGGCCAACGCCCTGAACTTCAAACTGCACTGGATTTTCGGGAACGCATTCTACGTCATGGAGTATGTCGTGGGCGAAACAGCACCCGAAGTAAACGTCGATTTACCCATCCCCGGCAAGGATTTTGTTGATACCTGGCGTATCCGGTCGGAGAAAGAAAATAGTTAATGAGTTTATAGTTTGTCATCCTAAGGAACGAAGGATCTTGGCGATTTGGTGGCTAAGATCCTTCGTTCCTTAGGATGACAAACTATAAACTACTACCTACTAATTGATAACAAGAAATGCCCTGGATTAAAAAAGGTCTTGTGTACAAACCCGATGGGTCGCTGGCGCATAGCCGCACACACGCACAGGTTCCGTTCGCTTATAAACATCCCGATTTTCTGCGGGTTTATTTCTCCTCGCGGGATGATAAAGGCCAGTCCCGGCCCACATTTATTGATGTCGACTACGACGACCCAACCCGGATTCTGAACATTCACGACCGGCCTGTACTGGAACTGGGCGGTCCCGGTGAATATGACGAAACAGGAGCCATGCCTGCCTGGTTTGTCGACATGCCCAACGGCGACATCTGGCTGTATTACACCGGTTGGAACCGTACCTGGAATTCGTATCGGCTGTCGATGGGCCTGTCTGTAAGTACCGATGGCGGACTAACGTTTAAAAAGATGTTTACCGGCCCCATTATGGATCGCTCCATTCAGAACCCGATCTGGGCGGCTCAGCCGTCGGTGATGCGCGAGGCCGATGGTACGTGGCGGATGTGGTATATTTCTGGACAGAAGTGTGAGTACATTCACGACTACCCGGAGCCCTACTATCGCGGCCAATCGGCTACCTCACGCGATGGTATCCGCTGGGACATCAGCGATGTGCCGACGCTTGAATTTGACGACTTTCTGCACGCTGTCGGCCGACCGAGCGTTTTTAAGGAAGATGGCTTATACAAAATGTTCTACTCGTACCGGCACTCCCGCGACTACCGCACTGATCGCGATCAGAGTTACCGGTTGGGTTACGCAGAGTCGGTAGATGGAACAAACTGGGAGCGGAAGGACCAACTGGTTGGCATTGCCAAGTCCGAAAATCCTGATGACTTTGATTATAATATGATCGAGTACGCGCATGTGTATGAACACAATGGCCGGAAATATATGTTATACAACGGTAACGGGTTCGGCGCGGCTGGATTCTCCTACGCTATCTGGGAAGATTAAAATAAGTTTATAGGTGCGTTGCCGGTCGCTTAAACCGGCAACGCACCTATAAACCACAAACAACAAACAAAATGCTATCGTCAGAGCAAATTGAACAATACCGCCGGGATGGTTTTCTGCTTTTAAAAGGTGCATTAGATCGGGACATTGTGGCTGATATTTATCGGGAAGCCCGCGAAATTTATGCGCAGCAGATTCAGCACGTACTGGGTCAGTCGGTCGATATCGAAGACCGCGATGCTTTTGAGGCCGCTATGTTTGCCTTCTTCGAGAAAGATTTCAACGCCTTTGTCAACACCGGCAAGACGGTTCAGCACACGATCTCCCTGCATAAGTTAGGGGTGAGCGATGCCATTCTGGATCTGGTGAAAGCGGTTGGCGTAGAAAAGCCCTCTATCGCCGTGCGCCCGGCAATGCAGTTCAATAGCCGCTTTCTGTCGAAAGATGGCAGCACACACTGGAAATTGGGTGCCCACCAGGACTGGCGTACCGGGCAGGGCTCGCTCGATAGCGTTGTTATTTGGTTTCCAATGGTACCGGCTGCCGAAGAAATTGGTGCCCTTCAGGTCATTCCGGGTAGCCACACGGCCGGGCTGATGCAGGCCAACACAACAGGTTATGCCGGTTCCATCACCGACGACCTGCGCGAAGAAGATTATGTACAGACGGAATACGAAGTGGGCGATGTGTTGATTTTTTCGGCTTTTCTTGTTCACCGGTCGGGTAATAACGTCACGCGGAATATTCGCTGGTCGGTGCAATTGCGGTACAATAACCTGCTGGAGCCGACCTTCATTGAACGGGGTTATCCAATGCCGTACATTTACAAGCCTCAGGAAGAACTCATCACGCCTGATTTCCCGAAACCAGCTCAGTTGCTGGGTATTTACGAAACCGCCAACTGACAACGGGGCGGCACCGCTGTATGCTTAAAGTTAGCGTAACGATACTGACCTTCAATCAGGCTAAATTTATTGGTCAAACCATCGAGAGTGCCCTCGCCCAGCAAACGAATTTCGACTATGAAATTCTGGTGGGTGACGACTGCTCGACCGATGGTGCCCGCGACATCATCGCCGACTACGAACGGCGGTATCCGGGTAAAGTTCGGGCCGTGCTGCACCCGCGCAATCTGGGGCAGAACGGCCTTTTTAATACTATCGAAACGTTAAAGCTGGCGCAAGGGCAATACATTGCCGCACTTGATGGCGACGATTACTGGACCGATTCGCTGAAACTCCAGAAACAGGTTGATTTTCTGGACGCTCATCCCGATTTCTCCGCCTGTTTCCACAATGCCCTGATTACGTACGAAATGGGCACCGGACGGTCGCTGCTTCCCGACCAGATCCTGAATCCTCCCGATCAGAAAGCCGTGATAACGGTGGAGGACCTGGTTGGCGAGGATGAAATCTGGTTTATGGCGACGTCAGCGGTGATGTTTCGTAACGGACTGATGCACTATCCCGACTGGTTTCTGAAATCGTCGAGTGGGGACATCCCACGGTATATTATTCTGGCGAAGAACGGTCCCATCGGGTACCTGCCTGATCTGATGTCGGTGTACCGGAAAAACCCGAACGGGGCCAGTTTCCACGACAATTACCGCGATGCAGGTTTTCTGCTGAACCGGATAGCTATGTATAAAGGCATTAATCTGGAACTCGGCCATGCTTACGATGGTCTGTTACGAAAAAATATTGCCCGCTATTACCGGATGCTGCTCGATGTACCCCAGTATAAAGACCAGTATACACGCCGGGTTGGCACAGCGCTGACGTATCTGAAACTCGCACAGCCTGCCTTCCGGGCGACAAAAGAAATCATTCGGGATTATGTGCTGCCAAAATGGGGCCGTAGTATCTATGTGTTTCTGGCCCTGCTACCTCACCGATTAACCGGTGCCACCAAATGACGCACCTGTCTCCCAAAGTCAGCGTTTGTGTACCGACCTATAATCACGAGTCGTACATCGCGCAGATGCTCGACGGCGCACTCGCTCAGCAAACGACGTTTCCCATTGAGATTATCATTGGGGATGATGCATCAACAGACAACGCTCCAGCCACTATCCGGCGGTATGCCGATCAATATCCATCGCTGATTCGGGCATTTCTGCATCCCGAGAACCTGGGACCCACCGAGCCAAAGGAGTTTGCCGGTCGCAATAATGTGATCGCACTCCTGAAAGCGTGTCGGGGCGAATACGTCGCCCTGTGCGAAGGCGACGATTACTGGACCGATCCGCTGAAACTGCAAAAGCAGGTCGAACTCCTGGAGGCTAATCCGACGTTTTCGTTTGCGCATCATAATGTGGAAGTGATCTATGAGGATGGTTCGCCTTCCCATGCGTTTAATGCGCCCGACCAGCCGCTGATAAGCACCGTAGCCGACGTAGTGGCCGACCGTTGGTTTTTTGCGACCGCCAGCATTCTCTACCGTAATTATTTCAAAACGGAAAATTTTGCTGACTGGCACGCCCACGCTGCGGCCGGAGACTGGGCATTGGTGATTCAGCTAGCTGCTCATGGTCCAATTGGCTATCTACCTGATGTGATGGGCGTTTACCGAAAACACCGGGGCGGTTTGAGTAATGTGCAGTCGGGCCACAACCGATTTTTTCTGGCGAACCGGAAAGCTATGTTTGCCGATGTGGATAAGTGGCTGGGTTATCAACACCACGAAGTTATCCAGCAAACGATTCAGCGGTACAGGGATTTGCTCGAAACGGTGTAATTTTGGCTTGACGGGCTCGGACATTCAGGTGCTTTTTGTCTTCCCGCAGTCAACGTACAACCTGATAAACAGACTTCACGAAAACAACTGCCCATGAAATTGAGCGTCATTATTCCAGCCTACAACGAAGAAGAGTCGCTGCCACCAACCCTGCGTTTGCTGTATCAAACGCTGGCCAAGCATGGTGTGCCGCACGAAATATGTGTTACGAACGATAATTCCAAAGACGGTACACTGGCGATGCTCGAACGGCTGTCGGCCGAAATTCCGACACTGGTTTACTTTACAAATCCCGGTCCTAATGGCTTTGGCTATGCCGTCCGCTACGGGTTGGAGCGCTTCACGGGCGACTGTGTAGCTGTTTTCATGGCCGATATGTCCGACGACCCGGAAGATTTAGTAAAGTTTTACCACAAAATGCTGGAAGGCAATTGGGATGCGGTTTTTGGCTCCCGCTGGATTAAGGGTGGACGGGTAGTGGATTATCCGGGCGTGAAAAAATTAGTAAACCGGGTAGCCAATCTCATTGTACGGATGCTGATGGGGATCAACTACGATGACACGACCAATGCGTTCAAACTGTACAAGCGCGAAACGATTGAAGGCATCAAGCCTTTTCTGGCTCCGCACTTTAACCTCACGATTGAATTGCCACTGAAAGCCATTGTTCGTGGCTATACATTTACGGTGCTGCCCAATAGCTGGACCAACCGGAAATACGGTGAATCAAAGCTAAAGATTAAAGAGATGGGTAGCCGGTACTTCTTTATCCTGATGTACTGCGTTATTGAGAAGTACTTCTCCCGGGGTGATTACCGCAAGAAAACGCCAACGGCCGTTCCAGCAGCAGCGGTTAGCCGCTAAGGTCAATGGTGCAGGATACCGCGCAGACCCGGAATCTGATACAAGGCCAGCGTAAAAATCAGACCCCAGAACAGCGAACTGGCAAACATATAGACGAGAATACGCAAGGCACCCGCCCGAAACGAAACCGCCAGGGCGGTGCCGCCAATTGGTGTTAGCAACAGTGGAGTCAGGAGGGCAATGCCGAATAATCCCGACCGTTTCCAGACCCGGATAGCCAGTCGGGTACGTCGGCTAAACAGTTTCGGTGGGTGACGGCGGTAATGACGAATCAGTCGCTCGGTAGCATGGCCGGCAAACGTTACCGAAACGACACTGATCATCGTGCCTATCACCGTGAATAGCAGCGTTTGGGGCCATGGAAGCCCCAGCGCGACGCCTGCCAGCGGCCCACCAATAAATTTCAGCATACTGGCCAGCACAACCGGGATGTAATTTGCCATAGCATACCTGTTCAGGAACTACTCAAAGGTAACGTCTTCGTGTCAGAGAACGAAACTAACTCATGCCACTTGTTCAGCCATCGGCCTACCTTGGCTCTCCTGCGTATCTCTACAACGCTCATTTGCAAACCATCATTCCCAGTGTAGCCCGCCGGGTAACCGGTGTTTTGTATGAACGGGAACGGCTGACCCTCAGCGATGGTGATTTCGTTGATCTTGACTGGGTGCGCTCAAACAGCCAGAAACTGGTCGTGATCACGCATGGTCTGGAAGGTGACAGCCACCGGGCATACGTGCTCGGTGCCGCTAAATTATTTGCCAGTAACGGCTATGACGTACTGGCCTGGAACTGCCGGTCGTGTAGCGGAGAGATAAATCGAGCGTTCCGGCTTTATAATCATGGTGAGATTGGGGATATTCACGAGGTTATTCAGCACGCTCTACAGACGGGAAAGTACGATGACCTGACGCTGCTGGGCTACAGCATGGGCGGTAATATTATCCTCAAATACCTTGGGGTGCATGGTCCTGACTTGCCCGGTGCGATCAGGCGGGGTATTGCTGTTTCGGCACCTACTGACCTGAAAGCCAGCGCGCAACTTCTCGACCTGCCCGCCAACCGCTTCTACCGCAACCGATT
Source organism: uncultured Cytophagales bacterium (assembly GCA_964251665.1). Classification (GTDB taxonomy): domain Bacteria; phylum Bacteroidota; class Bacteroidia; order Cytophagales; family Spirosomataceae; genus JBBQLG01. The sequence goes on from CAXUKO010000001.1 coordinate 533,183, forward strand.
TATGAAGAAACTACTGGTGAAAATCAGGCAGAAAGCTGTGCTGTTTCCGGGTAGGCTCATTATGAACAACCTAAGCCGGGTGAAGGTATGGCGCGATTTTGATGATTATTTCTCCGCCCCTGTGAACGGCTACCGGGACGCTGACGATTTTTATACGCAGGCGTCGGCGCTTAATTTCATGCCGGGCATCACCGTACCTACGTTACTGCTCAATGCCGGGAACGATCCGCTGCTTTCGCCGGAGTGCTCGCCCGTTTGGTTAGCTAATGGCCATCCCCATATTTTTCTGGAAACGCCCCGTACGGGTGGCCATGTCGGTTTTCTTGTTTCCCGGGATGCACACACCTACGCCGAACGCCGTGCACTCGAATTTGCACAAATGAAATAGGAGAGCAAGGGAGCGTGCAGGAAAAAGAATAGAATAAAAAAAGAGGATGGGGAAATAGGAAGGCTTATGGCTGTTCCTATTTCCCCATCCTCTTTTTCCTGCTTATTCCCTTTTCTAAGATCCTGCCAGCCGAATCAGATCTTCGATATTGTTAATGACAGTTCCATTTTCCGGCATCTCAATGTCTTGACCAACAACTTGATAACCAGTATATAGCAGGTGAGCGTCTGGGAAAGACTTAACCATTTTGTTCACAAATGGCTGCACCTCATGGTTAGACGGGACCGAGGTCAACGCCGTGAAAATGTAATCGGGCTTATGAATGTTATAGGCAAACACCAGCTCGTTGAAGGGCAGGCTTTGGCCCAGGTAAATAACTTTATTGTAGCGGGCGCGAATGATGTAATTGGCAAACAGCAGACTGATTTCGTGTAGCTCACCCTCCGGCAAAAACAGCATGTATTTCTTGCCGTTGGGCCGCTGTTTGCTTACCTGCCCATCAATGGCTACAATAATTTTCTGACGAATCAGATTGGTGATGAAATGCTCCTGTGCCGGCCCGATGGAACCCGTCACCCACAATGTACCAATTCGGCTCAGGAAGGGATAGATGATGTGAATCATCGTATTCTCGAATCCGAACTGTAAAATATTTGTACTGACGATTTTCTCGAACCGCTCTTCATCCAGGTCGATCATTGAGATGGTCAGGGCGTGAATCTGATCGGGATAGTTAAGCTGCCGGTCAGAGATCTTGATCACTTCCTGATACATATCCTCCACCGACAGCTTGGAGATTTCCGAAATTTTATACCCGTGATCTTTCAGCAACGAGATATTCAGAACCAGCTTAAGGTCCTGATCATCGTAGGTACGGATATTGGTATCGGTCCGTTTGGGCGAGATTATGTTGTAACGCTGCTCCCAAATCCGAAGCGTGTGCGCCTTGATACCGGAAAGCTGCTCTAAATCTTTGATCGAATAGTTACTCATGGAATAGACAAATTACGGGATTGCGAGTATACGAACGAGGTGCTAAAGAAGGTTAGCCGGTAACCAACGACGTAAAACCACCCGAAAATGACCGTCAAACTAAAGAAACTTCGGTTAAAAGCAAAAAACAGGATAGTCCGTTAGCTAACAGGGATCGGGAATCAAAAGTACAAAAATAACCTACCCGTCGAGTATTTTGTTTAACTTTTTTTAAACAAGACTAAACAGCCGGTGGCCAATAAAGAAAACGAATTGAAACACCAGCAGCCAGCCCGCCAGTAAATTCTGCTTACGGAAGGGCAAACCGTACCATATGCCAAGCAAAGCGAGCGAAATAAGCCACCAGCCAAGGTAGTTCTGCATGGGAACGGGTTGATTGAACCAGGTCCAAAAATGCAGATTGATAGCTACTGGTTCAATAAAAATATCCAGGGCCACCATTGTCGTTGCCGCAATTATGGTCTTGATGTAAACGGGGAACGGAAGCCGGTCGCAGACGGACCCGGCACAATAGGAAAGAAGCAGCCAGTTCAGGCCAATAACCGGCGGCACATCCCACAACCGGAAACCGAGGCCATTTCCGTAGGCGTAATGGCCAAAGACATAGCCGGTATGCACACCCAGCACTTCAACAAAATAGCCGGTCAGTACGGCGAGCGCGGCATAGAACCCGAAAGCTGGCCGCCAGTCGGTATGAAACCAGAGCAGCACCAGCAGCGATACCGTCAGGTGTATCGGCGTTAAGAACTGAAACCAGTCGGCCAGAGCAGCAATGCGCGGACTGATGATGCCGGTTAAGTAACTCAGAGTAAGAACAATTAGTAAGGCCGGATGCAGCCGGGCAGGTGCGGAAGAGGTCATGCTACGATAACCCGGTGTGTACCGGAAGGTTCGTACGGAGAAAAAAGGCATAAAAAAAGCCCCGACTGATTCGGGGCTTCCTGTGGGGTGAAAGACGGGGCTCGAACCCGCGACCTCCGGAACCACAATCCGGCGCTCTAACCGACTGAGCTACAATCACCATTTTAGGAGTGCAAAGATAGCTACATTTAGGGTATGTGTCAAGCCGAACCGCGCATTTTCAGGAGTACCTGCCGAAATTGAGAAACCTCGCCAACTCCGGCAGGTGCCACTATCAGGATGCCTGTTTACCTTGCTGATACCGGGCTTCGGCCGCACTCCAGTCGACTACGTTAAAGTAGGCAGTGATGTATTCGGGACGGCGGTTCTGATACTTCAGGTAATAGGCATGCTCCCACACGTCGAGGCCAATGATAGGAAACCCTTTTGTGTCGACAACATCCATCAGCGGATTATCCTGATTCGGGGTGGAAACAACGGCCAACTGACCATCGTTTGTAACAATCAGCCACGCCCAACCTGAGCCGAAACGCGTTGTAGCAGCTTTCGTAAATTCTTCTTTGAAGGCGTCAAATGAGCCAAATTTGTCAGTAATGGCCTGTGCCAGCTCGCCCGTTGGCTGACCGCCCCCGTTGGCCGATAGGGTATTCCAGAACAGTGTATGATTGTAATGCCCACCGCCATTGTTGCGGACTGCCACCGGAAACTGACTCACAGATGCGAGTAGTTCTTCAATGGAGTGTTTTTCCATATCGGTACCGGCAACGGCGTTGTTCAGGTTAGTAACGTACGCGTTATGATGCTTGTCATGGTGGATTTCCATGGTTTGCTTATCGATGTTGGGTTCGAGCGAGTCACTCGGGTAGGGTAGCGGTTCCAGGACAAATGCCATAGGAGTAATGCGTTTGGTGAATAGTTAACAGGTTCGTCGGATTAACGCCGAGCCGTTGCTTTATGTTCTTAGTCGTCCAAAAAAATCGGTTAACAGGGCGCGGCACTCCTCTGTCTGGATACCCGTTGTCAGCCGGGTTTTGGGGTGGAGCAGGGAGGGTTTAATCCGGCTGTAACCGCGCTTAGGATCATCGGCCCCAATAACTAACCGCCCGATTTGCGCCCAGAACAGGGCACCGGCGCACATCACGCAGGGTTCGAGCGTAACATATAGCACGCAATCGACTAAGTATTTACCGCCCAGATGCTGAGTAGCAGCGGTAATGGCCAATAGTTCGGCATGAGCCGTTACATCATTTAACTGCTCGGTCTGGTTGTGGGTACGGGCGATAATCCGGTTCCGGCACGTCACCACCGCGCCCACCGGAATCTCCCCCGCTTGCCCGGCCTGCTCAGCTTGCCGCAGGGCCTCGCCCATGAAATAGTCGTCGGAAAAGGTCAGCATGGTGTGTTAAGGTAGTCAGTAAATAAACAGGCTGGTAACACAAACGTCTACGGTGTTTGTGTTACCAGCCTGTTTAGGAAGAAGCTTCTTTACTGCTTCAGAATCTTGCGGGTAGTCTTTTTGTCGCCAACGGTGACCGTCAGGATGTATAAACCGGCCGGATGACTGCTTAAATCGAGGTCTGTTTTCGCCTGCCGGGTCACGCGCTGCTGTACCGAATGCCCGCGTAGGTCCGTGAGTTCAAGCACCGCCGATTCGGTATACAGCGGCCGGTCAATAGCGACCGTGACTGACGTAGTGGCCGGTACCGGATAGGCCCTCACGACATTGCTCAACGGATCTTCCTCAACGGCCAGCAGGGGTAAGACGGTTACTACAGCAGTACCCGAAACGGCACCGGTACCGCAGTTATTACTCACGGTCGTCAGCCGGTATGTTGTTGTTTTGAGCGGCTGCACCGAAATCAGGTACGGATTTGCCGTTCCTGTAACCGGTACGATACGGGCACTATCAGCATATGAAAACGTCCATGGCCCATCGCCCCCAAGCGTAACTGTCAAGCTTCCCGGACTGCCTTCGTAAATATTCTGCGTTCCGGTCAGGGTTGCTGTTGGCAGCGGCCTAACGGTTAGTATGGTAGGGCTACTGCTACTGACCACCTGAATCAGGGGGGTAGTCGAAACGGTACGAACGACCCGAACCAAATACCGTCCGCCGGGGGTAGTTAGCGGTATGGCGGCTGACAGCGGACTATCCGGGCCAGATGCGGTTAGGTTTATTGGATTACGGCCACTGGTATCGGCTACCTGCACCAACTGCGCCTGAAACGGTAAAGTGAGGTTAAAGGTACCCTGCGTGGTGAATGGAATTGTGAAATTGCTGCCCGCGCACAGGGTGCTGCTGTTGAGGTTCCCGGTCAGAATCGTTGGAATGTTAACCGTAATGGTGGCCGTTGCCGGAGCACCGGGAGCGCCGACGCCACAGACGTTGGAAACACTGACAACCTGATACGTGGTCGTTTGCAATGGTGTAACGGGTACTGAGATAATAGTATCGGTAGCGGCCGTGCCGGATGCACCGTTCGAGAGGGCATAAACAAATGGTGGCGCACCCGTGAAGCGTAGTTGCAACGACGTAGTCTGACCGAGATTAATAGCCGTCGAACCCAGAATAGACAACGTTGGGTTAGTATTGACAATCAGTTTGATAGACGCCCGTGGGCTAACGCAGCCATTGCTGCCTGTTTGGTAGACTTGGTAAAATACCCCGCCCGGACGGGTTGCATTGGTTGTTGGGGGCGTTGGCGTGGTGTTGACAGGCAGCAGGTTGTTGTTCGGATCGAGCCAGCGCAAATTCGTACCGGTTGCTTCCAGCGGTGTGGCTACATCGTTGCGGCAATACGTAACCACCGACTTGGGCAGACCCGGCGCGGGTGTAGTCTGAATGGTCACCTGCAAATTGGCCTTTGGTCCTTCGCAGTTATTCACAGTCTGTGTAACCTGAAACATAATAACCTGCGTGGTGGTAATCGGCGGTACGGGTGCCTCGCCATACTGGTTGCCGTCGGGATTGTACCATCTCAGGTTCTGCCCATTGGCCGTTAGCTGCCCAACGTTCTGCACCGGCTGATCCTGTGTGGGTAGACAATATTGCAGGTTACTGGTGCCGGGTGCCGGTGGCAGCGCGTTAATCGTCACGGTCACTGTAGCCTTGTTGCTGACACATCCATCCTGCGACTGGGTAACTTTAAACACCTGCGTACCAACCGAACCGGTATTGGGGGTAGGCGCACCGCCCAACTGCGTATCATTCTGATCGTACCAGACCAGATTCTGGCCGGAAGCAGTTAAGGGTTGCGATGCGGCATTGTTACAAAACGCAGCAGGCGAGGTGCCAGGCAAGCCCGGTGTGGGTTTCACGCGTACCGACAACTGTGCTTTTGGGCTTTCGCAGCCGTCCAGTAGCTGGCTGACATAATAAGTCAACGTAATCGCTGTGTTGTTGGGCGGGGTAGGGGCTGTGCCTAAGACCGGACCATTAGCGTTCGTACCATACCAGTTGAGCGTCGCGTTGGCAATCGGAGTAGCTGTCAGCGTTGGTGCACTGGTATTCTGACAGAATTCGACCGGCGTTACCCCTGGTGAACCCGGCGTTGGTTTGATCTGCACCGTTATGGATGCCCGCGGGCTTTCGCACCCGTTAACGGTCTGGGTAACGTAGTAGGCAGCGGTACCCGGCTGGCTGTTGTCCGGTGTCTGGGTAGCCGTTGGCGTTCCGCCGGTGGCGTTGGTCCCGTACCATTGCAAGATTGCCCCGGTGGTTCCAGTAGCTGTCAGGGCAGGAACTGAGGCACCCTGGCAATAAGGACCGACACCTGCCACGCCGGGCGATGCTGGAATGGCATTGATCGTTACAGTGATGGACGCTCGCGGGCCTTCGCACCCGTTCAGGGTCTGGCTGACGTAATAGTTGGTGGTACCGGGTGTGGTGGTTGGGGGAGTCGGTGCAGTTGCTGAAGCCGTTCCACCCGTGGCACTGGTACCATACCAGTTCAGGCTGCCACCGTTGGCGGCTGTTGCCGTCAGGGCACTGGCTGCTTGGCCTGCGCAAAAGCCAATGGCACTGGTACCAGGTGTTGCGGGCGTTGGTTTTATTACGACACTAAGCCGCGCTCTGGGACCTTCACACCCGTTGAGTGACTGGCTGACGTAGTAGTTTAGGGTTGTAGCTGTACCATTCGGCGGACTGGGGGCTGTGCCGCTGGATGATCCGCCGGTGGCGTTGGTCCCGTACCAATTTAGGGTAGCTCCTGTACTGGCTGTGGCCGTAAGGGTGGGGGCCGGACTGTTCTGGCAAAAGGAAACGTCGCTGACGGTTGGTGCGTTGGGCGAATCCTTAACCCGGACGGTAACGCCCGCCCTCGGGCTTTCACAACCATTAATGCTCTGGCTGACATAATACGTAGCCGTTCCAACGGTGTTGGTAGCTGGCGTCAGCGCAGCCGTTGGCGTTCCGCCGGTGGCGTTGGTCCCGTACCATTGCAGGTTTTGGCCTGTAGCTGTTAAGGGACTGGCTGCGCTGCTCTCACAATAATCTGGTGGTGTATTGGGCACGGGTGGGCCCGGAATGGCATTGATCGTTACAGTGATGGACGCTCGCGGGCCTTCGCACCCGTTCAGGGTCTGGCTGACGTAATAGTTGGTGGTACCGGGTGTGGTGGTTGGGGGAGTCGGTGCAGTTGCTGAAGCCGTTCCACCCGTGGCACTGGTACCATACCAGATCAGGGTACCCCCGTTAGCCGCTGTTGCCGTCAGGGCACTGGCCGTTTGACCGACGCAGTAAGATATACCACTTGCGCCCGGTGCTGCGGGGCGTGCCTTCACTAAAACTGATACCAATGCCCGACTGCTTTCGCAACCACCAGCGGTCTGACTAACGTAATAATTGGTAGAGCCAGCACTACCGGTATTCGGTAGCTGCGTTGCTGTAGCTGTTCCACCGGTGGCATTGGTGCCGTACCATTTCAGATTAGTGCCGGTAGCCACCAGCAGAGCAGGTGTTTCGTTTATGCAGTAATCGGGTGATGGCGTTACCGCTGGCGCGGCAGGGCTGGCCGTAACGGCGTAGTTAACCTGTGTTCGGGCACTCTCACAACCATTAACGGTTTGCGTTACATACACACTGAAACTGCCGTCCGTTGTCGTCGAAACGCCATAGGTAGCGCCTGTTGCTGTTGCAGTAGGCGAGGAAGCGGTCGCATACCACCGTAAATTCTGGCCTGTCGCCGTCACAGACCCGGTGGTATTCTGACAAAAAGTGGGCGCTGCAACTGGTGTCGTGGGAATAGCCGTGCCGATGGTTAGCGTAGTCGGGCTAACACTAATTTTGTTACCAATACTCGATACAACACGCACTTTGTAAACGGCAGCAACGGCGGTGTTGGCCGGAATTGTGGCGGTGATGGTTAAGGTAGTGGCACTGGTTGGGTTAGCAGCGATCGTACCAATGACGATTGGTGTGGCCGGGAAACTGCCGGAAGCATCCGTAAGTTGGGCCGAAAACGTGTTACCTGCTCCAAATGGCCCTGTAGCCGAAAAAGGAACCGAAATTGTACCCGATGGGCAGACAGAGGCAGGCGATACAGTACCGGTAATAATGTTCTGTGCCTGACTGATGGCAGACATTCCACTCAATACCATTATAAGGCACACCAGTGTTCGGAGGCTCTTTACCATGTTTACGTAGTCGTTTATAGCAATAGAATTGCGGTTGGGGGTTGGGGTATACTGTGCAAGTTAATAGATTCACCGGTAGATTACGGTGTCGATCCAGATTCTCTTATGTAAACAGACAGAAGGAAGTGTAAACAGAATCGGGCAAAAATCGAGCCGGACTTACTGCAGAAAGCATGACCTGTATCGCGTGGTCAGGTAATGGTAAAACCAACCTACTTCTCCGGCTCAATGGCCGAATAAATTACTTCGTGGATGCGTCGGCGCAGTTTTGTTGTATTGATGGCATTGTTACCGCCGGTAGGGAAGATACGGTTGGACAGGAAGACAAAAATCAAGTCCTGATCTGGATCGGCCCAGACGACATTACCCGTAAAGCCAGTATGCCCGAATGACCGTTCTGACGCTTGTGGGGCCAGGTAAACACTGCTCGTACTTTCAGGATTAGGCTTATCCCATCCCAGTGCCCGGTGACTGCGGTTACTAAGCGTCTGCGTGAAGTAAGGTACTGTAGTTGGCAAAAACACCCGCTGCCCACCGTAGATACCGCGTTGCAGATTCATCTGAAGCAGCTTGGCTACGTCGTGCGCATTGCCGAAGAGACCGGCATGGCCCGAAACGCCACCCTGCACGGCCGCCATCTGGTCATGCACTGTACCAACCAGCATCTGATTGCGGTAGTAGGTGTCATTTTCCGTCGGAGCGCAGTGCGGGTCCAACAACCGTTGCAACGGCGTAAAACCCATCGTACTGATGCCCAGCGGCTTATAAATCTGGTCAATTAACTTGTCCATTGGCTGCTTGCTGATGCGCTCGACTACTTTTTGCAGTGTCAGGAATCCAAGGTCGCTATAAATGTAGGCAGGTTTGCCATCGGCATCAAACTTGCGCGACATTGGCGACTGGATCACCCATTTCCAGACTGAATCTTTCAGGGCCGGAACTGCCCAGAGCGTCGGCGCAATTTGCAGCGTATGGAGGCTGTCTTTATGCGAGCCGTAATATTCTGGCTTCAGGCCGCCACCCGGCGCACGCGTACGGTCCCAGAGCGTGGGGTAGTACGAAACCAAACCGGCCTGATGCAGCAACAGGTCCGTGATGGTAATGTTCTGTTTATTGGTACCCCGCAGTTCGGGTAGGTAGAAAGACGCTTTCTGCCCCAGATCGAGTTGTTTCCGGTCATAGAGGAGCATTACGCACTGAAGCGTACTGAGCACTTTTGTTAGCGATGCCAGGTCATAGAGTGTTTCATTCGTCACACGTTCGGGGCCGGTGTAGGTCGTCATGCCAAAGTTTTTGTCATACACGATCTTGCCCTTGCGCGCTACCAATACCTGGCAACCCGGTACTACATGGTCTTTAATAGCCTGCTGAACCATCCCGTCGATTCGGTTCAGGGTGGCCGATTTCATACCTACGGATTCGGGAGCACTGGCTACCAACCGACCGGTTTCTTCCGTCGTCAGCCCCTGTCCAATCTTGAAATCACCCACCGTAACGGGCAACGCACCTTTGGGTGCCAACGTCCCGAACAATACCTGAGGCACCGCCGTTTCCAACTCGTCAAAGTCCTGATAGGCGCAAACCAGTGCATCAGCCCCGGCAAATTGGCTTAGGCTGTAAGCGGGCCCAAATACGTTTACGATTACTTTTTTGCCTGCCTGCTTGAGTTTTGCCAATAAATCAAGCGACGGTTTAGTAATGCCGAACCGCCGATAGGCCGACTCGCTCATCCGGTGAAAACTCAGGACCACCACGTTGGCATCGCCCACCTGCGCCAGAATATCCGCCACATCGGCGTCGGTCGCTGGTTTGTCGGGGTAGGCGATATGGTGGAAGGGGGCGTATTCGGTCAGTGTTTTCTGGAAGACATTGCCCGGCTCAACACCCATGGCAACGGAGGCCAGCCGAAGGGTGTCTAAATTCCGCAGGGGCAGCACATTGCCCGTATTGCTCACCACCGTTACAGCTTTCTGGCAAAGTTCCTGTTTCAGTTGCTCGGCTTCGGGTGAGTTCAGGTCCTGGGCTAAATTGGCCAATGCAATAGGCTTGTACTCGTGCAGCCCCACCCAGTATTTCGCCCGTAGAATTCGTTTGACTTTCTCGTCGATAAATTCCTGCGCAATCTGGCCCGCCTGTACCGCATCCAGGATGGTCTTAACGGCTTCTTTTACGTTTTCGGGGTAGAGCAGAATGTCATTGCCTGCCATTAATGCCCGTAAATTCACATCCTGAGGGCGTTTAGCGTGGCTTACTCCCCCCATGTTCATAGCGTCCGTGAAGACGATTCCCCGGAAGCCTAGCTCTTTCTTTAATAATTCGGTCACCACTTTCTCCGACAGGGTAGCCGCGATAGCGGGCATAGCGTTATCAACACCCGGTACGTGCAAGTGGCCTGTAACAACACCCATCAGCGAGTCGGCGATGAGTTTGCGGAAAGGGTACAGGTCAATATCGTGCAACTGCTCCGACGACCGACTGATGCTGGGTAGTGTGTGGTGGGAATCAGCGTTGGTATCGCCGTGACCGGGGAAATGTTTGGCCGTGGCAATGATATGCTGACCCTGCAACCCACGCATGTAAGCCGATGCTTTAAAGGCAACGTTCTCTTTTGATTCGCCGAAAGACCGGATGCCGATAACGGGATTCGCAGGATTGGAATTGATGTCAGAAACCGGGGCAAAGTTGATGTGAATACCCAGCCGGTGGCACTGTCGGCCAATTTCAGCACCCATGCGGGTAATCAGTTCGTTATCGCGGATGGCCCCGAGCGTCATTTGCTTAGGGAAATCCATCGTGCTATCCAAGCGCATGCCCAGGCCCCACTCACCGTCGATGCCCACTAAAAGGGGGATTTTTGAGAGTGCCTGATACCGGTTCGTTAGAATAGCCTGCCGGTAGGGGCCGCCCTGAAAGTAAATTAATCCGCCGATGTGGTATTCGCGAATCAGGTGTTCGATGTACTGGTAGTGATTTTCGTGCCGGTTCGAGAAGGTAGCCACCATGAAAAACTGCCCGATTTTCTGCTCCGGGGTCATGGTTTGAAATACGCTGTCTACCCATTGCTGTCCATCGGCTGCCAGGGTCAGCACCTCAACGGGCTTAGCCATCGGATACGTGCGGGCAACACTGGGCCGGACCGGTTTATGGCTTACCGCCTTTGTATGATGTATAGCTAACCGTGCTGAAATACGGCGCGCCAGCCCCGGTTTGGCCAGACCAAAGGCGGTTAACAAGCTAATGATGAGCAGGCTGACAACCGACGTTAGCCGGATAACATTGTTCCGCATGGGTACGCAATCAAACTAAGTACAAGTACAGCTAAGGCACGGAGGGGTTAGGTAGCAGACCATAAAAGTAGCCAATCTACGGCTTAAATGATAGACTGGATTGGAAGTAAACCAAATTTTAACCTATGTGGAGGAGTTCAGGACCTATTTTTGATCTCACTATCAATCACCTGACGCTTATGATAGAACCTCGGATGCCCGGAAATATAATGTTGATAGCGGGGTGTTTACTGGCCGTGACGACGCAGGCTCAGATTGGTAGTTCAGCCTATCAGACCTTGCTGAATACGATGTACCGAAAAACAGTACCGCTGATCAGTGTGTCCGACGCGAGACAGCAGACTGACCTGATCTTTTTGGATACGCGGGAAAAGAAGGAGTATGCCGTAAGCCATTTACCGAATGCCCGTTGGGTCGGTTATGACGATTTTGATCTGCACCGGGTGGCCGATCTGCCTAAAGTAGCGCGTATTGTGACGTACTGTTCCGTGGGTGTGCGGAGTGAGAAAATTGGAGAGAAACTTCTGGCCGCAGGTTATACCAATGTGCATAATCTGAATGGCAGCCTGTTCGAGTGGGTAAATCAGGGGTATCCGGTTGTGGATAATCGGGCGCTGCCCACCAACCGCGTTCATGCGTACTCCCGGCTGTGGGGCATCTGGCTTCGCCGGGGTGATAAAATTTACGACTGACCTACCGGCCCGACACTTTGTGCAGCAGCTGCACTAACTGACAGCTCGTCTCAAAACCCGCTTTTACCTGGTGCATCATGCTCCAGGTTGCTTTACCGGCTGTTTTCATGGAAGTTGTCGAAACCATTCCCTTTAACTTCAACTGTTTGCGGGCGGCAAACAAGTTGTGTGGATGACCGACGGCCATTGCCTGTGCGCTCATCAATACCAGCAGAAAACCAATTACCTGTCTTTTCATGGCCATGTGTGTTATAACCTGTTGCAAATATATGGGTTTAAGATGGTATCTTGCAATACAAAGTACCTGATTATGTAAAAATATTTTTTCAAACACAGCGGAAGAGAGGAATACACGGAGAGCGCAAAGTTTTCCCCTGTTCTCTCCGTATACACGCTGTGGCCTGTGTGTTTATACCGTTCCAGTTACTGCACAACAATGCGTTTTACGGCACCATCTTCATTTTGCGTGACGGTGATGAAGTAGGCACCCGACGCATTTTTACCGAGGTCAATCTGTCCGACATAGTCACCGCTGAAGTCTTTGATTTCCTTGCGAGCCACTTCCTTCCCTTTTGGGTTGGTAACCAAGATAGTAACGTCGCCTTTAGCTGGTGCCGTAAACCGTACGTTCAGCAGGTTGCGGTCGGGGTTATTGGGGAATGCTTCCAGTCCGCGCACGGTCGAGGCTTTGGCGTTAAACTCGCGGGACCAGGCATTAAAGGGTTCAGCGAGTTTCATCTGGAAATCCTTTGGAAAATTAAACTGATACCGATTCAATCGGTCAGCCATGCCGTTTAAATGAACATTAAGCGAGTCGAAGTTATTTTTCATGTCAAAATTCATACCGCCATCGGGGCCGAACGAATAGTACTCTTTCGGGCGATTACGGGCACCGGGTTCCAGTGGCCGGAGCTGGTTAGACTTCCGCTCCCTCGTGACAATGCGGTTGCCATCGGCATCGTCCTCGATGATAATTGTCATCTGCCGCTGCCGTGTATCGCCTTTCCGGGCTGTTTTAAGTGAATCAACTAAGTTTTTCACCAGTTCATCGCGTTTATCATCGGTCATCCCATCGGCACGATAGGTGCGCTCAATTTCAGTCACGTTATCACCCGACCGTTCAATTACCCGAACATGCACTTCGGCGGGTTTGGCTGATTTAGTCGTTTTCTGCGCCTGGGCGGTGAGGCTGAGTACGACGGCTGCACTCAGGACAGCGACGAACCTCAGGACGGGAATAGTTGTTTTTTTCATGGCTAATCGGTTAGAAATCAAACAGACAAAGGTAAAATAAGCCGGGTGAGTTTGACGAACGCCGACCCGGTAGGCAGCGTGTTAAAGATTGTTAAAGGTGCTGGCTCGTTCAGACCAACCGGGGCACCGCCATCGTACTTTTACTGAACGAATCGAACAAGAGACGGAGCAACGGGTAGTTACGTTGCACGAATGGGTAAAAAATGACGAAAGAACGTATTCGCTGGATTGTCGCCCTGATGGCGGTCGGATCACTTGGGTTGATCGGCTTTCAGTTGTACTGGATTCGCAACGCGCTGCACCTGCAGGAGGAACAGTTTGCTTACAAAGTGACCGACGCACTCCAGGAAGTGGTGCGCACACTGGAGCGGCAGGAAATCGTTTACCTGACGCAGCAGCGGCTTCATGCCCAGCAACAGCAGTATCGCTTGCGCCAGATTGGCCGGGGTGCCAACCCGCCGGAATCCCGGCAAACGAATGTGCCACTGGCCAAATTAGCCGCTCCAACGCCCCAAGGACCCAAAACAGACAAATCGGAGGTCTCCCCCGATCGGCTGGCTGCTACGTCCGCCGGGAAACGGCGTAAGCTGATACCTAACCCTGCCATGACCACGCCTTCGGACGTGTTGCACCCGACTCCGCTGCCGCTCACGCCCGAACAGCAGCAAATACTTGTTTCTTTTTTTGAGCAGCAAAATGAACTCATGGCGACTGGCGACTGGCAAACGCAACTGGCACAGCAACAGCAATTCGAACAATGGGTCGATCAGGTGCTGGTGAGTCAATTAGCCACCATGAACAGCCAGATGAATGCCACATCCGGGCAATCTGATTCGTTGACAAAGGTTCGACTACTGCGGATGAAACGCCAGCGGGCCCGCCGGTTAGTCGAAACGGCCGAAGCATCGGTGGGTAAGAAACTGTCTCAGGCACCAAGCGTAACAACGGTTAAATCGCGGACCGTGGCGGAACAAAAAACCGAAGAGCAGTCCCGCATGATTAAGGACGTGTTGAAGGGGCTGCTGCTGTCGGACCGGCCCATTGAGGAGCGCGTCAACCGCATGACGCTCGATACGCTGTTGCGGCAGGCGTTGCAGGAGCGGGGAATTACCATTGGATTTGATTACGGAGTGCGAACCAGTCAGGCTGGCATTGGTGGAAGTCGGTTTCTGTTCGCGTCGCATGGTGTAGAAGCCGCTCAGTTTGCCCGGGCAGGCTTTAAAGCGGCTCTGTTTCCGAATAATATCATGGAAACTGGCAACTACGTCCATATTTATTTCCCTGATCAGGAACAGTTTATCTGGAGCCGCATGGGGCTGGCACTGGCTGGCTCCACAGTATTAATTCTGGTTATTCTGGCCTGTTTTTACATCGCTATCAGCACCATTTTCCAGCAGAAAAAGCTGGCCGATATCAAGAACGACTTTATTAATAACATGACGCATGAGTTCAAGACGCCGATCTCGACCATTTCGCTGGCTGTAGAGATGGCGCAGGAACAGCTGCAAACCCGATCTGGTCAATTGGTGGGTGCTGACCTGCCTGAGTCATCCGGAACGTCGGACCTTGGGAAGCCGGAACGCCGGACCGCAGACCAACGGCTTACGCGTTACCTCGGTATTGTCCGGGATGAGACCCGGCGACTGGGCGCTCATGTGGAGAAAGTGCTGCAAATGGCGCTGTTGGATCGAGGTGAAATCAAGCTCAAGCTGTCATCGGTGAACGTACATGATGCCATCGAGAACGTTCTGAATAATATTGGTTTGCAAATTGAACAGCGGGGTGGCGAGCTGGACCTGGCTTTCGATGCCGAAAATGAAGTGGTTGAAGCGGATGAACTGCACCTGACCAACATTCTTTACAACCTGGTCGATAATGCCATAAAGTATTCACCGGAGCAGCCAAACCTGTCTATTCACACCCGAAGCCTGCCCGAAGGCGTAAGCATCAGCGTTTCTGACCACGGAGTGGGTATGACCCGCGAGCAGATCAACCGGATCTTCGAGACGTTTTACCGCGTTCCGACCGGCAACCGGCATGATGTAAAGGGCTTTGGCCTGGGCCTGAGTTACGTAAAAAAGATGATGGACGAACACCACGGTCAGATTCGGGTAACGAGTCAGTTGGGCAAAGGCAGTACGTTCGAGGTGATTTTCCCTTATTCAGTGAGTGAATGAGTGACTTGGTGAATGTTTGCAATACATACACTATTCACCAAGTCGCTCATTCACTCATTCACTCATTAATCAAATGCCGAACCTACTCCTCGTTGAAGATGACCCGAATCTGGGACTGCTGGTGCAGGAATACCTGACCCTGAAAGGCTACGAAACGGACCGCGCTACGGATGGCAATGCCGGGTTGCAGCAGTTCATGGCGCATGATTACGACCTGTGTATCTTCGACGTGATGATGCCAAAGAAAGACGGGTTCACGCTGGCAAAGGAGGTGCGTATGACCGGCCGCGATGTCCCTATTATCTTTCTCACGGCCAAGTCTATGCCGGAGGATACCATTCAGGGATTTCGTACCGGGGCCGACGATTACATCACCAAGCCCTTCAGCATGGAGGAGTTGTTCCTGCGGATTCAGGCCATTCTGCGCCGGTATCAGCGCAGCACCCCCTCATCCGAAGCCGTCATTTATCACATTGGCAGCTACACCTTCGACTACCCGCATCAGCTGTTGAGTTACAGTGAGCCGGGTGGTTCAGAAGCGGATGGCATTAACCAGAAACTGACCAGCAAAGAGTCGGAGTTGCTGAAGCTGTTCGCCCAAAACCTCAATCAGCCGCTTAGTCGCAGCTTCGCCCTAAAAATGGTTTGGGGTGACGATTCGTATTTCAACGCCCGCAGCATGGACGTTTACGTGACCAAACTACGCAAATACCTCCGTCACGATGAGCGTGTTCAACTGGTAAATATGCACGGTGAGGGATTTAAGTTGATCGTGTGAGGAACGAACCTTAAATAGTTCGTAGTTTGTAATTTGTGGTTGCTGCCAACTACAAACCACAAACTACGAACTGCATGAACATTATCCGTCGTCCCCGTCGGAACCGTCAATCAGCGGTCATCCGAGATATGGTGCAGGAGAACCACCTATCGGTTTCCGACCTGATATTTCCCATTTTCGTACAGGAAGGCCAAAACGTAAAAATTGAAGTAACATCAATGCCCGGCATTTACCGGTATTCGCCGGATATGCTGCTCGATGAAATCCAGCAGTGCGTTGATCTGGGTCTGAAAGCCTTTGACCTGTTCCCCAACATTACCGAGGCTAAGAAAGATAAGTTAGCCACCGAGAGCCACAACCCCGATGGGCTGTACCTAAGCACGATCCGGGCCATTAAAGATCGTTTTCCTGATGTTGCCCTGATGACCGACGTGGCGATGGACCCCTACAGTTCCGACGGCCATGATGGTATTGTGGAGAGCGGAAAAATCCTGAACGACGAAACGCTGGAGGTGCTGGGCCGAATGGCTCTGGCGCAGGCGCAGGCCGGTGCCGACATCGTAGGACCGTCGGATATGATGGATGGTCGGGTGGGTTATATCCGGCAGGTACTCGATACGGCCGGTTTTACCAATGTGGCTATTATGTCGTATGCCGCTAAATACGCCAGTGCTTTCTACGGCCCTTTCCGCGATGCACTGGAGTCTGCCCCAAAGTTTGGTGATAAAAATACGTACCAGATGAATCCGGCCAACAGCCGCGAGGCTCTGATCGAAGCGGAACTCGACGTGGCTGAAGGCGCTGATTTCCTGATGGTAAAACCCGCCCTGCCTTATCTGGACATCATTAAGTTGCTACGGGATAATTTTGACCTGCCTATTGCCGCTTATAACGTCAGTGGCGAATATGCCATGATTAAAGCGGCTTCGCGCAACGGCTGGCTCGACGGCGAACGCGCCATGCTCGAAGCTTTACTCAGCATTAAACGCGCCGGTGCCAGCGTGATTTTGACGTACTTTGCGAAAGAAGTAGCATTGTTGTCAAAATAGTAGTACCTCACCCCAACCCCTCTCTTAAACACGAGAAGGACTCAGCCGCTCATCACCAGTCCCTCTTTAGGAGAGGGGTTGGGGTGAGGTGACTCTATTATGAAAATTCTCCTCCTGAACACCCGCTTAGTTAACGAAGGCCGCATCATTGACACCGATGTTCTGATAGAAGACGGATTTATTGCACAGATTTCACCCGGTCTGGCGGGCAAAAACGCGGATAAAGTGATTGACGCAAAGGGTCAGTATTTGCTGCCGGGCGTCATTGATGATCAGGTACATTTTCGGGAGCCGGGCCTGACCCATAAAGCTACCATACACACTGAATCGCGGGCCGGAGTGGCCGGTGGTGTCACCACGTTCATGGAGATGCCCAACACCGTACCCAATGCCTTGACGCAGGAGTTGCTGGCCGATAAATATGCTATCGCAGCTCAGACCGCGATCGGTAATTACTCGTTTTTCATGGGAGCCTCGAACAACAATCTGGACGAGGTGCTCCGAACGGACCCGGCCAATGTTTGCGGCATTAAAGTGTTCATGGGTTCTTCAACGGGTAATATGCTGGTTGACAACGAGCAGGTACTGGATGAGTTATTCCGGCAAAGCCCAATGCTGATTGCAACCCATTGCGAAGACGAAGCCACTATCCGGGCGAACACGGAACGTTATAAGGCCGAATTTGGCGATGCGGCACCCGCCCGGATTCACCCGCTGATCCGTAACGAAGCAGCCTGCCTGAAGTCGTCGACGATGGCTGTTGAACTGGCCAAAAAGCACAATACCCGGTTGCATATTCTACACATCTCCACCGCCGATGAACTGGTTTTGTTTGACAACACCCGTCCTTTAACTGAAAAGCGCATTACCGCCGAAGTGTGCGTCCATCACCTTTGGTTCGATGCCGCTGACTACGAGCGACTGGGAAATCTCATCAAGTGCAACCCGGCTATTAAAGACGCCCACCATAAAAAGCAGTTACTGGCCGCGCTGCTGGATGACCGTCTGGATATTATTGCTACCGACCATGCTCCCCACACCTGGGCCGAGAAGCACCCGGAAAACGGCTATTGGTCGGCACCGTCGGGCCTGCCGCTGGTGCAACACCCGTTGCTGATGATGCTTTCGTTTGTGGAACAGGGTAAATTATCGCTCGAAACGATGGTGCGAAAGATGAGCCATGCACCCGCAGATTGCTTTCAGATTGACCGGCGGGGCTACGTCCGTGAAGGCTACTGGGCCGATATGGTACTGGTTGATCCAAGGCAGTCAACGACCGTTACGAAGGAATCTACTTTGTATCAGTGTGGCTGGTCGCCACTGGAAGGGGAGCAGTTTACATCGGCCATAACGCACACCTTTGTTTCGGGTGAGTTGGTGTACGAAAACGGGACATTTCTGACGGATCGGGCCGGGCAACGGGTGCTGTTTACCCGTTGATCCTTGTGTTTGCCAGGTTTGAGGTATAAAAAAAGGCCCCGTTGCTGAGGCCTTGCGCGGGTAACGTGTATGTCTGTCGTCAGGAGAACCGAACGCGGGAAAAGCAACGGTTTAACACAACCCGGTACATACGGCCAAACTGTTCGTAACACCAGGACTTAAGTTGCTTTATCTCTTCGGGAACCAGCATCGCAATCGCCTTTTTCAACTCTTTTTCGAACAGGCCTTTGTCGAAACTTACTTTTTGAAGAATCGTTTTGATGTACTCCAACATGGTTGCCATGGTAGACAATGCGTTATTTGATTAAAGCGTTAACGGAAAGAGTTAGGTGCGATTAATGAGTAACTACTTACTTAAAAGTCTAACGGCTTGTCTTTACTTTTGTTGCTCAAAGTTAAGCATGATAGTTGCAATATTCCGACTCTTTATTGTATTATTTTATCTGTATTCAGTAGCTGCATTTGGACAAACGTCTGATAATATGCCAGTTATTGAATTGAGCCCGACCGACTTTTCGATTGAACGGCCCTTTACCATTTCTGTCATACTGCCCAACAGCGCTACCCGGCCTGTAATTGACTTTCCCGAGATTCCCGGCCTGAGTAAACGCGGTAAAACCGCCAGCGTAACAACAAGTGAAATAAACGAGAAAAACCTTGTTAGTCAAGTAATTACGCAGAATTATGTTGCCCAGGCTCCGGGTACCTACAAGGTGCCTCCATTTACGTTAACCATCGGCGAAGTAGTGGTTCGTTCGGCGGGTGCCGTGCTCACAGTCCGGCCTTCAATCACCAAAATTAATGCGCCCGTCAGCAATACGATTGCCCTGGCCGCTGCCGAAAAGGGGGGTGCTTTCCTCTCGTTAACGGCGTCGAGGGCGTCTATTTACGCCGGACAGGGAGTCCAGTTGAAACTGGCCTTTTACGTGGCCGAAAATTACCCCTACGAGCTTCGGTTTGAGCAGCTCGACCGGCAGTTGCAGACCATTACGAAGCAGATCAAACCCGTAAATGCTTGGGAGGAAAACGCAGGTATTAGTGAACTGAAACCCCAGGCTGTTCTAATCAACAAGCGGGCTTTTCGGGAGTTCATCATCTATCGGTCTACGTTTTTTCCGCTTAGCAGTCAGTCGATCCGGCTTCCCGCTGTGACGCTTACTATGCTGCGGGCCAAACCGACGTCTACCTCGTTAACAACCGCCCCCGCATCGACCACACTGACCGAGCCCGTTTCGTTTTCCAGCCAACCCGTAACGGTTATGGTCAAGCCTTTGCCCGTCCGTTCGGGGGCAGGTGCCGTGCCGGTAGGCAATTTTCGATTACTCGAACGGGTAGACCGTTCAACGTTGTCGTTGGGGCAAAGTACAGGCTATGAATTTCGGATTGAAGGCGAGGGAAACATTGCTGCGTTGCCTGCCCCCGTGATCGTGCCCGGTCCTGATTTCGACGTATTCCCCCCCGAAATTCGCCAGACGATTAACCGCACAAATGGGCCTGTAACGGGGCAGAAAGCGTTCCGGTATTTTTTTGTGCCGAAGCAAAATGGACAATTTTCGTTGGGAAACACGTTTCAATGGGTTTACTTCAACCCCCAAACCGCCCGCTACGATACCTTACGGTCACGGTTGAGCGTACGGGTTGGCGGTCAAACGCCGTTTATGGCTGATCTGGCGCGTGATTCGGTTCGGGTCGATTCGACGGAAACAGGCGATTCCCGGTCGATTTACAGTGGTATCGACCAGGCCGACAGCAGTCGTCAGCCGCTGAATATTCCGGTGCTGGTGCGGGCCATCGCCAATGTACTGATTGTGGTGATGCTCCTGGGAATACTTTATGTCTTTTTTAAAAAATAGGGCGCCTGTATCAGCGCCCGTATAGCACCTACGAATGAGCAGCACCTACGGTACACTTTTTAAGATTTCTACCTTCGGCGAATCACATGGCGCGGGCATTGGTGTCGTTATTGACGGTTGCCCGGCGGGTTTACCTTTCGATAACGACTTCATTCAAACCGAACTCGACCGGCGTAAACCCGGTCAGTCGCGCATTACCACCCAACGGCGCGAAGCTGATGAGTTTGAGGTACTTTCGGGTGTGTTCGACGGGCATACGCAGGGCACACCCATTGCGTTGCTGATTCGCAATACCGATCAGCGCAGCAAGGACTACTCCCATATCTCGGAGCAGTTCCGGCCTTCGCACGCCGACTTTACGTATCAGACTAAATATGGTTCGCGTGATTATCGGGGCGGGGGACGGTCCTCGGCGCGGGAAACGGCTGCCCGGGTAGCCGCTGGTGCCGTAGCTAAAATGCTGCTCAAGCAACAGGGGGTGCAGATTCAAGCCTATGTCTCGCAGGTTGGTACCATGAAACTGGAAAAGCCGTATCAGGAGCTGACCCTGTCGCTGGCTGAAGAAAACGCCGTACGCTGCCCTGACCCTGAAACAGCTGAACGCATGTTTGCTTTCATTGACGAGACGCGCAAGAAAGGCGATTCCGTTGGGGGCGTCGTGGATTGTGTGATTACCGGGGTTCCCGTTGGCTGGGGAGAACCCGTATTCGATAAACTCCATGCCGAATTAGGGAAGGCCATGCTAAGTATCAACGCGGTAAAGGGCTTTGAATATGGCAGCGGTTTTTCGGGTGCTGAATTATTTGGCTCTCAGCATAACGACGAGTTTTATACCGATGACTCCGGCCGGGTGCGCACAAAAAGTAACCATTCCGGGGGCGTTCAGGGTGGAATTTCCAACGGTGAGGACATCTACTTTCGTACGGCGTTTAAACCCGTAGCGACCATTATGCAGGATCAGGATAGCGTCGATGTACATGGTCAGCCAGTCATGGTATCGGGTAAAGGTCGTCATGATCCCTGCGTGGTACCCCGTGCGGTTCCCATTGTGGAAGCGATGGCCGCGCTGGTGCTGGCCGATATGTATCTGCGGAATCGGGTCGCTCAGGTGTAGAGGGATTTTAGTAAATTTGGTTGAAACTCGCATAAGAATCATGCAGACTGCCCTACTCGAACAAGCGTTGAAAATGCCCGATGCCTACGTCTTCATCGACCGGTTGCAGGCTGCACTGGAACTGGAGAAAGTGACTCGTCAGCACTTCTACGAAATCGTTGACGAGAATAAGAAAATGGAGTTTATCAATGGAGAGATCTTTTTTCACTCGCCGGTAAAACTCTGGCACAACCGCGCCACCGGATACTTGTATCAGATGCTGGATGCCTACACGCGCCGACAAAAATTAGGGCACGTTGGTTTCGAGAAACTGCTTATCTCGTTAACACGTAACGATTACGAGCCTGACGTCTGCTTTTGGGGTACTGAAAAGTCACAGGAATTTAAGCCGGACCAAATGCAGTTTCCCGCGCCGGATTTTGTGGCTGAAGTACTGTCTAATTCAACGGCCGCTAACGACCGGGGTATCAAGTATCAGGATTACGAATCACACGGTGTTCAGGAATACTGGATTATTGATCCTGACAGGCAGATTCTCGAACAGTACGTGCTGGATGGCGACCTCTATGAATTACGACTAAAAGCGGGTGATGGTATAGTAAAGAGTAACGTCATCGCCGGATTTACCATACCGATCAACGCCATATTTGATGAAGAAGCAAATGCTGCCGCCTTGACTAAATTATGGCTACCCGACTAATCTTCCTTCTTTTTCAATACGGCCTGCATCAACACAAAACCAAAAAAGGCGAACCCGATGGCCTGTGCGATCAGACCAGCCGATAGTAGCGAACCGGACCAGTCAGGGTGCGGGGTTTTAAAATAAGCCCCCAACAACAGCAGCACAATACCACCCAGCCAAAAACCGGCTGCCAGCAGGACATATTTGTTTTTGATCGTTACCATAACTGAACCGAGTTTAATCGACGGAGGGCTCCCGTCCCGGTAAAGCGTCCGGATTAAGAAAAGGTTTGGTTTGTTTGCCCACTAATATCAATCCTTCTCAAAACCATAATCCCGTTCGACGCGGCAAATGCGGGTTTTAAACGACTTGTACCACGCTTTCCGTCCCTGTTCACGGGCAATCGTATGTTCAGCATTCAGGCGCCAGCTTTGAATAGCTTCCAGACTGTCCCAGTACGAAACGGTGATGCCAATCTGCTGCCGCGCACTTTCGACGCCCAGAAAGCCGGGTTGCTCAGCGGCCAGTTCGACCATGCGGTCAGCCATGTCAGCATAACCGGTATCGACATCCGTGCGAACGGAGGTGAAAATGACGGCGTAGTAGGGCGGAGGTGGGGTTTCAGCCAGTATCATAAGTCTCCTCCCAGGGCCCGCAGCAATGCTACGGCCTGTACCACAACCTGCCCCTGTAACTGCACCAGCGATTGCTCGGTCGCCAGAATAGTACGCTGAGCATCCAGTACGTCGAGGTAAGTGGTCAGGCCTTTTATGTAAAGTTCACGGTTGTACCGTTCGGTTCGTCGGGCGAGGGTTAGCACCTGAGCCTGCTCGTCTACCTGCTGACGGAGCAGGGTGTAATTGTCCAGAGCTACTTCAGCTTCGCGCTGCGCCACCTGAAAGCGCTGATCGTAAGTAGACTGCGCCGTTTGCACCTGCTGATCGGCCAGAGCGACGTTTTTCTGGTTTCGCCCTCCTTCAAAGATTGGCACCGACATGTTGGCGCCCAGCAGGTAAGTTAAACTGTTCGGAAAAAACAGTGGCCCCACCTGCCCCGACAAAAAGCCTACTGAGCCACCCAAAGCCACCCGTGGCTTGCGCAGGGCTCTGGCCACATTCACATTCGCATCAGCAGCCTGTGTAAGCCGATCAGCCGACTGCAACTCGGGCCGACGGCGTACCAGTTCGGGCGGGATGGTCGTAAACGGAATCTGCGGTAGGGCTGCGGGCAAACGACCGGGCGCAAGTGTGAATTGGCCGGGCACTATACCTAACAGTTGAGCAAGACCGTTTACCAGTTCGGTTCGGCCTCGTTCGAGCGTACGGACTTGCACCCGCAGGCCGGCAATGTCGGTTTCGGCACGCTGCACGTCGATCTGGCTGACCAGACCCACGCGGGCCCGTTCGTGGATGATGCGTACGGTGGTATCGCGCGCCAGAATATTACGCCGGAAAACAGCCTGTTCAGCGTCATTAGCCCGGATGAGCGCGTAAATACGAGCTACCTCGGACGCTACGGTCAGGCGGACGCCCCGAAAATCGGCTTCGGTAGCCTGAGCCTGAAAGTCGTTAACGCGGATAGTCTGTCGGATGCGGTTGAACAAATCCAGTTCGTAACTGGCATTGACGGGAACCGAAAAGGTATTGTACTGAAACCGCTGGCGTTGGGCATCGCTTACTGTAGCCAGCTGAAACGGCCGGTTCGGGGCTAAACTTTGCGTACTCAGGTTTGGGGCTAACTGCACCGATGGTTTCAAAAACGTTTCGGCGATCTGGGTGCGGAGCCGCGCTTCCTGCAACCGGTTAACGGCAACTTTCAGGTCCGCATTTTCGCGTAAACTCAGGTTGATCAGCGAATCGAGCGTTGGGTCGCCAAACCGCTGCCAGCCGCTCAGATCAGGTGTTTGGGCCGTTGACTGACCAAACCTCAGCTGCGTAATAATCAATAAAAATGTAAGTCGCCGGGCTATGTGCATGCGTATAAATATTAATGATTTTTTTGTCATCCTGAGCGGTCCGCCGATGCGGCACGAAGGATCTTAGCGGTCAAGTAACTAAGATCCTTCGTGCCGCATCGGCGGACCGCTCAGGATGACAAAAACCAGCAGGCCAGAACTTACTGCTTCTTCACTTCTTGTCGGCTGGTTTGTCCATTCTAATCCGAACGATGGCATCGTCCTGCAACTGGTCGGTTGGGTTACTAACCAGACGTTCGTTGCCCGATAAACCACCGACCACTTCAAGGGTTGTACCGAAATCACGACCGAGCGTAACCGGCGTAATCTTCACTAAATTGTTGGGTGTAATCAGTACCACGCGTGCGCCTTCGGACGTCACCATTAGTGTGTTGGCCGGAATAATAACCGGTGGGTTGGCCACTTTGGCGGGGAATTTAACCGTGCCGTACAAGCCAGCAACCAGTTCGCGTTTCTGATTCGGGATAGCTACCTCAACCAGCAGCGTCCGGCTTTGCGTACGCAGCGTACCGGAGGTGCGAACGACTTTTCCGGTAAAGGTGCGGCCTTTCATCTCGGGTACCGTAACAACGGCCGGCATCCCGATTTTGATGGCCTGGTAATAAGTCTGCGGTACATCGACATACACCCGAAGCGTATCTAATTGCGAGAGTGTAAATAGGGGTAAGCCAGTACCCGCCTGCACCAGATTGCCAACTTCGGCGTTACGGGCGGTAATCATGCCATTAAATGGAGCATGCACTTCCTGCAGCCCTTTCAATGCCTGTATCCGTCGCAAACCCGCCTGGCCGACGTTCACGGCCGACTGCCGGGTGTCGATATCCTGCTGGGCGATGGCACCGGGTAGCGTGACACTTTTCACCCGGTCTAAATTGGCCTGGGCCAGTTGCAGATCGGCCTGCGCCCGGGCAATGTCCTGCTCAATTTCGGGTGCTTCGACGGTTGCCAGCAACTGCCCGCGCCGAACAATAGAGCCTAAATCTACGAAGCGTTTACGCACGAAACCCTGCGTACGGGCGTATAGGCTGGTTTCGCGGTAGGGGCTGATCTGACCCGGCAGCGTGAGTCCATTGGTGTCGCCAAGGGCTTTTACCATCACTACGCTCACCAACGGAGTGCGCTTGGTGGCCTCGTCGGATGCGGCTTTAAGCTCCTGCTGGTTTTTGATGCGCGGCAGGACACCGAAAAACACGAAGACGGCAATGAGTACTAGTAGTGGAATGAGGATTTGTAAGGGTCGTTTCATAGACTTGGGGTAACTGAGAGCTGTTCCACCCGCATCACCGCACTTTTGTTGATTGGGCCGTAAAGGTGGGGGAACAACTCGGAATTGGTAGCAACTTCGTAAATTAACTGGCTCGTCAGCCGGTCGGCATCAATGTGCAGGAGTAATAAGTCCGGCACATTCTGGTAATAGCGTTCCAGCACACCGGCTACCTGCTCTGCCTTTGAGAGGTGAATGAACCCTTCGGTGGCTAAACTGGCGACTTCATAAACCGGTGAATCCGCCTGCCGGAGCCAGTCAGATGCGGTAGTAATGTGGTAAATCATGGTCAGACGTGAGCGGGTTGAGCATCATCAATCAGGCTTTCCACTTCCTCGGGACGCGGCTTTTTATCGGCCAGATAACTAAACACAACCGGTACGAACAACAGCGTGGCAAACGTAGCCAGCAACAGACCGCCAATTACGGCGCGGCCCAGTGGAGCGTTCTGCTCACCGCCTTCGCCGAGCCCAAGCGACATGGGCAGCATGCCGATAATCATAGCCAGAGCAGTCATCAGAATGGGTCGGAGACGGGTCCGGCCTGCTTCGAGGGCGGCCTGCATCCGGTCGTAGTCGAATATATGCAACTGTTCCTGTGCGAAACTCACCAGCAGAATACTATTTGCCGTAGCTACCCCAACCGACATGATAGCGCCCATCAGCGATGGAATACTGAACGTCGTCTGAGTCAGAAACAGCATCCAGATAATGCCGCACATAGCACCGGGAAGCGCGGTGATGATGATGAACGGATAGCGGAACGACTGGAAGTTGACAACCATCAGTAAATACACCAGCACGGCAGCAAACAGCAGCCCAATACCGAGCCGCGTAAAGGCGCTGTTCATACTCTCCACCTGACCCCGGATCAGAATCTGGTTACCCGGCTTAAGGTCTTTCTTATAGTCAGCAATGATTTTCTCAATATCTGCCGATACCGACCCTAAATCATTATGCTCAACGGAGGCATAAACGTCGTAGGTTGGCTGGGTGTTGTTTCGGTTCACAATGACCGGAGTCACCCGGCGCTCAATCCGGGACACGTTCGAGAGCGCCTGGGGCGTTATCTCGCCATTGCTCAACGACAGGGGCGTCTGCATAAACTTTTCCATCGTATTAAGCTTATATGGCGGAGTCTGCACGGCAATCAGATACGGAAAACCGGTTTTGGGATCGGGCCAGAAGTTGGGCGATACCTGAGCCGTACCGCTGAGCGAAACCAGAAGGTTATTAGCCACCCGCTGCTCATTCAAACCGAGTTGATTGGCCCGTTCGCGATCGATGTTTACGAAGAGTTCGGGCGCATTCATTACCTGATGCAGGTGAACGTCTACGGCACCACGCACACCGGCCACCCGCTGTTCGATTTTCTTGGCAATCTTAACGTTATTGGCCCGGTCGAACCCAATTACCTGAATGTCGATAGGGGAGGTCAAGCCGAAGTTCAGAATCTGACTGACAATATCAGCGGGGGTAAAAAACACGGTTACGCCGGGCAGCGTCTCCCGCAGTTTCTCGCGCAGCGTACGGATGTAATTACCAGTTGGCTGCGATTTCTCTTCCGTTAACGCCACCAGCAGTTCAGCATCGGCCGGACCGATGGTCGAGTTATCCTGGAAAACGAAATTGTACCCCTCCGAAGTCAGGCCGATGTTGTTGATGACCGTACTGATTTCATCGGCTGGAATGGTTTGGCGAACAATGCGCTCTACCTGACTGGCAATGCGTTCAGTTTCCTCCAGCCGAGCTCCGGCGGGTGCCCGCAAGTGCAGCCTGAACTGCCCTGCATCGACGCTCGGAAAGAAATCGCGGCCAATAAACGGTACCATGAAGGCTGTAAACGCAACTATACCCAGGAACAGGAACAACACAGCTTTGCGGTGGCCCAGCCCCCAGGATAATACCCGGAGGTAACGGCGCTGAAACCGCTCGAATCCCCGGTTAAAGGATTCGTAGACGTTGACGAACCCGCTTTTCTTCGGTTTTTTATAACCAGCATGGCCATTTCCAGTATGACCGTTCAGGTGTGGAGTCGCATGTTTTGATTCCTGCTTCAGCAGAAGGTCGGCCAAGGTGGGTACCAGCGTCCGCGACAGAACGTACGACGCCAGCATGGCGAATACCACCGACATGGCCAGCGGCCCGAACAGGAATCGGGCCGGACCTTCCAGAAACAGCACCGATACAAACACGATACAGATTGTCAGGGTCGCTACCAGCGTAGGGGTGGCGATCTGCTGAGCGCCTTCTAAAATGGCCCGACGGAGTGGCAGACCCAGTTCTTCATTTCGGTGAATGTTCTCGATGGTAACCGTCGCGTCGTCCACCAGAATACCGATGGCCAGTGCTAAACCGCCCAGGGTCATGATGTTCAGCGTTTCGCCGAGGAGATAAAGAATGGTAATAGAGGCCAGAATCGATAGCGGAATCGATATAGCTACAATCAGGGTACTGCGCCAGCTTCCCAGAAACAGCAGAATCATGGCCGCTGTGAGCAGAGCCGCAATAGTACCTTCTACCAGCACACCCTGAATAGACGCCCGCACAAAAACCGACTGATCGAACAATTCAACAATTTTCAACCGGCCGGGAGCCGCTGCCCGAACGGTAGGAATAATCCGCCCCCGGATTTCGTCCACAATGGCCGTCGTAGAGGCATTCCCTATTTTAACGATGCTCAGCAAAACGCCCTTTACACCGTCCTGTTTCACCATGTTGGTCTGCACCGATGAGCCGTCGTGAATGTTAGCTACATCGCGCATGTGGATAGTTACGCCATTGACCGTTTTTACGGGTACATCGTTCAGCAGCGTGATCACTTCGGGTTTAGTGTTGAGCCGGACTGAGTACTCTTTTTCGCCCAGCCGGAGCGAACCACTCGGCAGAGTAAGGTTCTGGGCTGACACGGCGTTGACAACCTCCTCCGGCGCTACCCCGCGTGCGGTCAGCAGTTCGGGATCGAGGTCAACCATAATCTGCCGCGACTTTCCGCCGAAAGGTTGCGACAACCGGCTCCCCGGCACAGTCGAAATCTGCGGGCGTATCCGCGTAACGGCATAGTCGGTGATCTGCGGTTCGGTCAAACTATCCGACGACAGACCCAGTTGCAGTACGGGTACGTCGGTTGCATTATAGCGGACAATAATGGGCGGTTGCGTACCGGGCGGCATCCGAACGCGGATGGTCTGCGAAATGGCCGTCACCTGCGACATGGCCTCTTCAATTTTAACCGTTGGCTGAAAGAAGATTTTCAGTACCGCCAGACCATTATACGTCTGCGACTCCACCCGCTGAATGTCGGAGGTATTGTTAATGATTGAGGTTTCGGAGAAGTTGGTAACCATCTTTTCCATCTCGTCCGTCGACAGGCCACGGTACGTCCAGATTACCGAAACGACCGGAATGTTAATTTTCGGGAAGATATCGGTAGGCATCTGCCGGATGCTGACGATCCCCAGAATGAAAATCAGCAGGGCCATGACGGCAATGGTGTATTTTTTTTCAAGCGCAAGGCGAACGATCCACATAGCAGGCGAAACAAAGTAAGCAGTTGAGAATGAACACGGTCGAACGCATCCGTATTTTTACTCAACGCTTACAAATTACATTGAGTAAAATTGTACAAAAGCAAGGATAAGTCTATAAACCACTTTCGCACGGAACAGACAACCAACAAATATGGTTGCATTTAGCCCCGAATCGCAAGTGCATATATTGACTTATTCTAAGAGAGAATTACGCTCAGCAAAGAACTTTCAGCGCACCCGGCTATGGAAAAGGCAGGCAACGGGTATTTTCTAACCATGCAGGTTAAACGTTGGGGCAAATTGAGCCATTTGCACTGTTTATTGGTCGGATAAGTACTGAATAGATAGGCAGAAAAGTAACAGAACAGGCATTTGGCTTTGTTGTACCTTTGCAGGCATACTGTTTGTCTTGACAAACGGCCTGTTAAACCAGTACCTGAATTTTTGATATCCTACCACGTATGAATTGGTGGGAAACGCTTTATGAACTATTTATCAGCCGAAAATTTAACAAAGTCATACGGCGACCGCTATCTATTCCGCAACCTGACGTTCGGATTAAGCCGGGGCGATAAGGTCGCTATTGTGGGGGCCAATGGCTCGGGGAAAACTACGTTATTATCCATTCTGGCCGGTACGCAGCAACCGGATGAAGGGGTAGTGAGCCGACGCAAAGATATTTCTATTGGTTACCTCGATCAGCAGCCGGAATTTAACGAAACCCTGACGGTGATGGAGGTCGTGCTGGCGGGCGAAAGTGCCCAGCTTGATGCCGTCCGGGCCTACGAGAAAGCCCTGCTGCACGATAATCCCGATGCTCTGGACCGGGCTATGCAGGAGATGGAAAAGCTGGAGGCCTGGGATTACGAAGCTCAGATTCGTCAGATTCTGGGCCAACTGGGTATTCAGGACGTTGAGCAGACCATTTCGACCCTGTCGGGCGGGCAGCGGAAACGGGTCGCTTTATCGCGGGTGTTGATCCAGAATCCTGATCTGCTGATCATGGATGAGCCGACCAACCACCTCGACCTCGAAGCCATCGAGTACCTCGAATCATTTCTGTCGACCAGTAACAGCACCCTGCTAATGGTGTCGCACGACCGGTATTTCCTGGATAAGGTCTGCAACCAGATTGCCGAATTAGATACTGGCGAACTCTATGGCTATAAAGGAAACTACGCGTATTTCCTGGAAAAAAAGGCCGAACGTCATGCCAAAACCGCCGTTGAGTTAGAGAAGAACCTGAATACGTTCCGTAAAGAACTCGACTGGATGCGTCGGCAGCCCAAAGCGCGTACGACCAAGGCACAGTACCGTATCGATGCCTTCGATGAGTTGAAGGAGAAAGTAAGCGGTAAACGCGTCGAAGGTGAACTGGACCTGAACCTGAAGGTATCGCGGCTGGGGAGCATGATTATGGAGGTCGAGAACCTCAGTAAACGGTTCGACGAGAAACTGTTGCTCGACCATTTTAGCTATACGTTTAAGCGGCAGGACCGCGTTGGGCTGATTGGCAAAAACGGGATGGGTAAAACCACCCTGCTCAACATGCTCACCGGCGAACTCCGCCCCGATTCGGGGATTATCAAAACCGGTGGTACGGTGAAATTCGGCTATTACACGCAGTCGGAGTTAAATCTGCCCGAGGATGCGCGGGTGCTCGATGTGGTACAGGACGTGGCCGAGGTAATGAAAATGGCCTCGGG
This sequence comes from uncultured Cytophagales bacterium, assembly GCA_964251665.1. Lineage (GTDB taxonomy): Bacteria > Bacteroidota > Bacteroidia > Cytophagales > Spirosomataceae > JBBQLG01. The sequence goes on from CAXUKO010000001.1 coordinate 563,856, forward strand.
CGAAACCATTACGGCCAGTCAGCTTTTGCATCACTTCCTGTTCGACCGGAAAAAACAATACGATTTCGTTCATAAATTGAGTGGTGGTGAAAAACGGCGGTTGCAACTGCTGCTGGTGCTGGTGCAGAACCCCAATTTCCTGATTCTGGACGAGCCAACCAACGATCTGGATATCACCACGCTGAACGTCCTGGAAGAGTTTTTGCTCAATTTCCCCGGTTGTATCATCATTGTCACCCACGACCGCTACTTTATGGACCGGTTAGTCGAGCACGTATTTGTGATGGAAGGGGAAGGCAAAATTAAGGACTATCCCGGCAACTACACCGAATACCGCGAATGGCGCGATACGCAGAAGAAAACAGTGACCGCTATTCCTGCTTTAGCTTCGGCTCCGGCGAAGAACCAAACGGCGACCCCCATAGTTACGAAACCAACTGCCTCTGTCCAGATCACGACGCGTAAAAAGCTATCGTTCAAAGAGATAAAAGAGTACGAAACACTGGAAAAAGAAATTGCTGACCTGGAGCAACGGAAGATCGTTTTAACGGATCAACTAAGTGGAGGTGGTACTCATGAACAACTCAATAGCTGGGCGCGGGAGATCGAAACTGCCGACCGGCTGATTGTCCAAAAATCGGATCGCTGGCTCGAACTGGCGGAACACATCTAATTAGCGAAAGAGTGAATAAGTGATTGAGCGCATGTCTGGACAATCTTTATTCGCTCGATCACTTATTTACTCTTTCGCTCATTCAACATGGATCAACTCGTTGACTTTTTTCGCTACCTGCTCAACTCCGAGGAGATCATCCGCACGGGTGGCCTGGTGTTGATTTCGCTGATTATTCTGATCGAGAATGGCCTGTTCTTTGGGTTTTTCCTGCCCGGGGATTATCTGTTATTCCTATCGGGGGTATTTGCAGGTACGCACCTGCTCGACGTACCGCTTTGGCTGTTGCTTGCCTGTATTTATGCAGCGGCCGTCATTGGGTCGCTGATTGGGTATGCGACGGGTTACTACGCGGGTGGTCGGCTCCAGAACCGGCCTGATTCACTGTTTTTTAAGAAAAAGTACATCGAGACTACGCGTGAAGCCTTCATTAAATACGGTAATGGTGCCCTGATTGTCTCCCGATTTCTGCCCATTGTCCGCACGTTTGCGCCTATTCTGGCTGGTCTGATTCACATGGATTTCCGGCAGTTTATGCTCTATAATGTGCTGGGTGGTGCTATCTGGGTGTTTACGCTGGTAAGTGCCGGTTATTACCTCGGTGAGCGGTTTCCTGGTATCATTCATTACGTGCATTATATCATTATATTCTTCCTTGCCATTACTACCATCACCGTTATACGCGGTTACCTGAACGCCCGGCGGGATATGGGGAAAGAGAAGGAAACGGAGGGGGTATAGTAACACCCGCCAACTAAACACAAACAGCCAACCCACAATGGGTTGGCTGTTTTGTTGAGGAAGGTCAGAAACGCTTAGAACTTGGCTTTCACCTGTTTGGCGTCTTTTTTTACCTGATCTTTGGTTAGCTTGGCTTTGGCATTAACCAGGTCTTTATTATCCTGATTGATGGCATCCTTATCGCCCGCTACTTTATCGACGTTCTTTTTGTCGTGCATCATTTTCATTTCAGCCTTGTCGGCAGCAACCTGTCCTTTAGCCGCAGCCACTTCAGCTTTCTTCTGGACTTTATCCTGCGCCTGAACGGCTACACTCGTAAGCGCGGTAAAGACCAGCGCGGCAATCATTGACGTTTTCATACAGTTGGTAGTTAGTAGTGAACCTCTCTGTAAACGGGCCTGCCTGTCAGTTGTTTAAACGAGCCCTAATTCTAATACGTCTTTAATCTGACAGCCAGCGTATTACTTAATAATCTCCTCCGGCACCACCGCCACCGAAGCTGCCTCCGCCGAATCCGCCAAAGCCACCTCCTCCGCCACCACCCCCACCGAAGCCGCCACCGGATGAGCTGCCCCAGCCAGAGAACGTCGTTGGGAAGAATACGGGACCGAAGCCACCGCCCCGGCTATACCGACTGCCCCCTCCACCATTGCGGTTCCGAAAGATAAGGAACAAGATAAATAGCCCGATAAATAACCAGATTATCCAGCCCCCTCCTTCGTCAGTGCCCGTTGCCGGGTCAGCCTTGTATTCACCACTGGCGCGTTTGATTATTTCGGTGGTAGCCGCATCTAAACCGGCATAGTACTGCTCCTGCTTGAAGTAGGGCGTCAGGGTTTCGCTGATGATCCGTTTGGCAATGGCGTCAGGAATGGCCCCTTCCAGGCCGTAGCCCGTTGAGATATAAACCTTACGTGTTTCAGTAGCCCAGCAGAGTACCAACCCGTTGTTCTTGCCCTTTTCACCAACACCCCACTTGCGACCAATCTGAAATGCATAGTCACCGATGGGGTAGGGGTCGGTCGTTTTGACGATCACAATCGCGATCTGCGTTGAGGTGGAATCGTTGTAGGCGGTCAGTTTACGCTCCAGCTGATCGCGTTCGCCGGGTTGCAGAATGCCCACAAGATCATTGACCAGACGCGGGGGATTAGGCCGTTCGGGTAGGGCCGGATTATCCTGCGCCCGAAGCGTGAGCGAGCCCATAAACAGGCCGATCAGCAGCAGACAGGTCCGAATAGCCGCGCTATATCCCGGTGATACGGCGTAACGGGAACTATGATGGTGGAAAAAGACAGGAGTCTTCACGGATAAATTAGTCAAACGAAATGTCGTCGGAGAGTTCGTTGGTATCATCAGTAGCGCGGGGGAAAAACTGCTTCAGTTGCTGCCCGGCCAGCTCGATACCCTGACAAAAGCCCGTTGTGTAGTCATTGGCCGCAAAATGTCGGCGCAGCACATCCTTGGTGCTATCCCAAAAATCCGGCGGTACGCGCTGATCGATGCCTTTATCACCGACAACGGCAAACTTGCGGTCGGTGACAGCCAGGTAAAAAAGTACGCCGTTCTGCTCCTGCGTCTGGTGCATACCCAGCGTCGCGAATACCTGAATGGCGCGCTGTACCGGGTCGGTATCAGGGCAGGTAGCTTCGACATGCACCCGGATTTCGCCCGATGTAGCCAGCTCAGCGTTGCGGATAGCGGCAATAATCTGTTGCTGTTGTTCGGGAGTGAAAAGGTCTTTGGTGGCCATACGTTAGTGGTTGACAGGTAGTGGTTTGTGGGTAGTCCGTGAGGTACTACCCACAAACCCACGTTCACTAACGGGTTAGAACTTAACCGTTGGCGCGTTCTGCGCGGCCTGCGACGCTTCAAAGAAGCCTTTTACGCCAAAGCCAAAAATACCGGCGAAAATATTGTTCGGGAAGGAACGGGCCGATACGTTATAATCTTTCACCACACTGTTGAAGTCGTTGCGGGCCACAGAAATACGGTTTTCGGTGCCTTCCAGCTGTGCCTGAAGCTCGGAGAAGTTCTGGGTGGCCCGTAACTGCGGATAGCTCTCAGCTACTGCCAGTAATCGGGACAGCGAGCCACTCAGCTGATCCTGCGCTGCCTGAAACTTCTGGATGTTTTCGGGCGTCAGCTGCGTCGGATCAACTTTGATGCCCGTTGCATTGGCCCGCGCCTGAATAACGGCGGTCAGCGTACTTTTCTCAAAATTAGCGGCTCCCTGCACGGTGTTGACTAAGTTCGGAATCAGATCGGCCCGGCGTTGATATTGCGTCTGTACCTGCGCCCATTTCTCCTGTACGCTGGCGTCTTTCTGCACCAGGCCATTGTAGGAACTGCACCCGTAGAAGCCAAATAACAGGGCGATAACCACCCCGATAATTAATCCTTTTGACATGACTTTGCTGATTGAAAAGGTTGTGAATGGGACAAAGTTGCCCAAATCTACCGGTTAGTATAAAAAAACTTTACCAATGGTCTCACGACTTCGTTAACCACTTCCCGGGGTTGACAATCGGCAGGGGGTACGTTTCGCCCAGGGTAATACCGTATTGAGCCTGTTCGGGTTGGGTCAGGGCCGAGACCAGATGCACCTTCTCGGCGGGCACAGCAGCCAGTTCCGGGAGCCAGTGTTTCACGTAGTCGCCCCGCTCGTCGTAGCGGGTTGCCTGCGAGTAGATGTTAAAGTACCGGTCCTGACGCGGGTCATTACCAACCCCGGCTACGTAGTTCCAGTTTCCCCAGTTGCTACACGGGTCGTAGTCGATCAGCAGGCTCTCGAAATACGTCGCTCCCCAGGTCCAGTCAATACCCAAATCTTTGACCAGAAAGCTGCTCACATTCTGGCGTCCCCGGTTCGACATAAATCCGGTCGCGTTCATCTCCCGCATATTCGCATCGATGAATGGAATGCCTGTTTCACCCTGCGCCCATTTGAGAAAAACGTCCCGGTCGCGCCGACCCTGTTTGCGGATGTCGTGCCGGATGCCACTTACTTTAAAGATGCGGGTTCCGTAGCGAAGGGCAACAAACCGGAAAAAGTCACGCCAGATCAACTCGAAAATCAGCCAGTACGTCGAGTCGTTTTTAGTGCGCTCAGCCTCATAGCGTTTTACTTCATGGTAAATCAGGCGGGGCGACAGACAACCCAGGGATAACCAGGCCGAAAACTTGGAGGAATAATCTTCGCCCAAAAGGCCATTCCGGGTGTCTTTGTAAGTTTTGATGAGGTCACTCTGCCAGAGGTAGCGGTCCAGCCGTTGCAGCGCCACCGTTTCCCCGCCCTTGAACGGAACGGCCCGGCGTACATCCGCCACCAGTTCATCCGGGAAACCAAACGTGCCGATGGTAGGTATCTCACCCGGTTCGATACCCACTGGTTGTAGAGACCGCACCGGCGTTGGAATAAGGTCGCGCACCTGGGCGCTGTGTTCCACTTTAGTACGGAACTGGGTAAAGATGTCGGGTAGCTTCGCAATCTCAAACGGCAGGTCACGCACGTGATACAGCGTTGACTGCCAGAATAATTCAAGGTCGATGTTGAGTGGTTTCAAGCGTTTACTCAGGGCCGATTCCACATCAATTTCCTCCTGTGTTACTTCTTTGCTGGCATAGATCGCGGCACAGTCGTTATCTTCGGCCAGATCGGCCAGCGTCTGAACGGGATTGCCCACGCGGATGATCAGGTCGCTCCCTTTAGCCCGCAGTGACTGGCGCAGGTCGGTGACAGCCTCGATCAGAAACTGAGCGCGATATATGCCGGTTTTCCGAATGCCCAGATGCGGTAATTCGCGAAACCATTTTGGGTCGAAAATAAAAACAGGAAGTACAGTTCCCGCATCGCCGATGGCCCGCGCGAAGCCTTCATTATCGTGTAACCGGAGGTCGTTGCGGAACCAGTATAAAATTCGGGATGGCATTGGTGGTGAACCGGTCGGCCGGTGGCTATGATTGTGTATGATTAACCGATTGACCCATCTATTTTGTTTTTGAAAAACAGCACTGCCAACTATTGGCTTAAGCCTGGTACGCTGTGTACCACTAAATTTTCACCATGAATCTCGATCTTACCGGAAAAACAGCCCTCGTTTGTGGCAGCACGCAGGGTATCGGCAAAGCCACTGCTATTGAACTGGCTCTGCTGGGTGCCAACGTCACGCTGATAGCGCGTAATGAAGATGTCCTGAAGGCCACCCTGACGGAATTAACCACCAAAGCGGGCCAGACACACCAGTACCTCGTTGCTGATTTTGGCCAGGCGGACAGCGTTAAAAATGCCCTCGATACATACCTCGCCAACCAACCCGACGTCCACATCCTGATCAACAACACGGGTGGTCCGGCCGGTGGTCCGCTCATCGACGCAACGCCGGAGCAGTTTACGCAGGCGTTTCACAATCATCTGCTCAACAATCAGACGCTGGTGCAGGCTGTAGTACCAGCCATGACACGACTGGGTTATGGCCGGATTGTGAATATCATCTCGACCTCCGTCAAACAGCCAATCGTGGGCCTTGGCGTATCGAATACGATTCGCGGGGCGGTGGCGCAATGGGCAAAAACCCTGTCGCTGGAACTGGGCCGGTTTGGTATTACGGTGAACAACGTGCTGCCGGGTTCGACCCAAACCGGCCGCATCGAGTCACTGATTGCCACGCGGGCGCAGAGTTCCGGGAAAACGCCGGATGACATTCGGGCGCAGATGGTGAGCGAAATTCCTATTGGCCGGTTTGCCGAAGCGGCTGAGGTGGCGGCTGCGGTTGCTTTTCTCTGTACGCCCGCAGCGGCTTCTATCTCCGGTATCAACGTACCTGTAGATGGTGGCAAAACGGGCGGGCTGTGAGAAAATAACTGCCTGCTCTGCAACGGTCGAACAAACCTTTTAAACTGGTCAATCAAAACAGTCGGGGTCTGTCTGCCGTTCTCTTTCTTTAGATTGATCACCCAAAGATCAATCATTAGCTGAAGCCTACAGGCTGATCTGGCCATCAGCACACTAACTAAGCAGCAATAAACGCTAAGAAAAGCGTGGCGTTGTATCTCCGCGACCTGATGGTTCTATTTTCCTGAAGACTAAAGTTGAATAGCCACCATCATTCACTGATTAGTATCCATGCCCAGAATTACAGGACTTGACAGTATTCGATTTGTATGCGCCCTGTTTGTCGTATTCTGGCATCTCGGCTTTCTGGTACCTAATCTTAGTGCCCGGTTTGGTGTACAGACGGGGGAGTTTTTGGCGCATACCATAGCCTGGTTATTTAATGGACCGGCGGCCGTAATCGTGTTCTTTGTTATAAGCGGCTTTTGTATTCACCTTCCCTACAGCGATAAAAAATCACTTGACTTACTCCCGTATTACAGCAAGCGGGCCATCCGAATTTGCCTGCCTGCGCTTGCGGCAATAGGTGTTTATTATTACCTGAAGTCGCCACTGCTGTATCCACAATATGGCGTCTTCTGGAGTATACTGTGTGAGTTAGTATACTATGCTCTTTACCCTCTTATTTTGGCACTCAGACGGAACCTAAGTTGGGGTAAACTGATCACTGTGGCATACGCTGTTTCGGTGATAGCGGTCATACTCAACATAGATAGAGTACAGAATGATCTGGCCTATTTCGCCTTGGGGTTATTTACGTGGATTGTTGGCTTACCCTGCTGGTTGCTGGGGTGCTGGCTGGCGGAAAACTACTCGCGGTTTGCGTTACTCTCTACTCCGCGGCTATGGCTCGTGCGTATAGTTATTTTAGTAGCTCCTGCTTTATGGACAATGGATCAATTCTATTTCCATCTTTTATTTCCGGGCGAGGTTAGTGCCATTGTGATGCTGAATGTATTTGCGTTGATCGCCTGTGCCTGGATCGGCTTTGAGATCGTGTATTATCAGCACCATACTCCTGCCGGTATCTTAGAAAAAGCCGGTCGCTGGAGTTATTCGCTGTATATGCTGCATCCGGTTATTCCGGCTATTATTATTGGTCTGGGGTTAGGCGGCTTACCTCAGTTTAAACTTAGAGTGCTTAATCTGTTACTGTCGTTAATTTTCTCGTACATTTTCTTCCTACTCATCGAAAAACCCGCCCACCGGCTGGCTATCTACGTGAGTCAGCGGCTGAAAAAGACGCCGGTACCCGATGTGGTGAATAAATGGTAAGTATTCCATTACGAAACACTTACCAACTTACTGACTTACCAACTTATCACTTAATAACCCGGGTTCTGGGTCAGATTCCAGGATTGTACTTCGTTGATCGGGATTGGCAGCACCGGAATAGGGTTAACCGTTCCCTGAACAGTGTGCGCACCCGCAGCCGGAAACTTGCTGACATACTGTCCTGTCCGAATCAGATCCCAGAAACGCAGGGACTCCATACCCAGTTCAACCCGACGCTCATGCAGTATAGCCGTTAACAACGCCTGACCACTGGCTGTTACCGGCGGCAGTGCCGTAGCCGGTACATTCGCCGACGCATATACGTCCGGCGAACCTAACACCGCTCCTTTTGGTAGCGTCGACTTGCGGGCACGATCACGAATCTGGTTCAGAATGTCGCGGGCTTCCTGCTCTTTGCCCGTATGGGCAGCGGCTTCGGCTTTCATCAGCAGCACTTCGGCATAACGCATCCGGCGACCGTTTTGCGGAGACGATTTTGGCGTAGCCGGAGCTGCAATTGCTGCTTTCCGGTTCAGATAACCCGTTGCGTTCTGGCCGGGGTAATCAATCACCTGCTTCACACCCAGCACAACATCGCCATTACCATACAGTGTATTGGGTTTACGCGGATCGTTGGCTTCAAATTCGTTAGCCAGACTTTGCGTTGGGTTGTTAAAACCCCAGCCCCAGGTCGACCGGTTGTTCTGATAAATGTTGCTGGTGGTGCCCACTTTCGCATCATCCCAGTCTACGTTTGTCGACAGAAACTGTATCTCAAAGACCGACTCGCTGTTATTTTCACCCTCCTCTTCGAAGATGGTGGCGTAGTTGGGCGTCAGGCTGTACTGGCCCGATGACACGACCGCGTTAGCCGCATCGTAGACTTCCTGCCAGGTGTGATTATTGGTATTGTCGGTGCCCAACTGATACATAATGGCACGGGCCAGGTAGCCGCGGGCTGCCCCTTTGGTTGCTCGGCCAACATCGCTGGCCGAGTAACCATTCTTCTCGGGTAGTAACTCAATGGCCTGTTTCAGATCAGCTTCGATAAAAGCGTAGGTTTCGCTCACGGATGCCCGTTTCTGACTACTATAAGCCGATGGTTCGACTGGTGCGCTGAAGACCGGCATACCACCATAGACCCGCACCAGATTGAAATAAAAGTAGGCCCTCAGGAAGTGTGCTTCACCCTCAATTCGGGCTTTCAGTGCTGCATCGATGGTCGAACCCGACATGCGCTGGAGTACGACGTTTGTCCGGTAGATGCCCTGAAAGATGTTAGACCAGGTACCCCGAATTACGTCGTTGTTGCCGCTGGCCTGCCAGCTTTTAAGCTGAATCAGGGCTGGGTAATCATCCGGGGTACTGCCTTTTTCGGCATCGTCCGACAGGATATCACCGTACATCCACTCGTAGTTCGAGGGAATGTAGTTATAGACGGCATCGCTGCCTTCGTCCCAGGATGCGGCATCGTAGGCGGCATTAATGGCCAGAATAGCATTGTTGGCATCATTGAAGAACGTGACATCTGTATCACGACCCAGTGGTTCTTTTTCCAGAAAGTCGCTGCAACTCTGCATTAGTCCGCCAGTGACGATCAGGGAAGCAACAATTATATGCTTGAATTTCATGCTGTTGATTAATGAGAAATTTTGGAGCGTAGCCGGCCGTAGCCAGCCACGCGCATTACTTAAAAATTGACGGTCAGACCACCCCGGAAGGTGCGGGGTTGTGGGTAGGTTCCTAAATCGACACCGTAGCCCAGCGGGTTGTAGTTACCGTTGTAGCCATAATCACCGATTTCCGGGTCCAGCCCTTTGTACTTCGTAAAGGTCAGCAGGTTGTCGACCGATACGTAAACGCGCAGGTTGCTAAGGCTCCATTTCTTGGTTACAGCCGTTGGAATCGTGTAGCCCAGCTGCGTATTGCGCAGGCGCAGGTAACTACCATTCTGTACGTAGCGGTCGCTGAAACGCGAGTTCTCGTTGGCGTCGGTCAGCGTCATCCGTGGCTCGTTCGAGGTTGGGTTCTCCGGTGTCCAGCGATCCAGCCGCGAAACCTGCGAGTTCCACTTACCCGTGGAGTTCCGCGTGAAATAATCCAGCCCATTTACCAGTTCAACCCCTTGCGTTCCCTGGAAGAAAATGCGCAGATCGAAGCCTTTGTAGGCCAGATTTGTATTGAACCCATACGTGAACGATGGCGTAGCGCTGCCCAGATACGTCCGGTCATTGCCGTCGATAACACCGTCTCCGTTCAGGTCGACAAACTTCAGATCACCTACTTTGGCGTTTGGCTGAATGGCTTTGCCGTCTTTACTGTAGGCACTTAGCTCTTCCTGCGAATGGAAAACGCCCGCCGTTTTCAACCCGTAGAAGTAAGCGATTTCGCGGCCTACCTCGGTGCGGGTCATGTTACCAACCCGGCTTACATCAGCCGACTCAATCGGCGCGCCACCACCCAGGCTGGTGACCTGATTTTTGATATGCGTGAAGTTCAGGCCAAAGTCGTACTGCAATCCACCCGCCGTTTTGTTGCGGTAGTTCACCGCCAGCTCGATCCCGTTATTCTGCATACTGCCCGCGTTGGCGAATGGAGGACCAACCCCGGCAAAGACCGGAATAGGCACCCGAACAATCATATCCGACGTTTTCTTGACGAAGTAATCGGCTGTTACATTCAGGCTATTGTTGAAAAAGCCCAGATCGACACCCACGTTGGAACTGGTGGTTGTTTCCCATTTCAGTTCGGGGTTGCTGGCCGTGCTGGATGCAAAACCTTCAACAATCTGGTTGCCGAATACGTACCGGCTGCCACCTGTCAGGGTCGTTACGTAGCCGTAGTTAGCCGCCGAGTTCTGGTTACCCACCTGACCCCATCCCGCCCGGAATTTCAGCAAACTGATCTGCGGGATATTCTTCATGAACGACTCTTCCGTTACGTTCCAGCCAAAAGCGAAAGACGGGAATGTACCCCAGCGTTTGGTATTCAGGAAACGTGACGAACCATCGTAGCGCAGCGTAGCCGTCAGCAGGTAACGGTCTTTGTAGCTATAGTTAGCCCGGCCGTAGAACGATAGCAGCGACTCGTCGGATGGCAGCACCTGACCCAGGTTATACGTAGTGGCGTTGCGGCTCGACGAGAGGTAGCGCAGGTCTTGATTCGCCGGTACGTCGTAGGCCGTAATCTGCATGCCATCATACTGGCTGCGCTGTGCTTCCGTACCCAGCAGGGCTGTCAGGTGGTGATCTTTACCAAAGTTGACATCATACGTCAGGTAGTTCGAGGCTACCCACTGAGCCGTTTGTGTCCGGGTGTCGGTCAGCGAGCTGTTCGCCCGTTGTTCAACCACGTCGACGAAGAACTGCGGCAGGTAGCTTTTATTATGCGTAATGCCGTAGTTAATCCCGAACTGCGACCGGAACTTAAGCCCCTTCACAATGGCGGCTTCGATGTAGGTGTTGGCGTTAAACAGGTTATACCCGCTCTTATTGCCAGCCTGCTCATTTACCAGCCGAACCGGGTTGCTTTCGTTCGGAATATCAGCCCGACCGTAGTTACCTGTTGTGGCGCTATAAACCGGCGTCAGTGGGTCAACCCGCAGGGCTGTGTTAAACACGCCTGAGTATAAGTCTGTACTGGCTGCTGTCCGATCCGTACTGGAAAAGGCCGCCGACAAGCCTGCTGTCAGCCACTTGGTCAGGTTGTAATCGTTGTTGAACCGGATGAAATATTTCTTCATACCCGAGTTCTTCAAAATACCATCCTGGCTGAAATAGGTGCCCGTCAGGCTATAGCGGGCCGCGTCAGTACCGCCCAGCACATTAAGGCTGTAGTTCTGAATGGCACCCGATTGCAGCACTTCGTTCTGCCAGTTTGTACCCTGCATATTCGTGGCAATGGCATTGTTCAAACGCGAGAGTTCGCTGCTGTTCGGGTCAAGCGTTACGCCGTCATTGGCGTAGGCTTCCTTCCGTAGCGTAGCATATTGCGACGCATTCAACAGCGATTGCTGCCGCCAGGCTTGCTGTACCCCTCTATAAGCATCGAACGAAAACTTCGGTGCCCCCGATTTACCGCGTTTTGTAGAGATCAGGATGACCCCGTTGGCACCGCGCGATCCGTAAATGGCCGTTGCCGACGCATCTTTCAGAATTTCCATCGACGCAACGTCGCCCGGAGCCAGAAAGCTGATATCGTTGGTCTGGAACCCATCGACGACGTAAAGCGGGTCGGAATTGTTCAGCGAGCCCACTCCCCGGATCCGGATGCGGGTAGCTCCGCCAGGTTCACCACTATTCTGCGATACATCAACCCCCGCAACCCGACCCTGAAGCGCCTGCGTCACGTTGGGTGTAGCCACCTGGGTTAGCTCCCGGGGCTGAACCGACGCTACCGAACCCGTTATGTCGCTCTTCCGGACGGTGCCGTAGCCAACTACCACTACTTCTTCCAGTGATTTTACGTCAGCTTTCAGCGCAATAGCAAACGTCGTTTTCGTGCCGATCTCTACTTCCGTTGATTGCATTCCAACCGATGAGATGACAAGTGTCTTGCCGGTCTCCGGTACACGGAGCGTGAAGGCGCCATTTACATCTGTACTAACCCCGCTCGTTGTTCCCTTAATCAGAACCGTCGCCCCTGGCAACCCCTCGCCCTTTTCATCGCTGACCGTACCACTGATGGACCGGTCCTGCGCCACAAGAATGCCAATGCTGCTTACTAAGAAGCAGATTATCAGCGCAAACCGCTGTACTAAACTTTTCATGATTTGAGTATATAAAATAACGACAAAGTTATAAGCCGTTTCAGTATCAAAAATAATACTATTTTATCATTTAACTGTAATGAACGTACAGCTAATAATTTATTAAAAGGTAATAAATGCGGTTTATCATTCTTAAAAGCACTTAAGGGTGAAATATTTTATAGTACTTTTTTTACATCTAAATAGTGGAAATTACTCATTTCTAACACAGGCAGGATTTTTGATAGAGTTCTGAATAAATGGGCGAAAAGCATAAATTCTGCTGGCTTTCAACTGAATAAACAGCTTGTTACTACCTTAAACTGACAAGCAGTAAAAAGATTATTCGGTAGTATTTATCGTCGCTTTTCCGCCCACTACTGGCTAATCAAAGCCCGAACGGAGTGACCTGCATTACGTTTATATTGACATAGTAAGTAGTTTACCGAAGCTGCTGACTTCGTTTCATAACACTGTTGACAGGGAGCAAAATCAGTTTTATACCCTGCCAGCTAACCTTACAGTAGAAACGACTCAATCAGTATTGGCTCATGATCCGGTTACCATCACCCCCTAAGTCCTGGCTCCGTCTTTTTATGGCAGCAGGTGCCACCGTTGGCCTTTACGCCTGCCTGAACAGCCAGAAAGTTGCTACCAATACCACGACGACTGCCGCTGCGCCAACAACGGCTCCTTCACCAGCGGCCAGCCCGGCAGTGCCCCGGCGTATCCTAGTCTTCTCCAAAACCAAAGGCTGGAAACACACGTCCATCCCGTTTGGGATAACGGCCATTCAGAAATTGGGGCGGGAAAATAATTTCCGGGTGGATACCACTAAGAACGCGGCTTACTTTACCGACGACAGCCTGAAAAACTACCAGGCTGTGGTGTTCCTGAGCACGACCGGTAACATCCTCAACCCCGTTCAGCAGGCAGCTTTTGAGCGATATATTCAGGCAGGCGGTGGCTATATGGGTATCCACGCGGCTGCGGATACGGAATACGACTGGCCGTGGTACAACAAATTAGTGGGCGCTTATTTCGCCAGTCACCCCAATAACTCCAACGTACGCAAGGCTACCGTCGATGTGACTGACAAGAGTCACCCGTCTACGGCTCACCTGCCCGACCATTGGGAGCGCACCGACGAATGGTATAACTATCGCTCGTTCTACAGCGACCTGACCGTGCTCGCTAATCTGGACGAGAATACGTACGATGGCGGCATCAATGGCAGCAATCACCCCATTATCTGGTACCATGAGTTCGACGGCGGGCGGGCTTTTTATACCGGTGGCGGTCATGAAGATGCCAGCTTCAGCGAACCTTTATTTGTCACGCATCTGCTGGGTGGCCTTAACTACGTAATGGGCAAGGGCGAACCCCTCAATTATAGTAAAGCTTACGCCGTTGTAATGCCCGAAGACAACCGGTTTACCAAGACGGTGCTGGTTAACGACCTGAACGAACCAATGGAACTGGCCATAGCCGACGACGGTCGCGTGTTCTTTACCGAACGCAGCGGAAACCTGTCGGTATATGACACGCGGACGAACCAGAGCAAGCTGGTTCGTAAGTTCGTGGTGACCACCAAACAGGGATTCGGTGTGCAGGCGTGACGGTCGATCCAAACTTTGCCACAAACCATTATCTGTATCTTTATTACTCGCCCGATACGGAAACAATTCCTACTTATCAGCTATCACGGTTTGTCGTCAGTAATGATAACACCATCGATCTGGCTTCGGAGAAAGTACTCCTGAAAATTCCGCACGAGTACGAAGCCAGTGCACACCACGGCGGTTCGTTCGCCTGGGATAAGGCGGGAAACCTGTTTCTCTCGACCGGCGATAACACCAATCCATTCCCCTCGAATGGCTACTCACCCATCGACGAGCGCCCGAACCACCTTACACTCGATGCGCAGCGTTCAGCTTCCAATACCAACGATCTGCGGGGTAAGATTCTGCGGATTCACCCACAGGCTGACGGTACCTACATAATTCCGGAGGGTAACCTTTTCCCGAAGGGCACGGCACAAACCCGGCCCGAGATTTATACGATGGGCTTACGGAATCCGTACCGCATTGCCGTAAATCCGAAAACATCAGTGTTGTATTGGGGCGAAATCGGGCCGGATGCCGGGAAGGACAGCACCATTGGGCCAAGAGGGTATGATGAGTTTAACCAGGCCAAAAAACCAGGTTACTATGGCTGGCCGTTATTTATCGGCAACAGTAAACCGTATCCCGATCTGGACTATGCTACCAACGTGGCCGGACCGCTGTTCGACCCTAAAGCACCCGTCAACAGCTCCCCTAATAATACTGGGCTGAAAAACATGCCGCCAACCAACCCGGCCATGATCTGGTATCCGTATGCGGCATCCAAAGAATTTCCGGAGTTAGGCCAGGGCGGGCGCAGCGCGATGGCGGGTGAGTTTTACACGTATGACAAGAACTCAACCGCTAAAAACAAGTTTCCCGATTACTTTGACGGTACCCTGTTCATCTTTGACTGGATGCGTAACTGGGTGCTGACGACTCGCTTTGATCAGAACGAAAATTACGTCCGTACCGAGCCGTTCATGGCGGCAAACGGCGACTTCCGGCGGCCCATTGATCTGGCTTTCAGCAAGGATGGCGTGATGTATATGCTGGAATACGGGTCCGTGTACGGGGCCGACAACGACGACGCCCGGCTGGTGAAAATTGAATACAACACCGGTAACCGCGCACCTGTTGCGCGGGCAAACATAATTGATTCGGTGGCCGCCGTTCAGGCCAACGCCCGCTCCTTCCTGACCTCCGATAACCGGAACGCACCCATCATCCGCGAGCTGGCCGGACAGGCGCCATTGCGGGTCAAGTTCGGCGGGCGCGGCACCGACCTTGATCAGGACGATGTGCTGACGTATCAATGGTTATTCGACGGAAAAACCGTAGGGGATACCCGGCTGAACACGAGTCATACCTACACGCAGCCCGGTATATACAAGGCTATCCTGAAAGTGACCGATCAGACGGGGCTGGTAGGCATGGATACGCTTGATATAAAGGTGGGCAATGCCCAGCCGGATGTGGCGATTACGTCACCGGGTAATAAATCATTTTTCTGGGAGGGCAAACCGTTTGTTTACACCGTAAAAGTGGCTGATAAGGAAGACACGAAAATTGATCCCAAGCGCGTCAAGGTGTACTATGCCTACAGTGCTCAACCGGGTGGTATACCAACTGCGGCTCCGCAGCAGGGGCATCAGGATCTGGCGATGATTGGCAACGGGTCGCTGGGTAAAACGCTTATTGCCAATAGCGACTGTAAAGCGTGCCACCAGATTGATAAACCGTCGGTAGGGCCAATGTTTGTAGCTGTTGCCAGCCGCTACAAAGGTCAGCCGGGCATTACCGAGCGATTGGCAAGGAAGATTATCGAAGGCGGTGGCGGTAACTGGAGCAAAGACCACCTGATGAGCGCTCACCCGCAGATTCCGGCTCAGGATGCGCAGGAAATGGTCAAGTATATCTTCTCCCTGACGGATGAGCGGAAGCAGATAACGATCCCGACACAGGGCAGCCTGGCACTGAAGGAACACAAAGCCGAAGAACCGCGCGGCCAGTATACACTGGTCGCTACCTACACCGATAATGGCGGTAAGGTGGTTGGCCCGCTCACCGGTACGGACGTGGTTACCCTCCGAAATGCAACGGTTCGGGCAATCGACGCTGATCTGTATACGGGTTTCCCCCGGTTTGGCAACCGCCTGAGTCCGGGCGCGCACAAGGCGTACCTGCTGTACAAAGGCATCGATATGACCGGCATTAAGTCGCTCACCTATAACTATTCATCGCAGAATAAAGATGGAGAGATCGAGATTCGACTGGACTCATACGCCGGGCCGGTTGTTAACCGAACGGCCTACAAAGCAACGGGCGACTGGAAAACTATGCAGCAGGTAACGGGCGAATTTACTACCCCAATCACCGGCAAGCATGATGTATACGTTATCGTTGTCAAGCGCGACAAGCCCAATACGGAGATCATTCAGCTCAGTAGTATTCAGTTTAACCAGTAGCTAAAGCAGTGCTATGTGTTAGTCTGTAGCTGTACTAACGGACTGGCCAATGCATAATAAAAAGCCGCTTCCTGAGCCAGGAAGCGGCTTTTTGCTTGTTATCTATCATTAAGGAAGCAGGGTTCGGACGGGTTTAGGGCCGATATTCGCCCCTTTTTCGCTTTAATCAGGTAAAAGCAAACGGAAAAATAGTGTTAGTATTGCCATATGTGCTATAAGTCTTGTGATTAGCAACTGAACGAGTGACGCTTGTCCGCAGAACGTTGTCTAAAAAATGTAAGCCAGTAAACTGGTTAATAATTAGTTAGTCTATTGTAGCTATAGAAAGCGTTTATTAGTTAATGTATGTATAGCCCACCAGAAAGTTCTAAGTCTACGGTTGAAAATAACCGGTTGTCTGTTTATCTAAAAACAAAATTGTTACCTGTGGAACCGCTACGATCTAGCGAAACTGAGAAGCCGCTTTCATTCTGGAAGCGCTATGCCCGCCCCCTGACATGGAGTGGAGTCGTACTGTTTACCTTGTTCTGGGCGTGGATGTTGTGGCAGTTAGTACAGTACCTCTTCTTTTCGGGCAAACCCTGAACTCGACTTGCAACAGTATAGTGGAGATTTTTAGGCGGCCCTCGAAGCAGAGTAAAAATAAGATTCCTTTTGATTGGGTGTGCGGTAGCCTAACACCGAGTGTTGAGGTGGGTCGGTTTAGCCGGACACTTGTGATTGAGAGTTTTGATTGAACTCAACTCGGTAGTACTGCTTTTCAAAGTTGATCGGTAATACATATCCTAACGAGGAGTGACTACGCCGAATGTTATAGTACCCTTCGGCGTAGTTAAACAATTCATCGTGAGCATATTGAACACATTCAAAACAACCGTCTTCCAGTGTTTTGCCTTTAAGCGGCCCCACAAAGACTCCGCATGAGCATTCTGGTAAGGGTTTTCTTTCTCGGCCATACTCTGTTGACACTTCCATTTATCAAGTCGTGCCCGGAGCATTTTACCAAAATACTGACCACGGTACCGGCCGCCCGGCCTGGTCCGAATGGGCAATCAAACCGGGCTGTGGACGACGCAATGTAGTTGCCTGATTGAAAGCCCTGATAATCAGACTTTGTTCCATCATTATATCGACGCACCAGCCCACAATCCGGCGCGAGAACAGCGGGGCCGCCCGTACGGTCCCGCCAGCTTGCTAAGTAAGCCCAGCCACCACCCACCAACGGCAGGTGGGTAATGTCACTCACCCAAGCCTGATTGGGCCGGATTGGTTGGCCCATTTCGAGCAACAGATTTGGACAGGCTTGTAAGCCGTGCCTGGAATCAGTGGTGCGTGACGGTCGGCCGCTGCCGCACAAAACTGCGCGGCTGAATGGCGCGCCAATTTTGTGCTTGCATAAGCCGCCTGACCTGGTGCCGCCCCACTTCAATGCCCTGCTCTTGAAGAGTTTTATGGACGCGCCGACTGCCATACCGTCGGCTGTTTTACCAGAAGACTTCTTCTATACTAGTTGTCATTTTTTGCTCGGCTATAGATGGTTGAAAGGTTACGCCTGCCCGGTACTGGTAGTAGCTACTTTTGCTGACTTCCAGTGTGTTACACAGCAATCTCACGGCAAAGTGTGGCTCTTCCTGTTTGATAAAATGGTAAATTAGCCTTAGGTCATTCGCGGTGCCCCGCCGGGACTGAAAATGGCGACCGCTTTTTTTAAAATGTCTCGTTCCATTTCCGTTTGTCGGAGTTGTCGTCGGAGCATTTCAACTTCTTCTTCCAGAGTCGAGGTTGACTTTTCGCCCCTTTCGCTTTTTTATCAGCCGCTCGTCAGGCATGGATGATGCTATCGCTGATGCCCATTTTCTGGGCTACACCGAGAATTGACTCGCCGTTGGCAACCAGACGGAGCACATCAGCGTTGAAGTCAGGGGTGTATTTGCGATTGGGAGTTAATTTTTTGGCCATTTGACACGAAGTTAAAATAAGTTTCGTGTCTGGATTTATAGGACCATCTCATCCACGCCCAACTCGCGGGCCGCTTCTTGAATTGACCCTTTGGCCTGAGCCAGTTCGACCGGTACGCCGGGGCGGGCCATCCGCTTAAAGGCCTCATCGAACACTCGTCGTTTGATCATGGTCAGACTGAAGTTTGTGCCTCAAATCTGCCTTAAAAAAGTCTCCAGTCAAATGTAGCAAGGCCAGTAGTCAACAACCTGCTTTTACTCGAACCCTTTCGAGGGCCTGAGAACCGCACAAGCGGCTCTGCTTAATTTCTATCCGAGTCTGGGCAAGTCAAAACGGAGTAGGGACTGAATCGGTGCATAGGTCTAACTCCTCGGCGGACCAGTAGTATACCCCACTCTGGTTGACTACTGGCAAGCTACTACATCTAAGAATCTTATCAGTCCGCAAACTTAAAGGGCGAACCGGCCGAGTGCGACCAATTTACCTCGAGATTCACAGAAAAAAACTCTTTGCGACACATGATGAAGCTTAGGATGTGTTCCTCAAAAAGACCCTTTGCAAGCCCATGGAGAATGTTTTCAGCCAGATCACCAATTCATTGCCACCATCCATGCCGTCACTGCCGAAGGCTTTTTGCTAAAGCTGTTTTTGTTTCTCTTAGCATTCACCATCAACGAACGTTTGGAGGAATGACTATCTTGCAACTTGAATTTCAAATATAGAAAAAGAGAGCGAAGTTTTGAATTATACTCTGTGGAGAACACGAAAAATGGCTATTTCTTCAAATTGCTTACTGTGTTAAAAGCGGCAAAGTAGATCGTAAACGTGATCTTACATAGTTGCCTTTCAGAAAGAGCATAGCAATTAATTCTATGCTAAGATAACCTCAGAGGTTATAAATATATTTTCAGGGAAAGCTCCTATAAATAAAAAAACAATTCTATAGTATGTTTATTTAGCAAACTTCTATACATTAGTATGAACAATTCACTTGCCTAAATTTCAAAAAAATTACTATATACAATAATCTAAATACATATACTTATGGGAAAAAATTTCGTCATTTCAGCAGTAATTAGTACTTCTTTTCTTATTAGCTTACCAGAGTCTTCCAAAGGTGGGCTGAATAATTTAAATGGATTTCCCAATGCTCCTGCTCCTCATGGACCACCTATCTCAAATACTGCGCCTTTGGATGGTGGACTAAGTATCCTTTTAGCAGCAGGTGCAGCGGTGGGGATTAAGAAGGCATACCAAAAGAGGAAAAAAGCAAAATCTTTAAGATAATATACACTAATTGATGTTATTGCCAATTAATGTATATTAGGGAGTTGTTTAGTAGACTTTATAAGTAAAGTCTACTAAACAGTTTTTTCATAGTCTTAACTCCTAGAATTTAAGTTTGCAGTGCAATTAACCTAACCTTATTTTCTGATTCTTTGATAATGAAGAAGCAAAAAAGAAGTCAGTCGACTGCGGTGGACTGCTTAGAGCCTGTTTAAAAACGGGGTAAGGCCCTGAAAAAGCAGAATCAGCCTATCTTGTGGATTAATCCGACCGCTCCGGCGGCCCGGCAAAGATGTACCCCACTGACCTGACTGATTCGGCTTGGCAAGTTATTGAAGAAATGCTTGCTGACAAGCGTAAACGTACGTATTCGCTCCGAACCATCTTCAATGCGTTGCACTATGTAGCAAAAACTGGATGCCAATAGCTACAGATGCCTAATGACCTACCGCCCTGGCCCCTGTGTTATTATTTCTGGAAATGGCGAAATAATGGCACTTGGGAACGACTTAATAAAAGCCTTATCGAGCGAAAACAACAGAAAGCAGAACGAGCGGCTTCACCAGCCTGGGAGTCATTGATGCCCAACGTGTAAATGTAGTGAGTGGGGCGTAGTGCCTAAAGGGTTTGACAGGAATAAGAAAGGCAATGGCCGTAAATGACACATTGTTGTCGATACACTGGGGCTGGTTTTAGTGGTCGTGGTTCATGCGGCTAACCAGTCTGACAGCCCTGCTGCCCGTGCGGTATTGACTTACTTGGCCCAGCAAGGCTATGAGCGCTTGAGTAAAATTCTGGCTGACAGTGCCTATGGCAAGGAGTTGGCTTGTTAGGTTAAGAAATCGCTGGGGTATATTTTAGAAGTGGTGAAAGTAAGTGAGTTAGCCGGTTGCCAAGTAGTACCTATGCGCTGGAGAGTAGAGTGGACTCTCGCTTGGATGAATTGGTCCCGGCAGCTCAGTAAAGACTATGAATGCAGAGTCAATACACATGAATCCTTCGTCTATTTATCCAACATCAATCGGATGCTCAAGCATTTTTAGACAGGCTCTCAGAGGTGCTCTTAAAGAAGATGTCCTTAAGCGGCTTCGGGATCGACTCTCGCCTGAACAGATTAGTGGTGTCTTAGCAGTAGAAAAAGACCATAAAGTCATTAGTAATGAAACTCTAACAATACTGTTACAACAAAAAGATATTGATGAACAGTATCTTATACAGTTTCTACGCATTCGCCATAAGAAAAGAGGAGAACCTCAAAAGCGTGGTCCAGTTCCCCAGCGGGTAGGTATCGAAGAGCGGCCAGCCATAGTAGACATCAACACTCAACTAGGCCATTAGGAAAGGAACACTGTTATTGGAGCGGAACATGATGGGGGTTATTAACCTTGGTTGAACGGGTAACCAAATACACCATCATTGTCAAACTGCCGTTTAAACAGGCCCTTTTTTGGCCCAACAAGCAGTAGATCATCTGAAAAAATGTTCCTTGCTGGTGGCTTCGAGCACGTTTTACAACGGGAAAGAATTCACCGAGCATCGGCTTACAAGCCAAGGTATTAAAAAGCTCCGGTTTATTTTGCCAAGCCTTATCATTCCTGGGAGCGTGGACTCAATGAGAATACGAATGGACTTATCCGTTAATATATTCCCAAGGGGCATCGCAGTAGCATTGTACGCCCAAGTGATGTAAGTTGGATACAAGATCAACTCAATCACAGACCACACAAAACATTAGGCTTTCTTTCATCAATCTAATTCGCTCTAAAACAGGGCATTGTACTAAAAATTTGAATCCGCTCTCTAACAACCGTAAGATTACTCCTCAATATAGGGGTACGAGTATAATTAGATATTTAGATATAACTTATTATGTAAAACTCTTCTCATCATTTGTATTTTTGTACTATTTTAACGTCTTTTATTGGGGACTTACTGATCCGAATAACTACTATATCTATTTCCTTGATCATTATATTAATTACATCAACTGGCTTAGCGTATCAATTTTATACATCGCTAGTTTAATTACACCTATTTTCGGCGTAGAATCTCATATAGAACCACCACAGGTAATAAAAACGATAGAAGGCACAAATGTAATCTTGACTTTTGCCTGCTTAGGTTTAGGGACTTTAAGCTTTTGGGTCGCTTTCGTAATTGCCAACAACGGTACTTTTCAGAAAAAAATTTATTGGTGTTTAGGAGGAATAGCTTTTATTTGGTTTATAAACTGTTGTCGGATAGCTCTATTACTGACTGCGTTGGAAAAGAGATGGGTTGGTAATAAGTACATGGACCATCATGATCTGTTTAACGTTGTTTCTTATATAATTATTCTTGCGCTTATTTATTTCCACAGTAAAGAGGATAGGGTGGACTTGCAACAGTGTGCTGGAGGTTTTTCTTAAGCCGCCATTGGGGATGTATAAAAATAAGACTCTTGTTGATTAGGGGTCTGGTAGTGCAAACTTGAATATTTTCGTCGGCAATTATACCGCTGGTACTGTCGTGAAAAGCAATTTTTGGGTTAGTATTTTTTCAATATCTTTGATTTACCCAAAGGACAATTCCACTACGGTGGGTTGATCCTGCGTAGTCCCGCTAGCCGGGACTACTTTTTTTGCAGCCAGTTCGTTTTTAGCCAAGGCTAGTGAATGATTGGGTTGATAAATCGCCCCACTTTTCCATAGAGAAAAGCACAAGGTCAATAACTTCTTCTGAACTGCCACGTAAGCTTTCATTTTAATATGGCTGCGCTCATAAACGCGCTCGTAAAGAGCACCACAACTTGGTTCGCCAAACCGAACCGCGTTTAAAGCAGGCATGTAAAGAATACGCCTTATTCGGCTGTTACCCTTTTTCGAGATGCGTGTCTTACCTACCCGCTGGCCGGATTGGTTCTCCACCACATCATAACCGGCAAAGCTGACTACCTGGCGCACATTATCAAAGCCGGTAAAGCCATTCGTTTCGGCTACCAGTGTTGCTACTGATAGCAACCCTAGCCCTTTTATTGCACAGAGTCGATCAATGCTCGCTTTGAGTTTCTGATCATCCCCTAACAGCTTCTCAATAGCTTTGCCAATGTCAGTCATCTGTTTTTCGTACAAGGCGATGAGCTTATCTAACTGCTTGATGATGAACACATCGCTAAACTGGCTATGCACGACTGAGTGCTTTTGGTTGTCAGATTGATTTTTTAATTCTTGCAACCGTTGATGCTGACGAGTCAGTAAACGAAGTGCGTAAATGTTTTTCGATAGCGGTTGCCATAAAGGCAACTGTTGCTCCAGGCCCATACGGGCCAGACCCTGAGCATCGATCTTATCGTTTTTAGACTTATAGCCCAGGCTTTTCAGATAATGCTTAGCCTTGTTGGGTAAAATCACACTTATGGCTCCATCTGCGTTGAATAGATACTAAGCCAATTGCTCATGGTATACGCCGGTCGATTCCATTACATACCGAACAGGTAGGTCAGTCTGCTTGTAGTGCTTACTGATCCAGGTTTGTAAGCTAGCAAAAGCGGAAAGCTTATTGCTAACCTTTGTGGTACCTCTGATAGTTACCTTACCAGCGGTGTCGATGAGCGATAGACAGACCTGAATCGAATCTTTACCAATGTCAAAACCGACACAGTAACGAAGGGGTGCAGTTGCTGATTTCATGTTAGTCGGAAAGGGAAAGTTAGTGGCGAATCAACTGACGGCTTTTCCCCACTTTGGCACATTTATGCAGAGTCATAGACGCAAAACTACGCTCTTAGGTACTGTTGAAGTTTGAAGGAAAAATGGGGTGAACAGATTGACCAGCGGCCCAACATCGTCAGGTGAAAAGACGTGTCAACGGCGGAACCCGAGCTACTGCTCACCCCTGTCAGAGACTAACTCAAAATTGCACTTTTACCAACTATATCAAAGAAAGTCAAAGATATGAGCGGCGGACCGTCAGCCCTTAGAACGTGCTGGGGAATTATATGTGGGGTGTTGTGTTGATTCGTTGTAACATTATCTGCATGTTAGCTAAAAGCAGCCAGCCAACCGAAGAAGATACTGTATACTCATAGTCTTTAACGACCCGCCGGAAAAAATTCGTCCACGCAATGCTGCGCCCCACGACCCACCGCCTGGCAACAGGTACAAAGCCTTGAGCCGATTCAGGACGAGAGGCCCGCTCAAAGTTGATGCCCCAATCAGCTAGTGCTTTGGCAAAAACACCGCCGTATGATCCATCGCCCAAAACCGTTTCAACTCGATCACCGTACCACAAAATATCACTGACCAGAACCAGATCGGCACGACCATCCGCATCATTAGCGGCATGTACATGAGCCACCCACAAGCGACCGCCAGTATCAACCAATAGTTGGCGTTTGCGTCCGTTCACTTTCTTATGCGGGTCAAGACCTCGGTACTCACAGATCATAGGAGCAAGCTTAAGGCTCTGGATATCAACACAAAAGACGGATGGCAACGCGTCTCGTTCTTCCTGTTTTCGATCCAGCTGATTCAACTCCCGGTTAATTCGTTCGAGTGTGCCATCCGTTTTCGGCCGATTGAAGTAATAGTAAACCGCTTGCCAGTGTGGATACTCCTGGGGTAGATTTCGCCACTGGCAACCAGTGCGAAGCAGCCACAGGATGGCATTCATTATGTCACATAAATCCAGCTTTCGCTTGCGTTTAAAGGGTAGAAAGGGCGATATTGCTGCCCACCGGTAGTCGGTCAGTTTCGTAAACTGTTTAGTCATTTCCTTGTAGTTTAACGACCACAAAGGTGACACGACTACTAGTCTTTTTCAATTCCCCAACACGTTCTTAATGTACTCAAAGATAGTCAGGCGAGCCGCTGCCCGCGTGGCAAACTGCATGTGATGGACCAACTTACTTTTGAACGTCTTAAAAAAACTCTCGGCCACCGCGTTGTCCCGGCAGTTACCTCACCGACTCATACTCGGTACGACAGGCAGGCCCTTCAATTGATTCCGAAATTCGGTACAAGCGTACTGCACACAGCACCGGCTGCCCGGCCCGATCCGAGTGAAATAGAAGTTCGCCATTTAACGGCCTATTTCTGAGTGCCATACGCCACGCTGCCACGCTTATATCAATTGCTTTTGGGGTATCACTCAAGGCCCAGCTAATCACTTTACGGTCAGCCTGATTCAAGATCACGGTCAGATAGAGCCACCCTTGCAGAGGGGCAATATAGGTAATGGCGGAGCCCCACTTTTGAGCGGGCTTATCGGCCGTAAACTCCCGATGGAGTAGGTTTTCCGCCACGGGATAGTCATGCTTCGATTCAGTTGTCTGCACTCGGTACTTTTTGTACACAATACTGCGAATGCCCACCTTCTGCATCAGGCGGGCAATGCGGTTACGAGACGCCTTGACTCCCTGTTCATGAAGTTCATTGGCAATCCGGGGACTACTGTACCGAGACTGGCTCTGAGGGTGCACCTGCCGGATATCATCCAGTAACTGACCCTGCTTTAGTTGCCTGACCCCGACCGGATGCTTGCGCCAATAGCCAATAATAGTACCCACTACTGGTTATTTTCAGCACTCTACACATCCTCTCAACCGTGAGGCGGACCGTGGAAAACTGGTTGGCATATTCCGCTATGAATCGGAAAATTTCCCACGGTCCGCCGCGTAGTCTCCCCTGGAGAAGAGGCCAACTGCCTTTTTTAGTATATCACGCGGCTTCGGCCGGCCGATCAAGCTGAGCATCTTTGAGTTCTTTCTGTAGTCGTTTGATCAGCTTTTGCTTTCCGCTCAGCCCAGTGGTCACCGTTGTAAATTGACCAAGACTTTTGTGGCTTTGCCGCCATTTGGTAATCCGGCTCGAATCAATCGCCCCGGCCAACCGGCCGAGTTCACGGGCGGCTTCCTGCACGGAGCCTTTAGCATAGGATAATTCGACCGGCACGCCGGGGCGGGCCATCCGCTTGAAGGCCTCATCAAATACACACGGTCCGCCGTTGCGGTTTTTTCTTCATGGGTACTTTTGGGGTCGTTCCCAAATGTGCCTAAAAATTGTCTCCAGTCAAATGTCACAAGTCCAATGCGCTCATTACCAAAGATTCAGTCGGTCATTTATCTTACCTCACCGGTAAACGTACTCAGGCAGTCGCACCTTCCTTTAATCGTTCAGCATTTTCGGCGATGCGGAGCTGCTCGATAAACTCACCAATGTCGCCGTCCATAACGGCGGGGAGGTTGTATACCGTCAGACCGATGCGGTGATCGGTTACGCGGCTTTGCGGGTAGTTATACGTGCGGATTTTGTCGGAACGGTCGCCACTGCCTACCATTGTTTTGCGCTGGGAAGCAATGGCGGCATTGTGCTTCTGTAACTCGATTTCGTAAAGCCGCGAGCGCATAACGGTCAGGGCTTTTTCGTAGTTCTTTAACTGCGACCGCTCATCCTGACACTGTACAATCATGCCCGTAGGCAGGTAGGTCAACCGCACGGCAGAGTAGGTCGTGTTAACGGACTGTCCACCCGCCCCCGACGAACAGAACGTGTCTTTGCGAATGTCGTTCATGTTGAGTTCGATGTCTACCTCTTCAGCCTCCGGCAACACCGCGACACTGGCTGCCGACGTGTGGATGCGGCCCTGCGTTTCGGTAGCCGGTACGCGCTGTACCCGGTGTACACCCGACTCGAACTTCATTTTACCATAGACATCTTCGCCCTCGATTTCGGCCACAATCTCTTTATAACCGCCTGACGAGCCTTCCGTAAAGTCGACAAGCGTCAGGCGCCAGCCCATTTTCTCGCAAAAACGCTGGTACATTCGGAAGATGTCGCCCGCGAAAATAGCGGCTTCATCGCCCCCGGTGCCGCCCCGAACTTCCAGAATAATGTTCTTGCTGTCGTTAGGATCTTTAGGCATGAGCATCTCTTTCAGGAGCTCTTCCTGCTCATCCCGGCGGGGTACTAATTCGTCGAGTTCGGCTTTAGCCATTTCGCGGAAGTCTTCGTCTTTTTCGGTCGAGATGATCGCTTTCGCGTTCTCTATTTCCTGCAACAGCTGCTGATACGCCTGATACTGCTGGACGATTTTCTCCAGATCTTTATATTCTTTGCTCAGTTTCATGAATTGTTTCTGGTCCGAAACAACTTCGGGCTGAACAATCCGCTGAGATACTTCATTGAAGCGTTCACTGATGGCTTCTAACTGGTCAAGCATGGTTATCGTATGTATGATTCGCTGCCGTTCCGCGTGCAGGCACAACGGCAATGAATAGGATGACTGAACTGAACCCCAAAGTTACGAATTTTCAACCGTCCGGTGGTTTCGTGGCTTTCCGGGTTGCGTTACCTTTGCAACCAGCCCGGCGAACGAAACGTTACCCGGTCAGTCTGTGCCAACTTATTCGTTGCTATCCCTCATGAAACCATATTCGCTCAGTTGCTCATTGGCTCTTTCACTCATTGTCCTGGCCTGTAACCCCGAACGGGTGCAGTACACCGACGCGCTGAAGCAGGAGATGGCTGACAGCAAAATCAAACGCATTACCACTCCGCAGCTAACCGATGCGGTGAACGAATGGGGAGAACAAATTGCCAGGGTAGCCCAAACGGAATGGAATAAAAAACTGAAAGCAGGAGCGGAGCCTAAAGCCTTGTGTCGGCTCGAAGGGTTACCCAAGACCCGGGCGCTGGCCAAAAAATACGCTATCGATATTCAACTGCTGGGAGCTGCTGATGTAAAGAATCCGAAGTTTACCCCGAAAGAGCGTGAAGTGCTGGATGCTTATTTGTACAACGCCGAAAACAAGCTGGAGCAGATTTCCAATATTCAGCGGATTGGCGATACCCTGTACGTCTACAACGCGCCTGTTCCGGTCGAGAACCCGATCTGCAAAACCTGCTTTGGCGATCAGCCGCAACCGCTGGCGGTTTGGCGGCTTGGGTTTCACAAACGGGAGATTATCCGGCGAATCAACGTCAAGAAGAAGTAGCCGGATTAGTCGCTCACCTGCACCTGATTCATATCCATAGCCGCGATTTCTACAATGCGAATGCGGCCGAAGTCTCGGGCGTTTGGATTTAGTACATAATTGTATTCGTTCGGTACGATGCTCGATGGTACCCGAATAGCTACATAATCAGCCTTTTCCAGATATTGATTACCCATTTCCTGGCATTCCAGTGGGGGCGGGTTCTGTGGCCAGTGACCGGGTAAATCAGCCTCCAGTAACTCAACAATGGTTAACTCATCGGGAATGTCGTAGGTCACAATGGCTAACTCATCGGGTTTGTCATCACCCGACGTGCCCAGCACACATTCGCACAGGGCCAGGGCGCGGCTGTCACTCGTATAGAGGCAGGGTGTACCGGTCTTGTTCCAGCGTCCTGCCGATTTAGCCGAGCCCGTGCCACTCAGATCGTCAGCAAATTCAGTGGGCGATAAGCGGTACGTTTTCATAAAAAGCATGATAAATTTTACGGTACTAAACTGCTTGAAGGGCCAGTTGGTTGGCTCATTCACGCAGTTGACGAGCGATCTGACCACTATCTTAGGCAGAATGGGCCTGTTGATATCGGGCGAAAATCATTATTTTTAGACATCACTAACCGGGAAGCGTCATGGAAATTGTTGCGCACAAAATGCCAGTTACGTTTGCTGAGCGGGAGCAGGGGCCGGACGAACTCCGCGTTCCGGCTACGCTGGATGAGTACTGGGAATTGGTCGAGGAGGTTGATTACACCATTGAGTATCTAAACGGAGACATCATTTCCCTCATGGGTCAGGCCACCGACATTCACGAAACATTAATTATGACCCTGGGCGGGTTATTTTACAATCATTATTACGATCTGATTGACTACCGGGTGATGGGCAGCAACGTGAAAATCTTTTCTGAAGTTAGCACGGGTAGTTTGAACGCCGATTTGTCGGTAATAAAAGGTCCGTCGGATTTTAAGGTACTGCCCAGCGGTCGGTTGTCGAAGGCCATTATCCTTAATCCCGAGATCGTGGTCGAAGTGCTGTCGGCCAGTACCCGAAAGTATGACCGTAATGAGAAGTTAGACTGTTACAAGACTATTCCATCACTCCGGCATATTGTATTTGTGGATCAGCAGCGGCCCAGCGTCGAGGTCTATAGCCGCTTAACGGAGCCGAATCAGTGGCTTAACGTAGATTACCACTCGCTGACCGATATCGTTACGGTCGGTGAACTTCGATTGCCCATGCAGGACATTTACCGCAAAACACCGTTTACAACTCCATCCTGAGCATTGGCCCAGTCGATCAGTTGACGGGCGTTTCGGGCCGGGTCATCGCTCGCAACCGGCAGGGGAGATACTTGCGCTGTGTCGCGCTGAGATAGGCCGTGGAGGTAGGCTTTGTCGTAATAATCAAGGGTGAGGTCAGCGACGGTAGCGTAGTCATTGCGGGTCAGTGCATCCAGTGCCTGTTTAGTTACTTGCCCGCCCAGCCGCCGTTCAATGCGTTTAGTAGCCTCAATCAGCAATTGATGGTCAATGCCTGTGTACTCCCGCACTAACCGCTCAATCCTGACCTCTTTCGGTACATCAACGAAGGCCACCGGAGCCGCCCGCATCTGCTGCCAGAGTGGCATCGGAATAAAACACGACCCTACATTCCGGCTTTCATCTTCGAGCCAGATACGTTTGTCGGGGTTGAGATGCTGCCATTTGGCATAAATCAGGTTCTCGAACTGTTCGGTGCTGGGTTGAGGTGGCTGCCCGATGGCACCGTACGACGAGCCTTTGTGGTGCGCCAGCCCTTCCAGGTCGATAATCTGTTCGCCCTGCTGGGCCAGTTCTTTCAAAATGTCCGTTTTACCACTGCCCGTTTTACCACCCAGAATCAACAGGGGCCGTGGTTGGGCCAATCCATCCAGTACGGCGTTACGGTACGCTTTGTAGCCGCCAGTGAGCGTTGTCG
This sequence comes from uncultured Cytophagales bacterium, assembly GCA_964251665.1. Taxonomy (GTDB): domain Bacteria; phylum Bacteroidota; class Bacteroidia; order Cytophagales; family Spirosomataceae; genus JBBQLG01. The sequence goes on from CAXUKO010000001.1 coordinate 593,431, forward strand.
CCTTTATACCCGCCGTGTTTAATAACCAGGCGAAGCTCCCGCTGCGCATACCACCCCGCCAGCAATGCACTAATACCTCTTTATTGGTTGGGTTCAGTTTACGCGACTGCTTTACGAAGCCCGCCATTTTTGGCCCTACCATATCCAATCCCAGCAATACAGCCGCGTCTTTACCCGCCTGTTTGTATTTGGTCCCAATCACGGCCCGCTCGTCGTTATCGAAGAGGGGAATGTTAACCGCGCCGGGAATGTGGGCATGGGCAAACTCCCCCGGCGACCGTACATCGATGATTGGCAGGGTTTGGGCCTTTTGGAGGAAGTCGTTAACGTCGAGGGGCATCCGGGGGACTGGTTATTGTAATTCGCGGAGGTACATCTGAATGGTATTTTCCAGCCCGTAGTAGAGCGCGTCGCAGATGAGCGCGTGGCCGATAGAAACCTCCAGCAGATCGGGGACATTCTCGGTAAAGTAGCGCAGGTTATCAAGGCTCAGGTCGTGGCCCGCGTTCAGGCCTAAACCCATCTCACCCGCCAGCCGCCCGGCTTTCACGAACGGAGCAATGGCTTCGATCTGGTGTTCAAAGAAATGAGCAGCGTAAGGTTCCGTATAGAGTTCGATACGGTCGGTGCCAGTCGCTTTCGCTCCTTCGACCATACGCTCATCGGCATCCACAAAAATGGATACGCGGATGCCCTCTGCGTGGAAGGTGTCGACTAACCGGCGGAGGTGATCGGCGTGGCGGATCGTATCCCAACCTGCATTTGAGGTAATGGCATCAACCGCATCGGGTACCAGTGTCACCTGGGCGGGTTTTACCTGTTTTACCAACGCAATAAACCGCTCGTCGGGGTTACCTTCGATGTTGAATTCAGTCGTGACAACTTCTTTTAGATCAAGTACATCCTGATAGCGGATATGACGCTCGTCGGGGCGGGGATGAACGGTGATGCCCTGTGCGCCGAACCGTTCGCAGTCGAGCGCTACACGTACCAGATTCGGATTATTGCCGCCCCGTGCATTACGGAGCGTGGCGACTTTATTGATATTTACACTTAAACGGGTCATAGACAGACTGACAAGTGAATAATGAGAGGATAGCAGCACCGTTGAGCGATGCTGTCAGCGGCTTCTCCGCTGTACCCAAAACGAAGGGTGGGATTTCTTCGTAACTTTGCGTAGAGAAATTAGGTTTTGGGCCGTGAAGATACGAATTCTTACCGGCCCACTCACCTACGACGTAAAGACTACCGTATATGGCACTCCGACAACAAATCGACGCTGACATCAAGCAGGCGATGCTGGCTAAAGACCAGGACAAACTCCGCGCACTCCGGGCTATTAAATCCATGATTCTGCTCGAAGCCACCAAAGAAGGTGCCGGGACTGACCTTAAGCCCGAAGATGAAATGCGCATTCTGACCAAGGCTGTGAAGCAACGCAAGGATTCGGCGGATATTTACCGGACGCAGGGCCGCGACGACCTGCTGAAAACCGAAGAAGTAGAAATCGCTATCATTGAAAATTACCTGCCCAAGCAACTCTCCGAAGATGAAATCCGCACCAGATTGCAGGAGATCATCGCCCGCGTTGGTGCTTCGGCCCCATCGGATATGGGTAAGGTAATGGGCGTCGCCACCAAAGAACTGGCCGGCCTCGCCGAAGGAAAAACCGTCTCTACGCTGGTGAAACAGCTTCTACAATGAGCGCTTGAGTGAAGGAGTGAAAGCTGAACAGTCACTCTTTCACTCAAGCGCTTTTTCACTCACTCAATCTCTTGAACACCCTCGATCTGCTCATGATTATCCCCCTTATCTGGGGGGCTTACAACGGCTACCGCAAAGGTCTCCTGATTGAGATTGTCGCGGTGATTGCGCTGGTCGTGGCTATGATCATCGGCTTCAAATTCCTCAGCTTCGGAATTGATCTGCTGTCCCCGTACATCAGTCGCGAACTGGCCCGGAAAATATTGCCCTGGCTGGGCTTTTCGGTGATCTTCTTCCCCACGGTGTTCATGATCAACCAGTTCGGGTATTCACTGCGGAAAAATTTACGGTACACCATTCTCGGAACCTTCGACAGCCTGGCCGGGGCGAGTGTTGGGGTTTTTACATGGGTTTTTGGAATTAGTGTGATCCTCTGGTTGTTCAGTTTTATGGGGGTACGTATGCCACTTAAACATACACAGGGCGCATTGCTGTATCCGTACATCACGCCGGTGGCCCCCAAAATAATGGACAAAGCCGCTGTCTGGGTACCCTCGGGTATGCAGGCCGCCAGAAAAAGATTGAATGACTGAGGGATTGACTGATTGAATAAGTTAGGAAAGCCCACTCAATCAGTCAATTCTTCAGTCACTCAATTCCTTAATCGAAGATGATAGTAAAACAGGATATCCGAAAGCTGACCGTTGCCCAACTGAAAGATTGGCTGGGACAACAGGGTGAACAGGGATTTCGGGCCAAGCAGATCCATGAATGGCTCTGGAAGAAATCCGCGCGGTCATTTGCCGAGATGAGCAACCTCTCACTGGCTACCCGTCAGTTGCTGGATGCTCATTTTGAAATCCGGTCGCTGGGTGTCGATACCGAACAGCGCAGTGCAGACGGTACCATTAAATCGTCGTTTAAACTCTACGATGGGAATCTCGTGGAGGGCGTGCTCATTCCGGCCCTGCGCCACGATGAGCAGGACCGGATGACAGCCTGTGTATCGTCGCAGGTGGGTTGCTCACTGAGTTGTAAATTCTGCGCTACGGGCTACATGGACCGGAAACGCAACCTCGACGCGGCCGAAATTTACGATCAGGTGGTGGAGATCGACCGTCAGGCCCGTCAGGCTTACGATGCACCCCTGACCAATATCGTGTACATGGGCATGGGTGAGCCCCTGCTGAATTATAAAAATATGCTTGAATCGGTTGACCGCATCACCTCGCCCGATGGACTTGGTATGTCGCCGAAACGCATTACGGTCTCCACGGCGGGCATTGCTAAAATGATCCGTCAGTTGGGCGATGATGAGGTGAAATTCAATCTGGCGCTGTCGCTGCACGCGGCTAACGACACCAAGCGTAACCAGATTATGCCCATCAACGAAAGCAATACGCTGACGGCGCTGGCGGAAGCCCTGCAATACTTTTACCGGAAAACCGGCAACCGCGTTACGCTCGAATACATTGTCTTTTACAACTTCAACGACTCGTTACAGGACGCCAAAGAACTGTGGGAGTTTACGAAACGTGTACCGGCCAAAGTAAACATCATCGAATACAACCCCATTGCGGAGGCCAGTTATACCAACACTGATCCGCAAACCCTCGATAAATTTGCCGGTTACTTAGAAAGTAAAGGCGTAATTGTGAACGTACGCCGGAGCCGGGGCAAAGACATCGATGCGGCCTGCGGGCAGTTAGCCGGCAAGAAATAATTGATTCGGCGGTAGCAGGCCAAAAAAGGCACTTAACAATTTCTTAACCTCCAGCCCGGTAGATTGCCGTATTTTTGCCGGTACTTATCGACCGGCACATGGCCGGTTCGCTTACTCTCCACGGCACTGCACGTATGTTCGGTTTAGAAACGGATGTTTTTATCCTCCTCTCTCTTAGTCTTTTAGCTGCCTGCGCATTTGAATTCGTCAATGGTTTTCACGATACAGCCAATGCCGTAGCCACTGTTATCTACACCCATTCACTAAAACCTTCACAGGCCGTTATCTGGTCGGGCATCTGCAATTTCGCGGGTGTAACGCTCGGCGGAATCGGGGTAGCAATGGGAATTGTAAACCTGCTGCCAGTCGAATTGCTCGTTGATCAGAACGTTTACCACAGCATGGCGATGGTGCTGGCGTTGTTGCTTAGTGCCATTATCTGGAACCTCGGCACCTGGTATTTTGGCATACCGAGTTCGAGTTCGCACACGCTGTTCGGGTCTATTCTGGGCGTTGGCCTGGCTTTCTCGACTATGTCGGCTTCAAAGGGCGCATCGACCGTGAACTGGGCAAAAGTAGAGGAATCGTTTGAAGCGCTGTTGCTCTCTCCGCTGATCGGGTTTAGTCTGGCCATTGTTCTGATGTTTTTATTGCGTCGGCTGGTTTCGGCTGATTTCAAAGATCAACTCTTCAAGGAGCCCAAAAGCAAAAACCCACCACCGCCCCTGATTCGGGGTATCCTCATCCTGACCTGTACGCTGGTTAGTGGGTTTCATGGCAGTAACGACGGACAGAAAGGCGTGGGCCTGATTATGCTCATTCTGATTGGCGTTACCCCGGCCTTTTTCGCGCTTAATAACTCGATTGACCCACAGCTCATGCGCGGCAACGTTACCAAGATTGAGCAGGTCATCAGCCGCATCGACACGACAAAACTGTCTGATCCCAATCGGGCCCGGATGCGGGAAACCCGTAAAGAACTCGCCGATCTGACCGTTACCTTAGCCGGTCCAATGGAAAATGGTAAACTCCCCGCAGCCAAACGCCTGGATGTTCGGCGCGATCTGCTGCTGATAAACAGCAATCTGAAAAAAATAAGTACCGGCGACGAAGCCAATCTAAGTTTACAAGATCGTGCTGAACTGGAAAGAAATACCAGCAGCGAAAAAACCGGACTGGCCCGCTACACCGATTACGCGCCGTTGTGGGTTATTCTGATGATTGCCGTGTCGCTTGGTCTTGGCACGATGATCGGCTGGAAGCGAATTGTCGTAACCGTAGGCGAGAAGATTGGGAAGCAGCACCTGACGTATGCGCAGGGAGCGTCGGCGGAATTTGTAGCCGCCAGTATGATTGGTCTGGCTACGGCCTATCACTTGCCCGTGAGCACGACGCACGTACTCTCGTCGGGAATCGCCGGCTCGATGGTTGCTAACAAAGGCATCAAGAACTTACAGGCGGGTACCATCCGCAACATCGCGCTGGCATGGGTGCTCACCCTACCCGTATCTGTCCTGTTATCGTTCACGTTCTACCTCTTGTTCCGGTGGCTATTATAATTGAGTGAATAAACGAGTTAGTGATTGAGTGAATAAAAGGACTGTACTTCACTCAATCACCAACTCGTTCATTCACTTAATTATTTCCCCGTCTGTGCGACGAACGTGCTCTCGAAGATCTTATCAGCATTGCCGGTTTCGAATCCTTCACGCCGGTGCTGACGCCCGATCTGGTTACCCGGTAGGTCAGCAAACTGGGGTAATACCCGCCGTTCGGCAAATTCCACGTAGGAGCCTGCAATGCGGTGTATTTTTCCGGCAGCAAACTCCGCATCAACCATCTGAGCTACCGTTGATGCTTGTCGCAGCCCACCATCAGGGCTTACTTTAATGACGCCCCCCGCCGAATTCAACCGGAATCCGCGCCCTTCCAGAAAGGTCACAAACTCGTCGATGGTATTATACCCGGCTTTGAGGTTATGTACGCTGATGGTAAAGTGATTGAGGTAATAACGGTTGTAAATTACCCAGGCTGCGTATTCGCTTTCCTGAAGCAGCGTCAGGTAATCGTCCAGCGTAGGTGTTTGCCAGAGCGGTTGATGTAAAAACTGATCAACGGTGTTGGCATCGTCCAGATTAAGGGCATCGACCGGATCACTCGTGATCACTCCTGTGTATTTGTGGATAATTCCCTGTGCCCGTGTGGATAACTCATTGACGCGTAACTCACTGGCGAAAATGCGGGGGTAATTCTTTCCCTGCGGAGGACTGTACCAGTAAGCCGTCAGTTTCTTTTCGGTGAAGTTGTATTCATCCCGTTTCTCATACCCGTACTGCAGGAACAGCTTCTCGAACGAGTGCAGGCCGAGGTTAGGCACACCCATCGTACGGAAAGCAATGTGGTCATTCTCAATCTCGTCGGGGGATTGAATGATGCCTTCATCAAGCATAGCGTCAAAAATACCCTGCACGTCGGGTACGCGTTCCTGATAGCGGCTCATCAGTCCATGCAGAACGCCGTCGAGGGTAGTGGTAACTGGGGGTGTCGTCATAACTCCGAAAATCGAGGTCAGAAATTTTTCTCAAATTAGCCAAAAAATCGCCTTGCCTGGCGTTGTCTTCCCGTATGCAAGCCAAATCCGTTCGTATTCTCCTCGTTGTTGCCGCGCTAATCGGGCTGAATGTACTATCTGCTTTTTTGTTCGTTCGGCTCGATCTGACGGCTGAAAAGCGATACACGCTTTCTCCGGCTACTGAACATCTGCTGGCAGGATTAGACGATGCTGTTCACGTGAACGTGTACCTGACCGGCGATTTACCGCCGGGTTTCCAGCGCTTGGAGAACGCCGTGCGCGAAACCCTGGATGGCTTTCAGGTCGAAGCGGGGCAGTCCGTGACGTACCGGTTCATCGACCCGACATCGATTACGAACGAGAAAGAAAAAACCGCCCTGTATGAGCGGCTCACTCAACAGGGTATTCTGCCCACGAATCTGTATGCTACTGAAGGGGGTAAGCGCACGGAGAAACTGATCTTCCCCGGTGCTGTGGTTTCCTATAAGGGCAAAGATGCAGCTGTGTTATTGCTGAAAGGTAATAAAGCCGCGTCGCCCGAGGAACAGCTTAACCAGTCGTACGAGGGCGTTGAGTTTCAGCTGGCATCGGCCATTCGGAAACTCACTCAGCCACCCGGTAGTCGGCGCAAGGTCGGCCTGCTGGCGGGGAACACGCGGGTACCGCCCTCGCGATTTTCGGATTTGCTGGCTTCGGTTCAGGAAAATTATGATCTGTTCTATGTCGATTTGGCCAAGCCGGGCCCTATCGTAGGCGTCGACGCGTTGCTGGTGCCCAAACCCGATCAGCCGTTTTCGGATGATGACGTATTCAAAATTGATCAGTTTGTCGTCAATGGAGGTCGTGCCCTTTTCTTCGTGGATGGACAGCGCGTAGACTCTGTCAACGCCGAAGGAAATTATGCGCAGCCGCTTAACCTGAATCTGGATGACCTGTTTTTTCGCTGGGGCGTTCGCATTAATCGTGATCTGGTGAAGGATTTGAGTTGCGCTCCGATCCCGCTCAATGTCGGGAACCTGGGTGATAAGCCAAACATTCAACTCGTGCCGTGGCGGTTCTATCCGCTGCTGAACAACTTCGGGTCGGCTGGTAGCCCAATTACCCGCAATCTGGATGCGTTGTACGCCCGGTTCGTCAGTACGCTCGACACCGTTCGGGCCGACGGCATTCGGAAAACGCCCCTGCTGTTAACATCGCCGTATACCAAAATCCTGAAAACGCCCACGCTGGTCGGTTATAACGAGGCCCGGCTACAACCCGATCCGGCTACGTATGATGGTGGCGTTCGCTTGGTGAGTTGTTTGCTGGAGGGTTCATTCCAGTCGGTTTATGCCAATCGGGTGCTGCCGGGGGACCCAAGGGCCGCTGGTTTCAAGTCGGTTGGGCAACCCTCGCGGGTGTTGGTTTGCTCGGATGGGGATCTGATTGTGAACGATGTCGACTACCGTCGGCAGGTGCCCTATCCGCTGGGCTACGACCGGTATACGCGCACGCAGTTTGCCAACAAGGAGTTTGCCCTGAACGCCCTTGATTACCTCATCGACCCCGAAGGGGTGATCACGGCCCGCACCCGCACGGTCACACTACGACCGCTGGATAAAATCCGTGTCAACAATGAGCAGACGGGCTGGCAGTTACTAAACCTGCTCGGGCCACTGGTGCTGGTTGGCGCCGTTGGCGCGGTGTGGCAGGTGATTCGGCGGAGGAAATACGGGCGGTAAAACCTCACCCCCTACCCCCTCTCCTTTACTAAGGAGAGGGGGTGACGACTTCGCTACTTTCGTAGCAAAAATGACTAAGACTACTCCCCTCTCCTTTTTTCAAGGAGAGGGGCCGGGGGTGAGGTAAGGAAGAGAAAATGACCTAAAATTTGCTTACTTTTGCTTACTTTGACTTACCCGAAAACATACTGCTCATGAAGTTTATCGTCTCCTCAGCCGTTCTGCTTAAGAATTTACAAAACATCAACGGCGTGGTGGCCACAAACCCCATCGTGCCGATCCTGGAAAACTTTCTGTTTAAAATCGACGCCGGTAACCTGATCGTAACGGCCTCCGATTTGCAGACGACCATGATGACCGAAATTCCGGTGGACGCCACCGAGAATGGTGCCATTGCCATTCCGGCCCGTTTGCTGCTGGATACCCTGCGGAGCCTGCCCGAACAGCCCGTTACGTTCAATATTGACACCGAAACCTTCGGTACCGAAATCCTGACCGACAACGGCCGGTATAAGCTCTCGGGCGAAAATCCAATCGATTTCCCAAAGATTCCGGCTGTAGCCAAAAATCTGTCGGTCGAGATGACATCCGATGCCCTGCTGGGTGCCATCAATAATACCGTTTTTGCCACCAGCACCGATGATCTGCGCCCGGCCATGACGGGGGTTTATCTGCAACTGACCAGCGAAAACGCAACGTTCGTCGCTACCGACGGGCACCGCCTGATTCGCTACCGCCGGATGGACATTCAGTCGCCAACGACGACGACGATGATTATTCCGCGCAAGGCCTTGACGTTGTTGAAATCGTCGCTGCCCGAAGGAGTGCCCGTTAAAGCAGAATTCAGCCAGTCGAATGCGTCGTTTACCTTTGGCGGCAGCGGCCGTCCGACCACCCAGATGATCTGCCGCCTGATTGATGAGCGGTTCCCGGATTACGAAAACGCCATTCCGGTTAACAACCCGAACATCATGACCATTGGCCGTACAGACCTGTCGAATTCGCTGAAGCGGATCATGATCTACGCCAACCGGACCACGCACCAGATTCGGCTCTCATTAAAGGCGAATGCACTCACGATTTCGGCCGAGGATCTGGATTACTCCAACGAAGCCAATGAGAAACTGATGTGCGATTATGATGGTGATGCGATGGAAATTGGTTTCAACGCTAAACTCATGGCCGAAATGCTGAATAACTTGGATGCGAAGATGATCTCCCTCGAATTATCGGCCCCCAACCGGGCTGGCCTGATTATCCCCGCTGATAAGGAAGAATACGAAGACATCCTGATGCTGGTAATGCCAGTGATGCTGAATACCTACGCGTAACGGTCGTTGGGTTTGTGGTTTGTCGTTTGTGGTTTTATGCATCAGCTAAACCACAAATGACAAACCACAACTTATTTTAACCCTATTTTCTTATGCCCAGCAAATCCCAGGCTGCTTTACCATTCATCTTCATTACCCTCCTGATCGACGTGACGGGGTTAGGAATTATCATCCCGGTTTTTCCAAAGCTGATTGAAACACTCACTGGGGAAGGGCTGAGTCATGCGTCTCAATACGCGGGCTGGCTAACGTTTTCGTATGCCATCATGCAGTTCATATTTTCGCCGGTGCTGGGCGGATTAAGCGATCAGTTTGGGCGTCGGCCGGTGCTGTTATTTTCGTTGCTTGGCTTTGGCTGCGATTACATACTTCAGGGCTTCGCACCAACTATTGGCTGGCTCTTTATCGGACGCATTATCGCGGGTATTACCGGGGCCAGTTTTACTACCGCCAGTGCTTACATCGCCGACATCAGCGAGCCCGAAAAACGGGCGCAGAATTTTGGGTTAATCGGGGCCGCCTTTGGATTAGGGTTCATCCTTGGCCCAGCCATGGGTGGATTATTAGGGCAGTACGGCCCGCGTGTCCCATTTTTTGTGGCCGCCGGCCTGACGATGGTGAACTGGCTGTATGGCTTTTTTGTCCTGCCCGAATCGCTGGCTCTCGAAAACCGACGTCCCTTCAACTGGAAACGGGCCAACCCGGTTGGATCGCTGCTGCGGCTCCGGCGTTATCCGGTAATTATGGGGCTTGTCGCATCGCTGGTGCTGATTTATCTGGCGCAGTTCGCTATTCAGGGTACATGGACGTTCTACACGATGGAGAAATTCAAATGGACCGAAAAAACCGTTGGGCTGTCCCTGGGGGCTATTGGTCTGTCGTTCGCTATTGTGCAGGGTGGTCTGAGCCGGTTGATCGTACCCAAACTTGGGCCTCGCCGGTCTGTTTACGTCGGCCTTACATTTTACGCACTTGGTTTAATCTGTTTTGCGTTTGCTACAAAAAGCTGGATGATGTTTGCCTTTATGGTGCCCTACGCCTTGGGTGGGCTGACGGGGCCGTCATTACAGGGTATTATTTCGGGGCAGGTGCCGGCTAATGAGCAGGGTGAGCTACAGGGTGCCTTAACCAGCTTAACCAGCACAACCGCCTTTATTGGACCGCTGATCATGAGCAGCCTCTTTGCTTATTTTACCGCTCCCGCCACACCGGTTTATTTTCCGGGTGCACCATATCTGATGGGTGCCCTGTTCGTTATTGCAGGGGCCCTGCTGGCTATTCGTGCCATCACACCGGCGATGGAAACCTCTCCGCAACCGCCATCCTGACCAGGGTGATTCTAAAAGGTTGCTATAGCTGTAAGGTCAGTGCTGCCTGATGTACCGGTGCGACTATTTCTATCGAAAATTCTAAACCTTGAGGGGCCTATTTCCGTACATACTTCATACAACCTGTGCTATTATGTCTGCCTCATCTGTCACCAATGGAAGTCTGTTGATTGCCGAGCCTTTTCTGGGCGATACCAACTTCGAGCGTAGCGTTGTGCTGATTTGCGAACACTCAGCCGAAGGCACGTTTGGACTGGTGCTGAACCAGGCGACGAACTTGACCCTGAGCGATGTACTGGAAGATACATACGCTGAACTGACCCTTTTTACGGGCGGACCCGTGCAACAGAATACACTCCATTTTATCCACCGTCGTCCCGATCTGATCGATGATTCGGTAAAGGTTATGGACGGGTTGTACTGGAGTGGAGACTTTGATCAGGTTAAACAGGCGGTTAACCTCGGAACACTTACCGATGGCGACATTCGATTTTTTGTCGGGTATTCGGGCTGGAGTGAAGGGCAACTGGACAGTGAACTGGACGCTAAATCATGGATTGTAGCTCGTACGGACGCGGCTTTTCTGTTCGATACGCCCGCCAATCAGTTCTGGCGGGGCATCCTCAAGCGCATGGGGGGCGAGTTTAAAGCCATCGCCAACTATCCGGTAGATCCCCGGTTGAACTGACGAAGCAATACTAAGTGGCTTCGCCTAAGCTGGTAACGCAGCAAGTATTCACGGCGGAGCCAGACCATCTGGTGCAACGGGTTGAGCACAGTACCATCAAACGTGAACGCTAGGCTATTTAGGTATCGCAGCGTCGTTTATTCGCTCTATTGGCACCCAGTCTTTGGTATCCGGCGTGATTGCAGCAGGAGCCTGATAGAGAGTTGGTCTACTACGCCGGACATTGCCGATTTTTGACCAATTTTGCGGGTAGAACTTCGTTATGGAAGGTAGTAGCCTTCCATTTTTTGTCTTATTTATGCGCACACTCCGCTTTACTTGTTTTAGTATCTGTTGCCTGATAGCCTCACTGGCCCACTCGCAGGGGTATCATCCCCCTACCACACTCAATGGGCATTTTGGGGCCAAATTTGGTGCCCAAACCACCAAAACGGCCATCCAGGGTACGTCGCCCAATATCTCTAAAAACAGCACGGAATTTAACCTCGGGGTTATCTATCGGTTGCGGTATCGCAAGTACGTGCTTCAGCCAGAACTATTGTACAGCGTGAAAGGCGGGTCGTTTCAGATCGAGCCAACCAGTGGTACCGGGGCGCGGACAACTATTCATAATAACTACAACTACTTGAGTGTACCTGTCATGTTTGGCTACATCCCGACGGAAGGGATTACGCTACAGGTTGGCCCGGAGTTCAGTTATGCGCTCAACACACCGGCATCAAATGGTCCGGCGGTTCGAAATGATCTCGGTTTAGCCGTGGGTGCCCACTACGATTTTCTGGATATGCTGGCAAACTGGAGCCTGAACGCCCGTTACATCTACGGATTCAACAATATTTCACCCGATGCACAGGCGAGTTTTTATAATCGGACTTTTCAGTTGTCGCTGGTTTATAATTTCTACAAAAAGGAGAAGTAAGTGGTAAGTCAGTAAGTGGCTGCGCCCAAGTTAGTAAGTGCTTTGCCCATGAATACTTACTGACTTATCACTTACCGACTTACGACTGACTGACCACTTACCCCCTATGCTTACCGATTTCGGGATCATACTGCTCTTTATTCTGGCGGCTTTTGCCTTCATCGCGCTTATCTTGTTCATTGCGCGCCTGTTGCGGCCGAACCACCCAAATGTGGAGAAGCTGAGCACCTATGAGTCGGGCGAGGAGCCGGTGGGGAATGCCAGTATTCAGTTTAATATCCGGTTTTACGTGGTAGCGCTGATTTTCGTGCTCTTCGATGTCGAACTGGTCTTTCTCTTCCCCTGGGCTACCGTATTCGGGCGGGCGAATCTGCTGGCTCAGACCAACGGCCAATGGGGCTGGTTCGCACTGACCGAAGCTGTTTTGTTTGTGGGTGTGCTGGCCATCGGTCTGGCCTACGCCTGGGCGAAAGGCTATTTAGACTGGGTACGCCCCGAGCCTAAACTACCAATCAGCAACTCTACCGTGCCCACCGACCTCTACCAGCGAATCAACGAAAAGTATATTCAGCGAAAGCCGCTATGACCCAACGACTACTGGCTTTACTGGTACTGGTGATTAGCGCATCGACAGGCATTTCGGCCCAGAAACTCGCCTTGGAGACCTATCACGTTACCGTAATAACAAAAGCCGGTGACCGGTTCAAGGGTCTGCTTGAAGATGTAACGCCCATTGCCCTGTACTGCGGGCCGGGCAGTCAGTTCACGTCAACGCGCAGCACCCACGTTGTTCCGTTGGAGGAGATCCGAAAGGTCATTCTCCGGCGAACCAATAAACGGCTGGCCGTTCGGGCGGGAGCGGCAGTAGGTGCCCTGGTGTTTGGGTTCCTGACGGTGCAGGGCTTACAGCGAGACCCCACCCGTAGTTTAGTGGCGTCGGGGCTTACGTTGTTGCTGGCCGGGGGCACTGGAGCCGCTATGGGTGCGGGTGTGGGTTCCGTTCTGGGCACTATTCCCCACCGTGTTGTTCTGCCCCGCGACCGGGAAAATAGCCTGGATGACTTCCGTCGGCAACTCGAACCCTTCTCGATACGTTATCAGAACGACGTGTTTAACCGCGTCAGCCAATAACCTGTTTTTTGCTATGAGTGTATCGGATGCCACCCATAAATCGGGCGAAGCGAGCGTAATCATGCTTAGCTCGGAGGAATTATTGAACTGGTCGCGGGCGTCGTCGCTGTGGCCCATGAGTTTCGGACTGGCCTGCTGCGCCATTGAAATGATGCAGTCGTTCGCGGCCAGTTACGACCTGGACCGCTTTGGTATCTTTCCGCGCCCTTCGCCCCGGCAATCGGACATTATGATTGTGTCGGGGACGGTGACGTTTAAAATGGCAGACCGCATCCGACGGCTTTATGAGCAGATGCCCGAACCGCGCTACGTGATTTCGATGGGGTCGTGTTCTAATTGTGGCGGGCCATACTGGCAGCATGGCTACCATGTAGTGAAAGGGGTAGATCGTATTATTCCGGTAGATGTGTACGTACCCGGCTGCCCACCCCGTCCGGAAGCGCTGATCGACGGATTCCTGAAATTGCAGGAAAAAATCCGCGCTGAACACCCGTTGCTGGGGGAGAAAGCAACGGCAATAACGCCCGCTTTGCCAGCCTTGCCCGAAGCTGAATTTTAGGTATATTTCGTAACAGAAAACGGACAGATTTATGAGTGTTGAGGAATATAAACAACGCCTGCACGAAGTCATCGACGGGGCTGATGACGAATCCGCCCTGCGTACCTTACTCGACACGGCTAACCGGGTGTTGGGGAGCCGGGATATTCTGGATGATTTAACAGAGGAGCAACTGGCTGGGTTGATGGAAGCCAACAAGCAGGTAGAGGCAGGAAACTATATTACTCTTGATGAATTTAAACGGAGATTTGAGCAGCGTTGGCAGACGAAAAAAAGGTAATAGTGTCTATGCTCGTCGAAGCAGATATTAACCGTATCTCGGATTTCCTCAATGAAAACTGGTCACCCGAACTCGCTATTCGGTTCGTTGACATTTTATCGAAAACTTGATCTGATAGAGACAATGCCCGGTATTGGTACGCTTACATTGAAAACGCCGGCCGTGCGAAAAATAAGGGTCGATCAGTACAATATGATTTATTATCAGGAATGTGAAACGGATATCGCTATCCTTCGTGTATTTGACACCCGCAGCAACCCCGACGAAAATCCCTACTGATGTTTCCGCTCGATAACCTCGCCGATCTGCTGAATCAGCCCGAAGCCGATACCTTCATCAGCTATCAGACTAATATTACCCAACCTTATCTGACCGTACCGGCCGAACGCTTGGTGGAGGTCTGCCAGTTTTTGCGCACGGATGAGCGGCTCTACTTCGACCTGTTGGCCTGCGTAACCGCCATCGACAACGGGCCGGAAGCCAATACAATGGAGGTCATTTATAACCTCACTTCCATTCCTTACGAGCGCAATATCGGCCTGCGCGTTACCCTGCCGCGCGACAAACCGATAGTGCCCAGTGTGGCCCATATCTGGCGCACCGCCGACTGGCATGAGCGCGAAGCCTTTGACCTCGTTGGGGTGGAGTTTGCCAATCACCCCGACCTCCGCCGGATTCTGCTGCCCGCCGATTGGGTAGGCCACCCGCTCCGGCGCGACTACCAGGAGATGACAGAATACCACGGTATTAAAACGACGTAGCAGAAAATTTGACATCGGTAAGCAATTTGCCCGGTTTCGGTGTTATTTGCCTGTCGATTTGTCTACTTTTCTATTATGCCAACTGATTCTCAAGTGCGGCTTGTTCGCCAACGGCTTCTCGCTGTTTTACTGCTTCTCGCTCATAGTTCATTCCTTCAGGCTCAGACCGATTCGGTAACTGTCTCGGGTCGTATTCGTCATCTGACGCCCCGCCTTTATCGGGAATCGCCAACGGTCGTTATTACGACAACCAACGTGTTGCAGGCCGGTCAGGAACTGGCGCACCCGGCGCAGTTGCAGCCCGACGGCTCGTTTCGGGTGGCGGTGCCGCTGATTTATCCGCAGGAAGAAATGTATTTTAATGCGGCCCGGATCAGCACGGCTTTTCTGGCGTCGGCAGGGGAGTTAACCATTGATATCGACGCCGACTCGCTGTTTGTGTCGGCTGTACCCTTTCGGTTTGGCGGAGTAAATGCACAGGTGAATCAGCAGTTTGCCCTGTATAAAAACTACGAAGCCCGCAATAAACCGAAGGTCGATGCGGCAGCCATCAGTCAGCGGATTGGGACCCGTACTGATCGGAGTGCGTATGCCTACCTGATGGATACGTTCACCAAAACAATTCGTGACTTCTCGGCCACCCGCCCGGTATACCCATTACTGACCCGCTGGCTGACATCAATTGCTCAATACGATGCCGCATCTTTTCTTTACGACCATGCCGCCGAAACCAGCCGGGTTTTAGACGCTGCCCTGACCGATTCACTTCGTCCGGCCGGGGATCGGCTCCTGACCACATCGCGTGCTACAGCTGTAAGCCGCTTTAGTAACTACGCCAGTGGCCGAACAAGTGTAACGCCGGAGCGGAATATTACCGTTAAGGAGTTGGTCGGTTTATTAAGTCGGTACGGGCGAAATCTGTCGGCGGCTGAACAGGAGCGGCTACTGACAATTAGTCGCAAGGGAGGGGCTACGGGCACCGACATGCGGTTCCTGAACACCCTCATGGAACGCAATCCCATAATCCGCCGGTTGCTCCTCTTCGATGTGGCGATGCAAAAGGCACGCACTGAATTTGATAGCACGTCGGTCGATTATCTGGAAGGCAGTGCATTGGCTGCCAGTATGTTTATATCGCCACTTACAGAGCTACCGCTGCTCCGGACTCACGTTCGGGCTATGATTGGCGACCCGTTCGTTTTGCGATCCGTGGATGATATATACAGTCGGCAGACCAAAGACAGCGTGGCCATTCGTGACGCTGCCAGTCGGCTGGCCACGGGCGATTCTTTGCGTGGCTCAGTCGAGGTGGCGACTGGTATTTTTGCCCTGCGCAATACTACGGCTGGCGCAGGGCAGTTAATTAGCCGGGTGTTGCGTACGAATCCGGGCCGGGTGGTCTATGTACTGCGCTGGACACCGGGTGACCCGCAGAGTCAGGAACTGGTACAGGCGGCTCAGCGGCTGCGGGATACCTTCAGCAGTCGAGACCTGACGGTACTGTACATCGCTAACTCCGGCGTTAACCCGGATGTCTGGCTGGAGTCGGTAATTCGGCAACAACTCAAAGGGGAGAATCTGTACCTGACCGATACACAGTGGAACGCTACTGATCTTACGCCATTGCCTCCATACGATGCCCCCGCTTACCTGTTTGGCAGTAATGGCAAACCACTGCGTAAAAATGCCGAACTACCAACGGACTATGCCAAACTGGTAGAGCAGATCGGGAAGTTAATAGACGGGAAATGAGGAAGATAGCCTGGCCGGGAGTTCGAGGCAAAAACTGGCAGAGACTGTTTATTTTTGTAAAAACACGCTGACCATGACGACGCAGGAGAAAGAAGAGGTTAAGCAAGTCCTTCGGGAAGTAATCCGGGAGGGTAAAACGTTCTTTAAGGAGATTTTACGGGAAATACTTGACGAATCCGTAGCAATAGAACCCGACAGACAGGCGAAAGTAGATGCAATAATCCGGCGGGATTTTGAGCGTTACAAAAACGTATTCAAAGCACTTGCCTGATGGAATATTTGCAGAAAGGCGATGTTACTCGAATTAACTCATTGACAATTGAAGATGTGGGCGGCAATTTTGTTCCGCCCTAAAACTTTTTGCACGAAGAGAATTTAGACTACCTACTGGAGGCCGTACAGGCAGAGATGTTTGGTGAGCCCCTATATCCTGAAATTCATCAGAAGGCAGGCGTGGCGTTTACCTATTTAACATCATTTGCAACCACATCTTTCAGGATGGAAATAATTGCACAGGTCTCGAAGCTGCTTTATTATTTCTGCAATTGAATAATCATGATCTTGTCGTCGATGATGAGGTATTGACAAACTTTATTCTCGCCGTTGCTTCGGCCGAACATACGCTTGATTCCGTGCAGGACTGGCTTAAAAATCATATTGAGGCTCTGCCGTAGTATGCCACTCATTTAGACACAAAACGCCGGGCTGTTCAGCCCGGCGTTTTGTGTCTAAATGAGTCAATAAGCTTGTCTATGGTGCCCCATCATTGAACTCAGCGACGCCATATCAACGCCCAGGCCCTGCGCAACAGCCATGCCCAGCGTCAGGTCAACGCGGAACCAGTGGCACAACTGCAGATTGATGATCCGGTCGCGGGTTGGACCACTGATGCCGCTCATGGCACCCACGATGTTGGCAATCAGAAGTCGGCGCTGCCCGACGGTCATGACGTTGCGGTACAGGTTGCCCGGCTGACTGTAATGATCATTCTCCAGGATGTCGGCCGCACCGTCCACATTATCGGGCGGGTAGCCAATACCATCTACCAGGTAAGCCGAAGAAAAGGCCGATTGCTCAACGCGGACGAAGTGCTTGTCGGGGTTCTCGTTCAGTTCCATCACGCCTACATCAATCAGCGGATAAGCAGCGTGCGGCCATACTTTGGTCAGATCGAAGGGGTTGTACCCGTATGTTTTAGCGTCAGTCTCCGGCATTACTTGCACTTTCAGGTTCCATCGGGGAAATTCGCCGTTGCCGATGGCTTCGCGCAGGTCACGCTGCGAAAAATCCAGGTCGTTCGGGCTCATTTCAGCGGCTTCGGCATTGGAAAAGTTTTTGATGCCCTGTGCTGTTTTAAAGTGGAATTTCACCCAGAACCGCTCGCCATCGGCGTTAATGAACGAAAAGGTATGCGATCCGTACCCGTTCATGTGGCGGCAGCCGTAGGGCACCCCCCGATCCGACATCAGGATCGTTAGCTGATGCAAACTTTCCGGGTTCAGGCTCCAGTAATCCCACTGCACCGTGGCCGACCCGTAGTTAGTATACAGGTCATGCTTCTGGCTAAAATCGCCGGAATTTTTCGAGTCTTTCGTGAAGGATACCGGCGTATTGCTGCCAACCAGATCCCAGTTTCCATCTTCTGTGTAGAACGTTACGGCAAATTCACGGGGATTACGCTCCGTATTGGCCGAGCCTTTTTCGCTACCAACGGTCGAGAAACGGGCAAATAGTTTGGTTTGCCTGCCGACCTCGTTAAAGAGCCTGGCGCGGGTATAAGCCGAGATGTCGTGCGTTACCGTAAACGTACCATAAGCCCCCGACCTGTTGGCGTGAACGGCCCGCTCCGAAACGCGCTCTCGGTTGCCGTGCGCCATTTTTTCGTGTAAATTATAATCCTGCACCAGCGGCCCGTGCGGGCCAACGCTCATCGGGTTCTCATTTTCGGCAAACGACTGCCCCGACGCGGTGGTAAGTTTTTTCGACTCTTCCATATTGAATAAAATGGGACGTTTAGGCTTCCTGAACCGGGACCAGGTAGTAACGGCTTGTTTACGAGGCCAATGATAGCACCGTTATCAGTAGCAGTCAAATTGATTTCACGGGTCAAAGCAGGCTTTCGTGATACGTCAAAAATAAACTATCAGACCGCAATCTCGTTCATAGTATACTACTCAATAACATAAGTGCCATGGATAAGCTACAGAAGTTTGAATTAATGAATAAAATCGTTCGTGAACTGGAAGATCTCCAAAACAGCCAGACGGCCCTGATTACGAAGATTGGTCATATTGAAGTTGATAACATGAACGGGCTGAATGACAGTTACCTGGAGAAAAACCTGGGTGAGATGCATGGAAAAATAGCCGAAAATGTAGACTCAATCACCGAGATTTTTGCTCACTTCGAAACGCAGCGTGACCAGTATGCCCAGCAAAATGGGGCCGCTATTGCAGCCGCAGAAGCCGCAGCCGCTGTTGAGGCTGCAAAATAAAAACGCCGGGTTGAAGCCCGGCGAACCAAAAAATACAGATTGATTTGCGCCGGGCCTGAACCCGGCGTTTTTCATTTCAGAATGGTTTCAATTGCAGCCAATTCATCGGTACTAAACTGGAGGTTATCCAAGCTTTTCAACGAATCCTGGAGTTGCTCGGGCTTGCTGGCACCGATCAGGACTGACGTGATGCGCGGGTCTTTCAACAACCACGACAGCGCCATTTGGGCCAGTGTCTGACCCCGTTGCTGTGCCAGGTCGTTCAACTGCCGAATTATGCCCAGCTTCTCATCCGTCAACTGATCTTCGGGCAGTGAGCTATTCGATTTGGCTGCTCTGGAGTCGGCCGGTACGCCTTTCAGGTATTTATCCGTCAGCAAACCCTGCGCCAGCGGAGAGAACGGAATACAGCCGATACCTTCTTTCTCCAGCAAATCCAGCAGGCCGCCTTCTACCCATCGTTCCAGCATCGAGTATTTAGGCTGGTGAATCAGGCAGGGCGTGCCCAGATCGCGCAGAATAGCAATGGCTTTGGCCGCTTCTTCGGCCCGATAATTCGACAGGCCAACGTACAACGCCTTGCCCTGCCGTACAATCTGATCCAGTGCCATCATGCTTTCTTCCACGGGCGTGTCCGGGTCGGGGCGGTGGTGGTAGAAGATATCGACGTACTCCAGCCGCATCCGCTTCAGGCTTTGATCCAGGCTGGAAATCAGGTATTTACGGGAGCCGAAATCGCCGTACGGGCCGTCCCACATGGTGTAGCCCGCTTTGGACGAGATGACAAGCTCGTCGCGATAGCCGTGGAAATCTTCGTGCAGGATGCGGCCGAAATTCTCCTCGGCTGACCCCGGTGGGGGTCCATAGTTGTTGGCCAAATCGAAATGGGTGATGCCCCGGTCGAAGGCCAGCCGCAGAATGTTGCGCGAGTTTTCAAGGACATTAACATCACCGAAATTTTGCCACAGGCCGAGCGAAATGGCTGGCAGCAGCAAGCCACTCCGGCCACTGCGCCGGTAAGGCATCTGGGAGGAGGAATAACGATCCGGGTTTGGGGTATACGACATAGAAAGACTGATTAATGAAACACGTTTTACTAAGATGTAACGGTTGTGCCGGGGAGAAGTTTAGTCGTTTGGGTAGTTGCCTGAGGGCTGACTATGGTGCCGGATACAGTAACCGACTCGCCCGGAACGGCCCATCAGCCGCCTGCAGCAGTTTGGCCTTTAACCGAGGGTTGTAGGTAGGCCGGTCGGCCAGAAACTGACGAACCAACTGCCCGGTTCCGGGCGTCTGGTAGCTATTCAGTGTGGATCGTAACCAGGATTCGGGAAAGAAAATGTCGCCCGTTCGCTGAATCTCCTCCAGTAAGGCCAGGCTTTGCGGCAGGTACTGCGCCGATGTTTCGGCGCGCAGTGGATGGTGCAGATAACTCAGCGCGGCCGTTACCCAGGCTTCGTGTTCGCGGTTGGTGGCATTGGAGAGCGACGTGAAAAACGCGTCGCGCTCTGCAACTGTACCGGATAGGGCGGGCATCATAAACTGAAGCCGTTTTTGCCGGTCGGGGTTCTTGATGCGGGTTAGCTGTCGCTGTAAAATAGCGTCGGCAGGATAGTCGCGTACGGCTAAGGCCAGGGCCAGGGCGGTGTAATCATCTTCGGTGAGCGTTACGCCAGCGGGGGCTTTCTGTGTCTCCCAGATGGTATATAACCGCTGCCGGGCTTCGGGACTGTTGGCTATGTTCTGATACAACCGGAAAAGCAGTTTTTTCTTGCCGGGAGCCGTTTCTGTTTCCATTGCCCGCCAGGCATCCTGCTCAACGGCGGTCGCCAGAGCCGGGCGTTTCTCCGGTTGAGTGAACTGCCAGACAATATCGGCTAACTGGTTGGTTAGCAGGCGCAGGTTTAATTCTTCTGGTTCAGTTGCCAGCAATGGGCGGTACGCAGCTGCTAACTGCGCCGGACTAACGACCTTACCGGCCAGCATATTTTCGTACAGCGTGATGTAGGCAGCGGCCCGCGTTACCGGATTTTTTAGCGTAACTAAGTGAGTGAGCATGGCCGTATCGACCGGAAACAGGCCATAGCCTTGCCCCGATGCGTTGAAAACAACGAATAGGGGAGCCGCCTTACCTTCCGCTTTGGGTAAAACCACCTGTGATTGTGTCATGTTGACCGTCAGTTCTTCTACGCGGTCAGCATACACCAGCGCCACCTCAAAGCCCTGTGGCCATAGCCGGTTTGACCCATCTTCGCCCCGTTGGGACACGCTGAAACGGCTGATCTTACCGGCTTTCGTGTCGAGTTGATACGAGAACGCCGGGCGGCCGGTTTCGTTAACCCAAACGCGGTTCCAGGTTTGCAGGTTAACGGGCGTATAGTCGTCCAGGATGGTAATCAGGTCGTTCCAGGTGGCGTTTCCCAGCGCGTACTTTTTGAGATAAACCCGTAAGCCGTCGCGGAGGGCTGTTTTTCCTATAAGCCGCTCCAACTGCCGCATCATAATTGGCGCTTTGTGGTAGATGATGCCCCCGTAGAGTGTACCTGCTTCCTGTAAATTCCCGAGGGGCTGACCAATTGGGTTGGCACCCTCGGTACGGTCAACGGCGTAAGCCTGCGGAAAATGATCGACTACGAACTGAAGGTCATAATTCCCGCCGGGCATCGACGTTTCGGTGACTTTATCGGCCATGAAATTGGCGAACACTTCTTTCAGCCACACATCATTGAACCAGCGCATCGTCACCAGATCGCCGAACCACATATGGGCCGTTTCGTGGGCAATCAGATTGGCTCGTCCCAGTTTTTGATCGCGGGTGGCCCCGGCATCCAGAAATAGACTTGAAGAGCGATATTGAATAGCGCCGACATGCTCCATGCCGCCGTATTGAAAATCGGGAATAGCGGCAAAATCGAACTTCTGGAATGGGTACGGAAGCTGGGTATAGTCTTCCAGAAATTTCAGTGCGTCGCCGTGAATGGTAAAAATCGGGTCCAGACTGAGCCGGAGTTTAGTCGTGTCCGTCTCCCGGTGCAAAAACTGCATGGGACGCCCATTTACAGTGCGTGAAACGGGCGTGAACTTACCCGCTACGAACGAGAACAGATAGGTACTGATGGTATCGGAGGGCAGAAAATGAATCGTTTTTCGCTCGCCCGTCAGGCTCGAATCGCGCATGGGGGCATTGGTGATGGCGTGCCAGTCGGCCGGAACCGTCAGCGATACCTGAAACGACGCTTTCAGATCGGGCTGGTCGAAACAGGGAAATACCGTGCGGGCGCGGTCAGGGACGAGCAGGGTATAGAGATACTCATCATTGCGGTTCAGCGAGAGGTTTCCGGCTATGAACGTTAGTGAAATCGTGTTTTTTTCGGGCGTCAACGCGGTCGGCGGAATGAGAATATGCTCATCCTGAAAAGCAATCGGAATGGACACGCCGTTGGCTGAAACATTCTGTAAATGAGTAGGTTCTTCCTTGAAATCAAGTTGTAGCGGAGCCTCGTTCTGGTGCCAGTAAAACGAAATAGTTTCCGACGCTGGAATTGATTGTGATTTCTGGGCTGGAATGTCGAAATTCAGTGCATACGCCAATTGACTGATGGCCTGCTTTCGGGCTATCGCCAGCGTTTGCGACACACCCGTTTCGACTGGCAGCGGGGAAACCGGCAGCGGACGACGGCTACACGACAGGATAAGGTAAAGTAGTGCCAAACAACCGTAACGGGCAATTCTGAAAGAGTTTACAACCATTGTGTTGATAAATATCCGGTTCGTAGTATAATTCCGACAGCCCAATGCCAGTCGGTAGCCATTGTATCAGCCCATGACTTCAGTCGTGGGTAACGTAAACGTGGGGCGGTGGGCTAAGCATAGTGCATCAGGAGAAAATAGGAATTAACGTCAGAGTAAAAGTAACGCGCAATATGAAACGTCACCTTACTGTGCTGCTGGTAATTTTGGCCCTCGCCAGCCGTGCCACCTCTGTACAGGCCAGTTCCATCCTGATTCCGATGGATGAACGCCAAAGTAATCACCTCAAAGCCTACGGCATTGCCTACAAAATTCTGAAAGACGGGCAGGATGTCGAATGGCTGCTCAACTACCGGGGCGGGTCGTTTATGGTCGAGTATACAAAAGCGGCTGAGACTGAGTGTCGCGTGCGGGGTGTTTCGTTTGAGACCCTAACCGATGGTGTGGCAGAGTCGCTTCGGCAGCAAATCAGCAACCCGGACTTGAATATGGACGTTGTGAAACTCCAGAAAGCGGCCAAAATTATTGTGTACTCGCCCATTAAGGTTAGCCCGTCGGAGTTCGAAAATACCGATGCCGTCCTGCTGGTGCTCAATTATGCCGAAATCCCCTACGAGGTAGTTTACGACGAAGAAATTTTGAAAGGTGAGTTGCCGAAATATGACTGGCTGCACCTACACCATGAGGATTTTACGGGGCAATATGGCCGGAACCTCCAGCGGCAGTCGGCGGCTGATATTAAAGCGCAGGAAGACATTGCCAAAAAGTACGGCTACGCAAAGGTGTCACAGATGAAGTTGGCCGTGGCTAAAGGCATTAAGGCGTTTTGCGCCGGTGGTGGTTATCTGTTTGCCATGTGTTCCGGTGCTGAAACGCTGGATGTTGCCTTAGCCGCTGAGGGTGTTGATATTGTCAGTAGCAGCTACGATGGCGACGGTGTCGACCCAGATGCTCAATCTAAACTGGACTTTAGCAAAACTATCGCATTTGAGAACTTCGTGCTCGCGGCTGACAATGGATACGGCGGCTTTTCGACATTTTCGACCATCAATTCGTCGGGTGGCCGTGGGTATGAGCAGCCGTCTACCTTTTTTGAGTTGTTCAACTTTTCGGCTAAGTGGGACGTCATTCCGGCGATGCTCGTGCAGAATCACGAATCGGTAATTAAGGAGTTTTTCGGGCAAACGACGGCTTTCCGCAAGAGCACCGTAAAATCCAGTGCGCTGGTCATGGGCGAGAGTAAAGCGTCGGATCGCTACATCTACGGTGAGCTGGGTCGGGGGCAGTGGACGTTTTATGGCGGACATGATCCGGAAGGTACTCGCGGGGGTGGCTCCCGAACGCCCACCGATTTGAATTTACACCCTCACTCGCCCGGTTACCGCCTGATTCTGAATAACGTACTGTTCCCGTCGGCTAAAAAGAAAAAGCGCAAGACGTAACCATAGAGTAGGTCGGGCTTGTGAAGGTCCTTTTCGGGGTTAGCCGTGAGCTACGCCGTATCCTGAAGATACGGCGTAGCTCACGGCTAACCCCGAAACCTTTACCTGATCTATGAAAACTGTACTGCGTTTACTGGTTGGTTTATTCTTTTTACTGGGAGCAGGCCCCGTAGTAGTTGCCCAATCCAAACATGATCAACAGGAGTGGCTGCCCCTTTTTAATGGGAAAGACCTCAGTGGCTGGGACATCAAAATTGCGGGCCAGCCGCTGAACGACAATTACAAAAATACCTTTCGCGTTGAGGATGGCATGCTGCGGATCGTTTACGATCAGTATCAGAACTTCGACGGTAAATACGGGCATCTCTACTACAAAACGCCCTTTTCATATTACATCGTCCAATTCAAATACCGCTTCACGGGCAATCAGACGCCGGGTGGGGCCGTCTGGAATGTACGCAACAGTGGCGTAATGATTCACTCGCAATCAGCTCAAAGCCTGTCTATTGGACAGGATTTTCCCGTGTCGCTGGAGATACAACTGCTGGGCGGGCTTGGTAAAAATGAACCCCGCCATACGGGTAATCTCTGCACCCCCGGTACGCAGGTATACACCGATGGTAAACTGAATCGGGCGCACTGCATCGACTCCGACTCCAAAACATACGATGGTGACCAGTGGGTAACTGCTTCGGCAATTGTGCTCGGCGATTCTGTGATTCATCACCTCATCGGTACCGATACCGTGTTGACTTACACAAAGCCAGAAATCAGTGAGGAGTTTGTGAGTAAGGATTACGACTGGAAAACGGCTCATATTGATAACGTAGCCTACTGGGCCGACCGCGCTAATAAACCTCTGAAAGATGGTTACATAGCCTTACAAGCTGAGAGCCACCCCATTGATTTTCGCATGGTGGAGGTGCTAAACCTGAAAGGCTGCACCGATCCTAAAGCCCTGAATTACAAATCGTACTATGTAAAGTCAGATAACACACAGTGTACGTACAAAAAATAAGTGGACTACCGACATACAACCCAACTCATGAAACTCCCATTCCTTTATCTCACCTTTCTTGGCTCTTTCCTGACAGGTCATGCCCAATCGTGGCAACCCGTCGTCACTCAGAATACATGTGTCACACGTCACGAAAACGCAGCGGCTCTCATTGGCGATAGTCTGTATGCCGTGGGGGGCCGGGGTACACGTCCCCTGGAAGCACTCAACCTGAAAACGTTAGTATGGAAAACATTACCTGCGCCCCCGGAAGAAATGAATCACTTTCAGGCCATAAACTACCAGGGCGAACTGTATGTAATGGGTGCGTTTAAAGGGAGTTATCCCCACGAGACGGCCCTGCCCAATATCTACATCTATAGCCCGAAGACAGGTGCCTGGCGCAAGGGGCCGGTTATTCCGGCAGAGCGACTCCGGGGTTCGGCGGGGGTAGTGGTGCATAATAACAAGATTTACATGGTGTGCGGTATCACTGACGGCCATTGGGACGGTCACGTCGCGTGGCTGGACGAGTACGACCCGAAAACGGATACCTGGAAACGCCTGACGGACGCCCCCCATGCCCGCGATCACATTCACGCGGCTGTTGCCAATGGTAAGCTTTATGTCGCGGGCGGACGCCTGTCAACAGCCCGCATCGGGAAAGTACTGGAGTTGCTGGTGCCGGAAGTCGATGTGTATGATTTTGCGACCAGTAAATGGACAACGTTACCCGCTGAATCGAACCTGCCGACGTTGCGGGCGGGTTGTACGGCCGTAGTACAGGGCGGTAAAATCTGGATTATCGGGGGCGAAACCGTTCAGTTACTGGCACATAACGAAGCTGAAGCCCTTGATCCGAAAACCAACCGCTGGACCAGTGGCTCCCGAATGAATCAGGGTCGGCATGGTACGCAGGCCGTGGTGTACAAAGACAAAATTTACATCGCCAACGGCTCGGCCAACCACGGCGGAGGACCGGAGTTAAATACGGTAGAGACGATGAAGTAGGCGAGGCAATTATCGTTTACACAAAACGCCGGGCTGTGAGGTCCGGCGTTTTGTGTAAACGATAATTAATTGGTTATCACCTGCGGATTGCTTACAGCTTACGTATCTTGATGTTGCGGAACCAGACGGTGCTGCCCCAGTCCTGCAAGCCAATACGGCCCGTAAACTGCCCTTTGCTGATGGGAGCGTTCTTGAGCTTGCTGGCTGCCAGACGGCCTTTCCACTCGGCGCTGCTGAGGTCATGTTCCTGAATGGTATAGCCATTCAGCGACACCGTCAGCCGGTTCTTTTTAAGCACAAAATGTACTTGATTCCACTCACCAACTGGATTCACCTCACGCACTCGGGCGTTGGCCACGCTGAAGAAATCGCCCGCGCGGTGAGTATTCTCGTCGGCACCTTCGTAAATGGCGTCGTCCAGTACCTGGAGTTCAAGACCAGTGTCATAGATGTTTTTATACTGCGGGGCTTCCTGGACGAAGAAGAAAATACCATTGTTGGTCAAGCGCCCCACTTTCCAGTCGGCTTTAAACTCAAAATCGCCGGAGAAGACCGCATCTGTGACCAGATCACCCCCGTTGACGGCCTTGTTACCCACCCGGTTTGGTACATCTAATTTCAGCGCACCCTGATCAATCTGCCAGGCCGATCCAACGCCTTTACCTCCGTACGTATGCCAACCGGCTACATCGCGCCCATTGAACAAAAGTGCCCAGCCCTCCTTCTTTTCAGTAGCCGACAACGTATTGGGTACTTGTGCCTGAAGAATCTGACAGGATAGTGTTAGTAGTAATCCGGTTAAACAGAGTTTCCTGATCATTGGTTGAGTTCATCTAGACTGCTCCTGCTTTGATTTCATCCACAACACCCGGATCGAGCAGTGTGGAGGTATCGCCAAGGTTACCCGTCTCACCTTCGGCAATTTTGCGCAAAATTCGGCGCATAATCTTGCCGGAGCGCGTTTTGGGTAATCCGGTCACAAACTGAATCTTGTCAGGTTTGGCAATAGGCCCAATAATCCGGGTAACCGTTGCCAGAATACCGCGTTTGGTCAGGTCTGCATCCTGATCGCTGGGTATCTGTTCCGCAATGACATAGGCGTAAATGCCCTGCCCCTTAATATCGTGCGGATAACCGACGACGGCACTTTCAACCACACCGGTGTGCATGTTTATGGCGTTCTCCACCTCGGCCGTGCCAATGCGGTGCCCCGACACGTTCAGGACATCATCGACCCGACCTGTAATTCGGTAGTAGCCATCTTCGTCGCGCAGGCAACCATCGCCCGTAAAATACAGGCCCGGATAGGTCGCGAAATACGTTTGGCGGCAGCGTTCGTGGTCGCCGTAGGTGGTGCGGAGCATACCCGGCCACGGAAACTTCATGCATAAGTTGCCGCTTACACCGTTTCCTTCGATTTCCTTCCCATTTTCGTCGACCAGAATGGGCTGAACACCCGGTAGCGGCAGGGTAGCATAACCCGGTTTAGTGGGCGTGATACCGGCAATGGGTGAAATAAGCATCCCGCCGGTTTCGGTCTGCCACCAGGTATCCACAATCGGGCAGCGGTTTTTGCCAATATTATCGTCGTACCAGTGCCAGGCCTCTTCATTAATCGGCTCGCCTACCGAGCCAAGCACCTGCAAACTGCTCAGGTCTTTGTCTTTCACGTAGTCCAGACCAAACCCCATCAGCGACCGGATGGCCGTTGGGGCAGTGTACAGAATATTGACCTTGTGCTTGTCGACCACATCCCACATCCGGCCCGCATCAGGGTAGGTCGGTACGCCCTCGAACAGAAGGGTGGTAGCTCCGCTGGCTAACGGACCGTACACAATGTAGGAGTGACCGGTAATCCAGCCGATGTCGGCTGTACAGAAATGAATCGGGACGCGTCCGTCCTGATTTTCCTTGTATTGAAATACATTCTGGAAGGTGTAGGCCGTGAAGACCATATAGCCGCCAATAGTATGCAC
This sequence comes from uncultured Cytophagales bacterium, assembly GCA_964251665.1. Classification (GTDB taxonomy): domain Bacteria; phylum Bacteroidota; class Bacteroidia; order Cytophagales; family Spirosomataceae; genus JBBQLG01. Next base: position 621,570 of record CAXUKO010000001.1, read on the forward strand.
CACCCCCTTGGGCTTACCCGTTGAGCCGGATGTATATAGGATAAAGAGCATATCCTCGGCGTCCATTTCTTCGGCGGGGCAGTCGGCGGTAACCTGTTTCAGTTCCTGCTCCATCCACACATCGCGACCTTTGATCATCGACACCGGCGTCCGGGTGCGGGTGGAGACAATGACCCGTTCGACGCTTGGGCACTGCACTAAGGCATCGTCCACGACGCTTTTGAGCGGAATTTCCTTATTGCCCCGGTACGATCCATCGGAGGTGATGACTAATTTACACTGTGCGTCGTTGATCCGGTCGGCGATGCTCTGTGCTGAAAAACCGCCAAAAATCACCGAGTGAACAGCCCCGATACGGGCACAGGCCAGTACGGCAATGGCTAACTCGGGCACCATCGGCATATAAATACAGACGCGGTCACCTTTTTGGACGTTGTTGCGTTTGAGCACGTTAGCCATCCGGCACACCTGATCGTGCAGCATTCGGTAAGTGAGGGTAACGTCCGCTTCGTTGGGGTCGTTGGGTTCCCAGATCAGCGCTGGCTGGTCACCACGGGTAGCTAAGTGCCGGTCCAGGCAGTTCTCGGTGATGTTCAGTTTGCCACCGACAAACCACTTTATAGTTGGTTCCTCAAAATTCCATTGCAGCGTTTTGGTCCAGGGTTTGCGCCACTGAAAATTTTGGGCGATCTCGGCCCAGAAGCCCTCGGGGTCGTCGACGCTTTGCTTGTAAACCTGCTGGTATTCTTCAAATGACTTAATACGTAAATCCATGTGGGTTAAAAATTCAGGTACTGATTACGGTTGTAAACTACGGCATAATGCCCCAGAATTGTAACAGAAACCAATCGAGTTGCTCGGCTAAACACCATCCATTCCATCATTCTTAGCTGTCGGCACAGAAATGGGCTATCATTGACTGGCCGGTGAGTGACTCAGGCTTCATCGTATTCGCCCGCCAGCGCATAACGACCAAACGTGAGCAGTCCCCCAACAATAATTGGCGTTAAGACCAGCAGTACTACCCAGCCGAACACCCGGTCTTCGAGATTTTCACTGCTGATTTTGACGAGGCTGTCCATGGTCCGGTTGTAGGCAACAGCAAGGCCCAGAATAATCCAGACGATGCCCATGTATTTTTTGAGTGCTTTCATACTGATTAGCAGGTAGGGATTATTAAGGTCGAATCTCAAACGTTACTCCCGCGCGGTAATTTTGTTGTTCAGGTATAACAGCCCGATTATAAAACAGACACTGGCTACGATAATCGGATACCAAAGCCCTTCCAGATACGCCTGTGCCACTACCGGAGCCTGTCCGGCGGCTGTAGCTGCATCGTTAGCTTTATTAGCTGTAGCCACTAAGGCCGTAGCAATGAAGGGCACCAGACCGCCAAATACGCCATTACCAATATGATAGGGCAACGACATAGAGGTATACCGAATCCGGGTCGGGAACAACTCGACCAGAAAAGCCGCCACCGGGCCATATACCATTGTTACGTATAGCACCTGAAGCAGCACCAGCACCATCATTACCATCAGGTTGCCGGTTGGCATGGTTACCGCTTTAGTTACCTCCGGTTTTGGTGTAGTTGCACTGGCGTCAACAGGTCGCGTTTGCTTAGCCACTTCGCGGTAGGTTGTGCCGTCCGTAAATGTTTTGGCTGTGGTAACCGTAATGAGTGAGTCTGCCTTGTTCGGTATGAGACTTCGTTGTACCGTAACCTTAGTTTGTCCGGCGAGTTCCTGTTTGGCATTCAGGTCGGTTAGGCTGTACATTTTCTGGTAAATGGGTCGGTAGGTCAGGATACCTAAAGCCATACCCGCCAGCATGATACCTTTTCGGCCAATGCGGTCCGATAAACCACCAAACACCACAAAAAACGGCGTGGCAATCAGCAGGGCAACGGCTACGATAAGGTTCGACTGGACAAACTCGATATTACACGTTTTCTGAATGAATGAGAGGGCGTAAAACTGACCCGTGTACCAGATAACGCCCTGCCCGGCAGTAGCACCAAACAACGCCAGCAGCACCATCTTCAGGTTTTCGCGCTTGCCGAAGCTTTCAGCCAATGGATTTTTTGATGTTTTTCCTTCCGATTTCAGCTTGGCAAACAGGGGTGATTCCGCCATTTTCAGGCGGATGTAAATCGAAATGCCGACCAGCAGCGCCGATAAAATAAAGGGAATCCGCCAGCCCCACTGGCCGAAAGCCTCCACACCAATGGTTTGCCGGGTAATCAGGATAACACCCAGTGAAACGAACAGGCCCAGCGTGGCCGTCGTCTGAATAAAACTGGTGTAGTAACCACGTCTGCCTTCAGGCGCATATTCGGCTACGTAAGTTGCAGCCCCGCCGTATTCACCGCCGAGGGCCAGCCCCTGCACCAGCCGTAGTACTAAAACAAGCAACGGTGCCAGAAAACCGATTTGCTCGTAATTGGGGATACAGCCGATTAGAAACGTAGAGCCGCCCATCAGCACGAGCGTCAGTAAAAAGGTGTATTTACGCCCGGCCAGATCACCGAGACGGCCGAAGACGATGGCACCGAAGGGACGCACGATAAATCCGGCGGCAAAGGTGGCTAAGGTCGAGAGCAGAGCCGCCGTAGGATTATCCTTCGGGAAGAACTGCGACGAAAGAATTGTGGCTAAACTTCCGAAAATATAGAAGTCGTACCATTCAATGAGTGTCCCCAGCGATGAGGCTCCAATAACGCTCATGAGCGTTTTCGTGCTGGTTCGTGGCGTAGTAGAAGCTGAAATCATCAGGTTATAAGCAGAGTTAAGGCGTTGGAGTGCGTGGTTTGGTCAGAATAATCAGGCAGCAGTAGCCAGTTACGGTACAGGTATGCAACAGGCTACACCGGTAAATGCCTGATTGTAAAGGCACTGCTCCCGTGTCCTGCTTTTAAATACGTCCGGGAGGCCAAACTACTCAATAACCAGCACTAAAACCGGTTAACTGGTCGTTTTTCACCCGCGTAAATTACAGATTGTACGTTTGGTTAGCTGAACAATCTACTGCAAGACCTGTTATCTTTGCCGGGCTTTTACCACCGCCAGGTGCGGGACTTGTAGCTTCTTTTATGGATGATAAAAAACACCTCGATGCCGTTTCAGCAGCTGGTCTGCTGATTGCGATGGGGATTATTTACGGTGACATTGGCACGTCACCGCTGTATACACTCAGGGCCATTATTGGTCCTGACCGCACGATTCAGAATGACGTTGTCCTGGGCGCATTATCCTGCATATTCTGGACCCTCACTCTTCAAACCAGCGTTAAATATGTCATTCTGATCCTACGGGCCGATAACCGGGGTGAAGGCGGTATTTTCGCCCTTTACGCCCTGGTGCGTCGTCACGCCCGCTGGCTGACGCTGCCCGCTATTCTGGGCGGGTCGGCCCTACTGGCCGATGGTATTATCACGCCCCCTATTTCAGTATCATCAGCTGTTGAGGGACTGGAAATTCTCTATCCCGACATTCCAACCGTACCCATCGTTATCGGTATCCTGACCGTGTTGTTTCTGATACAGGCACTCGGCACCAGTGTAGTAGGTACCGCTTTCGGACCGGTTATGCTGGTTTGGTTCACGATGCTGGCTGTATTGGGCGTTATTCATATCTCGACAATGCCCTCAGTTGTGTCGGCTTTAAATCCGTACCACGCCTGGTGGCTGTTGTCTGAATACCCGGGTGGTTTCTGGCTGCTGGGGTCCGTGTTCCTCTGTACAACCGGAGCCGAAGCCCTTTATTCGGACATGGGCCACTGCGGACGCGGCAACATCCGGGTGAGCTGGGTTTTCGTTAAATCGTGCCTGATTATAAACTATTTCGGTCAGGGAGCCTGGTTGATGGGAATTGAAGGTCAGACACTGGCCAAACGGATTCCACTCTACGAAATGATGCCCGAATGGTTTCTCATTTTTGGTATCATCATTGCCACGGCAGCCACCGTTATTGCGTCGCAGGCCCTGATTTCGGGTTCGTTCACGCTCATCAGTGAAGCCATCCGGCTTAATTTCTGGCCTAAAGTACGGTTGCGCTATCCAACCGTACAGAAAGGACAACTTTTCATTCCCAGCATTAATTTGCTGCTCTGGGCAGGGTGTGTTGGCGTGGTACTCTACTTCAAGGAGTCGAGTAATATGGAAGCGGCCTATGGGTTAGCCATTACCTTAACCATGCTGATGACGACCATGCTGATGGCATACTACCTGTACATCAAGAAATACAGCGCTTGGGGCGTGTTGCTGTTCCTGACGGTTTATCTGACGCTTGAAGGGGCTTTTCTAATAGCGAACCTGGTCAAGTTTCCGCATGGTGGCTGGGTTTCCGTCCTTATCGGAGCATCAATCGCCGGGGTCATGTACATCTGGCTGCGGGCGTTCCAGATTAAACTTCGCCTGACCGAATACGTCCGCATCGATCAGTTTATTCAGTCGATCAAAGAGTTAAGCCGCGATATTAGTATTCCCAAATACGCGACGCACATCGTATTTATGAGCAACGCGGCCCGACAATCGGAAATCGAGTCGAAAATCATCTACTCCATTTTTCAGAAGCGGCCAAAGCGGGCGGACATCTATTGGTTTGTCCACGTCGATACGACCGACGACCCCTACACGATGGAGTATAAAGTAAATACCATTGCTCCCGACGATTGCTATAAAGTGACGTTCCGGCTGGGCTTCCGGGTTGAGCAGCGCATAAACTTGTTTTTCCGCAAGGTAATCGAGGATATGGTGAAGAATCGGGAGGTGGACATCACAAGCCGCTACGAGTCGCTGAACCGGCAGAACGTGATTGGCGATTTCCGGTTCGTGGTGCTCGAAAAATTCTTATCCTTCGAGAATGACCTGCCTGCCAGCGAGCGAATTATCATGAATGTCTATTTCTGGGTGAAGAGCTTCACAACACCCGAAGACCGTTGGTTCGGACTGGACAGTAGTTCGGTGAAAATCGAGAAAGTACCGCTCGTCATCCGACCCGTCGAGAATGTTAAACTCAAACGTATTACCAGTTAAAACAGCCGATAAGTCAGTAAGCGCTTCGCTTTAGAAGACTTATTGACTTATCGACTTACCGACTATCTTATGAAATTACTCATCACGGGAGGGGCCGGCTTCGTTGGCTCATCGCTGGCCATTTCGCTTAAAACCAATTATCCGCAGTACGAAATCTGGGCGCTGGATAACCTCAAACGGCGGGGTTCCGAATTAAGCATCGCCCGGCTGAAGCAGGCTGGCGTTGAATTCGTCCACGGCGATATTCGCAGTAAAGAAGATTTTGACGGTTTACCCGCTGTCGATGTCGTAATCGAAGCCTCGGCCGAACCGTCGGTGCTGGCGGGGCTGGATGGTACGCCGGACTACCTCATCAACACCAATTTGTTTGGTACGGTAAACTGCCTGAACTACGCCCTGAAGCATAAAGCGTCGTTTATTTTTCTATCGACCAGCCGGGTCTATCCCATCAAAACGATTGAAACGCTGAACTTCGCCGAAGCCGATACGCGCTTTGTCCTGACCGACGATCAGCCTGTTTCCGGCGTCTCCGCAAAAGGCATTGCTGAAGACTTTCCGTTGGATGGCGCACGGTCGTTGTACGGCACAACGAAGCTGGCATCGGAATTAATTATTCAGGAATACAATGAATTTTACGGCCTGAAAACGGTCATTAACCGCTGCGGTGTTATCACTGGACCGTGGCAGATGGGAAAAGTAGATCAGGGCGTGATGGTGCTCTGGATTGCCAAACACTATTTCGAGCAGCCACTCGCTTATATTGGCTATGGCGGTACCGGGAAACAAACCCGCGACATGCTGCATATCGCCGATCTGTACCGTTTAATCGATTGGGAGCTGCATAACCTCAACGCAGTAAACGGTGAAATCCTGAATGCGGGTGGAGGTAATGAAAGTAGTGCCTCGTTGCAGGAACTGACAGCCGTTTGTCAGGAGGTAACGGGCAAAACCATTCCAATTCGGTCGGTGGCCGAAAATCGGGCCGCCGATATTCGGCTCTACATCACTGATAATACTAAAGTGACGAAGCTTACCGGTTGGAAGCCTGAAAAAGGAATCAAAGAGATTGTAACGGATATCCACACTTGGCTGGATGAAAACCGGGCTGCCCTGGAGCCGATTCTAAAGTAGGATATTAAGCAACGGGGGAAGCTGCTCAGCTTCCCCCGTTGTATACTAAGCCAACTCCATTGCCAGAAACTTCCCGGTGTAGCTTCCCTTGGTTTTAGCCACTTTTTCGGGCGGGCCTTCCGCGATAATCAAGCCGCCTTTAGTGCCGCCTTCCGGGCCAAGATCGATTACATGGTCGGATACTTTAATCACGTCCAGGTTGTGCTCAATGATTAACACGGTATTGCCCTTATCAACTAATTTGTTCAAAACATCCAGCAGATGGGCAATGTCCTGAAAGTGTAATCCGGTAGTGGGTTCGTCCAGAATGTACATCGTTTTACCAGTATCTTTCTTGGATAGTTCCTCCGCTAACTTCACCCGTTGAGCCTCTCCCCCCGATAGCGTTGTTGCATGTTGGCCCAGCGTTATGTAGCCCAGACCAACATCATTCATCGTTTGTACTTTGCGGAGAATACGGGGCTGACTGGCAAAGAAGTCAAGCGCTTGCTCGACTGTCATATCAAGCACGTCGGCTATAGATTTGCCCTTGAAGCGTACTTCCAGTGTTTCGCGATTAAAACGCTTGCCTTTGCAGGTTTCACAGGCTACGTGTACGTCGGGCAGGAACTCCATTTCGATCTTCTTCATGCCCGCACCTTCGCAGTCTTCGCAACGTCCGCCTTTCACATTGAATGAGAATCGCCCTGGTTTATATCCCCTAATCTTTGCCTCCGGTAACTCAGCAAACAATTGCCGGATTTCCGAAAACATGCCGGTGTAAGTGGCCGGGTTAGACCGGGGCGTCCGCCCGATTGGTGACTGGTCTACTTCGATTACCTTATCCAAAAATTCCAACCCATCCACTGATTTAAATGGCATGGCTTCCCGCTTCGACTTGTAAAAATGCTTGTTCAGAATGGGAAACAGCGTGTCGTGGATCAGGGTAGATTTGCCGCTGCCCGATACGCCGGTGATGGAAATCATCCGGCCCAATGGCAGTTTTAGTGTCGCATTTTTTAGATTATTACCCGTCGCTCCTTTGATTACCAGAAACGTACCATGCCCTTTTCGGCGTTCGGCGGGTACATTGATGTTCCGGCGACCGCTCAGGTAATCGGCCGTGGTGCTGCCGTTTTTGATGAACTCTTCGGGTGTGCCGGCACCTACTACGTTCCCGCCGTGTCGACCGGCACCCGGTCCAATGTCGAGAATATAATCCGATTCGAGCATCATGTCTTTATCGTGTTCGACCACCAGCACCGTGTTACCCAGATCGCGCAGATTTTTCAGCGAGTCGATCAATTTAACGTTGTCACGCTGATGCAAACCGATGCTCGGCTCGTCCATAATATACAGTACACCAACGAGTTGTGTGCCAATCTGGGTTGCCAGCCGAATGCGCTGTGCTTCTCCGCCCGACAGTGTTCGTAATGGTCGATCCAACGTAAGGTAATCCAGGCCAATGTCCAGCAGGAACCCAATACGTTTGCGGATTTCTTTTAACACCTCCTTGCCAATGACATTTTGCCGGTTGGTCAGCCGTTCTTCCAGGCCGACGGTCCAGTTAGAAAGCTCCGAAATGTCCATGCGGGCCAATTCAGAGATATTTTTCTCGTCAATTTTGAAAAACAATGAGTCGCGTTTCAGCCGGGCACCCTCACATTCGGGACAGGTTTTGATGACCATAAAGTCCTTCAGCCAGTCCTGAATTTTGTCGCTACCGTTCTCCTGCTGCCGTTTCAGGAAGTTGATAATACCTTCGAATTTAACAGGAGCGGGTTCAGGCGTCTTTTTGCTTGGAGTTGCTTCCTCTTCCGTTGTGTCGCCATAAAGAAGCAGCGTAAGTAGTTCTGGCGGGTACTTCGTGAGGGGCGTTGTGAGACTTAACTTCTGTTTTTTGAGGATAACTTCGATTTCCCGGAAAATCCATAATTCGCGATATTCGCCCAGCGGGGCAATAGCCCCCCGGCTGATACTCAGCGATTTATCGGGTATAACCGACTCTTCCGTAATTTCTTCGATCAGGCCTAAACCCGTGCAGGTAGGGCACCAGCCGTATGGGGAGTTGAACGAAAACGAGTTAGGCGATGGTTCGTCGTAGCTGATGCCCGACTCGGGATCCATCAGGTTCTGCGAGAAGTAAATTGTTTGCCCTGCCTGGTCGAGCACCTGCATGGCGCCTTTGCCTTGCTTGAGGGCCGTCTGTACCGATTGACTCAGTCGGAAACGTGACTGCGAGTCCCCGGCATCAGCATTGGGAACAATCCGGTCGATCACGATCTCAATATCATGCACCTTGTAACGGTCCAACTGCATTTTGGGCGTAATATCCTGCACTGCACCATCAACCCGCACTTTGGTATAACCCATCTTGGCGATCTGCACGAACAGTTCACGGTAGTGCCCTTTCCGCCCTTTAATCAGCGGAGCCAGCAAGGTTAATTTCTGTCCGGTGTAGTGCGTCAGAATCTGATCAATGATCTGATCCTGCGACTGACGCACCATTTTACGGCCCGTTACATAGGAGTAGGCCTCGCCCGCCCGGGCGTAAAGCAACCGCAGAAAGTCGTAGATCTCGGTGGTTGTACCTACCGTAGAGCGCGGATTTTTGGAGGTTGTTTTCTGCTCAATGGAAATTACGGGGCTGAGACCGTTGATCTTATCTACATCGGGCCGTTCCATGTCGCCAATAAACGAACGGGCATAGGCAGAGAAGCTTTCCATATACCGCCGTTGACCTTCGGCATAGATAGTATCGAAGGCCAGGGACGATTTGCCGCTGCCGCTGATACCCGTCACAACGACCAGCTTATTGCGGGGTATCGTGACATCAACATTCTTCAGGTTATGTTCGCGGGCACCCAGTACTTCGATCTGGTCATAGCCCGTTAATTCGACATCGGTAATTGTGGCCCGCTGTTCGCCGGAGCGTGGTTCGGGGTGTTGTGTTTCGGTCACGTTGTGATAGCCTTATTCTTTATTTCAACAGCAAACCGGTGAACGAAGTTTCGGTTTATTACGAAACTGGGATGATGAATGACGCCTTTGCAAACAGCCGCCCGCTTCTGGTAGTTATACGGTAGACTTACTCACCATTTTGATAACGTTATGTCAACGCCACCGCCCGACGATGCCCATGGCCCCATCAGCCAGTTGGCCCTGCGCTATCTTCGCGGGGCACTCGACACACAGCATCCCAACGATCAGCCTTACGTAATGAGTGACATGGAGCACCGGGTAATTCGGCAGGTGAAAACCCGGACGATGACTCAGGCGGCTCTGATTGGGTTGCTGGGCGTACTGATTTTTTACGCTTCACCTTATTTCTGGCCAACATTTTTTGCCGATACAACCCTGACCGTGTCAGGCAATACATACGCCCTGCCGTTGGTACGGAGCCTGTTTGGGCTGTTGCTGCTTTATCTGGAAATAAATTTGCTGTTGCACCTGAATATACAGGCTGTCCAGATTATTATGTCCGTTTGTCAGTTTCCCCGGCTCTACGATGCGCAGTACGAACGCCATCTGCGGGCGTTATCCGATGCGGCTCTGGACAAGGAAAATCGGGGTTACCTGCACTTTGGTCTCGACCCGTACCTGGTATTACCCCACTGGGGACTAACGATTTTTCTGGCTGTAAACAAACTGAAAGCTCTGGCAACTACCCTGACGCTGCGCCTGGTGCTGCGGGTTAGCGGAGCGGGGGCAGCCTCCCTGGCAGACATGATTGGTATGCCCGTTTTTGCTTTTTGGAACGCCTGGGCAACCCGATCAATCATTCATGAAGCGCAGGTTCGGGTGATGGCTCCTTTAACTATTCGGGAGTTTGTGGATGAACTGCACGAAGAGTGGCAGCAGAATGATGCCTTTTGCCAGCTCATTCCCGAAGCACTACAGTTTGTCGAAATACCAAAACGGCAGTATAACTACGCCCATCTGGTATTTACCGAAACGCTCATGGACCGGTTCGGTTTAACCGTGATTCGGCCGACGGGCGGTTTTCTGGAAAAACTTGCAAAGGCTCCGAAGGACGTGCGGCAGGGACTAGAGCGGCTTATTATTTTCGGTGCCCTGATTGATGGACGCCTGTCGTGGTTTGAACGTCGTCGGTTGCGCCAGCTGCGGGCTAAAGGCTGGCTTACCCATACTATAGAAAGCATCGAAGATTTAGGCCGGACGTTCAATCGGGGTGAAGGGCTTTGGGTGTAAGCTAATTCAGACCACTTTGGTAATCAGCACTTCCTGAATCCGTTTGTCATCGGCACTCATCACGTGGAAAAGAAACCCTTCGGCTTTAATCTCTTCGCCAGGCTTGGGTAATCGGGTAAATAATTCGAGCAGTAAACCACCCAGCGACTCGGCATCACCCCGGTGGGCGTCGAACGTGTCGATGCCCACATGCAGCACCCGGCACATATCGGTTAAGGGCAGCTTACCGGCTATGATAACCGTATTTTCATCAATACGGCGGTAGTCGGCCGCTTCTTCCTCATCGGATTCGTCGTTGATATCGCCAAAGATTTCTTCAATAATATCCTCCAGTGTAATCAGGCCTGCCGTACCGCCATACTCATCTACCACGATAGCTATGTGGACCCGACGCTGCTGAAAATCCTGTAGCAACCCGTCAATCTTCTTCGTTTCCGGAATAAAGAATGTCGGCCTCAACAGTGTTTGCCAGCGGAAATATGGATCGGAGTGCAGGTGGGACAAGAGGTCTTTTATGTAAAGAATGCCGACAATATCATCCAGCGATTCGTGGTAAACGGGCACTCGTGAGTAGCCCGATTCGTTGATTTCCGCCAGTAGTTCATCAAAAGTCAGGTTATCGGCAAAGGCAGTGATGTCCATTCTGGCCCGCATCACCTGCCGGGCCGTCAGGTTGCTAAAGTTCACAATGCCCTTCAGCATTCCCTTTTCCTCAGCAGTAGCCTCCACACTGGTCAGGTCAACCGCCTGATTTAATTCCTCTACGGATAATTTATACCCCTTCCGCTGAATCCGTTTGTCGACCTGATTGCTCAGGCTAACTAAAAGAGCTGAGATTGGCCGGAAAACAACCAGCGCCGTTCGGGCCAGCGGAGCCGTAGCCAGTGCCATGTTCAGGTGATTCTGATTCGCGTAAACTTTGGGAATCATCTCGCCAAACAGCACAATAAAGAGCGTCGTTGCCAAGGTTATACCGGCTAAAATCCAACTCGACGAGTGAGCCGCCCGTGATAGCTCCCACGTCAGGTAGGTAACAATTACGACAATGCTAATATTCAGTAAGTTATTCAGGATAAGCAGCGATGCCAGTAAGCGCCGGGGGCGGTCGAGTAAATTGGCCACCCGTTGTTCTGCGGGTGAGTCGCTGTTACGGCATTGAGCCCGGTCGTCGGGCGAGAGGGAGAAGAATGCTGCTTCGGAGGCAGAGGCCAGACCGGCCAGTAGCAGCAACAACAGCAGCAAAGCCGCATAGGGGCCATAAAAAGTGAAATAGGTGCCCCAGTCGTCGCCAACTGAGGGCACCCTTCGTAAAAGCGGGTCACCGGGGTCCATGCAGATCAGATATTGGTCAACAAAAGGCGTGGCTTAGAAGGGAAGGTCATCGTCACCGCCATCACTAAACGTTTGCGCCGGAGCTGTTTGCTGCCGGGCTGGGGCCGGCCGTTCAGCCTGTTGGCGCGGAGCCGCCTGCTGAGCCGGAGCGGGCGTTGCAGCCTGTTGCTGACGCGGTTGAGCCGGAGCCGGGCTGCGTTGCTCAGCCGGACTGCGATCAGCCTGCTGGCTATAGTCACTGCCGCCCTGTCTGTCGTTAGGACTGCCCAGTAATTGCATCGTAGAGGCCCGGACACGCAATGAAAAGCGCTCTTTGCCGTCTTTGTCGGTCCAGAGTTCGGTGCGCAAACGCCCTTCGATATACACGGGATTGCCTTTCTTAAGGTACTGTTCAGCTATCTTGGCCTGTTCGTTCCACAACTCAACGCGGAACCACTCGGTTTGCTCAACCTTTTCGCCATTGCGGTTGGTATATTTTTCGGTGGTAGCCACATTGAACTGAGCTACAACGGCCCCGCCGTCAAGATAACGCACTTCGGGATCGGCACCCAGATTGCCAATGAGGGTCACTTTATTTAAGCTTGCCATGGTTTTGTTTTGGTCAGAAATGGATAAAAGTTGTGTGGGGTTAAGAAGATAAAGATACTAAAAATGACCCGTTTATCCAAGTGTCCGTTCAAAATAAGTCGTGATAATAACCGGCTTGGGTAACTGCCCGATTTCGTCTGTCGAGTACCAGGATAGACCCTCGGGCAGTATAACCGACTGGTCTGCTGGCAGGTCAATCAGGTGAAATACCGCCTTCACCCGTTGATGCGAAAGTAACTGCTGACCGGTTACCGGAAGACTCATAAGTACGCCCGTTTCAACCAGTTTCTGCACCGGTTCAGACAACACCAAGTCGCGCAGCGTACTCTTTGGTTCATCCGATTCAAGCAAATAAAAGTCGTACAGGTTTTGCCAGATGTCTTTATCAGTACGTTCGCGCATGGCAAACTGCTGGTTTCCATCAGTATCATTTCGGCAAAACACCAGATAATTAAAGTACCGCTCCCGTACAGCTGCCTTCTTTGCTTTTACCGGTAGCTTATGCTGCCGACCCGTCTGAAAGGCGACACATTGCGCTTGTACCGGACACAATAGACAATCGGGCGAGACGGGGGTACATTGTATCGCTCCAAACTCCATAATCGACTGGTTGTATGTAGCCGGGTCATGAGCATGAGCCATCAATGCAATTGCCAGTTTAGCAAACGTCTTCTTTGCCGTTGTAGTTGTAATATCTTCTGTAATGCCAAACACACGGGCCAGTACCCGATAAACGTTTCCATCGACGACCGGCACCCGCTCACCAAAAGCAAACGAGGCTACAGCCGCAGCCGTATAGGTACCTATGCCTTTGAGAGTCAGAAGTTTGTGATATGTTTCCGGAAACTGACCGCCTAATTCCCCTGTGATTAATTTAGCCGTCTGATGCAGGTTTCTGGCTCTTGAATAATACCCCAGCCCCTGCCAGTGGCGAAGTAATTCGCGCTCATCTGCGTTAGCCATATCCGTAACGGTTGGATAAGCCTCAACAAAGCGCTCGTAGTATGGTCGGCCCTGTGCCACGCGGGTTTGCTGGAGAATTACCTCAGAAAGCCAGATACGGTAGGGGTCACGTGTATGCCGCCACGGCAGATCGCGTTTATGGTGTTCATACCACCGTTCCAGTGTGGTGGCGAATGCGGTAACATCGACGTTAGAATCTGATTGCCAGTCCAAAATAAACAATAAAAGTGCAGTGCTACGACTAAAATGAGGGAACGGGGTTTTTGTAATCGATTGAAAACCCGTACCTTTGTACTCCCATTTTTGGAACTTGAAATTTCAACAAGTCAGTAAACGTTAAAGTTTAGTAAAGTCGTGACGAAAGCAGACGTAATCGCAGAAATTGCCGAGAAGACCGGAATTGACAAGGCCGATGTAACACAGACACTGGAGAGTTTCTTCACCGTCGTGAAACAGTCGCTGGCCGAAGGGGAGAACATCTACGTGAGGGGGTTCGGCAGTTTCATCAATAAAAAGAGAGCCAAAAAGGTAGCCCGTAATATCTCGAAAAACACGGCTATGGTTATTGACGAACACTTCATCCCGAGTTTCAAACCCGCTAAAGTATTTGTAGAGCAGGTTAAATCCAGCGACATCAAAGAAACGGCCGAGTAATTCTGATGAAAAAGCCCATTCTGCTCGTTCTCGTTTTGGCGTCAGTACTCACAGCAGGCCTGTATAGCCTGCCGCGTGTGGTGGTACAAAACGAGAACCGGCAACTGGGTGGTCGGACTTCCGACACTCAGACAAAAGATTCACTCAACGTGATGGCTAACAATGGTGCAACTGAAAAAAGCACCGTTGAGCACAATGTTCCATTAACACCGGAGCAGTCGAAACGACTGGAAACCTTGCACCGGAAATTTACAGATGCCACGGCGACTGATAAATTAAAGGTTGCTGGCCAACTGGTTCAATTCTTTCAGACGGCGCAGAAATATGACAGCGCAGCGCATTATGCTGAAGTTATCGCTGTACTGGAGCCAACAGAAGTGAATTTGTTGAAAGCGGGGGATGCCTTTTACGAAGCGTATGGCTTTGCCGTTGACGACGCAAAAGCGGCCCGTCTAGGTGAAAAAACGCGCGAAGTATACCAGAAAGCACTCGACCGGAATCCGGATCTGCTGGCGGCCAAAGCCAATATGGCAATGACCTATGTCAGCACACAGACGCCAATGGCGGGGATTATGATGTTGCGCGATGTATTAAAACAGGAACCGACTAACGAACTGGCCCTGTTTAACCTGGGTCTGCTATCGATGCGTTCTGGTCAGTACCAGCGGGCAATCGAGCGATTCCGGCAGATTCTGGTGAATAATCCGCAGAACCGAAAGGCCCTGTTTTACTTAGGCATCAGTCTGGCCGACGCCAATCAGAAGCCCGAAGCCCGCAAGGTGCTGGCGCAGGTGAAAGCGCAGGAAACAGATCCTCAGATTCTGGCTGCCGTTCGGGAATACGAACAACAATTAGGAAACTAACGATTAGGGGCTGACCGGTTGGTTAGCCGACATTTTTTACTTATTAACTCCTTTTTATCATGCCTTGCGGTAAAAAAAGAAAACGGCATAAGATTGCTACCCACAAACGGAAGAAACGGCTACGGAAGAACCGGCATAAGAAGAAATAGGAAGAGTAGCTGGTAACTGCCGTTCGTCGTTTATTTCGATAAAAGCGAACGGTAGCGAGCAGCTATTACATACTTTTTTCTGAAGCCCCGTGGTTACCGCGTGGCTTCTTTTTTTCAACGGCCTGCCACCTTTTAAGTGGCTGGCTTTGTTGTATTTATGGATTTACGCCATTCTTCTTAACCGCGCCTTCATCTTGTGAGCAATGAATTAGTGATTAGTTCGACTCCCAAAGGTGACCGGATTGCTCTTTTGCAGGACAAAAGACTTCTGGAGTACCATCTGGAAGAGTCAGATAGCAGCTTCACCGTCGGGGATATTTACCTCGGAACCGTGAAAAAGCTGGTTACCGGCCTTAATGCGGCCTTTGTCGATATTGGGTACGAAAAAGATGCATTCCTGCACTACCTCGATTTAGGGCAGCACATCAATACCCTCAATAAATTCACGAAAGACGTTATCGCCAAGCGCGTTACCTCGGGAAAGCTGAATACAATCAAGCCCGAACCGGAGATTGACAAACTGGGGAAAATCGATAAGATCCTGACCAAGAATCAGCCGATTCTGGTGCAGGTCGTGAAGGAGCCTATATCGACAAAAGGGCCGCGCCTTTCCTGCGACATTTCGATTGCAGGTCGTTATTTAGTATTGGTACCGTTCTCGAACTCGGTTAACATTTCCAAAAAAATTACCGATAAAGCAGAGCGTACCCGGCTCTTACGGCTTATGTCGTCTATAAAGCCTCAGAATTTTGGGGTGATTGTGCGAACCGTTGCGCAGGGGAAATCGGTAGAGGACCTCGACCGTGATCTGACCAACTCAATTGAGAAGTGGGAGCAGGGTATCAAGAAACTACAGGATGCCAAACCCCGTGATCGGGTTATCGGTGAAATGAACCGGGCGTCGTCAATCATGCGTGATATGCTGAATGAATCATTCGATAGCATCACGGTAGACACCAAAGAAGCCTACGACGACGTTCGGGATTACATTCACACCATTGCGCCGGAAAAAGAGAAAATCGTTAAACTCTACAACGGCAAAGGGAAAGTATTCGAGGGGCTTGGCCTCGAGAAACAGATTAAGTCGCTGTTTGGTCGTTCGGTTAGTCTGCCGCATGGTGGTTATCTGATAATCGAGCATACCGAAGCCCTGCACGTGATTGACGTGAACAGCGGTAACAAGTCCAATTCCGAAGAAGATCAGGAAGCGACCGCGCTCAGCGTAAACCGCGAGGCCGCCAAGGAAATCGCCCGACAGTTGCGGCTGCGCGATATGGGTGGTATTATCGTGGTCGACTTCATTGATATGCGGAAGCCCGATAATAAGAAACTCATCTTCGACATTATGCGGGAGGAGATGAAAGGTGACCGGTCTAAGTTTACGATTCTGCCCCTGACAAAATTTGGGTTGATGCAGATTACGCGGCAACGTGTCCGACCCGAAATCAATATTGTTACCCGCGAAACCTGCCCAACCTGTGGGGGAACCGGAACTATTCAGGCCAGTGTACTAGTGACTGATGTACTCGAAAACAACCTTGACTACATTCTGACCCGGCAAAATGAACGGGGCGTTCAGATTCTTGTCCATCCGTTTCTGCACGCTTACTACACAAAAGGTATCCTGTCGAAGCAACGGCGCTGGTATCTGAAATATAAAACCTGGGTGACGGTTACAGCCGATAGCTCACTGGGTATTACCGATTTTAAATTCCACAACAAAGCTGGCGAAGAGATTGAAATATCGCCAACTGTCT
Organism: uncultured Cytophagales bacterium; assembly: GCA_964251665.1. Lineage (GTDB taxonomy): Bacteria > Bacteroidota > Bacteroidia > Cytophagales > Spirosomataceae > JBBQLG01. The sequence continues at coordinate 638,236 of CAXUKO010000001.1, forward strand.
GACCGGAAGACCAATAGAAACGGCCCTGACTCAGCAAGTGAGTCAGGGCCGTTTTGCATTAGTAGCATTAACTCCTTACCAAAACCCCGGAGACTGGTAGTTAATGCGTTTAACACAGAATTTCTTTTTCTACTAACTCGCCGAACAGTTCAGCACCAACCGTATCCTCGACTGATTCAACCTCGTTTAGATTGAGCAGCAGATCGCGGAGGTCGGGCGAAATCTCGTACGTTTCGTAGTATTGGCGGTCGAAGAGCACGGGTGCATCTTCGAGATCACAGAGCGAATAACGCTCCTCGTTGAAAACCGGGCGCGCTACTACCCGAATGCGCTGGCTGTCTTTGCCACGCCGAAGCCGCTGAATCGCTTTGGGGGGAATCTCAGGTTTCAGGAAGCTGTGGATAAAATTCCAGCCCTCCCACTGACCGGGGTAGCGATTGAGATAGGGCAGAAAGCCGTCGTAGAGCCGTTGCATGGTTTCACCACAAAACGTTTCGCGGTCAACTTGCCGGTCCGGTACGATTGGGTCCAGACACTCGATCACATTCGTCAGATTCGGTTGCCGATAGCTGACGACCGGCACAATTGTTGCACCGCTCAGATGCGATAGGTAGCCGACACCCTTACGGGTCAGCACTTGCCGACTACCTAATTGAACGGGTAAGAAAGCGGCTTCTTCACCCGGTTTGGGAGCTGTTTCGGGACTTCCATCCACGTAAACAACTAATGAGCGTCCGGCTTTTAACTCCCGTAGCATAGTCATGACCGCTGAAGGATTGCCGGCTTCCAGGACACGAAATGTATTGGTAAGTCCGTACCGTTCGCGCAGCCCCCTGATATGTTCGGTCACGTCGTCGCCCTGATGCTTGTTAAACTCAGAGCCAACCAGGAGTACACAGTCGACTCCGCGCCGGAAGAGCAGACTGGTTAGCAGACGGTAAGACCCCAGGTGATAGGTGCAATAAATGCGGGGTGTACCGGGGCGCAGGATTGAATCGGCGCAGCCTCGAAACTTAATCAGATCACCAGCTTCGAGAAACAGCTGGTCAAATCCGGTTAGTACCCGTTGAAGCAATGCTTCGCGAAACAGCGACTCATGTTGCGAACGGGGAATAGCTGGTAACAGGTTTTGAACATTGGCCGAGAAGGTCGTAAATTGGGCTAAGTAGCCGCGTTCCTTATGCAGGTCAACGGTCTCAAACGTTTTCTTACATTGGGCTACTTCCCGCTGATATTGACGTAATGTTGCCATATTTTAATCTCGGCCTGGAAAGTGAATTACCCAAGAATGAACGACTTTTGCGAGCGGGGAGCAGCTATGATAATATTGAGTCTTATCAAGTGCCTTTAGCAAGCTAATGACTCGCGTCGGATGGCTGTAAATGAAAGTCCGTAACAGCATTGTGACTTGTCAATAACTTTAAGAATGTTGTTGACTTCATATTTGGCGGCTGTGAATGAAAGAGCGTTAACAACGGCTACCTGTGCTGGTTTGATACTGAAGTTCTTTTTCATGGCTTCTACAAGAGTTTGATATACAGTTAGTATGAGATTTTGATGTTGCCCGGGCAATTGTTGCGCCGTTTGAACAATACAAAGGTACGGTCACAAACAGGGGCCACTCAACAGCCAAAAAGTCTCAAAAACTGTTATGTAGTAGTCAATTATTACCAGTATCTTAGAGTTGAGAAAAGAAACGCCTGGTTTTCGAGTAGTATGACAGAAAAGATGCAGTTACAGCGATCTTTCTTGAGGAATCCAATCAACAGTATTGGTATCTTATTGGCTATTGCCCTGCTGTTCGAGGGTTTTGGCTGGGCGGCTATATACAGTAACAAGATAAAAGTAGTTAATGAACTTGGGGGGGGCGTGGCGTATGTAAGCTACTTTGCCAGAGTTATAGTGTTCCCTGAAATATGTACGTTATATATCCTAATTAAGCTAATTGATTGGTACCACAAGGTTCGCCATATTGATTCTGTTAATTTGAACTGGAACTCTCTACCCCGTTACGAAGCACGAATCTTGCCCATCCTGCTTATTGCTTTTTTTGTTTTTAATCCATTTACGCAAAGTGTTCGATACATTTTAGAAGCATTTCCTGATTATTCGCTGGACAAGTACTGGTCTAAATATATTTTAGGTACTTATACAATACGTGTTTACATAAGGTATCTGGTACCTGTATTACTCATTGGCTATGCAGCTGTAAATGGTTCTCTCATTATAGATTACATGGCTTATCGGGAAGCTGTTGAGAAAGAAGCCGAGGCTGAACTACAATTAAAATTAGCGCAGGCCACTACGCCCAAAATGCCGGTTAAGTCCGACTTCCTGACTACCGTGAAGGGCCGTAATGCACAGGGAGAAATGATTTTCCCGGTGGATGAATGCTGTTACTTTATGGTAGAAGACCGTTACTATTACGTCATTCATCCTAAAGGGCGTTATATGGTCAGTAAGACGATCAATGAACTGGAGGCTGAACTCGATCCTGCGCAATTCTTTCGGGCAAACAGGGGGGCCATACTCAATCGGCGTACTGTACAGAGTTATGCGTACTGGGAGCGGGGTAAGTACATCGTTCGGCTGAACTCAACCTGTGAGCAGGCCGAAATCGTTCTGCCCCGTGCCCGTTTACAGGAGTTCCGCGACTGGTTAGGGGGCGAAGTCATTGCCAGTGATCAGTTGTCGACGGGTACCCTGCTTACAGGTAGTTTTTGAGCGTAATACCCAGTTTCGGTAATTGCCGCACGCCTGTCAACTCCATCTTACGGGCGATATTCGCTTTATGGTTCACCAGCGTCCGGTAGCTGATATGAAGCCTGTCAGCCATCTCATCACTCGGACAGCCTGTTGCCACTAATTTCAGGATTTCGCGTTCCCGTTTCGAGAGCCGATTGATCTGCTGCCGGGTATGGTCATCGATGACATCAACTCCGTAGTTCTTCATTAAAGACAAAAAACCGGTGCTGTAATAACACCCTCCGCTACTGACCGTGTGGAAGCACCGATACAATTCATCAAGTCCGTCGCTGGCATACAGGAAACCCAGAAATCCCGTTTGCATAGCCTGACCAAGCATGGGTAAATCGGGTCGGTTGGTATACAGAATAAAGCGCGTCTTCAGTCCTTCAGTCCGGCTTTGGCGAACGACTTCAAAGGTTTGCTGTCCCGACAATTCGGCATCCAGAATAACACACTGCGGCTGTTTGGTACGTATCTGCTGTAGGGTATCCGTAAGGTTGGCCGCCCGCCCAACTACATTATAGCCCTGCTCTTTGAGGAGTTGGCTGAGCACTTCGCCGGTAAAGACTTCGGCCTGTGCTACAAAAATGGAGAACTCCCGGCGACGGATTGTAAAGATTCTGGCGGCCTCGTCCGGCCCTACTGTTTGGCTCATGATTGTAATCTGACAGGGGAAAAACGAATGGTTGAAGCTACATCAGTCGGCGGGGCGTTGTCAACTTAGGCTGTCTGAAATCAACATTTAACCGGGTGAAATGACTAAAAAACAGGAATCCTCTTAGGCAACAGGGTGTGATTTTTTAGTCATTTCACCCGGGAAAATATAGATTTCACGCATAGGCGATTGACAATGGGTTTTTTTTGGGGCTACCTTTCATCAACGAAGCCGATCAGACTGGCCGAGTTTAGTATTTGCTCTTAGTTCAGATAGCCATGATGATGACCCCAAAAACTAACTTTGCTATGTCTCCCACGGAAGCTCAAAACGTGGTTGTGGATTGGGTGCAGGCAACAGAAGAGTTTCACCGACGCTATTTTCAGATTAATGAAGTCATTAACGGGCTATACCGTGGTAAGCGTTCGGCACTGTCTACTACCGATAAGGCCCGCCACGCGAAGATCAGTAACCTGCTGCGGTTGCGGCAGAAAATGAATGATGTTTTGGCCACGCTGCTCGGCGATATGGCAGATCACAAACCCGGGCGTTCGCAGGCACCTTCCAAGCCTGGGCAGTTGATGTCGCACACCCGGTTGCTGCGCGAGCTGACCCGTGACATCGATGCTGAACTGACCCGGCTAACCAGCATTCATTCTTAATTCAGCAATATACTGTTACGAATACTATTTAAATTTTCCCCATAAACTGTAAATCCCCGCCCTGATTCAGAGCGGGGATTTTTATGTTCAATCAACCCGAAATTACCGTGCCGAGCAGTTTGGCGATCTCCACATCGACGCGCTTGTAGTGCATGTACTCGACCATAAGCGCATCACTAATTTCGGGCTCAGTTGCCTGAGCAATCTGCTGTTTGAGACGACTCATCTGTTGTTCGGCCAGCATTTTTTTGATGCGTAGAATATTACTGAACGCCGAATCGGCCAGGATACGGATCTCATCTTCCGACGGGACAAAGATCTCATGCTTTTGCCAGCCGTCACTCAGTTCATGGCGAACTGTAGTAAGGCCAATGGCTTCACGCTGCATGGTTTCTCCGGTGGCTGAATCGTCAGGCCCATCCGGTTGCCAGTGCAAGAAATGATCGGCGGTAAGGATTTCTCCCCGCAAAAAAGCTTCGCGGTACAGGGTCAGCATTAAATCATACGGCGCGGTCTGAAATTGAATATTTTCCAGTTCGCTGAGCATGTAGTGACAAAGGGTTATGCCCGGCTCCAGCTCGCGGAGGCCATAGTTCAGTAATAACCGTATACATTCCTCCTCCTGATAGGATAAGGCCGGTCTGGCCGCAGCCGGTCGGTCGGGCCTGGCAACGGGGGGGGCTGTATTCCCCGGATGTCCCGGGTCTACATCAAAAGGTGGACTGATGCCTTCGGCTCCTAAACTGTCTAAGAGCGCGTTAATATCCTCGACCGACGTTTGGCTCGCTTCGGGAAGATTGGGCGGAGCCTGGAGCTTCTGGCGCTCTGCTGAGCCGTTGGTACGGTCCTGGGCCGACCGCTCACGTTGCTGACGCAGCAACCGGTTTCCTTCGCTGATCAGGGTTTGTTCGTCTACCTGCAACTGCTGAGCCGTAGTGCGGAAAAACACCTGGCGCTGAATAGGGTCGGGGATGCGGCTGATACTGCTAACGACTTCCGATATTACTTCCGCCCGTTTAAAGGGATTGTCGCCCGCGTCACGCAGCAGAATACTGGTTTTAAACGTAATGAAGTCGCTGGTGTTTTGCTTAAGGTAGGCTTTAAAGGCTTCCGCGCCTACCCTCTTGACAAAGCTGTCAGGATCGTCGCCAGTGGGGAAGGTGGCTATGCTTACATTCAGGCCTTCTTCCAGTACCATATCCAATCCCCTCAGGGCCGCTTTAACACCAGCCGCATCACCATCGTACAGAATAGTAACATTGGGCGTGAAGCGGGCAATGAGCCGGATCTGTTCAATGGTGAGCGAAGTGCCCGACGAGGCTACTACGTTTTTTATACCCGCCTGATGCAGTGAAATAACATCGGTATACCCTTCGGTGAGGTAACAGATATCTTCCTGCCGGATAGCCTGTTTGGCCTGGTAAATGCCATACAGGACGTTACTCTTGTGATAGACTTCTGTTTCGGGCGAGTTCAGGTACTTCGGCGCTGGTGCCCCGCCTTGTTTTTTGTCATTATTCAGAATTCGGGCACCAAAGGCAATAACCCGACCCGAAACGTTGTGAATGGGGAACATAACCCGGCCCCGAAACCGATCGAATAGTTTCTGTGCGCTGTTCGCTCCCCCTTCTTTGGTGATAATTAACCCTGCTTTCTCGAGAATGTCTGTGCTGTAGCCACGCTGACGTGCCACTTGCAGCAGGGCATCCCATTGGTCGAGGCTATACCCGAGCTCAAACGCGTCGATGGTGGGGTCGGTAAAGCCCCGCTCACGGAAATAACTGCGGCCAATACTCTGGCCTTCATCGTGGGTTTTTAGTAGTTCCTGGTAATAGGTCTTGGCAAAATTCAGCACGATAAACAGACTCTCCCGTTCATTCTGACGCAGGAGTTCTTCGGGCGTAGTTTCCTGCTCCTGAATCTCGATGCCGTACTTTTTAGCCAGAAAACGGAGGGCTTCGGTAAACCCAATATTTTCGATGTCCATGACGAATCGGACGGCATCGCCCGCCTTGCCACAGCCAAAGCACTTATAAATCTGCCGGGTGGGATTGACGTTAAACGAAGGCGTTTTCTCGTTATGAAACGGACAGCAGGCCTGGTAATTAGCCCCCCGTTTTTTGAGCGAAACAAAGTCGCTGACCACCTCAACGATGTCGGCAGCCTGTTTGATCCGGTCAACAATATCGTCAGAAATACGCATGAGTAATTACAAAAAAGCCCCCGACTCAGTGGGGCGTACAACTTAGTTATCGATTGCTAAGTTACACGCCCCATAGAGGTCAGGGGCTGTTTAAAAACTATTTTTCTTAGTAGGCTCTGACTACCTTACCTTCCATGAAGTTAACGAACGCCTTGTTCACGACTTTGTTGCCGCCCGGTGTTGGGTAATTACCTGTGAAGTACCAGTCACCCGAATGATTGGGGCAGGCTTTATGCAGGTTCTCGACTGTCTGATACACAACGGCCACTTCTGCATTGATGCTATCGGGTGTAATAATCTGAGCCACTTTACGTGAAATCTCGTCGTGCGTAAACGGATCGAAGAGGGCTTTCACATAGTTCTCTTCAGTTGCCTGACCGAGTTCAACGGCTGCGACACAACGCGTGTATACTTCTTCGACCAGTTCTTCCATACCCCGTTCCCGCAGGAGTTCCTGAGCGGCCCGGAAGGCAACAAACTCTTTGAACTTCGACATATCGATACCGTAACAGTCCGGGAAGCGAATCTGCGGGGCCGACGAAACGATAATGATCTTTTTGGGTCCCAAACGGTCGAGCATTTGCAGGATGCTACGCTCAAGAGTGGTACCCCGAACGATAGAATCGTCGATGATTACAACCGTGTCTGTACCCTTTTTTATTACTTCAAAAGTCGTATCATACACCTGAGACACCATATCGTTCCGGTGAGCATCGTCGGTGATGAACGTGCGAAGCTTGACGTCTTTGGATACTAATTTCTCGATACGCGGGCGGAAGGACAGCACCCGGTCCAGATCCTGCTCGAACAGGATGCCTTCCATAATGGCCTTCTTCCGTTGCTTGGCCAGATAATCTTCCAAACCTTCGACCATCCCAAAGAACGCGGTTTCGGCCGTGTTCGGTATGTACGAAAAGACCGTGTTTTCGAGGTCATAGTTGATTTCTTCCAGAATCTGCGGAATCAGCAACCGGCCGAGCTGCTTGCGTTCATTGTAGATATCGGGGTCGGTAGCGCGGGAAAAGTAGATCCGCTCGAAACTGCACGACTTCTTTTCAATAGGCTGAATAAACTCGTACTCGCCGTACTCGCCGTGTTTATCGACGATGAGCGCGTGACCCGGCTTCACTTCCTGAATCTGATCGTATTCGACGTTGAAGGCGGCCTTGATAGCGGGTTTCTCCGATGCTACCACCACAATTTCATCGTCGGCATAGTAATAGGCAGGACGGATACCGGCAGGGTCACGGGCGACAAAAGCGGCACCTGAACCGGTCATACCCACCATCGAGTAGCCGCCATCGAAATCGCGGCAGGACCGGTGGAGAACACGTTGCAGATCGAGGTTGTCTTCAATGATATCCGACAAGTCGGGGTTTTCGTAGATGCCCTTGAACCGGTCGAAAACCCGCTGATTTTCTTCATCCAGAAAATGGCCGATTTTTTCCATTACCGTAATCGTATCGACCCGGTCTTTGGGGTGCTGACCAAGTGAGACGAGTTTATTGAACAACTCATCTACATTGGTCATGTTGAAATTACCCGCCATTACCAAGTTACGGCTGCGCCAGTTACTTTGGCGTAGCATCGGATGGCAGTTTTCAATTTCATTGGCACCGTGAGTGCCATAGCGAAGGTGTCCGAGCCAGACTTCACCCGTGAAGGCGACGTTTTCCTGAAGCCATTTCGCATCGCGGGAGTGGTCTTTGTTCTCTTTGAACGCCTTCCGGAATTTCTTGTTGATTTTGGCAAAAATATCAGCGACTGGCTGTTGTTCGACGGAGCGGTACCGGCTGATGTAGCGATGGCCCGGAGACACATCGAGTTTGATATTAGCTACTCCGGCCCCGTCCTGACCTCTATTTACCTGCTTTTCCATGAGCAGGTATAGTTTGTTGACAGCGTAGAGCGGAGTTTTGTATTTGTCGATGTAGTACTGATAAGGCTTGCGAAGCCGGATGAGGGCAATACCGCACTCGTGTTTAATAGCGTCGCTCATAATCAGGCCGTTAGCTGGCGATTGATGCGTGTAGGAGTGAAAACAGATACCGCTAAAACGACCCGGCAGGGCCTTTCGTTCGGTGGCATTACCATAAAGTTACGGAAAAGATAATCGGGAAGTAAGAATTCGACGGCTAAAATTAATGCCTCAATACTGGTAGATAACCAATATTTAGTTCGTTTGCAGCTCGATACGGGTCATTCACCGCAGCCTTAATTACCCCCTGTTATTACAATTCAGCAATCAACCCCAGTAGCCAGCCGGGCTGGAAAAACAGCCATAGCACCGACCCGATAAGAATAGTCAACAGGGCTATCTGAGAAGATGACAACCCCTTGGGGACATTAGCCGCGACAGCATCATTTTGCCGGAAAAAGAGCAGGTAGGGAATTTTGAGGTAATAAAACAACGACACGACCGCGTTAAGCAATCCAATTCCGAACAACGCCAGCAGCCACGGATTACTGCTTTGCTGATACATGTCGTACAGAGCAGAAAACGACAGCAACTTGGCGGTAAAACCCACCGTTGGCGGTAAGCCGGTCAGGCCGATCATGACCACGGTCAGGCCGACGGATAACCAGGGGTGTTGCCTGCCCAAGCCCGTCATTGCTGCAAGAGGCAGCGGGCCGTTATGGGTATCTGTGAAAGAGTCGACGAGGAAAAAAGCCGCCAGGGTCATCGGCAGATACGTGGCGATGTAAAAGGTCGCGGCTTCAAAACCTGCCTTGTTAAAGGCAACGACGCCTACCAGCAAAAAACCAGCCTGTGCAATGGTGGAGTAGGCCAGGAGCCGTTTGGCATCGGTCTGGTAAAGTGCCGATAGGTTGCCGAGCGTGATACTGGCTATGGCAACCACAGCCAGGGGCGTCTGAAAGTCGCCGGGCAGGGCTGATATAAGTCGTAGCACGACCAGCAAAGCCGCAGCCTTCGGCCCGGCGGAGAAGAAAGCAGCCGTGGGGACCGGAGCGGCTTCGTAGGCATCGGGTGTCCAGACGTGGAAAGGAACCAGCGAGAGTTTGAAAAATAAGCCTGCTAAGGTCAGTAGACCAGCCAGTGTTACCAGTACTCCGCCACTATGGGCCAGATTATCTGTAAAATCGGGCGCGGTCAGGTCAAGGGTGCCACTCATGCCGTATAGTAACGACATCCCGTACAGCATAATGGCCGAACTGATGGCACCGAAAAGCAGGTACTTCAGGCCACCTTCGGCGGCTTTCCGGTTGCCCGTTAACGCCGTGAGCAGGTATGAACTGATGGATACTAACTCGATACTCAGGTAGATGCCCAGCAGGTTAATCGCCATCGTCATCAGGTAAAGACCCAGCACAAGAGCCAGCAAAAGCGCATACCATTCGGCTCCCCAACCCGAATGTGGTGTTACATCGGCCTGAGATTCGGTTCGGCGGGGAAGAGTCGTGGTTATTTCCCAGATCACAACCGCCAGCGCACTGATGGTAATCAACTGTTTAAAGAAAACAGCCTGATCATCCAAAAACAGAAAATGGAGGAATAGGTAGCTGCCCCGTACCGATTGCGTTGAGACGGAGACACTGGCCAGCACCAGCGTACTTACCGTAATGCCCGCGAACCACTGCCGTAACGTTGGGGCGGCTACCCGGCGTCTGAACGTAATTTCGGCGAGCAGCAACAGCATAAAGCCGCCCGCCAGGAAACCCTCGCCTGCCAGACTGCCGAGGCTATTCGCAATGTCCTTAAGCTGTTCCGAAAGAGACAAAATAGTGGTTGGTCAACAGAGATTAGTGCTTAGGTTAGTGAATATACCCCTAAGCACTCTTAAATTAAATCAGTCCATCGCGGCCGGGCTGGCCTTCGTAGGGGTTCAGATGCACGGGTTTCTTCTGCGTTTTCCGGAGCCGGATGTTCAAAAATTCGACCAATAACGAGAAGGCAATGGCAAAATACAGATAGCCTTTAGGTACAGTACCCACCTCCTGATCGAAGAAAACAACGTCTGACAGGTGAGCGCCTTCGGCCAGCAGCATAAAGCCAATCATGATCAGAAACGCCAGACCCAGCATCTGAATCGTGGGATGCTGATTCACGAAACGGCCCACCGGTCCGGCGAAAAACATCATGACCAGCACGGACAGTACGACGGCGATCATCATCACCGGCACGTTGCGCGTCAGGCCGATGGCTGTCAGGATAGAGTCGATGGAGAAAACAATGTTGGTCACTGCAATCTGCGCCACCACACTCGAAATCGTTGTTTTTGCTTTGGTGGCCCCTGCTTCGACTTCGTCATCGCCACCCTCTAATTTGTGGTGAATCTCGGATGTAGCTTTGTAGAGCAGGAACAGCCCCCCGGCAAATAGAATCAGGCTCTGACCCGTAGGTTCGGCCCGGAACCAGCCCATATCAATGCTGGTAAAGGGCTTACTCAGGGCAATCACTACCGAGATACCCAGCAACAGCACCAGCCGGAACGCCATCGCCAGCACGAGTCCAATGTTGCGGGCTTTCGGCTGATCGGCCGGGGCTAATTTGTTGGCAGCAATGGAAATAAAAATAATATTGTCGATGCCTAAAACGATCTCCAGAAATGTCAGAGTAATCAGGCTAATCAGCGATTCAGCGGTAAATAGTTGGTCCATTCGGATGAGCAATACGTTGATTTACGGGGACGAAACTACCGTATTCCGTCGGTTCGGCCAACGGGCTACTACACAAAATAGTCCCCGGCCGGATGAATGGTTTCGGCACTGGATAAGCCGTGAAGCTATTTGCCAGCTCCGGCGCGGGCCGTTTTAACCTCGTCGGCCACTACCGCATCGGCCTTGTTGCCAAAATTCGAGCGGACATACGTTAGCACGTCGGCGATCTGCTGATCAGTTAGAAAATCATGAGCAGGCATGGCATTGTCGTAGGTTTCGTCGTCGATGTCCGTATTCTCCAGTCCCTTCAGAATGACATTGATAAGCCGGGTTTTATCGCCCAGCACCCACGACGTACCTTTTAGAGGAGGGTTCAGTTTAGGTACACCTGAGCCACTCGCCTGATGGCAGGTCAGGCAATACTGGGTATACACCAGGGCGCCGGGCGATGCCTGCCCCGTTGCGGCAGTTGCCTGAACGGGAGCGGTGGGTTTAGCGGCTGGTTTGCGGGTTTGTCCCCAGGCCGTAGCCGTCAGGAGCGGTAGTAAAAGCAGGATAGCGGTTTTCATAGACTGATCGTTCGTACATCAAAGTAACAAATTTGGGCCGGGAAGATGTTTATCTTTGTCTATATGATTGAGATTGGAACACTAAATACCCTGACCGCCCTGCGTGAAACCAGTGTCGGTTTTTTCCTGGGCGAACCGGGCAGTGACCCTGACGATGAACAGGCCGGCATTCTGCTGCCCACAAAATATGTACCCCGTTCGCTGACGGTCGATGACTCGATTACGGTTTTTGTATATACTGATTCTGAAGATCGACCTATTGCTACTACGCTCACGCCCAGGGTGATGCGTAACGAGTTTGCGTACTTAGACGTGGTGGCTACAACGCCGGTGGGGGCATTTCTGGACATTGGTCTGGAAAAAGACCTGCTGGTGCCTTATAAGGAGCAGGCGCAGCGGATGGAGGTCGGCTATGGGTACGTTGTGTTTATGTACGTCGATACCCAGACGAACCGGCTGGCCGGGTCCACCAAACTGAATAAGTTTATGGACCCCGACGTGTCCGGGCTACAGGAAGGGGATGCGGTGAATCTACTGGCCTACGCCATCACCGATCTGGGGGTTAATGTGATTATCGAGAATCGCTACCGCGGGCTGGTATATGCCAGCGATATTTTCAAACGAATATACGTTGGCGACCGTATGACAGGGTACATCAGGCACGTTCGGGAAGACGGCCTTATTGATGTAACATTGCAACAGCCCGGCTATCAAGGTATTGAGCCTAACGCGAAGCACATACTGGACGTACTTAAAGTGAATGGAGGCTTTTTGCCCCTGAGCGATAACAGCAAGCCGGAAGTAATTTATAAGGCACTCGAGATGAGCAAAAAGACATTCAAGAAAGCCATCGGTGCGTTGTATCGCGAACGACAGATACGCATTGAGCCGGACGGAATTCATCTGGTGTAATGGCCTGAGTTTCTTTAAGCCCACCTAAGTCGTGGGCTTAAAGAAACAACCCCGCTGGTTGACTGGTTACGAATGCGAACTCCAGAATAGCATTCACCGTGCAGAACACGCTAACCGATCAACCGGCATCGGCTTCCAATAAGTGGCTGATCCTCGCCACGCTGGCATTTGGGACCTTTATGGCTACCCTCGACAGCAGTATCGTAAACATTGCGCTACCTACCATCCGACGTGATTTGAACGCCGGAGACAGCGTAGAGTGGGTGGTGCTCAGCTACCTGCTTACCACGACCAGTACCCTGCTTATTATGGGGAAACTGTCGGATCGGTTGGGGCGCCGGTCAATGTACATCACCGGATTTGGTGTCTTTGTCCTTGGTTCGCTCCTGTGTGGTTTCTCGTGGGACATCTGGTCACTCGTAGGTTTTCGGATTCTACAGGGGTTAGGCGCTTCCATGATTTTCGCAATTGGTCCGGCCATTATCTCCGATACCTTCATTCCGAAAGAACGTGGGCAGGCACTGGGTTTAATGGGAGCTATTGTGGCCGCAGGCAGCAGTACGGGACCGGTAGCCGGTGGCTTATTGCTGGGTAAATTCGGCTGGCCCAGTATTTTTTTTGTAAATGTGCCTATAGGACTGATTGCCATCTGGCGGGCCTGGGTGGTGCTGCCTGTCAGCCCGAAACTGCCCCGTCAACGCTTCGATCTGGTGGGAGCCGGTTTGTTTCTGCTCGGCGTAACTACCCTGCTCATCGGGCTGGATTTTGGCCCTGAACCCGAGTATGGCTGGAACCATCCGGCCGTGTTGACGCTATTGAGCATTGGTACCGTTCTGCTGATACTGTTCTTCTTCTGGGAGGCCCGGACGCCCGAGCCGATGCTACAACTGAGCCTGTTTCAGAGTCGCCCTTATACGTCGGCAATTCTGGCGGCTTTACTGGCCTTCGTAGCTTCGGGAGCGAACCTGTTCATTATTCCGTTTTTTCTCCAGCAGCTACTCGGCTTTACACCCCAATCGGCGGGCCTGATTCTGCTGGCCGGACCGCTGACGTTAAGCATTGTTGCTCCCATCGGCGGGTACCTGTCTACCCGGGTCAGCATTCGTTGGTTAGCCAGTATCGGTTTGCTGATCGCGGCTACGGGCTACTTCACATTTTCATTTCTGCGGGTGGATTGGGTGTGGCAGGATGTAGTCTGGCGGAGCGCGCTGGTGAGTATGGGCTTTGCCCTGTTTCAGTCGCCTAACAGTAGTAGTGCCCTTAATTCGGCTCCGTTGACGCAGCGCGGGGTAGCCAGCAGCCTCATCGCCTTTATGCGCAACCTGGGATTTGTGATCGGAATTGCCTTAGCCGCGGCTGTCTGGTATACCACCCGAAACTATTATGCGCAGACTCATCAACTCAGTCCCCAGACAAGAGAGGCCCAACTGACAGGCATGCGCTATGTATATTTCGTGATGACGGGGCTGGTACTGGCCGGTGCCCTGATTTCGCTGTCACGGGGGAAGAACCCGGCTGGCGTTACTCAACCGGACGCAGTGGGCGACGAGGTCGCGGCTTAATGAACGTTAAATGGCTTCACACATCGAGGGCCTGGCCTTATTCATCTCTATGTGTTGAGGAGATGAGTAAGGCCGGGCCCTCGATGCGTGAATCAAAGAATCGGGTCTTTCACAGCAGCGTCGAACGCACCCGTCAGAACTTTACCCTGCCGTTTAACCTGCACCCAGATTCGGTAGCGGCCGGCCTTGGGGAAAGCGTACGGAAACTCGACCATGTTCGTGTGCTGCATGCCATTCATAGTATGATTCATCGACTTCATGCCCGCCATCAGGAGTTTGTCGCGTTCGGCATCGGGCAAACGGCTTAGGCCAGTCAGATAGGTATCGATGCTGTCGCGGAACCGTTTGGGGTTGGGATAATGAAACGTCCGGGCTGTGTCGGCAATGCGGTTTACCAGTTCCTGCTCGGCGGCCATCGAATACGTACCAACCGGATGCAGGTGAATATATACCGACCCATCCTCGCGCAGAATAGCAGCATGACCGCCCATGCCCAGATACGGTTGCAGCGGAGCAGGCTGCCCATTGGCGTCGGCTACGGCGAAGCGCAGGGTGTACAGTTTAGCCGATTCAAGCACCTCATCCGGTTTGCTTTCCCACAGCATTGTCGAGCCATCGGCCAGCGGTACTTTCACGCCGGGTTGGCCACAAACGGCGATGCCAGCCTCCGCACGTGATGCTTTGGTCTGTCCCATCGGCGTTGTTACCACATAACTATCATCGCGGTCCGTAGGCTGTCGGTTCAGTTTGCCAGCACTACGGGGCGCGGGTACATTGATGGTATCGGTCAGGGTTTCGGTAAATCCATTGTTGTACACCACATCGGCATAGAGCCGATACTGGCCTTTGGGCAGGTCAGGCAGGGCTGCCTGATACGTGAGTGTGTCGCGTCGGCTGGGGTGGAGGTGCGCCAAGGCGTCCAGACCCGGCATCCTGACCATGAAGACGTGCATCAGCTTTCCGTGGTCCGGCACTATGTAGCTTAGTCTCCGTTTGTTCCGCGCCCAGTTCGTTGTATCGATTCGTATGTTCAGCAGCGACTCATCGGCGGTTGTTGTTACGGATGCCTTGATGGGTAAAGGTCGATACAGATTTTGGGTCAGGTAATCATTGGCCCAGCTATTCCACCAGGTGCGCCCGCCGAACAGAATCAGGATCAGTACTACAGCACTGGCACCCATGCCGATGGCTCGTTTCCGACCTAAACCGGGTGGAGCCACTGCCGTTGGTGACAGCGTACCGTCCGATAAACTGGCCCCGATAATGGTGACCATCATCACAAACAGGAGCAGACCGAGCACGATCAGTAGGGCACCCGTTCCGGAGGGCATATCGCGTTGCGCCGTGGCAACCGATACAACGGGCACCACAATCTCCGTCTTACCGTCGGGGCCGTCAACGTCAAGTTGGATGCTGGACGACCCCGATTCCATAAACCAGATCAGGCCCTCAAACCGTTGTCCATCCATGCGCTGTAACTCATCGTGGGTGGGTGCACCGGCGTCGCCGGATCGGAAATAGACGGGTCGGGCCTGTACCGAATTGACGCGGCCTTTTTCGACAAAAACAGTCACCCGCGCCGTGCCGGGCACTACGTCGGGTGGCTGGATGCTAACCAGTACTTGATACTTGCCGGCCTGTTTCTGGACAATTACGCCCGAACTACCAATATGCGCCAGGGTGGCGCCTATCGGAGCGAGCAGAAGGATGAGTAGATAGAGAAGTTTTCTGTTCATCGCTGTACCCGTTTCATCCAGTTGCCCCATACTAAACCAAGCCGGGCCGATAGAATAGCCGACACTAACGCGATACCATACCCCTCCAGAAACTGCGCGGTAGTTTGCTTGTACCACGGGCTGAATGCATACCGATATTCCCAGTCAGGCGGGCTGTTGTACGTCCAGGAATAAGACAGGAAGAACGCGTTTCGGGCATAGGGTGAAGTTTGCAGAAACGTACCGAAAGGCCATTGCACGAGCAAAAATACCAGCAAAAAAGCACTCCCCAGCATAGCCGCCAGTAGCCAGTCGTTTAGCTTTTTGCCGTTTGGTGCCCGGTCGAATCGGTGCATGAGCTGGTCCAGTACAAAGCCTGGAATTACCAGCAGCAGCGGAAACTGGAAGGGCTGATACGTTGTAATCGGGTTGAGCACCGGGCCAAGGCGTGGAGTGGCTGGAAAAAACTGGATGACCCAACTTGGTAGTCCGATGGCCAGCATATAAATCAGGCTGATGGTCGTGATCGGGTACCTTAATGGCGATGCCCGGCCTACCGCCAGCAGATATACCGGGAAGGCAACCCCGGCAAACAAATAACTGATGGAGTTTTGCGACACATGCGGGGCTATTTTCTCCGAAAAGAGGCCGTACAGAACGGCTAACAGTAGCCCGGCCGCTACAGCGAACAGGTTTTTAAGCCGCGTGGCACGGCGCTGTGCAAGGTCGGACGACAGGGTAGTCGCAGGCTGATTCTGAAGGGCCAGCACGCCAACTAGTGCGCCAAACTGTACCGTCATCATACCCAATAGCAGAATAGTGTGCGGGGGCGTCAGAATCTGGACGTCCAGCCCGTAGGTGTTATGCCACCAGTCGTCGAAGGGGGCGGAAGTGAGGATCGCCAATGCGCCCCAGGCACAGAACATGGCACCCAATGAGCCGTAGAAAACGCCCCAGAACCGGACACTGCGGCTTTTGGTGTACTGATCTTTTCCCAGCGTCAGGCTAAAAATCTGGTAAGCCGAGAACAGACCCGCCACAACGGCCCCAATGTAGAGCACTAAGTGGGGCGGAGAGAACAGGCCATCGCGGCCAATGCTCATGTGCCACATAATGTCCCAGATGAGCCCGACAATGATGCAGGCCGATGCAAATACAACGGCGTAGATATAGGTAGGAATGCCAAGTCGCCAGTCGCCGGTTCGGGTGCTGGCGTAGGTTCCAGGGGAGGCCGGAAATGTTGATTGCATAGGGAGAGGAGGTAAGATTTAGTTCGTAAATATCTATAAGTCAGACCAGTCATGCAACTCTTGCCGGATACACAACCGGATGAGTTGTTAAACGGTAAGTAGGAGTAGCGAAACCCCGCGCCGATGGTTTGCTCCCCAGGGTATGAGCGTCCATAATACCGTTTCCTGAGCCTGTGGCGTATAAAAAACCGATATATAGCGTTATTTGCACATAAATCCGGTCATCCATTCTCTTCCTATGCTACGCTTTACTATTCCGGCACGACTTACCCGCTTCATTGCAAAGACCTTACTGATTGGGCTTGGGCTAGTGATGAATGGCTGTGTTCCCGATTTTCTGGTGTCAAACCCCGATTGGGTCGTTATTAACGCGGGCGATCATGATCCGACGCCATTGCGGTCGAGCAGCCTGTTGGTCAGCCCACGGGAAGTGTCGGCCACGGTCACCTTCGACAGTACCTGCATTTACGATCTGCATGGTGGTGATCAGGAAGACTGGAACAAGGTAATCGGGCTGGGCTTTGTCGGGTCTAAAGATCAGACACTCGGGGCGGCTCCGCATCAGGTAGATGGTGCCCGGGTAGGCTGGCGGTGGAGCACGAAACTACAACGCATCGAACTCGGCGCTTACGTCTATGTTGAAGGCAAACTGACGTCGTTTAAAATAGCGGAAACGCTGATTAACCAGCCTACGAAGCTGATCATCAAAATTGATTACGATAAAAAACTGTATCAGGTAATTGGTGGTCCGCCGATTCCCTTTACGCACGACAAGACCTTCGCCTACGAAACCGGCCTTTATTTTGGCGGTAATCAGGTAGCACCCCACGAGATTCGGGTCAAGATTGTGCATTGAGGCAGCCGATGCACTACTACTGCTCATTAGTACCGAAGGGGTATCGCCCGAAGGTAGCCTAAACCAACACATGGGCAGCGACGTTATCAGATGTGCTACGGTTCAACGACGTGGTACTTCTTTATGGCCCAATACCAACCCCTGCACGACTGGACGGTTACGCCCGCCGAGGCCGTTGCCCTGCAAAAGCAACTCCGTTCACAAACCCGTATCCAACCCCTGACCCAACCGGCGCAGACCATTGCGGGCTGCGATATCTCGTTCAATAAATTTGAGGAGACGGTTTACGCGGGCATCGTTGTGCTGCGGCTCGATACGCTGGAAACGGTGGCCGAAGCAGGCGTTGTCAGTTCAACCACGTTTCCGTACGTGCCGGGATTGCTGACGTTTCGGGAAGGCCCTGCCCTGCTGGAGGCCTGGCAAAAGCTAACGGTAGAGCCCGATGTGGTCATGTTCGATGGTCACGGTACGGCCCACCCGCGCCGGATGGGTATTGCTGCGCACATGGGCCTTTGGCTGAATCGGCCGACGTTTGGATGTGGTAAATCGGTGCTGGTTGGCGCTTTCGAGGAGCCGGGTATCGAACGCGGTAACTGGTCGCCCATGCGTCATCGCGGGGAGGTAATCGGGGCAGCTTTGCGAACCAAGAATAAAGTTAACCCCGTATTTATTTCGCCCGGTCACCTCATCGATCTGCAAACGGCTATTGATCTTACCCTGCGAACCGATGGCGGCTACCGGATTCCCGAGCCGACACGCCGGGCACATAACCTCGTTAATGCCCTGCGCCGGGGTGAGCGTGTGCCGACTATTTAACACTTTTTAACGCTAACTGTCAGATTTTTCATACATTTTCAGGCTCAAATTCAAGTCAACGAGCGTTTATCGTCTATGAAAAAGATTTTTTTAATTGCGTCGGTGGTGTTGCTGCCCGCGCTGGCTTCTGCGCAGGATAAGCAATGGTATCTCCTCGACGCCAAAACGGATCAGGCTGTCGGCATCAGTTCCGAGCGTGCCTACCGCGAACTACTTAAGAACCGCAAACCGACACCCGTGGTCGTCGCCGTGATTGACGGGGGCATTGATACGGCTCATACTGACCTGAAACGGGTACTCTGGAACAACCCTAAAGAATTGGCCGGTAACGGGAAAGACGACGATAAGAACGGGTACGTTGACGACACACATGGGTGGAATTTCATTGGCGGTAAGGATGGTCGTAACGTGCAGTACGAAACGTCGGAAGCAACCCGACTGTACGCCATGCTAAAGCCGAAATACGAAAAAGGCGGCACACTGATTGACCGGAAAACGCTCAAACCCGCTCAGCAGACCGAGTTTGATCAGTACGTAAAAATCAAGGGCGATTTCGAGAAAAATGCCCAGAACTACCGGCAACAGTACGCGGCCTATAGTGCTTACCTGACGCAGTTTACCGCCATCAGCAATGAGTTGAAACAGGCACTCGGCGTCACTACGTTAGACACGGCCACGTTACAGAAAGCCAATCCGACCGACCCCATCCTGAAACAGCGCGTTACTGGCTTACTGAAGGTCATGCAGGCCCAGAATCTTGGTTCCGATGCCGACCTGATCAATGAATTGCAGAAGGATTCGGAGCAGCTAAAATCGCGGGCCGAATATGCCTACAACCCCGCCTACGACGCCCGCGCTATTGTAGGCGATAATCCCAATGACCTCACGGAACGTAATTATGGGAACGCCGATGTTGACGGTCCCGATGCCCGTCATGGGTCGCACGTAGCCGGTATTATCGGGGCTGACCGCACCAATAACGCCGGGATACTGGGTATTTCGGATGCGGTGCAGATTATGGGCGTTCGGGCCGTACCCGATGGAGACGAGCGCGACAAAGACGTGGCCAACGCCATCCGGTACGCCGTTGACAATGGTGCCCAGATCATTAACATGAGCTTCGGGAAAGACTATTCGCCCCAGCGGCAGACTGTGGATGATGCCCTGCATTATGCCCAGCAAAAAGGCGTATTACTGGTACACGCGGCTGGTAATGATGGTAAAAACATTGATACCGCAGCTAACTTTCCGGCGGACAAATTCATGGATGGCTCACCCATTCCGAACATGATCACGGTGGGTGCCAGCAGCCGTACCAACGACCGCGACCTGGTGGCTTCGTTCTCTAACTACGGAAAACACTCGGTTGATGTATTTGCGCCGGGGTCGGGAATTTATTCTACCGTTCCGGGCAGCGAATATGAAAACCTCAGCGGTACCAGCATGGCTTCGCCGGTGGTGGCAGGGGTGGCTGCCGTATTGAAATCGTACTTCCCGAAATTAACGGCTACCGATCTGAAACGCATTATCGAGAAATCAGCTGTGGTATATCATACGCAGGTTCGTAAACCGGAAAGTGATCAACTGGTCGATTTCGCCGAACTCTCAAAAACGGGCGGTATCGTGAATGTATACGAAGCTGTGAAACTGGCACTGGCGCAGGAAACGGCTAAGTAACGGGGCCTGCTGACTGAGAGCAAGCATACTAGCCTCAATAGCAAACAAGGCGTCGACGAGCAAAGAGGGGTGACCGGATAAACCGGTCACCCCTCTTTGCTCCTTATTCTGTACGTTTCCGCTACTTTTTAGCGGCATACATTACCCGCCAGACGGTACCTTTTACCGAGTCGGCGATGTAGAGCGAACCGTCGGGGCCTTGTGCCAGACCCATCGGCCGGTGCAGTGCATCACCGGGGCTGGCCAGGTCGGGTTTGCCGGCGTTAACACTGGTGCCGGGCTGACCCGGCTCAGCAACACCCGCGAAGTTCTCAGCGAACACCTCGTAGCTGCCCGACGGACGGCCGTCTTTCCCAAAGGGAACAAACGCCACAAAGTAGCCGCCCTGTTTCAGGGGAGCGCGGTTCCAGGAGCCGTGGAAGCACACAAAAGCACCATTTTTGTACCGGGCCGGAAACTGGTTGCCGGTATAGAACAACAGATCATTCGGTGCCCAGTGGCCAGGAAACGCCATAATGGGTTTCTCTTTACCCGCGCACAGATCCTCCGTTTTTCCGTCGCCACCGTATTCGGGTGCGAGCAGTTTTTTGCCCATCACGTGGTTGTTGTAGCAGTAAGGCCAGCCGAAATCGTTGCCGTCTTTCACCATCAGAAATTCTTCGGAAGGCAACTCCGCACTGGTGGTGTCGTTAAAACCGGGCCAGTTTTTCAGATCGTCGCGGCCGTGCTGCAACGCGTACAGGGTATTGTTCGCGGTGTTCCAGTCGAGCGCGACCGCATTGCGAATACCGGTGGCGTAGCGTTTGCCATCCGACTGTTTCTGGTTCAGTTTGTTGGCGTCGAACTGCCAGATACCTGCGTAATTCTCCAGCAAAGGACAAGGGGTCTGCCCCTTAGAGCCACGCTGCCGGTCTTTCTCCTGACAGGCATTGGAGGGCGCGCCAAAGTTGACAAACAGTTTGCCATCCGGCGATAGAGCCAGCGATTTGCCCGAATGTTGCCGCTGTAAGGTCAGATTAATTACAATCGGTTCCGGTTGGGCATCGGCAGCAACCATGCCGTTGGTCAGTTTGTAACGATAAACCGACGTGTCCGACGAAGCATACAGGTAATTGTTGTAGATGCCAATGCCCGTGCCGGTGTAGTTGCCGAACATGACAGGCTCTTCAGCGCGGCCGTCGCCGTTGGCATCCCGCAATTCAACGACGCCTTTGCCGTCTTTCAGCTTTTCCAGTTTCACGAACAGCGTACCACTGGCCGGGTCGATGGTAATGTGCCGGGCCTTGCCCAGATTGTCGGCGAAGACCAGTGCGCCAAATCCTTTGGTAAGTTTGAGACCGCCGTTGTCGGGATCGGGGGCAGGCAGCGACGTTGCCGCCGTCCGTTTAACGGGCTTTTTAGGACCGCCATTGGCCAGTGCTGAACTGACGAATAGCGCTGTGGCTGCCGTAAGCAGAAGCGTAGTTTTCATTGAATGAGTTATTTGGAATTTCAACGCCCGGTTAACGACCTGTACCGGACAAAAGTTTGGGTCGATAGCGGTAAACCGGTTAGTTTTGGGGCCGACTGCTATGCACTGGCAAATTACTGCTTTCTGGCGGAATGAGCTTTACTTTACCCATAGCCGACTACTACTCGCTGTACCATGACGAACGAACTGAGTTGGGTTGATTTCGAAAAAGTCGAGATGGCTACCGGGACTATCATAGCCGCTGAACCGTTTCCCCAAGCCCGTAAACCAGCTTACAAATTGACCATTGACTTTGGGCTGAAAGGTATCAAACGCACATCGGCGCAGTTGACGGCCCACTATCAGCCTGCCGATCTGGTGGGCAAGCAGGTTGTAGCGGTGATTAATTTCCCGTCCAAGCAGATTGCCACGTTTATGAGTGAGTGTCTGGTGCTCGGTGCCGTAGCTGCTGACGGGACCGTAACGTTGCTAACCACCGAACGCCCAACGGAAAACGGGCTGCGCATTGCGTAACTGATTTAGTAAGCTATGAAACACCTGTCAGACCTGCTCCTGCTCGGCGACCCGCGCCTGTATGAAAACTGCGAGCCCGTGCGGGAAGATGAATTGCCGCTTGTAGCCGGTTGGGTAGCCGATCTGCATAACGTGATGGAAGAAATCCGGGCCCGATATAACTTTGGCCGCGCCATTGCCGCGCCCCAGCTTGGCATTATGAAACGGCTGATTTACATGAATATCGACCGGCCGGTGGTATTCATCAACCCTGAACTGATCGATCTGAGCGACGAACTATTTGAAGTCTGGGACGACTGCATGAGTTTTCCAAACTTATTGGTTCGCCTGAAGCGTCATAAATCGCTCACTATTAATTATCTGGATGAGCAGTGGAAGCCGCAGCAATGGCGGATGGAGGACGACCTGTCGGAACTACTGCAACATGAATACGACCATCTGAACGGCGTTTTGTGCACCATGCGGGCCATCGATGGGCAGTCGTTTCGGTGGCGCTCCTGACGATTGAGGGTGATTGAGGTGCCATATCCTGGAGATATGGCACCTCAATCACCCTCAATCGTCAAGGCCGCTCGTTTGGTTAAATCTGAACCTCAGAGTTACGCCGTACCTCCAAGGTACGGCGTAACTCTGAGGTTCAGATTTAACAATCACCACCCTGGCAATCGCCCGCTCTGGCGTCGATTTCCAGAGTAACATGGTTGATGTTGAGGTGCTCCAACCGGTGACGGACATCGCTCTTAAGTGCCATCTCATCGGCATTGCTCAGACCCGGTTTAAGAACGAGATGGGCCGTCAGGGCATTCTCGGTTGTACTCATGGCCCATACGTGGACGTGGTGTACATCGCTGACCCCGGTCACTTGCTGAATTTCCGTCTGCACCTCGGCCAGATCAATATCGGTGGGAACCCCATCGAGCGACAGGCGGACACTGTCGGCCAGCAACCGCCAGGCAGACCCGAAGATCACGGCCGCTACCAGCAAACCCGTCACCGAGTCGAGCCAGAACCAGCCTGTGTAGCGAATCAGTAAGCCCGAGACAACCACACCCAGCGACACCAGCGCATCAGTGGCTAAGTGCAGATACGCGCCTTTCGTGTTTAAATCGTGGTCTTTGTCCCGAAAGAATAGCAACGCCGACCCTAAATTGACAAGTATCCCCAACCCGGCTACCCACGCGACGGGGGCACCGGCCACTGGTTGCGGGTCGTGTAGTCGGCGCAGGCTTTCCCAGACGATAGCACCAATGGTGACCATCAACAGCACGCCGTTGGTGAGCGACGCCAGCACTGTGCTTTTGCGGTAACCGTACGTAAACGTGGGTGTCGAACTGGCTTTTGCGAGCCGGAAAGCCAGCAACGAAAGCAGCAGACTGGCTACGTCGCTCAGGTTATGCCCGGCATCGGCTACCAGCGACAGCGAACCGTAATAAAATCCGGCACCAAATTCTACCAGAACGTATGCCGTATTGACGACGGCACCGATGATGAGCGCCTGATTAATCCGGTTGCCGGGCGTGAGTGTTGGGCCGTGATGATGTCCGGCATGTGCGTGTTCATGAGCCATTGGTGCAAAAATACGCATCTCCCCCGTCAAACCGTATCAACTCAGGAAATTGCTCCTTACCGTATCGACAACTTCGTCGCCATGTCCGCCAATGGTTTCCTTCAGCATATACAGACTAAAACCCCAGGCTTCGTTGAAGGTGATTTTGGGTGGCATCGATAATTCGGTAGGATTCACGAGTACATCGATTAACACGGGTCCGTTGTGTTGCAGGGCTCTTTCCAAGGCCGGTCGTATATCGCCGGGTTTTTCTACGCGAATGCCCATTGCCCCCATCGCTTCAGCCATTTTGGCGAAATCAGGATTTTTTAGATCAGTACCGAACGGTGGTAAGCCAGCCACTTTCATTTCGGTCGCGACAAAGCCCAGCGACGCGTTATTAAAGATTATCATCTTGACGGGCAGGTTGAACTGAAGGATGGTTAGAAAATCACCCATAAGCATAGCAAAGCCACCATCACCGGCAAGTGCAACTACCTGACGGTCGGGGTATGCCAATTGAGCACCAATGGCCTGTGGCATGGCGCAGGCCATAGAGCCATGCGAAAAAGACCCCAACAACCGCCTGTTTTTCGTCATGGTCAGGTAGCGGGCCGCCCAAACCGTTGGCGTGCCTACGTCGCAGGTGAAGATGGCATCATCGGTAGCCAGTTCGCTGAGCGTGGCGGTAAGGTATTCGGGGTAGATAATACCGTTATCTTCGGTGCCCTGCGCATGGCTATCCAGCGACTTGCGCGAACGGGCATAGTGGTCGAGGGACCGGTCAAGATGGTCGCGGTCCGTTTTGGGCGTGAGCAAAGGCATCAGCACGTCAATGGTTGCCTTAACGGCACCTACCACACCCAACTCCATCCGGGACCGGCGGCCCAGTCGCTCCGGCCGAATATCGACCTGAATAATTTTCGCTTTATCGGGGTACCAGTCTTTGTACGGAAAATCGGTGCCCAGCATCAGCAACACGTCGCAGTCATCAATCGCTCTGGCACCCGACGGGTAACCGATAAGCCCGGTTAGCCCCACATGATACGGATTGTCATATTCAAGGTATTCCTTACCCCGCAGGGCATAGACCAGTGGCGCTTTTAACTGTTCGCAAAGTGCCACCACTTCGTCGTGAGCATTGGCACAGCCGCTGCCGCCTAAAATGGTAACCTTATCAGCCTCGTTCAGTAAATCGGCCATTCGCTGCAATTCCTCGTCGGCGGGCCGTATGATCGGTTTAGGCAGAAAGATGTCGTGCAGTGCCTTTACATCATCTACTTCCTGAGTCGATACATCGCCCGATAAGACAATCACAGCCACACCCGACATCCCGACCGCGTGCTGCATCGCTGACTGCAGCAGCCGGGGCACCTGCTTGGCCGTTGAGATCAACTCACAAAAATGACTGCATTCCTGAAACAACCGATCGGGGTGCGTTTCCTGAAAATAATTCGTGCCGATTTCGCTGCTCGGAATGTGCGCAGCAATGGCCAGTACGGGAGCCATGCTCCGATGGCAATCATACAAGCCATTGATTAAATGCAGGTTACCCGGCCCGCAGCTCCCGGCGCACACGGCCAGTTGACCCGTTAGCTGGGCTTCGGCACCGGCGGCAAAAGCGGCCGCTTCTTCATGCCGGTAATGTACCCATTCGATGGCGTCGTGCCGCCGTATTTCGTCCACAATACCATTCAGGGAGTCACCTGTGAGCCCGTGAACCCGGCGTACGCCCGCCTTAACGAGCATGTCGACCAGTATTTTTGCGATTGTTTGTGCCATCTTGCTTTAACCGGAATATAGCCCTTGGTCAGTTGTAGGGGTATAACGGGAATCCGACCTGTAGGTTTTTTGGCCAATTAGCTAAAAAAAGCATCCGGCCATCTCACTAAATGAAGTACAAAGCGTTGTCTGGTTGATAAAGTTGTTGCTATGAAAGAATCCATCTCGAAGACGTACCTGACCGCCGATGGGAGGGTCGTGGGCTACCGCTGGTATCGGGTACCGGTTGTGTTGTGGCTCATGCTGACCGGCTCAATCATTACGGTGTTTGCCTTATTTATTCAAATCATTTTGCTGTTGATTCGTCAGGAGCCGCTCCGCCCGGAAGACGATTTCAATGTGATGGTGTTTACAATGCTATTGTGCTTAGTGGCCAGTTCGGTATTTGGGTTAGGTATCTATCTGCTGGTTCGGCCCGAAGAAGCGGGAGAGCAATAGCGGTTATTTTTAATCAACCATACGTATCTACTAATCAGCGTTCCAACCTTACCTTTGTTGCATGCAAAAAGTCGTATTATATAGTCTTCTCCTGGCGACGCTGCTGCCCAGCATCAGCCCGTGGGGAACGATTATGTACTACAATGCGAACAAGGCTTACATCGCCCGCGTCCTCTGCGAAAATCGGGACAGGCCTCAGCTTCACTGCGACGGGAAGTGCTATCTCGCCAAAAAACTGAAAGCTCAGCAGGATCGTCAGGATAAAGAAACGACCAGCCGCGTTCAGAATGCCCCTACGATTACCCTGTTCTGCAGCGACCGGTTCTCGTTTAATTTTACCCGGTTAATTCTGGCCGATTTAGCCAGTACAGTGCCCGATTACCTCCTCAAAACATACCTGATTCCTCAGGTTGCCCTCTTTCAGCCGCCCCGCGCCTGAATACCTCCATCTTCCTTTTTCATCATGCCAATTGTTTTTGTCATGCTGACGCAGGAAGCATCTTAGAGATTCAGTTGTATTGATTGATTAGGTTGTACATCTACAGGCGGCATGGAGAGGGTAGTCACG
>CAXUKO010000002.1:0-508760 GCA_964251665.1 uncultured Cytophagales bacterium
ATCATGCTACAACGTATTGAACCAAAAGACCAACTATAATTCCCCAACACGCTCTAAAAATGTACGAATCAGTTCCAATATGGGCAACGTTACTGTCAACTCGGTTATAGGAGTTCAGAGGTACAGCAAACCCGCTATATACAATACGATTAATTGTCCATTTTCCTACAATAGGATTGACAGCTATAGGCTCTATACTTTTCTTGCAAGCGAACATACTCACGATGAGTATAGCCAATAAAATATTATTATTCATGTTGTATAAGTAGATGTTATGATAATCAGCTATAAAAAAGTAAGCGTCTTACACTGTTGTTTCCTCCACTCGTCCGTCCTCGCAACGCAGTACGCGGGCGGGGTATTTGCGCAATAAATCGTAATTGTGGGTGGCCATGAGTACAGCGGTGCCGGAGTTATTGATGGCCTGAAAGACGTGCATCACCTGATCCGATACGTCGGGGTCAAGGTTGCCCGTTGGCTCATCGGCAATGAGAAGTTTAGGCTCGTTGAGCATCGCCCGGGCAATAACTACCCGCTGCTGCTCACCACCCGACAACTGATGCGGCATTTTCTTCTGCGCCGTTCCCATTCCTACCTGCATGAGCACGTCGGCCATGCGGTTTTCCATCTTGGTTTTGTCGCGCCAGCCGGTGGCCTTCAACACGAATTTGAGGTTGTCCTCCACACTACGGTCCGAAAACAACTGAAAATCCTGAAACACAATGCCAATGCGACGCCGGAGGTACGGCACTTCTTTGGGCTTTAGCTTATCGAGGGCAAACTCATCTACCTTACCGCTGCCGTGTTGCAGCCATAAATCGGCGTACAGTGTTTTAAGCAGCGAACTCTTGCCGCTGCCCGTTCGGCCAATGAGGTAGGCGAAGTCGCCTTTGTGGATGTCAAAATTTACATCGCCCAGCACTAATTTATTGCCCTGATAAATGTCGGCGTGACTGAGCGAAAGGACGGGTTCGGTCGAGAACATAAGTTTAAAATTGTGTCGGGTAAACGGGCGTACGTAACCCGGCAGGCTGATTGACAAATGTAGCCAACCCGCCGGGGAAACCAAGTTTTTAGCGAATGACGTGCGTTCCGTCCTCTATCCGGCAGACGTAAATAAGGGTGTCTTTGCCGGTTTGAGCCCGGTACTGTTCGGTAATTACCCGCTCAAAATCGGCCAGAGCATCTTCGGTTACCAGGTTGATCGTACAACCGCCGAAGCCGCCCCCCATCATCCGGGCTCCCAGCACACCGACATGATTACGGGCGATTTCCTGCAGAACATCCAACTCAAAACAACTCACTTCGTACCACTTGCTCAGGCCTTCATGCGAGCCATACATGAGTTGGCCAAAGGCTGCTACGTCGTCCTGTTCGAGAGCCGCTACGCCATCGAGTACGCGCTGATTTTCCTGCACCACATACGCGCACCGACGATAGAGCAGTGGTTCGTGGGCTTTCAGATGCGCATCGAGCATGGGCATCGTAACATCGCGGAGGCTGTTTATGCCGGGATAATGCTGCTGTAGCATACGAACGCCTGCTTCACACTCGGCCCGGCGGGTGTTGTACTCCGACGTAACGAGGGCGTGTTTCACCTGCGAATCACACAGCACAATGCGAATACCAGCCATTTTCAGCGGGGCGTAGGTGTACTCGAGGGAGCGGCAGTCGAGCTTGATGACGTGGTCGGCCCGGCCCATCATGCTGGCAAACATATCCATGATGCCTACCTTAGCGCCCACGAACTCGTTTTCGGCCCGGCGGGACAGTTTCAGCAGGTCGATCCGGTCGATACCAAGGTCAAAGAGTTCGTTCAAGGCCAGACCGACGCCGTTTTCCAGCGCGGCCGACGAGGATAAGCCGCCCCCCATGGGAATGGTGCCGCCGAAGATGCAGTTAAAGCCGCCAATGGTATGGCCCGCCCGCTGAATCTGATCGACCATGCCGAGAAGATAATCGGGCCAGCCCTTCGGCGACCGTTCCAGGGTGTCGATTGCCCCTTCGTAAGTATCACCGTCGAGGTCGTGAGCCACGAAATGAAGTTGTCCGTCGGTGCGGGAACCAACGGCGAGATAGATCGCTTTGTCGATGGCGGCTGGCAGCACAAAGCCCTCGTTGTAGTCGGTATGTTCGCCGATGAGGTTGACCCGGCCGGGGGAGCCGATCAACACCGGTTCAGCATTAAAGAGTTGTTGATACCGTTCCGTTAAGCGCGTCAGCAATTCCATACGATGCAGGAGTAAAAGGTTCAGTTACTAAAATGGCCCTGATGGTAAAAGGACTAAACGCCTGGAAATACCAGTGCCATTTAATCATTTTGTCATCAGAGCCAGTCAGGGCAAAAAAAAATGGCAAACCGAGTGTCTCACCGCTACGACCACCTACCCTTGCTTCGGTCAAGACCTGGGGGATTCAGCAGGAGCTGGTAGCACCGATTTGCCGATGCAAAACTACGGGTTTCTGGTGGAAATAAAAGCTGGCAGGCTACTTTTGTGCATCAAATGTGAAGGGTTTTATGACTGAGTATAGATTATTAACCGCAATGAGCGCGGAGGGTTACGCAACGTGCGCGGAGAAAAAGGCGTGGCGTTTCGTTAACAGGCTGTTCGTTATGCTGAGTGTCTGCCTGCTAAGCTGCACATCGTCAGACAGCTACGTGCAACAGGGTAAGGCGCTTATGCAGCAGGGTAAATTCCGCGAAGCCGTACAGGTACTGAATCAGGCGGTTGAAGCCGACGCCGGTAACGCCGAAGCGTTTAATACGCGGGGCGTCGCTTATTTTGAATTAAAAGAGTACGCCAATGCCCTGTTAGACTATGGTCAGGCCATTCAGTTGAAGCCCGACTCGTATCGGCCATATTACAACCGGGCCCTGCTGAAAACCGCGCAGGGAGACGCTACAGCCGCACTAAAAGATTATTCGGATGCGATTCGTATCGCGCCCGATACGTCCGAAAACTACCTGAACCGGGGACAGTTATTTGCCTTACAGGGCCAAACGCAACCCGCGTTGAATGACTTCACGCAGGCCATAAAACTGGACCCTAAAAATGCACTTGCTTTGTATAATCGGGGTAATTTGCGGTATCAGCAGAAAGACTTGCCCGGTGCCGTCGCCGATTTTCAGCAGGCTATTGGCGCAGATCCTAAATTTGGCAAGGCGTTTTATGCGTTGGGCATCGCTCAGATCGTTCAGAATCAGGGGGAGACGGGTTGCCTGAGCCTGAAACAGGCTCAGCAGTTAGGCTACCCGGATGCCGCTAACGCCGTGAGTCAGTATTGTCAATAAACCCTGTCCGTTTCGGCGGTCTGGCTGGAGGCCCACATCCGGCCGTTATCTGGCTAAAGCCGGACGTGGGCGTCCGGGACTATAGATACCTATCATGCGAAAAACCCTTGCCCTCATTTTTGCCGTTCTCTTTGTGGTCTTCGCCGGGCTTCAGTACAACGACCCCGATCCACAGGTTTGGATACCCATTTATGGCTTTGCGGCCGTAGCCTGCCTGATGGCCTACACGGACATTGGCCGACCCTGGTTTTTTGCTCTGATGGCGGTCATTTATTTAGTCGCGGCAGCCTATCAATGGCCACCCGTTTTTCATGGCTTTGCCTTTGGCGAGGGCATGCGCGATATGAATATCGAACTGGCCCGCGAATCGGGCGGGTTGGTAATCTGCACCCTGGCAATGGGCTTGATGGCCTGGCTGACCCGGAGCCGGCTGGCCTGATTCCGATAGCCCTGATACACAAAAAGCCGGACGCAAGTCCGGCTTTTTGTGTATCAGGGTGCAGGGCGTTTATTTTCCCTGTCCGGTAGTCGTCCCGGTGTTGCCCGATGCGGTTTGCTGACCCATAAACTGAACCCAGCTTATGGCAAACAGCGGCTTCCCTTTATTGTCAGGATTGACAAAGACGAAGTACACTTTATGCATACCGGCTCCGGCTGGCTTGATCGGAATAGTCACCGGAGCCGTAGAACCTACTTTTACGTCAGATTCACCCAGTAATGAACCTGTTGGTGCGTCGAGCCGGACTTCGAGTTTTCCACCGGCGGTGCGGGCCGCATCCGAAATCATAGCTACCTGTATGCTCTGAATGCCACTCAGGTCGATGTCATTGAAATAGAAGTTACTGCCTGAGGTTGTCCCAATAGCCAGTTCGCCAATTCCGTCGACCTTGTACTTCATGATTTCCTTCTGGCCGTCGAAGTCGCCCGCTTTCAGTTTAGAACTGCGCAGGGCAACCGTCGATGAATTGGTAATCGGACCAATGGCCCCATTGCCTTTGTCGGTGTAGCTGGCCGAGAAAATGTAAGAGCCTTCTTTCTGCTTGGGCGCAGTCACGTAGGTTCCTGTTAGTGGCTGCCGGTTCGCCATTTTGTCATCGGCGAGCGACAGAATATACTTCACCATGCTGGTGGCATCCTCTTTGGAAACCTGTGGGTGGGCACTCATTGCCTGTTCACCCCAGACGCCACCGCCCCCTTTGATAATTTTGTCCGACAGTTTACCTTCGATCATAAACGTGCCTTTGTACTTTTTAGCGACGTCGATGTAGGCCGGTCCGATGGATTTTTTGTCGATGGCGTGGCAGGATTTACAATCGCTCAGTTCCATTAAGCGTTTGCCCGTCGAGAAGCCTAAGTTAGCCTGGTGCCCTTGTGCGAGTACCGTTTTATCGAAACCTTCGAGGTAGTTGATGGTCATCACGACGTCGTCAGGATTCACGCCCTTGGCCAGTGTACCGTCTTCTTTATCGGCTACTTTCACGGTGTACTCAACGGGTTTGTTCGGGAAAAAGAACGTCTTGTTTCCCTTCACCGCTACCTCCACTTTGGGCATGTCGTTGCCGACTTTTACCTCTACCTCTCTGGTCGATACGTTTCCGCTGGCGTCTTTCACCGTCAGAACCGGATGGTAAATGCCGGGCTTGGTATAGGTGAACGAAGGACTGGCCTGCGTGCTTTTGGGGAGGCCTTTGCCGAAATTCCATTCGTAGGTCAGGGCATCGCCGTCATAATCCATCGTGCCGTTCGCATCGAATTTTACCGTCAGCGGAGCAGCACCCACCGGCTTATTCACCGAAGCTACTACCAGCGGCCGACGGTTACCGGCTGTGTAGATGATCTGCGAAAGAGCCGCGTCGGAATTCTGCGCGAACCAGTTCTGACCGTATTCGAGGGTGTAAAGCGACCCATCATTGGCGAACTGCATGTCGATGGTGTGCGAGAATTTGGTGTTGGGCATCAGCCGCTCCATCTTCATAAAATCGCCGGTTGGCGTCATCGACACCGGGCTGATCCAGTCGCGCATCCAGTCGTAGGCAAAAAACTTACCGTCGTAGTAGCGGGGAAACTTCACGTTCGACTCGGCATAGTCATCGTAGTAGTAAACCGGGCCACCCATCGCATTGCGTCCGCCCTTGCCGACGATGCTGCCAAACTCGGGTGATTCCGCATAGGGGTAATAGATGAATGCTTTCTGAGCGGGTGGCAGCTCCCGTAAGCCCGTGTTGTGGGGCGAATCGTTGATGGGGTGCGCCGGGTCAAACAGTGGCCCGGTGGTGCTGTCGGCAAACGAACGGCTGTGGTAAGGCCGGTTGTCGGCTACGAACAGGGGCCAGCCATAATAACCCGCCTTCCGGGCCTGATTCATTTCGTCATGACCACGGGGGCCGAATTTGTCGCTGTTTTCACCCGCGTCGGGACCAACTTCACCCCAATACAGGAAACCCGTGTGCTGATCGACTGAAATCCGGTATGGGTTCCGGTTGCCCATTACATAGATCTCCGGCCGGGTTTTTTCAGTGCCTTTTGGAAAGAGATTACCATTAGGAATGGTGTACGTGCCGTCAGGCTGCGGGGTGATGCGCAGAATTTTACCGCGCAAATCGTTGGTGTTGCTCGATGTTTTCCGGGCATCCCGGCCACCCATCCCGGGCCGTTCGTCGATGGGTGCGAAGCCCTGCGAGAAAAACGGATCGGTGTCGTCGCCGGCCGAGAGGTAAAGATTGCCTTTTCTATCCCAGGCAATCGAGCCGCCGGTATGGCAGCAGCCAGTACGTTTTACAGGAACCGTCAGCAGGACTTTCTCGGTGCTTAGGAGCAGCGTGTCACGCACGTCGTCATACACAAACCGCGACAGATGCTGCGCCGTATCGCCGGGGGCTTCGGGGCGGGCCAATGGCGAATAGTAGGCGTAAATAAACTTGTTCTGCTTGAAGTTCGGGTCAATATTCAGACCCATCAGGCCGTATTCAAACTTGGTATAGACCGGGAAGTTCGCGACAACTTTTGTCGTTTTCTTTTTCGGATCGTAGAGTTTCAACTCGCCTTTACGCTGGGCAAATAACACTTTGCCGTTGTCCAGAACAGCCAGTTCCGTTGGCTCATCGAGTCCGGTGATCAGGACTTTTTTCTCGAACCGATTTTCTTCCGGGGCTATCTGCGACGTGGCTTTGCTGTAATCTAATTTGGTAGCCATCACGGACTGCAAACCGCCAAGCAGGTGCTTTTTGAAAACCGGGTCGACAAATGTGGCGTCTTCGTGGCCGAAGTTGGTGTAGAACGCCTTGCCGCCGTCGAAGTTATGGAACCACGCCATCGGGTGATTGTCGCCCATTAAACCATCCTTATACGTTTTCTCGTCAATCTTAACCAGCACAGTGATGTCGGGGCTGACATCCTTAAAGCTGTAGAACTCATCACGAATTGTCCAGCGGTCGGGGAAGCCCGCCATCGAAGGGTGGTTTTTGTTGACCGCGTAGGCTTCGCCCGTCTGCACGTTAGGCGTTTCCTTGTTTTTGATACCGGGATGATCTACGAAATAGGCGCCGGCCAATTTGCCGTACCACGGCCAGTCGTATTCGGTATCGGTAGCGGCATGAATACCCACATACCCGCCACCCGACTGAATATACCGCTCAAAAGCTGCCTGCTGCGTGTCGTCGAGTACGTTACCCGTCGTGCTCAGAAATACCACGGCACCGTACCGCTTCAGGTTGGCTTCGGTGAATTTGGTAGCGTCCGTGGTCGTATCCACGGCGAACCCGTTTTCAGTACCCATCTGCATCAGGGCTTTCTGACCAGCGGGAATAGACGTGTGGTGCCAGCCGAGCGTGCGGGAGAAGACCAGAATGCGGGGCTGACCCGTGCCGACTCCCGGTTGGGACATGGCTGGTTTTGTGGCTGTAGCGGTAGTCGCTTTCTTAGCCGTCTGCGCCCATCCCGGCAGTATCAGGGCCGTACAGGCCGTTGCCAGCAGAAGTTTTCTGAGCGTTTTTTTACGATTCATCATTGGGGTTGCTTTAAAGCGATTGAGCTAAGTAAACGTTGAATTATTCTACTGTAGAGTTGATACAATCTAAGAAGCAAAGCTACACAAAAAGCAGACAGACTCGTGCGGGTCTGTCTGCTTTTATGCTGGTATCTACGCACAAACCACCTTCTGTACAGGCAGTCATCAGAGATACAACTGAACCATTTTCTGCCAGAATTCGGCCTTATGAGCGCGACCTTCCCAGATGTAAACCTCGTTGGTAACATGCTTGGCCCACAACGCTGCGCTCAGGGCCTGGGTGCTGCCCAGAAACGGGTCTTCATCACCAACGGCCATCACAATTTCCATCCGTCGCCAGTAATCCAGAATGGCTTCGTCGTGCAGATTAGGCACAAAATGATTGGGGGTATGGTAATAAATATCCTCATTGTAAAACTCCTCGAACAGGCCCCGAAATTCGGCAACGGGCGTCGAGAGGTCATACCGGCCGCTCAGGGCGACAATTTTACCAAACCACTGCGGATGCCGGAGCGCAATATTGACCGCATGAAACGCCCCGAAACTACAGCCGTGGGCGATCATGAACGGTTGTGGATTAAGTCGGCGGCTAAGGGGAAGCACCTCCTCCAGAATGTATTTTTCGTACTCGATATGCCGCTGAATCCGCTCGAAAGGCGGCTTGGTTTTGGAGTATAAGCTATCGCCGTCGACACTATCGACGCAAAGCAACTGAATATGTCCGGCTTCCAGTTTTTCCGTCAGTGCTTCGACCAGGCCAAAGTCTTCGTAATCGAAGAAGCGGCCAAATCGGGTTGGGAAGACCAGCACACGGGCACCGGCATGTCCGAAAACAAGCAGCTCCATGTCCCGATTCAGGTTCGGGCTAAACCAGTGGTAGTAATGGCGGTGCATACATAGCAGGACAGATTCGGGCGAAATTGGCCTTTTTTTCGTGAACAGCCGTCAGTCACGTTTAACCAAATTGTTAACCGTTGGCAGGTAGGGCAGGAGCGTTTGCCGCCAGACCGCGTAACCAGCCGGACTCAGGTGCAGGCCATCGGTTTCAAAATAAACCCGGCGCGGGGCTCCTTTCTCGTCCAGCAGCGGCCCGGCCATATCAATGTACTGCGTATTGGGCCGACTGGCAATTTCCTGTTTGATGAGCTGGTTCGTGCGCTGAATCTGCTCCCGTAAATTCCAGCGGGCCACGCTGGTTTTAATGGCCATGAACGACAGGGGGACACCGGGCAGGTGGTGCTGCATTTTCTCCATCAGTTCGCAGAAAAACAGGCAAACTTCTTCAGGGTGGCGACCGTCGCCGAGGTCATTGTCACCCGCGTAAAACAGCACGGAGGCTGGTTTGGCGGGTATCAGCATGCGCTCGAAAAACCAGGTACAGGCCGCCAGGGTGGAACCGCCAAAGCCGAGATTCAGGGTGTTCAAATCCGGAAAATCATCCGCCAGGGTGGTCCACAGCCGGATGGAGGAGCTGCCGTAAAATACCACGCGGTCGTCGGCCGGGGGCAGCGATTGAATCTTTTGTTCAAGTAAGCGTATTTCGTCTTCGTACCAGGTCATGTAGCTTAAAAGGCAATTAGTATAAAATTGTTTCCGGGGGCAGGGAAGCAGTTTCCAGCACATCTACCCAAACGGGCACGCCCGAGAGAACAGCATTTCCCGTCAGTTCGTCCAGTTTGGTTTCGTCGGTGAGGTCGTTGATGCTCACACCGGCATGTTGCCGGGCCACATCTAACCGAATGCCCGGCCGGTTGTGACCGTAGCCATGTGGTATACAAACCACGCCCGGCATCATATCGTTTGTCACTTCGGCCGGTAATTCTACCTGCCCCACCCGCGAGCGCACCCGGACGGCATCGCCGGTGGTAACGCCCAGCGCAACTGCATCGGCCGGATTTAGCTGAAGTGTACAGCGATTGCGACCCTTCACCAGGCGGTGCGCATTGTGCATCCAGGAGTTGTTGTCGCGCAGGTGCCGACGGCTGATAAGCAGTAGCTGCCCATCGGCTAAAGGCGCTGCACGGAGGCTCCGCCGGACGCGGTCGAGATCGGCTAAAAAGGGAGCAGGGGCGAGGTTAATGCGTCCGTTTGCCGTAATGAGTCGACCGGGTAACTGTGATTGGAGCGGTCCCAGATCAATGCCGTGCGGGTATTGGCGCAGGGTGTCTATCGACAGGCCGTGACTTTGCCCATACGGGCCGTAGCGCAGGCCCAGATCCAGTTTGGTTTCAGGATTGGTCAGTGTGGGAGCGGTAGCCGAACCAAAATCGTCGTGTTCGAGCCGGAGCCGCAGTTCATCAAAAATTTCCCAGTCGTAGCGGGCGTCGGGGCTTTTGGGGAGCATCGGTTCTGAATAGCGCGTGGTGTTGCGAATGGCCAGGGCATGAAACGTTAGGTCGTAATGCGCGACTTCCAGACCCGTAGCCGGGGGCAGAATATAGTCGGCGTGGCGGGTTGTTTCGTTCAGGAAAATATCGATTGACACCATGAGATCCAGACCAGCGAGCGCGTCGTCCAACTGACCGCCGTTGGGCGTCGAGAGCACCGGGTTGCCGCAACTCGTCACCATCGCCCGAATTTTACCAGGGCCGGGCGTTTGAATTTCTTCGGCCAGGCACGAAACGGGCAGCTCACCCATAAACTCGGGCCGGTTGCTAACCCGGCTTCGGAAGCGGTCGTAGCGGGTGTAAGGCTTTGGTTTGCCAGTAGGACCACCGCCCAGTAAGTCAATCGCGGGCGAGGTAAACATCATTCCGCCGGGCTGATCAAGGTGGCCCGTCAGCATATTCAGAGCGTTGATAAGCCAGAGACACAGCCCGCCAAATTCCTGCACCGACACGCCAACCCGGCCATAGAGCGCGGCCCGCTCGGCAGCGGCCAGTTCCAGGGCAAGCCGCCGGATTACCGTTGCCGACATGCCTGTGATGAGCGCGACCCGCTCCGGTGTGAAATCGGCAGCGGCATCCCGCAGGGTGTCGAAGCCATCGGTAAATTCGGCCAGCCGACCCGGATTTACTTTGTTCTCGGCAAACAGCGTCTGCACCATCGCCAGCAGCAGAAACACGTCGGTGCCGGGGCGGATGAAGTGGTGTTCGTCGGCCCGGTTAGCAGTTTCGGTGCGCCGGGGATCAACGACAATGACTTTACCCCCGCGTTGTTGAATGGCCCGCAGGCGGTTGGCGACGTCCGGGGCGGTCATGATACTACCGTTGCTGACGATGGGATTACCGCCCAGGATCAGCCAGAAATCGGTTCGGTCGAGGTCGGGAACGGGCATCAGCAGGGGATGACCAAAAAGTTGCCAGGCCGCGAAATGATGCGGAAACTGATCGACCGATGAGGCTGAAAAAAGCGTCCGGGTACCCATCGCTTTCACGAAGCCCGGTGCGGCCAGAAACGTACCTGAGTTATGAACAGAGGGATTACCCGCATAAAACCCAACAGCATTGGGGCCATATTCTGCGCGGATTTGCCGCAGCCGGTCGGCCACTTCATCGAATGCCTGCTCCCAACTGATGCCAATCCAGCCCGTTTCGGTACGTTTCAGCGGGGTACGCAGCCGGTTGGGATCTTCATAAATATCCTTTAGCCCTACGGCTTTCGGGCAAATGTGGCCCCGGCTGAAGGGGTCGTTTTTGTCGCCCTGAATGCTTAGTACTACCCCGTTGTCATGGGTGATCTCAAGGCCACAAATGGCTTCGCACAGGTTGCAGGCCCGGTAGTGGGTTTGGATAGGCATATACGTTAGCGCAGGAAAGGGCTGGAATTGACAGGACAAGATACGCAAATATTGAGTGGTGTAACCGGTGGGCGTTTGTATCAGCCCATGACTTCAGTCATGGGCTGATACAAACGCCCACCGGTCATGTGCGGATACAAACGCTAATTTTTTCGTGCTTATCCGGCTCCGCCCGTTAGCTTTGAACGTTTAGACCCTTTACTGTTTATGAAATCACTACTGACAACTGCTGTTTTACTGTCCGGTCTGCATGGTATGAACGCCAGCGCACAATCAACCCATGAGGTACTCTACGTCGGTACTTACTCGCTCCGGGGCAGCGAGGGTATTTACGCGTTTGACTTCGACCGGTCGGCCGGTACGTTCAAACCGCTGCAAACTACGGCTGAGCTAAAAAGTCCGTCGTTTCTTACGTTCCATCCATCGGGCAAGTACCTCTACGCCGTCAGCGAAGCCGGTGAACGTTCAGGATCGGTGGGTGCCTACTCTATCGACTCCAAAACCGGGAAGCTGACGTTTCTCAATAAACAGTCGTCGCACGGGAACGGTCCGTGCTACGTCAATGTCGACAAGACCGGTAAATGGGCGTTTGTGGCTAATTACGGCGGTGGCAGTATGGCTGTGCTGCCTATTCAGGCGGATGGTAAACTCGGCCCCGCTACGGACAGTGCTCAGTATAGCGGCACCGGAGCCAACAAGGAACGGCAGGACAAGGCGCATGCGCACTCGGTGACGCTCTCGCCCGACAACAAGTATGTGTACGTAGCCGATCTGGGCACCGATAAAGTCTACATCTACGAACTCGATACGGTGCATGGCAAACTGAAACCGGCAAAAACGTCCTTCGCTACCGTAAAACCCGGTTCCGGTCCGCGTCACCTGACGTTCGACCCGGCGGGTAAATTCGTGTATCTGGTGGAGGAGATTACGTCATCGACCGCCGTTTTCACGTACGATCCGAAAACCGGGGCATTGACAATGGTGGAGGATGCCGTGAAATCATTACCCGCCGACTTCACCGGCAATAACACCAGCGCCGATATTCATACCTCGCCGGATGGCAAGTTTCTCTACCAGTCGAACCGGGGCTACAATGCGCTGGCGATCTATTCCATAGCGAAGGACGGTAAACTAACCCTGATTGGTCAGCAGCCGGTAGGTGGCAAAGTGCCCCGCAATTTCATGGTCGACCGCCGGGGTGAGTATGTGCTGGTAGCCAATCAGGACACTGATAATGTGGTGGTCTATAAACTGGATACGAAAACGGGTAAGCTCACCGCTACGGGTACCGAACTGAAGATTCCCGCGCCCGTTTGCGTGCGGATTATGGAGTTGAAATAGGAAGCTGTTCAGGGTTCACGGGTAAAAGAAGTATTGTAAAAGCCGTTTAGAATTTTCGTTTTCCCTTTCGTGACGCTGTGCAAAGGATTTTGTGTCATCCTGAGGCAGGAAGGATCTTAGCGATTTGGTACCTAAGATCCTTCCTGCCTCAGGATGACACAAATCGTCGGTTTTGGGGTGAAAATCTTAAACAGCTTCATAAATTGGTTGGCTAACAGGAACGGATGGATAAACTCAAATTTGTAAAACAGGCGAAAGAGCAGTACGATCAGGGCAATAACGTAATTCAGTTTCTGAAGAACCTGGACCAGAGTACAACCACCTCCATACAGGATATTCTCATCAGCTACGACTTACAGGCGGGTTCGTACGTTCGCGGGTTTCGGACGATGGGGGCGTTGAAAGAAAGGTATAATCAGGGCCTTGTTGACGTGCTGAATAACCTTGGCCCTTTTACGTCTATTCTGGAAGCCGGGGTTGGCGAAGCGACTACGCTCGGTCGGGTCGTGTCGGGTCTCGCCAATCCTGTCGAAACCGCCCTTGGCTTTGACATTTCATGGTCAAGAGTTCACTATGGAACGGGTTTTCTGCGGGAACAGGGCGTTCAGAATGCCAGACTTTTCACGGGCGATTTGTTCCAGATGCCGCTGGCCGATAATTCGGTCGATGTGGTCTATACGTCGCACTCGATAGAACCCAACGGTGGCCGGGAGCTAGACGCTCTGGCTGAATTGTACCGGGTCGCCAACAAGTATATGGTCCTGCTCGAACCGAGCTATGAACTGGCTGGCGAAGAAGCCCGTACCCGCATGTTGCATCACGGGTACGTGACAACGCTGGTTGCCTCAGCTCAGGCGCTGGGGTACACGATTCGGGAGCACCGCCTTTTCGATGTGTCCACCAATCCACTGAACCCGACCGGCTTGTTGGTGATTGAGAAAAACGGGCCGCTCTCGCCGTCTGCAACTCCTTTTCTGGCTTGTCCGCATACGAAGGCCCGGCTGAGCGAGTTTGACGATGCCCTGTTTTCTCCGGAAAGTCTGCTGGCGTATCCGAAGATAAAATCCATACCGTGCCTTTTGCCGCAGAACGCCGTTCTGGCCACTCATTTCCTGAATGAATATCGTGATTTGGCAGAGTGATAAAAGGCGTAGTGAGCGTATAAGCCCGTTCAACTTATTTTAAACGAATGATCACCAGGTACTTTTTTGCCATTTTCGAGGTACAAAACAATATTTGCCCATACTAACTTCCCATTCACTCGTCATGAGTTATTGTTACGCTAAAGAAAAGGCTTTTGCTCGTTATGCTGTATGTCTCTTAGTCTTAGTTGTCGTCGTTTCTTCTTCCCTCTTCGCGCAAACGAGTACTGTTAGCCTGACCGTCAGTAACGCCTTATCGTGTTCGGCCCTATCGGCTACCTTAACGGCTACTTCTTCCTGCACAGGCGCGGTAACGTACCAATTTGCTGGACCTGACGATTTCATCGCTTCAAACACAACGGGTATTATCAGTACCACGATCGAAGGTCCCTATACAGTTACGGCCATCAGTGCAAATTGTCAGGCGATAGGTGCTACATCGGTCAGCAGTACGTTACCACCCGACTACCGACCGCTTGTAGATCTGTACAGAGCCACCAACGGAGCCAACTGGACGAACCACACTAACTGGCTATCTAACTGTGAACCGTGTAGCGGCTGGTTTGGCGTCGCCTGCGAAAATGGCCGGGTAAAGTATCTGATACTTAATCAAAATCAGTTGAGCGGTAGCTTGCCAAAAAGTATTGGGCAACTGGATCAGCTTGAGGAATTACACTTGGGCGTTAATCAAATTGGGGGAGTACTCCCCTATCAGGTAGGCAGACTGAAGCAACTGCGTGTACTGGCTTTGCAGGAAAACGCAATTAGTGGCGCGCTACCTGATAGTTTAAATGAATTAACCCGTCTGGGGCAATTATTCCTAAACGCCAACCAGATTAGTGGTCTGCCACAAACGATGCGAAAACTGACGGCCTTAAGCGGTTTGTATCTGAATGGCAATCAACTTAGCGGTTCTGTGCCTGACTATACCCGGTTGCCGCCAAACTTGAGTGGGCTTGATCTTTCGTTAAATTCGTTGTCGGGAACAATACCGGCTGAACTTGCCCAACTTCCGCTGACAAACCTTGCCCTGAGTGGAAATCAGTTGACAGGGACTATCCCAACGAGCTTCAGTACGCTTTCCGAGCTACAATCGCTTCGGTTAGACAATAATCAGTTGACTGGTACGATTCCAGTCAGTTTGAGTGCCCTGACAAAGCTACAAGCGTTGGGTTTGTTCAATAATCAGTTCTCTGGCACAATTCCTAACAGCTTTAGCGTAATGACTGAATTACGCTATCTATTTCTAAGTAAAAATCAGCTCACAGGCTCAATACCAGATAGTTTCTGGACAATGAACGGGATGGTGGATCTTCGGCTCGATGGCAATCAGTTAACTGGCATGATTCCCAGTTATATTAGCTCATTCGCTAATTTGCAGACTCTATACTTACAAAATAATCAGTTATCGGGTTGCTTGCCTGCTTCACTTAGTATCCATTGTGGTAAACAGGTTGCCATTTATAATAATCCGGGTTTATTTAACAATGGTGATTGGGATGCTTTTTGCCAAACTGGGGTGGGGGGAAGCGAACAACTCACGACTGTAAAGGACGGTCCCTGGCACGACCCCGGAACGTGGAGTTGCGCAGTAGTGCCGCAGGCTACAGACCCAGTCTGGGTGCGTCATCAGGTAACGGTCATGCCCGGACAACTGAATCGGGCTAAAAAAGTCTGGCTGGAAGCATCTGGGAAACTGATGTACGAAGCAGGTGGTACGTTGCGATTAGGTTTGTGAGCTAACAGGGCAAAGGCGACGGTGCATCCTGTGCCCACTGATCCGAATGAAGTCGGTAGTAAGGCAAATGGGTCGTATCAGGTTAAGCTGTTTGGGTTCGCGTAGTTGCTGACCAGTCCACCGACGCGAACTCAAACAGCTTTTAAACGCAGAATAGACCTGCGTGGCTAAGCTACATCGGACAGGCAGCACTTGAGTATGCAACGTTTTTATGCCCAACACATAGCTGTGTAAAACTTTGATTATTAAGTAGTTTACTCAAACCCAGCACTCGTACAGCAACCACTTTAGAGCCCTATGGATCAGCTAAGTGAAAGCCAGATAGCCCGTTTTATTGACGAAGGATTTGTCAGACTGGATAATGCTTTTCCTACGGCACTCGCTGATGAATGTCGGGCTATTTTGTGGAAAGCATCCCATTGTGACCCAAACCGCCCTGATATGTGGGTGCAACCAGTTATCCGAATTGGAGAAATAGGGCTTGAACCGTTCAAAAAAGCAGCCAACACAACGATACTGCTTACTGCCTTTGATCAACTGGCAGGGAAAGGGAACTGGCTTCCCCGCTCAACACTTGGCTCATTTCCAGTACGGTTTCCGGGTAAAGAAAAAGCGGTAGACACCGGATGGCACGTTGATGCCAGCTTTCCGGGACCAAATCCCGATGACTACCTGGACTGGCGGATAAACATACACTCAAAAGGACGTGCCTTACTGATGCTTTTTCTTTTTTCGGATGTGGGCGAAAAGGATGCGCCTACCCGAATCAGGGTTGGCTCCCATCTTGACGTGGCAAGGCTACTGGAACCGGAAGGAGACAGCGGCTTGTCGTTTATGGAACTGGCTCATAAGCTGGATGCAACTGAAAACAGAGAAGAAATAGTGGCTACCGGAAGAGCGGGCACCGTTTATTTGTGTCATCCCTTTATTGCCCACGCGGCACAGGACCATACGGGAAGTGTCCCTAAATTTATGGCGCAACCACCTCTACTGCCCGCTCAAGGGTTTAACCTTCAGCGAATAGACAGCGATTTTTGTCCTGTGGAAGTGGCTATTCTGAAAGGATTGAAAACAAGTTGATAATTAGGTTCGTGTGCGCTTTGGGGGCGACAGGCTGTTTGCCCCGTAGTCGGGCATTCAGCTCCGCTGACCACGTATATAAAGAGTCCTACGGTTAGGGGGTGTCAGACGATTCTTTATCGGCCAGGGTTTGACTTGGTAGCTGGCATCCAAACAGGGCTAAATACCAGTGCAGTCGGCCGGGCTGGTACGTGCACATACCATAAACACCACATAACCCGTATACACCATGATGCCAATTGCTATTACCTCGACCGCCATCCCTCATCCCGTTATGACCTATTCGCAGGTCGTGAAGGTAGGTAACCTGCTGTTCGTAGCCGGACAGGCAGGCATTAATTTTGAGTCAGGTGCTATCTCGGATGATTTTGAAACGCAGGCCCGGCAGGCGTTTGACAATCTTTCGACGGTGTTGCGGGCTGCCGGTTCGGGTCTGGCCAATGTCGCCAAGACGACGGTCTGGTTGGTCGATGCCGCAAACTTCGACTGCCTTAATAAGCTCTACGCCGAGTATTTTCCCACCAACCCGCCTGCCCGGTCAACGCCGGTAGTTGCTTTACCCAAAAAGGAGTTTCAACTATCCATCGAAGCGATCGCTACGGTAGACGCATAATTTTATACCTACCTTAGTCATGTATACTACCGCCCAACTACTCGAAGAGGTTTCTATTGCCCGTCAGCGTTATATGGGTGCCGTGATGGGTCTGGATGAGCCGCAGGCCCAATGGAAACCCGCAGCTGACCGCTGGAATGCGGTCGAGATTACTGAACATCTGTTTTGGGCTGAACAGGGCGGCATACTGGGTATGTGGAAAACCCTGCTTGGCATCAGAGCAGGCACGGTAACTACCGAAATGACCAGCCCAAATGACGGGTTGCGGATCGACGAAATCATTGAGCGGACTTGGCAGGAAAAAGAAATGGTACCTGCCGTGGCGGCCCCGCGCCTAGGTGGTCCGCTGGGGTTCTGGATTGCAGCCTTAGCTGGCCTGCACCCCATTCTGGCAGCCTTCGGCGAGACACTAAGCGATGACGAACTACGAATAAAGGCCCATCCGCACCCCATTTCAGGACCTATGACGTTTGGGCAACGGCTGGAGTTTCTGCGCTTTCACATCGACCGCCATCGGGTACAGATCGAAAACCTGAAAGCGTTGCAGGCCATAAATGGATAGCCTGCCTATTGTATCTATCTACTGCTTCTTCAGCGAATCGGCTTTTTGCTTGGCGGCTTCCTTGTCGCGCTTGC
This sequence comes from uncultured Cytophagales bacterium, assembly GCA_964251665.1. Taxonomy (GTDB): domain Bacteria; phylum Bacteroidota; class Bacteroidia; order Cytophagales; family Spirosomataceae; genus JBBQLG01. The sequence continues at coordinate 17,588 of CAXUKO010000002.1, forward strand.
GGAAGAAGCCCCGGAGCAGAAAGTTGTGCTGGGCGGCTTCCAGGTCCTCGTCGAGTTTTTTGCTGCTCGTTTCCAGATTACCAATCGTCTTTTTCAGGCTTGTGTTTACGGCCTGATCGTTCAGCAGAATACCAATGGCATTGTCGGTGCTGTTGAGCTTTTCGCTGGCGCGTTTGGCGTTGTTAGCCACGTCCGTTGCCGATGCAGCGGCTCGTTTCAATTCGACCGATGACGCTTTAAGGTTATTAAATACGGTCGTGTCGGTCACTAATTCGTGGGCCAGTGTGCCTTTGTTGTTCAATTTACTGGAAAAATTAGCCAGCGTACCGGTCATTTTACTGGCGTTCACCGATGCGTCGTGCAGACTGGATACCGTCGTCTTGAAGCGGTCTGCCAGTGCCGAATCGCGGAGGATGGCACCGGCAATGCCTTTGCCGGTTCTGATTTGCGAAATGACGCCATCCACGTCGTTCGTAATCTTCAGCAGATTGCGGTTCGTGATCTGAAGCGTATCCAGAATCTGTTCCGAACTGAGGGCCTCGCGGGAGTGCAGCCGGTCGCCTTCCACAATGGCCGCCGACCGGGGACTGCCTCCCTCAATCACTACGATCTTGTTGCCAATCAGCCCGTCGGAGCCAATAGTTGCCTGTGCATCTTTGCGGATGTACGCCTGAGCGCTTTCGTCGATGTTCAGACCGACTTCGACCTGCGACTGACCGTAAAATTTGATCTGTTTCACAACGCCGATCTTAACGCCCGAAAACCATACGTTGTTGCCCACTTTCAGTCCGCTGACGTCGTCAAAAATGGCGCTGATGCGTACGCTCTTAACGAAGCGTTTCTGCTGTCCGCCCAGCACCAAAATTCCGGCTACGAGGATGATGATACCCAGAAATACGAAAATCCCGACGGTAATTGACCGTTTGTTATCTGCTGCCTTCATTTACGTAATAGGTGATAAAGTGGTAAGGGATAAGTGGCTGCCTGTCATATAATGACTTACCACATATCACCTGATGTGTGCCATTTAGTTAACAAAGTTGTATTCATAAAACTGTTTAACCCGCTCATCGTCGGCCGCAAATACCTCATCGAACGTGCCCTCCCGCTGAAACTCGCCGTCCAGTAGCATCGCTACGCGGTCGCCGGTGGATTTGGCACAGGTCAGGTCGTGGGTAATGATGATCGACGAGGTGTTGAATCGCTCCTGCACTTCGTTGATCAGGTGGTTGATTTCGGTACAGGTGATCGGGTCCAGCCCTGCCGTTGGCTCGTCGTAGAGCATAATTTCCGGCTTCAGAATCAGCGTACGCGCAATACCTACCCGCTTGCGCTGCCCACCCGAGAGTTCTGACGGCATCTGATTGATTGTCTGCGCCAGCCCCACACTGTCCAGGGCTTCCTCCGTGGCTTTGTCGATGTCCTGCCGACTCAGATTCCGGACGTTGCGAGTGAGCGGAAACTCCAGGTTTTCGCGGACGGTCATGCTGTCGTACAGGGCACTGTTCTGGAACGAGAACCCGATTTTCTGCCGCAGGGCATTTAACTCGCGTTCGGGCAGCTGATCGACCGGCTGACCGAGCACATTGATCGAACCCGAATCGGGCCGCAACAGGCCGGCAATCAGTTTAATAAGCACCGATTTACCCGTTCCCGACCGGCCCAGTACAACCAGATTTTCGCCCTGATACAGATCGAGGTTAACCCCGCGCAGTACCTGTAACTCGCCGAATGCGATTCGTACATCGCGGATGCTGATGACCGTATTTGTTTTGTCGATGGTCGATTCTGCTTTCATACCCATTAAACCGACCGGAGTGCGGCCACAATCTGGAGGGCCAGTAATTCTTCGATAAACACTAAAAACATGGACGTAACCACCGACGCATTAGCCGCTTTACCAACCCCTTCCGTGCCTTTATCGGCGTTATAGCCTTTGTAGCAACCGACCATGCCGATGGTAAAGCCAAATACAAACGATTTGATGACCGACGAAAAAACATCCAGAAATGAGAGCGCCCCGAATGCCTGATCGATAAACGTCATGAAACTGGTAGCCTCATTCTGATTAACGTTAATATAGGCACCCATCAGCCCGAGCAGCATGGTGTACATGGTCAGCATCGGGATCATCAGCGTGGTGGCGATAACCCGGCTTACAACCAGAAATTTATACGGGTTCGTACCCGAGACCTCCATCGCGTCGATCTGTTCGGTCACGCGCATCGAGCTTAATTCGGCCCCGATATTCGACCCGACCCGGCCCGAAGCAATGAGCGACGTGACCAGTGGAGCCAGTGCCCGGATGATGGCAATGGCAATCAGCGACGGTAGCCACGACGTAGCCCCAAACTGAGCCAGGGAGGGGCGGGATTGGTTGGTAAAGACGATACCGGTGATGAAACCCGTCAGCGAGATAAGCGGCAGGGAGCGAACGCCCACTTCGTAACACTGCCTGAGAATTTCCTTAAACTCGTAGGGCGGCAGAAATACTTCCTTAAAAAACCGGCCGACGAACGTTGCAACATCGTTCAGATTAAGAAACATCCGGTCCAGCCGTTTGGTAACGACGGGTTTAGCGGGCGTGGCAGTAGTGGAATTCATTGGTTACTAGTTTCATACTCAAACCGGTCTTCTGGTAAACGCATGTCGGTTCGTACCTATCTTAACATCTATTTTGCCATAGAGTTTGAAGTCACCGGATAGCTTCGGGGATACGCCGGTAAACGCGTTTAATTTTCTGTTCGTTTTTCTCCGAATAACCTACCAATTTAGCCCCGTTGTTTTCCCTAAATTCCTGTTTTTTATGAAACGTTATCTTACTCCCCTGTTGCTGCTAACGCTGCTGGCCTTTACGGCACCTGCCAAACGCATCCGCCTGTTTAACGGCAAAGACCTCACCGGCTGGAAAGTGTACGGCACCGAAAAATGGTATGTCGACAACGGCGAGCTGGTCTGCGAAAGCGGCCCCGACAAAAAGTACGGGTATTTGGCTACCGAACAGTTTTATAAAAACTTCGACTTGTCGGTCGAGTTCAAACAGGAGGCCAATGGCAACAGTGGCGTATTTTTTCGCTCCACTATTGAGGGGACAAAAATCAGCGGCTGGCAGGTCGAAGTGGCCCCGCCCAACCACGATACCGGGGGCGTTTACGAATCGTACGGCCGGGGTTGGCTGGTGCAGATTCCCGACGAAAAAGAAACGATTCTAAAGCCGGGCGAGTGGAACACCATGCGCATTCGGGTGGAGGGCGACCATGTGCAGACGTACCTGAACGGGAAGCCGATGGTTGACATGCATGACGAAAAAATTGGCAAAGCCGACGGCTCGCTGGCGTTACAAATTCACGACGGGGGCGGCATTAAAGTACGCTGGCGGAACCTGGTCCTGAAGACGCTCTAAACCTGCCCTGTATCCTGCACACTACTTGGGCAGGATACAGTTATTCCTCGTCATCGCCCCCTTTCCGCTTCTTACGCTCGTCTACGTTGAGCCGACCCAGTTTATAGCTGAAGGTCAGCCGAACGGTTGAGTTATACAACTTCTGTTTAAAATTCTGGTCAAACGGGGCCGAGTGGAGTACCGTGCTGAACGTCTGCCCATTGGTCAGAAAATTATCAGCGGCTAGCCCCAGACTACCGCGCTTGCTGGCAAACTCTTTCCGCACCCCCATCGAATATTGCGCAAAGCCGGTCCGGTAGCCCTGCAACTGCGTGTCGCGGCCCCGGCTTCCGAAACCCGCCTGTACAGCCCAGCCCTTACCCAACTGCGCCTGGGTATCGAACCGTCCCCCCACCCGGAAGCCCCGGTTCGACAGTGTTACCGACTCTCCCGACAGATCGGGGGCCAGGCCGCTGATGAAGCGATACATCAGTTCCAGGTTGATATTAGCGGTCCAGGTCGGCGTTAGCGTGAAAGTGCCAAATATATTGCCACCGTAGTTGTACTCCTTGCCAATGTTCGATACCGTTGTCACCACTGCTCCCGCAAGGGTATCCGACCGCTGGCTGAGGCTCTGAATATCATCGCGGTTCAGGCGGGTGTAGACCGTAAAATTCAGGTACGTTTTTTTGATGTAGGTGCTGTACCCCAGTTCGATCCGGTCGGTAATTTCCGGCCGCAGATAGGGATTTCCCTTACGGATATTCAGCGGGTTGGCCGCGTTGAAATTCGGGTTCAAATCCTGCACACCGGGCCGCTGAATCCGGCGGTTATAGGCCAGTTTAAGGGTGCCGTTCTCCGTGATTTTGCGCGAGATATTGACGCTTGGCACCAGTTTTCCGTAAGCCGGGATGTTAATTGGCCCCTGTTGCACGGCGGCCGAAACATGGGTGTATTCGTACCGCGCCCCGGCCTTGATAGTGATTTTACTCAGTGTCGTCAGGCTATACGACAAATAAGCAGCCCCAATCGACAGGTTATAATCGAGCAGGCCCGACGGGCGGGTTACATCGGTCGCGTACGGCGTCGTTGGCCCGGCAATCTGGTATTGGTACGTACTGTTTACCTGCCGGATGGTGGTCTTGCCACCAAATTCCAGCGATTGCCGCTCCGTGATGGGTGTCTGGTAATCGGTTTGCAGCACAAATTCGGTGCTGGTGTTAAAGTTTAGATTCCGCTGTCGGCTTGTTGTCTCGCCTGCCGTGCCGAGTAAATTTGCGTCGAAATTATTAGTCAGGTTGCTCCGGCTATACTGCGACGAAATACTCCATTCCTGCTGCGGTTTGTAAGTGTGCAGGTAGTCGACATTCAGGTCAACTGAGTTGTTGAGATCGTGGCTGTTGACGTCGCGCCGGGCCGGTACGCCGGGGGCCGCGTCGGTAAAGATGTTATTCGTCTGGTGCTGATCGCGGTTGAGGTTGCGCATACCAAACCGGGCGTTGGCGGTCAGCGACTGATTCTTGGCCAGATCATAATCCAGTCCCAGCGCGTACTGCCCAAACATACCATGATCGAAGGCGTCGATTTGCTGACTGGTTCTGACCGTCGAAATGGACTGGTCGGCGTTGGGAATACGGGTATCCTGTTGCAGGTCGCTGTAGGCTTTGTTGTAGATGGCCCGGCCGTTACCCGTCAGGCTAAGGCCCACTTTCCCCTTGCGGAAGTTACCGTTCAGTCCCACGTTCGAGGCCCGGTTACCCAGTCCGCCGTCTACATCGAGGTGAACGCCCTGTAAGGTGTTTTTCTTGGTGATGATGTTAATGATGCCACCGGTTCCTTCGGCATCATAGCGGGCCGAGGGCGAGGTAATCACTTCCACCGTTTTGATCAGGTCTGCCGGAATCTGCCGGAGGGCATCGGCCAGATTCCCGGCCAGAATCGACGAGGGTTTGTTGTTGATCAGCACCCGCACGTTGGGGCTTCCCTGCAATGATACGTTACCGGCTAAATCGACGGTCAGCATGGGCACTTTCTTGAGAATATCCGTCGCATCGCCCCCTTTTGAACTCAGGTCGCGGTCGGCGTTGAACACCAGTCGGTCTACCTTGTCTTCCACCAGGGCCTTCTGCCCCGTCACGGTTACCTCGTTCAGCGTTTTTGTGCGGCTCATCAACCGAATAGGGCCCAGATTTACATCCTGTCCTTTCACGACGGTCACGTCGGGGATAGTTTTGGCGCTGAATCCAATAAATGAGATCAGGATTTTATACGGGCCGGGTGCCACGCGGGCGAGGGTGAACCGGCCTTTGTCGTCGGCTACAGTACCATCGACCAGCTTGTTGGTTGTCAGGCTGTACAGGGCGACGTTGGCAAACTCTACGGCCGAGGTCAGGGCTGAATCGACCACAATACCGCTGATTTTATTAGTGCCCTTCACCGGTGCCGTTACGGGTTGGCCGGCTGTTGCCGGTTGATTGGCGCCAGGTTTCAACCCGGCGTTTTCAAGCACTGGTGTCGCTATGGGTTGGCCGGATGAGGCCGGACGGGCCAGCGAATCAACCGGCCGGGATAAGGTGTCAACTGGGCGCGCCAGCGAGTCGACCGGGTGGGCCAGGGTGTCGGAAGTCTGGGCAAACGCTGGTCCTGTGACCAGGAGAATAAACAGGCAGGTAAGTTTTAACCACATAAGCGGGTGTTGAGTACTGGTAAAGTAGAATAAGCCTACTATAATCACTCACGAACTGCGCCCTAAAGCAGCGCAGACGAGTCGGATCGGTTGATGATTGGTAAGTTGCAACAACAAACATAAGGCCTGATTCTGGAGCAATGCTGGTGCCGACGCATTAAAGTTAGGATTGCGGCTATATGTCGGCGAAGTGTGGTATGTTGATCAGAGCCATCAGAAACAAAAAAGACCGGCTCCGTACAAAACGGACCGGTCTTTTTATGCGTCACGGCGTACAGTCTACGCGACTGAAATGGTCTGCGCGGGCTTGTTCGTTGCCGGGTTTTTGGGCAGTGTCACCGTCAGAATGCCATCGGCGTAACTGGCCGAGATACTGTCGATAATGACCTTGTCGTTCAGCCGGAACGACCGGTCGAAAGCCCCCTGGTTATACTCCTGATAGGTGAAGTTACCCGAGGTAGTGGATTCGGTACCCTCGGCCGCAGTCGCGCCTGGGTAAGCAATAGTCAGCACGTCGTCTTTCACCGTCAGCGTGACTTGTTCTTTACTCAGCCCTGCGGCATACAGCGAAATGATGAACGCCTGATCGGTTTCAGCGATGTTAACTGGTGGCTGAGAAAACTTTCCGGCGAATCGCTCGCGGAAGCCATTGAATTTTCCCCGGCCCCAGGGACCACCAAATTTACCCCGACCCATTGAGCCGCAACTGCCTTTATAGTCAGATTCAAATGCCTGTTTGTTATACATGGTTGTGTGTGTTAGTCTTGTGTTTACCTGTTTGTACGCTTACTGAATTAACTGATGGAAATGACCCGGTCAAAGCTGGCCCGGTTCATTGGACTATGCCGATAAGCTGGATTATCGATGGAAATGATGTCCATTGACCGTCCGCCAACCCGACCCATCGGACCGGAAAATCGCCCGATCAACTGCCCGCCAACTACCCGTATTACCAAGCCGGTGACCAGTACGGCCAGTAGTAATTTTACCAGCAGAGAAATTAGAAACAGGGCCAGTCCCGCCATCAGGGCTATACCCGCTACTCGCCAAATGTTCATTGTCTTGTTTCGTTTAGTGATGTATGAAAAAGCAGAAAGACAGAAAGCTGACCTGATCGAATGGTTCGTTAAGACCGAATCCTGCTGCTCTACAAGGGTAGTCGCGATTGCGAAGAATATATTTTACCGGCGGGCAAATTTTTTCAACGGGCCAGCCCTTAACGAATGCAGCCTATCCCCGGGTTAGGGACAGGCTGCCAAGTACAAGTACTATTTCTGCTGTTCACGGCACAAACAGGCCGGAGTCGCAAAGACGGAGTTTTACCGAACTGCCCGTACAACAACCACTTTGTCCGTTTGCCCCGCTGGCGGTACCAGTGGACCGGTAGTTAAGCTGGTATGACCAATGACCTGCCCTGTTACGGCATTGGTCCATTCGGCCCGATACGTGCCTTTGGGTAAGGTGATCAGGAGGTCGTGTGCCTTGGTCGCCATTGGCTCGTAATAGATAACCCATGTCGTTTTGCCATCGCTGAGTGCCTGAGTCATAGCACCGGGCGCGGCTGTCACCACTGAATGATCGGGCCGAAGTGACACGAAGTTCAACCGGTCGAAGAACGTTTTCATGGTTTTGAACTGCGCCCGCAACGCCGGACTGCCCCCGCCCGGCGCCTTGTACGACGTGTCCTGACCGGTTTCTGCCCCTACGGAATACGCATAATCCAACTGATTGAACAGGCCACCCCCGGCCATCAGAAATCGCCACGCCTGTCGCCGGTATGTTGAATCGGCCCGACCGGCAAATCCGGTTTCGTTGAAGCCGATTACCCGGTTCAGGTGGTAATTTTCGGCAACGGCTTCGGGCAGTGCGTAGTGAAAGGTGAACACCGACACGTTGGGATCAGCGTCGGCAATGGGGTAATGGAAGTTGCTGATGTCCTGCGAGATCAGGTGTTTCTGAGGTAATTTGCTTTCCTCATCTTTAATCCAGCGCGCTACCTGACGCTGCCAGTCGTTGGACCGCTGCGAAACAACCTGTAGCGTCGACCGCCAGTCAGTTTCGGGGCCATATTCGTTGCGGTTAAAAACAATATCAGTTTGCTCCGCCCACGGTTCGTTCTGAATCTCGAAGTACAGGTTGCCAAATCCATTCAACTCCCGAACCAGTTTACGCACGTATTGCTCCTGATACCGCAGCAGGTTACCATTCTGTAACGTATTGACCAGTGCTGATTTAATGCTATCCGTCTGATTGACGTTGTTTTTGGGGTTCAGGGCACTGTATTTCCAGCCATCGGCGTAATGCGCCGAGAACAGATTGACTTCAACAATGACACCGTGTTGCCGGGCCTGGGTCATGAAATCAGTCAGGCGGGTAAAGTAGGCCGCATCCCACTGAGTAAGATCGAATTTTGCACCACCCAGGGCGTAGCCGGGTGTGGTACTCCGTTTCCAGGGTAATAGAAGACGGCCTTCGGCGGGAGCCAGCGTGTTTTTCTGAATGCCGAAATCGCCCAGCTTTTCGATGTACGCGCCCATAAACAGGCGGGTTGTATTCATGCCATCGGTAGCTGTGGCCTGTAGATACTTTTTGTAATCGAAGTCGAGGTTAACCACCGAGCCGTAGTGTTCCCCCGAGCCAATTAACAGGATCGGCTTGTTCTGATACTGGAAGTAATGCTGATTTTTGGGATGCAGTTGAAATGTACCGGCTGTCTGGGCGGAAAGTGGATTTACAAACTCAGTTAGCAATACCGTTATGGCCAGACGCAGTAGCGTCCGGGGAGTCAGGGCAGATGTTTTCAAACGAATAACAGATTTGGGATTATTCTGCTAAAGCTCTTAACTCCCTCTTTCTACCACAATGCGTTGGCCCAACGTTAGCTTCAGGCTGGTTTTCTGGCCCAGATCAGGCCATAGTCCATTTCAGTAGGCAGGTTGTCGGCAGTTGGCTCCAGCCCGGCCTGCGTAAACCAGTGGCGGTATTCGGCCCGGCTGTAACAACGGCCTTTGGTCCCCCAGAATAACTGCGCCGAATAGTCAGTAACGGCGAGTGGTCCATCCAGCGCATCGTTCAGGAATGCGTCGTGTACCCATAGTTCACCACCCGGACGAATAGCCTGGGCAAACCGATTGGCTAACAGCTGGCAGGTGTCCGTCGGCCAATCGTGAAACAGGCTGGCCGCCAGTAGAATATCCGCAGAGGGCAGGGCGTCGGCCAGCATGTCGCCGGGCAGGAAGCTGACGCGTTGGCTCACGGTTGCGGCACCCCGCCGACCGCTCTGCGCAAACTCGCTCAGGAGTTCGTTGGCGACGGTTAATACGGAGGGACGGTCCAGAATGGTTGCTGTTGATGTTGGGTTCGCCAGCAGCCATTCGTAGGTGTAATAGCCCGTACCACCCGCTACATCCAGTAAATGCCCGTCGCGTTTGGAGAGATTCTGTGCTACAATGGGCGACAGTTTCCGGGCGCGTCCCGCCAGTCCCAGCGTCAGCATTCGGGCCAGTTCCGGATCATCCATTGGGGAGGGGCCTTCACCTTCCTTCACAAAGGAGATGCCTTCCGGGGCTGTCAGCGGGCCGTCGTTCCTCAGTCGAACGGCCATTTCTACTACGCCGGGGTCGTCTTTCTCTAAACCGAGATAGCCCGTCAGGTTGGGTGTGTGGCTTTGGGTAACGTACCGCCCCAGTTCGGTCAGGGTAAGTCGATGGGACTCATCGTACCGCAGCAGGTCCATGGCGCAAAGCGCGGGAAAGAGCACCATGGCCGGGCGTTCGGCCAGTTGCAAACGGGCACTCAGACTGGCTAACGAAAGGGGGCCATCGCTCAGGGCGTCAAAAACATTGAGGTGATTCACGGCCGCCACTAACAGGCGCGAGCCAAACATGGCGCGCAGGTGGCGGGTGATGGGGGCTAAATCAAGTTGAGATTCGGTCGTCATGCTTTCAGGGCGTTGAGGTAAGGGGTTAATGTTCATTTCATTTATTTCTTAGACACAGCCATCAGGCAGATGCTACCTATGCTTTTAGGCAAGTACTAAGGATTCTGCCGTGACCGGACAGCGTTGACAAACCGGTTGAAGACATCCTGATACAGCAGGTGAGTTTTAGGGTCAGGGGTAAAGGTGTCGCCGAAGGTCACACGACGGGCCAGATCGTCGAGCGTTACGGCCGTTGTTGATGTGGCCTTGTCGGCCAGGAGAACGGCCCCAATAGCGCTGCTTTCGTTGCTGGCGTTGAGCCGCACGGGAACCCCGAAAATATCCGCCATCATCTGTACCCAGCCGTGCGACCGCGCAAACCCCCCGTTGGCGTGAATCACGACGGTAGGGCCGCAGAGGTCGGTCAGCAACGAGTCGGTCATTTTGATGTTGAATAGTACACCTTCCAGCGCGGCCCGTACAAAATGCGACCGTGTATGCTGCCAGTCGACGTTCAGGTAGGCCCCACGCACGTTTGCATCCCAGAGTGGTGCCCGTTCGCCGAGCAGATACGGTAAAAACAGCAGTCCATCGGCACCGGGAGGTACGGTGTCAGCATCAGCCAGAACAGTCTCGGGTGTTTCATGTGTCAGGTGTTCGCTGAGCCATTGCAGCACATTGGCTCCGTTGTTGGTAGGGCCGCCGACTACGTAGTGCGACTCGTCGAGAAAGTAACAGAACAGCCGTCCCTCCGCATCGCGAAGGGGTTTGTCGACTGTCCGGCGGATGGCGCCACTTGTGCCGATGGTAATAGTCGTAACGCCCGCGCCAATGGCTCCCGAACCAAGGTTCGCCAGACACCCGTCGGAGGCACTGATGCAAAGCAGCGTGGTGGCAGACAGCAGGGTATTGGTGTTGAGCAGCGCAAACGTGGTTGGTTTGGGATCAGACAACTGCCCGTCTGAGATACCTGCATAAGCAAGTGCGGGGTCGTACCAGGTTTTTGTGCTTTCATTGAACAGGCCCGTCGCCGTAGCTATGGAGTAGTCGATCTGATAGTGTCCTGTCAGTTTCCACCAGATGTATTCTTTGATCGAAATCCATTTGGCGGCCCGGTGCAGCAATCGGGGATTGTTTTCCCGAAACCACGCCAGTTTACACAGCGGAATCATGGGATGAATTGGTGTGCCGGTATGCTGGTAAAGGTCTTTCCCCAACCCTGCCTGACTAGTTCGCAGAGCTGTTGCCTGGGCTTCGGCCCGGTTGTCAGACCACAAAATAGCATTGGTAATCGGTTGTCCGGACGTGTCTACCGCCAGTAAACTGTGCATGGCGGCACTGAAACCGACGCTTGTGATGGTGGCCTGTTGGGCATTCAGTAAAGCAATAAGTTCGGGGATGAGCTGTTCGATTAGTTGCCAGATGGCTTCAGCGTCCTGTTCGGCGTAGCCCGGCTGGGGTGTCAGGGTAACGAGTGGAGCCGACACCTGCGCCACAATGGCTTCGGTATCCGGGTTCAGGGCCAGCACTTTGATGTTGGTCGTACCGATGTCGACACCGACGATGCAGTTCATTCAGAAATGGGCTAAAGGGTGACTGGACGTAAAAGTAGCCCATCAGGCCGGTATAAAACAAGAATGCCCCGGCTTACTACCGGGGCATGGTTTATTGATTTTTTGCGGATTGTCACTAGTCATGCAACTGGCTGGCTGGATGTAAGCGAAAGGACCATCAGGTCTTCATCGAGGTAGCCTCCGTTCGTTTTTACGGCGTTCCGCTCTACCCCGAACGTCTGAAATCCAAATTTTTGATACAGTCCTTTCGCCCGCTCATTGGAAGTAATGACGGTTAAGTTGATCTGCTCAATGTTGGGCAAGTGCATGGCTCGTTTGATTACCTCGCCGATCAGGGCTTTAGCAATTCCTCGGCCTGAGTACTGGTCAGATACGTACATTCTGAAGAGAAGGCCCTTATGCTGTAGTCGGATTCTGTTTTCTACTTCTCGCTTGAAACTAACAATACCCATCAGTTCGCCAGCTTCAGTAACAGCACCCAGCGTAAAGCTGTATGGATTGTCCTGGGTTGGAAAGCCTTCGTTTAGTTCATCGGCGGGCGATATTCTGAACGCATTCTCATTCTCCATCAAACCCTGTGTGATGAACTGTTTATATTGGGTGATGTCCTTTGCCGTAAGCTCAACAATATTCATAAAAAGGTGGACATTACAAATCAGGGTACGTACGATTCCAGCACGGTAAACGACCCGTCGGGCACCAGCGTAACGGACTTGGCCGAAGCGGGCACCACGGCGCACTGCCCCATTTTGAGGGACGTGTTATAGCCACCTGCCGTCTGGATCGTCAGGGCACCGGCTACGCAGACCAGAATAACGAACGAATCCAGGTGTGTGTAGTCATGCATTACCTCCTGATCGAAATTAAGCACGTTGGTAACGAAATAATCGCTCGTAACGGCGTTGACGCTCTCATCCTGCTTCTGTTCGTAGTTCGTCTTGTACTCACCGTAAAAGTGGTAGTCGATGGCATCAACAGCCAGTTCAGTATGTAGCTCGCGTTTCTGTCCCTTATCGTCCGTTCGGTCGAAGTCGTAAATGCGGTAGGTCGTGTCGGAGGTTTGCTGGATTTCGGCCAGCAATAAACCTTTTCCGATGAAATGCACCCGACCGGCGGGCAGAAAGAATACGTCACCGGGTTTGGCTTCCTCGATATTGAGGATGTCCATGATGGTGTTATCCGCTACGGCCTTCACGTACTCGTCTTTGGTCACTTCCCGGTTGAAACCGGCATTGAGTTTGGCGCCTTCGTCGGCTTCGAGAATGTACCACATCTCGGTTTTGCCATGCCCGTTGTGGCGTTCCTGCGCCAGTTGTTCGTTGGGGTGTACCTGAATCGAGAGGTCATCGTTGGCGTCGATAAACTTCACCAGCAGCGGAAATTCATCGCCGAACTGATCATACACGTGTTCGCCAACGAGTTCACCCTTGTATTGAGCGACCAACTCCTGTAATGTTTTACCTTTTAGATTTCCTTCGGCCACGACCGATACATTGCCTGAAACACCCGATATTTCCCAGGTTTCGCCACAGTTGGGCAGGGGCACAAAGTCTTTGCCGAGGATGGTTCTGATCTTCTGGCCACCCCAGATTTTGTCTTTGAAAATAGGCTCGAACGTAAGTGGGTACAGCATAGTGAAACGGGAATTTTGCGTCGGTTTGTCTTTGGCTAACCGCCTGCCAGCGGTTTTTGTTGGTCAAAAGTAAGGAAAGGCGAAGGGAATAAAGGGGGAGTTGGCTGAAAGGACAAGGAGGAAGAAAGGGTTACCTATCGGCCACTGTTTGATTCGCCCCCCGAACTCCGTTACTTTTACGTCGAAACCAAACCCCATTCTTTATGAAGAAGCAACTACTCCTGCTGGCGCTGACTGCCAGTTTATTCGCCACTGCCACCGCCCAAATTACTACTCCCCCTGCCAGTCCGGCGGCTACGGTAGCCCAGAGTGTTGGACTCACTAAAGTAACCATCGACTATGCCCGCCCTAGCCTGAAAGGCCGCAAGATGTTCGGCGATCAGATACCATTTGGTAAAGTCTGGCGCACGGGTGCCGACCGCAGCACCAAACTGACGCTCTCCGACGCCGTGACGATGGGCGGTAAACCCGTGCCAGCGGGCAGCTATGGCCTGTTTACTATTCCAGACAAGGCCGGATGGACCGTTATTCTCAGCAAGGATACCAATGGGTTTGGGGCGTTTGATTACAAGCCTGAAAATGATTTTCTGCGCTTCACGGTGAAGCCCGAAACTGTATCTGCCACCGAGTTCTTCACCATCGAGTTTGCCGACTTCACGCCCACAACGGCCAATCTGGTGCTGCGCTGGGAAACGACACAGGTAAAGATTCCGCTGGCGAATGACCCCGACGAACGCATTATGGCGCAGATCAAGGAGCAGACAGCCGGTTCCGATGTAAAACCGGGTGTGTATTATGCTGCGGCCGACTATTACTATCAGACTAACCGCGATCTGAAACAGGCGCTGGAATGGGCCAATAAGGTCGTCGCCAACGATCAGAAATACTGGACCTACTACCTCCGGGCTAAGATCGAACAGAAATTAGGTACCTGCCCTGCCGCCAAAACTGACGCTCAGTTGTCACTGGATATGGCTAAAAAAGCCGGCGACGACGCTTACGTCAAGAACAATCAGCGGTTAATGGCGGAGTGTAAATAAGGGGGTAGGAGCGGGTAGATGGGAAGAGCCGTCCGGGGCCCTATACCCGCTCCCAAGAACATTCAGTACGGCTGACCAGTTAGATTGCTGACGTAATCAACGCATTCAATACACCATGGCGACCAATCTCCTCACTTACCTAAAAGACCAGTTTTCCAGTACCGTTGTTGACGAGATCAGTGCGAATCTCCACGAAACGCCAGCCAATACCCTCAAAGCCCTGACCGGTGTGATTCCGGTCGTGCTGGGCGGATTGGCGCACCATGTTGCCAGTGGGAGCGGGGCCGGTTCGCTCGTGACCTTTCTACGACAGGGAAACTACGATAATACACCCATCGACGTGGCGCAGGTGACTGATACGCAACGCGAAATGCAGGAAACCGTCGCGAGTGGCAGCCAGTTCGTTAACCAGTTCATGGGTTCTCAAACGGGCGAACTGACGAGTCAGGTGGCCCGGTTCAGTGGCGTCAAAAACGAATCGGCACAAGCGTTGTTCGGACTGGTCGGTGCCGAACTGATGGGCGTGTTCGGTCGGCAGGCACTGGATAACGGGCTGACGAGTGCCAACCTGCAAACGTTGATGGCGGGTCAGGTCGACAACTTCAGAACGGCCCTGCCAGCGGGTTTATCCGGCGTGGCCGAGTCGCTGGGCCTTGTTCATGACAAACATGCCGCTATCAATGTCGATAATCAGCCCGTCGATAATTTCAGCGGTTCGTCGCTGAACCCGAATATTCCAAAAAGCCCCGAGATCGACCGTCGGCGCGAAAACAACCGGTGGCTGAGTATTGCCGCCCTGGTGATGGCTGTTCTGGTAATGGGACTGCTGCTGCAGAAATGCCGTGAGCCCCAGAACGGTACCGACGGGGTTATGACCGATACCACAAGCAGGGTAGAATCCGATGCGCAGGAAGATACCTCGGCAGCGACCCGGGCGAATATTGAGAAATCGAACGGCTCTACTTCCGACACTACGGTGGGAGCCATGGGTATGCCAGTCAAACCGGATTCAACGAAAGCTAAACCCGCTGACCAGTAAATCCGGTCATTGGTTCAGGGGATATAAGATGGTTCGTTAATTTACTGCTATCTCTGGAAAAGGCAGGTCCGCATGGGGTCTGCCTTTTTTGTATTTTTGCCCCTCTTACCTTCCGTTTCTACCGAACTGCCCATGTTTGTTGATGCCATTGAGCGAGTTGATACCTTTACCCGGCCCATCCATTCCATTATCCGGCTCTACGGCCACAGCGAGATTATTCCCGGTAGCGCCACGCTGTTTTTTGTCAACGAAGAGGGGTGCGCCATCACCTGCAAACACGTTGCCGAACTGATTGCCGGTGCCGATGAGATTTACCATAACTACACCCGGTTTTTGGCCGAGCGTGCGCCGTTGAGACGGGAGCGAAATTCGGAAGAACTCATTAAACACCTCGAAAAACGCTACAACCTCCAGCCCGGCGCGATGATCCGCATTCGGAATAACTTCCTGAACTGCGTCGATCAGTTTTCTAAGTTAGACATCGACCTGCACCCGACCCAGGATCTGGCCCTGCTGCGATTTCGGAATTACAACCGGGCCTTGTACCGGGGGTATGCTACGTTTCTGCGCGACAGCAGCCGCATCAAAGCCGGTCGGAGTTTATGCCGCCTGGGGTATCCGTTTCCCGAGTTTACCAATTTTCAGTTCAATACGAATACCGACGATATCGAGTGGACCACTACCGGACGGATTCACACGCCCCGTTTCCCCATTGATGGCATCGTGACGCGGCTCATGGGCGATGCGTCTGATGTTGTTGGCATTGAAATGAGTACGCCGGGCCTGCGCGGGCAGAGTGGCGGACCGCTTTTCGACGCTCGTGGGGTCATCTATGGCATGCAGAGTGCCACGCGGCACCTGCATCTGGGATTCGATATTGAAAACCGCGATGTGCTGGTCAACAATCGGAAAACCCGCGTTTCCAATTACCCGTTTCTGAACGTTGGTCAGTGCGTTCATGTCGATGTGATCAAGAAATTCCTGCGCGAACGAGGGGTTAAATTTTACGAAGAATAAGCCGGTTACTGTAGCTTTGTTACGCACTGTCTCTGCATTCCCACTTTATGCCATCCGATTCACCACGCTTCAGCACCAAACTGCCGTTCTCCCGACTGGGCCGGTGGCTGATTGGGTTGGCGGTGCTGGTTGTGCTGGCGTTTGCAATGCCCCGCCCCGAACAGCCGCAGGATATGGTAAAGACGGCCTACCTCGCTGATTTGGCCCGTCTGGATTCGGCTACGGTGGCACTGCGCCAAACGGTCCTGGCACAGGGTACGGCCGCAGCTGTTCAGGCAGCTTTCTGCCGGGCGCGGCTCCGCTACAAACGCGTCGAATGGCTGACGGAATATTACTTTCCCGTATCGGCGAAAAGCCTGAACGGACCGCCCGTCGACGAGGCTGATATTGATGATGGAGTCGCACTCATTATTCCACCCGATGGCTTTCAGGTGATTGAACCGATGCTCTATCCGTTGGATCCGACCCAGCCCAACGAGCTACTTCGGCATTTAACCAGCATGCACACCAGTATCGATCAGCTCCGCCGGGTCGCAACGCTGAACCAACTCGATAGCGGGCATATTTTCGACGCCATGCAGCTGGAAGTTTTCCGGCTCATCACACTGGGTATAACCGGGTTTGATTCGCCGGTAGCCCTGCAATCGCTTCCCGAAGCTGTTGTTGTGCTTGATGGCATGCGGCAGACGGTTCGGCAGTACCCGCTGGCGACCACCAGTCCGGCGTTGGCGCAGGAACTGGATGCGGCTTTCGTAAAAGCGAGTCATGCATTGAACCATCAGTCCTTCAACGACTTCGACCGGCTGCACTTCATTCGGGACTATAGCTACCCGCTGAGTCGGTTGTTGGTCGAGGCCCGCACTGCGCTGGCACTGCCCGTTGCTACGGATCGGCGGTTTTTGTCGGCATCGGCCCGGACACTGTCGGATTCCGGCGTTTTCAATCCCATGTACTTCGCGTCATTTAAACAGCAGCCGATAACGCCCGACCGCGTTTCGCTTGGTCGAATGCTTTTCTACAGTCCCGCGTTGTCGGCTACCTCGCGTAGCTGCGCTACCTGTCACCAGCCCGATCGTGCCTTTACGGATGGAGAACCGACGGCTAAAATGCTCGATTTTGCCCAAACTCAGCCTACCCGGCGGCCCGCCCGTAATACGCCCACGCTGCTAAATGCCGCGCTGCAATCGGCCCAGTTTATGGACTCGCGGGTGTTTTTTCTGGAAGATCAGATCAATGATGTGGTGCATAACCCGCTGGAGATGGGCGGGTCGATTCTGAAGGCGATGGAAGCGCTGCAACGGGATACCACGTACACGAATTTATTTAAACGGGCTTACCCTGATGGCCTGACCGAAGACAACCTGAAAAATGCCCTGGCTAATTACATACGTTCGTTGATCAGTTTAGATGCCCGCCCCGACCGCTATCTCCGGGGCGAAACCAGTACGCTTTCGGTTGATGAACGGCGGGGGTTTAACCTGTTTATGGGTAAGGCCAAGTGCGCCACCTGTCACTATTTTCCGATTTTTAACGGAACGGTACCGCCCGCTTACATCCGAACGGAGAGTGAAGTGATCGGCACCCCGGCTACAGCCGAAGAACACAGCCCGGATGCTGATTCGGGCCGTTATCAGTTCACGAAACTACCCCTTCATGCGCGGGCGTTTAAAGTGCCGACTATCCGTAATATAGCCGCTACCGCGCCTTACATGCATAATGGTGTGTACCGAACGCTGGAGGAAGTGGTGGAGTTTTACAACAAAGGTGGCGGGCGGGGAATCGGTTTTTCGATTGATAATCAAACCCTCCCGCCCGATAATCTGCACCTGACACGAGTCGAGAAGCGGGCACTGATTGCGTTTATGAAGGCGTTGTGATGTATCCCGGACGCCCACGTCCGGTCGTTAACAAGCCCAAAACCGGACGTGGGCGTTCGGGATATAATGCGGATACATTATGACACTAACCCAGGCCGCACTTGACCTGCTGAAACAATTGATTGCCACTCCATCGTTCAGCCGGGAAGAAAACCACACCGCCGACCTCATTGATGCGTTCCTGACCGAACGTGGCATTAAAACTAGGCGGACAAAAAACAATATCTGGGCGCAGAACCGCTATTTCGACCCGGCCAAACCCACCATCCTGCTCAATTCGCATCACGACACCGTAAAGCCGAATCCATCGTGGACCCTCGATCCGTTTGACCCACTCGAACAGGACAGTAAACTTTACGGCCTTGGCAGTAACGATGCCGGAGGCTGTCTGGTGTCGCTGATTGCTGCGTTTTGTCACTTTTACGAGCAGCCTGATCTGGTGTATAACCTTGTACTGGCTGCTTCGGCCGAAGAAGAAATCTCCGGTCGTGACGGTCTCGAATTGATACTAAATGAGCTGCCCCCGCTGAGTTTCGCCATCGTTGGCGAACCGACCCAGATGCAGTTGGCCATCGCTGAAAAAGGGTTGCTGGTGCTGGATTGCGTCGCTCGCGGGCGCAGTGGTCATGCTGCCCGAAACGAGGGTGATAATGCCATATACAAGGCTATGCGCGATATTCAGTGGCTGACGACGTATTCTTTTCCCAAAGTATCGCCCACGTTGGGACCGATCCGGGCCACCGTAACGATCATCAACGCTGGTACGCAGCATAATGTAGTGCCCGATACGTGTACGTTTACGGTGGACGTCCGGGTAACGGAACAGTATACATTGGAGGAAATTGTTGGGCTTATCAAAACTCATCTCGAATCGGAAGTACAGCCGCGCTCCATTCGGCTAAAGCCTTCCAGTATTCCCGCCGATCACCCGATTGTACAGGCTGGGCTGGCATTGGGTCGCTACACGTATGGGTCACCTACCACGTCAGATCAGGCCGTACTAACGTGCCCATCGCTCAAGTGCGGCCCCGGCGACTCCGCCCGGTCGCATACCGCTGACGAGTTTATCTTTGTGAGCGAAATTGAAGAAGGTATTCAGGGATATGTGGCAATGTTGGAAGCGGTGCTGACCTCACCCCCTAACCCCCTCTCCTAAAACAGGAGAGGGGAACTCCTCCCGGACTGCTCCGCTGCCCTTCAAAAAGAGAGGAGGAAGTTTTCCGGGATTGCTCCCCTCTCCTGTTTTAGGAGAGGGGCTGGGGGTGAGGTTACTATCAATAATAACTCCACTCGATCTTCTCAAAAACGGTAATAAGGTGTCTGAATTCATCGCGGGGAATCTCCAGCCGGATGTGGAGGGGTGCGGTAATATCCCAGGCCCACCAGACGGGTTCGGGTGATTGCTCGTACCAGAGGTCAAGGCTGATATCGCCCGGGTCAGCGGCCGGAATCTGATGCAGTTGACGCACCATTCCGTTGAGAAACAGGGGTGCGGTATCTGTGCCGGCAGCGACAAGCAGAAGCCAGTCGTGTAGTTGTTCGTACTCGGTGGTGGTGAAGGTATGGGTGAAGCGAAGCCACGGTTGCCGGTAGCGCGCAGACTCCCCCTCCGTGCGCCGGACCCAGAACGTGCCGTTAAGCTGTACATCGTTTCTGTTGAAGTACGATGCCATATTCAACACACATTCCTCGCCCTGAAATCTCATTTCCGTTTGCTGTTAACCTTACAATATAGCTATAATCTTAGTATATCGCCATTCTCTACGTTTTAATCGGTAAGAGGCTGTGAATGTTTTGTTGGACATATAGCTTTGTAGTCTTAAACACGCAAATTCCTGATAAACCCATGAGCCATACACTCTATCTGGTTCGCCATGCCGAAGCTGAAGATGCCAGTGCGTTTCAACGCGATCACGACCGTGAACTGGTACCACCGGGTATTATGGCAGCCGCCCGTATTGGACACTACCTGCACGACCAGCACATCGTGCCCGAGCGCCTGCTGAGCAGCACCGCCAACCGGGCTAAAGACACGGCTAAAGTGGTGGCCGAACAACTGGGCATTAAGCCGGATACCATCGAATTAATCGCCGACTTGTATGACGGCGGTCCGCGTGCTTATCTGGCGGCTTTGAATGCCCTGCCCGGCGCGTGCGGGTCGGTGATGCTGTTTGGGCACAATCCCGACATCTCATATTTCGCTGAGTTTCTGACCCATGAAAGCCTGGGTGATATGGATAAAGGGGCGGTAGCTGCTATTGAGTTTGACGATCTGAACTGGGACGAAATATCGGGCCGGACGGGAACGCTGGCTTTTTATGTATCGCCAAACCACCTGCCCGACCGGATAGGCAACTAAAACTACCTGCCGGGCTGTTCTCATCTGTAAGCTAACTGGCTCGATTTATTACATAGTCATGAACCGCAATCGCCGAATTTTTATCGTTGTCTTTATCGTCTTCACCACCGTTGTTGCCCTGCTGGCTATCGACATGGCCCGCCGGACAACGGCCCCCTGGAACCGCCGGAAGCAACTCGAACGGGCGCTGCCTGCCCAACGCACGGATGGGCCGCTGATTGATACGCTCAGTCTCGATACAACCAATGTGCAGAATGAGGTGCCTAAATGAGTCGAAATCAACGCCTGACTTTATTCGCCATTTACGGTGAAAACTAAAGTTGGCACGGCATTTGTTTACTGTTAATCATAATCGTAAATAAATTGCGATCTCAGCATCTGCAGTTTTTCATGGTTTGGGTTAGGGTTAACACAGAGTATTGAGTGCCCGCTATCGCTGATGGCGGGCACTTTTGTTTCTGGCCCTCGGGTGAAAATCGGTCAGCGTCTGCTTTAGGTAATCGCGGTCCAGATGCGTATAAATTTCGGTTGTTGTGATGGATTCATGACCGAGCATCTGCTGTACGGCCCGGAGGTCGGCCCCGCCTTCAATCAAATGGGTTGCAAATGAGTGTCGGAAAGTATGCGGACTAATCGTCTTACGAATTCCCACCGTAGCGGCCAGTTTCTTGATGGTCGTAAACACCGAAATCCGGGATAATTTTTTGCCCCGCAGGTTCAGAAAAATAGTGTCTTCGTCGCCCTTCTGCACGTCCAGCTGACTTCGTACCTCCTCAATATATACCGTCGCGTAGTGAATGGCATCTTTACCAATGGGAACGAGTCGCACTTTACTCCCTTTACCGAAAACGCGCACAAAACCAATGTCGAAGTAGCAGTTGGTGATTTTCAGATCGAGTAGTTCGGTTACGCGCAGGCCCGAGCTATAGAGCATTTCCAGCATGGCGCGGTCGCGGGGACCACCCGCCGTCGATAGGTCGATAACGTCCAGCATGGCTTCAATTTCGGGGTAACTGAGCGTATCGGGCAGTTTGCGGCCCAGCTTGGGCCCTTCAATGAGTTGTGCCGGATCGTAGTTCATCAGCCCTTCCAGAATCAGAAACTTAAAAAAGGCCTTCAGGCCCGAGAGGATGCGGGCCTGCGACGGAGCGGCCAGTCCCAACTCGCCCAGATACTGCAAAAAGCCTGACAGGTGTACCTCATTGATCTGCAACGGGCTGATGGCTTCGCCCCGTAGCTGCATGTACTGCCCCAGCTTTTCGACATCGTGCAGGTACGCTTCCACCGAGTTATCGGCCAGTGAGCGTTCGAGTTTGAGGTAATTCCTGAATGTGTTGATGTACCTTTGCCACATAAATGCACCCCTCGAGTATGAAACGAATCCTGATAATAAACGGCCCGAACCTGAACCTGTTAGGGCAGCGCGAGCCGACAATTTATGGTAACCGCTCGTTTGTCGAGTACCTGAAAACGGTCGAACAGCAGTTTCCTGACGTGCAAATACACTATTTTCAGTCGAACCACGAAGGCGAACTGATCGATAAACTTCACGAACTGGGCTTTTCGGTGGATGGTATCGTCATCAATGCCGGCGGCTATACGCACACGTCGGTGGCCCTGCGCGACGCCATTTCGGCAGTAACGGCCCCGGCTGTGGAAGTACATATTTCCAACATCCACGCCCGTGAGGAGTTCCGCCACCACAGCTACCTGACGCCTGTTTGCAAAGGTATGATTGCCGGATTGGGCCTGACCGGCTACGAACTGGCCGTACGGTATTTGCTTAATTCGTAGTCTGTGGTTCTATGATAACCTTCTATCCAGGTCCGTCAAAAGTATACCCGCAGGTGGCTGAGTACGCGGCTCAGGCTGTGCGGGAGGGTGTTGTGAGTCTGAACCACCGCAGTCCGGGGTTCATGACGATTGTGGCCGAAACCATTCGGCTGCTCCACGAGAAACTGGCTATACCAGCCGACTACCACATTGCGTTTGTCTCATCTGCAACCGAGTGCTGGGAAATCGTGGCGCAATCGCTGACCATATCGACCAGCCTGCATCCGACAACGGGTGCATTTGGCGAGAAATGGCGTGAATACGCCCACCGCATCAAGCCCTATAACGAAGCCACCAATGCCGATACGCTCTGCGTGGTACAGAATGAAACCTCCAATGGTACGCAGGTAACGATGGCGCAACTGACCGAGTGGCGACGTGACTTCAACGGACTTATCGCGGTCGATGCCGTATCGTCGCTGGGTGGAATCGGGTTCGACTGGTCGCTGGCAGATGTCTGGTTCTGTTCGTCGCAGAAATGCCTGGGTCTGCCCGCCGGGCTGGGGTTACTGATCTATGGCCCGGATGCGCTGAAACGTGCGGAGCAGCTTGGGGAGCGTGACCACTACAACAGCCTGCTGTTCATCCACGAAAACATCGTGAAGTTTCAGACGCAGTACACGCCCAACGGTCTGGGGATTTATTGCCTGATGCGGGTGATGCAGCAGGTGCCGGCCATTGCCACCATAGATGCGCAAACCCGGCAGCGGGCCGCTGACTGGTACACGTTTTTCGATACCGAATTAGCAAGCTCACCCTGGACGTTAGTCATTGCCAACCCCGACATGCGCTCCGATACCGTTATTGCCGTCGAAGGTTCCGAAGCCGCCATAAAAGCCGTAAAAGCGGATGCGCTGGCTGCTGGTATCACTCTTGGTAACGGCTACGGTAACTGGAAAAATACGACCTTCCGCATTGCCAACTTCCCGGCGATTAACGACGATGAGATTAACCAACTGAAAGATTTTTTACGCCACTACACACCCAAACCGGAGTAAGCAGGTTTGGCTACCCGAATGATTTTCGTCTATGCTGGATTTTAAAGAAGTTATCTCAGTCACGCTGATTCTGTTCTCGGTAATCGACGTGGTCGGTTCCCTGCCCATACTGATCGACCTGCGGCAGAAAATGGGGCATATCGAATCCGAAAAAGCCACGCTGGTTTCGGGCGCGCTCATGATTGCGTTTTTGTTCGTGGGCGAACGGATACTCAAGCTGTTCGGTGTCGATGTAGCCTCGTTTGCTGTGGCCGGTGCCCTGATCATTTTCCTGCTCGGTCTGGAGATGATTCTGGGCCGGACTATCTTCAAGCCAGCCGCCAATACCGGTGGCGGAGCCTCTCACATTGTACCCATTGCGTTTCCGCTCATTGCCGGAGCCGGTACCCTGACGACGCTTATTTCGCTCCGGGCCGAGTACCAGGTGCCTAATATCCTGATCGGTATTCTGCTGAATCTGATCCTGATTTATGTGGTACTGAAGTCGGCGGGCTGGCTCGAAACCCGCCTTGGGCCGGGTGGTCTGGATGTGCTGCGGAAAATTTTCGGTATCATCCTGCTCGCCATCTCCATAAAGTTATTGAAGACCAACCTTATCGCCGACTTCTGAGTCATCGTATCCCAGACGCCCACGTCTGGTTGTTAACTACTAAAACCAGACGTGGGCGTCTGGGATACAAGTGTCAAAAATCCGTCCCGAATGACTTCTCCCGACGCCCTC
Organism: uncultured Cytophagales bacterium; assembly: GCA_964251665.1. Classification (GTDB taxonomy): domain Bacteria; phylum Bacteroidota; class Bacteroidia; order Cytophagales; family Spirosomataceae; genus JBBQLG01. Next base: position 41,666 of record CAXUKO010000002.1, read on the forward strand.
AATCAGGTTGCCGAATTCCACCACACCTTTCATAGCCCTGTTTTAGATACGCCCCAGATTCCACCCCAAAACCGGTGTCAGTTACGGGTGTCGCTGTTAGCCGAAGAGTTAGACGAGTTCCGCGACGCCATCGAGCAGAACGATATTGTGGCCGTAGCCGATGCGCTCTGCGATCTGCAATACGTGCTGGCCGGTGCCGTACTTGAATTTGGGCTGGGCGACAAGTTCAAGGCGTTGTTTGACGAAGTGCAACGCTCCAACATGAGCAAAGCCTGCCAGACCATCGCCGAAGCTGAAGCCACCGTCGCTTATTATCAGGCCAAAGGCGTCGATTGCCACTATACTGAATCCGACGGTACCTATCTAGTGTACCGCACGGCCGACAACAAGACGCTCAAAAACGTTAACTATTCACCCGCAGATTTAGCCGGTTTACTATGAACGACTATAATTTCACCGTCACCGAGCGGTTTATCCGCTACGTCCAGATCGACACCCAGTCGGACCCGCAATCGACCGCTAGCCCCAGCACCGAAAAGCAGAAAAACCTGAGCCGCGTGTTGGTGCAGGAACTGATCAATATGGGTATCACCGATGTCGAGTTGGATGAATTTGGCTACGTCTACGCTACCATTCCGGCCAATACCGGCCAGCGCTCCGGGGACAAACCCGATGTCCCCGTCATCTGCTTCTGTTCCCATGTCGACACATCACCCGACGTAACCGGCGAGGGCGTGCTGCCCATCATCCATCAGAAATGGGACGGCCACGATATTATCCTTCCCGATGACGTTACCCAGATTCTTCGTGTAGCCGACCATCCAGATTTAGCCAACCAGATTGGCAACGACATCATCACGGCCAGCGGCACTACGCTGCTGGGCGCGGATAACAAAGCCGGTCTGGCCGAAATCATGGATGCGGCTCATTACCTTGTGAATCATCCCGAGGTGAAGCATGGTAAAATCCGGCTGCTGTTCACGCCTGATGAAGAAATCGGGCGCGGTACGGCCAACGTGGATATGCAGAAACTTGGTGCCGACTTTGGCTATACCATCGACGGGGAATCGCTGGGTACACTCGAAGATGAAACGTTCTCAGCCGACGCCGTTACGATTACTATTCAGGGGGTGAGCACCCATCCGGGTTTCGCCAAGGGGAAACTCGAGAACGCCCTTAAGATCGCCGGTGACATTCTGGCCGCGCTGCCAAAAGGCCAGCTTTCGCCCGAAACGACTGAAGGGAAAGAGCGTTTTGTCCACCCCACTCACTTCGAGGGTAATCAGGACAAAGCAACCGTCGGCTTTATTATCCGGGCGTTCTCCACTCCTGAACTGCATGACCTAGAAAATTACCTTCAGCAAATTACCGATCAGGTGCTGGCTGCTTATCCCAATTCGAGTGCTCAGTTGGTGGTAAAAGAGCAGTATCGCAACATGAAAGAGGTGCTGGATCAGCACCCGGCTGTGGTTGATAATGCGCTGGAAGCGATTCGACGGGCCGGTCTCGATGCCCGACAACGCAGCATTCGGGGTGGGACAGATGGCTCGCGGTTATCCTTTATGGGGTTACCCTGTCCGAACATCTTTGCCGGGGAGCACGCGTTTCACTCCCGGCAGGAGTGGGTGTCGGTGCAGGATATGCAGAAAGCCGTGGAAGTGATTGTGAACATCGCCCAGGTTTGGGAGGAGCAACCGGCACGCGGATGAGACGAATGCCTGCGGCAGCACGGATAAAAAGAATTTAAAAACAGTGTTAAAAAATCCGCTCTTGTTCGCGCTGCCGCAGGCATCCGCTAAATCAGCGTGCTATTCATAACCTTATATGCTCACCGCCCGGCTTGTGATCGACTTTGGCCTTGTTGTACTGATCTGGCTCGTTCAACTCATCATCTACCCCGGCTTTGCCTATTACAGTGCCGATGAACTGGCGGTCTGGCATCCTAAATACAGCAACCTGATTACACTCGTGGTCGGGCCGCTGATGCTGATGCAGGTTTTGACCACCGGAGGGAGTCTGTTCAGCCAGTTCTCGTGGCTGACGGTTCTGGTCGCTCTGCTGGTTGGCGTGATCTGGTGGTCGACCGCCTTTCAGGCAATTCCGCTGCATAATCGAATCGACGCAGGCCTGGAGTTGCCCCAAACGATTGCCCGGTTAGTCAGGGTCAACTGGCTCCGAACGGTGTTGTGGACGGTTATTTTCGGTATTGATCTGGGACAATGGATACCGAAATCACCCATTAGCTTAATCCGGTAAACAATCCCGGATACTGCCTGTTAGCGTTTCTATACACAACTGCTATACTAAGTTTTATGGAAGCCATTCAGGAACAACGGAAAGACTGGAAGCCAGTTGACCCCCACCCACGCCATCCCATGCTATCGTCCCTGTATGATGTCACGACAGATGTGGCAGGACTAAAAACAATCTTCGTAAACGTCTTTTTTATTGGCAATCAGCAGCCCGGCAGCCGTTGGGTACTGGTCGATGCGGGCCTGCCGGGTCATGCCGGTAAGATCAAGGCCAAAGCAGAAGCCTTATTCGGTCCGGGTGCCAAACCCGATGCCATTATACTCACGCATGGCCACTTCGACCATATCGGTTCGCTGAAAGCCCTGTTGAAAGACTGGTCGGTGCCGGTGTATGCGCACTGGCTCGAACTGCCTTACCTGACGGGACAATCCAGTTACCCGCCACCAGACCCGGCCATTGGCGGGGGCGCGATGACGCTTCTGTCGTGGATGTTTCCAACCGGCCCCATCGACATCAGCGACCGGATACGGGCCATTCCCGAAGACGGCCGTATTCCCGAATTACCGGGCTGGCAGATCATTGATACGCCGGGTCATGCGCCGGGCCATATCTCGCTGTTTCGCGAAGAAGACCGGACGCTCATTGCCGGGGATGCCTTCGTGACGACCAACCAGAATTCGGCTTATGCCGTGGCTACCCAGAAAGAAGAATTTCATGGCCCACCAGCTTATTTCACCTGCGACTGGGAAGCCGCCCGCGAATCGGTAGAGACGTTGTCGGCCCTGAATCCGCTGGCTGTAGGTACGGGACACGGTGTTTCAGTACACGGCTATGAACTGCAGATCAAACTGCATCACCTGAACGAGAACTTCAGGGAGCAGTCTATTCCCACAAGTGGCCGCTACGTAAAGCAACCCGCCATCACCGACGAAACGGGCATTGTCGACATGCCCGCGCCAACCTCGTATACAGTGGCCCGGTTAGTGGGGTGGGGGCTGTTAGCCGGACTGGCCCTGTATACGTTCTGGCCAAAATCAAAAGCCAGCGACTAAGCCGCTGAATCCTGCGGAAAAAGAATCAGACGTCAGCGAAATCGTTAGATTATACCGATTTCGCTGACGTCTGCGTTACTGGCCCTTTATTTGCGGAACGGCGGATACACCCTGGTTGTATTCTCCAGTGGCGTCTATCTTTGAGGTTTAGCAATCCGTCCCAGCGAGTATCCACCGTTCCGAACACTTTTTTACCTCTTTTCATGCTTACCACCAAAGAACTAAGTGCGTTACTGGAGCAGGTTTTACATAACTCGCCCGACGGAATAATCATTTATCAGACGCTGCGCAATACAAACGGGCAGGCTGTTGATTTTGCTATCGTCGAGTTCAACGAAATAGGTCGGCAAATGTCCGGTTTGGCCCCGGATCAACTCTACCGGGGGCAGCAGTTACTGGCGGTTTATCCACAGGCCGAAACCCTCTTCGATTCATTCGTCCGTGTTGCCGAAACGGGCCGTTCATTTTCGACCGAGCACCGCTACGAAATTACGCAGCACTGGTTTTCTATCACGGCTACCCAACTGGGCGATGGCCTGATGGTTATTATGCGCGACATCAGCGAAGCCCGGCGCGTGGAGCAGGCCCTGAAGCAACAGGCTGAACGGCTACGGGCAACCCTCGATGCCTCGATCAACGGAATTATGTCGTTCACGGCCATCCGCGACGAAACGGACCAGATTGTGGACTTGCTGATCGACACCGTTAACCAGGCCGCCGAGGGCATTGTCGGCCATAAAGCGGATGCGCTCGTTGGGCAGCGGTTGCTGGCAATCTTTCCGGGTAATGTAGAGTCCGGCTTTCTGGCGGCCTATGCCCGCGCCATTGACACCGGCGAGCCGCAGCGCATGAGCCAGTATTACAACGATGGCACTATTGAAGCCTGGTTTGAAGTATCGGCCGTTCGGATGGGCACCGATGGCGTAGTGGTGACCTTTGCCGACGTAACGCAAAATCAGCTGCACCAGCAGCAGCTCGAAAACTCGAACCGCGACCTGGAACAGTTTGCCTACGTTGCCAGCCACGATTTGCAGGAACCCCTGCGTAAAATACAGTCCCTTAGCGATTTACTCGCCAGTCGCCACGCAGCCCAGCTATCTCCGCAGGGCGTAGACCTGTTTCACCGGATACAACTGGCTGCCCACCGGATGCAGGCGCTCATTATAGACCTGCTGGCCTACTCCCGACTTACCAACCTGCCTGCCAACGCAGAAAGTGTCTCTCTGGATCAAGTTGTTCGGGAGGTACTGGTGGATCTGGAAACCATTATTCAGGAGCGTGAGGCCACAATTACGGTCGGTACGTTGCCGGTGATCTGGGGCGATGCCAGTCAACTGCGTCAGCTGCTGCAAAACCTGCTGACGAACGCTCTGAAGTTCCAGAAAAAAACACTGAATGGCACGTTTATTAAACCGGACGTGCGCATTATATCACGCCGGGCTACGGTCAGCGAGAAGCCCAAAGGAATCAAAGGTACCTTTGCCGTTGTGGAGGTGGCCGACAATGGCATCGGCTTCGATCCGCAGTACAGAGACCGGATTTTTCAGTTGTTTCAACGACTGCATAGCCGGGATACCTACGCGGGTACGGGCATTGGTCTGGCTATCTGCCAGAAAGTAGCCGAGAATCATGGTGGTCTGATTATGGCCGATAGTGAGCCGGGACAGGGGGCCACGTTCCGGGTGGTTTTGCCGGTAATCGTGTAACGCACCGGTTTCGTACCTTTGTGATTCCATCAAACTGAGGGCATCAATGGCTAAAAAGCCGAAATACTACGTTGTCTGGAAAGGCCATAAACCGGGGGTGTACGACTCGTGGGACGAGGCTAAAGCGCAGACCGATGGATTTGCCGGGCCACTGTTCAAGTCATTCGAGAGCAAGCCGCTGGCCCTGAAAGCGTTTCAGGAGAAGCCGCATAAATACATTGGTCAGACGGACAAACCCGCTCCGCAGGGCAAACTCTCGGGCCTGGTTGGCGAGCCGATTCAGGATAGTCTGGTGGTGGATGCGGCCTGGAACACGGCCACCGGCGACATGGAGTATCAGGGCATTTACTTAGCCACCAAACAGAAACTGTTTCTGAAAGGCCCCTACGCCGACGGTACCAATAACATCGGCGAGTTTCTGGCCATCGTTCACGCGCTGGCCCTGTTACATCAGAAAAACAGCAATATTCCGGTCTATTCCGACTCACGAACGGCTATCAGCTGGGTTAAAAAGAAAAAAGCCAACACCAAACTGGCCGAAACGTCCCGTAACGCCGAGCTGTTTGAGTTACTCGACCGTGCCGAAACTTGGCTTTCTACCCACCGCTTCGCCAACCCAATCCTGAAATGGGAAACGACCTACTGGGGCGAAAATCCAGCTGATTTTGGTCGGAAATAAGATGGGCAGGATAACTGTAAATTTTAAGAAATGATGGCCTTAATAGTAGGGGTTTGTGTCTTTTAAATATCTTACATAAAGCCGAACCTTGTTCGTTTAAATCTCTAAAATTGGTTTGGCTTTCACCTCTATTTCAAATGACAACTAAAGAGAACATAGTAGCTATTTTAAGATCGCACAAGGATGAGTTGGCGACGTATGGCGTATCACATATCGGGCTATTTGGCTCTTATCTGCGAAATGAACAATCAGCTAAAAGTGATATTGATTTATTGATTGACTTTGAACCGGGAAAAGAGAACTTCGATAACTATATGGCTGTATATGATCTGTTTGAAGACCTTTTTAAAGATGAGAAGATTGAAATCGTAACTAAAAACGGCTTGAGTAAATATATTGGCCCTGAAATATTAAATAATGTCATGTATGTCTAAGGAGCCAATTGAATTCTTAAAGCATATCTCTGAAGAATGCGCATATCTCCTCTCTGTTAGCAAAGACTTATCAAAAGATGATTTTTTAGGCGATGAGACATTAAAGAGGGCTGTTGTTAGAAGTTTGGAAATCATTGGTGAGGCAACAAAAAAGATCCCTGTTGACTTTAAAATTAAATGGAATTCTATCAAATGGAAAAATATGGCAGGAATGAGAGACCGACTTATTCACGACTATATTGGAGTAAACTATTTGATAGTTTGGGATGTTGTCAAAAACAAAATTCCAGAACTCTTTGATCAGATTCAGGAGATAATAAATAATGACTAAAATTACTACAAACAATTCTATAAGAAAACCCTACATACTCTAATTGCCCCATTACAAATTGTTCGCGTTTAAACAATTTACCATTCGGCAGGATCGCACGGCCATGAAGGTCTGTACGGATGCCTGTGTGCTGGGTGCCTACGCCGATGTGCAGGGCGACAGGATTCTGGACATCGGTACTGGTACGGGATTACTGGCCCTGATGGCCGCCCAGCGCAACCCCAACGCCCAAATCGACGCCGTTGAACTGGACGAATCTGCCGCTGGCCAGGCTACGGAGAATGTAGCCAACAGTCGCATCGGCGAACCGCCGTTTTCGGAGCGAGTGCGGGTGGTGCAGAGTGCCATACAGAATTACCAGCCCGAAGTGGCTTACGACCGCATCCTGACCAATCCGCCGTTTTATACCAATCATCTCCAGTCACCCGATGCGGCCGTGAATCGGGCGTTGCATACCGGTGACCTGCCGGTTGAGGAACTGATCGGCGCGGTGGTTCGGTTACTCAAAAAAGACGGGCAATGGTGGGTGTTGCTGCCTCCTTATGAAGCGGCTAAACTCAATCAACTGGCTGAGCACGCGGGGCTTTATCCTTTCCGGCAGTTACAATTGCGGCACCACGCAGGTAAGCCGGTGTTTCGGGTCATAACGGGATATAGTTACAACAATACCGCCATCGGAAGCGAAACCTTAGCTATTTACGAGCAGGGAAGCCAAACGTATACCGACGCTTTCCGCAGGCTACTTCAGCCGTTCTACCTGATTTTCTGAATTATCCGCGACCTTTGCGCAAAACTCTGGCTTCTTTGCGTTTATCAGGTAGCCTTCGGAGCGTTAAAAAAATGACTGACAACCTTCAACTTACCGTCCTGATTCCGTTGCTCAACGAAGATGAGTCGCTGCCTGAACTGCACGACTGGATCGTTCGCGTGGTAACCGAACAGGGCTATACATACGAAATCTTGTTTGTGGACGACGGCTCGACCGATAAGTCCTGGTCGGTAATTGAGCACCTGGCTACGATCAATGCCAATGTGCGGGGCATCCGGTTCAATCGAAACTACGGTAAAACGTCCGCCTTACAGGCTGGCTTTCAGGCGAGCCGGGGTGCGGTAGTGATTACGATGGACGCTGATTTGCAGGATAGTCCCGACGAAATCCCGGAGCTGTACCGGATGATTACGGAAGATAAATATGATCTCGTATCGGGCTGGAAGCAGAAACGGTACGACCCCATCACGAAAACGCTGCCCACTAAACTCTTCAACGCTGTCTCACGCGGGGTGTCGGGTATTCAACTGCACGATTTTAACTGCGGCCTGAAAGCGTACCGGCAACCGGTCGTGAAAGCCATGCAGCTCTACGGCGAAATGCACCGCAACCTGCCGATGGTAGCCAAATGGAACGGCTTCACCCGCATTGGCGAGAAAGTGGTGCAGCACCAGTCGCGTAAGTATGGCACAACCAAGTTTGGACTGGACCGGTTTATCAACGGGTTTCTGGATATCCTCGTGATCGCGTTTGTCAACAAGTTCAGCAAACGGCCCATGCACTTCTTTGGTACCTTCGGAACGCTGTCGTTCTTTTTGGGTACCGTAATGGCCATTTGGGTCATTGCCGACAAACTGATCAGCATTGCGCAGGGGCTGCGCTACCGCAACGCCACAGATAATCCGCTGTTTTATTTCGCTTTGGTTGCCATTATTTTGGGCGTTCAGTTATTTTTGGCCGGTTTTTTGGGCGAGATGCTTGTACGACAGTCAACCCAGAAAACGGGCGATGCGCTCATCGCTGAACAGATTGGATTTGGCAATCCGGTGACAATCCGGCCGTGAACAGTCTAACGTATATTGGGTTATAGTACTGTCAGCCTTCCTCCGGGAAGGCTGATGCTGTTTATAGGGAATCCGATTTCTTAAAAATTTACAATTTATTCGCAGTACCTTGTTATGGAAGCAAAATTCGACGCAACACAAGCAGACACAATGGTAAAAACTCCCTCCAAAGCGCACCCCTGGCACGGCATTTCTGCCGGTGAAAACGCGCCGGCTCAGGTGACGGCCTTCATCGAAATCGTACCAACTGATACCGTTAAATACGAAGTCGACAAAGAAACCGGTTATTTGAAGATTGACCGGCCCCAGAAATATTCTAATATTATTCCGGCTCTGTACGGCTTTATTCCACAAAGTTATTGTGGCGATGGCACGGCTAAATTAGCCACCGAAAAGTCGGGCCGGTTCATTGAAGAGGGCGATGGTGACCCACTCGACATCTGCGTCCTGAGCGAGCATGCCATCACCCACGGTGACATCATTTTACAGGCTATTCCCATCGGCGGGTTCCGGCTCATCGACAAGGGCGAAGCCGACGATAAGATCATCGCCGTATTGAAAGGCGATGGCATGTATGATGCTTACACTGACATCAGCGAATTGCCACAGAGCGTTGTTGCGCGTCTGCAACACTATTTCCTGACCTACAAAAACCTGCCCGGCGAGCCAACCGTGATGGAACTGGCCGGCGTATATGGACGCGCCGAAGCGATGGAAGTGATTCAGGCCGCTATGGACGATTATCAGAACACGTCGTTCTTTTGATTTAAATAACGCCACTTATCCGCCTAATCAGGGCTTTCAACACTTTTCTAACCCGGCAGGAAACTGTCGGGTTATTTTTGTTGTCAATACATATAAATACTGCTTATTAAAGCTTCTTCATGCGACAGTTTCTTAAATACGTGCTGGCTACCATTGTCGGCTTATTGTTGTTTTCATTTGTTGGTTTTCTGCTTCTGATGGGCCTTGGCGCAGCGCTGTCATCCGGCTCTAAAAAGCAGGTATCCGTTAAAGCCAATTCGATTTTAAAACTGAATTTAGACAGCCCGATTCAGGAACGGGGTGTCGATAATCCCTTCGGCGGTTTTGGCCCGCTCAACTCCGACGGTGATGTGATCGGCCTGATCGACGTGAAACAGGCGTTGAAGGATGCCGCCACCGACAGCAACATTAAGGGTGTATACCTGCAAACGGAATACCCACAAGGTGGCTGGGCCTCGCTGGAAGAGATTCGGAACGCCATTATCGAATTCAAAAAGTCGAAGAAGTTTGTGTATGCCTACGGCGAAGTGATGACCGAAAAGGGCTATTACATCGCATCCGTAGCTGACAAGATTTACCTCAATCCGGCCGGTGCGCTGGAATGGAATGGGTTGAATGCGGAACTTACGTTCTTTAAAGGCACCCTGGATAAGCTGGGTATTAAACCCGAAATTTTCCGGGTGGGTGAATTTAAAAGTGCTGTAGAACCGTTCCTGCGCGAAAATATGAGCGATCCGAGCCGGTTACAGACATCATCGTTTCTGAACTCAATCAACGATCACATGCTCGTCAATGTGGCGCAAAGCCGGGGCCTGCGGGTCGATTCGCTGAAACGCTACGCCGATAACCTGACCATTCAGACGCCGGGCGACGCCTTGAAATACAAGCTCGTTACCAACGTTGGCTACACCGACGAAATCGAAACCGACCTTCGGAAAGAGTTGGGCATCACGGAGCGTAAGAAGATTGACTACATCTCGCTCGATAAATACAAAGACGCTGAGAAAGAAGACAGCGATACCGATTCGGACGATAAAGACGCAGGGAGTGGCAACCGTATCGCGGTTATTATTGCCTCGGGCGACATCGGTGGGGGACAGGGCGACGATAACTCAATCGGCTCCGACCGCATTGCTGGTGAACTGCGGAAAGCCCGGTTAGATGAAAAAGTGAAAGCGGTAGTACTGCGTATTAACTCCGGTGGAGGCAGTGCAATGGCCTCGGACGTGATGTGGCGCGAAGTAGAACTGACCAAGAAGGAGAAACCCGTGATCGCGTCCTTCTCGGACTATGCCGCGTCGGGCGGGTACTACATGGCCATGAACTGCACGAAAATTGTGGCCCAGCCCAATACCATTACCGGCTCTATTGGTGTGTTTTCGCTGCTGTTCAATACCGAGAATTTCTTCAAAGACAAGCTGGGCGTAACCTACGACCGCGTTGGAACCAACGCCAACGCTGATTTTCCGGCGGTGACGCACGAAATGAGTCCGTTCCAGAAGCAGACCCTGCAACGCAGCACCGAGCGGATTTACGCCCTCTTCACCAACAAGGTGGCTGCCGGTCGAAAACTGCCCGTTGATAGCGTTCGGCATATTGCCGGTGGTCGCGTCTGGACCGGTACACAGGGTAAAGCACTGGGGCTGGTCGATCAGCTGGGTGGTCTGGACGATGCCATTAAGCTCGCGGGTCAGTCGGCCAAACTGAAAAACGACGATTATAAAGTGCGCTACCTGCCGCGTCAGAAAGATTTCTTCGATAAGATTATCACCAGGATGAGTGGAAACGACGAAGCCCGGTTACAGGCGCAGTTGGGCGAACTGGCTCCGTATGTGACTTACCTGAAGAAGCTCAAAACGCTCAATGGCGTTCAGGCCCGGATGCCGTTCGAGATGGAAATCCGCTAAGAACGTGATCCGTTGATACGGTTAGACTTATAGTTCTTGTGGAGCCCGGTGTGTTTCCTGAGCGAATGACTTAAGTAGTCCGCTCAGGAAACACACCGGGCTTTTTTGTATTTTAGCCCATCTATTCAGTTGTTATGCAAACCCTGCCCCCTCATCTTGATCTGTTCGCGCTCATCATCCTGCTCGGCGTAGCGCAAGGGGTGTTTCTGGGTGTTTTCTTCCTCACCGGAACGCGTCGACGTCAGGTGGCAAACCGTTGTATTGGCTGGCTGATGCTGGGGTTATCTGCGATAATCGGGGAAATGTTTTTGTGTTACAGCAACTATATGTTCCGGTTGCTAGCTCTGGTCGACTTTTCGGAGCCGTTCAATTTTGCAATGGGGCCATTGTATTTTTTCTTCGTTTTTGCCCGCATCCGGGGTCGGCTGCCCCGGCTTTGGGGTCTGCACTTGCTCCCCATGATAATCTGGCTTGTCAATGCGGTATCGTGGCTTTACCAGCCTGTTGAACTGAAATACAATAACTACCTGTCGGCCTGGCACCCTGAACTGACTTTTATTAGCGAGCCCCCCTCGTATCTGCCCGAAGACTTTACCGGTGGTCTGCGCGAGTACATCAGCGAGATCACGGCACTTAGCTGTTTGCTCTACAACCTTAGCGCACTGTTCATTATCTGGCAAGCATACCGGCAGCTAGGCCGCTATTTCTGGCAATCGACGCCTGCCCGACTGGCACAACTGCGTAATCTGACGGTGTTATTTCTCGTGCTGCCGGTGTTAATTGTCATCATCAAGCCGCAATACCATGAAGATTTGGGTGACTATCTCTTGGCCTGTTACCTGACTCTCATGATCTACCTCACGAGTTTACTGGTGATGAGTGGCTCGCGCTTCTTTGCCGATGAGCCGACGCCCGAATCCACCGTGTTGGATACGGTGCCCGAGCCAAAAAAGAAGTACGAAAAGTCGTCGTTATCCGAGGAAGTAGAAGAGGCCGTGCTGCAAAAACTGACCCGGCTCATGACGACCGAAAAGCCATATCTGCAAGCTGATTTGTCGCTGCCCAAACTGGCTGCAATGCTTAATACTACGCCCCATCATTTGTCACAGCTGCTCAACGACCGACTGGAGCAGTCTTTCTTTGACTTGCTGGCGACGTACCGCATCCGCGAAGCGCAGCAACTCCTGCAAAACCCGGCTACGGCAAACCTGAAAATAGATGAAATTGCCGAGCGGGTTGGCTACAACTCTACCTCGGCTTTTCATACGGCGTTCAAGCGGCTGACGGGGCAAACCCCGGCTCAATTCCGGCAATTACCTGCGTCCCGATAGGCGCGAACTTCATCGCTATCGGCAGATACCGCGTTTACAGCGCATAACAGGCACTTTTGACCCATCAACTTTAACGCCTGATTTTATGCTGCAACCTGCCCAACCCCCAACCATTAATCAGCAAACGCTGCGTCGCTACGACCTCGACTGGCTGCGGGTGATCGCCATTATTACGCTCCTTTTTTATCATACCGGTATGATTTACGTCAGCTGGGGCTGGCATATTAAAAGTCCGCAGACCAGCCCTGCCTTTGAAGAGGTGATGCGCTGGCTGCATCGATGGCGAATGCCGCTGTTATTTTTCATCTCGGGTTCAGGCACCTTTTTCGCGCTGAAAAAACGGTCATTCGGCAGTTATGCCGGGGAACGGGTAAAGCGGCTATTTGTGCCGCTCGTATTCGGGATGTTCGTGATTGTACCGCCCCAGATTTATTATGAATGGCTGTCGAAAGGCCGCTTTTCGGGCAGTTACGCAGATTTTTACCCGAATGTATTTGGCTTTCAACCGTATCATGACGGCGGTACGGGTGGTGCTTTTAGCTGGCATCACCTGTGGTTCATCTGCTACCTGTTTTTCTACTCCCTAATCAGCATTCCCGTGTTTCGCTGGTTGAAAGCGAAGGGCGGGCAGCGCTTTACGGATTGGGTAGTGCGGCAGGTTACCCGACCGGGTGGCGCTATGTGGCTTGGGGGTATCGTTATTTTTATCAGCCAGATTACGCTAAAACCGTATTTTCCGGAGGAGACGCACGCGTTAATTAATGACTGGGCGTATTTCGTCAAAAACCTGTTGTTATTCTGGTTTGGCTATATTTTGGTCAGCCGACCGATCTTTTGGCAGCTATTGGCTGACCAGCGCCGAATCCTTCTGATGGGTACGCTGATCTGTACGGTGCTTTTCTATTCAATTCTGGCGGTTTACGATACGGAGGGGCCAGACAACATGGCCTGGGAAATTGCGTACCTGATTAGTACCGACTGCCTGACGTGGTTTTCGGTATTGGCGTCGGTAGGGTACAGTTTTCGGTATCTGAATGTAAACCGACCGATCCTGCCTTACCTAAACGAAGCTGTTTACCCGTTTTACATTTTGCACCAGACTGTAATTGTGACCATTGGCTACTACCTGCTTAAAACCGGGCTTGGTATTTACGATGGTTTTCTGGCCATCAGTCTGCTCTCGGGATTGACTTGCGTGAGTGTTTACTGGTTCCTGATCCGCCCGTTCCGGCTAACGCGTTTTTTATTTGGAATGAAGTAAGCCGTTTTGCCAAAAATAAATCGCCCCGCTCCTTGTAGGGAAGCAGGGCGATTTATAAAGCAGTTCAGGAAGGCCTTGCCATATGCCATATCTCCAAGATATGGCATATGGCAAGGCCTTCCTGATTATTATAGTTGTGGCTGTTCCATTGCCAGCACATCGTTGGCATGGTCTGGCTTGCGGTTACGCATGAAAACGTATAAACCAGCGAATGCAACGATTAAAACAGCTGGAAAGAGTACCATGTGACTCAATGTAGCCTGACCGGCTACCAGGTCAATCTGGTCGCTGCTAAGGGTGCCTGACGTTGCTGCTTTGGCTTTCTCAGCATCAATCCAGCCGCCAATAATGGGCTGGAAGATAGAGGTAGAGAACATACCCATACCACCGATGATTGACATACCAAAGGCACCGGCGCGGGGAATATATTCCGCCACAAACCCAATCATGGTTGGCCAGAAATAACACACACCAATGGCAAAAATAACCGCCGACACGTAAACCATTGGGCCTTCTGCGTTACTCATCAGGTAAACACCCAAGGTCGCGAAAATTGACGATCCAAGCAAAACACCCGTCGGATTGAGCCGGTGTACGATTGGTCCGGCAAAGTAACGGCCTACGGCCATCAAACCTGTTACCAGCGCCAGAATGATCATCGGACTGGCACCCGCTTTACCCAATATCGGGCCAACCCACTGCTCAGGACCAAACTCCGAAATGGCCGTCAGGGCCATACAGGCCAGCATAAACAGGTATAATGGCGAGAACATTGTTTTCAAGTTTTCGCCCGTCGAGGCCGCACCTTCTACTTTGCTGGCCGGGAATGCCTGTCCGAAGAACAAGACCGCATAAATTACTGCTGGAATTAAGATGGCACCGATCTGTAACTGCCAGCCCAATCCGGCATCCGTCATAAACTTGGACACTAACGTTCCGATGACAATGCCACCCGGAAACCACATGTGAAAGCGGCTTAACATCTTGGTCGTCTGGTTGCCGTCAGACATGTCGGCAATCATTGGGTTACAGGCTGCTTCAACGGTTCCGTTCCCAAATCCGACGAAGAATGTCGAAATCAGCAATGACCAGTAACCGCCCGCAAAAATGGTCAATACCAGACCCAATATATGGGTTACGAAAGCAACCCATATGATGCGTTTGGGGCCAAGTGCGTTGTACAGCGGACCGCCGATGATCATGGCAATTGGAAAGCCCAGGAACGCCATCGCGTTGATATAACCCAACTGCTCGGCCGTGAGGTTAAATTCTTTCCCCAACTGGGTTAACACACCAGCCCGGATACCGAACGCCATGGCGGTGGTGATGAGCGCGAAACAACTGGCGTTGAATAAGCGCGTACGATTGATAGCTACATTCATTGTGCGTAGACGGAGAGGGTTAAAAAGAACAAATGAGTTTAGAAATGAACGCTAACTTCGCCGGAAACTTGGAGTCGGTTACCTGCTATTTGTGCAAAATTTCCGAAAAATAATGGAAAACCGCTAATTTTCGGCCTTACAAAGCCAGTTCATAGTTTGTGGTTCCCGGTTGATGGTTAAAGCCGGGCAGGCTCTTGCCTATTAACCACCACCTTACCTGTTAAAATCGTCTTTTTCTAACTACGTTATGCACAGAAAATTGCGCATGGGCATGATCGGGGGCAGCCTCGACGCTTTTATTGGGGCAGTTCACCGCCGGGCGGCCGTGATGGACAATGAAATTGAACTCGTCTGCGGGGCCTTTAGCTCGAATTCTGAAAAGTCCCGTCAGACCGGACACGCCCTTTATCTGCCCGAAAATCGAGTGTACGGCTCATTCGAGCAGATGATTCTGGCGGAAAAAGAATTGCCGGAGGGCGACCGCATGGATTTTGTCTCCATCGTGACGCCCAACCACATGCACTTTCCGGCGGCTAAACTGGCGTTGGAAAATGGGTTTCACGTCGTTTGTGACAAACCAATGACCCTTAATCTGGCCGAAGCTAAGGAGCTTGCCCGTATCGTTACTGAAACAGGTCTGCTCTTTTGCCTGACGCACAACTATACGGGCTACCCGATGGTGAAGGAAGCGCGGGCAATGATAAAAGCCGGTAAACTGGGCGAAATCCGCAAGGTAATTGTCGAGTATCCGCAGGGCTGGCTGGCGACGTTGGTAGAAGGTACCGGCAATAACAAACAGGCCGAATGGCGCACCGATCCGTCGCGGTCGGGGGCTGGCGGGGGCGTTGGTGACATTGGTACCCACGCCGAGAATCTGGCCGAATACGTCACCGGCCTGAAAATCATCGAACTCTGCGCCGACCTGTCGATCTTCGTCGAAGGCCGTCAACTCGATGACGATGCCAACATGCTGCTGCGTTTCGAGAACGGTGCGAAGGGGCTGCTTACCAACAGTCAGATTGCTAACGGCGAAGAAAACCCGCTATCAATTCGCGTATACGGTGAACTGGGTGGGCTGGAATGGCGGCAAATGGAGCCAAACACGCTGATTTACAAAACCAACGAGATGGGCGCACGGCTCATTCGCACGGGTGTCGGTGCCTTATCGCCCGAAGCGCAGGCCAACACGCGGCTCCCGGCGGGCCACCCCGAAGCATTTCTGGAAGCGTTCGCCAACCTGTACCGCAATTTTGCGCTTACCCTTCGTGCCCGCCTGAACGGTCAGCAGCCCGACCCCATTCATCTGGACTTCCCTGGTATCAACGAAGGTGTGCGTGGTCTGGCGTTCATCGATACGGTACTGGCCTCGGATAAATCAAGCGAAAAGTGGACGAAGTTTATATCTTAATGCCTTGACACAGAGATGCACAGAGAAGAATAGAGATTCATAGAGTTTGGGTGTAGTTCTCTGTGAATCTCCGTTCTTCTCTGTGCATCTCTGTGTCACAATTTTTAACCTTAAATAACTATGCAAAAAATTCAAGTAGGTGTGGTCGGCACCGGATTCATCGGACCCGCTCACATCGAAGCGCTGCGTCGCCTGCCCAATGTTGAAGTTGCCGCCCTGTGCGAAGTCTCGCAGGAACTGGCCGAACAAAAAGCCGCCCAGTTGGGTATTCCCCGGGCCTATACGTTCGAAGAATTACTGAAGCAGGATGACATTACCTGTATCCACATCTGTACCCCTAACTTCCTCCACTATTCGCAGTCTAAAGCGGCCCTGCTGGCTGGTAAGCACGTCGTTTGTGAGAAGCCACTCGCCAAAGACCTGGCCGAAGCCGAAGAACTGGTTGAGCTGGCCAAGCAAACAGGTTTGGTTAATGCGGTACACTTTAACCTACGTTATTATCCCCTGGCCCGGCAGATGAAGACTATGCGGGAGAAGGGCGAAATTGGAGATGTATACTCCATTATCGGCTCGTACCTGCAGGATTGGCTTTTCTTCGATACCGACTACAACTGGCGTTTAGAGCCGGATAAATCGGGCGATTCACGGGCCATTGCCGATATTGGTTCGCACCTGATGGACATTCTGGAATACATCACCGGGCTGAAAACCGTTGCCGTGATGGCCGACTTCAATACGATTCACAAAATGCGTAAGAAGCCGCTGAAACCGCTGGAAACGTATTCGGGTAAGATTCTGAAGCCAGAGGATTATGCCGATGTAGCTATCAACACTGAAGATCATGCCAACGTGCTGTTACGATTTGACAACGGCAACCGGGGCGTTATCACTGTATCGCAGGTATCAGCAGGTCGTAAGAATCAGATGAAACTGGAAATTTCGGGGGCGAAAAAAACCGTTGCCTGGAACTCTGAAGCCCCTAACGAACTCTGGATTGGTAACCGCGATGGTTATAATGAGTCGCTCATGCGCGATCCCTCACTGGTGCATCCCGAAGTCCGGTCGGTAATTTCGTTTCCCGGTGGTCACAATGAGGGCTTTCCGGATACGTCGAAGCAGCTGTTCAAGGAAGTCTACGCGGCTGTTGAGGCTGGCAAACAACCCGAGAATCCAACCTTCCCAACCTTCGCCGATGGCTACCGTGAGTTGCTGATCTGCGAGAAAATCCTGGAGAGCAACCGTAACCAGAGCTGGGTTGAGGTTTAGTGATTGAGCTATTGAGTGATTGAGTGAAACAAATGGAACATAACCGGTTAGATAAGGGGGAATTTGCGGATGGCATTGAAAAACGCCTGAAAACATTTATGCTTCGTTGTGTCCAAGTGTTTAGAGCACTTCCTCAATCATTTGAAGCGCAACACTTTGGTAAACAATTGGTACGTTCTTCTTCGTCATCAGCAGCCAATTATCGGGCAGTACGACGAGGACGTAGCCAAAACGAATTCTTTGCCAAGCTTAGCATCGTTGTAGAAGAGCTAGATGAGTCTCTATTTTGGTTAGAGATGCTTGTTTTTACAGACATTCTTACAGGAACACGTTTGAGTGACCTTGTTGATGAGGGATATCAATTGTTGAAAATATTAGCAAAATCTCGCAGTAGTATTAGCAAGACCTGACCCCTCACTCAATCACTCATTCACTCTTTCACTCAATAGAAAAGATGAAAACAATGAAAGGCCCGGCCATATTTCTGGCCCAATTTTTAGGAGATGAGGCTCCCTTTAACTCACTGGAGTCCATTGCCGGCTACATGGCGGATCTCGGCTATAAAGGGGTCCAGATTCCAACCTGGGACCCGCGCATGATTGATCTGAAGCAGGCTTCAGAGAGCAAAACCTACTGCGACGAACTGAAAGGTAAACTCAGCGACATCGGCGTTGAAATCACCGAGTTGGCCACCCACCTGCAAGGGCAGTTGGTAGCTGTTCATCCAGCCTATGCCGCTATGTTCGACGGTTTCGGACCGGCCGAACTGGCGGGCAAACCTAAAGACCAGCAAGCTTGGGCCGTCGATCAGCTACTGATGACAGCCAAAGCCAGCAAAAACCTTGGTCTACAGGCTAGTCCAACCTTTTCGGGGGCGTTACTGTGGCCGTTCATGTATCCCTGGCCACAGCGCCCAGCGGGTCTGGTCGAGACAGGATTCAAAGAACTGGGTGACCGCTGGCTACCCATCCTGAATGCCTATGATGAAGCGGGCGTCGATCTCGCGTACGAACTACACCCCGGCGAAGATCTGCACGATGGCGTTACGTTCGAGATGTTCTTGGAGCAGGTTGATAATCACCCACGGGCGGGTATCAACTACGATCCAAGCCACTTCGTGCTACAGCAGCTTGACTACCTGCAGTTCATCGACTTCTACCACGACCGCATTTACGCCTACCACGTGAAAGATGCTGAGTTTAACCCAACGGGTAAGCAAGGGGTATATGGAGGCTATCAGGGCTGGGTGGAACGCGCTGGTCGGTTCCGGTCGTTGGGCGACGGGCAGGTTGATTTCAGCGGCATTTTCTCCAAACTGGCGCAGTACGACTACGACCGGTGGGCGGTATTGGAGTGGGAATGTGCTCTGAAGCATCCAGAGCAGGGAGCCGCCGAAGGTGCCCCTTTCATCGAGAGCCACATCATCCGCGTCACCGAGCGGGCGTTTGATGATTTCGCCGGTACTGGCGCCGATGATGCATTTAACAAGAAGGTGCTGGGTTTGTAACAGGTTGATGAAATACGAACGGCCAGCAGTTTACGAAAAGTAGCGTGCTGGCCGTTTTTGGTTGTAGACTTGCCAGTGAATAATTAACTTTCTAAAAATGAACAGTATGAGCCAGGTAGAGCATCTTCTGAAAGAGATAAGCCAGTTAGCTCCTGAGGAGGTAACGGAGTTGTACGGTGAGCTAGCCAGGCGAGTTGGCCGCCTTGAGTTAGCAAGTTCCATTTTAGAAAAATATAAAGGAAAAGGTCAGGGCGTTTGGGAATCAGATGCCCAGCAACACATAAATCAACTACGTGATAATGACCGGTTCTGAAAAGGTCTTTCTGGATACAGCACCGTTTATTTACTGGCTCGAAAGTCACCCAGTCTACTACCCAAAAGTTAACCGCTTCATTACAGAATCAATAGCGCACGAAACTCAATTCATGACCAGCGTGCTAAGTTTCATGGAATACAGTGTTAAACCACAAGAACTTGGTCGTTTTGATCTAATAAAAAACTTCTCGGATTTAGTGGTTGACCTAAACTGTCCACTAATCGCTATTACTGTTGACGTCGCGACTATTGCCTTTCAGTTGCGTGCAAAATACAAATCGTTAAAAGGAATAGATGCCCTCCAACTGGCAGTAGCCATACAGAATGGCTGTCGACAATTTATTACCAATGACAAACGGCTTAAGGTAATAACCGAACTGAGCGTAGTTGTCATAGAAGACCTGCCAGATTAGTCTGTTTTTGACCAAAATTACTTTGCCAGTACCGGCGCTGACGATGCCTTTAACAAGAAGGTGCTGGGTTTGTAAAAGTTAATGGCTTATAAATCAGCATAGTGTGAAGTCGGGTCTAAGAATCCGACTCCATTTTTATGGTTCCAGCTTGTCTACTTATCAACCAGTCAAATGCGCGTACTAATTTTAGGGGCCACCGGACGAACCGGAGAGAATGTTGTAACCGAGGCCCTTAATGCAGGCTATCAGGTACATATCCTGGTGCGTGACAAGGCAAAAGTCAAAATTGAATCTGAAAATCTTACCGTATTTGAGAGCAAAAATCTGGATAACGACACCTTAAAAGCTGCTCTCACTGGCTGTGATGCTGTGTTAAGCACCTTGAATATTTCCAGAACCTCTGACTTCCCTTGGGCGAACCTCCGAACGCCCCCCACCTTCCTGTCTGATTTACTTCAACGCCTTATTCCACTCTGTGAAGCCTTGCCAGTTCGGCGTGTGGTAGTGACAACAGCCTGGGGCGTCAACGAAACCAAGAAAGATATTCCGTTCTGGTTTCGCTGGCTGATCGATTACAGCAACATAGGCGTGGCGTATCGGGACCATGAACGACAGGAGAAGCTTTTACCGCATTCATCGCTCGACTGGACTATTGTCAGGCCGGTTGGCTTAACCAACGGTAGTCGTCCGAAAACTATTATTACAACCCTTGGCAACCAGCCCGAACCCCATCTGACGATCAGCAGAAGCAATGTTGCCCGGTTCATGGTCGAGGTTATACGTGAGCACAGTTATATCCGGCAAGCTGTAACTATCTCAGAATAATGGCCTCAGTCTAATTTCTCAAAACTCAATCCCCTCCTCTGCCAGTAGCCCCGCTAAGTTCAGTACAACCTCATCCAGCACCGGGATATTGGCATCCCAGTTTTGCGTGGTCCAGGGGGCGGTACGGGTCGCAACAAATATCTTTCGGGGCTGGGTCGTAATCCAGATTACCCGTTCTACACCAAAGTCCAGAAGCCGCTCTGTTTTCTCATAAACATAACCCGCTTCTTTGCCCTCAAACTCACTGGGTTCGATGTTTACATCAACTTCAATCGCAATAAATGGGGCGGTATCGAAGTATTTGCTCGTTAGCAAGAGATCGGATGACTTATCGAATATAGCAATGTCATTCGACAGGTTGTTGCCCCTATCTACGTGTAAGCCTGATTCATTCGTGACAACCAGATACTTTTTGCGGTTGATAGTACGGCCTAAAAACATAACCAGTGTCGCAACTAAAGCGGCCTGCAATGAACTGCTCCCCATAATTTCGGCGGGTTTCTTTTTACCGGCTATCACCTCCCGGTAGCCCCGGTAGTAGAGGGGGCGCCCGTTCAGCGTTTCGTAGATCAGGTACGAAGGTACGCCCGGCTTTTTCCGCTTTTTGGGTGTTGACGCAACAATTACTGACATAGGTGATAGGGCTGCTTTACTCAACAATACTACACATTTTGCCCGACAGAGCGCAATCCACTTACCGGATTTTGACGGATTAGGCCTTTGGGTTATCTTTCTTGCTTCAACCCAACGCTGTTCGCCAGTTTATCACTTTATCAGAACCCCATGAGAATACTTTTCGGCCTGTTTTTTAGTCTATATTCAGTCGCCACACTGGCGCAATCGGCTCGTCAGCCGGAACTGGCGCGCTGGCAGCAACAAGCGAAGCAGGTAACCATTATCCGCGATAGCTACGGCGTGCCGCATATCTACGGCAAGACGGATGCCGATGTCGTTTTTGGCCTGATGTACACCCAGTGCGAAGACGATTTCGACCGGGTTGAAATGAACTACCTGGACGCCATTGGCCGGTTGGCCGAGGTAGAAGGCGAAGCCGCGCTGTACCACGATTTGCGGGCCCGACTCTTCATGGATTCGACGCAGGCACTGGCCGTATATCAGAAAAGCCCCGTCTGGATGAAGAAGCTACTCGACGCCTTTGCCGATGGAACGAACTACTATTTAGCCACACACCCGGACGTTAAGCCTAAATTACTCAAACGGTTTCAGCCCTGGATGCCGCTCATGTTCAGTGAGGGGAGTATTGGGGGTAACATCAGCGTGGTATCGACGGACCGGCTGAAAGCGTTTTATACCAACAACAAATTCACCTCGGCTATTGATGATTTCGATAAGTATGAACGCGAGCCAGTTGGGTCGAACGGCTTCGCAATTGCCCCCGCGAAGAGTGCCACTAAAAATGCGCTGTTGCTCATCAATCCGCATACATCGTTCTACTTCCGGTCGGAGGTGCAGATGGTGAGCGATGCCGGACTGAATGCCTACGGTGCGGTGACCTGGGGGCAGTTCTTTATCTATCAGGGCTTTAATCAGCATTGCGGGTGGATGCACACGTCCAGCAGTGCCGACTCGATGGACGAATATCTGGAAACGGTCGAGAAGAAAAACGGAAAGTACTATTACAAATACGGCAGCGAGTTACGGCCAGTTCAGGTTACCAGCGTTTCGCTGCCTTACCGGCAGGGCAACACCATGCTTCGCAAGGAATTCACGATGTACAGGACGCATCATGGCCCGGTAGTCGGGCAGGATGGCGATAAATGGCTGACGGTTAAAATGATGAACGACGCCCTGAATGCCCTTTCGCAGTCATACCTGAGGACCAAAGCCGATGGGTACGCGAGTTTTCAGAAAGTAATGAACTACAACGGCAATGCCTCCAACAATACCGTCTTCGCCGATAGCAAAGGCAATATTGCTTACTGGCATGGCAACTTTATGCCGAAACGCGACCCTAAGTTCGACTGGAGCCAGCCCGTTGACGGCAGTAATCCCCAGACCGAATGGAAAGGACTGCACGAAGTTGGCGAACTGGTGCAGGTGCATAATCCGGCCAGTGGCTGGATTCAAAACTGTAATTCGACACCGTTTACCGTCTCGGGCAGCAGCAGTCCGGTTAAAAGCCAGTACCCGGTGTATATGGCGCCTGATGCTGAAAACTACCGGGGTATTAATGCCGCCCGCGTACTGGCCAGTAAGTCGGTCTACACCCTCGATACGCTGATTGCTGCGGCCAACGATCCGCATCTGGCCGCATTCGAAGAACTTATACCGGCTCTGCTCACAGCGTACCAATCCGGTTCCGCTACCGAAGGGCAACCGAATGTGCGGGAAGCAGTAGATACGTTACGGGCCTGGAATAAGTGCTACAGCACCGCGTCGGTGGGGCAGACGCTGGCAATTTACTGGGCTGAACGCATTCAGCGGCTGGTCCGAAGCCGGATTCAGCCTAACCAACGGCTCGATAACCTCAGTTTTATGGCCTTCACAATCAGCAGTACTACACCGGCCGAAAAAGTAGCCGCACTGACCGAGACCTTAGCTGATTTAACGCGTGATTTTGGTAGCTGGAAAACACCTTGGGGGCAGATAAACCAGTTTCAGCGATTAACGGGGAACATTCAGGAAAGCTACGACGATCAAAAACCTGGAATTCCCGTGGCGTTTACATCATCATCCTGGGGCTCGCTGGCTGCGTATGGCGCGCGTGCATATCCCGGCACTAAAAAACGGTATGGTAACGTGGGGAACAGCTTTGTCGCGGTGGTCGAGTTTGGCCCCACTATCAAGGCCCGTTCCGTCGTAACGGGCGGTCAGGCCAGCCGACCCGGTGCTGTGCATTTTACCGATCAGGCACCGCTGTACTGCGCCGGGAAATTTAAAGACGTCCGGTTTTATGCCGATGATGTAAAAAAACATGCCGAGAAGACCTACCATCCGGGAGAGTAGGCGAATAACAAGTAAATCCTGTCCCGAACTAACTTCCTGTTCTGTTAACAACCTGCAACCTGTTCATGCAACGTCCATTTATTTTTCTGCTTACGCTGCTGGTGTCAGCGGTCAACGCCCAGAACACACCTATTCATCTGATTCCGCAGCCCGTCGAGGTAAAACCAGCCGCTGGTGCATTTGTGCTCACCAAGGCATCGACAATTACTTACGATAAACCCGAAGCCGCCCCAATTGCCGATATGCTGGCGCAGAAACTAACCGTACCAACCGGTTTCGCCCTTAAAGCCAAACCCGGCAAGGCCGCTCTGACGGGGTTTGTTTCGCTCAGCCTGAACGCTGTACCTGACCCGCGCTTAAATACCGAAGGCTACGCAATGAGTGTGTCGCCGAAGGGTGTTCTGATTACGGCTAACAAGTCAGGTGGCTTATATTATGGTGTGCAGACGCTGCTGCAATTGCTGCCCACGGAGATCGAAAGTAAACTGCCCGTTCTGAAAACGTGGTCGGTACCAGCGGTGCAGATCATGGATTACCCTCGTTTTGGCTGGCGGGGCCTCATGCTCGATGTAAGTCGCCATTTCTTCACGAAAGAAGAGGTAAAGCGGTACATCGACGAGTTGGCCCGGATGAAGTATAACACCTTCCACTGGCATTTGACCGACGATGAGGGTTGGCGCATCGAAATAAAATCGTTGCCAAAGCTGACGCAGGTTGGTGCCTGGCGCGTGCCCCGCACCGGCGATTTCGGTGAGCTGGATCCGCCTAAACCCGGTGAGGCTGCTACCGATGGTGGTTTTTACACGCAGGAAGATATTAAAGAAGTAGTCCGCTACGCTCAGGAGCGCAATGTAACCATTGTGCCGGAGATCGACGTGCCGGGCCATAGCATGGCGGCTATTGCTTCATACCCCGAACTGGCCTGCACCAAAGACACGAGCACGAAGGTAAATCCTGGCAGTAAATTCTCGGAATGGTACCCCAACGGCACGTTCAAGATGCTGATCGACAATACGCTGAATCCCTCCGACGAAAATGTGTATGTGTTTTTAGATAGGGTCTTTACCGAAGTGGCGGCCCTGTTTCCGGGACAGTACATTCACGCCGGGGGTGATGAGTGCTACAAAGGCTATTGGGAAAAAGACCCCGGTTGTCAGGCGTTAATGAAGAAAATGAACATGAAACATGCCGAAGAGTTACAGGGTTATTTCATGAATCGCGTCGAACAGATATTGAAGAGCAAAGGCAAAAAACTCCTTGGGTGGGATGAGATTCTGGAGGGGGGTATTGCCCCGGAAGCGACCGTTATGAGTTGGCGCGGTATCAAAGGCGGTATTCAGGCGGCTAAGCTGGGCCACAATGTGGTGATGACGCCCGCGCCCTTCGTGTACATTGACTATATGCAGAGCGACCCGTCGCTCGAACCGTATGTCTACAGCACCCTCCGAACAAAAACCAGCTACAGCTTTGAGCCCGTTCCCGATAGTGTCGATGCCCGGTATATTCTGGGTGGTCAGGCCAATCTCTGGACCGAGGGAGTACCCACGCTGGCCCATGCCGAATACATGACCTGGCCGCGGGCCTGGGCGCTTGCCGATGTATACTGGTCGCCCAAGAGCAGCCGGAACTGGGAAGGGTTTGTGCCCCGTATGGAAACTCAGTTTCAGCGGGCCGATCTGGCCGGGATCAACTACGCCCGCAGTGCCTACGATGCCATTATAAAAACGAATACGAAAGATGGCAAACTGCTGCTGACACTCGATTCAGAAATACCAGGGCTGGATATTTTCTACACCATCGACGATAGTGTGCCGAGTCAGTACGCCACCCGATACCGGCAACCCATCGAGATTCCTGAAGGCCCAATTACGCTCCGGGTGATTACGTATCGGGCGGGTAAACCCATCGGCCGATTGATTACCCTGAAACGGGACGAATTGAAAAAACGCGCAAAAGCTATTTAATCCACCATGACTTACTCCAGAACAAGATTTTCTGCACTTGTGTGCTCAACCCTGCTGGCGCTGCCGGTAGTGTGTCAAACTGTATACGCACAGGCACCAAAACCGATCTCTAAACCACTGGTTCGTGACATCTACACGGCTGATCCGTCGGCCCATGTGTTCAACGGGAAGATTTACATTTACCCATCGCACGACATTGAGTCGGGCGTGAAGGAAGATGATAACGGGAGCCACTTCGATATGAAAGATTACCATATCCTGTCAATGGACGATATCAACGGGAAGGTAACGGATCATGGCATGGGGCTGGATATAAAAAACATTCCCTGGGCGGGTCGGCAACTGTGGGCACCCGATGCGGCTTACAAAAACGGAACCTATTACCTGTACTTCCCGGTGAAAGATAAACAGGACGTATTCCGCTTAGGCGTAGCGACCAGCAAATCGCCGAGTGGTCCGTTCAAGGCCGAACCTGCGCCCATACCGGGTAGTTTCAGTATTGATCCGGCCGTGTTTACCGATACCGATGGCAGTTCATACATGTATTTTGGCGGCATTTGGGGTGGTCAGTTGCAGCGGTGGGCAACGGGCAGTTATGAAGCTAATGGCTCAGCTACTGATCTTAAGAAAGATAGCGACCCGGCGCTGAGCGCCAAAGTAGCGCGGTTAAGTAAGGATATGCTAAAATTTGATGAGCCGGTTAAAGACGTAAAACTGGTTGATGCTGATGGTAAACCATTGTTGGGTGGTGATCATAACCGACGCTTTTTTGAAGGAGGCTTCATGCACAAGTACAACGGAAAGTACTACTTCTCGTACTCGACCGGCGATACGCATCTGCTGGTGTATGCCGTGGGAAATTCGCCCTACGGTCCATTTACGTACAAAGGTGTTATCATGACGCCGGTGCAGGGTTGGACTACACACCACTCCATTATCGAGTTCAAAGGGAAGTGGTACATCTTCTACCACGACACTGAATTATCGGGCAAAACGCACCTGCGCAACATTAAAGTGACGGAGTTAAAACGTAAGCCCGACGGTACCATTGAAACCATTGAGCCGTATACCAACTAAGCCTGATATAGCGGTACTGATTAACTACTGCAAGGCGAAAAAGTATACCCAAGCTAGAAAGAGTATCTGTAGCGGCACTCTCAACCAAAGATAGGCCAAGCCTTTACCATTTGTCGCTCCTGTCTGGTAATCAATGTGCTTGATAGCCGCATTAATGTTGGCTGGCAGGATGAGTATAAAAAAGAGAATCAGTAGGCGGGCCGTCAGCTGTTGAAGCGACGGGAGGAGTAAGCCAATTGCAGCTGCGATCTCAATAAAGCCAGTGGCATAGACGAGCGCTTTTTTGAACGGAATGAAGTCAGGTATCATCAGGGCCATGCCTTTTGAGAAAGCAAAATGACCTATGGCGGTGAAAAGCAGCATGGCAGACATGGCTGCTTTTCCCGCGAAAAAGTAGTCGAATGAGCCGCTCACCAATCTGGTGACCAGCAGACTACCAACAAAGGCCCCCAATAAGATCCATAATGGTTTCATAAACGGGGGTAGGTAGTTAGTTTATTGGGTTTTCAGAAACAGTTGCATGAATACCAGGTCAAGCCACATATCGAATTTATAACCGACTTCGCGAAATCGGCCAACTTCCACGAAGCCATACCGCTTGTGAAAGGCGTAACTACTCTCGTTGGCCGCGTCTACACCCGCAATCAGGGTATGAAAGCCTTGCTCAGTGGCCAGTCGTATCAATTCAGTAAGAATTTTTCCACCGACGCCAGCGCCCCTAAACGATTCTGAAATGTAAATCGAATGTTCGACGCTGAACCGGTACCCATCCCAGGGGCGAAAAATGCCATAGCTCCCAAAGCCAATGGTCTGGTTGTCCTGCTGAGCGACAATGACAGGCATACCATCGGCTCGTTTTTTCTCAAACCAGGCTGACTGCGCTTCGTACGTTCGGGGTTGATAATCGTACACAGCTGTAGTCGTTAAGATAGCATGGTTGATAATGGCTAAAATAGGAGCGATGTCTTCCTGATCTGCCTGCTTTAGTGTAATGTTCATTCGCTTTTGAAGAATGCTGAGTCCTTGATGAGTACCTGTCAATGGAATGGTTGAACCGATCCAGTATAAGACAGCCTACCAGCGCACCTGTCCGTTACCGGTAACGACCCATTTTTCAGTAACTAACTTCTCCAGCGCAAACGGGCCGCGTGCGTGCAGTTTCTGGGTTGAAATGCCGATTTCGGCGCCCAAGCCAAACATGCCTCCATCAGTAAATCGGGTGGAGGCATTTGCGTATACCGCAGCTGAATCTACTTCACTCAGAAAACGGTCGATCAGGGCCTGGTTTTCCGAAACAATAGCTTCCGAATGCCGGGATGAATACGCCTGAATATGGGCCAGGGCTTCGTCAAAGCCAGCGACTACTTTTACGGCGCATTTATAATCCAGAAACTCCCGGCCGAAATCGTCGGGCTGAGCGCGCTGCAGATAGGGATAGAGCGCGTTGGCAAAAATATGGTGGGCTTCTTCATCGGCGAACACCTCCACATTCCATTTCAGAAAGTCGGCCAGCAGCATGGGCAGAAATGTATTCGCAATCTTCGCGTCGACCAGCACACAATCGAGCGTATTACACACGGAAGGCCGCGACACTTTAGCGTTGACCACAATATCCCGCGCCATATCCAAATTCGCTGTTTTCTCAATATACGCATGCACCACCCCCGCCCCCGTCTCGATGGTGGGTACGAGTGAGTTTTTACGCACGAACTGGATTAGTGAATCCGAACCACGGGGAATAATAATATCGACATAGCGCGTAGCCGTCAGCAGTTCGTTTACCACAACGCCCCGCTCACCCGGCTGGTCGAGGGGTAACAGGGTTACGGCGTTTTGGGGAACGCCAAATTCCTGCAGCACCCGCTGAATCAGGCCGACCAGCGCCCGGTTGGATGCATCAGCTTCTTTGCCGCCTTTCAGTACACAGGCATTACCCGAGCGTAGACAAATGGCGGCTACGTCGACCGTTACGTTGGGCCGCGATTCGTAGATGACACCTACCACACCCAGCGGCACGGCTATTTTTTTGAGATGAAGCCCCGGTTCAATATCACGTTCCATCAGCACAACACCCGCCGGGTCGGGCAGGACCGCTACCTGACGCAAGCTCTGGGCAAGATCAGATAGCCGGGCGTCGGTCAGTTTCAGGCGATCATACTTGGGGTCGCTCTCCGGCATCTGGTCGAGGTCGAGCTGATTATCGGTCAGAATCTGCGCCTTGTTTTCGAGCAGTACATCAGCCAGCCGATTGAGCAGTGCCGTTTTCTGGCTATCGCCAAGCTGCCGAACCGAAGAGGCCGCCTGTTGTGTAGCCTGAAGAAGGGAAGTAACTGTTGTCATAGAAGTACAATATCATTTGCATTGGCAACTTCGACGTTCTGTTCACGGAGTCGCTTTGTTAACTCACCCGACGAAATACGCGTTCGCGCCACGGCAACTGTTGCGCTGTCTTGAGTCAGAATCTCAACGACTTCGCCGGTTTCAAACTCACCCGGTACCGACACTACACCCACGGCAAGGAGGCTCCGGCGCTGCTGTAGGGCCCGCACGGCTCCCGCGTCAACCACCAGCCGTCCGGTAACTAAACTACCGCTGCCGAGCCACCGATTACGCGCGGATACCGCGTTGGTGACAGCCGTGAATACGGTACCGGTTTCGCCTTTCAGCGCCTGACCGATGGCATCTGGCGTGTTCAGACCAAAAATAACAACCCGGATACCCATACGGGTGGCCAGTTTTGCGAAGGTGAGTTTTGACGCCATGCCGCCCAGTCCCAGCGATGATTTATCGGTTCGGACGACACCAAACACAGCCTCGTCAAACCGGTCGACCTGGCGGATGATTTGTCCGCTGGCATCCAGTAAGCCGCCAACGGAGGTACAAAGCATCAGGGCTTCGGCCCCGAAACCCACCGCAATCAGGGTCGCTAATTCATCATTATCCGAAAATTTGAGTTCGCGGTTGCTGACTACATCGTTCTCGTTGGCAATCGGAATAATACCGTTGGCCCAGAGTTCGTCGTACGTTTGTTTGAGTTGCAGAAACTGGTCGCGGCTGGCGAAATGGTGACGTTCGCACAGGCTCTGTGCCACGGCAATGCCATAAACGGCAAAGAAACGACTGTAAATACCAATTAGTAACGGGTTGCCCACAGCAGCAGCGGCTTTGCGCTGAGTGAGGTCGCCCCGGTAGTCGCGGATGAGTGCCTGACCGGCACCCACCGCTCCGGACGATACCAGCACAATGCGGTAATGCGGTTGCAGCGCTGACACCTGCCGGGCAATGTCAACCAGTACAGGTTCGTTGGGTTCGCCGGTGGGTTTGGTAATCGACGCCGTGCCAAATTTCAGGACAAGAACGGGCTTGGTCATGCGGCAAAGGTAAAACGGTTTGTGATTTATCGTTCGTGGTTCGTTGGCAGGGAGCCACAAATCAGCCAACCACAAACCCGTCTAATCTTCGGCGTGGTTTTTGAAGAGGTGTTCGAGCACCGGCTCGGTGAAGCGGGCCTTTTTTCGGAGGGCGTTTTTCAGGCGTTTGAGGTACTCTGATTTTGGTATCTCAACGGCCCCAAACCGCCGGACATTGTCGTTGATAAACTGCGTATCCAGCAAACTGAACTGCTGTTCCCGCAGCATCAGGACCAAATAATGAAAAGCCACCTTGGAGGCATTGCTGACATGGTGAAACATGGACTCGCCGAAGAACGCCGAGCCGAGCGATACGCCGTACAGGCCACCCACCAAGGCATTATCCACGTAGGTTTCTACGCTGTGAGCCAGCCCCATACGGTGCAGATCGGTGTAGGCGGCCACAATCTCGTCCGAAATCCAGGTGCTGTCGTCATCGCTGCGGGGGGCCGCGCAGGCACGCATGACCTGCTCGAAGTTGGCATTGATACGAATATCGAACTGACGTTTGTTCAGCACCGGCCGCAGCGATTTGGCGGGTTTGTAGGTGTCGAGCGGGATAACGGCGCGGGGGTCGGGCGAGTACCAGTACAGGGTCCCGTCGGCATCGGCCATTGGAAAGATACCGTTTATATAACCGTAGATGAGGTCGTCGGCGGTGAGCTTATGCATAAGGGGCGAAATGACCGGTGACTGACAAATATATAGAAAAAACGGGGGAAGCGGGCAAGCGGCTGCGCCCGGGATTGCTGCTAAAATCAGGCCCTGGCGTCGAACCATTTCCAAAAAAAAGCGTTAGTTTATTGCACGTACAAGACGATTTATCTAACATTGTCTCGTTAATACAGTCACTCCAACGGCAGCGATGATCAATACGGTTTACATACCGACCTTTTTTCACACCACGCCCTTTAGTCGGAGGCCCGTAAGGGTCATGTAATGTTGTTTGCCCACGTGGCAAATGTATTCCGCTGTTTCCCAACCCACGTACTTATTTTTTCACTGACCGACGCGGATCGAGATGTCTCCGCTTGAGGCAACTGTTGTTTACGACAGCCGTTTCCCGAAAATGACAATGATCAATCAGGAAGTAGTTAACGATCAATATATTGTTCAGGTCGCCAATGAGAATCATCTCCGGCTGGCCGACACCATCTGCCAGGAAATGGAGCGGAGTGCGCAGGCCCGCGGAACCGGCATTGCCAAGCGTTCGCCCATTTACATTATGGAAAAAATGCTTGAGGGCAAAGCCATCGTCGCCACGACGCTGACCGGCGAGTGGGTTGGCTTCTGCTACATCGAAACGTGGGAACACGGTAAGTTCGTGGCCAACTCCGGCCTGATCGTGCATCCTGACCACCGTAAAAGCGGTATCGCTACGCGCATCAAACACCGGGCATTCGACCTGTCGCGGAGCCGGTTTCCAGACGCTAAGATCATTGGTCTGACGACGAACCTAGCGGTCATGAAAATCAACTCTGATCTGGGTTATGAACCGGTGACCTTCAGCGAGTTGCCAGCCGATGATGCCTTCTGGAAAGGCTGTTCGAGCTGCGTGAACTACGATATTCTGACCCGGACCAGCCGCAAGCACTGTCTCTGCACGGGTATGCTGTATAATCCCGAAGAAAAGAAGCAGGAGGAGAAGAACGAGAAGTGGAATTTCCTGAAAGAATCCAAGCTCTATGAGCGCTGGATGCGGCTGAAACAGTCGGTGTTGCTGCGCATTCAGGACCGGCAGAAACACCGCAAGCCGGAAGAGATGGAAGTGGTATAGACACTGCCGATTACCGGCAAAGGGCGAAAAACATCCCGTCTGGCGGTTCGTCGGGCGGGATGTTTTATGTTTGTACCGCTAACGGCGCTTACCGGTTCAGGCGCTGACGTTCAGCATCTATTGCTTTTGGTAAACAGGTGCTGTTTTCTTGATTCTATTTCCCGTCGACCGGATTGGAAAGTATACAACCCAATAAAGGCGGTCTCTCTTTTTATCATAAACGTCTATTTATCAATGGCTCAAAAAGTTGTTCTTGCATTTAGTGGCGGGTTAGACACCTCGTTCTGTGTTAAATATCTGTCGGAAGACAGAGGGTATGAGGTGTACTCTGTGCTGGTCGATACCGGTGGTTTTTCCGAAGCCGAACTCAACGCAGTGGAAGAACGAGCGTATTCGCTGGGCGTAAAATCGCACGTGACCGTTACCAAAACGGATGATTATTACCAGCAATGCCTGAGGTTTCTGGTGTACGGCAACGTCCTGAAAAACAACACCTACCCCCTGTGTGTCAGTGCGGAACGCATTTTTCAGGCCATCGCCGTAGCCGAATACGCCAAAGAAATCGGTGCAACGGCCATTGCCCACGGCTCTACCGGAGCGGGAAATGATCAGGTTCGTTTTGATATGGCCTTTCGGATTATTATGCCGGAAGCCGAAATCATTACCCCCATCCGTGACCTGAAATTATCGCGCGAAGCCGAGATTGATTATCTGAAAGCCAAAGGCGTTGAGCAGGAATGGCATAAAGCCGCCTACTCGATTAATAAAGGGTTGTGGGGAACATCGGTGGGCGGTAAGGAAACCCTGACTTCTGATCAGTTTCTGCCCGAATCCGCCTGGCCAACGCAGATCAGCAAGACCGAGCCGGAGCAGATTACGCTGCACTTTACCCACGGCGAACTGGTAGGCATCAATGATGAAACCTTTGCTACACCCGTTGGGGCCATTCAGAAGCTGACGGAACTGGCCGGGCCGTTTGGCATTGGCCGCGATATTCACATTGGCGATACCATCATCGGCATCAAGGGTCGGGTCGGTTTTGAAGCTCCGGCTCCGCTGATTATCATCCGGGCGCACCACACCCTCGAAAAACACGTGCTCACCAAGTGGCAGCAATACTGGAAAGAGCAGCTCGGTAACTCGTACGGGACCATGCTGCACGAAGGGCAGTTTATGGACCCTGTGATGCGCAATATCGAAACGTTCCTGGCTGATACGCAGGCTCACGTAACGGGCAAGGTACATGTCATGCTGGCACCCTACCGGTTTCAGGTGCTGGGCGTCGCGTCGGAGTATGACCTCATGTCGGCTAAGTTTGGCTCCTACGGCGAGATGAATAATGCCTGGACGGGCGACGACGTACGGGGCTTCTCGAAAGTGGCATCGAATCAGGTGATGATCTACGAGAAAGTAAGCGGACGTAACTATTAGTTCCGGTACACTGACCGTGTTTTATTGGCTCCCGGCGCAAACTGGTTAATTCCAGCCTACGCCGGGAGCCGTTTGTTAACTGCTGCTCTATAACCGGCGCGGGCACGGAGGCTCACCGCATTGTCAGGAATACCTTTTCGTGCTTCATAGCCACCTGAATCCTGGCAAACAAGGACTTGAAAGCAGGCCGGGACGTGCCGCCCGCAATGGTGTTGCCGTCCAGCTGAGTGCCCTTAGAGATTTGGCCTTTCCCACTTATAACCATTTGCGTGCCTGCTTTCCCCTTTTACTACTTTGAGTATTCCGGCCCTTGTCGTTCCGGTAGCTATTGAGGCTTCCTTGATGCTATCCCACTGTTTAATTAAATTACCGCTTAAATCAAGCTGAGAAACAGGCTTTTTGTTGGGCGAGGTTTCACTGTTTTTCTTTCGCTGCTCTGGCGTTGCTGGCACCCCCTTGTTTACAGGTGGCTTGCCAAGTCGGGCCAATCGTTGCTTTCTCCTTGTTTCTGCGCTGACCTTTTTGCCCAAGAACTTGCCCATGTTTAAGGCAGATATCCGGGCTCTACGTTCGTCAGTAAAAATTAAAGCCCCCTTTTCATCGTACTTTGAAGCAATATTTAAAGGTGGGGTGCCGTCGATTTTTAACCACAAAAATCCGCTTGATGAAAGCCCTTTGCCTTGAACACGGCAAATGTTACTGTGGCTACCATTAACCGCCTTTGCTGCCTCAAGACAACCGGCAAAGGTTTGTATATAATTGCCTTGTAAATCATATTGAGCATATGGGGTCATAATTGCCTTATTTGCTTTTCCCCTGAAATGCTTTGCAATTTTTTCTTTGACTGAATTGGGTAGCCGATCCGTGCCTAATCCGCCGTTGTCTCCATTGTACAACTTGTGCCCCCCATGCTTTCATTTGGCTTATCCAATACATCTCCCAAAATTGCCATTCTGTGACTGGTACAATATCAAGCACTTCTATTACAGGCTCAAGACCCAATTTTTTTAAATTAAAAACCCATTGAGATTTGCGGGTGTTTTCATGTTTGCGCAAATGAAGTTTAAGTCTGAGCTTCAAATTATTGGCCTTGCCAACGTAGCGGACGACTCCATTTCTTGGGTCTGATAATGTGTAAATGTGCGTAGTGTCCATTCCCCTAATGTAGTAAAAGACACTACAAGAGACAAGGAAACATCAGGCTTTTACCACATTAAGCCAAGCCTTACCACCCTTTCTTAGTACCGGAAAGACAAGCCCTTCAATCCTGTTTACGGCATCACCTGAACGCCAGCCGACACCGGCTTTACCCGGCTCCAGCGTTGTTACGGGTGCTATACAGCCTTCTAATTGCGGATGTTTACCATCTTTACCCATTGCCCAGTTTGCTTCGTGCAGTTCGCACATAGAACGACCAGGCACATTATTGACCAGTAAGCATGGGCCGTGTTTTGGAGATTCGTAACGAGTAAGCAGGTATCGACCTTCCGGTATGCAGCTGGTTTTTCGCTTGTTGTCTTTCCATGGCAACTCAATCGAATGGCAAATAGAAGCCGGGCCAATGCTAATGATACCATTGGTGCCGTTTGGGTAGTAAGTGCGTCTTAAGGTTAATTCGAGTTCCATGTCCCTGTTAATTTTAGTTTACTGTATCCCCCACAACGTTGCCGGAGTGAATGCGGATACCAATAAATCCCGGTACATTCTGAGCTAACGGCAGGAGTTTCCGGAAGCGGTCCGAAAAACTGATTACCAGTTCATAACGCCCTCTCGGAATGGCCGTCTTACCGCGAATTTTTAACCGGCCGATTTCCGATAGCGGCATGGTCTGCAACAGTCCGCGATCAACGTCCTCCAGCGTAAAGCATTCAAACGCGCCATCAATGCTAAGTGAGCCGGGCGTGGCAATGGCATCCGGCTGGCGGGTAATAAGAAGTTCCATATGTGCAGGGCGAAAATGGATTATGTGCCGTCAACGATAGTGGGTACGCTACCTGAGTTCTCCCGGTAGATAGCCTCCGTGTAGTCTGAGTTATCAGTCATTTTTAGTCTTCCTGCGTCAGCGTTTTGTCGGGCCAGGAAGACGGACTTAGCCGCAGCACACCCGAAAGCGAATCTGCTTTGCGGAGCGGTATCGAAAACTTTTCATCCTGGAAGAGGGCATTTTGCCAGATTTTTCCCTGACCGTTCGAGTTGGTGGCAATGTTATCAGCTCCTTCATCCGCACCGGAAAGCCAGCTGTATTGAACAACATCATCCGCTAAAGACCCGCCCTCCCAGAACGTTTTCGCCTTCACCGTATCGACCCGTATCTCCAGGGTTTCACTGTAAATCGGTCGAACGGGGTATTCATCATCCCAGAACATGTGTTTTTTTACCTGATTGGCCGTCACCCGCACGGAAAGCAGAAAATTCAGCGTTGGATCATTAGGGCGTGCCTTTTTTGAACTGAGAAAGATGGTATGCAGGAAAACGGATAAGGGGCTGGCGGCTTGCCCGGCCGTAAACCGATGGGCATTTTCGCAGGGGTCTTCCCGCCGGTCATGCAGAAAGACCGCACCCGCGCCCCGGACGGCTAACCGGAATTCTACATTATAATAGCCGTCATCCCCCACGCTTTTCGGATTGAGAATGGTCAGGTCGTCTAATGAAATAGCCACTTTAGTGTCGCCGAACAGAAACCGCTGAACGTTCTCGAACGACTGGTAGCTGTTAACGATTCCCTGGTCGCGGCTGCTGTGGGCGCGGTGTACATTGGCGGTAAAAGCGCCCTCAATAAACGCCCGATCCTGTTTAACCAGGCCGTCGCTGAAGTTGCCGGTAATGCGCCGTTGCTGCCCGCCCAGTACGTCATAAGCCGCGTGGTTGCTGCCAATGATGCAGAAGCAGCGGGCCGCCGGAAACGAATGTTCGCTTTTACCGGCCTTGCCAACCGTTCCCAGGCTGTTCAGTTGTTCTTCGTCCGTCAACCGCAGGTAGTCCCGCATCTGTTTATCGTAGAATATATCCGCACCGCCCGGTTTAAAGGCATTGACGACGAACGACTCGAGAAAATCGGGGACGATACCAAGCTCAATGCCGCCGTGGGGGGAGCCCATCGTGACCAGTCGGTGAATCTTGCTTTTGGGATCGACGCCCGATGCGGGGTACAAATTCTGAATCAGTGCCCGGCAAACCAGGCCACCCATCGAATGCGCTACCAGAATCACTTTAAATTCAGGATCTGACGTGTCGATATTACAATCCTTAAACGCGGCCGGAATAGTCTCATCAATGAGTGTTCGCAAATCGTTGGCATGCTCGATGATGGGGCGCACGCGGCCGGTAACAATGTCCGTGTCGTAAAAACGGCTTATCCAGAGCGACCGGGTGGGGCTGAGTAACGGACGGCCTATGTTAATCGCGTCCTGTAGGGCTAATGCCAGTCCGCCATGCGAGGCATCGACGTAGCCAAACTCTTTCATGAAGCGGATGAGCTGCCCTTCAAAGAGATCCAGTGAAACCCGGTCATCAATGGCTGTATCGGGCCGGGGCGGCTTGGGCCGCGACTCAACGGAGGTTTCGGCATACCCATAGTACAGGTCGTGGAATGTGTCCTCCCGGTCGGTTTTGGTGGGTGCGTATCCGCGAACGTAAATGATTGGATAGAAAGGGGGTGTAAATGACATAGGGCGAAAGGCTTTAGGGATAGTGTACCTGCTATAACTTAGCTGCCATCAGCACCTCATCGAACCGGCGGGCGAAGTCGGCAATGGTCTGGGCTTTGTCGGTGCCGTTAATGATCGAGCGGGCTCGTTCAAATTCCGGGGCTTTGCCTTCCGAAATAAACTGATCGAGTTTCCGGCCCGTAAACCACCCCTCTTTCATGCCCTGAATGGCAATCTGATAGGCTAAATGATGTTGTTTTGCCTGATCAGGTACCGCTGCCAGTTCCGGGTCGAACCGTTTTCCGGCCAGTATGTAGTTGTTGCGCCCGGTTAACTGAACGTAGCCCCGCCCGTGGTAGGTGGCCCCGTCGCCATCAATGACGTTGCCCAGCATCTTGCCTACTTTGGTATGCGGTCCGTAGCGTTTGTTGAAATAGGCCGGCGTACCAAACTCATCAATGGGGCGCATGGTGTGCTGGGTTTCCCATTTAAAAGTGGCTAAACAGTACGCCAGTTGCCGACGATCCTTGTCTGTGTCGTTAAACCGGGCATCGGGTTCAATTTGTCCGAGCAGAATTTCGAGGGCGTCTACCAGGTCTTGTGTCAGTGGGCCGAATCGGCTTCGATAGGTATCGAAGAAGCGTTTACGATTGAATGCGTGCATGGGGTAAAAGAGTCTAAGGTCCTCCGCAAATGTGGCGGGTCCGGCTACGTAAAGCAACGGGGAAAATCCCCTTTGTTTTACGTATAATCACTCATAATGAGCAGGTTAGATGAATAATGTGTCAGGTGAGATCATGTACGTATTAATACGTGTGTGCCTGTAGCAAACTGGCGGCAGGTATTTAGGCTACCTTCGTAAACCGGTACGTTCGTAACCCGCTAAATCCTTCGGGAACTGCCTGTTGTGCCGGATAAGTTGTTGTGAGTACAGATGGGCAACTGCTTTATTATAAGTGCTGTCTCCTGACAGCACTATGTCCATCACAAAACCTGAATTACAACTAAGTCCTGTACTGGAATCATGAAGATTAACATTGGTATTATTGGCGGAGCGGGCTACACCGGGGGCGAACTGCTGCGTATTCTGCTCAATCATCCATTTGCCCAGATCGCGTTTGTACACAGTAAAAGCCAGGCCGGAAAGCCGGTTTATAGTACCCATACGGATCTGCTCGGCGATACCGACCTGCTGTTTTCGGGCGAGGAGCTGTCGGCTTTATTATCCGTTGAGCCACCCCGCGATGCCCCGGTCGATGTCTTGTTCCTCTGCTCCGGCCACGGCGAATCGGCCCGGTTTATGGCGGAGCATGAGCTATCCGAAAATATCATTGTGATTGATCTGAGTACCGATTTTCGCGATGAATCCGAGGATTTCGTGTATGGCCTGCCCGAACTACAGCGGACACGCATCCGGGAGGGGGCGCGGATTGCCAATCCCGGCTGTTTCGCCACCAGTATCCAACTGGCGCTATTGCCCCTGGCCGATGCCGGGTTGCTGACCGATGCCATCCACATCAGCGCCGTAACCGGCTCAACGGGAGCCGGTCAGTCGCTGTCGCCGACGACGCATTTCTCGTGGCGGAACAACAATCTGTCCATCTACAAAGCCTTCACGCACCAGCATCTGAGCGAAATTCGGCAGAGCCTGACGCTGTTGCAGGCCGGTTTCGATCAGCCAATCAACTTTGTGCCGTACCGGGGCGACTTCACGCGGGGTATCATGGCTAATGTCTATACGCACTTTGCCGGTAGTCTGGCCGACGCTAAACTGCTCTACTCAGCCTATTACGCCAGCCACCCCTTCACCCACCTGAGCGACGCACCGGTTGACATAAAGCAGGTGGTGAACACCAACAAGTGTTTACTGCATTTGGAAAAGCACGAGGACCAGCTACTCATCACGAGCGTAATCGACAACCTGACCAAAGGCGCATCGGGGCAGGCCGTACAAAATATGAACCTCCTGTTTGGCCTGCCAGAGGACACCGGCCTGCGGCTGAAAGCAGTAGCGTTCTGACGGGCAGTAATATATACAGTGAAGGCTACCTGAAACAGTTTCCCCCATCCAAACCCCGTTATTTGCATGAAACAGCTCTTGTCTCTTTTGTTTACGGCTACAGTGTTCAGCCTAAGTTCGGTCGCGACACTGGCTCAGACCAGCCCATCGCTCAAAGCGTATACCTACCTTATTTACCATAAACTCTCGCCCGGATTAACCATTCAGGATGCTCTGCCCGTCGAACAGGAGTGGAAAGCCCTGAATCAGGCCGCTGTTACGGAAGGCAACCTCATCGGCTGGTATATGATGGCGAAACAGATGAGTTCCAACACCAATCCAACGGAATATGACTACGTGACGGTGATTGTTACCCCCGGTATGAGTATCAGAGGAGCCTCGCCGACGGCCATGACCAAACTCTACGGCGACAGTGTACAAACGCGGATGGCCAGTCTCCAAAAACGCGACCGGGCTACGGCCCCCGTTGTGAAGATGGAGATTTGGGAAACCGTCGATGCCGCCTTTGGAACGGCCTTCGCGCCCGATAAGACGCCGTTAGTCGTGCTGGATTTTATACAACTCCGCGATCCTGCGGCCAGTTGGAGTACCTTAATCGAGCCAATGAAACGACGGGCGAACGAACGCCTGAAGCAGAACGCAATCGCGGGCTGGGACTTCTCGAAATTAGTTGTTCCAAACGGCAGCGAAAAAGGCTATAGTCTGGCCAATGTTCAACTGCTGGCCAGCATGAATGCCATCGCTACCCCCGATGGAGCAGGTCTTTCACCCACGGACATGACTAAATTCAACAGCCAGTTCGTCCGCACCTTCGATGTTGTGCGCCAGGAAGTGTTCAGAATCATGGAATACACCGTCAGACCAGCGTCCGCTGCGCATTGAGTACCTTTATAAGTCGCTGTGAACCGGCCCCGGCCCATTTATACCCGTATTCGTGCGGCCCCATCGAATCTTTTTCTATTGGTAACCCTGCCGGGCCGTTACCTCACTAATGTATATACGTTTCGACTTATTGCACTGTTTTAGCCGTTTTTACTGTACAATTGCCTTAAGGCAGCCGGGTTGCCGTCATCTAAACAGCCTGAACGGATTCGTTCCGAAGCAGGCGACCTTCGACGGCAGGCATCAGGCTAACGCCTGTTGACAGAGAAAAGGAGGGGAAACCCAACTAATGATAGTGTAGTGAATGGTGGGATTGAGAAAAACCGGCTTGTTTCAGGCCGGTTTTTTTGTTTGGCAGTACGTAGCTTTTTGTTCAGTTAACGGGTTTTCAGCAGTGCCGGCAGCACATGCTCGCCAAAGGCATGGATGAATGGCTCCTGCTCCAGATTGACATTATGCAGCGTGAGTTGGTCAAAGCCCATCGCCACAAACGCCTGTAGCCAGTCCAGATGCTGATTCAGGTCGGATGAACTGTTGACCATTTTATCGACGTTCGCCAGATCGACCATATCCCCGGCCGCATCGAACTGATCCGGCATTCGGAGTTCGGTTAGCACATTGTTGGGGAAAATATTGCCGCGCCACTGGTCATAAGCCCCCTGCTGCGCCAGTTCGGTGGTAGCCGCAAACGAC
This sequence comes from uncultured Cytophagales bacterium, assembly GCA_964251665.1. Lineage (GTDB taxonomy): Bacteria > Bacteroidota > Bacteroidia > Cytophagales > Spirosomataceae > JBBQLG01. Next base: position 82,202 of record CAXUKO010000002.1, read on the forward strand.
AACTGAACCTTCAGGTACATCGGTTTGCCAACGCCACCGCCCCGCCGGAAAGCATTCACTACCTGCTGTAGATCATCCTTAGGCTGCGAAACGGTTAACAGGCCGTCGGCCCAGCCGCCTACCCACTCGGCTGTTTTGGGCGTCACAGCGGCTCCAATAATCAACGGTTTTATGGCCGGACGCGAATAAAGCGTCGCTTCCTCGACCGTAACCAGGCCATTGTGGGTTACGGTTTCGCCATCCCATAACGCCCGGATGATATCAACACATTCTTTCAGGCGAGTGTTACGGTCAGCTTTAGAGGGCCATTTGCCCCCTGTGATGTGTTCGTTGAGGTATTGGCCGGTGCCAACGGCCATCCAGAACCGTTCAGGAAACATATCCGCCAAAGTAGCAGCGGCCTGTGCAATAATGGCCGGGTGATAGCGCTGTCCGGGTGCGTTAACCACTCCGAATGTAAGCGAGGTTGCCTGCATGGCAGCACCGAGCCATGCCCAGGCGAACCCACTTTCGCCCTGTTTGTTACTCCACGGATGGAAATGGTCGGATGAAGTAGCGGCCGTAAAACCAGCCTGTTGCGCCAATTGTACCCAGTTTAACAACGTGCTGGGTTTAAACTGTTCATGCGACGCGTGATAGCCTATTTTTATCATTTTTCAGAGTTGACAGCAGGTGTTGCCGACCAGCTGAATGCTAATGGACGGATTTTCTGACTATGGTGGAAACTCAATAAACCGGCAAGTGGACAGGCAAAAGGACATAAAATGAGGGTAAGGCCATGACAACCGGGAGGACGTATACGCGGCCCGATGCACCGTTATGGTCGGAAACAAGTATAACAACGGCGGGACACCTCGGTTGAAATATTAGTCGGTGATTTCTTGTATGACGATAGACGTCGCCCTATACTTGACTACAATTAGAAAAAATAGCACATAAACAAGCTAAACCGGATGGAAACCATATTCACAACCGAACGGGTGCGCCCCCTGCTGAGCCGGGTGCGGGCCTTTGTGAACGAAGAACTCATACCACTCGAAGCGGAGTATCACACCCGGCCGATGGCAGAAACGATTGCGCTGCTGGATCAGAAGCGCGAGCGAGTGAAAGACCTAGGTCTGTGGGGACTGGCGTTATCCGGGCAAGACGGAGGAAAGGGGTTGACTTTATGTGAGTTCGGTCAGCTAAGCGAAGTGATGGCCCGGACGCCTTTTTTCGGGCATTACGTCTTTGGCTGTCAGGCACCCGACATCGGTAATACCGAACTACTGCACAAATTCGCGTCTGACGACCTGAAACAGGCCTACCTCAAACCCCTGACCGACGGACTGATCCGGTCCTGTTTCTCCATGACGGAACCCGAATACGCCGGTTCCAACCCAACCCGGCTGGGCACAACGGCCGTGCGCGATGGCGACGAATACGTTATCAACGGCCATAAATGGTTTACCTCATCGGCCGACGGAGCCGCGTTTGCCATCGTCATGGCCGTAACCAATCCCGACGCTCCCCGCCATCAGCGGGCCAGCATGATTGTGGTGCCAACCGAAACGCCGGGCTTTATTCACGTTCGTAAGATTCCGATTTTCGGCGAAGCGGGGGAGGGCTGGTTTAGTCATTCGGAGGTGCGCTACGAGAACTGCCGCGTACCTGTCTCTAACCTGATCGGGGGCGAAGGCATGGGGTTCCGGCTGGCGCAGGAGCGACTGGGTCCCGGCCGGATTCACCACTGCATGCGCTGGATTGGGCAGGCCGAACGCGCCCTCGATCTGATGTGCGAACGGGCGGCCACCCGCGAACTGGACGACGATGTGATGATGGGCGAGAAGCAGTTTATTCAGGGCTTCATTGCCGAAAGTCGGGTCGAGATTGACTCGTGCCGCTTGTACGTACTCGATACGGCTTATAAGATTGATCAGGTCGGGGCATCGGCCGTGCGGGATCAGATTGCGGGCATCAAGTTTCACGTTGCCAACATGGTGCTGCGCGTTCTCGACCGGGCCATTCAGGTCTACGGCGCGATGGGCGTTACGGATGATACAATTCTGTCGGCGGTGTACCGCCACGAGCGGGGTGCCCGCATCTGGGATGGTGCCGACGAGGTACACAAACAGTTTCTGGCCCTGAGTATCCTGAAAAACTACGGGCTGGATGTCCGTAAAAAGCGCGCGGCTCAGGCCGTTTAACCTCACCCCCATCCCCCTCTCCTAAACGGGAGAGGGGTGACGACTTAGATACTGTTTGTGGAGCAAAACTACCGAGCCTGCTCCCCGCTCTTTATTTCAAGGAGAGGGGCCGGGGGTGAGGTTCACTTATATGAAAGCAATTCTTTGCTGTGCCTACGGGCTACCTGATACCCTCACGCTTGAGGACATTCCATCGCCCGAACCCGGTGCCGGTCAGGTCTTAATCGAGGTGAAAGCCTGTAGCCTGAACTTCCCCGATACGCTTACCATCCGAAACATGTACCAGTTTAAGCCTCCGCTGCCGTTTTCGCCGGGGAGTGAAGCGGCTGGCGTGGTGAAGGCGGTGGGTGAAGGCGTCAAACACCTCAAACCTGGCGACCGCGTATTTACGTTTGGCTCGCATGGCGGGCTGGCCGAGGAACTCGTGTCGGACGCCCGCGTGACGGTGCCCATTCCCGACGAGATGGACTTTGTGACGGGTGCCTCAACGATGTATGCTTATGGCACATCATACCACGCCTTGAAAGACCGCGCTCAACTGAAACCCGGCGAAACGCTGCTGGTACTGGGAGCTGCCGGGGGCGTTGGCTTAGCCGCCGTCGAACTCGGTAAACTCATGGGAGCCACGGTCATTGCAGGAGCATCTACCGACGAGAAACTGGCCGTCTGTGCCGAAAAAGGAGCTGCGCATCTCATTAATTACACCACCGATGACCTCCGCGAACGCCTAAAAGACATCACCGGTGGGAGAGGTGTTGATGTGGTGTACGATCCCGTTGGCGACAAGTGGGCCGAACCGGCCATCCGGTCAATGGCCTGGCGGGGGCGTTATCTGGTGGTCGGTTTTGCCGGGGGAGAGATTCCAAAGATTCCGCTTAATCTGGCCCTGTTGAAAGGGTGTGCCATCACCGGCGTGTTTTGGGGCATGTTCACGCAAAAAGAACCAGCCCTGAGCATCAAAAACATGCAGGAAATCGCGATGTACGTTGTGCAGGGTAAACTGGCTCCGCACATCCACAAGCTCTATTCCCTGGCTGAGGCTCCGCAGGCGCTGACCGAGATGATGAACCGGCAGGTAATTGGCAAGGCCGTTGTGGTAATGTCGGAGGAAGTAGGTATGCCAGCGGTTAAAGTCGCTGCGGTTCAGGAGTCGGCGAAATCACCACGCCGGGAAGGGCAGACCCTGGTGTTCGATACGCTGGCACATCTGAAAACCTATGCCGGGCAGGAATTAGGCGTATCGGACTGGGAGCCGATTACGCAGGACATGATTAACCAGTTTGCCCAGTCTACCGGCGATCATCAGTGGATACATGTCGATCCGGCGCGGGCCAAAACCAGCCTCCCCGGTGGTACCACCATTGCGCACGGTTTTCTGACCCTGTCGCTGTCGCCGAAGTTCTCATACGCCTTATACAGCGTTGCCTCGGCGAAGATGGCCCTGAATTATGGCACCAATAAAGTTCGGTTTATCTCCCCGGTTCCGTCGGGCAGCCGGGTGCGGATGCGGGCCGTGCTGAAGGAGGTGGAAGCGGTGCCGGGCGGGGCCAAAATCCTGACCGAAGCAACCTTTGAGATCGACGGACAGGCAAAACCCGCCTGCGTCGCGGAGTTGCTGAGTATGGTGTATGAATGAGTTATAGTGATAAAACAGGCGAGTATTTGGTTTTCCTCTAGAATCTGATGAGCTAAATAAAAATCAATTGCTTAATTTCTTCCGTATTCCAACACCATGAACGTACCGGGAACAACCGGTGCTCGTGGCCGTGGATTCTCAGTCGTTGCCGCCGGAGCAGTCCCGTATTGAGCGGTTATGACGAATATATGATTGGTTCTCGGGTCGATGGTGATGGTGCGCGCACCACGCTCGGTTGGTACGGTCTGGGCCACGGAAAACTGACCCGGTTTGTTCTCCCGGACCACCGTAAGCGACCCTTCGCCGTTGGAACTGATAGCTGCACCGAATGCTGTGTCAAACACCGCACCATCGACACCGCTTCCAATGGGCACCTGCGCCAGTTCCTTACCCGTCTGCGAATCCAGCACGACCATTATGTTGTTGTGGCAGGTACTGAAAAGCCGGTGATGTACCTTGTCGAAGGCCAGACCAGTGGGTTCTTCGCCCTTGCCCAGCGACCAGCGATGTTTTACGGCCAGCGTCCTGGCATCGAAACCGACGATCTCGTTTTTGTCTTCCAGATTCACGAAAATCATGCCTTTGTCGTCCGTAACGGCGGCTTCGGGCGCACCCCCCAACTCGGCCGTACCAACGACTTTGCCCGTAGCGGCATCGAGCACGGTAGCGCTGCTGCCCTCGTTATTGAAAATGAAAACCCGCCCCGAAAATTGATCGTACAGGATCGCGTCGGGTTTTTTACCGGTTGGTATTTCGGCCAGCGGCTTAAAAGTTTTTAAATCGAACATGGTAGCCGTATTAGGCCGTCCGTTGGTTGTGTAGCCGACGTTGGCTTTGTTGACGACAGCAATGCCATGAATACCCGGCGTATTGGCAATGATACCAACTTTCTCGTGCGATTTTAGATCAAGAACCTCAACCTGAGTACCGTGCGACAGGTACAGGCGGCCCCCTTCAGCGTCGGCAAGGAGGTAATCCCAGCCTCCTTCCCCCCCGATAGTCGTCTTTTTGATGAGGTGATACTCCGCTGGTTTCTGAGCGTACAGATTGCCGGTGAGGCACAGGAAAATCAAGAAAATACAGACCTTTTTCATAGCGACAGGTTTTTGGGCGTACAATGTTACGGTAAGGATACAGTGTAAATCTGTGGGAAGCCTGTAGTATCGTTAATCTTATACCCGTCTGCACTAACCAGCGACCAAGAGCGCACTAAAGAACGCAGCATCGGCGGGGATGAGGATTTCGAGAGGGTTGTTGTTAAGGAGTAAGCAGATCAAGCCGAATTAATTCCCGTCGCTCAATGATGGAATCGGGGTGGTTGAGGTCCAACAACTTAATCGTTCCGGCTCCAATGTCAATCATGGCAATCAATAGCCCGGTTGACTCAATAGCAAAGTGGTCAACTCAGGTTCAATTCGCGGATTATAGAACCGGACAGCGGTAAGGCGGTCGTCTAAAAACGTGGCAACGTCGGAGCCTTTGTTTACGGTGCAGATCGAACAGGCGTAGGCTAAATTGTCGGCCTGTGTTTCACCACCATATTTCAGACTGACAATATGGTCGATGTGAAATCCGAAAAATGACCGCTCGGCGGGTAAACGACAATATTCACAGCAATGGTTGGCCCGATTCGCTAGCAACTTGCGCAGGATAGCCGGAATGTACCGACTCACGATACTGTTTGGTTGCCGTGCGCCCGAATCTTCGCCAGCCGCATCAGTCGTTCCAGCACAATATAATGGTCAAGTTCGTCCTTTTCCTGCTTAGACAACTGACCATTGGCCGACTTCTCGGCCAAGTGATCAAACCGTTGCTGCATCTCGCTTGATGCTTTCATGGTCAATACCTTCGCCGGGTCAAGTGTGGCCAACAAATCGGCTACCTGATCATACACGGAATAGATCGTCATGAAGTAAGTGTTTTAAACAAAGTTGCGATTTTTGATGCTACTGGCCTGACTTTGTCCTTAGAGGTAGAGGTTATAAGTGCTATAACGAATATACAAATCTATTCGCATCAGCCAGAAAGTAGTATTAGGAGAGAAGCAAATGGCTACTGCGCGAGAAGTCGATTGATACGATTACCTGCAATCTTATCAGGCATCCGATCTGTTCGATTGATAGCTACACATTTTTGTAATTCGTCGTTACGAGTTTCCCGCATTGATGATAGACGGCCTTCGAGAGTTAAAGCTTTGCAGTGAAGGGTTGTTTGCTTGCCGGCAATCAGTTGTCTATTCTTAAACAATGCAAAGCCATTACCAGATGTAATGCAGTAATAATTAGTGAAAATAAAGCGATCATGATAAGTGCTTCGTATAATTGTCAAGTTAACCGGATAGGAGAATTTAGTTCTAAAATAGTCAGACAAGATATTATACTGATCTTTAACAGGCCTGAATTCATTTTTAGCGTCGTAACCGATTAGCGTAAAATCAAAGCTGAAATTCTCTGTTAGTGTATCCGGCATTAGATTTTCGCAAATTGATGTTATATTTTCTAAATACGAGTCTTTATCAGAAAATAAGTAATTGTCAGTCAAAACTATGGCGTTACATGGGTGCTTGATGCCATTTAACATAGACCAGTCTCTGAGACTACTATCCACGCGTATGTCTTCGGCGTAAAACAAAAAATCAGATCTTTCTAAGCAAATAGTCGATACTACAAAGCAACCGAAGTCTTCTATTATAGCTAACGCTACGTCGTCTACAAATAGAAGTCTCGTCTCACCTGACTCATGAAATTGACTCGTTTGACAAGCTGATAAAAACGTAACATCGGTAGTTGGAAGCCGTTGAGCGATTTGCCGAAATACTGCCCGCTTGTCGGGGTCTGCATACGCCGTTTCTGCATCAACGTCAATTATCAGTTCAACTCCTGCTTGCGGACTGCTTAATAGCTTTTTTATGTAAAAATGCCGTTCCGTTTGCTCTTCGGCCAGTACCAGATTTTCTAAAAATGCGAAGTTAACGTATAGCTTCATGTTAGTTCTGGCGAGCTTTGCTTTTCTTCAATTTGATTAACTCAAGCTCCCACGTAGCTGCTTCATCGAAGAAGCCCGGCCCGAAATCATCTGACAGACTACCGTCTTCCAGAATAGTAATCTTCTTCACTTGCTTTTCCCCGGCCGGTATGTCGTTTGGATCGTGGAAGTAGTGAATTATAATGTCTTCGGGTTTCATCTCTCCTTTCGCAACCAAGTACTGAAACTTACGAATCATGTATTCGGAGTGAGTTTCGATGAGGAAATTTAATGAATAGTTTTCTTTAGCGAACTTAAACAAGTCTGCAAGTTTTGATTGAAACTTTGGATGTAAGTTCGCTTCTGGCTCCTCTAAGATCAAAGTTGAGTTGTCAATAAAACCTATGTCATCATGGATGTAATTTTCAGGAGAAACTCCTATTATCTTAAATAGCAGTGAAGATAATTGTGTATATCCAAAGCCATGATTCATTAAAGAACGACCATTAATATTCGGGAAGTATATTCCTTTATCTGCTTCGTAATCGGCAGATACCCCCTTTATATTGAATTCTTCACTAACGAATAGGAGTAGGTCGTCAAAATTATGTATCAACTTACTATTATTATAATCTTGTAATAATTTGCGGAACGAGTTATTGTCCGTGTCAGAATATACTCTTTTTTGCTCACTACGACTGGTTGTCCAGAAATGAAGTTGTTTTAATATATCTAAAGGAGAAGTTATATCATTAGTAGAGTTAGCTGTAAATTCTCCCAATCGTAGGTTTTTTGACGTTGCATCAGCCATTTGTGAAGCTACATCAGAGTCTAATCCTTGTTGTAAACACCATTCATGTATTCCCGCATTTTTTTTATAAACTTGAAAGTTAATTTTGTTGTATTCTGATAAAATTTTTTTGTAATGCAATCCATGTAAGTCCTGTAAGCCAGGTAAAAGTGATGATCTTGTAGAGTCTAGTATTTCGTCGTATAAATAGGGGTTGAAGAATATATGATCTGAGTCAACTTTAAGTAATAGTCTTTTGTCTAATGTGAATACTTCTGCTCTATTTACCAAACTTGATCTATTCTTTTCTGTTTCAGTACTTATTGATAAACGGTAAATTAATAAATCACTACTTGATCCTCCCAAAATATCATCATTTTTGGAATTATAACGGACATCGAATGTAGTTATAATATTATTTGAGTTACTATTTGGCATAGAAACTGCACTATTTATTCCGTGAATAGGATTCGAAAAATCTATCTGCCGGGGGAGATATGTAATATTATATTCCCCATTCTCATCACTAAATATACTACTTAAAGAAGCTTCAAATGCTGGAACAATCTTTTTCTGTTCAACATTATCCTTCAATAACAATAACGCTTTAATCAGTGAACTCTTTCCTGAATTATTCGGCCCAACCAGAATTGTGATTGGTGCGAAGTCGAACCAGGTGTAATCTTTGAAGACGCGGAAATTTTCTAAGCCGAAGCCGGTGAGGTGTGCCATAAATGTATTAGACAGTAAGCGGGTTAACGACCGTCAGGCCGGAGATGTGAGTGAAGTCGGTGGTGTTGTTGGTGTATAAGTCAAAGCCGTTAAGCAGGGCAGTTGCGGCAATGAGGCAATCGCCGAGCGACATCTTTTTTTGCTGACGCAACTCAACTGCTTTGTCTACAACGTCATCTGTTAGGGATAAGACTACGGCCGTTCTAAAAATCTCTTCAAAATACAGCCGCTCATCGACGGACAGCTTAGGGTAGCCCAGCGTTTCCACCTTAGAAGCCGCCGATAAAAACGTTTGCCTGTCTCGGATGAGGGACCGCAGAAAAACAAATTTATCCTATGCTGAATAAATGAGCAGGTTAGAGTCCAGAATTCTCATTCGTCTTCGTCGCGAAAAGGCATTGGACGATCCTTTTTTGACTCCTTAAGCCATTCCAGCATCTCCTCAACATTCAGTGTTGGCGCACCCCGCATAATGCGCTCGTGGGCTGCGGCCCGTTCTTCGTTGGTCAGGACCGGCTTTTTTTGAACCCGGTGCGGGATGTGCTCGCGGTCGAGCAACGACAGGATGCGGGCGGCTTCCTGTTCGTCCTCGATGTCAATGTCAATGTGGGTCAATGTCATGGTGTTGCTTTGTTGGGTTGCACAAAGAAGCAAGTTATCGACAATAAACCAACGCGGCAACGGCTTGTCAGGCCGAACAAATTAGCCGGTTCCGCGCCCGTGTTACGCCGGTGTACAAAAAATTCAGGTTCTGCCGCCCCGCCGGTGCCCAGGTGTTCAGCAGCACCGTATCAAATTCGCTGCCCTGTGCTTTGTGACCCGTGATGCCGTAGCCGTACCGAAGCCGCATCGCGCTCAGGTATGGGTTCAGGCTGTGTTGCCGGTAGGGGCTTTCCCGAAACGCCTTGTCGGTGCGCATTACTTCGGCGTACAGCGTTTTCTCCTGTTCCTGCATCAGGCCCGGCTTTTCGGTTTGCAGGTATTCCAGACAAATCCGGCCCGTTATATGCCGTGGTGCTCCCTGCTCATCGGTTAGTTCGACCGTAGCCTGTTGAAAGTGCAGACCACCAAATCGCTCGACACCGGTCACCAGTTCGACTATTGCGCCGAAGTCTCCATTAAACGCGGTGAAGTCGGTACCGACAACGTTCTGATGAAACACCACAACGTCGCCAATAGCCAGCGCATGATCGTGACCCGTTCCGCCCTGACCCAGTCGCTGCCGGACCGCTGTGTTAAACTGAGTGATGGAGCCGTGATAGGCTGCAATGTACACGACAGAGTCTAACCGGCGCGGGTTCAATGCCTTTACGTAGGCATCGACGGCTCCTTTCAACCCCCAGAAGCGGTCACTCTCGATATGCCAGTGCTGACCAACCCGCATGGCATCACGCAGGGAGGTGGCCGAGCGCAGGATAGCTGACCCTTCGGCCTGCCGCTTCACGTCGGTCAGGTCGAGGCTGCGTCCGGTCAGGCCAAACTGGCTGGCCAGGTAGCGGTCGGAGAGAGCGGGTGGCATCTCACCGGCATCGTAGCCAACGGGCGGCAACTGATACACGTCGCCGATAAACAGCACCTTGTTGCGCTTATTGCCACTCTTTACGTAGTGCAGAAAGTTATACAGCAGTCCGCGTGTAGCGATGAATTTATCCGCATCGCTAAATCGGTCTGGTATCATAGACGACTCATCCACGATGTAAAGTGTTGGTAACTGATCGTCGTTGGTGCGGAGTGAGGTTTGCACCCGCCCGTCTTCGAGGGGTTCGATCCGATAGATGCGGCTATGCAGGGTACGGGCGTCGCGGCCGGTTTTGCGGCCAATAATCCGGGCGGCCCGGGTGGTGGGTGCCGACAAAAAACAGGGGATTTGCCGCTCGGTCAGGTAATCGACAACCGCTTTGGCAACCGACGTTTTGCCCGTACCTGCCGACCCGCGCAGCAGAAAAAATCCTGATCGGATTCCATAAATGCTTCGATCTCGTACAGAAACTGCGCCTGTTCGGTCGTGGGGGAAAAAGGAAGACGGTCAAAAATCGTAGCGGTAGCCGTTGTCGTCATAAGCAGTTTGTGGTTGATTCTGATACAACATTAGGCGTGTCAACTACACATTTATTTACTTTGACAAAAAATGCAGCATGAAAAAACCGGGGGCTATCGGCGACCTGCGTCTGAAACGCATCTTCGCCATTCACAAGGTGTTACGGACGGGCTATACCGGCCGATCAGCCGCAGACCTTTGCGCTGCCTGTCAGGAGGTTGACAAGGGCGTGGATGAACGGACTATTAGAAATGACCTGAAGTTTATGCGTCATGAGCTACAGGCTCCCTTGCCGGAGCGGGCGAACAAGCATGACGGCTACTTTTATAAAGACGCTTATTCCCTCTTCGAAGGTCTGGATAACACGTATCTGGGCGGGTTGAACGAAGCGTTGGCGCTACTCCGGCAATTGGCCAAATCGGCCGAGTTTATTGGGCTGGAAGATTTGCTCCTGCGGCTGGAACAGCGCATTGCCCTGACCTCGGCGGAGCATAACCCGGTTATCGAGTTTGACGAAGCCGAGTTAACGGGTCGTCAGCACCTGATTGGTTTGTACACGGCCATTCAAAAACGGGCGTTTCTGCGGGTTACCTACCAGCCGTTTCAGAGCGACGTACCAATGATCCGGCACATGTTTCCGCTGCTGTTGAAACAGTACAACAATCGTTGGGTGCTGGTGGGTTGGGAGAACGGGAAGGACCGGCCGCAGAATTTGCCGCTCGACCGAATTGTAACGTTCCGGGCTACGGCTGAATCGTTTGTCTATCCGAAGTCTTTCAATGGCCGGACCTATTTTCAGTATCTGCTGGGAACGACCAAAACGGATACTGAACCGGAAACAGTACTGCTGCACTTCACGAGCGAACGCGGTAAGTACGTCGAAACGAAGAAAATTCACCCCACTCAGGAAGTAGACTGGCTATCGGATGGCTGCCTGGAGGTTCGGTTATTCGTCGAATTAAACCGGGAACTGATCGCCCGAATTCTGGAGTTCGGTGCTGACGTCAGGGTAATGGCCCCACCTATCCTGAAGGAGCAAATTATAAATCAGCTTCGGGCGGCTCTTAATCAATATGAGCATTAGCCAAAAATCCCGCTGACAGGCTTATGCCGATCAGCGGGATTGACAGGTCAACAGGACCACCATTAGTTTGTATTCTTCTTCGCTTGCTTTTCGGCCCGCTTCGCGGCATCCATCGTTTTGTCAGCAGCCCGCTGTTCCGTTTTACTGCCCGATTTTTTGGCTTCATTCTGTAGTTTCGCGGCCTTGTCCTGCGCTATTTTGGTTGTCTTAACCCCTTCCTTCTTTGTAACTTCCTGGGCGGTAGCCGTAGCCGCCATCAGCAGCGCAAGAGCCCCGGCATAAAGTGCGTTTTTCATAAGCGTTGGTTGTTTTTCGTTAGTAAACGCGCTTGAACCGGAAAAGTTATTCGGCTTATCCTGGGCAACCTCTAAGCCTCAATACCCATACCACTCCCCCCACCAGGCCTGTAGGCTGCGCCGGATTTCGGCTTCCCGGGCGTTCTGACCCGGTTCGTAGAGTTTGTGGCCCTTCAATTCATCAGGTAGAAAGTTCTGCTGGGCAAAGTTGCCTTCGTGGTTATGCGAATACTGGTAGTTTTTGCCGTAACCTATTTCTTTCATCAACCGGGTTGGAGCGTTACGAAGCGCCAGCGGCACCGGTAGGTGAGCGGTTTTTTCAGCTAAGGCCATCGCTTCGTAAATAGCCACGTAACTGGCGTTGCTTTTGGGCGAAGTAGCCAGATAAACCGCCACCTGCGACAGAATAATGCGGCACTCGGGATACCCGATAACCTTTACGGCCTGAATGGCTTCGGATGCCATGATCATAGCCGTTGGGTTGGCATTGCCAATGTCTTCGGATGCCATGATCAGCATACGCCGGGCAATGAAAACAGGGTCTTCACCCGCCACCATCATGCGGGCCATCCAGTAAAGAGCTGCGTTAGGGTCGGAGCCACGCAACGACTTAATAAAGGCCGAAATGATGTCGTAATGCTGCTCGCCAGACTTATCGTAGCGGGCAATGTTTTGCTGGGCGACCGTTGTTACGCGTTCGTCGGTGATAACCAGCGGATCGGCCGATACATGGGCTGAAACAACTAACTCCAGTAAGTTGAGTAGTTTCCGGGCGTCGCCACCCGACAGCCTGAGGAGCGCATCATAGGATTCGACGGTTACCTTTTTTGATTTCAAAAACGAATCCTGCGCCAGCGCTCTGTCTACCACCTGTACCAGTTCGTCGCGGCTCAGCGACTCCAGCACATACACTTGACAGCGCGACAGCAAAGCGCCATTCACTTCAAACGACGGGTTTTCGGTAGTGGCCCCGATCAGTGTGATCTGCCCTTTCTCGACCGCACCCAATAAAGCGTCCTGCTGACTTTTATTGAACCGGTGAATCTCATCGATAAACACCACGGGTGGAAACATGCCGGCGGGTCGGGCCAGCACTTCGCGTACTTCCTTAACGCCCGCGTTGATGGCACTCAGTGCCACGAAGGGGCGTTTCACCGCTTCGGCCAGCAACAGGGCCAGTGTGGTTTTGCCAACACCAGGCGGTCCCCACAGGATCATCGACGGTAGCCTGCCCGAATCAACAGCCTGACGGAGGGCACCCCTCGGACCAATCAGTTTTTGCTGACCAATGACCTCATTGAGTGAATGTGGGCGAATGCGTTCGGGTAAGGGTGTGGTGGTTGAGTTCATCCGACAAAATTACGCTGACATGGGTCCGCAAAAAAGCCGGTTGCTCTGCGAGGAGGCAACCGGCTGATTGAGTCCGCTCCCCTCTCCTGTTTAGGAGAGGGGGCGGGGTGAGGTGTTACGCCAGCACCACCGCATCATGCGTGACGTATTTTTTCAGGGTACTCAGCGCGCCGAAGATCAGGTTATAAACCGACTGAATATTGATGCGCATCAGCGAAGAGATTTCCTCATTACTCATATTCTGGAAATAGCGCAGATAAACGGCTTCGCGTTGTCGGCGGGGGAGCCGCTCCAGCGCTGTATGCAGGCAGTTATTCAGGTACGAGTCTTCTTCGTGGGCAATTAACATCGACTCATGCGATGGGTCACAGCCGGGTAGCAGACCGCTGTTTACATCATCCTGGCTGCTGATTTTCTGTTCGGCAGTGAGGTGGCGAACCACTTTACGTTTAATGGAGGCCATCAGGTAGAAACGAACCGAGGTGGTAGGCCCAATAGTTTGACGGTGTTTCCAAAGTTCGACGAACAAGTCGTGAATGCAGTCTTTGATCAGAGCGCGATCACCGGCAAAGTGGGTGCAGTAGTGGTAAAGAAGCTGCACGTAGTTGCGATACAGTTGAGCAAAAGCTTCTTCGTTACCGTTGCGGAACTGGTCCCACAGCATTTCTTCATCCTGACGCGGAGTCGTACGATAGCGGGGCATAGGGCGGAGGGGAAAAGATAAAGGTTAGGCTGGCTGTAAACATATTGATAAATAATTGAATAAAAAAAGGGTATTCCGCAAAGTTACAGAAAGGCCCAACTCCTGAATGGCAGTTGGGCCTTTGTCACTGACAGTAAACTAATTATGTGGTTAGTATACAGTCAGTAAAGGCAAAAATACGCCCATCAAATAGCCCTTTATCACTCAGCTTAAGATTTGGAATGACTAATAAAGCCATGAAAGACAATGTCATAAAAGGCGCTGCCAGGGTGCTGCCAAGTTCTGTTTTCGTGAAGGCATCAAGAGTAGCATAGTGACTGGCTACGGCATAACCATCCGTATCGGTCATCAATCCGGCTACGGGTAACGGCAACAGGTGTCCCTGGTTCGGCCCGACGGCTGCCAGTCCACCTTTGGCTTCGATCACCAGATTAACGGCCCGGCACAAACTCTCGTCGTCGCAGCCAACAGCCGTAATGTTATGGGAATCATGGCCGACCGATGATGCCATCGCTCCGTGTTTTAGTCCAAAGTTTTTGATGAAGCCAATCGCGGGTGGGGCATCCTGATAGCGGTTAACCACAGCGATTTTCAAGACGTCCTGGTCAACATCGGATACGATCTGCTCGCCGTTAATTTTGGCGTCGAGGTGGAGTTCGTTGGTAATGAGCTGCCCATCAAGGGCCTCAATAACGCGGAGTTTTACGGCCTGTACACCGGAAGGAGCGGGCAGGGCGAAGTCTGCTACCTGTTTTGGCGTACAGCTAAACTGATTAACGTGCTCGCTCCGCAGGTCAGGAATCAACGACTTTCCTGCTTCGGCCACTACCTCGCCATTAATGACCGTCTGCTGAATAGTGAACGTTTCCAGATCACTGACCACAATAAAGTCGGCTGGATCGCCTTCTCGCAGCAAACCGACGGGTAAGCGGTAATGCCGCACCGGATTCAGGCAGGCTGCCCGCAGGACACTCCAGAGCGAATGACCGGCCTGTAACGCCCGTTTTACTAATTGATTAATGTGCCCCTCGGCCAGCGTATCGGGGTGTTTGTCATCCGAGCAGAACATGATCTGCTCCGGGAATTCACTTAGCAGCGGTATCAGCGCGTCGAAATTACGGGCCGCGCTGCCCTCCCGAATCAGAATGTTCATGCCGCGTTTGATCTTGTCCAGACCTTCTTCGTACGTAAAGCACTCATGGTCGGTCGTGATGCCTGCATCAATGTAACGTTGAGCTTCATCGCCGGTTAGGCCGGGTGCATGTCCATCAACGGGTTTGTTAAGGGATTGGGCCAGCGCAATTTTGGCCATCACCACCGGGTCGCTATGCAGTACGCCCGGAAAATTCATCATCTCGGCCAGATAACCGATCTCGTTCATGCCCAGCAACTGCCGGATAGCCTCAACATCAATCGTGGCCCCGGCAGTCTCGAAGGAGGTGGCTGGCACACAGGACGGCGCTCCGAACATAAACTTGAAGGGTACCCTGGCACCATCGGCGATCATGTATTCGACACCCGCCACACCCAGCACATTGCCGATTTCGTGGGGGTCCGACACAGTGGCTACGGTACCATGCACCACCGCCAGCCGGGCAAACTGTGCCGGGGTCAGCAATGAACTTTCGACATGGACGTGGGCATCGACAAAACCGGGTACTATATACGGCTCCCCCGGTCGTTCGGGACCAAGCTGCTCAATACGGGTAATATGACCATCGGCAACGGTGAGGGTACCGTACTGAATCGTTTTGTCGAAGAGATTAATAATATTGGCTGTAGGCATAATCAAACGCGGATAAACAGGTTTCGGCGGTACATCCACCGGAGAATCAGGTAAAAAATAGCGAGGGTAGCCGCGCCCGTCAGCAGTGGCTCATAGGCTGGACCAAGTGCCAGAAATGGACCGTGACCCAGATGAATGTGAAACGAATCAACGATGAAACGGTCAATCAGGTGCACAAGGCAATAGATGGCAATGGAATTCATGCCGACCACGATGAGCGGAAAGGCCCATTTACGCTGACCAAGAACGTCGATAAGGCCGTGGAAACCGGCCAGCAGCCAGAAGCACCAACCTCCGCTGAACAGTACCCAGGCTGGTGTCCAGATGCGCTTAACGATGGGGCAAATTCCCGTGAGATGAAGAATAACCCCAAGAGTCAGGCAGATGGCTCCGGCAATCAGAAAGCGTTTTAGGAGAATGGCTGATGCCAGACCCGACCGTAACCATCGCCCGGCCTGTAGCCCCAGCAGCATGGTGCCGAGGGTTGGGATAAAACTGAGCGTAGCGTACCCACCCCCGTTAAACTGAAACGGTGTCTGCCGGGGAAACAGGTTTAAAAACCAGGTGTCGAATGCCCAGGCCAGGTTGCTGTTTTTATTGAAATGGGCGGCTAAACCGGAGTAGTGTTCGGGCCAGTTCGCGGGTACACCCACGGCAGAATAGGTAAAGTTGGCCGTTGGAGCCGGATACAATACAAAGGCCAGCCAGTACCCAATTAAAATCAGGCCAAAAGCCAGCCATGCCGTTCCTGGACGACTGTCCCGGCCAATCAGGAACAGAAACGGGTAGCCCAAACCAATCTGGGTCAGGGTATCCTCAAAGGTGAAATACGTTTGCGTCGCATGGGTTGAGCGCAGGAAAATGCCCAGTAAAATCAACACGAATGACCGTCGGAGTGCGTGCCCGATCTGAACGCTGCCTGACTGCCCCTGAGTGGTCCGGCTGCTGATGGAATAGGGCAGGGCAACGCCCACCAGGAACGAAAACGACGGTTGAATGAGATCATGCAGGGAGCAACCTGCCCACTCGACATGGCTCTGGTGATAAGCCAGTACTGCCCAGAATCCACTGGCAGGAAATGAGTCGTGCAGGTGCGAAAAATTCAGTGCTTCAGCAGCCATCAGTACCATTACAAAGCCCCGGTAGGCGTCTATCGACATCAGGCGGCCGGATAGGGCGCTGGTTTGGTGGGTAGGCATGGAACAGGAGTAAACGAGAGCGGCTATTGAACCGTCAAAACTTGGGATTAGGCCCCACATTCGCAACAGGGTCGGGTAAAGTTTTTGAAAGGATGGTATATTTCGACTGAATACGTCTCTTTACTCAAAAATCAGCTCTATCAATGCCTGCCCGCGTCCTCAAAGTTCACCCTGCCGATAACGTGATTGTGGCTCTGCGCGATCTGCCTCCCGGTGATCATGTCGATTTCAATGGTCAGACCTACGAACTGCCCTACGGCGTTGGGGTCAAACATAAATTTGTGACGGAAGACCGCCAACCCGGCGACCCAATCACGATGTATGGGGTACTGGTCGGAAAGGCTACGCAGCCTATCCGGCGTGGTGAACCCATCACAACCTTCAATCTCAAGCACGACGCCGACCGCTACGGCCTGGAGAATAAACAGCCTTATACCTGGCAACCACCCGATGTGTCGGCCTGGAAAGACCGGACGTTTATGGGCTATCACCGCGCCGACGGACAGGTAGGTACGCGCAACTATTGGCTCGTTGTACCGCTCGTATTTTGCGAGAACCGCAATATTCTGACCCTCAAAGACGCGTTTGAGCGTGAACTGGGCTACGCACAAACAGATGTCTACCGCGAGCAGGTGCGCGAACTGCTGCACCTGTATCAGGCGGGCGATCTTCAGACGATCAAAAAAATAAGTCCCTTTGCGGACCCGTCTCAACTGCGTACGCTGACGCATCAACAGCCCCGACGTCCGTTTAAAAATGTCGATGGTATTAAATTTCTAACTCACGAAATGGGCTGTGGTGGTACCCGGCAGGATTCGGCGGTGCTGGGTTCGCTGCTGGCCGGGATGATTAACAACCCCAACGTAGCGGGGGCTACCATCCTGAGTCTGGGGTGCCAGCACTTACAGACAGGCATGATTGAGCAGGAGATTCAGCGGCAGAATCCCCGGTTTCATAAGCCGGTGCTTGTATTTGAACAACAGGCAGGTACAGAATTCAACATGCTGTCGCAGGCCATCAAGGAGACATTTCTCGGCCTGATCGAAGCGGATAAAATTGACCGGCAACCGGCTCCGCTCAGTGCGCTGACTGTCGGCCTGAAATGTGGTGGATCGGATGGCTTTTCGGGCATCACGGCGAATCCAGCCATTGGGCATCTGTCTGATCTGGTGGTAGCTCTGGGTGGCAAAACCGTGCTGGCGGAGTTTCCCGAACTGAACGGTGTAGAGCAGGAACTGATTAACCGAAGCACATCGGATGCCAACGCGCAGAAGTTCATCAACCTGATGCAGGCCTATTCAGCGCAGGCCGAAGCGGCTGGTTCAGGCTTCGATATGAATCCGTCGCCGGGTAATATCAAAGATGGACTGATTACCGATGCGATTAAATCGGCGGGTGCGGCCAAAAAAGGCGGCACTGCCCCGGTCGCCGACGTCCTCGACTACGCAGAACCCGTTACCACACCCGGTCTGAATTTACTGTGTACGCCCGGTAATGATGTCGAAGCTACTACGGGTATGGCGGGGTCAGGTGCAAACGTAATTCTGTTCACAACCGGTCTTGGCACACCTACCGGCAATCCGGTTTGTCCGGTGGTTAAGATCTCGACCAATACCGTGCTGAAAAATCGTATGCCCGATGTGATCGACTTCGACAGCGGCCCGGTTATCGACGGTGAGCAAACCATCGAACAAAACGGCGATGCCCTGCTGGAATGGGTCATTAGATTGGCAAACGGCGAAGTTTTCACTAAGGCCGAACAACTCGGACAAGACGATTTCATTCCCTGGAAACGGGGCGTTTCACTTTAAGCAATTGCGGATGAGTGATTGGGCGAATAAGTGATTAGTTCTAAGCACTTATCCGCCCAATCACTCCTTCACTCAATCACCTATGTTCTCACTCCAACACAAAACGGCGCTGGTGACGGGCGGTGCCAGTGGTATCGGGCTGGCTATTTCGCAGACATTCGCCAAAGCAGGGGCTACGGTTCATATTCTTGAGCTAAACAGTGAGCAGGCGCAGCAAGTCGCTGATGACATCGTTGCTGTTGGCGGCAACGCCTTTGCCCACGCGGTCGATGTGTCAAAACAAGCTGATGTGATGGCGGTTGTGAATCGAATTGCGGGAGCATCACCGATTCATATTTTGGTCAACAATGCTGGTATTGCCCACGTCGGGACCGTCGAAACTACCACCGAAGCGGATCTGGACCGGTTGTATAACGTCAATGTAAAGGGCGTGTATAACTGCCTCCATGCCGTGATTCCGCATCTGAAGGCGAATGGTGGTGGCGCAATTCTGAATATGGCGTCGATTGCGGCTACACTTGGCCTATCAGATCGCTTTGCTTATTCGATGACGAAAGGAGCTGTGCTGAGTATGACACTGTCGGTCGCGAAAGACTATCTGAAGGATAACATCCGCTGCAATTGCATGTCGCCCGCGAGGGTGCATACGCCGTTTGTTGATGGCTTTATTGCTAAAAACTACGCTGGTCAGGAAGGGGAGATGTTTGCAAAGCTGTCGGCTTCGCAGCCTATTGGCCGCATGGGACAACCGCACGAGATCGGGGCGCTGGCCTTGTATCTTTGCTCGGACGAAGCCGGTTTCGTAACGGGTTGCGATTACCCAATTGACGGCGGCACTGTACGGCTTAACACGTGACGAACTATGACTATTGACGCGCACCAACATTTCTGGTTTTACTCGCCCGAACGCGATACCTGGATTACCGATGAAATGGCGGTCCTAAAACGCGATTTTCTGCCCGCTGATCTCGAACCGGTTCTGAAGGCTAATGGTATTGATGGGTGTGTAGCCGTGCAGGCTTCGCAATCCGAAGAGGAAACTCTGTTTCTGGTTAACATGGCGGAGTCGTATGACAGCGTGAAAGGCGTGGTGGGCTGGGTCGATTTACAGTCGCCAACGGTGTATGACCGCCTGGAAAACTTCTCCCTGTTCGAGGAGATTAAAGGATTCCGACACGTCGCTCAGGCCGAACCCGACGATTTTTTGACCCGCCAAGACGTTATTCGTGGCATCCGTCAGTTGGCGGCCTTTGACTTCACCTACGACATCCTGATTTACCCCCAGCAACTTAAAGCGGCCCTGCATCTGGTGCGGGCCGTGCCGGAAGTGAACTTCGTGATTGATCACCTGGCCAAACCCCGAATTGGCGAACAGCGTATCAACACCTGGTCGAATTTTATGACCGAGATTGCCAAATGCAAGAATGTATCCTGTAAGCTATCGGGTCTGGTAACGGAAGCGAACTGGCAGGATTGGAGTAAAAAAGACTTCTTCCCGTATTTAGACGTGGTTTTTCAGCAGTTTGGTCCCGACCGACTGCTGTTTGGTTCCGACTGGCCGGTCTGTCTGGTAGCGGCTGACTACACGCAGGTCAAAACCATTATTGAGGAGTATGTGCTGCCCTGGGGAAATGATGTACGGGCGAAAGTATTTGGCCAGAACGCCATGACGTTTTATCGGTTGTAATAAAGCGTTCGTAGTGGGTTGTTCAGCAAACTGGCCAAACGTATGTCGTACCTTCAAGGTACGACATACGTTTGGCCAGTTTGCTGATGGCTTTGTCGTTAACTTGCCAGAAATCCCCGGATCTTGGCAGCCGTTTCTGCCAGTTCGTCCTGGCTTGGCTTGAGTTTATGGGTAAAATCCATGTCGGCCATTGAGTTCAACGGGATCAGGTGAACATGGGCGTGAGGTACTTCCAGGCCGATTACCGCCACACCGATCCGCTGGCAGGGGACAGCCTGCTCAATAGCAGGAGCAATACGCTTGGCAAACGCCATCAACCCCAGATACAACTCGTCGTCGAGCGCAAACAGGTAATTGATTTCCTGTTTGGGAATGACAAGTGTATGGCCCATTGCGGTGGGAAACACGTCCAGAAAAGCCAGGAAATCGTCTGTTTCGGCAATTTTATGCGCCGGAATCTCGCCGTTAATGATGCGGGTGAAGATAGAAGGCATAAGGGTTTTGTTTACCGCCCAATTTCGATTACTTCAAATTCAATCGAGCCGGCAGGTACTTTAATTTCGGCGGATTCGCCTACTTTCTTGCCCAGCAATCCCTTCCCAATCGGCGAACTGACCGAAATCTTACCCTGCTTCAGGTCGGCGACTTCCTCTGAGACCAGTGTGTAGGTGACAACCATCCCGTTCTTCTTATTCTTGATTTTGACCGTCGATAATACCGAAACCTGCGAGGTGTCGATATTCGATTCATCGAGGAGCCGTGCATTGGAGACCACCTCTTCCAGTTTGGAAATCTTCATTTCCAGCATCCCCTGAGCATCCTTAGCCGCATCGTATTCGGCATTCTCGCTCAGGTCGCCTTTGTCGCGGGCTTCGGCAATCTGGTTGGCAATATGCGTCCGGCCTTTTGTTTTAAGCTCATTCAGTTCGGTCTTCAGCCGGTTCAGTTCTTCTTCGGTGTAATACGATAACTTTGCCATGTACTCTATTTGCTAAAATTGTCTGGTAACTGGTACTGCTTTCGGGGATCAACGCTCGCTGACCCCTGATAAAAAGAAAAGAACGGTACATCGACCGTTCTGCCATAAACTGAGTTTATTTGCAGACGCGCCACGGGGGCCGGGCCACAGAGGCCGTATCAGCTTTGCCGATTCGAATCAGGCTATGTCGGGGCGAAATGCGCATTGTATGACTGGCTTCCGGGCCGCAATCGGGCCGTACCACAGTAAAAATAGTAGCCGACTGGAGGGCCGGCTTCGTTTGAACTGGACAAAAATAATGATTCTTTACGGGTCTGCCAACTGTGCGCCGGATGGGTACCCAAAATCATAGTTATCGGAACATGAGTAACGCATTACGCATCATTTTTATGGGCACGCCCGATTTTGCCGTCGCCAGTTTACAACAACTTATCATAGGTGGCTGCAATGTGGTGGCAGTTATTACAGCCCCCGACCGGCCATCGGGACGTGGTTTGCAGGTGGTGGCGTCGCCGGTGAAACGGGCGGCCCTGGATGCCGGACTGCCGGTACTGCAACCCGAAAAGCTTCGCGATCCTGAGTTTCTGGAGCAGCTGAAAAGCTATCGCGCTGATTTACAGGTTGTGGTAGCTTTTCGGATGCTGCCCGAAGTAGTCTGGGCTATGCCCACTGTTGGAACATTCAACCTGCACGCGTCCAAATTGCCCGACTACCGGGGGGCTGCGCCTATCAATTGGGCTGTCATGAATGGCGAAACGGAAACGGGTGCGACTACCTTTTTCATTGAAAAAGAGATTGATACAGGCCAGATGATTTTTCAGGAAACCGAGCCGATTCATGCCGATGATACCGCCGGGACGCTGCATGACCGGCTGATGGTGCGCGGGGCTGAACTGGTACTGAAAACGGTTCGCGCCATTGAAGCCGGTGACTATCCACGTATTCCGCAGCCACAACCGGCAACGCCCAAACTGGCCCCGAAACTCCAGCGCGAAACATGCGTGATTGACTGGAATCAACCCGCTGAAACGATTCGTAATTTCGTGCGGGGCCTGTCACCCTACCCAACCGCCTGGACCCATCTGAATGGGAAAACCTATAAGATTTTTAAGGTCCGTATTGTCGAGAATGCCCACATTGCCAACGTCGGCGAGGCCAGAACCGATGGTAAATCCTTTATTCACGTAGCGGCTGCCGACGGCTGGGTGGCTATTGAGGAACTACAGGCGGAGGGCAAACGGAAAATGACGGTCGGCGAATTCCTGCGCGGAAACGCCCTGTGAGTTAATCCGATTTCTAATCTTAAAATAGTCCATGAAACTACTTATTCTCACGGTTCTTCTTTCCCTTGTCTTTATGCCGCCGGTTAGCTACGCCCAAACCGAAGTGACCTACGCCGAGAAATTAGGCTTTCCGAAAGGGAAGAAAGTCGTCATTTTCCATGTAGACGATGCCGGTATGAGCTACGAATCGAACCAGGGTACGATTCAGGCACTGGAAAAAGGCTTGGCCAGTTCGGCCAGTGTAATGATGCCCTGCGGCTGGGTACCGGGCTTTTTTGACTACCTGAAGCAGCATCCCGCCGTAGACGCGGGTGTTCATCTGGTGATGACGTCGGAGTGGAAAACCTACCGCTGGTCACCGCTAACGGGCCGCGAAAAAGCCGCCGGGTTGTACGACGAACAGGGTGCTTTCTGGCCCACCGTAGCGCAGGTGGTCGAGCACGCATCGTCGGACGAAGTAGAGGCCGAAATGCGGGCGCAGATTGCCCGCTACCGGGCCTTTGGTGTCCAGCCCACGCACCTCGATTCGCACATGGGTACCCTGTTTGAACCCAAGTTTCTGGAACGTTATGTAAAGGTAGGCATCACCGAGAAGATCCCGATTCTGTTTCCCGGTGGTCATGCCAGTTTAATTACCGCCGTAAATCACATCCCCGACAGTCAGCGGCAATTAATCCGGCAGGTTGGTCAGCAACTCTGGAATGCGGGTCTGCCGGTATTGGACGATCTGGATGGGTCGAGTTACGGCTGGAATCCATCAGACGGTGCGGCCACGAGTGACGCCGAGTTGCGAAAATTTAAAACCGGCAGGTACATCGACCTGTTAAAAGCGGCAAAGCCCGGCCTGACCTACATTATCATGCACTGCACCGCCCCAACGGAAGTGTTCAACCAGATTACCAGTTCCGGTCCCACCAGAAAGGGCGACCTGCTGGCCATCACCGACCCGGCTCTGAAAGCATTCGTTGAGCAGGAAGGCATTATTGTAACGACTTGGCGCGAACTCTCGGAGCGCCGGGCGAAGGTAAAGTAAGTATGAGAATCAGTTTAATAGCCGCCGTGGCCGCCAACCGAACCATCGGCAAAAGTAATAGTGATGGGCAACCGGATATGCCCTGGAATCTGCCCGACGACTTTCGATTCTTCAAGCAGAAAACGACCGGTCACCCTATCATTATGGGCCGTAAAACGCTCGTTGCGCTGGGGAAGCCGTTGCCAAATCGCCTGAATATTGTTGTTACCCGCAACGCTGATTTTAAGGCAGAGGGCGTAACGGTGGCAGCGTCGCTGGAAGATGCGCTGACAGTAGCCCGGGCCGTAGAGCAGGAAGAGATTTTTGTGATCGGCGGGGCCGAAATCTACGCACTGGCCCTGCCTGCTGCCACGACACTGTATTTAACCGAGATCCACAAAGCCTACGAGGGCGACGCTCACTTCCCGGAATTTGATAAGGCCGACTGGCAGGAGGTAAGTCGCCGGCCGCACCCTGCTGATGAACGACACGAAGTAGCGTTTGATTTTGTGGACTATGAGCGGAAGTAACTGTCAGTTTTACTCATTCCGCTCAACAACGCCGTAATAGCGCCGGGTAGGGCTATAGCCGAACAACTGCTCATCGACGTAGGACAGCAGTATCGTAACAAGTGCCAAACCGGTTAGAAAAAGGCCAATGTAGGCCATTCCCCGTTTACGGAAGCGAATCAGTTGCACAACCACGGCGATAAGTAAAAGCAGACTGGTCACTAAATTCAGAAACGGATTCAGGTTTAGGATAACGTGATGATAGGCAATCGTAATCAGCACACTCCACAGCAGGATGTACAGAAACAGGCGTAGATTGAATGTCATAATTCACTTGATTATACCGCAAAATGGCGCGTGTGAGCGTTGTAAAGTAGGATATACTTTGTACCTGATGCGCAGAAGTGAACGAACTGAATACCGATGAAGCCTTTTACGATTCCCCAGTTACTCATTGCAACGCTCGGATTGCTGATCTGGATTGTTACCGTATTTCTCGCTCTTACAGTACCGGAGTATGACAAAGCAATCATGTTCACCGGACTTGTTATTGATCTGTTGCTCGCTATGTACTACGTGCGTCTGTGAAATTGCACGGCTATAGTCAGCGTAGTACACTTAACTCAAACGCAAATTCAGGCAACACATCTTCGCCCGTAAGTGTATTGTCGAAACCGGTTAAGACCCGAACGGACCCATCGGGGCGGTAAATGCGGGTTTCTTCGGTTTTAGGGTCGATGAGCCACGCGAGTCGGCAGCCATTGTCCATATACTCCTGCATTTTACTCAGGCACTCTTTAAGCGAATCTGACTCACTCATCAGTTCAACGATAAAGTCCGGGCACAGGGGCGGAAATTTTTTGTGCTGTTTAGGGGTAAGGGCATTCCGGCGTTCGGCCAATACCCAGGCCGCATCCTGCGAGCGGGTAGCCCCGTTGGGCAGGCGAAAGCCGGTTGATGAATCATAGACGTAACCAAGTTTATAGTGCCGGTTCCAAATGGTTAAGTCTGCATTTAACTCACTGTTGCGTTCGCCGGTTTCCCCGCCTGTTTGACCCACAAGTTTAATAGTGCCGGTTGAATCCCGCTCAAATTTTAAGTCATTATTTTCCTGACAGAAGAAATAAAATTCATCATCGGTCATGGTACGAATGCGGTCGGTCAGATTCGCACCCGGCTCAACATCAATGGGTAACCGAATCGTTGTCATAAGCCCTGTGATTTTCACCAAATATAGACAAAAACACCTACTGCCACTGTTCACTAAATTGCCCGGCTGAGCCTACCTTGAGGCAGTTGATCCACAGAAAATCCGGCGGTTTGTTCGCGCACTCAGGCCTGAATGCTATCGAGCAGCAGCCTGGATTCCTCAATGTCTAATTCAAACAAAATAGTACGCAGCACTTCATCGTCGTACTGCCCCTTCCGGCGGAGGTCGGTAACCAAAGCCCGTTCGACCCCGACTAATTCCTGCTGAAGGCGATGAAACTGTTGAATATCGTCTTCGGCAATGGCGGTTCGTTTTACGCCTTTCAGCAGCCGCAACCGCTCGACGCGGACTTCGTACTTATGCTTCAGAACCGCCAGCATGTCGTCCGGTAGCTGGTCCGGCCCGTAGTGGCCTTCGATATGTTCAATGGCTGCCGTGGCAATCCGCAGCCGCAGGTTGGTTTCTTCCAGACCGGCTTTGGTATCGGGCTGAATGTTGAGCAGCCGGATCAGGGAAGGCAGCAGAAGACCCTGTACCACCAGTGTTGTGAAAATGACGCAGTAGGTAATGAAAATAATCAGGTCACGGTGCGGAAAACCGGCCCCGTTCTGGAGCGTGAGCGGCAGGGCCAGCGCCGTGGCTAAAGACAGCACACCGCGCATACCCGTCCAGCCAATCAGGGTAATCTGTTTCGTATCAAAAACCGGTTCTTTCCGACTGCGAACGGGTGTCAGCCAGCGCGTCAGGTACGACACCAGGTATACCCAGATAAACCGGCTCAGCACCACGGCCATACTTACGACGGCTCCGTAGGTCAACAAAGTGCCCGCCGTGTATTCGGCGTTGGAGGCCAGAATCCGCCGTAACTGCAACCCCATCAGCACGAACACAATGCTGTTCAGGAGAAAAATAACCACACTCCAGACATTAATCGCCTGGAGCCGGGCCAGACGGGATAAGAATTCCGACGACCGCATCGTCAGGAAAATTCCTGATGATAGCACTGCCAGAATTCCCGAAACGTGCCATTCTTCGGCCAGCAGGTAGCCCGTAAAGGGCGTCAGAAAAGTCAGTGTTGTTTCAATTACGGGTGTTTCGTGCGTGAGCTGATGCAGAAACCGGACCAGCCAGGCCAGCACCAGCCCAATGGCAATACCCCCGAAAACCACGATTAAAAACTGCTCACTCGCCTGCGTCAACACAAAATTTCCGGTTGTAACGGCGGCTACCGCATAGCGGTAAACGATCAGACCCGTAGCATCATTCACCAGACTTTCGGCCTCCAGAATGACCACGACCCGGCGCGGCACGCCCATCTTCCGAATAATCGACGTGCCGGCTACCGGATCGGTCGGCGAGATAATAGCCCCGACCACGAATGCCAGCGACCACGAAAACCCCGGGATGAAGGTATGGACTACCCAGGCTACACTCATAGTCGAGAAGAGTACCAGCCCGAAGGCAAGCAACATGATGGGGCGGAAATTAGCTTTGAAGTCGGCCCACGACATGTTCCAGGCCGCCGAGTAAACTAAGGGCGGTAAAAAGATCAGAATAATCACTTCGGGCTGTAACCCGACCTGTGGCAAGCCCGGTATCATGCTGATTACTGTACCAGCCAGCACCAGCAGAATGGGAGAGGAGGTGTTCATGCGCTCGGCCAGTGCCGCCAGCGCCGTTACCCCGGCCAGCAGGCTGATAATTAGGGCAATGTTGCTCATACCACACACAACTGCCTGCCCTGATGCGGTGTTTGACCGAGCCGGTTTCCGCCCGTTGTCCCACTCAATAATCCTTCGTAAAACAAGGGTGTTTTATGAAGGAACGTTGCCGGTTTATTACTACATTTACCGGCTAAAATGCAACCCTGTTTTCCCTCTCTTTCTGCATGAAAAACACTCGTTCACTCAACATCAACCGGCGTATACTGGCCTTGTCGGCGGCTGGTTTACTGACCGGCGCTGTATTGGTTGGGGCCTATCAGAACCGCAATCTGAGCCAGGCCTCGGCGCCTTTTCTGGACAGCCTTGCCAACAAGCTGACTCCCGAACAGCAACACGATCCCAAATACGCGCTGGCGGGTCTGAAAACCGTTGACGGACTGGAAACGACCCTGTTTGCCTCCGAGCCGATGCTGGTTAACCCCACCAATATCGACGTTGATGCCAAAGGGCGTGTCTGGGTTTGCGAAGCCTACAACTATCGCCCGGCCATTACCGGCAACCCAACGCATGAAGCCGGTGACCGCATCGTGATTCTGGAAGACCAAAACGGCGACGGCAAAGCTGATGTCAGCAAGGTGTTCTACCAGGGCAAAGACCTGCAGTCGCCGCTGGGTATCTGGGTGATGGGTAACAAAGTGATCGTGTCGAACAGCCCGCATGTGTATGTATTCACGGATACGGATGGCGACGATAAAGCCGACAAAAAGGAGATACTCTTTACCGGCATCAGTGGCGATCAGCACGATCACGGTATGCACGCTTTTGTGTTCGGGCCGGATGGTAAATGGTATTTCAACTTTGGCAACGAAGGAAAACAGATTCGGGATAAAAACGGCAAGGCCATTTTCGAGCGCACGACCGGCAAAGCCATCGACACGCAGAACTACCGGCAGGGTATGGTGTTCCGCTGCAATCCCGACGGGAGCGAAATGGAAGTACTGGGCCAGAACTTCCGCAATAACTACGAGGTGGCTGTTGACTCATACGGTACGCTGTGGCAGTCGGATAACGACGATGATGGCAACAAAGGGGTCCGCATTAACTATGTGATGGAACACGGTAACTACGGCTACACCGACGAAATGACCGGTGCTGGCTGGCAGGCAAACCGCACCAACATCGAACCCGAAATACCGAAACGGCACTGGCACCTGAACGATCCCGGCTCAGTACCGAACCTACTACAAACCGGCGCTGGCTCGCCAACGGGAATTATCGTCTACGAAGGCAAATTACTGCCCGCTCCCTTTCAGAACCAGATTATTCACTGCGATGCCGGACCGAACGTACTGCGCTCATACCCAGTCGAAAAGGATGGCGCAGGCTACAAAGCGACTATTGTTCCCATCATTCAGGGCGTTCGCGACCAGTGGTTCCGGCCGTCGGACGTGTGCGTGGCACCGGATGGCTCGTTGCTTGTTTCGGACTGGTATGATCCCGGCGTGGGCGGTCACCAGGCGGGTGATCAGAATCGGGGGCGCATTTTCCGCGTAGCTCCCAATAACACGCCTTACACCATTCCCAAAGTGGACGTGTCCACAACCGAAGGAGCCATCGAAGCCCTGCAAAGTCCAAATATGTCGGTTCGCTATATGGGCTGGACAAAGCTGCATGAACTGGGCGAAAAGGCCGAGAAATCGCTTGCCAAACTGTATAAAACGTCGGACAATCCACGGATGAAGGCCCGCGCTCTGTGGCTGTTGAGCCAGTTACCAAAAGGGCAGAAGCACATAGAAGTAGCCCTGAAAGACGCGAATCCTGATCTGCGTATTACTGCCCTCCGCGCGGCCCGCGAACTGAAACTTGACATCATTCCGTACGTAAAGCAGCTCATCAGCGACCCAGCCGCCGATCCTCAGGTCCTGCGGGAATGTGCACTGGCGCTGCGTCGTAACCCGTCGCCGGAAGCACCAGGCTTGTGGGCGCAGCTGGCAGCCAAGCACGACGGCAAAGACCGCTGGTATCTGGAAGCGCTCGGCATTGGGGCCGATGGCCAGTGGGACAGTTATTTTGCTGCCTGGCTGAAACAGGCTGGCGCCGATCCGGTGGCTAATGCGGCTGGCCGTGATATCGTCTGGCGGGCACGTACAAAAGAATCGGTACCCCTGCTGGCAAAACTGGCGGCTGATCCGAGTACGGATCTAAGTCAGCGTTTACGTTATTTCCGGGCGTTCGACTTCAATCCCGGTGCAACGGAAAAGTCGAGTGCGTTGCTGGCGATTCTGAAATCGCAGCAGAGCAACGACGTAAACAAACTGGCCCTCCGACACCTTGATCCGGCTTTCGTGCAGCAAAACGCCGACGCTATGGCTGCTCTTAAAAAGCTTCTGGACGAGGTCTATGGTACGCCCGCTTACCTGGAACTTGTACAACGTTACGAGCCCGCAACCGAAAACACCCGCTTGCGTCAGTTAGCGTTGGCCAAGTACAACGAAGGCATGGGCCGCGATGCATCCAGACAGTTGTTGAAGCAAAAAGGCGGGCCGATGGTGTGGGAAGTGATCAATGGCAACAACCCGGAGCAGGCCATGAACATGGTTACGGCCTTGCGCTCTGTTGGTACAACCGAATCGCTGGACATATTGAAAACCGTGGCGCTGGATGAAAAACGTCCCGTTGCGATGCGTATGGAAGCCACGCGTTCACTCGGTCGGAGTAATGATGGTGAAGATATGGTCGTAGCCCTGCTGAAGTCGGGCGATATCAAGGGTGATTATAAGAAGGCTGCCGTAGAAGGTGTCAGTACTGCATGGCGGAAAAACATTCGTCAGCAGGCCGCCAGTTATCTGGACGGGCAAAGTGCCAGTGGCCAGAAAATGCCCGCTATGACGGAGTTATTGGCTCTGAACGGTAATCCTGACAAAGGCGTTACGATCTTCAAAAATAACTGCTCGACCTGTCACCAGATTAACGGAATGGGCATGGATTTCGGCCCGAAACTATCAGAAATTGGCTCTAAACTGGGCAAAGACGGCGAGTACCTGGCTATTCTCTATCCCGATGCCGGTGTGAGTTTTGGTTATGAAGGCTACGAGGTGAAATTTAAGGATGGCAGCACCATGGCGGGTATCATTTCGAGCAAAACCGAAACGGACTTGCAGATGAAATTCCCCGGCGGAACGGTGTCCAACTACAAAATGTCGGACGTGGTATCGATGAAGAAAATGGATTCGTCCATGATGCCATCGGGCCTGCACGAAGCCATGTCGAAGCAGGATCTGGTTGATCTGGTGGAATACCTGAGTACGCTGAAGCGGAAGTAGTGTCACAATCGTACGACAAAATTTTTCGGGAGAATATTGAGGAGCTGGTCGTGCCGTTAGCGACCCGGCTCCTCAATCTTTCGATTCCTGCTCTGGAGGAGATTCCCGATGATTTGCAGGTCACCATTGAGCGGAGGCCGGATTTCCTGAAAAAGGTTATTCATCCTGACCAGAAGCAGAATTACATCCTTCACTTTGAATTCCAAACGGTTGATGATGCTGGCATGGCCGAGCGGATGCTGGAGTATTTCGCCATGTTGTATCGGAAGTATCATCTGCCGGTGAAGCAGTATGTTTTTTACATCGGCACGGGTCATTCGCGCATGCAGACCCGGATTGCGGAAGAGAATCTGGCGTTTCAGTATTCGTTGCTGAATGCCTCGGAGGTCGACTACCGGCTTTTCCTGCAATCGGCCACCCCCGAAGAAGTGTTGCTGGCGATCCTGGGCGATTTCAGTCCCGATTCATCGGAGGTCGTGTTAACGTCGTTACTGGCCCGGCTGCGCGAGTTAGAGACCCGTCCGTTGCGTTTAGCGCGCTATATCAAACAGCTCGAAGTCTTATCGAAACTGCGTAAATTGCAGAAGCTAACCGTTCAAATCTCGAAAAAAATGGCATTGGTATATGATCTGGAGACTGACATCCGGTATCGTCAGGGGCTGCGAAAAGGCGTAAAAAAAGGTAAGGCCGAAGGTCGTGAAGAAGGCCGTGAGGAAGTTATTATGATTTTGTTGAAACAAGGTGCTTTAACCATTGAGCAAATTGCTCAGGCAATAGGCTTAACTGTTGAGCAGGTACAGCAGATTGCTCAAAAAACGGCGACTGGTAAGTGACCGTGTTTGTTACTCTTGAATGCTAAAGACTCTTCCTAAACCAACCATGATTCAACGACGCGATTTTGTAAAAACGACGCTCGGCGCGGCCGGAGCCATGCTGGCCAGCAATGCGGCTGTTCTGTCGGCAACCGACCTGAAAAAACCGGGCAAGAACAAATTCAAACTCGATTATGCCCCCCATATCGGCATGTTTGAAAACAGCGCCGGGAAGGACCCTATTGACCAGATTAAGTTCATGGCCGAAATGGGTTTCCCGGCTATGGAAGATAATGGTATGATGGGCCGCGACCCGGCCTTGCAGGAGAAAATGGGTAGCGAGATGGCCAAACTCGGTATGAAAATGGGTGTGTTCGTAGTCGATAAAGGGGGTAACGGTGCCAATACCCTCGCGGCCGGAAAACCCGAGTACATCGACATTTTTCTGAATGGTTGCCGCCGGGGCGTAGAAACAGCCAAACGATGCAACGCTAAATTCATGACCGTGGTGCCGGGCGATTTCCAGAAGAATCTACCTATGGGCATTCAGACCGGCAACGTGATTGATGCACTGCGCCGGGGAGCCGACATTCTGGCGAAGGATGGCCTGGTAATGGTGCTGGAACCACTCAGCGATACCCCTGATTTATTCCTGCGTGCCTCCGATCAGACCTACGCCATTTGCCGGGCCGTTAACAGTCCCGCCTGCAAAATCCTGTATGATATTTATCACATGCAGAAAAACGAAGGGAATGTGATTACTCATATCGACCTGGCCTGGAATGAGATTGGCTATTTTCAGATCGGCGATAACCCCGGCCGGAAGGAGCCTACAACGGGAGAGATCAATTACAAAAAGATTTTTGAGCACATTTATAAGAAGCAGAAAGAAGCCGGACGCGAGTATATTTTCGGGATGGAACATGGTAACTCAAAGTCGGGTAAAGACGGCGAAGTTGCCCTGATTCAGGCCTATGTGGAGTCGGATAGCTTCGTGGTATAGCCGTAATGCCAGAGTACGTACAATGCAAAACGCCCGACCAATCTGGTCGGGCGTTTTGCTGTATAGGCTCGTAAAAACTTATAGCACCACTACTGAGTTCTCCGCACCGGCAACACCACTGGCCACATATTTGTCAGCAGACCAATCGTTCTCCCACTTCGATCCGTCCAGCAGGAAACGGTATTGATATTCGCCACCTACGGGCAATTCGACCGTTGTTTTGTACGAACCGTCCTTCTGTTTTTTCAGTGCCAGGGCGTTTACATCCCAGCCATTGAATTCACCAACCAGGGCAACGGCTTTGGCACCGTTAACGGCTTCAGCGGGTAATTCAAACGTTACTTTAGCAATAGGCTTACTTTTGAGAAATTGTTTGGCGATGGCCATACGAAGAGGTTTGTTTGGTTTCTGTTCGTAAAATTATATCATAAAATTAATAAGATGCTACTAATCAGTAAGTTGATTTATAAAATTGTTTAAATAATACTAATAGATATTTTTTGAATTATATTTAGTCTTGTAGATATGTATGCTTAAGGTTACTAAGCAACTGAATTTATATTTACTTGATAAGCAGTGAATTCCCGTTGCCAATGAACGAGTCCATGCAGAGCAATGCCGCAAAAAACGGCATATTCCAGACTGACTAAACGCACGCCTTTCACGTAATAGATGTACGTGCTGATGGCGTCGATGAACAGCCAGACCCACCAGCATTCGAGCTTTTTATAAACCATCATATACGTTCCGGCAATGCTGAGAATACTGGTGAACGAGTCGAGGTAAGGGAAGGCACCCGGCTTGCTGAACAGAACCGGAAACCAGGTATGCAGGTTGCTGGCAAATGTACCCAGGACGGCAGTGGAAGTTAAGGTGATTACACTCAGATTGGCCCATTGCTGTTTAGTAACCCGCGTGATGCGAAGGCTGTTTTGAGC
Organism: uncultured Cytophagales bacterium; assembly: GCA_964251665.1. Taxonomy (GTDB): domain Bacteria; phylum Bacteroidota; class Bacteroidia; order Cytophagales; family Spirosomataceae; genus JBBQLG01. The sequence continues at coordinate 115,197 of CAXUKO010000002.1, forward strand.
ATATTTCCCGACTCCGGATGGGTGTGTCCAACGGTACCAGCCTTGCAGGTAAGTAGCAAAAAAGAACCCCTGCAACAACATATCGGGATACAATTGAACCTGGTAAAACAGGAAGAAAAACAGCACGGTGCTGATTACCCCGATGGGCCACGTCCACACATTATTGCGGGCGACGAGCCATGTTGCCAACCCGCCCGCAAACACACCCGCCAGTTCCAGGTAACTCATTGAATACTCCCACAGGGTAAACGCTATGGTTTTGATGTCAAAAAATTGGATCATAACGGGGTTGTTGCCGTGGGGCTGTCTATATTTGATCGCACGAAAATACGCGGCAAACGGATTGTCCGACCAATCTATTTCGGGATGAGCATCCGTTTAGTCTACCACAAAACCCTTAATCAACGTATGCAACGCATCGCTATGCTCGGGGGCGGCTTTATTGGTCGCTTCTATGCCGATTCACTACAGGGCCAACGCAGCCGCGACCGGATCGTGGCCATCTACGCCCGCCGGGAAGAAACCGCCCAAAAATTTGCTGCCGACTACGGTTGTGATGTTGCCTTGACGGATATGGAAGCCGTCATTGCGCATCCCGACGTCGATATGGTCTGTATTGCCCTGCCGAACAACATTCACGAAGCGGCTGTGCTGCTCTGCGCCAAACACAAAAAGAATGTGATGTGTACCAAGCCACTGGGCCGCAACGCTGAGGAGGCTCTGCGAATGATGCAGGCCGCCGAAGAAGCCGGTATTTTCGCTGGCTATCTGGAGGATTTATGCTATACACCCAAATTTCTGAAATCGCTGGAAAGCGTTAAAAATGGCGCGCTGGGCCGTATCCTCTGGGCTAAATCACGCGAAACGCACCCCGGTCCGCACTCCGACTGGTTCTGGGATAAAGAGCAGGCCGGTGGTGGCGCTATGCTCGATCTGGGTTGCCACTGTGTGGAAATCGGCCGGAGTTTTATTGGTAAAGACGTGCGTCCGGTAGAAGTGATGTGCTGGGCAGCCACGCAGGTGAAGCCTATCGACGCGGAGGATCACGCCATTGGCTTGGTTAAGTACGAGAACGGGGCCATCGGTCAGTTTGAGGTGAGTTGGACGTTTCGGGGTGGGATGGACCTGCGCGATGAAGTGATGGGTACCGAAGGCACCATCTGGATCAATAACTTCCTGCGGACGGGTTTCGAGATGTTTACAACCGGTAAAGGTGCCGATTATGTAGCCGAAAAAGCTGAATCCAACTCAGGCTGGCTGTTTCCCGTCGGCGACGAAGTGAATGATCTGGGCTACAATCATATGTTCGCCGATATGTTCAATGCGCAGGAGCAGGGCCGCGAACCCGCCGAAACATTTTATGATGGATACATCGTTAATGCTATTCTGGATGCTGCCTATAAATCGGCTGAAACGAAGCAGTGGGAACCCGTAAATCTGCCTGTATGGCGCGGTCAGGAAGGTTTATCGCAGGAAACGACGCTGGTTGATTACGATGAGCAGTATTATCTCGTTAAAGAAGAGTTGATGACGCATGACGGGCGCCACAAGATTATCCTGAAAGATAAGACAACCGGCAAGATCATCGAGCGTGATTTAGTTTAAACGTAACACAGGTCGAGTTTTTGTCATCCTGAAGGATCTTAGAGAATTGACTGATAAGATCCTTCAGGATGACAAAAACCGACAACCACAAACTCCCCGCGTTATGAAATACTACGAGTCAATTATTGATACCATCGGCGATACCCCCCTGATTAAGCTGAATAAGCTGGCTAAGGGCATTAAGGGCACCGTACTGGCTAAAGTCGAATATTTTAACCCCGGTAACTCGGTAAAAGACCGCATTGCCGTGCGCATGATTGAGGATGCCGAAAAAGCGGGGCTGCTGAAACCGGGTGGCACCATCATCGAGGGCACCAGTGGTAATACGGGAATGGGGCTTGCCCTTGCCGCCATCGCCAAAGGATACAAATGTATCTTCACCATGTCCGACAAGCAGTCGAAGGAGAAGAGTGATATTCTGCGGGCTGTGGGTGCCGACGTAATTGTTTGCCCAACCAACGTGCCGCCCGAAGACCCGCGTTCGTATTACTCCGTCTCGAGACGGCTGAATCAGGAAATTCCGAACTCGTTCTATCCCAACCAGTATGATAACGTCTCCAACTCGGCGGCCCACTATGAGGGTACCGGCCCCGAAATCTGGCGTGATACCGATGGCCGAATTACCCACTTTGCGGCTGGCGTTGGTACGGGTGGCACCATCAGCGGTACCGCTAAATTCCTGAAAGAGCAAAACCCGGATATTGTTGCGATCGGGTTGGATACCTACGGATCGGTGTTCAAAAAGTACAAGGAAACCGGTATTTTCGACGAGAACGAAGTGTATCCGTACATGACGGAGGGGATTGGCGAAGACATTCTGCCTAAAAACGTGAACTTCGACGTGATCGACCAGTTCATTAAAGTCACCGATAAAGACGCGGCTATTATGGCACGTCGATTATCACGGGAAGAAGGGTTATTTGTCGGTTGGTCGTGCGGTACGGCGGTTCACGGCGCGTTGGAATACGCCCGCGAGCATCTGAAAGAGGAGGATGTGATGGTGATTCTGCTGCCCGACCACGGCACACGCTACCTCGGCAAAATCTACAACGATATCTGGATGAAAGACCACGGATTTCTGGAATCCCGTGAATTTTCGACCGCCCGTGACATCATCCACGCCCGAAATGGACATAACGGACGATCTGGACTGACTACTATTGGTACTGGTGTCACGGTGAGTCAGGCCATTCAGGTGCTGAGTCGGCAGGGTATTTCGCAACTGCCCGTTACCGACGGCACCGGGCATATTGTGGGGAGTTTGAACGATTCAACCATTCTCAATAAACTCATCGAAGACCCGACCATCAAGGATAAACCGGTGGGTGAGGTAATGGACAAACCGTTTAAGTTTGTCGGGTTGGACAATACGGTCGATGCCCTTTCCTCACTCATCGACCGGGAGAACAAAGCCCTGCTTGTGCGCGACGAAACCGAACAGGTACACATTATTACGCAGGCCGATTTGCTGGCTGCTATGACAGCGTAGGCAACTGCTAACCAGCCTTATACCCTGAGGGCTGGTTAGCGGACTTAGACTTTTGTATATTGCTCTAAAATCATGCACATCATGGCGGCAGAAATGGCCATTCAGGAGCTAGAATCAGCACAACAGCCAATTCCAGCTTATCTGATTTATGAGACACTCAACGGGAAGCCTCTCTATCGAAAGGGGTACAAAGAGGTATTGGCCAAACAAAAAACTCCCGGTGAAGTAATGGGTTGCAGCGACATTCAGGCAATTATTGTGTCTACTTTATACGCTTATCTCTACAATAAGTCCAACCGTAAAGCCTACTGGATAGTGACCAACGAGCCGGGTCTGCATATTCAGCTGGGTGATAATTTATCCAATGACATCGCTTTTTACGAAAAGGACAAAGTAACGGTCAAAGGGAAATTCTTCGATGTGGCACCGAAGGTGGTGGTTGAAGTAGACATTAAAATAGATCTGGAAGCGTTTCCGGCTAAAGCCCAGGATTATGTTAATCAGAAGACACAAGCCATGCTCGACTTTGGCACCGAACGCGTCATTTGGATTACAACCCAGTCGCGTAAGGTGCTGGTCGCTACCCGGGGTGAAAACTGGATTACGTTTAACTGGGATGCCACCATTCCGGTACTCGACGATGTCACCCTGAATGTCGCGGCTGTACTGACTGAAGAAGGGGTGTTGTAGCCCCTGTTCCCCATAGGGGGCTACCTCCGGTTATCCCCGCCCTCCATCATGCTTAGATAGCTCAGATAGCGGCTATCGGCGATTTCACCAGCTTCAACGGCTTCTTTTATGGCGCAACCCGGCTCGTTCAGGTGTAGACAGTTGGCATAACGGCACTGGTTCAGCCGTTCCCGCATCTCAGGGAAATAGTGGCCAATCTCAGTTTTAGTGGTGTCCATCAGGCCCAGTTCCTTAATGCCCGGCGTGTCGATAATAAACGTATTAGGTGCCAGCTCAAACATCTCGGCAAACGTGGTGGTGTGAACACCTTTGTTGGCAAACGTCGAGACTTCGGTGGTGCGGAGGTCCAGTTCCGGTGCCACAGCATTAACCAGCGATGATTTACCCACGCCCGAATGACCCGCCAGCAGCGTGACTTTCTGGTCGAGAAGCTGCCGGAACGCATCGACACCAACGGCCTCCGTTGCTGATGTACTCAGACAGGGATACCCGATTTTCTGGTACAGGTCAATGACTTCCTGCTGAAAAGCCAGCCCATCGTCACCCAGTAAATCTGACTTATTGAAAACCAGCGTCGTTGGGATGCGAAACGATTCAGCTGTAACTAAAAAACGGTCAATAAAGCCCATTGACGTGCGCGGAAACGCCAGGGTAATGATCATCACGGCCTGATCGATGTTGGCCGCCAGAATATGTCCATGGGCCGTTTTATGCACTGATTGGCGAATAATATAATTTTCGCGTGGGGCAATTTCGGAAATGATCGCCGTGTTTTCAGCCTCATCTTCAACTTCGTACTGCACCCGGTCGCCAACCGCAATTGGGTTAGTAACTTTCAATCCTTTAATCTTGAATTTTCCCTTAAGCCGGGCGCGGTAAATATGTCCGTCTTCATTGCGAACGTCGTACCACGAGCCGGTCGAGCGGATGACTAAGCCTTGTTTCAATGAGTGATCGATTGAGTGAATGAGTAATGAAATGAATGAGTCACTGTCATACTCACAGATTCTTTACCAGATTAGCTACAACCTGCATAACGGTCGCCGTTGCCCCAATGTTCCGCCGAACGTATTCACGGCTTATTCGAGCCGTTTGGGCAAGCAGAACCGAGTTGATGTACAGTCGCCGAAAGGCCGTATCCAGTTCCTGAACTGTCGTTACCGGAAAGGCAGCCCCTTCGGTCACCAAGTCCACCGCTTCCTGAAACCGGCTGTAATTGGGTCCAAAAAACAAGGATAAGCCGAAGGTGGCCGCTTCCAGACTGTTGTGCAACCCCTTCCCGAACGCGCCACCGATGTAGGCGAACTCACCGTATTGATACAGCGACGACAGCATTCCAACATTATCAATAAAGAGATAACTAAACGCGGAGGCAGGGTGATTAGTCAATCCGTTGATCAGGGCCGAGTACCGAACCGATGGGCCAACCAGTTGGTCACGCCACCGCTCAATTTCGCCATCGTGAATTTCGTGGGGGGCAATAATTACTTTAAGCGGTTCATCGAATCCGTTCAGAAAGGGAATCAGTATATCCATGTCGGCCGCCCATGCACTGCCGACGACAAGCAAAGGTTCCCCCTGCTTAAACGCAGCTGCGACAGGAATATCTTTACGGGCTGCTGCCACTTGGGCTACCCGGTCAAAACGGGTGTCGCCCGCCAACATTACTTCGTGAATGTTAATAGAATTCAGCAATTCGACCGATTCCTGATTTTGAACGAGTAAACAGGCAAACTGACGAAGCATGTTTCGGTAGAAATCACCGTACCACCGGAAGAAAATCTGATTGGGTCGGAAAATGGCCGAGAACGAGAGGATGGGAACACCAGCCGCTTTCAGTTCGTGGAGGTAGAAATGCCAAAACTCGTACTTGATGAAAAATGCAATGGCTGGCTTTACCGTTGCAACAAAGTCAAAGGCGTTAGCGGGCGTGTCATTGGGTAAATAAATGATGAAATCTGCCCCGGTATACTGTTTTCGGACTTCGTAGCCGGAGGGCGAAAAAAACGTCAGCAGAATTTTATAGTTAGGGTATTGCGTCCGAAAAGCTTCCATAACCGGTCGTCCCTGCTCGAACTCGCCCAACGATGCGGCATGAAACCAGGCGATGGGGGCAGTGTTGGTATGAAGCAGGGCTTTGAGGTTTGGCAACCAGTTTCGTCGGCCTTCGACCCAGCGTTTTGCCTTTGGGTTAAACGGCGAAACCAGCTTAATCAGGAACTGGTATAGATGAATACCTGTTAAATAAATCAATTTCGACACGGTGCCTTTTTGGCCCAAAGTTACCCAATCCAACGGCAATGAACTGGAATAAACTCACTGACGAGACTCAACTCGATACGATCAAAAGCGAATCAGCTACCCAGCCGGTACTGATTTTTAAACATAGCACTACCTGTTCTATCAGTGCTATGGCACTGAGCCGGATGGAACGCAACTGGACCGATTCGGCTGGAATTAAACCGTACTATCTGGATTTACTCTCGAACCGGGCGTTATCGCGGGCGGTCGCTGATACATTTGGCGTGGATCATGAATCCCCTCAGGTGCTGTTGATTCAGAATGGCGAGTGCGTTTATGACAACTCGCACATGGGTATCTCGTTCCAGGCGTTGACACAGGCGGTGTGAAATGAAGGGCGAGTAGTAAAGTAATAAGGGATAAGTAACAGGTGAATAATGGCCTGTTATTTGTCCCTTATTACTTTACTACTCGCCCTTTTAGCCCTTCATCGTGATCTTAGCCCGGTGGCAGACACCACCAATGGGCGGGTTAAATTTAGATACGCTTACCTCGATCAAATTCAGATCGGGATAGCGGCCCCGGATGTCCTCAATGATGCTCAATGCAATGTGCTCCAGTAGCCGGGCTTTGCGCTGCATGACGCCGAGGGTAATCTTGTAAAGTTCGCCGTAATCGACTGTAGCACTCAGTCGGTCGCGACGGGCGGCTTCCGACAGATCTGCCGTGACCGTTATATCGACCGAGTACTTATTGCCAATCCGCTGTTCCTCATCGAAAAACCCGTGATAGGCAAAAAACTCAAGCCCTTCTAAGGTGATCGTTCCCATTAAATCTGGTCGAAGAACGAGCCACCCTCTTCTTTTTCTTTCGATTCGGGCGTAGCGCTGGCTACGCTCGTTTGACCGTTGTGGTCCATCGAATGGCCGTCAGACTGATGCACGACCGCATTTCTAACTCCAGACATAATCGATTCCGATACATTGGCTACCGTTGGCAGTTCATCGTCTTCGTCGCTGAGTGGAGGTAATTCTTCGGATGGTTTGTGTTGGTCAGTTACCAATGAGTCAGGTTCAGCAGCTGCTTCGGGTGTTCCGGCTATCGGTTCCTCTGCCGATGGCATGGTCAGAACGGTGGGCGTATCGGCCGGTACTTCAGTGTCGGTCGGCAGAACCGAAACCGCAGCTGGGTCGTCGTTAGACTGGCTGGCTGGCATTTCATCCGAGGGCGTCTGTGGCTTATCAACCTCTGCCGTTACTTCATCAATCTTACCCTGAATCGACTGCCGGGCAAATTTCTTTTCAAACCGGTCGACACTTTCATTGGCATTGGTGGCCAGGGTCCTTATCTGAACTACCAGATTGTCTTTATACCGCTCCAGTGCCTTCAGATCATGTTCGGTCGACTTCAGGTCGTTGATGATGTTATCCTTGATGTAACGGGCCTGATTCTCGGCGTCCTGCACCATCAGCGCTGAACGCTTGCGGGCATCAGCCAGCATATCTTCTGCCTTCTGACGAGCCTCGCCCAAGTGTTGTTCCCCGGCGGTTCGGGCCTGTTCGGTGATCTGACTGCTGGTATCTTCGGCCGTTTTGAGCGTTCGAAAGAGCGTCATTTCAACTTCACGAAGTTTGTTCAGTTCCTTTTCGGCCAGTTCGAGCTGCATTCTCAGCATCTTCTGATCCCCTACAACACGCTCCCATTCCTGAGAAAGTGACGATAAAAACGCGTCGACTTCGTCGGGTCGGTAGCCACGCATTGCTTTTTCAAAGGTATGTTGCCGAATTTCGATGGGAGTAATTTTCATAGGTGCCCGTAGGTTATAGGGTAGGTTTGGCCGACAGTGTCAGTAGCCGATTAAACTTATACTGGAATGATAGGACAAATTAGTAAGATTTTATGGGTTAGGGGCAAATTTCAGGCCTAAAACTGTCTATCTGGTCATTTGCCAGACTGAAATTGTTCGATCATCACTTGCCGACAGGAGTTGTTGCTCGTAATCTGTCCAAAGCAACCGATTTACCGATGTGCCATGACCCGCATGACGGGCCCGATCCACGACCTTCAGCAGCCGAAACGTATCGGCATCCCAAATCTTAATTGCTTTGTCCATACTTGCTGTTGCCAGCAGTCGTCCGTCGGGGCTAAATGTAAGGTGGTTAATGGTAAACAGGTGCGCCACAATATCATGCTGTAACGTATAACCGTGTTCGACATCCCATACTTTCAGGTGTGCATCGCGGCCACCGGTGACGAGGTAACGAAAATCCGGCGTGTACACAGCCGCAAAAACCGAGTTCAGATGCGCCGGAATAACGCGCTTCAGATCGTACGTTTCCAGATCAAAAACGCGGACGGTATTGTCACTATACCCCACGCAAAATTCCCGTTCAACCGGATTGATAGCAATACAACGGGCACTCTGTCCGCTGGCTTTCAAATGCTTACGAATGGCTAACTGCGCTGTATCCAGTACAACCACTACACCGTCGCCGAGGGCCACAAATGCGGTCTGTTTGTATAGTTTTATGTCGAAGATGGCTGCTGCTGTCAATTTAAGTGACTGCGTTTCGGTCTTGGTTGCGGGGTCGATCAGGTGTAGTCCCTCATAGTTTTGTCCGGCCCAAAGCAGGCCGGTTTGAGGATCGAACGCCAGGGCATACACGGAAGCAGCAATACGCGCAATGAGCTCTCCCAGATCGGGTCGGTCCAGCCGCCAGCGCACGACCAGTCCATCAGCCCCGGCCGAAAAAAAGTGAGTTGGCTCAGGACCGGCTTCGAGCGCGTAAACCCCGTCGCGGTGTCCGCCAAAGGTGTCGAGTTTTTGTACTTGCATGAATCCAGTTGGTAGTTCGGCAAGTTGGTAAGTATCCGTAGCGACTTACGGGCGAACCAGCTAATTTCGCCCAAAAGTAAGGTAAATGCCCCTGCATACTTCCATAACCCTGAACGATGCGTGTACGGCGGTGCTCTGGCGAATCACCGAAGATGAGCCAACGCTACGTACTGCACTGCCGCTGACGGCTGACGAAGCCGCTGACCTGGCCGGTATTACGCACCCTGCGCAGCGGGTTGAGTGGCTGGCCTGTCGGGTTGCAGTTCGGTTGTTAGTGGGAGTTGACTATGCTGGATTACAGAAGGATGAATTTGGGAAACCGCACCTGATCAACCCGGTAGGTTCTATTGTATCGCCTGCAACTGGGCATGTGTCGCTGTCGCATACGGGCGGTTGGGCTGCTGCCGTCTGGCACAAGTTGAGACCGGTTGGTGTTGATATTGAGCCTGTTCGGGCGCAGTTCGGCCGGGTGGTGCCCCGGGTATTGTCCGATGCCGAAATTGCTCATGCTAACGGTGACCTGACGCGACTCGCTAAGTACTGGTGCGCCAAGGAAAGTCTTTACAAACTCTACGGAAAACGGCAGCTCACTTTCCGCGAACACCTGCTGATTGATCCATTTGCTGATAGCGATACGCACTTGACGGGCCATGTTCGCTTACCCGGTCATGACGAGACAGTGCAGATTTTATGTCAGCAAACCGGGCCGGGATTATTGGCGGTGGCGTTTTAGGGAAATAGCGTTGGGTAAGCTTACCTATTTTACCCAAACAAAGTTCGAACTACTTCGTCTTTTGCTATTCCAAAATGCTTTGCCACCTCTGACAGAATTCCGTTTAGTGTGCCCACTTTTATCGGATCGTGATTAGGAATGGCAAGGTGATGCTGGCCATTTTGTTCAGTCGTTACTTTTATATGGCTACCATTCTGACTGACAACTTCATAGTCATACAGTTTTAGAGCCTTTATCAAATCTCTCCCTGATAGATCGCGTGGCGTTTTCATCAGGACAATTAAAGCGCAAATACCTCGTCTTTAACGAAGTGTAAATGGGCCAGTTTAGGTGTATCCGTGCTGTTTTCAAAATAGCACTCAACTCCACCTTTGATGTTTTCTTTTAGCTCCTCAACGGTATCACCTTCTGCAAAAATAGCTGGACCTTCAGACTTGGCATAATAGCCACCCTCTTCCGCTTCGTGAACGATAAAAATGATTTCGGTCATTGTCTTTTCCAATTTATAGCTAAGATACTTATTTCGTGTAGACCAACAATCTGCCGTCACCCCAATGCCACCAACTCCTTCAACTCATCATCGCTCAGATCGCCGAGCCAGGTTTCGCCGGTTTTGACGCTGAGGTCAGCCAGTTCTTTCTTACTTCGGATCATGGCGTCGATTTTTTCTTCCAACGTTCCCTGATTCATCAACCGGTAGACCAGTACGTTTTTGGTTTGCCCAATCCGAAATGCCCGGTCGGTCGCCTGAGACTCTACGGCCGGGTTCCACCACAAATCGTAATGAATGACGTGGTTAGCCTGCGTTAAATTCAGCCCTGTTCCACCCGCCTTGAGCGATAAAATAAACGTGTGGTCAGAGCGGTTGTTCTGAAACTGCTCCACCATCCGGTCTCGTTCCGGTCGCGATGTGCCACCATGCAGAAACAGAGGCTGGGTGCCAAACGCCTGCTGAATAAATGCCTGTAACAGCTCACCCATTTCGCGGTATTGCGTGAAAATCAGTACCTTTTCGTGGCTGGCGTAGATGTTTTCGAGCAAGTTGAGCAAGAGCGTTGCCTTACCCGAAAGGGCTGGATTGGTATTGCCCTCTTTCAGGTATTGATGCGGATGATTGCCGATTTGCTTCAACGCTGTCATCAATTTCAGCACCAGACCGCGCCGGGCAATCCCGTCTTTATCCTCAATGGCCCGCAAACTTTCCTGCACTACGCTATGGTACAGGGCTGCCTGCTCGGTGGTAAGGGCACAAAACTGGTTATTCTCAATCTTGTCGGGTAGGTCGCTGATAATGGTTTTGTCAGTTTTAACGCGCCGGAGCAGAAACGGACTGGTGACGCGCTTAAACTGATCGAGTTTTTGCTGGTCGCGCTCCTGCTGAATGGGCTTACCGAACTCCTCGTTAAACTTACTCAACCCGCCTAAGTAGCCTTTATTCACGAAGTCCATAATGCTCCAGAATTCGGACAGCCGGTTTTCGACGGGTGTTCCGCTGAGCGCAATTCGAATGGGGGACTTGAGAGCCTTAACAGCCTTGGTTTGCTCGGTATCGCTGTTTTTTATGTTCTGAGCTTCATCGATGATGACAACCGCCCAGGTCGTTTTTTTGAGCGTTTCGAGGTCAGAGCGTACCACGCCGTATGTAGTCAGCAGCAGATCATACGCTGCGCTTTCAGTCGGCAATTTACGGCTCGGCCCATGATATACCCGCGCCTGTAGTTCAGGAGCAAACCGGGCAATTTCCTTCTGCCAGTTGGTGAGCAGCGTTGTGGGTAGAACAACCAATCCTTTTTGCTTTTTGAACCGACTTTCCTGTTTGAACTTTAGCAATAATGCAATCACCTGCAGTGTTTTGCCAAGGCCCATATCGTCGGCCAGCAGACTGCCCATGCCTAAGGCTGTGTTTTTAATGAGCCAGTCGTAACCGCGTTGCTGATAAGGCCGCAGCGTAGCCCGCAGGTCATGGGGTAAGGTTTGCGCGGGACTGTCGGTGAACTGTTTGATGAGTTGCCGCACCTCCGACGTAATGCCTAATCTGCCTCCGTTATACTCCTCCGTGAGGGCCGCTTTAAGCAGAGCAGTACCCGTTAGCTCGGGTGGATTTTCAAGCTGCCGATACAGTTTTGTCAGATCGTTGGGATCAATCAGCACGTATTGATCCTTGATTTTAACCAACCCGGTGGAGTTGTTTACCAAGGACTGAAACTCCCGGACACTCACCATCTCCTCACCTAAGGCCACCTGCCAGTCGAACGAAAGCATGTCGTCTAACTTCATGAAGGCATTTTTTGCCGTCACTTTGGCTTTTAGCCGACCGCCAACCTGCGGCCGTACCCAATGTTGCAGCGACTTCGGTAACCAGAGCGCAATACCCAGCAACTGCATCCGGGGCAGGGTTTCGAGCAGGACTTTTACAAATTCTTCGGGCTTGTAAAACAGGTGCGCTACGCCATCCGACTTAGTTAGCTTACTCAGATCGGGGAAGTGCCGCGACAGCACCAGCAAATCCTGCAATACCGCCATGCGGATGCCCGCGTATTGTTTCTCACTCAGAATTTCGGGTAAAGGAACAGGTGCGGCAGGCGTCCCTGCGGACTGGGCTGACTTTTTCGTTGTCCGACCCGGCTTTTTCGTGGTGCTTGTGCTGGATTCCGCCGGACTCGCTTCGCGGTCGCGGATAAGCAGGCTCACGCGGAATTCGTCGCCCAACTCGGAGTCTTCAACGGCCAGGATGGGTACGAACCTCCTATGGGTCAGGAAAAAGTCGTTGAGCCATAGTTGCATCGCCAGGGGCATTTCCTTCTTGCCAAACCCTTCAAAACGGAGGGTTTCAATGCCGAAAAATAACCGGTCGGCATCTTCCAGTGGCCAGCGTTCCCATAATTCGATGGTGGCTGGTTTAATCGTCCGGCGCATAAACAGCGAGCACAGCATGAGTACCTGCTGCTCACCGGGAAACGATAGAATATCTTTCTGCCAGCGCAGACTCAATAAAGTTGGCGGTAGTTGGGTGGCAATTATTTCGGTCTGTTGCCGAACAGCGTCATTAAGGGTCGCCGGCAGCCACCGCACCCGGTACTGCTCTTCGGTTGGGCCAACACGAAGCAGTTGGGGGACCACGGCACCACGTCGCAGCAGGGCCGCCGAGAATTGCCGCGTCAGGTAAAGTGCCCGGACGGAGTCGCTCATTTCGGGCCAGTCGGCCTCGGTCAGGGTACTTAGCCAGTCTGTTAACTCGCTTATTTCAAAATCGGTGAGTGACCGCTGCTCGCCATGTTCGCTGAATACGTTAATGCGTCGAAACTCCATCAACTCATCGAGCTGCAGTTCGATGCTGTCGCTCAGGTCAGGTGTTTCAGGTGGTAATTTGGTCGTTGTCCGGTTCGACGTCGTGCCGGGTTTGCTATCGGTCGGCTTTCCAAACAGAGAGTAGGCTTTCGTGAGTGATTTATGAAAATCACCCTTCGTAAACGTAACATCCGTCGATAGTAGCCCCAGCAACGAGTCGGCCAGGGGCGGAATGATGGCGAAATCCAGCCGGGCGCGGGCCTTTTCGTTGGGCTCCCAGTTCTCATCGTCGGGGAGGTCGTCGGTGCAGATGTCCCGTACAGATAGCACATTGCCTGTGGTTCCGCCAACGGTTTCGGCTTGATTTTTCTGTAACTCGGCCAGAATATCCAGCCCTTTTAGCTGAAACACCAGAAATGGGTTCCGGTCGATTTCGTTAGCGATAACGTAGCTGACAGCCGCCAGGTGTTTGCAGGGAATGGCATAGTCCGGGCAGGAGCAGCCCATCGTCAAATCCTCGAAGGAACGGGGAAAGAGTTGAATGTTCTGTGCCGCAGCGAAATCAATAAGTTCAGGTGGAAGTTGCCGGTTGAGGAGTTGAGCCAGGGTGGCCGGATTCTCCCGAATTTCGGTCAGCAGGGCTAGTTTCTCTTCGTCGGTAAAGAGGGGTACCGATAATTTAGTCCGGTAGGGGCGGGGTTTCGACCCTTTCACTAAGGCACTAATCTGGTTTGCAGCGATACTCAGGCTGTGAACGGCTCCTTTGTTCGCATAGGTTTTGCCGCGCGGCAGGCGGTTGGCCTCGTCAATACTTGTCAGGGCGTTGAGCCATTGCTGTCCCCACCAGGTTTTACCGTAGGTGATGCGTTCGGCCATTTTTTATTTCAGAGAGTTGTAAAATAACGGATTTCAGCTTACCCGTCCATGAGTAAGTTTATCGCTTCATGCTGTCGTTCTGTTGGCGTGGTGTCGGTTTCTCAAAACCGGCACCTTCCCGCGTTCGTGAGTGCGTCGGTTTTGAGAAACCGACACCACACCAACATAGATCCATAAATATAATCGACACGACCAGGTAGCGGCATTGAGCACCCTACCGTTGCGTATAATCGGAGAGGGGCAGCGAATCGGCATCGTCTTTCACAGACTCCAGAATCCGCTCAACTTCACGCATCCGTTCGCGGTCGCCGTTTTTATCGAAGGCCAGCATGAGATTCCGCAACATACGCCGGACAATGTCCAGATTGGTGCAGGGCTGGTAAAAAATGGCGTTCCGTTTCAGGTTCAACTGATCAATGTAATGATCGATGTCTTTGGTTGAAAACACCAGTCCCCGGTTAAACACATTGATGTAAAACTGTGCTCCGGCTTCGCCTTTATAGGTCAGTACAAACAGATTCGGCAGGTTGACGCCATAGACCGGCAGCCCGATTTTCTGAGCAACCATGAGGTAGATCACACAGAGTGAGATCGGATTACCCCGGCGTGTTTCGAGCACCTGATTAATCATCGAGTTGGCTGGCGAGTGAAAATGTTTGGTATTGGCCCCAAACTTCAGCTTGCTGAAAAACGCGTTGTTGAGCGCTTTAATCTGGTCGGCGGGGTGCATGTCCGTGTTCACTTCCAGCCACACATCATAATAAAGTTGTTCCAGATCCCGGCGCAGTTTTTCCAGCGACAGGTCCGGGTACTGATACGTGGCTACGATCCACAGCCCTTCGAGCAGGTCCATTGCCCCGCCGTTTTTCCAGTCGCGAATACGGTCTAAAACCGATTCGTACTGAAGGTCATGGATGAGCTCTTCTATCTTTTTTTGCAGGTTCGGATTGAAACTGCCTTCCCATTCCGATTCGAGGAAAGGAATGATTTGTCCGCCCAAGGTGCGGATTTGTTGTTCAACGTGGGTAGTTACCTCTCTGTCTTCGTCGTCTAACAGCGAGATGAGGGCTTTGATTTCCTTATCGTTCATGCGTTGTGCTTCAGTCGGCCGGTGACATGTTCCTAAAAAACAGTTTTCAGAAAGCTACCGAATTTCCTACTTTTGTCCGGTTTTTTACGAACCCTTACTGCAAGTAACAACAAAATTTTTCAAAAAAACGGTTTGACTCCCCAAGCGAATTCTCCCCTGAAAATTCTGGTGACCGGCGGGGCCGGTTTCATTGGTTCGCATACCGTCGTGGCCTTGGTCGAAGCAGGTTTCGAGCCGGTCATTGTCGATGACTTTGCCAATTCGGAGCGCACGGTTTTGGCTGGAATCCGGGCTATCCTGGGGCGCGATGTGCCGTTTTACGAAGCGGATTGCAACGATGCCGAGGCTATGAATCGCATCTTCGAAGCCGAAGCCCTGACGGGGATTATTCACTTTGCGGCTTTCAAGGCCGTGGGCGAATCCGTTCAGGAACCGCTTAAATACTACCGTAATAACCTCGGCTCGACCATGCTGCTGCTCGACCTGATGTGTAAGCATGGGGTGCATAACCTGGTGTTTTCCTCCTCGTGTACGGTGTATGGTCAACCCGAGCATCTACCCGTTACGGAGGTAACCCCCCGTCTGCCTGCGCAGTCGCCGTATGGTAATACCAAGGCCATCTGCGAAGATATTATCCGCGATACGGCCCGCGCCGTGGCTCCGCTCAAAACCATTGCCCTGCGTTATTTCAACCCGATTGGCGCCCACCCATCCGCCGAAATTGGCGAGCTGCCCCGGGGTGTACCGGGTAACTTAGTACCCTTCCTGACGCAGACTGCCGCCGGAAAACGCCAAAGCCTGACGGTGTTCGGGGATGATTACAATACGCCCGACGGAACCTGTGTACGTGATTTCATCCACGTCATGGACCTCGCCGAAGCGCACGTTAAATCGCTTCAACTGCTCAATCAGACCAACGAAGATGCTTCGTATGATATTTTTAACATCGGTACAGGACGGGGTGCAACGGTATTAGAACTGATTAAAACCTTTGAAGACGTTACGGGTGTCAAACTGAACTACAGCATTGGGCCGCGCCGGGAGGGCGATGTTGAGCAGATTTATGCCGAAGTAACCAAAGCCAACCGAGATCTGGGCTGGCAGGCGCAGCGTTCCTTAGCCGAAGGCCTGAAAGATGCCTGGCGGTGGCAACAGAAATTAGGCTAAAACCTATTTATGGTCCGTAGTTTGTAGTTATCCAAGAGGCAACTACGAACGATAAGCCACGAATCACAAACTATACTCCATGAAACTATGCATTACCGGTGGAGCCGGCTTTATTGGTTCCCATGTTGTCCGGCTGTTTGTAACGAAATATCCAGATTATCAGATTGTTAATCTCGATAAACTGACTTACGCCGGCAACCTGGCTAATCTGTCGGATATTGAAGACGCACCGAATTATACCTTCGTTCGGGGCGATATTACCGACGCGGCATTTCTGGAGGAGTTCTTCGCCGAACAGCAGTTCGACGGGGTTATTCACTTAGCGGCCGAATCGCACGTAGACCGGTCCATCACTGACCCGCTTTCGTTTGTGATGACCAACGTGGTTGGTACGGTAAATCTGCTGAACGCGGCCAAAACCGCCTGGTCGAAGTCGCCATCTGCCTTTGCCGGAAAGCGATTTTACCACGTTTCGACCGATGAGGTCTACGGTTCACTGCATAACCCGGAAGATTTCTTCACTGAAGAAACCGCTTACGATCCACAGTCGCCGTATTCGGCCTCCAAAGCCGCTTCTGATCATTTCGTTCGGGCTTACGGCAATACCTACAAACTGCCGGTAGTCCTGTCGAACTGCTCGAATAACTACGGCCCGAATCACTTTCCCGAAAAGTTGATTCCGCTGATGATTCATAACATTCAGCAGAACAAACCCTTACCCGTATACGGCAAGGGCGAAAACGTGCGCGACTGGCTGTTTGTGGTTGATCATGCCCGCGCCATCGACACCATTTTCCATAGCGGCCGACTGGGCGAAACGTATAACATTGGCGGGTTCAACGAGTGGAAAAACCTTGATCTGGTGCACCTGCTGTGCCGGATTATGGATCAGAAGCTGGGCCGCCCTGAAGGAACATCGGCGCAATTGATTACCTACGTCACCGACCGCGCCGGTCACGATCTGCGGTACGCCATCGACGCCCATAAGATTATGAATGAGCTGGGCTGGCAGCCCTCGCTCCAATTTGAGGAAGGTCTTGAAAAAACCGTCGATTGGTTCCTGGCCAATCAGGACTGGCTCGACAATGTAACATCGGGCAATTACCAGAGTTACTACGATTCGATGTACGCCAATAGATAAGGTTTAGGGATTGACTGATTGAAGGGTTGACTGACTAATCAATTCAATCAGTCAATCCCTCGATCAGTCAATCCCTCAATTTATTATGAAAGGAATTATTCTCGCCGGAGGCTCCGGCACCCGCCTTCACCCCTTGACACTGGCCGTATCGAAGCAGCTTATGCCCGTTTACGATAAGCCAATGATTTATTACCCGCTATCGATACTGATGGTGGCCGGTATCCGGGAGATTCTCATTATCTCGACGCCCCATGATCTGCCGCATTTCGAGAAGTTGCTGGGCGATGGCTCCAGGCTTGGCTGCTCGTTTACCTATGCTGTACAGCCCGAGCCCAACGGGCTGGCGCAGGCATTTGTGATCGGCGAAGCGTTTATCGGTCAGGAGAAAGTAGCGCTCATTCTGGGCGACAATATTTTTTATGGTTCCGGCTTGTCGAAGCTGTTGCAGGCCAATAATGACCCCGACGGTGGTATTGTCTATGCTTATCACGTTCACGACCCTGAACGCTACGGCGTAGTGGAATTTGATGGCGAAATGAACGCGATCTCCATTGAGGAAAAGCCCAGTGAACCCAAGTCGAATTATGCCGTGCCGGGTTTGTATTTCTACAACAATGACGTGGTGGAGATTGCTAAAAACCTCCAGCCTAGTCCGCGTGGCGAGTACGAAATTACGGATGTGAACAAGGTCTATCTGGAGCGCGGGGCGCTTAAGGTCAGCATTCTGGACCGGGGCACGGCCTGGCTCGATACGGGTACGTTTGCGTCGCTGATGCAGGCCGGACAGTTTGTGCAGGTTATTGAAGAGCGGCAGGGACTGAAAATCGGCTGTATCGAAGAAGTTGCTTACCGGATGCGTTACATCGATGCCGAGCAGCTTCGGGCCATTGCGCAGCCGCTGGTTAAAAGTGGTTACGGGCAGTATCTGCTTAATCTGTTAAAGTAGCACGGTCGGCATGAACTGAAAGTAGAAGTTAGTCCTGCGACTACATACTATAGATAAAAAAAGCCGGGGCAACGCTCCGGCTTTTTCTGTGCCTAAAACCTATGAAATGAGTAAAATTTATTGAGTGAGGGAAGTAGCTGCAACCGGCCGTGTGGTGCGTCAAAGGTACATCGGTGTATCGGCGTTCGGGCGCGCATAAACACCGGTTTTTCGGTACGGAAACAGACCGGGGGTAACTCCGCAGATGACTACGTAGAACTACGCATTTAATGAATAAAGATTGACGAAACGGTAGCAAAGTGGCTACGTTCAGGCGGGGTAGTTGTACAACTTTATCTTTTCAGCTACTTTCAGACCACCATGTATCCGTTTTTATCCGCTACACCTTTACCCTGACCCGTATGGACCCTCAACCAAAACCCACCAGATTTACTCCGGAAATTGGCCGCAGAATATCTACTAAAGAAGCACTGGAGCGCACCGCTGCGTATCGCGAAGATGAAGAAGGCCGGGGCAATAAGCGCGAAGAATATACCGAAGCTGAGTTTTTTGGCCGGGGCGTTATCGAAGACCTGATCCGACGTCATCCCGACTGCGTGGGCATCCGCATGTATTACGGCATTAACGCCGACGATCCCGATGGCCCGAATACCCGTCGGCTGACGCTCGTGGCGGTCGATGCAAAAGGGAATGATCTGTTTACCGGTGGCGACCTGCGTGGCCTCAAAGATGAGGGCGATAAACAGGCAGTTGGCGACGGATTCACTTGTCCCCGGCATTGCCCTGTCTAATCAATTATACCCGACTGACCCTTCTTAAAATGCTGGAGCGATTTAGTTCTCTCGCAACCAAATACCCACTTGATGTCATTACCTACTTCTTCATAGTACTCCCAATCCTGATTGGACTGATTCGATTCAGGTACCTGAAACGGGAAATGAACTGGGTACTGGTTTTTTTTCTTGCTGATTTCGGCAGCGAAACGGTCTCTCTTTTTCTGATGCTTACCGGGCATACAACGCTCTATGTGCAGGACATACGCTCCTGCCTGAACAGTGCAATGCTGATTGGTGTGTATCAGGCAGCGCTGATTCGGCCGGGGCAAAAGAAGGCGGCTGTAGGCGTTGGCATCCTCGTTCTGGTGTTTAGCGTCTGTTTTTATAGTGGTGACAATGTATCGCCCTGGGCGCAGACCGCTTTCAGAATCTACGCCATTGGTGCCGCCCTGGCCTATTACAATGCCATCCTCTCCGATCTGAACCTGAAAAAACTTCAGCACCACAGCATGTTCTGGTTTAGTGCGGGACTGCTGTTCTACGCCGGTGGAACACTGTTCATCATGCTGTTTAATGAGTATCTGTACGATACAACCACATCAGCTGCCATCTTCGACCGGTACTGGAATCTGATGCAGGTGCTCTACATCGTATTTTGTATAGGCACCGCCGTTGGGCTTTGGGTTAGTAAGGAAGACCAGACGAACTATTTCGAGCAGGATTATTTCAGGGACGATTTTTTGGGGTTCCTCTGACTGGTTCAGTGGGCATTTAAGGGTTCTGACCTGCCCGACTATTCGTATCCGTTCGGGCGGGATCATAGACTCCAACCGATATTCTTTATAACTTTAGACAGTATTTTTGCCCTCCCAAATGCACTGTCATGATTCAGACTAAACTGATTCCCCGCTCCCCATCGGCGCATGAGCCGGGTTTACTGCTCAAAAATCTGTTGGCTCAATCCCTTAAATACGAGCCCCAGCGCGAGATCGTTTACCGGGATTTATTCCGAATGAACTACGTCACGTTTAATCAGCGGGTGCGCCGGTTAGCCAACGTACTAACTGATGCGGGTGTCCAGCCCGGCGATACAGTAGCGGTACTCGACTGGGACAGCCACCGGTACTTAGAGTGCTATTTCGCCGTTCCGGGTATGGGGGCCATTATCCACACCATCAATGTGCGGTTGTCACCGGCTCAGATTCTGTATACCATGAATCACGCCGAAGATAAAGTTGTGCTGGTTCACGAAGATTTTCTTCCCATCCTCAATGCTATCCGCGATCAGCTGACAACGGTCGAAACCATCATTCTCATCAGCGATAAGGTCTACGGCGACACGTCCGTTACGCCCGACGTACCTACTGGATTTTTGGGGGAGTACGAGCAACTGCTCACCGGCGTATCTGACCAACACGAATTTCCGGATTTCGACGAAGATACCTGGGCAACTACCTTTTACACGACGGGCACCACAGGTAGTCCAAAGGGTGTTTACTTCTCCCACCGGCAGTTATTCATGCATACGATGGGGCTTCTGACGTACATTATCGGTTACGAAGCCATGCCGTTCAAAGGTTCGTCGGATGTGTACATGCCCATTACGCCTATGTTCCACGTTCATGCCTGGGGTTTTCCGTTTCTGGCCGTGCTGATGTCGGCTAAACAGGTGTATCCGGGTCGGTATGAGCCGGAAATGCTGTTACGCCTGCTCGTGAAAGAGGGCGTAACGCTGTCGCACTGCGTACCTACCATTATGAATATGCTGGTAAGCAGTCCGGCGGCACAGCAATTCCGGCCGCAACTTAGCCGCTGGAAAGTTCTCATTGGTGGTTCTGCCCTAACAAAAGGACTGGCTAAAGCCGCCGGTGAACTCGGTATCACGCTATCGCAGGGGTACGGCATGTCCGAAACCGCACCCGTAACGGCGGTGGTGTACCTGAATGATCTGGAGAAACAATTACCGGCCGATGAGCAACTTGATCTGCGGACGCGGGCGGGTCGGATTGCTCCCTTTGTTGAGATGCGGCTCATGGACGATGCCGGTAATTTTGTGCCCAGCGATGGCCATTCACTGGGTGAAATAGTGGTGCGTTGCCCCTGGACAACGCAGGGTTACTACAACGATCCCGAACGCGGGGAGGAACTCTGGAAAAACGGCTGGCTTCATACTGGCGACGTAGCTACAATCACGCCCGATAACTGGGTGCAGATTGCCGACCGTACGAAAGATGTGATCAAAACCGGGGGCGAATGGGTATCGTCGCTTGAAATTGAGGATTTACTGTCGCAGGTCGAGGGGGTAGCCGAAGCCGCTGTCGTTGGTTTCCCGGACGAACGCTGGGGTGAACGTCCGCACGCGCTGGTGGTCGCGAAGCCCGGCTTTACTGATATACTAACCGCCGAAGGCATTAAGCAGACCTTTCAGAGCCGGGTTGACCGGGGTGATCTGAATAAGTGGTACGTGCCCGATACAATTATGCTGGTGCCTGAAATCCCCAAAACCAGTGTTGGTAAGATTGACAAGAAAAAGATTCGGAGTGAGATGAAAGCGTTAATTTTGAGGGAGATCAGTCAGTAAGTTGGCCAGTGGCTACGCTTAAGTCAGTAAGTACTTCGTAGTAAGTCCCTTGCCACTTACTGACTTAGGCGCAGCCGCTGACCAACTTATTGACTGCATTATGACCCGAATAGGCCTTTTATCGGATACGCACGGCTATTTAGATCCGCAGATTTTTTCTTATTTTGATGCCTGCGATGAGGTGTGGCATGCCGGCGATGTGGGTGCTATTGATGTAGTGGATCAGCTCAAGGCGTTCCGGCCGTTCCGGGGGGTCAGCGGTAATATCGACGGGCCACCGGTTTCGCTGGTTTGCCCGGACCATCTAAGGTTTCAACTGGAAGAGGTTGACATCTGGCTGACGCATATCGGTGGTACGCCCCCTCGCTATACACCCATTATTCGACCAAACTTGCAGATTAAAGCACCGGATGTGTTTATTTGCGGTCATTCACACATTCTGAAAGTTACCCGTGACCCTAAGCTTAACAGTATGCTGTTCATCAATCCGGGCGCAGCCGGGAAAATCGGCTTTCATCAGGTGCGAACATGTATCCGCTTTTCGCTCCACGTAGGGCGTGTACTGGATCTGGAAGTTATCGAGTTGGGTAAACGGTAAGTCGGTAAATAGACGATTTATGAAAATTGCAGTCTGGCATAATTTGTTGAGTGGGGGCGGTAGCCGGGCTTTGCAGCAGCATATTAGGGGACTGGCGCAGCGTGGTCATTATCTGGAGGTCTGGACATCGTCGCTGGCCGACAGTCACTTTTTAGACGCCGAGGCTTACGCGGGTCAGCCACATGTGCTGCCGTTGAACATGACCATCCGAATTCGCCATCAGTATCGGGATAAACTGTCGACGCTGGGTTTCTCGCCGGATACGCAGGTCCGCCGGATGCTGGATTTCTGTCGTCGGTGCGCCGACGAAATCAACGCGGGCGGCTTCGACGTGTTGTTTGCCAACTCCTGCGTGTATTTCATGATGCCCTACATCGGCCGGTTCATTAACATTCCAACCGTGCTGTACCTCGGCGAGCCCAACCGGTCGTTATTCGAGGCTCATCCCGACCTGATCTGGGAGGGGCTGCCAGCCGCATCGGATCACTGGCGCGAAACGCAGTACTGGAGCCGCTATTGGGACGATCTGTTCCGCATCCGGCAGGCACGCGTGCGGGTACGCGAAGAAATTTACAACGCCCGCAGCTACGACCGGCTACTGGTCAATTCGTACTTCAGCAGCGAGAGTACCATCCGCGCCTACGGCCGGTCGGGCGAGGTGTGTTACCTCGGTGTGGATACCGATTTGTTTCCTTTCCTGGATTTACCCCGCGAACCGTTTGTGATGGGGTTAGGCGCGTTTTACCCACCCAAGAAGGCTGAAACCGCTATCGAGGCCCTGGCTCAGATTCCCCAAGACCGGCGCCCACCACTGATCTGGGTAGGTAATATGGGTAACCGGGAATACGTCCGGCAGATGCAGCAGTTGAGTCAGCGGCTGAACGTACGCTTTGAACCGCGTGAACGCATTTCGCAGGCTGAACTGGTTCGGTTACTGAATACGGCCTCCTGCCTGCTGTACACCTCGTCGCTGGAACCATTTGGTCTGGCTCCGCTGGAAGCCAATTCGTGTGGGTTGCCGGTCGTTGCGGTAGCGGAGGGCGGAATCCGCGAAACGATTATCGACGGTTACAACGGAATGCTGCGGCCCCGGGATCCGGCAGCTCTGGCCCATGCCGTGAATGACCTCATGACAAACAATGCGCTGTTTGAACGCCTGTCGTTGAACGCCCGGCAGGTGGTTCGGGAACAGTGGACACTCGGCAAGGCAATCGACCGCATCGAAACGGCACTGATCGACACAGCGAACAACAAAAAACCGGCTGTTACGCCGGTTTGATCTGCCCTCAACCCCTGCAAAAGAGGTATTATAATGGCACTGAATTGCCCGCTCGTCAGACTGGGAAAACAGTGGACCTACATTGGAATCTGCTCAAACACTACAGCGGGCTGGTCCGGGTTTTTAAACGCCTGCCGGGGCCGGATGTTCAGCGTCTGGAACATGGCCTGATCCTGATTGACTTCCGGGTTGGGCGTCGTCAGGAGTTTATCACCGGCGAAGATCGAATTGGCACCGGCCAGAAAACACAGCGCCTGCTCTTCAACACTCATGCGAACGCGTCCCGCTGAGAGCCGCACAATCGACTTTGGCATGATGAGCCGGGCAGTGGCGATCATCCGAATCATTTCCCAAACCGACACCCGCTCCTGATCTTCCAGGGGTGTACCTTCGACCGGCACCAGCGCATTCACCGGTACGGATTCGGGATGTTCGGGCAGGGTAGCCAGCGTATGGAGCATACCAACCCGGTCGCCATGCGATTCGCCCATGCCGATGATACCACCGGAGCAAACCGAGATACCGGCTTTCCGAACGTGGCTGATCGTATCCAAGCGGTCGTCGTAGGTTCGGGTTGAAATGATGTCGCCGTAAAATTCTTCGCTGGTATCTAAATTGTGGTTGTAGGCGTACAGGCCAGCATCCTTAAGTTTCTGCGCCTGCGTGTCGGTCAGCATACCCAGCGTGCAGCACACTTCCAGCCCCATCGCATTCACACCTTTTACCATGTCGATTACCTTGTCGAAATCGCGGTTGTCGCGAACTTCGCGCCAGGCAGCACCCATACAGAAACGCGAACTGCCCGAGTCTTTGGCGCGGGTGGCGGCATCGAGCACGTCATTCACTTCCATGAGTTTATGCACCGTCACGGCCGTGTGATACCGGGCTGCCTGGGGGCAGTAGGCACAGTCTTCGGGGCAACCGCCGGTTTTAACCGATAACAGGGTGCATACCTGTACTTCCTGAGGGTCGTGGTGCTGACGGTGAACAGTAGCCGCCTGGTAAATCAACTCCAGCACGGGCGAATTATAAATGGCAGCGATCTCAGCGCGGGTCCAATCAGTACGAATCATAAGTTGCAGGGGCGAATAGGGGTACGCCAGTAAGAGTAAACGGACCGGTGAGTCCGGTGATAAAAGTAAGGGGTAATGGGCAAATCTGCAATCCAAAAGCGATAAACCGGATTCCGGTCTAAACCGAACCCGACTCTGTATAGTTGATGTTCAGTAAGCAGCTATGAATACTGAACCTGTTACGCGCCACAGCCGCGCCCTGCCCGAACTGCGTTTCTCGCTCAACCTGCTTTATGTTGGTCGGCTGTTGCTTGGCATGAATACGCCCAATGCCAACGACCCTCTGGACCGTATTGATGAGCATATCGAGGCCGTTACCGACGAACTGGTAGCGACCGAACTGCTGCACGAAGCGGCTGTGCTGGTCGGCGATGTGCTGGACGAGCCAAATCCCGACAGGGTCTAATCTATACCGCTACTCAACTTGTTTTCAGCTTTAGCTAAGTCGTATGTCAGCTCTTTTTAATTCCCTCACCATCCGCAGTGTTCAGTTAAGAAACCGGATTGTGGTGTCGCCCATGTGCCAATACTCCAGCGTGGATGGGTTTGCCAATGATTGGCATTTTGTGCATCTGGGCAGCCGGGCCGTGGGTGGTGCCGGTCTGATTATCACCGAAGCAGCCGCTGTTTCGCCGGAGGGTCGCATCACGCCCGATGATCTGGGTATCTGGACCGATGAACACATTGCCGGTCTGAAACGCATCACTACGTTTCTCGAAGCCAACGGCGCTGTTGCCGGTATTCAGCTGGCCCATGCCGGTCGGAAAGCCAGTCACAACAGGCCCTGGGAAGGTGGCACGGCCATTGCGCCGGACGAGCCCCGCGGCTGGCAGACTGTGGCTCCCAGTGCTATTCCATTTGCCGAAAACGGTCCCGTACCCGAAGCGCTGACCCTCGACGGTATTGAGAAGGTGCTGGCCGATTTCGAGGCCGCGACTCTGCGGTCTGTGCAGGCTGGCTTTAAGATTATTGAACTCCATGCGGCTCACGGTTATCTGCTGCATCAGTTTTTATCGCCCATCAGCAACCACCGTACCGACGACTATGGCGGCTCGTTCGACAACCGAATCCGGCTGTTGCTGGCGGTGGTCGAGCGGGTACAGGCGGTCTGGCCATCCGGTAATCCGCTGTTTGTCCGTATTTCTGCCACTGACTGGACAGAGGGCGGCTGGACCGCCGATGACTCCGTGGCGTTAGCGGTCGTATTAAAAGAAAAAGGCGTTGACCTGATCGACTGTTCGACGGGAGGAAATGTGGGTCATGCTAAAATTCCGGTTGGTCCCGGCTATCAGGTTGAGTTTGCCGAGCGTATTCGCCGGGAAACAGGAATGCCAACGGCAGCGGTGGGTATGATCACCTCCGCCGAACAGGCCGAAGCGATTCTGAGCAATGGGCAGGCCGACCTGGTGCTGCTGGCGCGTGAGTTCCTGCGTGACCCTAACTTCCCGCTCCATGCGGCTCACACCCTGGGCGATGATGTTGCCTGGCCAGTACAGTACGAACGGGCCAAGCCCCGATAATTGCTGGCTGTCAGCGAAATGCATTGATAAGTCAGGGCAACACACTCAGGTTATCAGCCAACTCGCTTACTTTGGCGTTATATATTCGTTGATTATCTTCTCTCACCTAAACAGGAATACCTATGCGTTGGATTGGACAACGGGAAAGCGATAACGTAGAAGACCGCCGGGGTGGCGGTGGTGGGGGCGGCCTGCTGGTCGGTGGTGGCATCGGCAGCGTAGTAATCGCGTTGATTTATATGTTTCTGGGTGGCAATCCATCCGATCTGCTGAATCAGCAGACAACGGATACGCAATCATCGGCGCAGGCCCCCGTTGGTCCGCAGCCCGACGATCAGGCGGCTAAATTCACCCGTGTCGTTTTGGCCAGTACCGAAGATGTCTGGACCAAATTATTTGCCGAGCAGGGCAGTCAGTATCCTGACCCAACGCTGGTTATGTTTCGGCAGGCTACCCAATCGGGGTGCGGTACGGCCTCCGAAGCCTCCGGCCCATTCTATTGCCCGGCTGATCAGAAGGTGTACATCGACCTGTCTTTTTATGATGAACTGGCTGACCGCTTCAAAGCACCCGGCGATTTTGCGATGGCCTATGTGGTTGCTCATGAAATTGGCCACCATGTGCAGAAGCAACTCGGCATCATGGATAAAATAGACGAAGCCCGCAGTCAGATGAGCGAGGTAGAAAATAACCGCCTGTCGGTGCGGCTTGAGCTACAGGCCGATTTTCTGGCGGGTGTGTGGGCGCATTACGCCCAGCAGCAAAATAAAAATTTCATCGAAGCGGGTGACATTGATGAAGCCCTCACGGCCGCCACCGCCATCGGCGACGACCGGATTCAGCAGGAGACGCAGGGGCGGGTCGTGCGCGACGCCTTTACGCACGGCTCCTCGAAACAGCGTGTCTACTGGTTCACAAAAGGCTTTAAAACCGGCGATATTAAGCAGGGGGATACGTTCAATAGCCGCGAGGATGCGGATTTGCAGTAAGTACGCTGTTCGTAGTACACAGGGCCGGATGACAAGCGTTATCCGGCCCTGTGCATTTCATCCGGTCAATAATCTGACAATTCGTGGAGTTCTACCAGTCATGGTAATTCCTGAAATGCGCTAACCTGAATGGCCCTTGCCCTGTTGGTTTACAAATAAGCTGCTCTAACCTTTGCGCCTTGGTATGCCGTTTGATCAGGTGCCGGGTTTGCCTTGATCAATAGACCCCAACTACGCGTTTTTCAGTTATGATGTATCTATTGCCAAAGCAGCGAAGCCGTTTTTTTATCCCGGCCCTGCTGCTTATCTGCCTGTTTTTTCCCGTTGCCAGCTTTTGCCACACGTTGGTAGCCGAAGACCATACTGGTTTCAGGAACAGTGCGCAGCGAGTTACCGTCGGCAAGCCCAGGCGCAAACCATCCGCCCGTGTCCCCAGGCGTAAACCTCATCGTCAGTCTGTCAAAAAAGCCAGCTCGATCAAACGGAAATCAGCGAAAGCAACCGTGGCGAAGACTACTCCTCAGGCGAAAAAAGCGCCATTACTGCTAACTGTACCGCTGTTTGGCTCCCGATATGCCCGGGTTGCCGTTACCGATCAGCAACTCAGCGGCTGTACGCTGTATCTCTCGTCCGGGCACGGTGGGCCGGACCCCGGCGCTATTGGTCGGTCGGGTACGTACTTGCTGCCCGAAGACGAATACGCTTACGACGTGACGATCCGGCTGGCTCGGGTGCTGATGGAACATGGCGCTACGGTGTATATGATTGTGCAGGACCCTAATGATGGTATTCGTGATGCCGGAGTACTGGGTCTTGACTACGATGAAGTGGCCTATCCGCATCAGCGCATTCCGCTTAACCAGTTGGCCCGGCTCAAGCAGGGGACTATGGCGGTTAATAACCTATACGCACGACACAAAGGCGGCTACCAGCGGTCAATCGTGATTCATGTCGATAGCCGGAGTATTGGGCAGACGATTGATGTTTTCTTTTATCACAACAGCAGCAGCGCGGCTGGCAAAAAACTGGCTAAGCAAATTCACCGCAGTTTTACGGCCAGCTACAAACGGTCGCAGCCAACGCGGGCCTACTTAGGTAACGTCTCGACTCGTAACACCCTCTACGTCGTTAAAAACACTGCGCCACCCACGGTGTTTATCGAGTTGGGCAACATCCAGAACGATAAGGATCAGCGTCGCTTCGTCATTCCCGACAACCGGCAGGCCCTGGCCAACTGGCTCTACGAAGGCATACAGGCCGACTATAAATCGCGTTGAGATTCGTTAAAACGGTTGATGATTTCGCTGTCTGTACTATCCTGTTGCTTTGGACTCGTGTACAGCGCCAGACCCGCCCGCAGGCGATATTGAATATTCTTGCGAAGCTTCTCCGGCTCAAGTACATACAGGCCATCGCCAAAGCCCAGAATCTCTTTCTCCAGCTCGAAATTCAACTGCACCTGTAGCTCAATAGTAATGCCTTCGGGCGTCCGCTCTACAACCTGCTGCGAATGATGAAGCGGTTTCGTTTCCACGTAGGGCGCATGCCGGGTTGTCACAAAAAGCCTTACCCGCGCAGGCCGTAGGTTCGCGCTGACGGTTACACCAACAACATCGCGGTAATATACCTCCGGGTCCAGGTGCTGATTCTCTGCATATTCCTTATCCGCAGCGGTGTCAATGGAAATAATCCGGTCCAGCGCCAGGTTAAAAAGGTGGCCTTTTCCATCACGCTTGCCCACGGCAAACCAGCGGTTTTTAAATTCTTTCAGCCACCAGATATGGAAGATGAATGTTTGCGGAAGCCGGGCCGAGAACGACTGGTACTGGATCAGCAATACTCGTTTCTGAATAATAGCCTGATACAAATAATCGAGAAAGTGTAGTCCTTTCAGATTCTCGTTCTTCTCGAAATCAATGACCGGCGCTGACTTCTGCGCTGTCGAGTACACATGGTCTTCGAGTTTCTGAACCACTTCGTTTAGTGCCGTAAAGTGTGAAAACCCCCGGAATTGCTTGAGCACCTCCACCGCTTCGTTCATCCGCGATAAATCACCATCCGACAGAGGGATATTAGTGATGCTGTAGGTCGGATCGTCGTAGGTGTAGTGCTTTTTATCGACAACAATAATGGGTGCCAGATACCCCAGCTTGTCACTGCGCATCAACTGAAGGTCAGCCTGTACCGTCCGCCGACTGACGCCCTTATCCAGTCCTTCGTATTCGTAAAGAGCTTCCGACACTTTTTCGATCAGGTCATCGAGAGTCCATTTACGCTGCCGGTTCCGCAGGCAGGCGTCCAGCGTTTTGTAGCGAATCAGGGCGTTTCGGTTGGCAGGCATCTGGAAATCAAATTTTTCAGGAAAAAAGAGAAAATAATTTAAACTACGCAAAAACACTGCGCAGTAGCCGCTAACCTTTGTGACGATAGGAGTATCGATGGCCAAACCAGATGCGGGTTTCTACATAGCCCCATAGTGTTCGCAGCCGCTGGCTTCGGGTATACTGTTGGTCATGGATTGCTTCTGTCTCGATCTGTGGGTTGGAGGTTCAAGTCCTCCCTCTGTTTCGGCAGGGTAGCTCAATTTGGTAGAGCAACAGGAAAATGCAGGTTCGAATCCTGCTATCAACTCTAAACAAGTTGATCCGTTGGTTGGGAAGCTGACCGCTTCTAAAACAGGTCACCGTAGTTAATTATCAGTCAGAAGCTATCCGGTTGTGTCCTGGGTGTACCCAGATGCAGCAGTCGCCCCGGCGACCTGAGTAGCTGGAGCCAGTAGGTCTGTACCGCTATTGTGGGATGTACATTGTAACTGACCGGAGCCATACGCGGGCAGGGAATGGGCGGAAGCAGTAGCAACCACCCGCTTTCCGCCCGCTTGCTTGCGGCCAGAAGCAGTGTACCAAAACAAGCGCCAAACAGGCTTCCGCTTTAGCAATCAGGGGAGCTTCGGGCTGATGAAGTAAGCATTACCCGTTCACTTAATACATACACGAATGAAAACTGTGCGCATCCTGGCCCATCAAATCGGGTTAGTTTTTAAACATGGCGGCTACCAGAAAATGCTGACTGAAGGCAGCCACTGGTTATGGGCCACCGAAACCGTTTACGTCTATAATCAGGGCGAGCGGTTTCAGAATCCCCCCTGCGATCTGGCTCTCCTTTTGGAGTACCCCGAAGTGGCCGCTGCGCTCGACGTGGTTGAGGTGATGGACAATGAAATCGCGTTGCAATACGAACGTGTCGACGAAACGAACGGCCTTTTCAAAACCATTCTGACTAAAGGGCGCTGGGCTTACTGGAAATCGGCGCGCCGAAGTGGAGTTGCCCCCTACTACTACGTGAAAGTGGATGTAAGCCAACTCGATATTCCGGCCAGCATCAATCTGGCCGCCTTGATGCCGCAGCCCCTGGGTGCCTTTGTGCGTACCTACACTGTAGAAGCTCATGAGCAAGGGGTACTGTTTATCGACTGGAAATTCGACCGGGTGCTGACAGCCGGTACGTATTACTGGTGGAAAAATACGACACCAATCCACGTCCTGAAGGCCGATATGCGTCAGCAGCAGATTGAAATAGCGGGGCAGGAGATTCTGACCAAAGACAAAGCGTCGCTGCGGTTAAGTTTTTACGTGCAGTATCAGGTGCAGGACATCATCAAGGCACTGGTTGATAATAAGGACTACGACAAGCAGTTGTACGTGGCCGTGCAACTGGCGCTGCGGGAATATATCGGCGGGCTGACGCTGGACGAGTTGCTGGATAAAAAAGGAGAGTTGGCTACCTACGTTGTGGCGTCTACAGCGACAAAGTCGGCTCAATTGGGCGTCGAACTGCGTACGGGCGGGGTGCGCGATGTCATTCTGCCGGGCGACATGCGCGACATCATGAACCAGGTACTGATGGCCGAAAAGAAAGCGCAGGCCAATAGCATCATGCGCCGGGAAGAAACAGCGTCGACGCGCAGCCTGCTGAACACGGCCAAACTGATGGAAGACAACGAGATGCTCTGGAAATTGAAGGAGATGGAATACGTAGAAAAAATTGCGGACAAAATCAGCTCTATTTCCGTGTCCAACGATGGCTCGATGGTCGATCAGTTGAAGCAGCTTTTCGTTCGGGCGAGGGTGCGTGGTAGTTGACAGCACCGAATACTGATTTTTGTAAGATTGATTAAGCCGGTTGGCCGACGCCAGCGTATTCTGTTAAGTGGGCGCTGGCCGACTGGCATAATCAGCAGAATAGACAATTAGATAAACCAATGGAAACCTCAATTTCACTTGATGATATTTTAGCGTTAGGCCCGATTCCCGATCCGTTGCACGACCGTTTTTTGCGCGTCGCCAATGGACTGGTACAACGCGCCAACTACCCAAAGGAGAAGGTATTGGGCTTACTGGCGCAGATGCTTCAGAATCCCAAAAAATACGCCTACTCCAAAAACAAAGTGACTAATCTGGCGCAGGCCATTTATGAACTGAATAAGCAGGGCATTTCGGTGCCGCTTAGCGAAGCTGGCGCGGGGTATCTACCGGTCGAGCAGGCTCCGTACGTATTGTCCAATATAGAAAAACAAGTTGAGCAAACCGTCGATCTGCGCACGGGTCCGTTACCCTACGCCGTGTTTGGTCGCGACCAGATTGAAGAAGGGGCGCTGAAACAGATGGAAACGGCGGCTACATTGCCGGTTGCGCTGGCGGGTGCCCTCATGCCTGATGCTCACCAGGGGTATGGGCTTCCCATTGGCGGGGTACTGGCAACGGAGGCTAATACCGTTATTCCATTTGCCGTCGGTGTTGACATTGCCTGCCGCATGTGCCTGTCTGTATTCGATCTGCCACCCGCTTTTTTAACCAGTGAACCGCATCTATTGAAAAAGGCACTGGTGGAGCAAACCAAGTTTGGCATGGGAGGTGAAACCCGGGAGAAGATGGACGAGAGCGTGATGGATCTGCCCGAATGGCAGGCCACCAAAGTGATTCGTGACCTAAAAGACAAAGCCTACCGCCAACTGGGTAGCTCTGGCACGGGTAACCACTTTGTGGAGTGGGGCATTATTGACGTACACACGCACGACGACCCGTCGGAGAACGACGCATTGAACCTGCCGCCGGGTTCGTATCTGGCCTTGTTGTCGCATTCCGGCTCGCGCGGATTTGGTGGTTCCGTGGCTAATTACTATTCCAAACTGGCCATGCAGAAAACCAAATTACCTAAGCAGGCGGCTCATCTGGCGTGGCTCGATCTGAACACCGAAGAAGGTCAATCGTACTGGATCGCCATGAATCTGGCCGGTGACTATGCGTCGGCCAACCACCACGAGATTCACCGGAAGATGGCCCGGGCCTTGCGGGAGCAGCCGATAGTGATGGTCGAGAATCACCATAACTTCGCCTGGAAAGAACAACTGGCCGACGGCCGAGAGGTGATTGTTCACCGCAAAGGTGCTACCCCGGCAGGCTTGGGAGTATTGGGTATCATTCCGGGTTCTATGACGCAGCCGGGTTTTGTGGTACAGGGCCGGGGTAATGCCGAGTCGATCAATTCCGCGTCGCACGGGGCCGGGCGGCTAATGTCGCGGACACAGGCGTTCAATACCCTGACGCGCTCGCAGTGGAACAAGGCCCTGACCGAAGCGGGTATTCAGCTCGTGGGTGGCGATCTGGATGAAGCACCGATGGTGTACAAAAACATCGACACCGTCATCGATGCCCAGCGTGATCTCGTGTCAGTGCTGGCGACGTTCACCCCGAAGATCGTACGCATGGCGGATGCCAACCGCAAAGAAGGCCGTGAAGATTAGACTCTGCGTATTGGTTGTAAAATGAGTTGTGCCCAACAAGCGTCAGAGTAGTGCTGGATTCTGTTGGGGATTTTTGTATTGGCGCGAAATGTAAGGGTTCTTACTATGAGATATACACCACCATTACTGTGAATTCGGATTTCAATTCAGCGACGGTGGAGTCGATGGATTGATTCAGGTAGCCATTATTCCATGAGTGGAACATTGTACTTCTTGAAATTGCCGTCATCAGTCATTACCGATAAGTTATTAGTAATAGCCTGCGCAATTAATAGTCGGTCAAACGGGTCACGGTGATGGAAGGGTAATAGTTGTACCTGTTGAATGTGCGGTAAATTGATCGAGAGTAAAGTGACTTCAATCGGTACTAATTGTTCAATTGGTTTATGGATAGTTAATTTACCAATACTCGTTTTAATAGCTATTTCCCAAAGGCTCGCATAGCTGAAGAACAAACGATTCGCACGATCTTCAATGATTGCGCTCTGTTGCATGCTTAACCGGGGATTGTCCGTCAAATGCCAAAGTAAGATATGAGTGTCTAACAGGATATCCACGGTTTACATGTATTCGTTAAAGTCCGTTAGAGGAGCCGTGAAGTCATCGGCCATGTGTGAAATGAGGTGTCGACCAGAACCACGTTTCAATGATATAGCCGAATCATTTGGGTGGTCGGTAGGCGGTTGAATTACATCCGCAACCTTGATGTTTAATTCACGCAGAAGCTTAGTCAGCTTCTGCCAGTCAGATGGGTCGGTGATTTCAATGGTAACCTTCATAGGTGAACTGTCTTTTCTTGAAAACCTAAGTCATTGGATGGCATCTATTCCCTAAATAATCGATCAGCGCGTTTGAGTCAATTAAATAGTTCATTTCCATTCGTTCCGCATTTCGGTAAGCTGACGATGGAGATCAGCGGCAAGGTCTTTGGAAATGCTGCCACGAAACTGCTCAGATAGCGTTGGCCCCGGCTGTTCCTCCGGTTGTTGACCTTGCGGAATCAGTCGAATAATATCCAGATTTTCGAGGTCGCGCAACAGGGGTACGGCTTTCTCGTTCAGTACCTCAACAACGAATGTTTGCATGGCTTGTATTTTTAATCAAGTTACGCCAGCACTGCCTGATAACCAAAAACGCCCGGCTACCATTACGGCAGCCGGGCGTTTGCACACGTAACGTGTTATGGCCTATTTACTCCAGCACTGGCACCATCTTGTCTAAGTTGTAGAAGATGATGTCTTTGGCACCGGTTTCGTCCTCGTTCATCATCATGCCAACTACGGCGTCTTTCTGAATCCGGCCCGACAGGATCTCTTTTGAGAGGGCGTTAAGGATGCGACGCTGCAAGACGCGCTTCAAGGGACGGGCACCGAACTGTGGATCGAACCCTTCGTCGCCAATGAAGTCGAGCACTTCGGAGTCGGCTTCGAGCGTGATGCCCTGATCGTGTAACCGCTGTTGAATTTGCTTGAACTGAATACCGACAATTTTGCGAATCTCGGTGCGGGTCAGCGGCTGGAACATCACAATCTCATCAATCCGGTTCAGAAACTCAGGCCGGAGCGTTTGCTTCAATAACTCAAACACTTCATCCTTCGTGTCCTCAATCACCTGGTCGCGGTTGTTTTTGGTAATCTCAGCAAACCGCTCACGGATGATATGCGAGCCGATGTTCGAGGTCATGATGATGATCGTATTCTTGAAGTTCGCTACCCGCCCTTTGTTGTCCGTCAGGCGACCATCGTCCAGCACCTGCAGCAGGATATTAAACACGTCGGGGTGCGCTTTCTCGATCTCGTCCAGCAGAATGACGCTGTAGGGTTTCCGGCGCACGGCTTCGGTCAACTGACCGCCTTCGTCGTAACCCACATAGCCCGGAGGAGCACCAATGAGTCGGCTTACGGCATGGCGTTCCTGATACTCCGACATATCAATCCGGACCAGCGCATTATCGTCGTTAAACAGGTAATCAGCCAGTGCCTTCGCTAATTCAGTTTTGCCAACGCCGGTGGTGCCGAGGAAGATAAACGAGCCAATTGGCCGTTTGGGGTCCTGCATCCCGGCGCGGCTCCGACGAACGGCATCGGCCACCACCTCGATGGCTTCTTCCTGACCGGCGACACGCTTGCCTAACTCCGCTTCGAGGTGCAACAGTTTTTCGCGCTCCGACTGCATCATCCGGCTAACCGGAATACCAGTCCATTTAGCGACAACTTCGGCAATGTCGTCGGCGGTCACTTCCTCCTGTAACATTCCTTTGTCACCCTGGCTGTCTTTGCTCTGGCTTTGCAGTTCTTTCAGCTTGTTTTCGCTTTCCAGAATTTTACCGTAGCGCAACTCCGCTACCCGGCCATAATCACCGGCGCGTTCAGCCTGCTCGGCTTCGATTTTATACTGGTCGATCTTCTCCTTTTCGGCCCGAATCGAATCCAGCGCCGATTTCTCGTTCTGCCACTTGGCCCGCAGGTCGTCTCGCTGCTCGTTGAGATCGGCAAGCTGACGGCTGAGTACGGTTTCTTTCTCGCGGTTCTCTTCCCGGCGGATGGCTTCGCGCTCAATCTCCAGTTGCATAATCCGGCGGTTCAACTCGTCGAGTTCTTCGGGAACGGAGTCGATTTCGAGCCGCATTTTGGCCGCTGCCTCGTCCATCAGGTCAATAGCCTTGTCGGGCAGGAAACGGTCTGAAATGTACCGGTTCGAGAGTTCAACGGCGGCAATGACCGCGTCGTCCTGAATGCGGACGCCGTGGTGCAGTTCGTATTTATCTTTGATACCGCGCAGGATCGAGATGGCATCCGGCACGTCCGGCTCATCGACCAGCACCGACTGGAACCGGCGTTCGAGCGCTTTATCTTTCTCGATGTATTTCTGATACTCTTTGAGGGTAGTGGCACCAATGGCGTGGAGTTCACCACGGGCCAAAGCCGGTTTCAGCAGGTTAGCCGCGTCCATCGCGCCTTCGCCACCTCCCGCCCCGATGAGCGTATGAATTTCGTCGATGAACAGGATAATTTCCCCTTCAGCGTCAGTTACTTCCTTGATAACCGCTTTCAGGCGTTCTTCAAACTCCCCTTTGTACTTGGCACCGGCTACGAGCAAACCCATATCGAGGGATACGATGATCTTCGACTTCAGGTTTTCGGGCACGTCACCCTGTACAATCCGCTGCGCCAGGCCTTCGACAATGGCGGTTTTACCAACGCCCGGTTCGCCCAGCAGAATAGGGTTATTCTTGGTCCGGCGGCTCAAAATCTGGAGTACCCGCCGTATTTCTTCATCACGGCCAATCACGGGATCAATCTTACCCGCGCGGGCCATTTCATTCAGGTTCTTGCTATACCGTTCCAGCGACCGGTATTTCGCTTCTGCGTTTTGATCTTTCACAGCGTTGTCTTTACCTCGTAGTTCTTTGATCGCTTCCTTTATTTTCTTTTCGCTAAACCCGACATCTTTGAGTAAGGTTGCGATGGTATCTTTCCCGCCGATCAGTCCCAGCAGCATTAGCTCGACGCTGACGTACTCATCGCCGAACTCTTTCATGGTACTAGCCGCCCGTTGCAGAGCCGCGTTTAATTCGTTGCCCAGATAAATATTGGTCTGATCGCCACCAGCTACCGAAACTTTTGGGTAACCGTTCACAATAGCATCCAGGGCCATTGTCAGGCGGCTGGTGTCGACGCCTGAGTGTTTGGCCAGGAAGCCAACGGTATTTGGGTCTTCGTCCAGAATTGCTTTCAGAACGTGACCGGTTTCAACCGTCTGCTGGCTATTGCCCTGCGCAATCTGGGCCGCCTGCTGAATGATTTCCTGTGCCTTTATGGTGTATGTGTTAAGGTTCATGGTTGGGGTAATGTTTCAGTTTACTACTGATTATACACGATTACTAACAAACCACGGGCCACTGCTGTTTTGCAGACATTTTGGCGGAAAATTGGGCAAAAAGAGCGGTTTTTACGACAAAATGACTTACCTGTACACTCGCTTGAAGATAATGAAAAGCGCATTTGTGACTCTTCTTTAGATCGCTATCAACTGTATAAGTAGGTTGGCAGAATTAGTTTAGATTATTACGCGGACCGGTTTTTTGTCATGCTGACGGAGGAAGCATCTTAGCGGTCAATTCTCTAAGATGCTTCCTCCGTCAGCATGACAAAAAATACTCTAATGTATTTTCACTGCACTACTTGACAATAAATAAGGCAGTAAAAAGGGACTTCCTTTTTGCTGCCTTATCAACCTCGTTCAATCGATGGAAACTACAACCCCAGCCTAAACGCTTAATTCGTTTTAAGTACAATGGGCGAATTGACATTATACTTCTTCAATCGGTCCATAAAAACAGGCAATTCAGTCTCCATGAGTTGCTTCGCTCTGGCCTGGCTTTCCTGAAGGCGTTGTTTTAATACCTTGTACACGTCCATATGTTGCTGGGCGGGTGGAAAGTCGGCCGTTTCGACGGCTGATGCCAGATACAGTAATTTCTCGGTTGTTTGGGCATTCCATCGAATACCACTCGGCATCTTCAACTGAACGAAGGTTTCTTCTACGCCAGTTAATTTCGCAGCTAAGCTGTCGATGGCTTTACTCGCGTCATCCGTTTCTTTGCGGTCGGCAATCATCTCCTTCATGTCAGCCAGCTGCCGACGTACCCACTCCAACTGATTGACTTGGCCAGCGACCGAATTGAGATCCTTTTTGATGGTCGATACCAATTCATACTGGGCTGTAATATCCGCTTCAGATCCATCGGAGTTGGGATCTTTAATCACTTTGAGTGGCTGGCTGTACTCCTTGTCCCCAACCTTTATAATAACGATGTATGTCCCCGGCTTTACTAATGGAGTCAGCCCGCGCGGAACCGCCGGTGCGGGTATGGCCCGTTTGTCGCCTAAGCTAACCCAGTGCGCATTAATGGGTTTGTTGCGAGCGATAATGGCCGTAGATGGGTCTTCCCGCAAATCCCACCAGAGCCGGTTAACACCTGCTTTGCCCTTATGGTGCAGTTGACGAATGGGTACCTTACTGGCATCAGTGATGGTAATGGTCAGGCTGTCCGTTGCTTCAGTAGACAACCAATAGTTGATGGGTGCGCCAACGGGTGGATTTTCGCCCGCTGACGGATCATCGAACATAGAGTAGGGCGACGTGATGGGTCTGAACCGGTAGGCTGGTCTCGGAGCAAACAGGTGAGCCGCCGATGCGGTAATCTCGGGTGTCAGTTGTTGCAGGGGGGTAATGTCGTCCAGTATCCAGATGCCCCGACCATACGTACCAATGACCAGATCATTGAAGTTTTCCTGTATGGCCAGCCAGTACATAGGCGAGGACGGCAGATTGGTCATAAGTGATTGCCAGTGAGCGCCATCGTTGAACGAAACGTATAGGGCGTTTTCCGTACCCAGATAGAGCAGACCGGGCTTGGTTGGGTCTTCCCGAACGTTGCAGGCATAACTTAGAGTCGTCTGCGGAATACCCTCTATAATTTTCGTCCAGGTTTTACCAAAATCCTCGGTCTTGTACACATACGACTCAAAGTTGCCAAGCTGGTGAAAGTCGATGGTGAGGTAGGCTTTACCAGCTTTCCATTTTGAGGCATCAATGTTACGTATGGTACCCAGGGGCGGTAAGCCTTTGATATTGGCCGTCACATTTTGCCATTTAGCGCCCCCATCAACGCTGACATGAACCAGGCCGTCATTGCTACCAGCCCACAGCACGCCCTTCTGAACAGGCGATTCATCGAATGCATAAATGACACAACCGTATTCTACACCAATATTGTCGGGGGTAAGTCCACCCGAAATACCTTGTTTACTTTTATCGTTGAGCGTTAGGTCAGGGCTGACGATCTCCCAACTCTGGCCGCCATTAGTCTTTCTGTGAACATTCTGGCTGGTCACATAAACCGTGTTGCGATCATGGGGAGAGATCAGCAACGGAAAAGTCCACTGGAAACGGTACTTCACATCTTTGGCAGGCGAGCCAAACGTAGCTTCCGGCCATACCTCTACCTGTCTGAATTGCCGGTTCTTCTCATTAAACCGGACAACGATGCCACCACCCGCTCCTGAACCAGAGGCACTCGACCAGATAATGCTGGGATCGACCGGATCGGGCGTGGCAAATCCGCTCTCTCCACCGCCAACGTCGAGCCACTCACCCCGCGGAATGCCGCTGAAATGAAAATCAGTTCCGTTGTAACGACTGGGTAGCCGGGAGGAGGGACCATCCTGCCGGTTGGCATATACGTTATACGGAATTTTGTTGTCAACAGTCACGTGGTATAATTGCGCCACTGGCAATTGAATCCGAAACCAGGTCTTTCCCCGATTGTGAGAGATCGAAACGCCACCATCCCCCGCTACGGCGTGCCGGTTGGCATCCGTCGGATCAATCCATAATTCGTGATGGTCCCAGTTGGGGATGCTGGCACCGGCGGCTTTCTGGAACATCCGGCCACCGTCTTTTGAGACATTATAGGCTTCGGCCATGACGTAGAGCTCGTCGGCGTTATCGGGTGATGCTTTACAGCGCGTATAATAAGCGCCCCGGCTTCCCAGCGTCTGATCATAACTCACCAGTGCCCAGTTCTCCCCGCCATCGTCCGACCGCCAAAGCTCTCCTGTTTCGGCTTCCTTCATGCCTGGTGACGGCACCCCGTCGCCGGTTTCGATAAGGGCGTATACTTTTTTAGGATCGGCTTTCGACATGGACAGCGCAATCTTACCAACAGGTAGTTTAGGTAACCCATTGCCTGACAGCCGTTTCCAGGTGGTGCCGCCATCGCGCGACATGTAGATGCCACTCCCTTTGCCTCCACTCTGGCGACCCCAGGTTTTAATATCCAACTGCCACATGCCCGCAAAAAGAATACGCGGGTTGGTGGGGTCCATGACCAGATCGGAGGCACCGGTACTGTCGTTCACGAATAGTACCTGCGTCCAGGTCTTGCCGCCATCCATGGTACGATAAACGCCCCGCTCTTTCTGAGGACTATAGCCATGCCCCTGCGATGCGGCATACACAATATCCGGGTTGCTGGGGTTGACAATCATACGACTGATCCGACCCGTTAGGGTCAGGCCCATGTGTTGCCAGGTAGTGCCGCCATCGACAGATTTCCAGACGCCATCGCCGACAGAAACGTTCGAGCGGATGTGCGGCTCGCCCGTGCCCGCCCACACAATTTGAGGGTCGGATGGAGCCACGGTTATAGAGCCGATAGAGTTCACCGGTTTGTCATCAAATACGGGTTTCCAGACAAGGCCGCCATCAATTGTCTTCCAGATGCCACCCGATGCTGCTCCGACAAAATAAACCAGTGGGTCCCCTGCTACGCCGGTTACCGTTGAGATCCGATTGCCAACGGGACCGATATGCCGGTATTTAAGCTGATTAAGTTGGGGTATATCCACTTTTTGGCCCCAGGCCGAACAGCAGGCAGCGCTAATTACCCATAGGATTAACAAAGAGGGTTGCCGTAAACGCGAAAGGAGTTGTTTAAGCATAGCAAGTTGGTTTAACACAAAAAGGAAAATACAATTCTCCTGATTTAAGTATTATTTTGTTAGTAGTCAAATTAATAAAATTTGCTATTGATAAAAACTGATTAATGTATTATTTATTCTAAATAATAGTCATTGTGAGGAATAATATATTGATTAATGATGTTTGGTTATGGGTAGTGGCTTGCTGTATAATGAGGGCTATTTGCTAAACCGATATAGCCAGTTGAACCATATTTAGGTTGTGATAAAAACCGCAACCCAACGATGAAAAATATCCTTTACCTGCTTATCCTGTTCATGGCTACATCCTGCGCCAGCATCCGACAACGCAACGATACCACGGCGCTTAATCAGGTGTTTCAGATCCCTCGTCACCAGGAGATGTATTCGTATACGAAGAAAGGGGGCGTCAAAACAAAAATCCTGACGCAACGGATCAAGGCCGCGCTGTACGAACGGGGCGATACACTCTTTGCCGAGCTGCTGTCCGAAACCCTGCCGCCCCCCGATGGCGACCCGCATACCATCGATCAGTCAGATTCGCTGGCCGTTTTTTTCCTGCATTACAATCCGGTACTGAATAAAATTGAGGAGAAGAGTCCGTGGTTCCGCTACCAGACTACCGCTATCGACATCGACCTGTTTACGCTTCCTTTTAAATACCGATTCAAAACTGCCAACCAGCCTGGTCAATTAGAAGACAAACTAAATGTAGGGGTTTACATTGGCGAACGGTACGACCTGGGCCGGTACCGAACGGTGTATTTCCGGCACAACCAGCGGTCCGAAATATCGACGTTCAGCGTAGGGCTGGGCGGCTTTCTGTGTTTCGCTCCGGCCACAATCACATCGTTCAGTACGCTCGGCCGGGTGCAGGACGATTATCAGGCACTGGGGCTCAACTACGGGCTGAACACCACCTTCAGCTTCGCCAATTTCTCGGCGGGTTTGGCCCTGGGCATTGAAGCAATAACCGACAGTAACCGCAACCTGTGGATTTACCAGAACAAGCCCTGGGTAGGTATCACCGTTGGCCTCAATCTGAACTGATGTACTGGTTGCGAGCGAAGAGTTTAGAACGACGTATTAGCGAGCGTCGACCGGTTGAATCCGCATTGGCTGCGCTTTGCCGTACGTCAGCGAACGCCAAAGCCATTCGAGCGGACCATACTGAAACCGCGACAGCCACCACTGGCTGAATAATAGCTGAATCAGAAAGATAGGAATGGCGAAAGAGGCCGCTATAGCTATACTGACTTCGCCGAGGAGGTTTAGCCCGTAGCCGTAAAAAAGCAGGGTGCCAACTACCGACTGACTCACATAATTAGTCAGTGCCATCTTGCCAACTGCTGCCAACGGCGACGTGATCCACTGCCAGTTTACTCGTTGGAACAATAAGGTAAGGCCCGTGATGTAGAAGACCGTTAACGCTCCGTTACCGAGGTCGAACAGGCCGGAGAAGATAAGGTCGATGGCTTTGGATGGCTGAGCAGTTGGACCAAGTAGCACAGTAGCAGCTACAAAGAGCAGGATGATGACCAGCGTCAGAAAACCGCTGTAGCGGGTAACCTGACGGAAAAAGACGCGGTGCTCAGTCAGATTCTGAAACAACCGGCGACGACCGGCGTAGAGTCCCAGCAGGAAAAAACCAAGCGTAATGTAAATCCGGCCACTGTCGAACTGAAAGTATATTTTACTTCTGAATTCCCGCAAATTAACCCCGAGCATAGCCACGTAGCTGCCGTGCTTTATTACCTCGTAGTTGGCAGCGACGCGGGCATCATCGGTTTTTTGTTTTTTATCTGCCTGCGCTTTGGGGGGTGGTGTACTAAATAAGGCCTTGTAACCATCACGCACCCGAATCGGAAAATTTAGAATCAGCAGCACCGCGACCGCAAGCGTGAATCGGGTTGGAGCCTTACGAAACAGAAGCATAACAAACCCAAGTATCGCATAGATGCTCAGGATGTCGCCCTGCCAGTGCAGACTGTGCAGGCCACCAATTACCCCAAGAATGACCAGCCGCCGGGCGAACCGCCGGAAAAAGGTGCCGTCTGACCCGGTCGACCGGGTCAGCATCAGGGCGAAACTTAGTCCGAACAGGAACGAGAAGAAAGTGTAAAATTTACCGCTGAAAAAAATACCGATGATGGTCTGGATAATCGTATTGGCAACGCCCTGCGAATTGATCTGGTAAACTGAGCTGGGCAGCGGCCCTCCATCGAACCAACTGGATACGTGAACCAATAAAATGCCGAACAGGGCAAAACCGCGTAAGGCATCCACGACCTGAATGCGTGCCACTGTATCGACAGACGGCCGGAAAGGTACCGTTATTTGAGATTCCATACGTAAATCGGGTTTTAGGAAGGCATTGTTAACGAAACAGTTACGTAATACAACCAATTTAATTACCGAAAAACAAGCGGTTCTGCATAAAGAGTGGCAGGGGTTGTCGAAAGGCCGGAAGGCAACAAAAAAAGCCGCCCAATCAGGCGGCTTTAGTAGGAGTAGAGTTGTCCGGGCTCAATCTAATCCCTGTGCTTCAATAGGGTCCATCTGCCGACGGGCAACGCCCGGCTCAATCAGCTCGGCGTATGAAATGTGGTCGGTTAACTCATCCATTGTCTCCACATCGGCCGTCGTATCAATAACGTATTGGTCGTAGTCGCGGAACTTGCCTTTAGGAAGCCAGTAAGCCAGCAAACCGGTGTAGATAATGGCCCAACTCGCTGCCTTTAGGGCCACAAGTGGTTCTCTGCGCCATTGCCGCGTTGCAATACCGCTAAAGCCTGCCACAAAGGGTACCATATACCAAGGATCGTTCAGGCGACGCGCTACGCCGTAGCCCAGCAGCCCCATAACGCCCAAAATGCCTGACGACAGCAACACATCACGTTGCCGGTTCGGCCTCCACCAGCCCAGTGTCAGCAAAGTATCGGGTGTGCCCACAACCGTGGCCGCCGTAAGCCAGCCGGCATACAGGCTCACTGGAATCCGCAGGTACTTTTCTGGTCCTGCTACCTCCGTTTTGCCAATCTCCAGGGATTGGTGCAGCGCCAGTGCCGACGGCAGATTGAGTTTGGTTGTGAGATCAGAGATAACGATGCTGCGTTTGTTATCGTCGCTGAAGAAACGGCCGAAAACAGCATTGAGCGCAAAACTGCTCCACCACCAGGGCAGAGCTTTCTGATAGCGTGGGTTATTCTCCTGCGATGGCAGTGCCTGATGCACCAGCAGCGCGCCCAAGCCCGAATACACCGTTGACCAGACCACACCAAACGCCCAGCCTGCCGGGATAATCATATTCTGGTCGAAAACTTTCTGATATTCAACTGGCACGTCAAATTCAGATTCCGACGA
The DNA here is from genome assembly GCA_964251665.1 of uncultured Cytophagales bacterium. Lineage (GTDB taxonomy): Bacteria > Bacteroidota > Bacteroidia > Cytophagales > Spirosomataceae > JBBQLG01. The sequence goes on from CAXUKO010000002.1 coordinate 158,789, forward strand.
AGCCAGTTTTTGTTGCCGTCCCTTTTGTCGGGCCCGGCTGCTCGATGTGGCCGTATAGATAATACTGCCAGCCGCAAAAACCGCTGTGGCAAGTTGCCAGAAATTAAGTTTTCTCATGACGTATAAAAAAAAGAGCCCCCTACCGATTAAAGGAGGGGGCGGTTACTACCATGCTTATTTACGCCAGTGCGTTAATCACAACTTTGGTGACAATGTTTTTGATGGCTTCCCACTTGTCAGTCGCGTCGTCGGCTACGTCGTCATATCGGTCCCGGGCATCGCGAACCGCGTAAGTGGCTCTACTGGTCGCTTTGCCTTTAACGGCACTAACCCGGTCGCTAACTTCGTCGGCCACTTGCGAAGCACCATGGGTAACCTTGCCACGAACCCCGTCGAAGGTGTCTTTCAGGCTGCCGACGGTTTCAGATACGGTGTCGCCGAGGCTGTCTTTCGCCATGTCATACGTATCATGGGCCTTGTCCAGTAAGCTTTTCGTCTTGTACTTGACCTTGCCGGTTTTGTAAGCGTCTTCGGCTTCGTCATACACTTCTTCCACCTCATCGTCATCATCACCGGTTAAGATGGCGGCTACAACAATACCGGCTACCAGTACAGCGGCAATACCGATACCCCACGCCCAGGCTATTTTCTGCTTTTCTTCGGGGCTGGGTTTGCGCTCCATCTTGCTCCGCATCAGGCCGGCCGAGGCCTGCTGAGGTGCCACATGGCCCATTACTTCATATACTTTGTTTTTAATGCCACCCGGTACCACTTTAGGTGCCCCCTTCATCAGCGCTTCGTAACCATCTTTGGCCACCATAGCCGCATCCTGCAGTTCGTCGGTTACCTTAGTGTCCTGTGCACCGGCTTTATTAAAGAAGTCCGTATCGGTTGCATTTGGCATCAAAGCCGTTGCCGTCACGTTGGTACCTTTCAACTCATTAACCAGCGAAGCCGTGAAATTATAAACATACGCTTTCGTTGCGGCATACACCGACATCAGCGGGTTAGGCGTGATCGAAACCAGCGAGGCCAGATTCAAAATCTTGCCCTCATTCCGCTGGACCATTTCCTTTAAGAACAGTTTGGTCAGGTGCGTCAGAGTGACGGTGTTGAGGTGGATAATCTTCTTTTCAGTTTCCCAGTCGGTTTCATTGGCAAACTTACCGTAGGTGCTCAGACCCGCGTCGTTGACCAGTACGTTTACGGTAAAACCTCTGCTTTTGACATCATCATATAATTCCTGCGCTGCATTTTCGGTGGATAGATCTTTGCCGATTACCGTAACCTGATCGAGACCATAAGTCGTTTTGAAATCGTCGGCTAATTGGTTTAGTTTATCTTCGCTACGGGCGACGAGAATGAGATTGTAACCATCTTTAGCGAAGAGTTTGGCGAGTTCCTGACCAATGCCACTTGAGGCTCCTGTAATGAGGGCCGTCTGGCCTGAAGTTTGAGTTGTCATAATAATCGAGTAATTAGATAGTGGTAGTTTGTTTAACAAGCCCGGCAACAAGTTGTTTGTATTGACGCTCATTGTACCGTCCACCAAACATCCGTGTTCAACAGTTGTTCTAACTTTGTAGCCTGAAAAACCGTATATTACGGCAAAATTCAGAACAGCTTTCTATCTCTGACTATGCTTTTGAACCCGTCTCGTGTTGAGGTTATGCAATACCTCGCGATCAAAATAGACCAATTTCTTGAGGACTTTCTCAAGCCGATTGATACGAACTGGCAACCCACAGATCTGTTGCCCGTTTCGACCAGCGAAACGTTTATCGAAGAGATTCGTGAACTGCGTGAGAGTGCCCGCGAATTGCCGTACGATTACATGGCTGTGCTGATTGGCGACACCATCACCGAAGAAGCCCTGCCTACGTACGAATCGTGGCTAATGACAGTTGAAGGTGTCAATCAGGGTGATCCAAAAGGCTGGAGCCGGTGGGTGCGCGGCTGGACCGCCGAAGAAAACCGCCACGGCGATCTGCTGAACCGGTTCCTGTACCTATCGGGCCGGGTAAACATGCGGGCCGTCGAAACATCGACTCAACACCTGATTGCCGAAGGGTTCGACATTGGCACCGGCGTAGACCCGTACCGGAATTTTGTCTATACGTCGTTTCAGGAACTGGCAACCAACGTCTCGCACCGCCGGACGGCTACGCTGGCCAAATCATTCGGTAATCCGCAGCTATCAAAAATCTGTGGGATTATTGCCGGCGACGAAGCCCGGCATGCCAAAGCTTACAAGACCTTTGTGACGGGCATTTTTGAGGTCGATCCATCCGAGATGATGCTGGCGTTTGAGGATATGATGCGCAAAAAAATTGTGATGCCCGCCCACTTCCTGCGCGAAACCGCCGAGGGGGTCAGCAAAACATACGCGCACTTCTCTGATGCCGCTCAGCGCCTTGGTGTTTACACGGCTCAGGATTACGTTGAAATTCTGGAGAACCTGCTCGTCGACTGGAAGATCGACCAGATCACCGGCCTGAACGATGCCGGTGAGAAAGCCCGTGATTACCTGATGGCACTGCCCGCCCGGCTTCGGCGCGTGGCTGACCGCCTGAAAGTACCCGAACTCGATTACCAGTTCACCTGGATCGCCAATCAGCCTACCTTTGCCTGATGACCGTCTGTTCATTAAAATCAAACCGCCCCACCTTCGTTAGAAAGTGGGGCGGTTTGATTTTTGGGGTATGTCGCTACGAATTACTTGACCACTACGCGCATGTCTATTTTTCGCATGGGAGCTTTTCGCACGGCAGTAGAGTCGCCGGGTTTAGGGGGCGTAACGCCGGTACCAACGCCCACGGCATCGACACGGACGTAGTTAATGCCCGCATTTACCAGCTGCTGTTTAATGATGTTAACGCGCTTGAACGATAAACTCTTGTTGGTCAGCCCGCCACCCGCAGCATCGTTGGCGTAGCCGATCAGCCGGATCTGAGTGGTCGGGTGAGTTTTCAGGACGTTAACCAGTTCCGTAATGGTGCCCTCAGCAGTAGGAGACAGCACAGCGGTTCCGGGCTGAAACGCGACCGTCGACAGAGGAAACAGCTTTCCTTTGGGTGCCACCGGGTCGCTCAGGTACGTGGTTAATCGGGCACTGAGTGATCCGTCGCCCGCAACCGATGTAGTACCGGGTGGCGTTACCGTCGGCGTAGCTGCGGGCGCTGCCCCCGGCCGGGTAACGCTATCGCGGGGAACCGACAGCGAACGGGCCACTGTATCGGCGTTGATGCTGTCGGTTGGCAGGGCTTCTACATCACTGGTCTGCTGGGCCGTGTCGGGCCGTTGCTGTTTATTCTGCCAGACGTAATAACCACCCGCCAGCGCCACAACCACCAAGGCACCCAACCCCCATTTTACCAGCGAACCCGATTCATTATTATCCGTTGTATCATTGATAAAAGCGGGTGTTGGGGCAGCAGCACTCGCCGTAACTGGCCGTCCCGGTGCTGCCACAACGGTGTTGCGCCGGGCGGGGGCACTAAGTCCACTGAAAATGGGCTGTAGGCTCAACTTTTCCGTCAATTGGGGGAGCAGCGTCTCCGGTACGACGCTCAACAGCGGTTCGCGCTGCTCGAAGAGCGAAGCCGCCAGGCCGTCGGGGTCCAGTTTACGGTCGCGCATCTGTCGGCTTAATTCGTCCAGGACCAGCGCCGTTGTCAGGCCCAGCAATGAAATGGCCGACGAGTTACGGATGCCTGCATACGAGGTAATCATACCGGCAATGGAGCTTTTCAGCGCGGGCAGCAGGTGACTGATGGCATCATTACCGGCCGTGACGGTAGCGTTTACATGCGAAGGGTCTTTAAACAGACCCGGCAAATTGGCTACCAGGTGCCCTTCATAATGCCCCCGCTGAATTTGCAGGGCCAGTTGGTTGATGCCGATTTCGCTCGTGATGCGTTTGATCAGGCCACCGACAACGGTGTAAACCAGCCCCTGCACCGCTTTCCGGGTTTTTTCGACCGGCTCATCAACGTAGACGGCAATTTTGGATATGACTTCCGGATTCAGTAATTCGTCGAACTGGGCAAACAAATTCATACTTGATTCTTCAGCAATGGAGGTGTTTAACGCAATCAGTAAAGCCGTAGCCATTGCGCCTGTTATATTACCTAAGCCCTAAAATTAGGCAACCTTTTGGCTTTACGGCAAACATATCAACGACAAAATTAGCGGCTTAGCGTTTTGGCATCCGTTCGAGCGCCATCTGATAGTCGGCTTCCACCGCCCGCAGGCGTTCCTGACAGAAACCAATCAGCTCGGTTGCCAGTCGGATTTTAGCGGGTAGTTCGTCCACCCGTACCTGGTCGTTCTCAATTTCATCGACTGTGGCAACCAGTTGGTCGTAAGCATCCTGATAGGTCATACAATTTTTTGATTTGTGGTCTGTGGTGGTGTGGGGTTCTCAGGCCCAACACTTTCTTGGAGCTGTGTGGGGTTTGAAAATCCCACACCACTAACAACGGCATCGACTGTTCCGTCGGCGAGCTGGGCCTGTACCGAATCGCCGGGCTGTAACTGATCGGGGTGAGTAATAACCCGGCCATTGTGGGTAAGCAGCGCATAGCCCCGTCGAAGCACGTTAACTGGATCGAGATGCCGTACCGTAACGGCGAGTTCAGTCAGTTCGGTATGGCGGTCGCGCAGATATGTCTGCGTTACAAATCGAAACCGGTCTGTTTCGCGGTCTACCTCCTCCCGGGCTTCCAGCAATCTGTCGCGGGAGGCCGATACCAGCCGGTCCTGCAACCGCAAAAAGCTTTCCTCGAACTGGCGATTGTGGTCGATCAGAAAGGCCGCTGCTTTAGTCGGCGTTTTCACGCTCTGATGACACAGCAGATCGGTGATGCTGACGTTGCGTTCGTGCCCGATACCCGCCAGAATCGGCAGGGGAAATCCGGCTACGGCCAGCCCCATCGCTTCGCTGTCGAACGAGCCAAAATCCAGCTGGGAACCGCCCCCTCTGACAATGACAACCGCATCGTAGGGCCGTTCGTTGCTCTGAATCCGCAGCAACTGACCCACAATGGCCCGTTCGGCTCCCTGCCCCTGCACCTGCGTCAGATATTCGTCGATCTCAAACTGATAGCCGTATGCATTATGAGTTAATTCGTGCCGGAAATCCCGCCAGCCATCGGAGTTGGGAGCCGTAATGAGGGCCAGCCGCTGTAATACCGCCGGACGGGGCAACAACTGGTTGGCTGTAATATACTGACCGTCTTCTACCCAAATCAGATCAGGATACTCCAGCGCGAGTTTATCCAGCACACCCTGCCGCTCTTTCTCCAGATTACCCAGCGTGTACGACGGGTCAATGCGCAGGATCTCGAGCCGCAGGCCGTAGACCGGATTATAAGCTACGGCGACTAACAGTAATAGCTGAATGTTTCGGGCAAAAGCCACACCGGTAGCCCCCTCAAAATCGCGGATGATGCGGTAGTTCTTACGCCAGATGGCCGCTTCGAGTTTAGCCGTGGTTTCCCGTCGGCTGTCGCGTTCCACCAGCGTAAGAAAGCAGTACTGCCGGTCGGGGTAGTTTTTTATATCGCTCGTTTCAGCGATTACCCAGACCGCTTTACCACCGAAGGCAGAGTCAATAACGGATTCGAGCGTAAACGCTAAATCAGAGAGCGAAATGGGGTTCAAGAGGTGAGGGATTAAATGATTGGGTGACTGAATGATTAAATGAAGCAGGCAGACTTGTTTTACTACACTTTCCGTGACGTTAGAGTGTTGAAAGCCTACCTACTTCAATCATTCAACAAGTCAATCAGTTAGTTAAACTGCCGTAAGAAACGTACGTCGTTCTCGGTGAAGAGCCGCAAGTCTTTTACCTGATATTTAAGCATCGTGATCCGTTCGATACCCATCCCAAAGGCGAAACCGGTAAACTCCTCGGCGTCAATACCACAGTTAGTCAGTACGTTGGGGTCTACCATACCCGAACCAGCAATCTCCACCCATCCCGTATGTTTGCAGACGTTGCAGCCTGATCCGTGACAGATCTGACACGAAATGTCGATCTCAGCGCTGGGCTCCGTAAAGGGGAAATAGGAGGGGCGGAACCGGATACGGGTCCCTTCATCGAACATCTCTTTTACAAAGTGGTAGAGTGTGTCTTTCAGATCTTTAAAGCCCACGTTGCGGTCAATGTAAATGCCCTCGACCTGATGAAACAGGCAGTGCGCCCGCGCCGAAATGGCTTCATTGCGGTACACCCGACCCGGCATAATCGAGCGCAGCGGTCGTCCGGCCTGGCCCCGGCTATTATGCTCCATCAGCCGGATCTGCACATTGGAGGTGTGCGTCCGCAGGAGCATATCCTGGGGGGCGTCGTCAACCCCTTTTTTCTCGATAAAGAACGTATCCTGCATTTCGCGGGCCGGGTGATTCTCGGGGAAGTTCAGTGCCCCGAAATTATACCAGTCTGATTCGATTTCAGGACCGTCGGCAACATTAAAGCCGATGCGCTCAAAAATCTGAATAATACGCTGCCGCACTGCCGACAGCGGATGAATAGCCCCGATTTGATTGGGAATGCCGGGTAGGGTAAGGTCGAAATCCGGGGCGTTGCCCGCCGACGGCTGCTCGTCGAGCTGCTGGGTAAGTGTCTGAAACCGTTCCTGAGCCAGGTTCTTCAGCGTATTCAGTTGCTGCCCTACCGCCCGGCGTTCGTCGGGAGCCACCGTTTTGAGATGGTCGAAGAGTTCGGTAACTAAGCCCTTACGGCCGATGAACCGCAGCCGAAACTGCTCTAACTGGTCTTTGTTTGTGACCGTGAACCGTTCAATTTCCTGATGTATATCGTTAACCTGATCCAGCATAAGGCGAGTGAGTCGTACTAAAAAAGCAATGACAAAGATAACCAAAAGTTAAGGACTATGACCAGCAGAGGGCATTCCGGGCCTGTTGGACAGCACTAACCCATGAAAATATGCGATAATCAGACGCTGTTTACTTTGAGGTCTGATTGTTGTAAACATATAGTCGACAGCACGTCTGGCCATTGGCCGGTAACTATGCAGCAAATGAGCTGTAAGTTGTTGATTATCAGAACAGAGATTTTCACATTAACCTTACTCAATTTATCATGAACACGATGCCCAGCGAATCCATCTTCGACACAATGTCCATGCCTTTCCCCAAAAGTGTGGAAAAAAGTACCCCTTCCTCTTGTTTGCAAAAATTACTGATCCCTTTCTATGACCGTAAACGCACTGTATCGGTCGATGAAATTGTACGTCTCGAAGGCTCGGGTAACTACACTAACTTTTTCCTCAAAGACGGTACGAAGATGCTCGTCTCGCGGACATTGAAAGAATATGAGACATTGCTGGATGGACAGGCGTTCGTGCGGGTACACAAATCGTGCATTGTTAATCTGGAGTTCGTACGGAAGTTCTACGTCAAAAAAGAAGGTGAACTGGAACTGGCCGATGGCCAGCAGATCAAGATTTCCCGTCGTCGGGCGCAGATGTTCATGGACCGCATCCGGGACTTCCAGCCAGCCGTAGTGAGCTAATACGTAGTAACTCCGTTGTTTCGGTCGGATGGCGACGTAAGAAGCGCCTGAAAGACACTACGTAGTTCTACTTGTTTTTCGAGTAAATCCACTCGAAGTTTCTATTGACCGGTTAAGAAACCATCTGACTAACAGCAACTTAGCGTAATCTGCGCACATGTTGGTCAGATGGTTTTTTCATGGGGTACGGTGTAGCTGGTAGTTTTGTAATGTCTTTAACGCACATCAAACTATCCCGAGCCTCATGGAAGCCACCAGTTTTGCCACTCCGCCTATTCAGTCTGTAGCCCCTCTGTATCCGGCCGGCTATCAGCGTGGTCAACATCGTTTATCACTGCCCTATCTCAATCGTACCATCATGGTGGCGGTTGACGATGTGATCTGCCTACAGGGCGAAGGGAATTACACCTTTCTCTATACCCGGGACCGCAAACGCTATTTAGTGTCCAAGACGCTGAAAGAGTTTGAAAAGTCGCTCGATGACAGCATGTTCCTGCGCGTTCACAAGTCTTATATTATTAACCTCGGTTACGTTCAGCACAGTGTCTTTAGCAAAGAGCGGATCGTACGTATGGCCGATGGCCGGGTAGTCACCATTTCGCGCCGACGTCTGAAAGAAATTACCGACCGGCTCAACCGCTACCAGCAAAACCTGTTTAGCTAAGCTTTAACCGCCGATATACACACCATTCATTTAGTGGGTTAATAACCGAACAACCGTTGCCACAATCTATAGATGGTAACGGTTTGTTTTGTTAGAGGGGTAAAAGGGAGAGGGTCAGAAAAGGGAGAATGGCTAACTGCTTTCTCCCTTTTCTGACCCTCTCCCTTTTACCCCTTTGTATTTTTAAAAGATCTTAAGTGCCAGTGTGACCTGCCACGATTTAAGTTTCTGATTGAAAGCCTGGGCACTACCAGCGGGGCCAAGGTTAACGGCCGCAATATCGGAGATGCTGCCCTCACGCCGGACATCCAGCCCAAAGCTGCCCAGATCCAGTCCGACACCAATCTGATAGCCATAGTAAGCTTTTGACCAGGCATCGTTGAGAGAGCCGGTCGTATATTGTTTCAGGGCATTGCTGAACCCCTGATCGTTATTAACCCGGAACGAAACAACAGGCCCGGCAACAACCCGAATTGGGCCTCCTTTGATGCCAAGTAGAATTGGCACGTCAAAACTGGTCACCTTCGAGTTTACTGTCTCGGTAACTGATTGCCCGTCCGGCCCCGTTCGTACTATGTTAAACGACCCGGCTTTTGTTGAGTAAAGAACTTCGGGCTGAACGAACAGATTGCCCCCAATGCGTGCGTAAACGCCAAACGACGTACCTGTTTTGGAATTAAAACTTTGACTCAGGCTGTCGCGCAGGGTCTGACCACTTACGCTTACTGCCGGGGAACCATTGGCATTCAGCCGCGTGGTAACGAAATTGCCGAAACTGAGCTGCGAGAGATTAACACCACCTTTGACACCAATACTGAATTGAGCAAATGAGACGGCGGGTAAAGTAGCCAGTGCGAGGAAAAGAAAGGCTTTTTTCATACGTGTTTGGTTGTTTTGTGTAAAGACTGTTTGTGTAACGATACCTCATGCCCGACGGTATTCGGGCTCAACTAATTTCGACAGAATGGCGTTATTCCAGTGGTCAGTTGTTTGTGAACAAGGATAAATCGTCCGGTTGTACGCTTTGGATTGTTACCCCGAGCACAGGTTTAATCCGCAGCTGTCATTCTCACTAATTATCTACGCCCTGACCCCGTTTTTCTGACGCATGGCTAAAATTAAAACCTCTTATTTCTGCCAGAACTGTGGGCAGCAGGCACCCAAGTGGCTCGGCCGCTGCCCATCGTGTGGCGAGTGGAATACATTCGTTGAAGAAGTTGTCCAGAAAGACGAACCTGCAGCGGGCGGCTGGCGGGCTACGGCGACAGCTGGACCAAAAACCGCGCCAAGGCCCAAACCCATTGCCGACATTAATTATGAAGAGCAGCCCCGTATCCTGACCACCGACGGGGAACTGAACCGGGTGCTGGGCGGGGGCATAGTGCCGGGTTCGCTGGTGCTCATTGGCGGGGAGCCGGGCATTGGAAAATCGACACTGATGTTGCAAATCGCACTCGGCTTGCAGGGCCTGCGGGTGCTGTATGTATCGGGCGAAGAGAGCGAACAGCAGATCAAGATGCGGGCCGAACGATTGGAACCCGCTACGAGCGACTGCCTGATTCTGACCGAAACATCGACCCAGAGTATCTTCCGGCAAATTGAAAATACACAGCCGCAAATCCTCATCATCGACTCCATCCAAACCATGCAGTCGTCGCTTATCGAATCGGGGGCGGGTAGCGTGTCGCAGGTACGCGAATGCACGGCTGAACTGATGAAGTTTGCCAAAGAATCGGGTACACCGGTATTCATGATCGGGCACATTACCAAAGATGGGTCGCTGGCCGGGCCAAAAGTGCTCGAACACATGGTGGATACGGTGCTAACCTTCGAGGGTGACCGGCATACCACGTATAGACTGCTCCGAACCAACAAAAACCGGTTTGGCAGCACCTCCGAGCTGGGTATTTATGAGATGCTGGGTACCGGACTCCGGCAGGTAACGAACCCGTCTGAAATCCTGATTTCGCAGCGAGATGATGCGCTGAGCGGTATTGCTATTGGTTCCATGCTGGAAGGGAACCGCCCCCTGCTGATCGAGATTCAGGCGCTGGTGAGTGTGGCCAACTACGGTACGCCCCAGCGCAGCAGCACGGGTTTCGATGCCAAGCGCTTACAGATGCTGCTGGCCGTGCTGGAGAAGCGGGGTGGGTTCCGGCTGGGGCAGCAGGACGTATTTCTGAACGTGGCAGGTGGCCTGAAAGTAGAAGACCCGGCTATTGACTTGGCCGTATGTGCCGCCATCGTATCGAGTTACGAGGATGTGCCTATCCCACCATCGGCCGCGTTTGCCGCGGAGGTCGGGCTGGGTGGCGAAGTCCGGGCCGTGAGCCGAATCGATTCCCGCATTGCCGAAGCCGAAAAACTGGGATTTAAACAGATATTCGTTTCCAAATACAACCTGAAAGGGCTGGATGTCAAGAATTTTGGCATCGACATCCGGCCCGTTTCGCGCTTAGACGAAGTGTTTCAGGGCGTGTTGCTGTAATGCGCTCCGATTTTTTGGTAGTATTATATAGTTTGGTAGATTTAAACGAAACAGATTAGCTATGACTGCAACGTATCATTTAACAGTTGACGAATTGAGGCCAGAATTTATCGATCAATTGAAGCAGATGTTTTCTGTCGGGCAAGTCACCATTACGGTTGATACCGAGGACGAAACCGATTATTTGCTGAGAGACCCGGCTAATAAAGACCGGTTGATAAAGGCTATCAAAAATGTGGAGGAAGGTAAAGTGGTCGAGGTTGACTTTGATTCTATTGTTCGTCAACTGGCTGACTAATGAGGAAAGTAGTTTTTGAGGATGAGTCGTACAGTGAGTTTGTCGAATGGTCAGTAGGCGGTGACAAAACAATATATCGCCGATTAGTGAGGCTAATTGAGGAGTGTCGCCGTACTCCTTTTGAGGGTATTGGAAAACCAGAGCCTTTAAAAGGTGATTTGTCTGGCTACTGGTCAAGGCGGATTACTGACGAACACCGGTTAGTTTATAAAGTTACGGAAGAATCAGTGGTCGTTATTGCCTGTAAATACCACTATGCCAAATTTAACTAATGAGTGGTACTGACAGTTGTTGGTCACTCTTTACTTTTTGCTGCTAACCCTCCATGTGCGTTGTAACGCTGCTTCCCATTGCCGATGGTTTTTTACTGACGACCAACCGCGACGAACACATAAGTCGGCCAGCGGCTGTTCCGCCCCGGACGTATACCGTACACGGGAGGTCACTTACCTTTCCCAAAGACCCGCAGGGGGGCGGCACCTGGCTGGCAGCTTCGTCAACCCACCTGGTTTGCCTGCTAAACGGTGCCTTCCCGACTGATAAACCGCCCGTAACGAATCAACCCTTGATAAGCCGGGGACTGGTTGTGCCGGACGTTTTTAACTACGATAACCCATACCTGTTTGCTGACCGGTACGACTTCAGCGGTATCCAGCCCTTTACCCTGATTATTGCCGGGAGCGGTACACACGGCCGCGAGCGTGACCTGTTTGAAATTCGGTGGACGGGGCAGCAGGTATGGGTACGTGAACTGACCTTCCAGAATCCGCACATCTGGTCATCGTATACGCTCTACGATGCGGGTACTATTGCCCTGCGTAAAATCTGGTTCACGCAGTTTTTGCAGGCTACCCATAATCATTACACAGCCGACGATCTCTTTACCTTTCACCAGACAGCGGGTAACGGCAGCCCCGACCGTGACTTTGTGATGAACCGGCCAAATGAGGGCGTTCGGACGGTAAGTATCACGCAGGTGGCTCAGACTACCTCATCCGGGCTTATGCGTTATCTGGATATACCGACCGGCGTAACGACTCAACTGACTTTCTGATAGTACTGATGAAAAACGTAATTCCATTACTCTTTGGTGGCCTGTTGTGGGCCGTATCTGCTCAGGCCCAGTCACCCGCTTTGCGCCCGGACAGTACCACTAAACCAGTAGAGAACCGCATCACCTTTGTGGCGAACCCCAGCCGAATAACCAGCCTTGATACGTTGCTTAAAGCGCATAAGGGCCGGGTGGTTTACATCGACTTCTGGGGGACGTGGTGCCTGCCCTGCCGTAAGGAAATGCCCTACTCGGCCCGCTTGAAAGAAAAGCTGAAAGGCGAACCAGTCGACTTCCTGTACATCGCCTATGAGAATGGCTACACGCCGAAACTGATTGCCAAATGGAAGGCTACCGTGCAGCAACTGCACATTACGGGTCGGCATTTTATGATGAATCCGGGCTTTGAAGGCGGTTTAAGCGAGTTCCTGGAGGTCGATTCTTACCCACGTTATGTGCTCGTCAGCCGGGATGGCGAAATCCTCAACGACGATGCCGCGCGCCCCTCCGATACGACTGAGGTAATCCGTCAGATTCGTGACGCGCTCGACCGGTAGCCGGACGCGTAATTGGTGTTCGTACACGAAAACACTTTCAGTGTAAGCCAGTTAGTTAATGGACTACTGCCCAACCGATAGGGGAATAAACGTAGTCCGTTAACTAAACAAGCTACACGTTATGAGCTACATTAAAGCAGGCACCGACGCGGCCGGAAACGACGTTAATTTATTCTATCAGGATTGGGGTCAGGGTCAGCCCGTTGTATTGATTCACGGCTGGCCATTGAGCCACGAAATGTGGGATTATCAGATGTCCGAACTGCCCAAACACGGTATTCGGGTGATTTCGTACGATCGCCGGGGTTTCGGTAAATCTTCGAAACCGTGGAGTGGCTACGACTATGATACGCTGACCGACGACCTGAGTGCCGTACTGGAGCATCTGAATCTGGATAATGTAACTCTTGTCGGTTTTTCGATGGGTGGGGGCGAAGTAGCCCGTTACATGAGCCGGTATCAGGGAAAGCGGGTGTCGAAAATTGCGTTAGTGAGTGCCGTAACGCCTTATCTGCTGAAAACGGAGGATAATCCGAATGGCGTTGATCAGAGTGTATTTGATGATATGCTGGCCGGGATGCAAAAAGACCGGGCTGATTTTCTACAGACCTTCGGTAAGCAGTTTTATGGGGTCAGTATGCTGAGTCATCCTGTTAGTCAGGCGCATCTGGAAGGGGATTTCTTCCGGGCTTATTTAGCGTCGCCCGTAGCTACTGTCGAATGTGCCAAAGCATTTGCCATGACCGATTTTCGACAGGACCTGACGCACATAAATGTACCCACGTTGATCATTCATGGGGATGACGATAAAACCGTACCGCTGGAATCATCGGGTGAGCAAACCGCTAATTTATTACCCAACGCGCACTATATCGTTTATGCCGGTGCACCTCACGGATTGTTTTTCACCGAAAAAGACCGGTTGACGGCTGATCTGCTATCGTTTGTTCAAGAGCCGGTAACGGCCCGGTCCACAACAACGTATTAAGTAGAAAGTATAAGAATGTAAGCTAAAAAAGCGCTGGTTTCCTCAGGAGACCAGCGCTTTTTTTGTCATCCCCTTTTAGTACTCAGTTGAGTAGCAGGCCGGGCTTGCCTACAATGCCTGATACGTTTTTACGTAATGCGAGGGCGTTTGGCCAGTAATTTCCTTGAATTGCCGGTTAAAGTTGGACAGAGTTCGGTAGCCACTCTCATAACTTACCTGGGTGATACTCATGGCCTGATTGGTCAATAGTTTACAGGCATGACCAATTCGTACCTCCGCCACAAATTCGGAGAATGTTTTGTTGGCCCGCGTCTTAAAATAGCGGCAGAAAGCGGGTGGAGACATGCCAACAAGGTCGGCAATGGTATCGAGGCTGATTTCGTCGGTAAAGTGAACCAGCACGTAGTCATGCACCTGTTGAATACGGTCGGTTTCGGCGGGTTTCACCATGTTCGTATAACCCGGACTGGTAATAAACTGGTAATCAGACGTGTGAGCTAGGTCGTTGAGTAACGTGAGCAGTGTGAGTACCCGGCCAAAGCCAACCGGTTGCTGAGCCAGTTGCCGTAAGGCTGTTTCGGCCGCTGTGCGGGTCGAATTTGCCCAGGTCAGGCCACGCAGCGAGTGAGTCAGCAAATGCCGCAGTGCCTTTACTTCCTGCTGATTAAAAAAATCAGCACCCAGAAAATCTTCCGCAAAGTACACCACAATGCCTTTGGTCGATAAGCCGGATGACCGGTCGAAGTAAGCCTGATCACTGCGCCAGAGGTGGGGCAGGTTAGGGCCAATAAAGACAAGATCGCCGGGAGCAAACGGCCGGATTGAGTCGCCAATAAATCGGGTTCCCGTCCCTTCTTCAACCAGGAATAATTGGTAGTGCGGGTGGAAATGCCAGTTTGGGTCAAAATGTGGTTCCGTCAACGTTTTCACCGTGAATGATGAGGCTACGGGTTCAAGGTCTTTTCGGAGAGCTTGCTTCATTATTTCTATTTATTGACCGGATTAAGCTGAATTAGGATGGTAGACAGGTAAAATAAAGTCGGAATTTGTAAAGAAAAGCCGAGACATCCCGTATAATCGGGTTTAAATTTGTGTAAATTAATAGTGATAAACTATGAATAAGCTGGGAATGAACTTATTCGTCTGGACGGTGACGATGGACGAAGATCTTTCGGAGACATTCCAGATGTTAAAACAGGGTGGTTTTGACTTTGTTGAGGTGCCCGTCAACGAACCATCCATCAACCCGGCCAACACCGCTAAATGGCAACGGATTGGGCAGCAACTGGCTGATCTGGGCTTAGGCGTTCAGGCGTGTACCATCTGTAGTCCCGAGTACAGCCTAATCAGTCCTGACACTAGGGTGCGTCAGGCCGCTGTTGAGTATCTCAAGCATGTAATCGACTGCACGGCTGCCCTGGGCGCAACAATCCTGATGGGCCCGCTTTACGCAGGATTCAAAACGTTTACCGGCAAAGCCGCAACAGCCGAAGAATGGAACTGGTCGGTGACGGGTATGCGCGAAGTAGCCGAGCATGCGCAGACACGGGGCGTTACCCTGGCGATCGAATACCTGAACCGGTTTGAAATTTATCTGCTTACCTGCGTCGATGACCTGATTCGTTACCTCGACGCGGTTGACCATCCAAATTGCCGGGCTGCGTTCGATACGTTCCATGCCAACATAGAAGAGAAAAACGTGGCAGATGCCATCCGCCGGGTGGCCCCGTACCTGATTCACGTACAGATTTCGGAGAATGACCGATCAACGCCGGGGCATGGTCATATCGACTTTAATCCAATTTTTGCGACATTAACTGAGGTTAGCTACGACGGTCCAATCGCCATTGAAGCTTTTGGGCAGCATCCCCCCGAAATGGCAGCTGCTGCCCATATTTTTCGCCCAATGTTCGAGTCGCCCGAGCAGTTAGCCATTGATGGCCTTGCGTTTTTAACGAGTGAAATGACGAAAGAGCGAAAGATTGCTGTAACAGATGTTGAAACGTTCGCCCAATAGCCATTTCATTCCTTCGCTGGAGCGCCAGCCCGGTTTTTACTCATTCGCTCTTTCATTCATTCTATGATCAACATCGCTATTGTAGGTCTCGGCTTCGGGGCTGAATTTATTCCGATTTATCAGCGGCATCCAAATGCCACTATGTACGCCATTTGCCAGCGTAATGTCGAGAAGCTGAACCAAATTGGTGACGCCTTTGGGATCGAAAAACGGTATAGCAGCTACGATGAGCTTCTGGCCGACCCCGCTGTTGATGCTGTTCATATTAACTCGCCAATCCCAAACCATGCCGAGCAAAGCCTGAAAGCATTGCGGGCAGGTAAGCACGTAGCCTGCACCGTTCCCATGGCAACAACCGTAGAGGAGTGCATAGCTATTGTGAAGGCCTGCAAGGAAAGCGGAAAAAAGTACATGATGATGGAAACGGTGGTGTATAGCCGTGAGTTTCTGTTTGTTAAAGAGCTGTACGAAACCGGCGAACTGGGCAAGGTGCAGTTTCTGAAAGCCAGCCACCAGCAGGATATGGACGGCTGGCCCGATTACTGGCCGGGTTTACCGCCGATGCACTACGCCACGCACTGCGTTGGCCCGGTAGCGGGTCTGCTCCGGCTGGAAGCCGATTACGTGTCATGTTTTGGGTCGGGTACCATTCGTGAGGAGTTGGCCAGGATACACAACTCCCCCTTCGCGGTGGAATCGGCTCACATCAAGTTCAAAGACAGTGCTCTGTCGGCGCTGGTGTATCGGTCGCTGTTTGACGTAGCGCGGCAGTACCGCGAAAGTTTCGAGGTGTACGGCGATAAGAAGTCGTTTGAGTGGCAATTGGAAGAGCATGAGCAGCCGGTAATCCATACCGCTAAAAAACCGGAGCCAGAGATTCCCGAGAAAGTAACCGTGCCGGATTACGCCCGATTACTACCCGAGCCCATTCAGCGATTTACGACCAAAGGTGTCTACGATGCCGATGAGCAGCAACACTTGTCGTTTACGCAGGGGGGCGGGCACGGTGGGTCGCATCCGCACATGGTACACGAGTTTTTGTCGGCCATTGTTGAGGACCGCGATCCATTTCCGAATGCCGCTCAATCGGCCAACTGGACCAGCGTGGGAATTCTGGCGCACGAATCGGCCATGAACGGCGGTAAGCTGTTACAGGTGCCTGATTTCGCAGCAATATGAACGAATCACCCGTGCTGCTTCAGCTTGCCAATACGTTCCCGGCTAATGAGGAAAAGGGTATTTTCCCGACCGAGCAGTACAGTATTGTTGAGAAGCGTTCTGAGGAGATAACAGGAGCCATACGGTTTCGTCTAAGCAACCAGAAGGCTGTTCTGCTCTATGCCGGACACATTGGCTACAACGTAGATGAAGCCTTTCGGGGGCAGCGTTACGCAGCGTATGCCTGCCTCGAACTGAAGCCGATACTAATTCAGCACGGCTTTACGGAGGTTTGGATTACCTGCGACCCTGATAATTGGCCTTCGCGCCGAACCTGCGAACGCGTTGGAGCGAAATTGATCGAAATTATCGATCTGCCCGAAGATCTCGATATGTACCAGGACGGCGAACGGCAAAAGTGCCGATACCAGTGGCAACTAGTGTAAAACAGCTTTTTGAAAACAACTACCCGTATGTTAGTTAAGCAGGTAAAATTTCTGTTGATGGTGGCGGTGCTTATGTCACTTACCCAGTGCGCCCGCCAATCGGCCACTCAGACTGCTGGTCGTTCGGAAGCGGCCAAACCCGGTAACGGCCGACCGCGTCGGACGGAGATTCTCTTTTTGGGTGATAACGGCCATCATAAGCCCGTTGAGCGGGTTCCTCAGCTCATGGCCGCCTTAGGTGATAAGGGTATCAATATTACCTATACCGATAAGCTCGACGACCTGAACGCCGATAACCTGGCTAAATACGACGGGTTGTTGATCTATGCTAACTGGGACAGTATCCCCAAACCGCAGGAAAAGGCGTTGCTCGACTACGTGGCTTCGGGCAAAGGGATCATTCCCGTGCATTGCGCGTCGTACTGCTTTCGCAACTCCGCCGAATACGTCGATAAAGTGGTAGGCGGTCAATTCTGGCGGCACAAGATGGATACCATTCAGACACGCTTCACGCAGGCCAATAACCCAATTACGGCTGGTTTACCGTCATTTAAGGCCTACGATGAAACGTATCTCCACACGCATCTGCAAGCCGATAACAATGTGCTGGCCGTTCGGGATATTATGCCTGCTCAGGCTTCCGATAAACCAGGGGTTAAGGAAGAGCCCTACACCTGGACGCGGACCTACGGAAAAGGCCGGGTCTTTTACACGGCTTATGGTCACGACGAGCGTACCTGGAGTCAGCCTGCTTTTCAGCAACTGCTGGAGCGCGGTATTTTATGGTCCGTGGGCGATCAGGTAAAAAAGCAGCATGACGATCTGAAGCCGCAGGCCTTTACGTATCGTCCGGCTAACCTGCCGAACTACGAAAAACGCCCTGGTGAGCAGCTTGAGCAGGAGCCACTATCGCCCGAAGAGTCGATGAAGCACATTCAGGTGCCTGCTGACTTTACGCTCGATCTGTTCGCGCATGAGCCTAATGTGATGCACCCCATCGCTATGTCGTGGGACGAACGCGGGCGGCTGTATGTACTGATAACTAAAGACTATCCGAACGAACGCAAACCCGAGGGCGGCTCGGATTACATTGTTGTTTGCGAAGACACCGATAAGGACGGTAAAGCGGACAAGTTTACCAATTTCGCCGAAGGGCTGAGTATTCCAACGGGGATGGCGTTTGGCAATGGTGGCTTGTATGTATCGCAGGCACCACACATGCTGTTCCTGAAAGATACCAACGGCGACGGCAAGGCCGATGAGAAAAAGGTTCTCTTCACGGGCTTTGGCACATACGATACCCATGCCGGACCCAGCAACCTGCACTATGGTTTCGATAACTGGATTTGGGGCAGCGTTGGCTATTCGGGTTTCAAGGGTAAAGTAGGGGCCGATAGTGTGAAGTTCAGTCAGGGCTTTTTCCGGTTTAAGCCGGATGGGTCAAAGCTGGAATACATCACGGCTACGTCGAATAACACCTGGGGCATGAGTTTTAACGAAACCGGCGATGTGTTTGGCTCCACAGCTAATAACTCGCATGGCTGGTATATGGCGATACCGAACCGCTATTACCACGGCGGGGCTCATCTGCGCGAAAACGGTAGCCGCGGTACAGATACCCATAAAGACATGAAGCCCATCACCGAAAAAGTACGGCAGGTGGACGTGTTTGGTGGGTTTACGGCTGCGTCGGGTCAGAACTTTTATACCGCTCGCGCCTTCCCCAGGAAGTACTGGAATGAGGTGGCGTTTGTGTCGGAACCAACGGGCCATATTGTGCACCAGAACCGGATGCGGAAAACGGGCACTGACTTCGACGATGTCGATGACTTTAATTTACTGGCCGGGGCAGATGAATGGGTCGCTCCCGTGTTTTCTGAAGTTGGACCCGATGGCGCCGTTTGGATAGCCGACTGGTATAGCTACATCATTCAGCACAACCCTACGCCCAAAGGGGCAACCAATGGCTCGGGAAATGCTTACGATACACCCCTGCGCGATTTCACCCACGGTCGTATCTATCGGGTTGGCTACAAACAGGCACCGGCTTACACGCCCATGGCGCTGAGTAAGGATCGGCCCACCGAGTTGGTTGCTGCGCTGAAAAACAATAATATGTTCTGGCGCATTACTGCCCAGCGTCTGCTTATCGAGCGGAACAACCGCGATGTGGCGCCACAGTTAGTTGCGCTGGTAAACGACAAATCGGTGGACGAGATCGGTATTAATCCGGCCGCTATCCATGCATTGTGGACCTTGCAGGGATTGGGTATGATGGACGATGCCAGCGTTTTACAGGCCACAACAGCCGCGTTGACGCATCCCTGTGCGGGTGTTCGTAAAACGGCGGTGCAGGTGCTGCCCCGTACGGCTGCATCAGTCGAAACGCTGTTAAAGGCTGATGCCCTGAACGACAAAGAACCACTGGTTGCGCTGAACACGCTGCTGGCTTTGTCGGAGATGCCGCAAAGTTCCGTTTCTCAGAAAGCCATCCTGGCCCGGCTCGAAAAGGCATCCACCAATGAAGTTAACGACCGCTGGATGCCCGAAGCCTTTGCCTGTGTCATGACCGATAAAAATGGTCAGCTAATGAAAGCGTACCTAAAGCAGGTTGCTGTGAATGAGTCGGCTCAACCAAAGCCCAGGGCAACGTCGGCGATCAGTCAGCCAACTGGCAGCATGAGCAATCATACGCATACGGGTAAACAATCGGCTGACAAGCCTGTAACCGGGACATCAGTAACTACGCAAACAGCACAGTTACTCGCAACGGTAGCCAATCAACCGGATTTGCTGGTTGCTGCTATTCGGACCACGCCCGAATCACCCGCCGTGCGCGAGGGAGCTAAAATTTCGGTGGATGTAAAGAATGCCGGTGATGTAGCCATTCCTGAAGGCACACCCATTCCGTTGTCCATTCGGATCGAAGGCCCTGCGGGAACGCCCGATCAGTCAAAGCTCGATTATGTTAGTGTAACGCATATTTCTGGCATCAAACCCGGAGAAACGGTAACGATTAGCAAAGGCAATAATGGCCCCTGGAGTACCGACTTCGGCGTCAACTTTGAGCGGGCGGGTAAGTACACCATAACCGTTATGGTTGATCGGGAAAACAAAATTGCGGAGGGGAACGAGCAGAACAATACGGCCACGCATACGCTGACTTACCGGGCTCCGCAAAGCCTGAGTGCGTACGTGCTCGAACGCGCCAGCCGCAGTTATGCATCCGTATCACCCATCGATTCGGTTGTTGCCCTGCTTCGGCAGTCGCAGCAACTTGGAGATGTACAGGGTGCTGCTGTGGTTAAAGGCGTATCCGAAGGCTGGAATGCGAAGCAGAAAGCAACCATCAACGATGTCGATAAAACGTTCCTGGCCAGTCTAAGCGCGTCAGTATCGCCCGATAACCGGGAGCGGCTGAGTCGGCTCTATGAAAGCTGGGGAATGACGAAAGCCGAACCGGTTGATCCAAACGTCGAAGTGGTGCGTATGAAAACCGTGCGCGAGGAGATGCGCTACGACAAAAAGGAGTTTACCGTTACGGCGGGTAAGCCGGTTGAAATCGTACTCGAAAACACCGACGCCATGCAGCATAATCTGGTTGTTGGCAAGCTAAAGTCGATGGAAATCATTGGCGCAGCCGCCGATAAACTCATAACGGCGAAAGACGGGGCAGAGCGAAATTATGTCCCATCAATCCCACAAATTATTGCTG
Source organism: uncultured Cytophagales bacterium (assembly GCA_964251665.1). Taxonomy (GTDB): domain Bacteria; phylum Bacteroidota; class Bacteroidia; order Cytophagales; family Spirosomataceae; genus JBBQLG01. The sequence continues at coordinate 179,711 of CAXUKO010000002.1, forward strand.
CTACTCCGCTGATTAATCCGGACCAGACCTACCGGTTAAAATTTACGGCTCCGGCACAGCCTGGTGATTACCCGTTCGTTTGTACGTTTCCCGGACACTGGCGGATCATGAACGGGGTTATGCGGGTGGTAAAAGCCGCTGAGTCTACCGCTACCAAGTAGCCCGGCAAGCGTACTTAATCAGGCAAAAAGCCCGTTCTTCTGAAACGGGCTTTTTGCTTACTGTTGGGTAGACGTTTACGCATCTTAGCTTACCGAAGAACCGCCTGACTTGCTATCGTCAGCAGATGTAGCTGCTTCGGGTACTGCTTTAGGGGCTGGGGTCCGGGTAACGGCTGGCTTGGGAGCCGGTGCCGATTTACCCGTTGCGGCTACCGGTTTCGGAGCCAATGGTTTGGGGGCTACTTTCGCTGCTTCGAGCAGCGTATCAGCTGCTTCAGCCAAGGTATTGGTTGCTTTTTTGGACGTTAACGCGGCCGCCCGCTGAGCACTCTTCAGTGACTTTTCAGCGTTTTTTTTTAGCTTTTTGGCGTCCTTTTTTGCCTTTTTATCAAGTTTTTTTTCACTCTTGGGAGCAGCCTTGGCCGATTTAGCCGCTTTCTTTTCTTCTTTCTTAACCAGCTTAGTTAATTTGCTCGCCAGTTTTTCAGCAGTTTTGGCAACTACTTTTTTTGCTTTTTGAGATTGGGCTCCTAGTTCACTCAGTTTCGTTTCAATCGAAGTGATAAGGTCGTTGGTGAGGGCTTTCTTCTTGGCTTTCATGTGTTTTAAAGTGATATGTAGTAGACAAAAAAATCTACAAAGAACTAACTAAAAAAGCTCATATTTACAAGCCTAATGTTAAGTTTTTGTTATGCTTTTCGAGAAAATGCCAGCAAACAACGCCTGCACTAACGGCAACATTCAGCGAATGTTTCGTGCCAAACTGGGGGATTTCAAGCGTTAAATCAGCGTGTGTAAGTACCGCTTCATGAACTCCTGTCACTTCATTACCCAACACAAACGCATACTTTTTGTTGGGTTCAGGCTGAAAGTTATGCAGCATAACGCTTCCCTCGGCCTGTTCCAGCCCGGCTATGGTCCAGCCTTCGGCCTGTAATCTTTGGGTTAGGGATACGACATCGGCGACGTGCTCCCAGGTTACCGACTCAGTGGCACCGAGCGCCGTCTTGGTGATGTCGCGGTGGGGGGGCGTGCCGGTAATGCCGCACAGGTAGATTTTTTCGGCCCGGAAGGCGTCGGCTGTGCGGAACACCGAGCCGACATTGTTTAAACTGCGTATGTCATCCAGAATCAGGCAGTAGGGGAATTTAGGTACATCTTTAAACTCGTCCACCGACAGGCGGTTAAGCTCGTCCATTGTTCGTTTACGCATTGGATTTATTATGAAATTAAGACAATCAGGGCTGACCATGTCAACTGGCAGAAAGATTGGATAGTTTCGCGGGTTAATCCGTCTGAAGCATTCGCATGAAAAACATTCTCGTCTTTATTACTGCCAGTGGTATAGCGCTGGTTATGTCCTGCCAGACCGCTACCAAGGTGAAAACGTCGGAGCCGATGACAGCGCGGACCGCTCCCCGCACGGCCCCGGTGAAGTTCCTGTTTGATGCCACAAAGGCCGAAACAGCCGGAAATGCCGACTGGGTACTGGATGCTGACAACGGTACGCCACAGCGCATTCCTACGCCGGCTGCATCAGGAATCACCCCATCGACGCCCGAAACCTACTGGACGGGCGGCCTGTCGTCCTGGGGCATTGCCTTAGTGAAACTTGGCCATTCGGTCGAAACCCTGCCCGCCAAAACGGCCATTACGTATGGAGGAGCGGGGGTGCAGGACCTGTCGCACTATCAGGTGTTCGTCATCGACGAGCCAAATACGAAATTTACGGCGGCCGAGAAAACAGCTATTCTCACCTTTGTAAAGAACGGGGGCGGTTTGTTCATGATTTCGGACCATGATATCTCTGACCGGAATAATGATGGTTTCGACTCGCCCGCCGTCTGGAACGACCTCATGACAACCAACTCGGTGCAGATGAATCCGTTTGGCTTTTCGGTCGATAAAACGAATATTTCCGAAACCAGCACCAACATCGCTGCCTCCAGTACGAGTCCGGTATTGGGTGGGTCGCAGGGGGCGGTCACCCAGTTGAAGTTCTCGAACGGAGCGACACTGACCTTATCGCCGACAGCGAACGCATCAGTGAAAGGTCTCATCTGGCGCACGGCCACTACGAAAGGCGGTACTACGGGTGTGATGTGCGCGTCGTCGGTATTCGGTCAGGGGCGGGTGGTGGTGATAACCGATAGTTCACCCGCCGATGACGGCACTGGTAACCCATCGGACCGGCTTTTTCCCGGCTGGACTGAAATCGGCAGTCATTCAAAATTACACCTGAATGCGTCGCTCTGGCTGGCGAAGTTGCAATAGGGGGTAGGAGCGACGGTAAGGAGTCTGATGTGTTTATAAATCTTTTGTACAGCGGAAACCCACGTGCATTAGGGCTGTCTCTGGCGCGGAAAATGAGCGGCCCGACACCCGGTAGCCGTGACACCAGCCCGATTCACACAGAAACGAGCCGCCCCGTTGCACTTTCTCTATCGGGTGATTGGATAATTGGCTGTTTAGCAGGTCGCCGTAGGACTGCCGCCAGTCGGCGCACCACTGCCAGACGTTACCGGTCATGTCGGTTAGACCGAGGGGTGTTTTGCCGTAATGGCCTACGGGTGAAGTCAGGTGAAAGCCGTCGGTTACGGCATCTTTTTCGGGGAAAATGCCATTCCAAGTGTTGGCTAAATACCTGCCCTGCCTGTCCTGCAACGCGTCGCCGAATGGGTATCGGGTTCGGCTGTTTATGGCGTTGCGGGCCGCATGTTCCCACTCAAACTCTGATGGTAGTCGCTTACCTGCCCAAGCGGCATAGGCCGTAGCGTCGTTCCAGGATACTTGCGTAACGGGGTGATTATCGGGCGCTTTGCCCATATCGGCTACGTCGGCACGCCTACCCTGCGGGTATTCCCAGTTCGCCCCCGTTTTGAGTACCCATTCGCTTGTTTGTTCATCGAAAACGCTTCCATCGCCGAAGGTTTCAGCTTCGGTCTGATAGTGGTTTACCCTGACAAACGCTCGGAATTCAGCTACGGTTACCGGGTGCTCATCCATAAAAAACGGCTTGATCTCGGCCCAGAACAGGGGCTTTTCCCAAGCCTGCCCGTCATCAGCCCCAATTTGCGTCAGGCCGCCCGGCACAAAGACCATGCCTGCCGGTGTGTTGTTGGGAACTTTGGCATCAGGTGAGACTTGGGCTGGCTTATCAGCATAAATGGTGACGGTTGGGGTAAAGGAATAGCCCGGTGGACTGGATTGGCAGGCGGATAGGGTGCCAACGAATAGGGGAAATAGTAGCCGGTTTTTTGAAGAGAGCATAGTTGAATGGACAGGTAAGCGGATAAACAGACTTGACTTAAGCGACTTGGTTGAGTCTATGCTGCTTAGTTAGTTATACTGGCTGAATCGGGTAATGCTGCGTTAAGACGCATACTTGCGTCTGCTGTGCGGTAGCTAAGAGCCTAGCCTGGAGACGCAAGTATGCGTCTTAATACGGCATCACCCTTAATGTATAGAACGCATCACCTCACACTTTTCAAAGCTTTCTCCAGACCATACCAGCCATTTACCATTGAATTTACTGAACGCACCGAAACGTAGTAGTCCAACGAACTCCTGATTCTTGTAGTTGAATTCAATACTAACTCTGGAACGAGTCTTTGTCAGATCTACTTTACTAGTACCATCAGGACGAGCCAAGTGGGTCATACGGCTATATACTACCAATGGCCAGTTGGTAATACCACGTTCGTCCAAACATTCCCGATACTGATCAAACCGTCTAGCCGAGAGTTCATCGGTTTCTACATCTTCATCAGGATGCATACAGCGCAGCCAAGTGGCCTTATCATTTGTTTTCAGGCATTTGAGCAACAACATTGCCAGTTCTTCGGGCGTATTGGCTCCCAGCCGACTGGCAGTAACGATGGGCTTGAAGACTGGGTCGTCTGATACCTGATTTGTCGCTTTCAGAAAGTTGCGGTAATCTTTGTCGAAAGTAGGGTTCGTATAAAAGTTATGCACAACATTGTCTTCATCGATTAAGGCCTTTTCATTATCTGATGGTCGTATAGCACATAAATCTTTTACCGGAAAGTCAATATCACTCTGACCCAACCCTATTACACATCTAATTTCTCCCTGATGACCCGTACTGGACTTTTTATACTCCCCGTAAACAAGATAGCAGGGCTGCCTGTCAAAAATATAATAAGCTATCTGTATTTTTAATCCTCCTGCAAGCTGCGCCTGAATGTAGTCGAGCAGACTTTGTAAACGATTGGTTTCAAGCATTACTCTTTTTAGAGTGGCCTTTTGTGTAACGGACACGTTACTCCACGGAATCCAGTTGAAACCACAGCCATTAACTGCTTTCGCCGATACTGTCGTTGCTGGATTAGTCGGCAAGGGCAGTTGTAAAAGTTCGCCTACTGGTTGATTTATCTCCGGTTTGGGGTCGAAGGAATCGGTGGTGCTGGCAGCAGCAAATTCGTTGATCAAAAACGATAAATGCAATGTTCCGCTAAAATCGTGATGACTCACCAGAACGGTGTAGAGCGTAATCACTTCGCCTGCCTTTGATTCCTTCTCCAGCGTTTTGATAACTATTTCCTGAATTGGCATCCAAAGGGTCTCACCGGCTACGTCAACCAACAATTCGTGTTTGTAGAGTTTGGTGCGATTGTCGGCGAAAGCGTCGAAGTTCGTATGACGTAAGGCGTAGTCGAAACTTTTATCCCAGCGGTCTGTAGTCAGCGGACGGTACTGGCCCTTGGATTTTCCCAGAATCCTAACCTTTTCGCAACGGCTAAAGGTATTGCCTGTCTTCCCATGACCTCGTTCGTAATCGGCCGCATACCGGCGTTCGGCCTGTAAGAGCTGTGCCGCATCACGCACGGGATAATCAGCATCCCAGTGGCCACCGAGGTGCGGCTCGCCGGATTGAAGAGCAGTCGTTGCCGTCTGGGTAGGCAGTGTAGCCGAAATAGACGGATTGGTCGGCTGACTGGCCGGTTGGGTATCGCTGTAAACCGTGAGCGTGTGTGGCTCGACATCGACCAGTAGCCGGGGTTCCGCCCAGTTCAGATGCCATGTCCTGCCCCCTTCGTTGAGTACATATTCTTTGTCGCCAAACATCCCTTTCTGCCTGACAAAGGTGAAGCCGTTTTGCTCAATGGCTTTCTTTATACCGGCGATCCAGACTTTATTGTCGGACGTGAAAGAAACGCGCCGACTATTGTCTTTCATGACCCAGTAACTGGCCGTAAATTCGGTGAACATCGGGTTTGGGTGCGGCCTGATGTACTTGTACTGGGTTCCCTCAAACCCATTGTTTTTGCCCTTCTGCGGACCTTTATATGTATAATTTTCCTGATTTACCCGACTGCCCAGACAGTATTGATCCGGGCAGTCGGCCAGTTGTTGCAGGTCGGCGATGGTCAGCGTATGAGGTATTTGGGTGTAGCCACATCGACTAATCAAAACCAGCAAAAGGAGTAGATAAATGGACGGCTTCATGTCTGGTTGCGTTAGCGTTTTAGGATCACCATTTCTACGCGCCGGTTCTCCGGGCAGTAATTAGGGGGCGGGCAATCGCGGTTTAACGGGCGTGACTCGCCGAAATAAGCCGTCCTGACCCGCTCGGACCGGATGTTTTGGCTTGATAGGTAATTTTTCACCGCCACCACCCGTCAGCGTGACAGGTCCAGATTTTCCCGCTCGTCGCCGATAAGGTCGGTATGCCCTTCAAGCCGGATTTCGGCGAGGGGATTAGCCTGCATCCACCGCGCCAGTTCGTTTAGATCGTCAAATGAGTCGGCCAGCAGTACCGACGCCGACTGGTCGAAGTTGACCAGTAACCGAATGGGTTTGTTCGCCGGTAAACCGGCGAACCGGCCGACCGGTGCTGATAGCTGGTGAACGTGCACCGGGTCGGGCGCAGGGGGCATAGGTGCTGGTTCTGGTGGTTCCTGAGCAGGTTCCGGGCGGGTACGGGCCGCGCGGGTTCGGCGGGTTTTGCCGGTCAGGTTGAACCCCAGCCGGGCGGTCAGCATAAAGACGGCATTTTGATAATCAACCCGATTCTGGCCTACGATGCGCCCGTTCTCAACAAATGAATGGAGTTCGCTGAATACTGTGGGTTGCACAATGGGCAGATGCACCGACGCGGCCAGTTCAATGGGGAATTCCGAACTGGTCAGACCGATTTCGGGCATGACGAGCCAGTTCTGCTGTAGTGTCTGCGGATACATCTCGATAATGGTGCCGCTGCTACCCGATACGTAGTTTAGGGGCCTGAGGTCGGGCAGGGGAACGGCGTAGGTGCCGCGTAGGTAGCGGAAGTCACGACCTATCATCACTCCCAGCCGGGTAAACCACTGCAACCCCTGCCCCTGGATGTCCCAAAACCGCCCAATCGACAGGCTGGCACCGGTCGATTGAAGATGCCGTCGGATGCTGGGGGTGCAGTTAACCGGAATGCGAAATCCGCGACTGGACGGGTAGTTTAGCGTGTAGGTCTGCTCCTGCATGGATACATTGGCAAACAGCATCCAGCCCGCCGTCTGACTCCGGTCGGTCAGGCGGTACTGTAGGCCCAGGCTTAGCTGCCGGTTAGTGCCGTTGCAGGGTACCAAATGCCCCGCGTCGTCGTAACATTCGGGGTTTTGGACGTTTTCGGCCTTCAGTTGATACGGCCCGTTCAGTACCGTGACGGTGGGCTGCGGAAAGGTAGCACTCACCCCATAGCCTGCCAGTATAGAAACCATCCCCCGCCGGGGTACGGTTGTCTGGCCTGAAGCCAGTAACGGACTGAGCAAAAGCACCAGTAGAAGTAGACGGGTCATAGACAGTGGGTTTAAGTGTACTTCAACCGAAAGCGTCCTGCTTTTACATGGAGCGTTTCTGGTGCTGTGGTAGCATTCGTGTAGAAATAGGTATCAAATTCGAACGTTCCTTCGACTACTTTACCGTCGAATTTATTGATGGTGCATGTACCCGTTCCTCCTGCGTAATATTTTCCAGTGCCATTACTATACGAAGCATAAGTAATCTGGAGCAATCCAGACTGGCCGGTTAATGCCGTTTTAGTCGTAAAAACCAGCTCTTTGGCCATATCTGGATAAGCTGCCAGAATAAACGTTGACTTGTAGGAACCCGAACTGGATGCCAGATAAGTATTGCCTTCGAACTTGAATGATTCGCTGCCTACTGTTGCATAAACGTAATAGGCCGGTTCTGTTTCCTGTTGTTTGCATCCATTCAGCAGGAGCATCAATGGCAGTACAATGAAGTAGTGGCTAAGTTTCATAGTTTTGTGGATAGTGATGGGTATGGCCGCCGTTACCGTCTACAATTGAGCGTTGGCTCGGCCAGAAACACCCAGCCGCGCTCGGTTTGGAGGCAACGGTGAGTACGGAGTTCGTATTCCAGCCCATTCCAGCGAAACAGAGCTTTCACATCGGAGAATTTTAACCCCTGCATATCCTGCTGATCAAAGGTACTGGTCACGAATTCGGCCTTCGACCAGTCCTGCAACCCGCATTCGAGGGCTTGCTGGCGAATTTTGGCAAAGCTGGCCTCCAGTTCGGGGCGGTCAACGGTAAAAAACGTCAGTAGAATCTGCTGAGATTCTGTTTTGAGCGTTTCTGTCAGTTTATCATCGTCTTTAATGCTTTTGAGTAGATTATCGCGGTCGGCATCGGTGTAGATGTGCTCATCGAAGGCCGCCTTATTATCGTCCTGTAGAGCATCGAAGAGCACTTTACCCAAGCCTTGTGGCGTTTCGCTGGTTTCGTTTTTGTTAGAGCAGCCAGTAGTCAGGAGTAGCAACGTCAGGCAGGTAAGAAGGGTATGAATTTTCATGGTATGGATAGAATTGATTACGGTTAAAAGATGACTGGCTACTCCGTTTTTATCATGGCCTGAACGGGTACAGCGACAATACTGGCCGTTGTAATACCCCCTACGGGTTGCCAGCCTTCTGCCATAGCCTGATTTACCTTTGCTTCAAACGCATGCACATACGTATCATAATCACGCTCGTACTTCGAGTTTGGCAAGAGGTAAATAACCCGGTATTGAGCGTGGGGTTTCCCGGTTGCTGCGGTCGTTTCAGAACCGGAGCCGGGAAGGCTTTTGCTCTGGTTCGATGGCTGGCAGGCTGTAAGCAACCATAGAAGGGTGACGGTTGTGAGTAGAGATTTCATAGTGTGGATAAAAGCAGACCGGTTGCTGATCCGCAATAGGAGTTGTAATACATATCTGAGGTCACACGAAGCTGGTACCACCTGCCTTCCGTAAGGCGACAGAAAGACGTTGAGCAAATTCTTTAGTGTCCTTCTCCACCGAATAGCTGTTGAAAACAATTTTATGAACTGGCTTCTTAAAATCATCTACTTCAATATCGACAAACCCGGTCTTGGTTACTATCGTCCCTTTTCTGTTCTCGACAGTGTTCATCCTGATTCCGGTAACTGCCTTCGCCGGATAGTTGTATTTGCCGATTGTTATGGTCTGAGCCGAAAAATCGACCCGCACTCCGTTCTGAGCGAATGAGTTGTCATCAACGATAACAGTCGTGCGTTTCTTTATGACCCTGTCGAAATAGATAATAGCTCCAATAGCTACGACTGCAACAATGAGTATTGTTTCCATGTGTTAAATAGATTAGTAAGGTGTGATATAGGTTGATTGCTAATGAACCGTTTACTGCCGGACCAGGCGCAGGCTTGTCCGTTGCCCGTTGCTCGTGGCATTGAGCAGATACATACCGGCGGTGTGCCGCGACAGATCGAGTTTTTCGGTATGCGTCCCGTTGAGTTCTACCTGCTTCTGGTACAGCGGTTGACCCAGCAGGTTGCTCACTGTCAGGGTTACTAATACCGTTTTGCCCCGATTGCCCGCCAACCGCACCTCCACCACATCCGAACTTGGATTGGGCGAGGCCGACACCTGAAAATCGCTGCCGATTATCGGTTCGTTAATGGCCGTAATCAAGCTGATGGTCAGAGCTGTGGAGGTGGCCGAACAACCATCGGTGTTGGTGGCCCGGACGGTGTATTTGCCACCCTGCGTGGCTGTATAGGTTGCCTGAGTAGCACCGGTAATGGGCGTATCGCTTAGCAGCCACTGCACCGTTGTGCCCGTTGCCACGGTAGTCCGCAACGTGGCCGTTTCGCCGGTAACGATGGCCGATACGCTGGTGGTTATTGTAGGCATTGCCGGGGCCACCCGCTGGGTAACAGTCAGGCCGGTGGAGGTACCTTTACAGCCTTTACTGTCCGTCACCGCAACGGCGTAACTGCCCGCTGCCGTAGCTGTGTAAGTGTTGCTGCTGGTGCCGACGTTGGTTGTTCCCTGTTTCCACTGGTATGTAAGGGGAACTGCGCCATCTGGGGCACTGGCGGTGAGTACAGTGTTGCCCCCGGCGCAAAAGGCAGTCGTGCCCGTGATATTGACCGACAGTCCGGGCGACTCCGTAACCGACTGTGTTGCCGATACTACGCAACCCTGCGCGTCGGTGGCCTGCGCCACGTAGGTACCCGTCTGCGTCACGGTCAGGCTACTGGTTTTGCCCACCTCGCTGCCCGCCCGCGACCAGCTAACCGAAACAGGTGCGTTACCTCCCGAAATTGTAGCCGCCAGTACGCTACTACTGCCTGTACACAGGGCAGTGGCCCCCTGCACGGCAATGGCCAGGCCTTTACAATCGACAGCCCGGTAGATGAACGTCTGCTGATAAACCTGACTGCGTGTACCATTTTCGTCCGTTGCCCAGATCGACAGCGTGTAGGTTTGCCCGGCTGTCAGGGCCGACAAATCGCCCGGTACCGTGACCTGCACGTTCGTAGCCGGTGTGGGAAGTTTATAAGTGTACTGCTGACCGACTGCGGTACCTGACTTCGAGTAACTATAGTCTAACCGGACAATTTTGGCTGGTACCGCTCCGGTCAGCACGTTTACTAAACGCATCTGCGTGTGACTCCAAAGCCCTTTGGCATCGCGGGTGCGGACGAAGAGCAGGTGATAGCCGTTCGTCAGCCCGGTCATCGGAATGGTTAGGTTCACATCGGCATTGTTACCAGCATTACTTACTGGCACTAACGTATTCAGGCCGTGACCTTTATCGGTATCCCAGCCGTATTCGAGTTGGCGGATCTGGGCGCGGAGTGTCAGCCCGACACTCATAAGCAGCAGGGTGAGGAGGAGCGTTCGCATGGTTAGTTAGCCCCCCGGATTTTAACGTTGATGTTCAGGCCCGCTGCTGCAGACCCCGTTCCCGGCACGTTCAGTTCGTAGATGATTGGTACGGTCGGAATACCTGACAGCACGTAAGGTTCTGCCCCGCCAAAGATACCGGGTTGAGTGCCGCCATAACCTGCCGCGATGTATGGAGACGTAGCTTTGATTTTGTATTTACCATCACTGCTGCCGGTGCCTACAAATACGTCGGAGGGTTCGTAGGCTTTATTGCCGTTATCTGTTCCAAACTGCGCGTTAGGAGCCAGGTTGTTCTGAATATTAGGCGACTTGATATCTACTTTAGCGTCTCGCTCAAGAAGAATATTGTTGCGGAAGGTACCAGCTGAAAATCTCCAATCGCTTTTTCCAACTAAGATGTTATTTTCATATGTGGAGTAAGATGTGTTGGTGTAATCGCTCCCAATGATGCAGTTTGTTATTGACGTATTTGTGGTACTATAACCGCCACCTATACCATTTATATAAGACATAGTCAGCTTGCAATTTGAAACTCCACTGAATGATATAGGAATCTTGCAGCGTATTATGTAAATGTTGTCCGTGGAAATAGTCAGAGCATATTCTGATTCCATACCTATAAAATAAGATCCCTGAGAGCCAGGATTAAAGTAGCTGTACCCGTTGATAAGCGCACTGGTTACTACGCCATTCACGCCAGCATTTTCACCTAAAAAATACCCGGGGCCAATGATTACTAACCGTTTTGTACAAGTAAATGCGTCGTATCCCTTGGCTGAACCTTCAATCATCAGTGTATCACCGTTTCTGGTGCTGTTGTTATCGTGAGCAGCTTGGATGCTATTAAACAGCCCACCAGGTTTGTTCTCGGTCAAACCGTTATTAACCCGGAATACAGTAGCCGAAGCGGAGCCGATGGTTACGCTGAACAACACAGTCAGCGTAAGAAAGTAAAGTGCTTTTTTCATGATCTGTGGATAGGTTTAAAGGTTTGTCAATACGTATTGATTAGTACTGCCGCCCGTTTTGGGGCTGGTCGTTACGCGGGTGAGATCGAGCTGGCTGTCGCCGACGGAGTTGATCGTGAATTCGATGGTGCCGCCGGTGCCGGATGGCTGTGGGGTCAGGTTTTTCAGCACCAGGCGCGTGTCGGTTGGCAGGTCATACTGGCCGGTGAAGGTCAGGCCGTCCCAGTCGGTAAATGTGACGGCGGGTGGTTTGCTCAGGTCGAGCCGGTAAGCGTTGTAGCTGCGGATATTGCTGGTGCTGCCCTTAGTGTACACCAGTGTCGTATTCTCTTTCACCGTCTGGGCTGTCCAGACCTTTTTGACTTTGTCAGAAACCGGAACGGCGGTTTGCTTACCGCCACAGGCCATAAAGTTTACAGCCAGTAGTACCATCAGCCCATGGGCGGGCCAGTAACGAAGGGGATTCGTTTTCATAAAAAGGTTAAAATGGAGTGGATAGAAACGCAAGGCCAGTGGCACCCCCGGCAAGTATTATTTGGTGTTGTTACGCAGCGAGAAGTCGTAGATTTTTAGTGACGAACTGAACTCGCTGCCCTTGTTATACAGAAAAGCGTATTCACCAGCGGCCACGTCCTGCTCGAAATAGACCTTGTACAGCGTGTTGCTGACTTTCTTAAACCGGAAGGGAACTGCCCCCGTGCCGAAGCCCGACTCACTGGTGTAGGCCGACTGGCGCCCGATGACCACTTCGCGGCCCCGACCGCTTACCTTAGCCCGGATCATCACAAAGTCGTTGGGACTGGCCACCCCATTGAAGATCGACTCGGCGGCATCGTTCATCGTTTTGCGGTTGTCCCCGCTGAAGACCAGGTAAAAAACCGGGCGGTTGTCTTCTAAAACGGTATTGGCCGATTTGTTGGCCAGTCCTACCCGCTGGGTTGTTCCCGTAATGCCACCAGTATACTGGTTGGCTACGCTTTCGCCCACACTGCCCGTCTTAGTCTGGTTAGTGGTAGTTGGCTCCAGTTGCAGGTATTGTGGTTTGGGCGTTTTGTATTCTTCGTAATAGATGCCGGGTTCGGCAAACCGGCCCCTGGCCGCAATGGGCAGCGTTTCGGGGTGGGGCGGCAGCACGCCCGCAATCAGATTGGGATTGGTGCTCTGCTGCTGCGCCCGTTTAGGTACCATCATCACCTTCACGAGCTGGTCGGGCACTTTAGCCGTTTTGAGGGCCACAATGTCGTCGGTCGAGAGGTTGAAACTGGTTTCACTATACTGAATCTTTTTGGTGATGATGTCGCGCGAGACACCACCGGCGTAGAGGTCGATAATGTCCTGATTGCGTAGCGTAGGCAGGGGCGACGATGCCAGTAGCATGGCATCGACAATGGCGTCGGGAACGGCGGCCTGCTTCAGTTCGATCAGCCCATTGGTCGACATATTGAACTGGGAAGCACTGGCCTTGATCTTGTCGAGCACCAGATCGCGGGATACTTTGGCCCGGATCAGGGTAATAATATTCTGGTTGTTAATGACTTCCTGGGCTGTCGCTACGGTAGAGATACAGAGCAGGGCGGTGATGAAATAAAGGTAAAAGCTTTTATTCATGGCAGCAGAGTAGAATGAATGTGGAAACAACAGGTAAGGCATGTGAGATACAGCTTAGCCAGACAGCGCGTCGGCTGCCGCCCGGTAAGACCAGTTCGACCGACGGCCGTGCCCTTTCACCAAGACAATCTCCGACTGCCGGATATGCACGTACCGTTTCTGATCAGGAACGTAAAGCAGACCAAGTAATAAGAGCTGAAAGGGGCGGGTAATGCTCATGACATGGGTGTGGATACTAACGAAAAACGTTTTGAACGGGCTTCTAACCAGCTATTGATCCTCGCAGGAGTCATGTTTGCGCCAGGTTCTTTCACCGACCTCCTTGATGAAGCCATTACTGTCAAACATCAGGGCTTTTTTGCCGTCCTGTTTAAAGGCGTCATCGTGGCTGCCGGATTGCCGTTGGCCGTTTTCTTCTGTCTGTTCGACAGCTTTGTCACGTTCGCTTCGGTCATTCATTTTTAAGTAATTAGGCGTGAACTGATTGATTTACGACTCAAAACTATAGCGGTACTCAGAGGCAAAAAAGTGGTAGTTGCTAACTGTGTCATCTCCGTTGGCACCTATGTCAGAAAGGCTGATAGTTGTGTTCATGTGCTCCTGAGCAAGGGCCTCGGAACGGAAGCAGCCCGAATTGCCACGGACCTGAAATGCGGCTCATCTAATTTTATGAACCAGCGGGACGTAAGCCTGAAAAATGATACTACTTGCGAATAAGCGATTATTTGGATTTACTAATATGACAAACTTCCCAACGGCTGGATATTACTAACAGGAGCCTGTTTTCTACAAACGAACGGATTAAGCTACATGCTCATACCTGCGGAGCAAGCGTATAAATGGGCGAATCGGTGGATAGGGCCAATGTGCAGGAATGGGCGTTTTATTGTATAATTACATCTGACAGCCTGTTTCTACCGCCGGTTCCCAGGCCGTCTCTAACCATTTGTAAACCATTGGCTTGTGTACCCGTCGACTCAACTATTGCGCACCCTACCGTTTCTGGCTGGTGGAGTACTGACAGCCTTTCTGGCAGCCGCACAGACACTCCCTGTTGGTGGACTATTGTACGATAAACTGGCCGCAGCCCAACAGGGATACCGGGTTGCTATGGCCACCGGCGATTCGCTGAACGTAGCCGAAGTCTGCTATAAACTGGGCAAATGTTACAGTGGTATTGGCGATTATGTAACCGCGCACGCCTGGTTTATCCGGTCGCTGCGGATACGTGAACCACTGGGATACTCGGAAAGCATCGGCAGAACCTACCTGCGCACGGCGGAGAATCGGATACGGCAAAATCAGTATCAGGAAGCGATGCGCGACGTTCGCCGGGCCGTTGTTAATTTTCAGCATAGCCAGTCCCGGCATGGAATGATGAGTGCTGATATTGTGCTGGCCAGTGTCTATGAACTGGGGTGGCAACTAAATCATGAAAAGTCCGGTGTCGCAGCGGCCGTTTCGCTGGACAGTTCTCTGTACTACTTCCGGCGGGCAGAACGACTGGCCCTGGCTTTAAATAAACCGTATGATGTTGCCAACGTATATGCGTGTATGGGACGGGCCATTGCGTTACGAGATGGTAAGCAGGCCATTCCCTATCTGGAAAAATCGTATCTGATCAACCTTAGTGAGAATTCGCCATACGGTATCATTAACAGTTTGCAGCAATTAGCTACGTGTTACCTGGCCATTGGAGAACCTCGAACCGCTAAAAAGTGGCTGGACAAGGCAACCTATGTGCGTGATACAGCCCGACACGGTGAGTATGGGCAAAATAGAGTGCTCGAAGAGACCTACGCGAAAATCTATGAGCAAACCGGTCAGTGGCAACAGGCTTTCGTGCATCAGCGTAACTACTATAGGTTTCAGGTAGCTACGCTGGAGGAAGACCGGGCCGGTGCCATTTCCCGGATGACCATGCGTTACGACAACGAAAAGAAAGAAGCACAACTTAGGGCACAACAGCAGGAGCTAGCCCTGCGCCACGAAAATCTCAAGGTCCAGCAACGGCTTACATTCATGTCAACGCTGTCATTTATACTGACCGGTGTAGCCTGCATAGTTTTTTACTGGTTGTTCAAAAAATATAGACGGATTAGTGAGCATAATGCCAAACTGGTGAAAGAACAGAATCACCGGGTCAAGAACAACCTGCAATCCATCACGAGTCTGCTCAGCCTGCAATTTAACCGGCTAATAGACCCGGTGGCAAAGCAGGCTGTTGAAGAAAGTCTGCTACGGGTAGAAGCGATGGCCCTGGTTCATCAACGGCTGTATGATGGCGACCGTCTGGTAGAGATTGCTGTGAATCAATTCATTCCTGAACTGGTAGAGGGTGTACTGCGGAGCTACAGTTTGGGGAACGTTCGACCGACCTATAGTCTCAGCCCAGTCTGGATCGATGCCGACGTGGCCATCAATATAGGACTCTTACTGAACGAACTCGTTACTAATTCCTGCAAATATGCCTTGCCTTTTTGCCCACAACCTGCTCTGAACGTAGGATTTCAGGATGTAAACGGTCGTTTTAGGGTCTGGGTAACGGATAATGGGCCCGGGTTTGTCCCCTCGTCAAAAAGCAGCTCATTCGGTATGAAACTGATTGCCATGATAACCGAGAAACTAAAAGGTAAAGGCATTTTCAGTACGAAGAATGGTAGCCGGTTTACGCTATCATTTGATCCTCAAGTACTAACAAAGCGATATTAACTCATTATTAGCCACACCTTCTGAACCTGCGAAACCCGGATGGAAACACCATTACGTATTCTTATTGTAGAAGACGATCTGTTCATGGCCACCGACATTGAGGAAAGTCTGGTAAAGGCTGGTTATATTATCTCCGGTAAGGCGAACAGTTACGAAACTGCTGTGCATAGTATGAAACAAAGCCAGCCCGATTTGGTGCTGGTGGATATTGCACTCGATGGCCCGGCCGATGGTATTGTTACCGTAAAGGAACTGATGCGTATCAAATGGGTACCTGTCATTTATTTGACGGGAAACTCAGAGACGGATACGTTTAACCGCGCTAAAAGTACGTTTCCGGCTGCTTTTTTGCACAAACCATTTCGGGTGCGGGAGGTGTCGGCTCAGATTGAGTTGGCCATGCATAATTTTTATGCGGGTACTATTGCCGGTGCCCCTGACCTGCCCGACCATACTTTTTTGCCAACTGGCAGCGGCTATATTCGGGTAATTAAATCAGAAATTCGATTCCTTAAGGCAGACCGGAGCAACAGCGAACTGTTTCTTACCCTGGCCGGGTTTCAACGAATTTTTCTGGCCAAACCCTACCAGCCTATTACTATATCGCTTAATCTAGGCAAGCTATTGCCCTATCTATCGCCCGATTTTTACCAGTTATCCCGGTCATTGGTTATCAACCTTAGTCAGCTTGATCGCATCGAATCGAATCTGCTTTACATTGACTCATACAAGATTACTATACCCGAGGGAGCCCGAAAACCGCTCCTTGACCGGTTGAAGGTCATTAAGACCCGGTAAGCGTTTTATCAACTCTCTTTCCTGACACACCATGAACCTACGTTTACTTTGTCTGCTTTTGCTTTGTCTGCCCGGCTTATCGATAGGGTGTTTATCGGCACTGGCACAGAGCAGTCCGCATCTGGTCGACTCGCTGAAAAAGCAGGCCAAGCAGTACGTCAAAAAAGATTCGTTGCGGGTAAACACACTTGTGAGCTTAGCCGATGCGCTGATCACTGTTGCGCCCGACGAGGCTATGCAGTATGCTAACGAAGCAGAACAACTCGCCGAAGAAATCAGGTCACCAATGGGCATTGCGGCTGCCTACCGGCAAAAAGCAAATCTTTATTACCTGCTGACGGATTACAGCCGCGCAATCGATTACAACTATAAGGCACTTAAAGCTGCGGAAAATCTGAAAAAGAACAACAAGGGCAGTACGTTATTCGTAGCGATGGTTCAGAACAATTTAGGCACTATTTATTTGGCGATGCAGCAGTACGATAATGCCATTGCCAGTTTCACCAACTATCTGGCCGTTGTGAAGAAACTGAATGATCCAACGCTTCGGCGTGAAGAATCGATGGCACTACTAAACATTGGAGTGACCTATTCCTACACAAAGGCGTACCAGAAATCGCTGGATTTCACCAATCGTAGTCTTGCTATCGCAGAAGTTGATAAGGATTACCAACTGGCAGCTTATGATCTGGCAACGCAGGGTGTTGTTTACACTGGTCTAAAAAAGGCACAGTCGGCCATTGACGTTTACACAAAGGGAATTGCTTATGCCGATAAGGCTGGCGATCTAAGTATAAAGTCCCGTTGTCTTGGCGGGTTAGGCGATACTTACTTTGACCTGAAGCAGTACCTTAAATCAGAAGTGTATGCAAAACAGGCATATCAACTCGCTAAAGAACTAAAAGCCCTTGAGCTCCAGCGTGAGATTACGCAGTTGCTGACATACGTCTATATCGCCCAGAAAAATAGCCCAAAGGCAGCTTCGTATCTGGAAACTTCGCTGGCCCTGCGCGATAGCATCCTTAATGACGATAAGAAAACCGAAATTACCCGCCGGGAGGAACGCTTCGCCCAAGAAAAGCACGAAGCCGTACTGAACGCTCAGCATACCGCAGAAATCAAACAGAAGCAAACGGAACGCAATGCGCTGGCAGGCGGAGCCAGTTTGCTAATACTGGCATCGGGGATAAGTTTTATATTTTACAAACGCAAACGTGATGCCGATGCCCGACTTAAAGCGGAGCAGTTCAACACTCAAATATCGGATACTGAACTCAAAGTGCTACGCTCGCAAATTGACCCTCACTTTATTTTTAATGCGCTCAACTCAATCAGTAACTACGTCCTAAGTAATGACCCGTTCACGGCTGATCGCTACCTGACCAAATTTGCCACCTTAATGCGGTCCATCCTCAATAACTCCGACCGTCCGGAAGTGCCATTAGCCGAGGATATCGAATCGCTCGAACTGTACATGCAACTCGAACAGTTACGGCTCAATCACCGATTTACGTATACCATCGACGTCGACCCTGCTCTTGACCAGCAACGGACCCTGATTCCACCCCTGTTACTCCAACCTTTCGTTGAAAACAGCATCTGGCATGGGCTGTCCACTAAAGAGTCGGGTGGTCTGTTAACCATTCGGATTCGGAAAGACGACGACATGATGGTCTGTATCGTTGCGGACAATGGGATTGGACGCGAAAAATCGGTTCTGATAAAAGGTAACAGACCGGCGCGCAAATCGCGCGGGATGAGCATTACCCAAGCGAGAATCGAGATCATCAATCAACTCAAAAAAGCGAACGGATTTATACAACTATCCGATCTAAGCGAAGGAACCCAGGTGGCTGTCTCCCTACCGTTGGCTATTGCCTGATTGGTTTACACTTAACCCTCCTGAAGTCATGCTGAAAACAATTCTGATTGATGACGAAAATCTTTGCCTCAACCGGCTAAAAATTATGCTTGCTCATTATTGTCCAACTTCTATTACCGTAGTTGGCGAGTGCCAGACTGTTGAATCAGCCTTAACCGCTATTGAGACTTATAGCCCCGATTTGATTTTCTTGGACGTACAGTTAGGGAGTAAAACCGGGTTTGATTTATTGGGTGGTGTTACTCAGATAAATTTCGACGTTATCTTCAGCACGGCTCACGATGAATATGCGTTACGCGCCTTCCAGGCCGACGCCGTCGACTACTTGCTTAAACCTATTGATGCCGATAAACTAAAAAAAGCAGTGGGGAAAGTACTCGCCCGGTCGCCCAGGGATCGGATCGAACACCAAAGTCAGTTAACACAATCCGTCGATAATCGTGATCGACAGGTTAAACGTATTGGCCTCCCAGTTGGGAGTGGACTGACATTTATTGAAGTGGAGGATATTGTGTACTGCACCTGCGATGAGGGCCGCATCAAGTTTTTTGGAGTTAGAGAAAAAGGCCAAACGAATCTGTTGGGTGTCGATTATAATACGTTGACTAACTACGAAGAAAGTTTGAATAAATCTGGTTTCTGCCGGATTCATGATTCCTGTCTGATCAATATGGCTTATCTGAAATCGTATATAAATGGACGGGGCGGGCAGGCAGAAATGAAGGATGGCACAACACTGAATGTCTCAAATCAGCGTAAAGCGGAGTTTATCAGGCGTATACGGTCGGGCATATTTTAATACAACGGGGTATGCACTGATAATTTTATAACAACCTGGTAGATGCCAACGCTTTAAAAAACAATTCGTTTGCGTCTACACCGGCGCGGCTTCCATCTGATTACCGATCTTATTGAGCGGGAACTTACCGAAATTCATCAACTCGAAGTCGGGTTGCTGCACGTATTCATTCAGCATACCTCTGCCAGTTTGACGATAAACCGAATCGTCGGACCGTGAAAACGCCGATCCAACGGTAAGACAGGATTTTGACCGGGCCGTCGATACGGAGTCATTTTAACCGGATGGTACCCGGGAACGCGCCGTACTACCGACATAATTCTGAGGGGTCTGATGACCGTAACGACGGACCGATGCCTGCTCACCTGAAGGCCTTCGGTGAGTAATGCCCTTCGCTTTTGTTCCTTAAAATCAGTAAATTTGTCTACACTCAATTACCTCGGTCAGTGAAGACAGCGACACCCGATAAAGCTACTAAAAAAGTAACGGAAACGCCGTTGAATCGGCAATACAACCAGATTAAGGCCAAGTATCCCGGTGCCCTGCTCCTATTCCGGGTGGGCGATTTCTACGAAACATTCGGCGAAGATGCCGTCAAAACCAGTAAGATTCTGGGCATCACGCTTACCAAACGGAACAACGGCGGAGCCAATGAAGAACTGGCCGGTTTTCCGCATCATTCCCTCGATACACACCTGCCGAAACTCGTCCGGGCGGGCGAACGCGTAGCTATCTGCGACCAGCTCGAAGACCCGGCTCAGGCCAAAGGCATTGTCCGGCGGGGGGTAACCGAACTGGTAACGCCTGGTGTGTCGTTCAATGATAACGTGCTGGATACCCGGCGTAACAATTACCTGGCAGCCATTCAGTTCACCAAAACCGATGAGTTTGGTATCGCCTTTCTGGACATCTCGACAGGAGAGTTTCTGGCGTCGCAGGGTAATGCGGCTTACGTAGATAAACTGTTGCAGAGCTTCAACCCATCGGAAGTGCTGTACTGCAAAAAGAACCGGCAGGAGTTCGGAGAACTATTCGGCGATAAATTCCATACCTACACGCTCGATGACTGGGCATTTACCTACGACTTCGGTTATAATTTCCTGAAACAGCATTTTCAGACGACTTCGCTGAAAGGCTTTGGGATAGAGGGACTTCCCGATGGCATCATTGCCGCTGGTGTCATTCTACATTACCTCAACGAAACCGAGCACAAAGACCTACAGCACATCACGCGGGTAACGAGGCTGGAAGAAGACCGGTACGTCTGGCTGGATCGCTTCACCATCCGTAACCTCGAGCTGGTGAACGCTCAGCAGGAGGGGGGCGTACCGCTGATTCAGATTCTTGACCAGACGGTAACGCCGATGGGCGCGCGCCTGCTGCGAAAGTGGTTGAACCTGCCGCTGAAAGAGAAATCGCTGATTGATGAGCGGCTTAACCTTGTCGAGTTACTTAAAGACGACGCCGACCTGCTGGACCTGCTGATTGGGCATTTAAAGCAGATTGGTGATCTGGAGCGATTGATCTCGAAGGTAGCCGTTCGGCGGATTAGTCCCCGTGACATGGTGCAGTTGAAACGCTCGCTCCAACACATTCTGCCCATTAAGGAAGAACTGATTACGGCCTTAAATCAGGAGCCGGATAGTCCGTCCCGGAGTGCCGTATCACTAAAGAAATACGCTGACCAGCTCAACCCGGTCTCGTTTCTCATCGACCGTATCGAAGCCGAACTCCGCGATGATGTGCCCGTACTATCGAATCAGGGAGGGATGATTAAATCGGGTATCAATGCCGAACTGGATGCCCTGACGGCTATTGCGTATTCGGGCAAAGATTACCTGCTCCAGTTGCAGGATCGCGAGATTCAGCGAACCGGTATTACATCGCTCAAGATTGCTTACAACAAGGTGTTTGGTTATTACCTCGAAGTGACTAACGCCCACAAAAACCGCGTGCCCGACGACTGGATCAGGAAGCAGACGCTGGTGAATGCCGAGCGGTACATTACGCCCGAACTGAAGGAGTACGAGGATAAAATCCTGAACGCCGAGGAGCAGATCTTTACCATTGAGGCCCGGATGTACAACGACCTGATGGTGGCCGCTGGCGAGTACGTTGGCGCTATCCAGCAGAACGCCCGGGTCATATCGGTACTCGACGTACTGGCGTCGTTTGCCCGCGTGGCGGTTCGGAACCGGTACGTCAGACCGGTGCTCAATGAGAGTAAGGTGCTTGATATCAAAGACGGCCGGCACCCGGTGATCGAGCAGCAACTGCCGCCGGGGGAGCCCTACGTGCCGAATGATATTTACCTCGACGACGAAACCCAGCAGATCATCATCATTACCGGGCCGAACATGGCAGGTAAATCAGCTTTACTGCGGCAAACGGCCCTGATTGTGCTCATGGCCCAGTCGGGTAGCTTTGTGCCGGCGTCATCGGCAGAGATCGGTATTGTCGATAAGATATTCACGCGGGTAGGCGCGTCGGATAACCTCTCGCGGGGCGAATCCACGTTTATGGTCGAGATGACCGAAACGGCCAGTATTCTGAATAACCTCAGCGAGCGGAGCTTAGTGCTGATGGACGAGATCGGGCGGGGAACGAGTACGTACGATGGCGTGTCAATAGCCTGGTCGATTGCCGAGTACCTGCATAATCACTCCAATTGCCGACCTAAAACGCTGTTTGCGACGCACTATCACGAGTTGAACGACCTGGCGAATGACCTGCCTCGGGTAAAGAACTTCAACGTGTCGGTCAAGGAGTCGGGCAATAAGGTGATTTTCATGCGGACGCTGAAACCCGGCGGTTCTGAGCACAGCTTCGGGATTCATGTCGCGCAGATGGCCGGGATGCCGGGTACGATTGTGAGCCGGGCGAATCAGATTCTGGCTAAATTAGAATCGTCGCATGAGCGGGAGAACAATAAAGAGCGTATTAAGGAGGCCGGGCCGGAAATCAATCAGGAGCGGGAAATTGCCCTGCGTATTATTGAAGCAGGCGACCCCAAATCCGACGCCATCAAGGAGAAGCTGCGGGCCATCGACGTGAACCGCCTAACCCCGATTGAAGCGTTGTTAAAGTTGAATGAGCTGATGATGCTGGTGGAATAATGGAAGACACTCATTAAACGTACAAAAAATGGATAAGCTTATTCATCCCCAATACATTACCGACGAACAGGGGGTTCGTGTTTCGGTCGTGTTGCCCATCCAGCAATGGCAGCAACTGCTGGATGACCTCGATGAGTTAGAAGACATTCGACTCTACGATCAGGTGAAAGCCCGCAATGAGTCAACCATATCATTGACTGACTATCGTCAGAAACGTCAGCGAGCAGATGGTTGAT
Source organism: uncultured Cytophagales bacterium (assembly GCA_964251665.1). GTDB lineage: Bacteria > Bacteroidota > Bacteroidia > Cytophagales > Spirosomataceae > JBBQLG01. Next base: position 202,164 of record CAXUKO010000002.1, read on the forward strand.
TATACGGTTGTCCTGACAAAAACTGCCCAAAAGCAATTAGACAAATTACCGGATTCAATAGCCGCTAAATTACTCGATGCTATTGAAGAACTGGCTAAAAACCCTCGTCCGGAGGGGGCTAAAAAACTAAAAGGACGTTCAGGTTACCGTATCAGGCAGGGCGACTATCGAATTCTCTACGATATTAACGATGATGTGCTGATTGTTGAGGTAGTGGCTGTCGGCCACCGACGTGCTGTGTATGAGTAGTATTCAGTTCTATCCATGCAAAAGCCCCGCCTGACGTTCAGGCGGGGCTTTTGCATGGATAGAACTGAAAGAATGATTATGGATTCTGGAGATCCCAATTTACTTCGGCGTTGGGTTTCTCCAGACGCTCCAGCACTTTCATGGTGGAAACGGGCAGGTAGATTTCGCTTAGCTTATTATACCGGCGCATATCCACCCACCGATGACCTTCGTAGAACAGGGAATACAGCCGCTCTTTCAGAATGGCGTTAATCAGCGCGTCTTTGGTAGTAGCACCGGCATAAGCGGCTAAACCCGCATTGGCCCGAACAATGTTGATGTTCTTCGTGGCTTCGGCCGTGTTACCCTGCTGAGCGGCAATTTCGGCAGCTATCAAGACAAGCTCTTCGTTGCGGATGATCGACACCGGGTCAGACCCTGACGTGTAGATATTCTGAATGTAGTTTGTGGTGTACGTTACCCCCGAACTGTAGGTAGCCGGAGCGGGCAGCACCCGAACTTTGGCCAGACGCTTATCACCCGGCTCGATGTCGTCCCAGAGTTTCTGAATACCCACAATCCGAATCGTAGCCGTGTTGATGAGCGGGTTTGCGAAATCGGGCGGGGTGGCGTTAAACGTATGTTTCGGGCCTGCGTTTAGGTCGCCGGTGGCATTGTAAAACGTTTGGGGAAGCAACGTCGCTGCCTTCGCCCAGTCGGCCTGATAGATGGCCACACGCAGGGCAATGGCCCGGTTAAATTTCTTAAACGTGGCTGGCGTATCAAACCCGGCAAAGCCTGATGGGACCGTAAAGGCGAAGGCTGTTCCTGACTGATCGAGTTGCGCGGCACCATCATCCAGAATCTTGGCGATTCCCGCCAGCGATTCGGCATAGGTAGCCGCTTTGCTGGGTTTGAACGGATCTTCTACGCTCAGCCGGACGCCGTTGGTACCCTGCGCATTCAGCATGTACAGGTAAGCTAATCCTTTAAACGTATTGGACATGCCCCGATAGCCGTTCTTCTGCTGATCGGTAACCGACTTGGTCGCGTCAAGTGAGGCCAGAATGATGTTGGCCTGACGCACCGGCAAGCCGAAATCTGTCGTGGCTCTATTATAAAAAGCTGAATTGTCGATGGGGCGCAGGCCGTTCAACTCCGTCATCCAGCGCGATTCAGTGGTGTTGAAGTTGAACAATTCTTTCCCAATCGTGCCTACCACTTGCAAATAGCTGGCGATACCATTGCGGGCCAGCGAAAACTGACCGACCGCCAGAGCGTCTAACTGCCCTTTACTGGCATTGGACGTAATCGAACCAACAGAAGGGAAGTTGGGGTCGATTACCTGTTCGGTTTTAAAAATATCGCAGGCACTCAGGCTCAGGAGAGCCACTGCCGTGAGGATTGAATATCGAATGAATTTCATAATTCAGAAACAAGTGAGTTGATCAGAGACGGTTGATTTACAGATCAATGGCAATGTGGAACATCATCCGGCGGGCCAGCGGTGCGCTGCCAATGTCGACCCCGCTACCTAATGCCAGCGAACCGAAGTTGGAGTTTTCGGGATCATACCCCGCTTTGTAGTCAGTCCAGCGGAGTAGGTTTGTGCCGGAGACACCAATCTTAACACCCTGTAGCACGTTTCCAAAAACGCTGTTCAGCGCTGTTTTCGGTACGCGGTAATACAGGGATACTTCGCGTAGTTTCAGGAAACTGGCCACCGATGGGTTGTAGCCTTCGCGGGGTACGCCATTGGCATCCAGACCGTTCACGTTCTGACGGGCAATGCCATTTGGAGCTACCGCGTCGCCTGAGCCGGGCACTTTACCACCCGATGTCAGCCCTAAACTCGTGCTGCTCCAGTCGGAAGTGTTACCGCCTTCGTCCCACAGGACGCGTTGCAGCGAAACAACCGTAAACTTGTGCCGGTAATGCAGCAGGGCCGCAAACTCGAAGTGTTTCAGGAACGTAATCCGCTGATTCAGCGAGAACTCATACTTGGGCTGCTGATCGCCATATACCGTAAAGGAGTTGCCGTAGTTCGGGTCGGTTGCGGGCAGGGTACGGGGCTGACCAACAATCTGCGTGGGCGACTCGCCCTGTTTCACGCGCCACTGCCCGAAGGTAGCACCGAAGCCACCCGTCAGGCGCTCCGGGATGATCAGGCGTGTGATCTGCGACCGGTTGTACCAGAAAATAGGCTGTACAAACCAGGTGAATGATTTACTGCGCACTACCTCGGCACCAAGTGTCAGTTCAAGTCCTTTGTTGGTCAGATCAGCCGCGTTGATGTTGGTTGAGGTAACTCCCGTCGTTGGTGCCGTTGTCAGGGGCTGGATCAGGTCAACTACCTTTTTGTTATACAAGGTGAACTCGCCCGTGATGCGGTTGTTGAATAAGCCAAAGTCCAGACCGTATTCCAGTTCGGTTGCCCGTTCCGGTTTGATAGTCGGGTTGCCCAGTACCGTTGATGGTTGAAGACCGCTCAGGCCGCCAATACCCGTCGACTGTAGCTGCGAGTACGGCGTTCCCCAACTGGGCAGACCGGCCGTAGCACCGTAGGCAATGCGCGGTTTCAGCAGGCTGACGACGCCGGTGTTGGCCGCCCAGGTGCCAAAACGGGTCAGGTTAACGGCCAGCGAGGCTTTCGGGAAGGCGTAATACTTACCGTAGTTATCGCCGTTCAGGTCGGATTTGTCAAAACGGATACCAACCGTCCCAATGATCTTATCGTCGTAGTTGGCTTCCTGCTGCGCAAAAATTCCGATGTCGGTATTGCGCTGATATTCAGCGGCTATACTCTGCACCCCGCCCCGAGCCGGGTTCTGAACGCCAACGGGTAATTTCTGACCCCGAACGTAGTTGTAATTGAAGTTACGGTGTAACCGCACGGCCCCGGCCGATGTGGTCAGATTCAGTTTTCCGCCCATTGCCGCGTGCGTAAATACGCCGGCTACCTGGATGTTGGAGTTATACACCTCGGTGCGCGTATCCTGCGAAAAACCCGGATTGGCTTCCTGCCGCTGCGACTGTAAATCGGTGGGCAGCCAGATCGTAGAAAAACCACTCTGGTAATCGAGACCGCCGTTAACTTTAATCGTCAGCGAAGTAGTTGCATTGTTAAGCAACCGGAAGTTGGCGTTGAAGCCCTGAATAAAGCGGTTTACCCGCTGATTGTTAACGGCCCGGTCACGAATGGCCAGTGGGTTTTCGCCAACACTCGGGTCATTGTCGGGATAGACACCGTTCGCATCGGGATAGAGATTGGTGTACGGTTTGGTGTACGGCAGCGAATAACCGTAGTTGATGTTCGAGTTATCGTTACCTGTCCAACCCCGGTCGTTGTTGGAGTTGACGTAGTTAGAAGAAATGCCGAAATCAATCCAGTTGTTAAGTTTATGATCAATGTTGGCCCGAATTGAGTAGCGTTTGAAACCGGTGTTTTTGATGATACCCGTTTCGTTGGATGCGCTTCCGTTTACGTAAAACCGGGTTTTTTCGTTGCCGCCGGTAATGCTCAAGTGGGTATTTTTGATCGAACCGGTTTCGCCGTAAATGACTTTTTCCCAGTCCGTATAGGTGCCGTTGGCTTTAGCCGCCTGTAGTTTTGGAATGTCTGCCGCCGAAAAGTAATTGGTCAGCTTATCAGCCGTCCAGTCGGCACCGCCGAAATAACTGTAAGCTTTGGAGATACCCAGGTCCTGACCAAATGATACGTTGGTCCGGCCTCCTTTACCCCGCTTGGTATTGATGATGATAACCCCGGCATTGGCCCGCGTTCCGTAGATAGCCGCTGCCGACGATCCCTTTAGCACTTCCATGCTCTCAATATCATCGGGATTAAGATCGGCTAAGCGGTTGCCATTGTTATCCTGCGATACCGTCGATGAACCGGCCCCGGCCTTGTTAGCCTCCGAACGGCCACTCGAATACTGCCCGTTGTCGATATACACACCATCCACGATGTAGAGCGGCTGCGAGGCCGATGCGCCCAGCGTGGATACACCCCGCAGCTGAACGTTGAAACCACCGCCCGGCACGGAGCCGTTGGACTGAATGTTGGCACCGGCCAGTTTGCCCTGTATGGCACCATCGGCCGTTACCGGCGTAGTTGAGCCGGTCAGCGTTTTGGCGTCCAGTACCGCTACCGCGTTGGCTAAGCTTGAGCGCTTTACGCTGGTTGCCAGGCCCGAAACGACAACTTCTTCCAGTTGCCGGGTGTCTTCCACCAGCGTTACGTTGAGGGTTGTGCGGTTACCAACCGTTGCCTCCTGCGCCAGAAAGCCAATGGCGCTGAACCCTACCTTTGCGTTGTCGCCCACCGAAATGCGGTACTCGCCGTTGGCATCGGATGTCGATCCCTGCGTGGTACCTTTAACAATGACCGAAACACCGGGTAATGGGGTACCGGCGGCATCAGTAATTTTACCCGTCAGCGAACGGGTTTGCGCCCAGGCTGACCCGGTCTGGCCAACCAGAATGAGTAGACAAAGGGATAAAATTTTTCTCATGTACTTAGTAAAATTAGTGGATGTTTGTTTGCTGATTAAGTAAAAAACCAGCAGATAATTACTCAAAAGTAATTGTTTTCAGAATAAAACAAGAACTTATCGTACGGTACTGTCACTTTTTCGTGATTAGTTACCTCTTTCACCAATCAGACTTATTCGCTACTTTTCGTCATGATTACGACGCAAATCCGCTTAAAGCTCTCTGTTTTAATGTTCCTGCAATTCTTTATGTGGGGCGCCTGGTATGGTCAGGTAACAAAATACCTCGGCGTGAAACTACACGCTACCGGCGTGCAGCAGGGGGCTGCGTTTTCCACCTTTTCGATTGCCATGATTGTGGCTCCGTTCTTCGTCGGGATGATTGCCGACCGCTACTTCGCGGCTCAGAAAGTACTGGGCGTGCTCAATCTGCTGGGAGCGGTTGTTCTGTTTTTCCTCATCCGGGTCGACAATCCCGACCAGTTCTTCTGGGTGTTGCTGCTCTATTGCATAACATTCGCGCCGACGCTGGCCCTGGTCACATCCATTGCCATGCAGCAGATGACCAGTCCGGAAAAAGAATTTCCGGCTATTCGAGTACTCGGTACGATTGCCTGGATTGCCGTAACCAATCTGGTTGGCTACTACGGTTTCGGTGATACGGTCACCATCTTTCAGGTGAGTATGTACACGTCGGTCGTGCTGGGGGTGTTCTCCTTTTTTCTGCCTAACACTCCGCCAAAAGGAACCGGCGGCACATCGGTTTCACAGATTCTGGGCCTGGATGCCTTCAGGCTTTTTAAAGACCGTTCGTTTGCGATCTTTTTTCTTTCGTCAGTGCTGATCTGTATTCCCTTATCGTTCTATTACGCGATGGCGAACCCGGCCCTGACGGATTCGGGTATGCAGAATGTGGAAAATAAAATGTCGCTGGGGCAGGCGTCGGAGGTGATTTTTATGCTGCTGATTCCGCTGGCTTACGTACGATTAGGCGTAAAAAAGATGCTCATTGTGGGGCTGGTGGCCTGGATTGTGCGTTTCCTGCTGTTCGGTTACGGGAACGCGGGTACGGCCGAATGGATGTTTTACATCGCTATTTTACTGCATGGGGTCTGCTACGATTTCTTTTTTGTGACGGGCCAGATTTACACAGACAATAAAGCGGGAGCTAAAATCAAATCGTCGGCTCAGGGGTTGATTACACTGGCTACCTACGGCATTGGTATGGGCATCGGTTCGTACCTGTCGGGTGTGGTGAAAGATATGGCCAGGACGGGAGATACGGTCAACTGGACTCAATTCTGGCTTGTTCCGGCGGGCATTGCGGCTGTGGTGCTGGTGCTCTTCCTGCTGCTGTTCACCGACAGTCAAAAGCCGGTACCTACTGAAGGGGAGTTGGTAACAGGCCCATTGTAATGTAGAAATTCGTGATGCTGGACCGTACTAACTCATCAATTACGCCGGACGTGTGGGAGGCAATCGTAAAGCTGCGTATTCAGGCAATGTGTCTGGAGTGGAATACCCTGTCAGCTCACGACCGGTTCTGGCTTGTGTGTAACTGGCTGGACGAGTACCACGTTTCTGAATCGACCATCGGCAAACGCCAGTTGCTCCTCATAAAATCCTACTGGCAGGAAAGCTGCTCAACGTAGCGAAATCAACAAAATGCAACTGCTTACCTACAACGTTAACGGTATCCGGGCCGCCATTCGCAACGGCCTGATCGACTGGCTGACTACCCAAAACTTCGACGTCCTTTGTTTCCAGGAAGTGAAAGCGACGCATGATGTAGTCGATTTACTGCCGTTTGAGGAACTGGGCTACTGCTACCACTGGCACGCGGCCGAGAAGAAAGGCTACTCCGGCGTGGCAACCTTCTCAAAAACCAAACCCGATCATGTGGTACTCGGTTGTGGCCTGCCGCACTACGACGCCGAGGGCCGTATTCTCCGCACCGACTTCGGCGACCTGACCATTCTGAACTGTTATTTCCCCTCCGGCACAACAGGCGAGGTGCGGCAGGGCGTCAAGATGCAGTTTCTGGCCGATTTCTATGACTATGTGCAGGCCCTCCGCCGGGAGCGTCCGAACCTGATTGTGGTTGGTGACTATAACATTGCCCACACCGAGATGGATATTCACGACCCCGTCCGCAACAAATACACCACCGGTTTTCTGCCCGAAGAGCGGGCCTGGCTGAGCCAATGGTTTGCGAACGGGTTTACGGATACCTTCCGCTATAAACACCCCGATGCCGTGGAGTACAGCTGGTGGAGTTACCGCGCCGGAGCCCGCACGAACAACAAAGGCTGGCGCATCGACTATATTTCTGTGAGCGACCCGCTCCGCGACCGGATTATCGATGCCGGGCATCACCGCAACGTCGTGCATTCCGATCACGGCCCCGTTTGGGTGGAGCTTCGCTGAATCAATTCTGTACTGTCAATGAATCATAGTTCCGACTACTTTCTTATCTACAAACCTTACGGCATGCTTTCGCAGTTCAGCCGCGAGGGCGATAAACCGACGCTGGCCGACCTGGATTTTGCTTTTGCCAGTGATGTATATCCCGTCGGGCGGCTCGATGCCGACAGTGAAGGGCTGCTGCTGCTCACCAATGACAAACGACTCAATCACCGCCTGCTCGACCCGAAATTCCGGCACCTGCGCACGTATTACGTACAGGTTGAAGGTGACGTAACCGACGAAGCTATCCGGCAGCTTGAAACAGGCGTAACTATTTCCGTCGATGGTAAAGCGTACCAGACTCTGCCTGCCCGCGTGACCAAACTCCCGGAACCGGCCTTACCCCAGCGCAATCCACCCATCCGGTTTCGGGCCAGTATTCCCACGAGCTGGGTGGCGATCACGCTGCACGAGGGCAAAAACCGGCAGGTACGTAAGATGACGGCAACTGTTGGCTTCCCGACGCTGCGGCTGGTTCGCTGGTCTATCGAAAATCTCACCGCTGAAGGGATGCGCCCGGCCGAGGTGCGTACGCTCTCGGCAACCGGGCTATTCGCGGGCCTGCGTCTGAAACCGTAAGTTTGCAGTATGAGTCATTTCTTCGATATAAACGCCATTTTCTTTACCATACTGGGCTACCCAATGAGCTATCTGGAGTTCATGGGCGTCATTACCGGGGCCGTTGCCGTCTGGCTGTCTGCGCGGGCCAACGTCTGGAGCTGGCCGGTAGGGCTGGTGAATGTCTCGCTGTTTTTCTGCCTGTTTTTTCAGATTCAGCTTTACCCCGACATGTTTCTACAGGTGTTCTTTTTTATCACGAACCTCATGGGCTGGTGGGCCTGGACGCACCCGACTCCCAATGAAGCCGTTATAAAAAGCACGAATCAGGGTCAGGAGTTAAAAATAAGCCGGACACCCCTACCCAGTTTATTGATCTGGAGCGGGGCTGGTGCCGTTGCCACGGCCCTGCTTGGTGGTCTGGCGCAAAACCTGAATACCTGGTTGCCACTGGTATTCAGTAAACCCAGTGCCTTTCCATACATCGACTCATTCACCACTGTTATGAGTATCGTGGCTACGTTCCTGATGATTCGCAAACGGGTCGAGTGCTGGTACGTTTGGCTGCTGGTCGATCTGGTGCTGACGGGCGTTTACTTCGCCAAAGGAGTGAAGTTTGTGGGACTCGAATACGCCGTGTTTTGCGTCATTGCCCTGTTCGGTGCCCTGAATTGGACGCGCGAATACCGGAGTTATACCACTGGTATTGTATGAAAAAAGGCCTGGTTTTTGGCAAGTTTATGCCGGTCCACGCGGGTCATATCGCCCTCATCGAGTTCGCAGCTACTTGCTGCGATACGCTGATCGTATCCATGAGCTACACGCCCCACGATCCAATCGATCCTGCACTGCGGCTGTCGTGGCTGCAGACCTTGTTTGGGCACCGCCCGACTATCGAGATTGTCAGCGAGCCGGACGATTTTCATGACGAAACCCTGCCGCTGGAAGAAGCAACCAAACTGTGGGCCGACTTTATCCGGCACCGCTTCCCCGACATCGACGGATTTATCTGCTCGGAAGCGTACGGCGAACCCCTGAGTCGGCATCTGGGCCTGCCGGTCATCTATTTTGATACGGTCCGGCAACGGGTGCCTGTCTCGGCGACACTCATCCGGCAGTATCCCTTTCGGTACTGGGACTTCATTCCCGCCGTGGTGCGGCCTTACTTTGTGAAGAAAGTATGCCTGTACGGTCCCGAAAGCGTAGGGAAGACCACGATGGCAGCGCAATTGGCCGAACGCTACCAAACGGCGTTCGCGCATGAAGTATCCCGCGATTTGCTGACCTCGAACGACTTCACGCCTGACGATATCATTCGCATTGGCCATGCCCAGACGCAGGCCGTGCTCAAAAAAGCTCTCGTCGCTAACAAAGTCCTGTTTTGTGATACCGACGTGATTACCACGCAGCTATATTCGGCTCATTACCTCCATGAAGTCCCGGCCGTATTGCACGACCTGGAAGCACAGGGGCACTACGATCAGTATTTTCTCCTGGATATTGACGTACCCTGGGTGCCCGACGGACTGCGCGATCTGGGCCACCGCCGGGTCGAAATGTACCACCGGTTTAAAGACGCCCTCGACCAGCGTGGTATTTCATACATCACCGTTTCCGGCGATTGGGCGCAGCGTATGGCCACTATCTCCGGAGTAGTGGATGGGTGGCTGGCCGGGTAAAATAGATCGGTTCGGTACAAAACAGGCCAAACAGATGCCATATCTTGGAGATATGGCATCTGTTTGGCCTGTTTTGTACCGGATTAGCTGGCAAATAGCCTTACTTGATCGCTATACGCGGTTCTGGGGTGTTTGGCTCGGGTTTGGGATAGGTAAACGTCAGGTCGCGTTGAAACCGCTGTTTTTTGCCCAGGACCCGAAGCTGGTAATCGCCCGTTGGCATGCCCTCCATATTAAATCGGTAATGATACTTATCAACCTTCGTCGAGGTCTGATAAACCGTGCGCCGTTCTGAATTGACCAGTTCAATACTGACAAAGTCATGCGCCGGGTTGTCCAGCATCAGGTTCAGGTGAATGCCATCCCGCGAGGTATACGTACCAATCTGTAATTGACCATCCCGCGAAACCTGCTCGCCATTGAGGGCATCCGCCAGCGTATTGGCCGCAGGGGCAGGCGCATTCACGGCCGTCAGGCGGTCCATTGTTTCGTTTAACGCGCGGATGTGCTTCCGGGTCAGTGTTACCGCCTTGTTGGGTAACTTTTCCTGATAAACCAACTGGTTGGCGGGGGTGTAAAACTGGACCGTCGTACTGTCGGCACCGGGCTCGGTTTCCATCTTCCAGAAGGGCCGGGCCGCTTCCTGAGGTTTGGCCGCTTCGGCGGGTTTGGTCGTCATCAGCGCGTACTCCTGCGCCACAACCTGGCTGGTGAACAATAATCCGGCAGCTGTGAGGAAAGTCCCGAATGTCGGCGATAGGCGGAAGTGAGGTGCGTTTTTCATGATTGACTGGTGTTTTTTGGTTTGACTGGATAGTCGCCGGGAACGGTCGCCGGGGAAACGGGCGGGGGCAGAATTAGGAAAAAACAGGGGTTTATACGTACTTTCTTAGCCGAGTAATACCTGCCCTATGCGTCTCACCTTCAAGCAACTATCCGACCTCGATCTCATTGATGGCATTCTGACGGGTGGTACTGAACGACGGCAGTACGAGAATCAGCTCTACAACCGTTACGCTTATTTCATCCGCGACGGTACCCGCAAACACCGGTTAACTGAAGATGACTGCGCCAGTGCCTATTCCGACACCATTTTGTCGGTGATCGATCATATACTGTCTGGTCGATTTGAGGGACGATCCAACCTGAAAACGTACCTCTATCAAATTTTTACGAACAAGTGTGTTGACTTTATCCGAAAAAAGACGACTAACCGAAGTAGTGTCCATGATGCCTTTTCGCTGGACGATACCCTGCTGCAACTGCCCGATACGGCCCGTTCTATCGTGCAGCAACTAAGCACGGCGGGGGATATGGAACGACTGAACGCCAACCTTCAGACCCTGGGCGACAAGTGCCGGTCGATGATTCTGGCCTGGGGAGAGGGGTATTCCGACGAGGAGATAGCGCAGCAAGTGGGCTACAACACGGCCGCTGTGGCTAAAACCAGTCGGTTGCGGTGCCTGGAACGCTTACGGGACTTTTACCGGATAATAAAATCATGAACGAATTAGACACTATCGAATCGTACCTGACCGGCCAGATGGCCGAAGCGGACCAACTGGCTTTTGAGGCCAGCCTGCGCACCGATCCGGTACTGGCCGAAACCCTTACGTTCTACGTGATGGCGCAACACACGGCAAAAAATCAGGCCGCTGCCCACCGACGCGCCGAGTGGGAGTCCCGCCGACGTACGGAAGGTATCCAGCCGTTGCCCACGCGCCGAATCGGGCAGTGGGTGTATGGGGTAGCGGCAGCAGCCTGTTTGGTGCTGGCGCTGGGGGTTGGCTGGTATTTCTTGAACCGGCCTTCCGCAACGGAACTGGCTGATGCTTACGTCAATCAGAACTTCACGACCCTGTCTGTCACGATGGATGGCCGGGCTGATAGCCTGCAAACGGGCATTCGGGCGTATAATCAGGGGAGACTGGCCGATGCCGACGCTCTGTTCGGGGCCATCCTGCAACGCGAACCGGCGAACGCTGATGCATTAAAATTTGCGGCTATTGTTTCCCTGCGCCGGGGTAACTACGACCAAGCCATCAACCAGTTTCACCAGCTTAGCCAGCGCGCCGATCTGTACGCCAATCCTGGCGTGCTTTACGAAGCTATTGCCCGGCTGAAACGCAATCAACCGTTGGATAAACAGACCGCTAAAGAATTGCTGACCAATGTGATTAGCAAGAACTTAGACGGTCGCGATGAAGCCAGTAAACTGCTGGAACGTTTGTGAAACCGGTTATACTAAACCCACATACCCATGATTCCATCTACAACGGGCGATTCAAAGCCAACACTCACTTACTTTGATGTCCCGGCTACTAATTCGTCTGACACTCTTCTTAGAGAACTTGAGTATGGCGGCTCGTACGGTGGAGAGAAAGAACGGGGACGGGATGTGCTGAAGATCTTATATCCCAAGCTGGATTTTTTTGATAAGCCGACCAGGTTACGCCAGGGACTGCTCGTCATCCGGCAGGAGTACATTGTGGTAGGCGAGGTATATATGGACTATAGCTTTTTGGTCGAGGGCGAGACATTCCTGTTAAAAAACGCAGATGGGTCCTTTCAGAAGCAGGTAAACGTGCTGAAGAACCGGCGCTGCGGCCGGATGGCCCGACCGATTATTTTGCTCGGCACGGTTGTTAAGGACGATAGCCTGGAGGATCTGACTGATGTTGCAGAGGTACTTCAGGTAACGCAGATAGGCAAGAATATACTTGGCGAAATTCATCCCGGCAAGTCGAACGGAGCCGGTAGTAGCGCTGGATACTCAAACGCCTACGGCCATAGCCGTCCGGTACTGCCTGACACCTTTCGCGAGCTATTTAGATCGGCCAATCCAGAACCGTTTCCTGCTGTTTCCCAAAGCCTGTCACCAACTGTACCAGTAAAGCCGCCCGCTCAAAATCGAGGGGTTTTCTACGTCATCGCCCGTTTGTTGGCTTTACTGGGACCAAAGAAATCTGTGCAAAGCCCAAAGCCCGTTAAGATTGCTATTCTGGATACGGGCCTGCGCCAACAGGGGGCAGGGAAAGGGAATAACCCCGGTTGCGACGAGGTACATACGGGATGGAATTTTGTCAGTAATACCGCCGATCTTACCGATGATCACCCCGCCAGGCACGGTACCCGTATTGAGGCCATTACTAAGCAGGAGGCTCCGTCGTCGGTATGCCTACCTGTTAAAACAGCAGGGGCAACTGGAGTGTGCGAACTCTACGATGTACTATGCGGTCTGGAATACGCCCGCGTTAATGGTGCAGATATAGTAAATGCCAGTTTCAGTTTCTCGATAAACGAGAGTCCTGACGAAGCAATCCCCCTGCTCCACAACCTGATTTCGGTGCTGGAAAACGAAGGTATCTGGATTGTAGCGGCAGCTGGCAACGCGAGTCAATATGCCCCTAGTTCGGGGACGGGGGTACTGCTTGAAGAGCCGTTATTGTATCCTGCCTGTTACAGCCGGGCTGATAATTACGACAGGGTGCTAACCGTAACAACGGTTAGCAAGAACCACCTGGACTCCGAAGCAGTCCCTACGTTTGGGTTAAACGAGTGTTATTCGCCGACGTATGTTGACGTAGGTATAATTGCCAATAGCCATAGCGAGACTAACGCGTCTGATACAGACAATAGCTTCACCGCCCCCGGTTTTCCACCGCAACCGGGTACTTCCTACGCCACAGCTTACATGTCGGGGCTGGTGGCGAAGGCGTTAGCGACTCAGTATATCGACGGAAAAATGGAACTGCTGGCCGCTGCCAGACCGCAGACAAAGCCGGAACTGGCATTCGGTATTCGTACCCAGGAAAGTATTCCTGTGTAAAGGTAGGCTGGTATGAAAAAGCACCTGTTCATCTGGAGCCTGGTAGCGCTGTACGGACTGGCTGTTTCGGTAGGGGCTCAGGTAACTACTACCTCTGGTGCGCTACTGGCGCTTAGCCGACAGGCATTGGCTCAATTGCCCGAAGACCAGGTACTAACCATACCTGGACTGCTCAAAAGCTGGGAGCGCCAGATGCTGCCGCCAGATACAATGTATATAAACCTGGAACTGGCGTTGGAACGTGCCTATGCGCAGACGAATCAACGAACGGAAGCCATTCAGTTACTGAAAAAAGTGATTGATCAGTATAAGTCGGGTAAATCGTTTGGTAAGCCGGAGGATTTAGTTAAAGCTTATTATCGACTTAGTTTCTGCCAGCGGGAAAACGGTGATTTTGTGAGTGCCCGTACAACTGTAGAACAGGGAATACAGGTTGGTATGCGTATTCCCAGATGTCGTTGGCTGGCACATTTGCATAATACGCTGGCAAACATACTCTTGCAATCCGGTGATTATGAAAAAGCTGTTCAGGCCGCCGATCTGGGAATTAGGTACGGTGAACAGGCAAAAGACGCCTATGGAATAGCGAATGGATTGTTCGAGAAATCGAAATCCCTATCAGAGCTGGGGCGTAGTATCGAGACCCGTCCGTATCTGGAACGAGCCATCCAGTTAGTCGAAAAAGACCATAAACGGGCTTACGATCTGTCACTTTACTTCATTCGTTTAGCGTTTGTTTATCAGGATGAGAAAAAAATACCGCAAAGCCTGCTCTATTTCCGGCGGGGGATTGCGCTGAACCGGCAACTGAACGACAGTTTGGGGCTGGGCAACAACAACATTGATTTAGGGTATTTTCTGTACGAACAGGGGCAATACGATCAGGCCATTGCGCCGTTGCTGGAAGCCATAAAATGTCACCCTACGCCATTTGGGAAAGCAAGAGCATTAGATAATCTGGGCGCGGTGTACTGGCAGCAGAAAAAATTTGAGCAAGCCTTGACCGCCTACCAGCAGGGGTTTAACCTTATGCTGGCGAGATTCACGGACAAGTCAGTTACCGCACTGCCTAATGGGCAAACAGTTCAACTCTCGTCGCATAAAGAATACCTGTTTACGCTGATCCAGGACAAGGCTGATACCTGGTTAGACTGGGCTAAGGCAACCGGGCAGCGTCGTTATTTTCAGCACGCGCTGGAAACGTACCAACTCGCTGATCAGATGATCGATTTTATGCGCTGGGAACATACTGGCACCGGCTCGAAACTGTACTGGCGGCAGAAAACGCGGGGTCTCTACGAACGGGCCATCGAAACCTGCTACCGGCTTAACGATACTGAACAGGGATACCGGTTTTTCGAGAAGAGCCGCGCGGTGATGCTTACCGATAAACTCAACGAACTTGGCGCGCATCACCAACTGACGCCCGCGCAGGTAGCGCAGGAAAACGGGTTCCGGCAACGACTTACAGAAGGACAAAATCAGTTAGCCGCCAGTAAGCCCGATACGAAGGCGTATGACGAAGTCCGGTTGAAACTATCGGCGGAGCAGGAACAGTTTGATGGGTTTATCCGGCAGCTCGAACAGTCGAACCCGGCGTATTACCGCTATAAGTACGACAATACCATTCAGTCGCTGGCCGACGTTCGGCGGTGGCTCGGTAAGCAGTCCGCGTCGCTGGTGAGCTACTTCGTGGGCGATAGTGCCCTGTATGTTCTGAGCGCAACGGCTTCGGGAGCGCAACTGCGTCGACAATCCGTTGCAACGTATAAACCCACCGTTCACGAATACATCCGGCTATTGGCCGATCATAGCGCGCTCAATCGGCAGTTCAGTCGCTATCTGTCCGCATCTAATGCGCTGTACCGGCAGGTGCTGGCACCCCTGCAGTTGCCTGCTGGCCGGGTGGTTGTGTCGCCGGACGGGTTTTTTGTGCCCTTTGAATCGCTTAGCCGGTCGGCTACCCAACCCGATTACCTGATGCAGCAGTACGCATTCAGCTATACCTATTCGGTGAAAGTACTGCTGAAGGAACAGGAAGTCCATACGGCGGGCGGTACGTTTCTGGGCATGGCTCCGGTAGCCTATGCCCCAAAACTGGAACAAGCCACGCTGACTGGTTCCGATGCCGCACTGAACCGGATTGGTGAGTCGTTTCGGTCGCCGATGCTGCTGACCCGGCAGGCTGCTACCCGACACGCGTTTCAACAGCAGGCCGCTAATTACCAGGTGATTCAGTTGTTTACCCATGCCGATGCCGATAGTGCCAACCGCGAGCCAGTACTATACTTCGCCGATTCGACGCTGCAACTGTCCGACCTGACCAATGGTGCCCTGCCCCAAACGCAGCTACTGGTGTTGTCGGCCTGTAAAACGGGTATTGGCGTCAATCAGCGGGGCGAGGGCGTTTTCAGTCTGGCACGGGGCTTTGCGGCTCTGGGTGTCCCAAGTGTATTGACTACGTTGTGGAGCGTTAATAGCGAACCCACTTACGCGCTCACAGAGGCCTTTTATCGCTATTTGGCGGATGGATTGCCGAAAGATGTGGCGTTGCAGCGGGCCAAACAGGACTACTGGCAGACCGCCGACCGTAACGGACAACTACCTGATCAGTGGGCGGGTTTGATTCTGGTAGGCAATGCCGGGCCGCTGCAAACCCCGGAGCGGTGGCCGTATGCAGCCGGAGCCGGATTAGTAGTGGCTGGTATCGGCTGGATGGTCTGGCGAAAACAGTACAAAATAGGAAAATATGAGGAGGTGAAATCTCTTTATTAAAGTTGGATAAGGGTGAGGGTTTTTACGTATCAACTACGTAGTTTTACGCAGTTAGCCCACTCTAATCACTTGGTTATCATGCTTAATAGCCACCTCACTTACGTTGAGTTACGTACGTTTTTAGACGGTATGCTGTGCATGATGGCACTTTATGCTGTTTTGTACTATGCGCAGCACCGCCGGACTATATACTGGCAGTACGCGCTCTATATTGGCTGCATGATTCTGGATTTTCGGTTAGCTGACCAAGGGTATCAGCGAGCCGATTACCTGCCGGGAACGTATTTCCCTGAAACGTTTATCGAGTCGATTGCTTACCTGCTTTACATCCGATTTGCCATACTGCTCATGGATCTACCACATACCGACCCCCACAGTTATCGAATCCTGCGAGGCATGATAGCGGCCTTTGTGGCGGCTCTGGTGCTCGATGGCTGTTTGCTGCTGTTACATGTCGAAACGGAATTGCGGAGTACCATATACATGATTAGCCGCACGCTGATTTGTGGTGCTGGCATCTGGGTAGTACCCCGTATTTTCCGGTTGCAGGACGCGGTTGTGAGTTATTTCATCATAGGTTCAGTATGCTTACTGGTTGGTTCGGTACTCGCTCTGGGGTGCAACTATGTACCGGAGGCATGGCGGAATATGCCCCTGAAAACCTTCGTACTGCCCATCAGTGTGCTGCAAATTGGCGTAGTAGCCGAGGTGCTGTGCTTCATCCTGGGTATGTCGTTGCGCAACCGGCAAACCGAGCGCGAAAAAATTGCGGTCCAGGCGCTGCTGATTGAACAACTGCGGGAGAACGAACGGAAGCAGCAGAAACTACAGCGCATTCGGAATGATATTGCCCGCGATCTGCACGATGATCTGGGTGCCGACCTCAGCGGACTGAGTGTACTGAGCAGCGTGGCCGCCAGCCAACTGGCCCACGAACCCGACGAAGCCCGCGCCACCCTGAAACTTATTGGCGAAACGTCCCGGCGGGTCGTAACCAGCATGCGCGAGATCATCTGGAGCCTGAACGCTACGCACCTGTCGGTCGAGAGCACATTATTCCGCCTGCGCGAAACAGCGTTTACGCTGTTCCAGTATCAGCCCATCGAACTCCGTCTGGAATTACCGGCCGACATCTGTGAGGACGATATTCCCCCTGAACACCGGCGTGAACTGTTCCTCATGTACAAGGAAATTCTGCACAATGCCGTGCGGCACGCCCGGGCGCGTCAGGTGCATGTTCAGATGGCCGTGCGCGATCAGACGCTGTGCCTGACGGTACAGGACGACGGCATCGGGTTCGACGTGAAGGCCAACGAAAAAACCGGTAACGGCCTGGGCAGCCTCTACCAGCGGGCCGAAGCGCTGGGCGGTCAGCTCAACATCGAGTCGACGCTGGGGTATGGTACTACCGTTTACTTCTGCGGCCCGGTTATCCGGTCTGCTGAGCCGGTTGGTGCACTCATGCCGGCGTCATTGCATCGCCCAGTTTAAAAATTTCTTTCAGGCACTGCGCCGTCAGTACGGCATCTTCCAGTGCGTTGTGAAAATCGTCTTCGCGCTCAAAACCAAAATGAGCCGCAATGGCCGTCAGACTCAGGCGATCCGGCGTTTTTCGGCCCTTTTTCTTCAGTATCCGAAAAATAAAGTAGCTAAGCGTGTGGAGATCAACCAACGTTCGGGAGTAAGGCCATTTCAGCTTCTCATTCCGGTACGCTTCCTGCAAAAAGTGAATGTCGTGAATAACACTCTGCCCGCAGATGACCACATCGCGCAGGTACGGCAGATTGTCTGACGCCGGCCCGCCGGTCCGCTGGTGCGGTTTGGTAATGTTCAACTGCTTAATGATCCACTCTTCCAGCGCCGGTAGTACATCGTAAATCATGGGGGCATCTTCCAGATCGGCCAGCGAGAGGTTATGCACTTTCTCCGACGAGGCCGTGAAGGCTTCTTCGTTTTCGGGATACACATTGGTGAGGTATTGACCCCGTTCGATCCAGTTATCATCGAACAGCACGGCACCAATCTGAATAATCTCGTTCCAGCCGGGCTCGGGGCCGGACATCTCTAAATCAAGGACTAAAAACGGCATTGGCATAGGTTGTTTTGCGGAGACAAAAGTACGCAGGGTTCCCGCCCTTCACTACCCGTCGATCCGGTCAGCGCGTGATTTTTGGCGCAGGTTCTTTTCATCATTCGCGCTGAAGCGACCGGGTTACCGGCTCCTCCATTGACAGTATGAAGTTAAATATTGATTAAAATGAATTTTATTTTGCATTATATCAATTTAGCAACAGATAATTTTTAATTAGTTCTTGTAATAAAAATTATAATTGGTAATTTCGATTAATGCCAGTATAGATATGCCTTCCTGAACGGTGCGCACGCTCAGGTTGTCGTTCGTCGTAACGAATCAATCAGACAGTTGACCAGTCACTCGACGGGTCAGGTTCGTCTCCCGTCAATCTGTTTAATAGCCTTTGCAACTGGCCCAAACGGGCTGGCCGGGTCGGTGTTGCCTTTTTCGCTGACCGGGTAGTAACGTGTGTAAACTTTTCGGTCAACCAACCTGATATGCTTATGAAATCGACTTTACAGTACCGGTTTTTCGGTCTTATTCTCCTGCTGATCAGCACAGTGTCTCATTCGGCTTTGGCGCAGCAACGCACGCTGACCGGCCGGGTTACCATTGCCGATGATGGCGCTCCCATGCCCGGCGTCAATGTTGTTTTGAAAGGGACCTCTATCGGCGCGGCTACTGATGCGGCCGGTAAATACACAATCTCGGTGCCGGAGACTGGCCGGACGCTCATTTTCTCGTTCATCGGTTTCGCCACCCGCGAAATATCCATCGGAACGGGCAGTACGCTGGACGTTAAGCTGGAAACGGATACCAAACAACTGGCCGAACTGGTGGTGATCGGCTCCCGGAATTCCAGCCGGACCAAGCTCGAAACACCCGCCCCGGTCGACATTATTTCGGTAGCCAAAGTGGCGCAGACCATGCCCCAGACCGAACTTTCGCAACTGCTGAAACAACTCGCTCCGTCGTTTAACTCGCTGAAAGTGCCCGGTGCCGATTTAGCCTCCCACGTCGATGCGGTTCAACTGCGGAACCAGCCGCCAAACCAGACCCTGGTGTTGCTGAACGGTAAACGTCGGCATACGTCGGCACTGCTGCTGGTGGCTAATAACTCAGGCCCATCCACGACCGTAGATATGCGGACGATTCCCCTGGCGGCCGTTGAAAAAGTAGAAATCCTGCGCGACGGGGCTGCGGCTCAGTACGGCTCTGATGCCATTGCGGGGGTGATTAATATGGAACTGAAGAAGAGCGTGGGCGTCTTTACGGGCATGTACAACACGGGTTTGTACGCCAACGTCGGTCTCGCTAAAAATAAGGATATCGACAATTTCGGTACCGATGGCCATTTGCAGCAGTTTATGGGCAACTACGGCTTTGGCCTTGGTGACAAAGGGGGATTCATTAACCTAACCTTTGAACTCAGCAAGCAGGGCAGTACGAGCCGGGTGCCAAAAGGCGGTTACAGTGGTCAGGTGTTCGACGCCAGCTACCTGAATAATACGCGCAAAGAAGCGGACGGTACGCTCATTATTACCAATCCCGAAGCGCTGGCGCATCCCGATAATGCCGCCCTGCGCACCGATCAGGGATTGCAGGACGCCCGTGGACTGACCAAGAAAAGTTTCGAGATGATTAACGGCCTGAGCAAGGTCGATAACGGCAGCGTGTTCATGAACATGGGTATTCCGCTGGGCAAGGGCGCTGAGTTTTACGGCTTCGGCGGGTTGAACTACCGCAACACGCTGAGTGGCTGTTACTACCGCTTTCCCCGGCAGCAGGACCGGTTTCTGAACGATCTGTATCCCAATGGATTTCTGCCGCAGCTGACCTCTAACATCTCCGATAAATCGCTGACGCTGGGTATCAAGAGCAAGGCGGGTATTTTCGATCTGGATTTCAGCAACTCCTTCGGGTCGAGCAAGTTTGCGTACGGGATGGTTAACACCATGAACGCATCATACGGCCCATCGACGCCCACAACCATGCGGCTGGGCGATAATAACTTTACTCAGAATACGACCAACCTCGGCCTGACTAAGTTGTTCTCGGAACCGTTCGGTGGGAAAATTCGCAGCCTGAACGTAGCCTTCGGGGCCGAGATGCGGGTGGAGAATTACCAGATTGTGGCCGGCCAAAAGGAGTCGTACACCAAGGGTGATTACGGTACATTCACCGCGCCAACCGACAATTTTAACTACACTAAAAATGTCAACAAAGATGTCAAGAGCGAGCAGACCGTAAAAACCCGCTCTGGTGCCGACTCGACAATTTACGTAGATCTGATTCTGCCATACCGGGGCGACAAAGTAGACATCAAAGGCTACTCGCCCAACTGCCAGTGTTTCCGGGGCTTCGCACCCGACCAGGAAACCAGTGCATTCCGGTCGGTAATGGCAGGTTACGTGGATCTGGAAGCAGACATCTCCAAGAAGTTCCTGGTAGCTGCGGCTGCCCGATTCGAGAACTACAGTGATTTCGGCAGTGTCCTGACAGGTAAATTTGCTACCCGTTACTCGGTTATCCCGGGTGTATTTGCCGTACGTGGCTCGGTTAGTACGGGCTTCCGGGCGCCAAGTCTACAGGAGTTGTACTACGCCCAGACCTCTACCGGCTTTACGCCGGGCGGTGTTCCCTTCGATCAGGGTTATTTCACCAACACCAGTACGGCGGCCAAGGCACTCGGTATTCCAAAACTGAAGCAGGAGCGTTCCATGAACGTCAGCTTTGGGCTAACGACCCAGCCCATGAACGGGCTGGAGGTAACGGCGGATGCCTACTTCATTAAGGTGACGGACAAAATCATTCAGACGGGCGGTTTTGGGGGCAATACCATCGGTGGTAAATTCAGCGATGTCATTACGCCCAGTGGTATCGCCCAGTTCTTCACCAACGCGGCCGATGTGCAAACCAAAGGCATCGACCTGGTGGCTAACTACCGCGTTCGGGCCGGGGCGGGGCAGCTTACCTACACGCTGGCCGCCAACTGGAACCGGGTGCAGTTTACGAAGGTGTATCCGGCTAACCTGAACATCGGCACTAACAACGAACTGCCAACCGACCCAACGCTGCGGGCACAGTACCTGTCCGACATCTACCTGAACCGGAACTCGCGCGGGAGCTTTGAACAGGGTAATCCCCGGCAGAAATACATCGTCTCGGTTACCTATCAGCAGAACAAGTTCTCGGCAATGGCGCGGGTTGTGTACTACGGGGCGGTTAACTACCTGAGCAACTACCACGAAACCGACGACCTCGCTTCGCCCTACGCTGATTATCACCTTGGTGCCCGCGCTACGCTGGATCTGAGTATTGGCTATCAGGTGTTTAAAGCAGTTCGGGTATCAGTAGGGGGCGATAACGTGACTAACACGTACCCAACCAAAACCCGCGCTGACCTGACCGATTCGGGCCGTTTTGCCTACGATAACTACCAGATGGGCTTTCAGGGGGCGTACTACTACGCCCGGATGAATTTCCAGTTCTAAGGGAGCTTTCGCCAGATTCTGCTATCCACCCACTTCCTCTTTGGTTCACCCCAACTCTTCCGGGAGTTGGGGTTTTTATTTGAGTACCGGCCGTGCTACCAGGTCGAACGCCAGGTCGAAGGTATTTTTGATGGCATAATCGCCCAGCCCGGAGAAGAAACTGCTCGAATTGTACTTAATGCCAAACAGCGTCCGGTCAACGGTGGCTTTGCCCTGAATACGGAGGGTATTGTCGGCGGATGTTACCGTGATTGGAAACGAGACAGGCTTTGTAATGCCTTTGATAGTCAGTTGACCGCTGACCAGATTACCCTTTAGTTGCTGGACCACGAACGTGGCCGTCGGAAACGCTGGTGCGTTAAAGAAGTCTTCGCCCCGCAGGTGGGTCTGCATTTTATCGTCGTTATGCTGGATGGTCCGCATATCAATCACGATGCGTCCACTGCTGAGTTGCGTACCGGTCAGGTCGAATATACCCTGCTGAAGCTGGATCGTGCCGGACGGCGCGTAGGTGCCAACCTCGCCGTAACCGGTCCAGGTGAGTTTGCTTTGTTTGGTGTCGGCTATGTATCGTTGAGCAACTACGGGCAGGGTGCCCAGGATCAGGAGAGTAAAAAACAGGAGCGTTCTCATGGGAGTAAATTAGTTATGGTTGATCTTTACGTAGGCTGGTAAGCCGTTAATTGGCTGTTTTTCCTTCAGTTTCAATGAGGCCGTAGCCTTTGTAGAGCTTACCGGCTTTGTCGCGGGCAATGACGTACCAGAGTGCGTCTCCGCCATAGAGCTTGGTTCCGTAGCGCCAGTTTTTAGCGAAGGTAAAGACCTTGCCCTGGGGCAACTTGCCGTCGGGGCAACCGAAGTTTTCGGCAAAATCCCGGGCCGATTCTTTCATATTGGCGTGCCAGCCCGACGCGTCGTACCAGATGAAGCTGCCAACTTCCACGAATTCCAGATCGCTTACATCAGCGCGTACCATTGTGCTGTGTTTCCAGTAGTAGGTGTCGCCGACTTTCTCGGGAACGTTGGGATTGTTCGTGTGCCAGAGCGTAAGCCCGACGGGCAGGCCGCGCAGCTTGTCTGGCATGAGTCGGCTTTTATCGGACCAGTCGGTCTGGGCGTGGGCCACGAGCGGCTGAGCGGTCAAAGCCGCAAAAAAACAGGCGAAAAGAAGGAGTGAGTAACGCATCGTCGTTCGGTTTTAGGTGAATGAACGATGCAAAGGTGGCGCCCAAAAAGGCCCTAAACGCCCCGAAAAAGGCGTGGGACGTCCCAACGGACGATCTGGTACTTACTGAATGGACGAAACAAACGCACTCGGCGACTGACCGGTATGCTCTTTAAAAATCCGGTTGAACGTGGTCTTGGAGTTGAAGCCTGACTCGAAGGCGATGCCCAACAGCGTGAAGCGATTCAGGTCGTCGGTCTTTAGCCGTTCTTTCACTTCGCTGACCCGGAAGGTATTGACGAAATCATTAAACGATTGATTCATGCCGACGTTGATGACCTGCGAAACAACTTTCGGATTCAGCCCCACATGTTGCGCCAGTTCGGTCAGGGTGAGGGTAGGGTTGAGGTACAGTTTATCCACGTCCATCGCCCGGCGGACGCGGTCGAGGTAATCCGCATTAACCTCGGGGGTCGGCTTATCCACCGGTGCCGACTCCGGTTCGACAAACTCCATCTGAGCCATACTCCGCTGCCGCAGACCAACAACGCCCATCCCGATCAGGGCCACCCCCAGCATCCAGTATGAATCGTCGTGGGTGTAGTAGCTGTTAAAGCGGTCGCGGAGCACCATTTCGTAGGTCCACTGTCCGCAGATCAAAACGAGTCCGATGAGCAGCACCCGTAGCCACCGCAGGGTCAGCTCGCTGGTTTCGGAGAAGTTTTCCCGCACGTAACGGCCGTAACCCCGCAATAACCGCAGGGACAAGCCGACGTAGATAAGCAGCGACAGCCACGTACCATCGAACTCAACGCGGTAGGTGAACGGGTAATGAATCGTTTGCCAGAACCAGTTGCGGAAGGAGTACGGCTGTAACGTCAGGAAGATATACAGCCCGGCCTGTAGTGCCACCGGTAAAAAATGCCACCAGTGCCGCCGGGTAAAGCGGAAGCGGCTATCGGTCAGGCTGCGGACGTAGAAGTAAATGAGCGGCCCAAACCCCAGCGAGTAGAAAATGGGTAAGAAGTACAATCCGGCATCCTGACCGTAAAGGTTAGCCAGCCGAAACAGACCGTCGATGAGCCAGCTCGATATGCTGAACAGCAGTAAGGCCAGAAACCGGTTGGCCTGCTGATTTGTCGGTGCGAAGAACAACAGCCCGGCCGAGAAAAAACCGATGATGATCATGGCCGTAGCCAGGAGGATAGCCGCACTCAGTTGAACCTGCATACCCGTAAATTACTATTGAAACGGGTAAAAAATGTGGTATTGATGGACAGCGGTTCATGTTTGCGCTTAATTTGAAAAATAGTGAATATATTTTTCAGCCGCGAAACAGTTAGACCATCCCGGGTGTTTTATGTATGTTGGTTCACTGAAACCCCGACAGCTATGCTGCCGGGGTTTTTGCGTTTACAGGAGTTTGGGCGATAAAAGACTCCTGTAGCAGAGCCATACTGTCTGAAATCCCTACTTCAATAACCATCTCCAACAAATCATAAAATCTGTTTGCTTTTTGCTCCATTTATTGGCTTTATTAAGTTGTTATTCACATATATACCACCGTTCTATGCACTGCACTGTACTTTTAATTTTGTTTGCCGGACTCAGTTTATTTGCGTTCAGTAGCTGCCAGCGGCAACAGGCTCTGTTTCAGCGTTCATCTGCTTCGTATGGATCGCCAGTCGGCGAAGAATCTCTTACTGGATATAGGCCTATGGGTACGTTTCCGGTCAGTCGGGCTCCACGGCCAATACAAACGGAATCTCTGAGCCAACTAACCGTCAGCAACCGCAGTCAGTCTACCCAGCAGAATAGGCTTAGAAGGCGAATGGTTACCATACAAACGATGCTTAAAGCTGCTTACCCAACCACTGCGGCCACTGTGTTAAAGTCTGAACTGAGCGAAAAGGGATCAATTCGAGCTGTAAATCGGCCGACTTCCAGACCAGCTACCTCAATTAAGCAGGCAAGTGGAGAAGATGTGAGCATAGTTATGTTCCTTGTTGGTGGAGCATTGCTTTATCTTGGGTTCAGAGCTAACAGCGGTTTTTTGATGATCGTTGGCTTGCTTGCGATGGGGATTTCTGCAATCGTAGCATTTGTAAGTTGGGTGTCCCACCAGGTCAACAGTGCTGGGAAAACTACTTCGGGCAGGTTGTAAGCCTAAGTAGTAAAGTGCTTCGTATTGGGTAATTTTCTGGCCTGTTACTATCAGCTTCAAATTCAGCAGATGTATGTGTGTCAGCGGTACAATGCACAAATGATTGCGCACTTTACAGGAGTAGCTAAGACGAAGGCGAGTGATTTTTCCACTATTAATGTTTTTGTGAAAAACTGAACATCTATTTTTCAGTCGCAAAACAGTTAGGACAGCCGGGGTGTTTTATGTATGTTGTTTCACTGAAGCCCCGATAGCTGCGCTGCCGGGGCTTTTTAGTGTCCAACCGGCAACGGGTGATAGTACCCCGGATCAGTTGGGTAAACAGCGAATAGAACAGGGGTAATTGTGGGAGCGTTGAGTCTTCATTCTTTTTTTGATAGTGGTGATCTGGTTACCCGCAGGTGGTTCCGGTTCATGTTGGTCCTCAGTTGCATCAGCGTCTCGTTCACGTACAGCTACGGGCAGACGGATACAGTCCAAACAAACGCCCGGCCCCAGGCGGATTTGCTCGATGTGGCGCAGTTTGTGTTTCCCCGCCACCACTTTAAAAAGCGCGATACCGCTTCGTTTGAGCCGGGCCGTCGGTTTTTTCTCATCCTGCCCGAGTCGGGCTACTCCATTCAAACCAGCTTTCTGGCTCAGGTAACGGGAAACCTGGCGTTTCGTAAACCCGATGCCAACGTATCGACGGTAATCACCACCGCAACCTATACCTTTAACCGGCAGGAACTGCTAACGATAACGACCAACGTATGGAGCCGGAATAACCGCTTCAACCTGGTTGGTGACTGGCGCATAGAGCACTACCCACAGGAAACGTACGGCCTGGGCATCCACACCGAACGGTCGAACAACATCAAGCTCGACTATTCGTACCTGCGGTTTTACCAGAGTTTACTGGCCCGTGTCGCGCCAAATATGTACGCTGGCTTAGGGTATGCCTTCGACCGGCATTATAACATCACAAGCCGCTACGGGAACAGCGAACTGACAAGCATATCGGACTATCCATTTGGCGTGGCCGGTAGCTCGGTATCGTCGGGGCCACGGCTGAGTTTGCTGTACGACAACCGCCCGAATGCCATTAATCCGGCGCGGGGATTTTTTGCCGATATAGAAGCGCGGGCCGCCCTGACGGCTTTAGGCAGCTCACAGGCCTATCAGTCGGTGCTGATCGATGTGCGAAAGTATATTCAGCTGCCTGGTCAGGCAGGTAACATACTGGCACTCTGGTCGTATAATGTCCTGACACTGAACGGCAATCCGCCTTATCTGGACCTGCCCGGCACCAGTACCGATAAATACGGCAACAGCGGCCGGGGCTACATTCAGGGCCGTTACCGGGGGCAGCGGTTGGTGTATTCCGAAGCCGAATACCGCTTTGGTATTACGCGTAACCGGCTCTTCGGGGGCGTGTTATTTGCCAATGCGCAAACCGTTACCGAGCCGTTTACTACTCGGTTCGATAAGGTCGTGCCGGGTGGCGGGGCGGGCATTCGCTTCCAGATGAACAAGATTTCCCGCACTAATCTGTGCATCGACTATGGCGTGGGTGCCGATGGCTCACGCGGTATTTTCTTTAATCTCGGCGAGGTTTTTTAAGCCGTTACACTAATTTTTTCTGCCGGTTGAGCCGAATCGCGGGTTTAAAGCAAACACATTCACGCGTGTTGCACTGAACCTGTTTACTATGATCGCTCAACGCCCGAACTTTGGCTTTGCTACCTGCCAGGAAGAAACATTAGCTGCTGACCACCCTCAGAATCTGTTACCCCGCGCTGTGTCGCGGCCCAATGCCTACCAGCTTTTAGATGGTGAGTGGCGCTTTGCCATCGACGCCGACGACCGGGGGCTGGCGGATAACTGGTGCCTCGGCCACGATTATCAGCGTACGGCCCACTGGCCCGGCTCGATTGAGTCGCACATGGCGGAAGCCAAAGACCAAACCGCCGACTGGCACGATAAAGTAGTTGCCTGGTACGAGCGGGATTTTACGCTGCCCCCCAAGGGCGAGTCACCCGTGCCGGAGCTATTTCAGTTGACGTTCGGGGCCTGTGGCTACGAAACGCGCGTCTGGCTCAATGGCCGTCCCCTGAGTACCATCGAAGGCGAGGCCATTCACTTCGGCGAATACACCTCGTTTTCGTATGAACTGATGCCGGATTACCTCCAGGAAACCAACCGGCTCACCGTCCGCATTGCCGATACCATGGACGCCGATATCCCGCGTGGTAAGCAGGAGTCGCATGTATACAAGCGGGGCGGCATCTGGTATCAGACGTATACCGGAGCCGTGCGCAGCATCTGGCTCGAAACGGTCGAACGCAACCGGCTGCGTTCGCGGGTAGGCGTGGTGAGCGTGGTCGAAGACAACCTGGTGCGTTTCAACCTGACGCTCCGTATTCACGACCCCGGCGATTACGTTGTCCGGCTGATTGTACTGCCCTGTGGCCACGACGATGTGGACAGCGGTACCGTTCAGCCATTGGCCATGTCGGACTACCCCTTGCGATTAACCGCCGGACAACGCGAACAGCGGCTCGTGATTGAAGTGCCGGACGCCCGGCCCTGGTCGCCGGATGACCCTAAACTGTACCGGCTGATCGCCGAACTGATCGACAGTAGCGGTAATCCCGCCCGAATCGATACGCATTTTGGCCTGCGTAAGATTGAAGCGCGGGGCTGTAATGTGTACCTCAATAACCAACCGATCTACCTCGACGGTATTCTCTACCAGCCCGGTACGGCTACCTTCGACGAGATCAAGCGGCACTTTCGGGCCATGAAAGAACTCGGCTGCAATCTGGTGCGGGTGCATATTGCCGGGGTAGACCCGCGTATTTATAATCTGGCCGACGAAATGGGCCTGCTGTTGTGGGTCGAAGTACCCAGCCCCCACAGTTCGACCATGATTAGCCGCGAGAACCACCGGGCTGAGCTAATGCGCATGCTCACGCTGATGGGTACGAACCCGGCCATTGTGATCTGGAGCCTGTACAATGAGGACTGGGGTGCCCAGGACATCGCGACCAATGCCGAGACGCGGCAGTACATTGTTGATACGTACCACTACATGCAGATCGCCCAGCCGCAGTTTCTGGTAGTCGACAATGATGGCTGGCATCATATTTCATGGCTGGGTCGTCTGAAATCCGATCTGCTTACGGCCCACCTCTACACACCCGACCCCGACCACTGGCGCGACCTGCTGACGCGCATCACGGCGGGGCAAATGGACGGGGTTGCGGCCTTTCCGCTGGTAGTGGGCGATCCGTTTTTCTACCGGCATCAGGTGCCGCTGATTGTAAGTGAGTGGGGTGGCTTTGGCTTTTCGGACTACGGCGGACCAAACGATAGTGCCAGCCGGACTGACCGCATCCGGCAGTTTAAGGAAGAACTTCGTCGGCACGCCATCGCGGGTGACGTGTACACGCAGGCGACCAACATTGAAGAGGAACAGAACGGCCTGATCGACTTCCACACGGGTGAGTTGTCGGTACCGGCGGGGCTGTTGCAGTCACGACCCGATTAGCCATAGGGTTTACCATAAGTTTTACCGGCTGCCGAGCCGTTGCCTTATTTCCGGGTTCATGCTGTAAACTCTGCTAAGTAAATAGAGTTAAACAGAAAAAGCTTAGTGTCAATATATATCGGGTTTCCTGCTGCAAACAGGACGGTTCCTGCGTGTGGAAACAAGGTTTATCCGAACAATATGACTTTAAACAGTATGGCAGCAGAATGTTACGATTATGATGAATCAGATAGATGCACCCAGGCAGATCGATGTAAACAAACGCCAGATTGGGCTAACCTTTACAGAACACGGCATTGCCAGATTAGTTGTGTGGGCACCTTTGGCCGGGCAGGTGGCTGTTCGGATCAATGAGCAGCCATCACCCGTTGCCCTCGAAAAAGAAGACATGGGCTACTGGTGTGTCGAAACCAGAGCGATTAAACCCGGCGACCGGTACAAACTGGTGCTGAACAACGAAAAAGAACTGCCCAGCCCAACATCGCTGTCGCAGCCCGACGGGGTGCATGGGCCTTCGCAGGCATTCGATACCAGTCATTTTTACTGGGAAGACCACAGCTGGGTGAACCCGTCGCTGGACGATTACATACTTTACGAACTGCATACCGGCACGTTCACCCCCAAGGGCACCTTTGCTGCCATCGAGGAAAAACTGGACCATCTGAAAGCCCTCGGGATCAACGCCATCGAGATTATGCCCGTAGCTCAGTTCCCGGATTCGCGCAACTGGGGCTACGACGGGGTGTTTCCCTATGCCGTGCAAAATTCATACGGCGGCCCCGCCGGGCTGCAACACTTAGTTAATGCCTGTCACTACCGGGGTATCGCCGTGGTGCTGGATGTAGTCTACAATCACTTCGGGCCGGAGGGTAATTATCTCAAAGAGTATGGCCCTTATTTCACCAGCACGCACTGTACCCCCTGGGGCGATGCCATTAATTTCGATGATGCCTGGTGCGACGGTGCCCGCCATTATTTCATCGAGAATGCCCTGATGTGGTTCCGCGATTTTCACATCGATGCCCTCCGGCTCGATGCGGTCCATGCCATCAAGGATTTCAGTCCAACCCACATTCTGGCCGAAATAAAGGAACATACCGATCGGCTCATGGCCGCTACGGGTCGTCAGCATTACCTGATTGTGGAGAGTGACCTCAACGACCCCCGCTATATTGATCCGCTGGACGCGAAAGGCTACGGCATGGATGCGCAGTGGATTGATGAATTTCACCACGCGCTGCGGGTGTCGGTCGGCGAGGAGCGCAACGGATACTATGCCGATTTCAACGGCGTAGGTCACCTTGCCAAGTCCTACCGGGATGCGTACGTCTACGACGGTCAGTTTTCAGAAACCCGGCAGCGGAAGTTTGGCCGCCGGGCAGAACATAATCCGGGGCAGCAGTTCGTGGTCTTCTCCCAGAACCACGATCAGGTCGGTAACCGCAAGTTAGGCGAGCGGTCGGGTCAGCTATTCAGTTTCGAGACGCTGAAGCTCATGGCCGGGGCCGTACTGGTCAGTCCGTACATTCCCCTGCTGTTCATGGGCGAAGAATGGGGGGAAACAAATCCATTCCTCTACTTCGTGAGCCATACCGACCCCGAACTGGCCGAAGCCGTACGGAAGGGGCGTACCGAAGAATTTGCCGCATTTCATACAGACGGTGAGGTGCCCAACCCCCAGGCCGAAGAGACCTTTCTGCGGTCGAAATTACAGTGGGAATTGCTCGATCAATCGACGCACCAAACCCTGTTCCGCTATTATCAGGCCTTTATTGCCCTGCGTCGGCAACAACCGGCCCTGCGTCATCTCGACCGGGAGCAACTGGAAGTGATCCATACCGACAACGAGCCGGTGCTGGCCCTGCACCGCTGGTATCAGAGCCAGCACATACTTTGCGTACTGAATTTTGCCCATGACCAGCAATCGTTTGTCATGCCCGCCTGGAGCAAGTCCTGGACCAGACTGATCGATTCGGCCGACCCGATGTGGCAGGGGCCGGGTGCTGCGCCCGGTCAGGTTGCCGATGGGGACACCCTGACGCTCCAGCCCGAATCCATTCTCATTTACACCCAACGTCATGACTAATCCGGTATCAACTTACCGTCTTCAATTTCATAAAGACTTTACTTTCAATAATTTAGAGCGTATTATTCCATACTTGCACCAGTTAGGCGTTGGTACGGTTTATGCCTCGCCCATAACGGAGGCCGTACCCGGCAGCGTGCACGGCTACGATTCGGTTAATCCGCACCGGGTCAACCCGGAAATCGGCACCGAAGACCAGTTAAAAGCCCTTAGCCAGCGCTTGTCCGGGCTGGGGATAAACTGGTTGCAGGACATCGTGCCCAACCACATGGCGTTCGATCCGCACAATCCGTGGCTCATGGATGTGCTGGAAAAAGGTCAACGCTCGATCTACGCACCGTTTTTCGACATCAACTGGACCAGCCCCGTACATGACGGGCGCCTGATGGTGCCGTTTCTGGGGTCGCCTTTAGCAGAGATCATTGATAAAAACGAACTGAGTGTCGCCTGGCAGAAGCAGCGGTTGGTGATTACTTATTACGAAACGGCATATCCATTGCATCTGCGGTCTTACGCCACCGTTTTTGGGGCTGCCGGTGCTGCACCCAGTCAGGCAATGCAGACACTGCTGGCCGACATTCAGGCCATTGAAGCGGTTACGGACCCAAAACAATACAGCCTGCGCTGCGCCGAATTTCAGACCCGGATCGCGGCCCAGATAAGTGAGGAATCGCCCGATTACCTGACGAATTGCCTGAACGCGGTAAATACCGATCCGGCCTATATCCGGGAGATTACCGACGAGCAGGCCTATGAACTCTGTTACCATGCCGAAACCGACCAGCGGATTAACTACCGACGCTTCTTTACCGTTAACGGCCTGATTTGCCTGAATATACAGAACCCAGTCGTGTTTGAGCACTTCCACAAACGCCTTAAACTGTGGCTCGATCAGGGAATTTTTCAGGGCCTGCGTGTCGACCATATCGACGGCCTTTCCGATCCCAGCCGCTACCTGACGCAACTGCGTGAACTGGCGGGCGATGACGCCTACATCGTTATTGAGAAGATTTTGCAGGCGAATGAAGAACTGCCCCGGCAGTGGCCCATTCAGGGTGAAACGGGCTACGCCTATCTGTCGATGGTGAACAACCTCTTCACCCGGATCAGTAGCCAGGCTAAATTTACCCGGTTCTACACCAAATTGCTGGGCGAAAAACTGTCCGTTCGTCGGGAGGTGCTGGATAAAAAAGCGTATATCCTGAGTGAGCACATGCAGGGCGAACTGAACAACCTGCACCAGTTATTTCTCAACTTGAATCTGGTTGATACCGCTGCACTGGATGCCCTGCCGCCCGACAGCCTGAAAGATGCCATTGGCGAGTTTCTGACCCGTTGCCCGGTGTACCGGTATTACGGAAACAGCCTGCCTTTAGCCGACGATGAAGCTACGGCCGTTCGGGGTATTTTTACCCGAATCCGGCAGGCCAACGCCGACCTCGCCCCTGCGGTGGACCAACTCGAAGAGGCTCTGTTAACAAAACCCGCTGCGGCCGATGCTGACTACAGGCAGCGTGCGCTCCGATTTTATCAGCGGAGTATGCAGTTCACTGGTCCGCTGATGGCGAAGGGCGTGGAGGATACGCTCATGTACGTCTACAACCGATTTATTGGCCATGACGAGGTGGGTGATTCGCCGGAGTAC
The DNA here is from genome assembly GCA_964251665.1 of uncultured Cytophagales bacterium. Taxonomy (GTDB): domain Bacteria; phylum Bacteroidota; class Bacteroidia; order Cytophagales; family Spirosomataceae; genus JBBQLG01. The sequence continues at coordinate 234,352 of CAXUKO010000002.1, forward strand.
TTTGGGCTGACGGTAGATGCCTTTCATCAGAAGATGGTGGATCGGCAGGCCAACTGGCCCCTGGCGCTCAACGCTACCTCAACGCACGATACCAAACGGGGCGAAGACGTACGGAGCCGACTCAACGTACTGACCGAACTAACCGACGAGTGGACTGAAACGGTACTGGCCTGGCAACTGCTCAACCGCCCCGAAGCCGACGCTACGGGTGAGCAGCCGGAACTGGAAGCGCCCGACCGCAACGACGAGTATTTTATTTACCAGACCCTGATTGGCGCGTATCCGATGCCCGATCAGGACGAGGATGATTTTCCGAATCGTCTGAAAGAATACCTCCAGAAAGCCCTGCGCGAGGCAAAACGAAACTCCAGTTGGGGCGCACCCGACGAAGCCTACGAAGCCGCTACCCAGGCGTTTGCTGCCCGGCTCCTGGACCGGAAACGACCGTTTTGGGCGCATTTTCAGGCGTTTCACCGACGCGTAGCCGACTTTGGCATTGCTAATTCGCTGGCGCAGGTCGTGCTGAAATGCACCTGCCCCGGCCTGCCGGATGTGTACCAGGGCTGCGAAGGCTGGGACCTGAGTTTGGTCGATCCCGATAACCGCCGATCGGTAGATTTCGCGCAGCGGCAACAGGCGCTGGCCGAGGTAGCGGCTTACGAAGACGGGCAGGCTGCCGCACCATTATGGGCCAGTCGCTACGATGCCCGCATTAAACTGTGGCTACTCTACAAATTGCTCAACGAGCGCAAGCAACAGCCTGACCTGTTTGCTACGGGCGAATACCTGCCACTGACGGTGACCGGTGCGCAGCAGCAGCACGTGATGGCGTTTGCCCGCCGTCAGGACACGGTTTGGTACGTAGTCGCGGTGCCGCTGGGCCTGGCCGAACTCTGTACCGAACAACAGACGGACGCTGTCTCGGCCGACTGGGGCGATACCAGTATTCTGTTACCCACCGACGCCCCGGTTCAGTGGCAGCATCGCCTGTTAAACACATCGGGCCAGTCCGAGAACGGCATTGCAGTGAGCGAGGTATTCGGGGACTTGCCGCTGGCGGTGCTGCGATTAAGCTGACCTGATCGGTCCGGCTTTCCGGTCAGGTTTACTTCCTCAACCGATACCAATTGTAGCCGTAGCCGGGTAAGGTCAGCGTGTGGGTACTGTCGGCGGTGGGTTTGCTGGTGGTGGCGTCCAGTACACTTTGCAGGGTGCCGTTGGCCGTTAGCCGCACCGGTTGCGGTTGGGGGCTGACGTTATGCACCATCACGACCGAGCGACCCTGCCAGTCGTAGCGAATCGCCATCGTCGCGGGCGAGGCCGTGTCCAGCAGACGCCAGTTGCCCCAGCCAATTTCGGGACAGGCTTTGCGCACCCGAATCATCCGCGTCATCCAGTTCAGCAGAGACGTAGAGTCTTGTTGTTCGCTGGCCACGTTTATCCGCTGGTAGCCGTAATCGCCCCCGCTGATAACGGGCCGGATCAGGCGGGTTCCTGTCGAAAAACCGCCATTTGTCGCGGTTGACCATTGCATGGGCGTTCGGACAGAGAGCCGCTCCGTCAGGGCGAGGTTATCGCCCATGCCCAATTCCTCGCCATAGCGGATGGCGGGCGCACCCGGCAGCGAAAAAGTAATACTGTAGGCCAGCTCAATCAGTTTACGATTGCCCAGCATGGGAGCCAGCCGACGCCGGATGCCCCGGTTATAAAGCTGCATGTTTTTTTGCGGCCCAAACCTGGCATACACCTCGTCGCGCTGCTCGTCGCTGAGTCGGCCGAGGTCGATCTCGTCATGATTGCGGAGAAAATTAGCCCATTGTCCCGTTGGCGGAATGCCCCGCGTTGCCGTCAGGGCTTTGGTAAATGGTTCGGGTTTACCGGTAGCCAGCGCGTAAAACAGGTGCTGATTGGCGTAGAAGTTGAACATCATTTGCAGACCGCTGCCGTTATCCCCGAAATAGTCTTTCTGATCTTTGGGATCGACATTGGCTTCTCCCAGCACGATAGCGTCGCCCTTCCGCCACTGCATAAACTGGTGCATCTGCGTAATCAATTCAAATTGATGCGGAGGGTCTTCCTTGCCGGTCTTCGCGACTTCGATGAAAAATGGCACCGCATCGAGCCGAAACCCCGACATGCCGGTCTTTAGCCAGTAACCAATAATCTTACGCACTTCGCGCTGTACCGCTAAATTCTGCGCATTCAGGTCGGGCTGGAAGTTGTAAAAGCGGTGGTAGTAGTAGGCCCCAGCCTGCTTGTCCAGTGTCCAGGTTTCGGTCTGAACACCCGGAAAAATGACGCCCTTATCCCAGTCGTCGGGCCGGGTTTTAGACCAGATATACCAGTCATGATAGGGTGATTTAGGGTTGCGCCGGGCTTGCTGAAACCACGGATGCTGATCGGAGGTGTGGTTGATGACCAGGTCCATAATCACGCGGATACCCCGTTTGCCCGCTTCCCGCATGAAGGTGTCAAAGTCGGCGCGGGTCCCTAACCGACTATCGATGCCGTAAAAATCGGCCACGTCATAGCCATCATCCTTATTGGGCGAGGGCTGAAAGGGGGCCAGCCAGATGACATCGACCGACAGGTTTTTGAGATAATCCAGTTGCTGCGTCAATCCAATGAAATCGCCCACACCATCGCCGTCCGAGTCTTTAAATACTTTAACGTCGAGGTTGTAGATCAGACTGTTTTTGTACCAGAGTTCCTCAACCATATCGGCGGGAACGGGTGTCGCGGGCTTTTCTTCAGGCTTGCACTGGAGCAGCAGGACGGCTATCAGACTAAAAAGCAGGTGTTTCATGAATGGCTAATCGGATTACTGGTATAACTGATGGCCCATAGAATTTGCTGATAACTTGATTATTCGGGCCGCTGCCCAGTTTACAATCCGGTTCTGTAAACAAAATTCTGCTGGTTTTACCCATAAGTCAATCAATTTGGTAGGCTATGTAGTTACTACTATTCAAGTCGTTGCCTAATGAAAAAAGAAGAGATTCGATTAGATGATTGGTACCGTATTCTGTTCGGGCAGGCACCACCGGAATTTCTGCTCGAAGTTCTTTTTCGAGCCATAATCATTTATTTTTTCATGCTGGTGCTGATCCGCTTTCTGGGTAAGCGAATGAGTGGTCAGCTCACCCTGACGGAAATGTCGGTTATGCTGACACTGGGTGCCATTGTCTCCCCCTCGCTGGAAGCGCCCGAACGGGGTATTCTGCTGGGAATTTTTGCCATGTTGTGTACGCTGACGTTTCAGCGCGGCACCACCTGGCTGGCCTTCCGTAATAAGACTGTTGAACACGCTACGCAGGGCGAACCAACCCGATTGATAAAAGACGGCATACTCGATCTGGGTAATCTGGCCGATACCCGCATCTCACGGCAACAGATTTTCGCGCAGTTACGGGGGCAGAATATTTACAACGTCAGCCAGGTGAAACGGCTGTACCTCGAAGCGGCCGGTGATTTCAGCATCTATCAGGCCGACGATAAACGACCCGGCTTATCGACCCTGCCCACCGATGAAGACCCGGTGATTCGTCAGATTCAGCCTTATGCCGACGACACAATGGCCTGCACCAGTTGCGCAAATACCACAAAAGTAGACAAGGCTGCTGAGCCCTGCACCGTATGCGGAGCCGAGGCCTGGACGGAAGCTGTGAGGTAAGTTGGTAAGTTGATAAGTCGGTAAGTTGGTAAGAACTAATCTGTTCACTACTTCTCGTCACTTACCACTTACCGACTTACTAACTGACTGACTGACCGACTGATTAAACATTTTAGTATGAAACCAGATGAGATTCACCTGACCGACTGGATGCGGATTCTGGTCGGTGAAGTTCCGAACGACTATTTTATCGAGCTGCTCATTCGCATCGCCTTTGTATACCTGTTGCTAACCGTATCCATGCGGCTGATGGGTAAGCGAATGGCTTCGCAGTTGAGCCGCAATGAACTGGCCGCCATGGTGTCGCTGGCCGCAGCCATCGGTATTCCAATTCTGTCGCCCGACCGGGGCCTGTTACCCTCCGTAATTATTGCTATGGTGATCGTGTGTACCCAACGGTTAGTCGCGATGATAGCCGCTAAAAATCAACGCTTTGAAACCGTTTCGCAGGGGAGTATCAATATACTGGTGGAAGATTCCGTGCTGCAGTTAGACACGATGCAAAGCGCCCGCATCACCCGCGAGCGGCTCATGGCCGAACTCCGCTCGTCGGGATTGCTGCATCTGGGGCAGGTAAAACGGCTCTACATCGAGTCCAGTGGCAGTTTTACGCTTATTCAGGCCGAACAGCCTAAACCGGGCCGGTCGGTTATTCCGCCCTGGGATACCGAGTTTCTGGACGAGCAGAAGAAAGTGCCCGACCAATTCGTCTGCAATAATTGTGGCACTGCGGCTCCCCCCAAAACCAAACCGGCAGAAGCCTGTTCGCACTGCCACGACACCAACTGGATTTTGGCCGTCGAAGTCTGATTCAGCGGGCAGTCCGGCGCGTAGCGTCTTATACGGGTTGGGCCGACTGCGGGAAATAAAGCGTAAACGTTGATCCGATGCCGACCTGGCTATTGGCAACAATGCTGCCTTCGTGTTTCTCCATCACTTTCTTAACAATGGCCAAGCCGATGCCCGTGCCGGCATACTGACTGCGTCCGTGCAGCCGCTGGAAAGCCCCGAAAATACGGTCGCGGTACTGTTCGTCGAAGCCAATGCCGTTGTCGGCCACCGTAATTTCGTAATAAGCCCCGTCGCGCAGCAGTTCAGCTTCCGGTTTAGCCAACTGACCGGTTATCAGTCGGCACCGGATTTGGATATGAGGCTGAACAAGCGCCGTAGTTGGTACGACCGCGTCGGGTACAACATCGGGCAGGAGGGTATCTTCGAGCCGTTCGGCGGGTATTTTATCGCTGGGTATCTGGTGCGTAAACTTCAGCGCGTTGCTCAGCAGATTCTGAAACAGTTGCCGGAGCTGCAAACCGTCGCCCGTAATCCGGGGCAGGTCATCAACCTCGATAATTGCATTTTTGGCCTGACTGACCGTTTCCAGGTCGACCAGTACCTCGGCTACAATCTGGTTCAGGTTGACGGTATCAAACGTTCTGGGTTGTGTAGCCAGGCGCGAGTAGGCCAGCAAATCCTGAATCAGGGTCTGCATCCGGTCCGTAGCCGACTGCATCCGGCCCAGCAGGCCCGCCCCGGTCTCTCCCAGTTCGGTTCCGTACTGTTCGCGGAGCATCTCCCCAAACGCCTGTACTTTACGCAGCGGCTCCTGCAGGTCGTGGGAGGCTACATAGGCAAACTGCTCCAGCCCTTCGTTGGATTCGCGGAGGGCACTCACCAGGATTTCGAGTTGCTGCTGTACGCGCCTGATGTTGCTGACATCCATGAATGTAACCACAAACCCGTCGCCCAGTTTCCGGGCCGAAATGTCGAGCCAGAAATCCAGCCCGTCGTAGCGGTAATACGTCTCCAGCCGGGTCGGCTCGCCTGTTTCCACCGTGCGGATGTATTTCTCGAATAATCCCGAAGCCACATTGCCGGGGAAATGGGTGAGCAGGGTGCTGCCAATCAGTTCACTAACCGGCGTACCGGTAATACCTTCGGCACCCTGATTGGCCACTATGATTTGAAAGTCAGTTATCTCATTATCGGCACTTCGCACGGCGGTAAAGGCCATAATGCCATTGCCCGACCCGTCCAGTACCTCGTTCAGCAGGCTCGTTTGCTCTACCTGCGCCAGCTGAATCCGTTTCAGAAGCGTCACATCCAGGAACGTAACCAGTACTTCCTGTTCAAACGGCGCCGACCGGATGTCGAGCCAGCTGTCGATACCGTCAGCGTTATAATGGAACTCGAACCGCTGGGTTTCGCCCGTTTCGTAGGTGTGCCGGTATCGGCGGAACAGGTCGTTGGTCTGGTAAGCCGGAAACCAGGTACTGCCCAGCCCACCCATCAGCTGCTCCGGCTCCTGACCGACGTATTCTGCCAGGGCCCTGTTGGTCATGGTAAACACAAAATCAGTTACCGCGCCGGCCGCATCGAATACGGGCTGAAACAGGAACATGCCCGATTGTGCGTTATCCATAATGGCCTGCAAACGCGCCCGGGCCTGTTGCTGCGCCAGTTCAGCCCGTTTGGTAGCCGATATATCCAGGAATGTTTCAATGAATCCGTCGTCCTGCTTTACCACGGATACCGAGTACCAGCCCGTCATACCATCGGCCTGATAGTCGACGTCAAATCGTTGCAGTTGGCCCGTTTCGACGGCCGCGACATAGTGTGAGAAAGTTCCTAAGTCGATGGAGTGCGGAAACAGGGTCAGTAGTCGGTTGCCAACCAGTTCGCTTTCGCTCCGCCCGGTCATGCTAACGGCCATCTGATTTACGGCCAGAAACTCAAAGTCGATAATCGGGCCGGGTTCTCCGTCCGGGGCCGTATCCCGAACGGCCCGGTAAAGGGCCATGCCCGCGTGGGCACTGTCGAGAATGTTTTGCAGCATCTCGGCGGTTTGCGCCAGTTGCTGCCGGGCCTTTTCCTGCGCCTGCGCCTGTTCCTTAGCCGCCGTAATGTCTAAGCAGGATACCACAAGCTGGCCACTGACGGGTACCACCGATACATCGAACCAGCGCGGCTGCTCCTGGTAGTAGTGTGAGAAATAGCCCTCGAACCGGGCGTTCTGCCCGGTCAGGCAAACCTGTTTATACCGCTCAAAAACCTCGCCTTCGGCCAGTTTAGGAAACAGGTCGCGCAGGGAATGATGCAGCAGTTCATCTTCGGGCAGACCGGTTAACTCCGTAGCGGCTTTGTTGACCAGCCGAATGGTAAAATCAGTAATGTCCCCCGGATTACTGCCCGCATCGGGCTGATAAACCGGGTCGTAAACGATCAGGCTGTTGAGCGAGCTATCTAAAATACTGGTAAATAAAGCCGGAAAATAGGCCTGCTCATATAGGTCATCCATACAGGCGTAAAATTAATAATGTTAGTTCGACAGGCGTTCAGGCCTACCGTTCAGTAAACGGCCAAATTACAAAAAGCGCCCTAACATTAATGTTTCTACACGAAAAACCTATTCTATACCTAAAAGTTAGTAGCCGGTTGCTAAAGCCCGCAGGGCCAAAGTGAGGAAGGGAAGTAGCCGAAGCAATCAGTAGTTCAGTTTGTAGCGCAGGCCAACGCTGACGGGCATCTGGCCGGTCCCGTTGTTGCTGACGTAGGTTTGCTGGGCGGTTCCGTTCTCCGTGTACTGAATGTCGGTGTGCAGAATTTCGCTGAAGCCGAACAGATAACCGGTCTGCACCGACCCTTCGAGCCGTTCTTTCATAATCAGGAACCGGAGCTCGGCCCCGACGTAAGCACCCAGCGACTGATGGTTGGGAACGGAAGTATGCCCCGATAAGTAGAAGCTACTGCCGGGTTGCCCCCGGTCGAATGAGTTGGCGGCCACGTTCCGGTCAGCTACAAACTGACCAAGGAAGCCAGCTTTGGCCGATAATGAAAAGTCCTGATGCCAGTCGGGAACGAACTGCGTTAAGTTTTGCCGAAACAGAAAGGGAATACTCCAGACATCGACCTTGCCGGTACTGATAATATTGCTGTTGTTGCCGCCCCGCAGTCCGTATGTGACATCGATAGGCCGAAACCAGAAGCCCGATTCCAGAAACGAGCCGCGCAACCCCAGCCGGTAACTGACGACCAGACTACCGCCAACCGCCGGAATATCGAAACGGGGCCTTAAACCAGAGCCGGGGTCCTGCGTGATGTAAAGCGGACGTAAGTATTGTACATCGGCACCCACCTGCCAGCGGTACTGCGCCGAACACTCGCCAACGATTAGTATCAGTAGGGTAACGGCAAGCCAACGGTGCATGGTGGGTGGGTTTTATTCCTGAAGAATGTCTTTACGCGTCATGTTTTCGCGGGGTGCTTGATTAAGGTCCTTGCGGAACTCCTTCTGTTTCAGATCGCCCCGCTTCACAGATTTGATAAAGTTAGCCCACGCAAATGGATTTAAAAACTGATTGGTCGTTGCCTGTCCGCGCTGCGTGATGGCTTCGCGCCCAAAATACTGCTGATTGATAAAATTCTGGTAGTTCGCCGTTGCGCCCATCGGGGTGATTGCGGCCATCTTTGCCAGGTACTCGGAACTGGTGTTACGGGCCAAAGCCTCGCGCTCCTTTTCATCAGGCAGCTTCAGATTGACAAACGCTTCTTTAAACAGTTCTTCCGTCGCATACGGATAAACTTTTACTTCGGCCAGGGTTTTTACGTCTTCTTCCAGCACAATCACCGCCGAATAGGTGATGTCGGTAAGTCGGCGCGGAATAATGTGGTATTGTTTGGCGTAGCCCAGGTAGCTGAACACGACGCTGTCGCCGGGAAACACGGGCAGGGCAAAAAAGCCGCTGTTATTAGCCAGTACCCCGCGCCCCGCTTTGGGAATGTAAATGTAGGCCTGCGGCAGCGGCTCGTTGTTTTTGCCGCCGGTAATAAAGCCCGTGAACGTAATTTGCTTATCCTGCCCCTGCGCCTTCACGGTCGAGAGGAGCCCCGTCAGACCGACAAGGAAAAAGGCAAGGAGTATCGTTTTTTGGAACGCGTTCATATTCGTAGGAAACGCCGGTGGGCGTCGGGTATTTCAGTTAAGCGAATATTTTAAGAAATGTTATGATGAACGGTGCCGCCAGCAGCAGCCCGTCGAAGCGGTCCAGAAAGCCGCCATGACCCGGAATACTCGTTCCTGAATCCTTGATGTCGATGCTCCGTTTAAACAGCGATTCAACCAGATCGCCGTAGGTACCCGTCACGACAATAATCCCCCCAATGCAATACCACTGCCAGGCCTGTAGCTCGTGCGTGTACTGCGCCAGTCCGAATGCCACGATCCCGGCCATGATTGTACCCCCCACTGCGCCCTCCCACGACTTTTTGGGTGATACGCGCTCAAATAATTTCCGGCGGCCAAACTTGGTACCGGCAAAATAAGCCCCGCTGTCACTCGCCCAGAGCAGCAGCAGGCAACCCAGTATCAACCACCGATGGTAGCCTTCGCCCCGGAGCGCGAGCACATTCAGCAGGGCGAAGGGAATAGCCACGTAAATCAACCCTAAAAACGTAAACCCGATGTTGGTGAAGGGTTTAGCGTCATTCTTTTTGTACAGCTTGATCAGAAAGATCATGGAGCAGGCCGGACTCATCAGAAAATAATTCTCCGCCACAATGTCACCCTTTTCCACAAAGTACGTTAGCCCGCACAGCAGGCAGCCAACAGCCGCTCCGTAGTAGGTCAGGGGCTGATTGCCGTTCAGACCGAGCAATCTGTAAAACTCAATTTGTGTCAGGGCGCAGACGATGCAAAAGAGCAGGGCGCAGGTCCAGTCGCCATACCAGATTGCTGCCAGGGCAACAAGTACACCAAAAAAAGCCGTAATAACCCGCTGCTGCAGGTTTGACATATTAGCCAAACGTTGTTTCATTCTCTAAAATTAATTTGGCTACGATGGCATCCCTAATCGGCACAAACACCTCGATGCTGCCGAACGGTGGATAGGCGCTACTCTGTTTATTAACAACAACGGCCTCAATCTCCTGCGCGGCCAGTACGCCTTTGGCCAGTTCTGCCTGATAGGCTAAACGCGTGGTCAGGACTTTTTCCCAGTTATCAAGCATGAATGTATAAGTTGTCGTTTAGCGGTCGGGTCGGCGATGACGTGAACCGGATTTACTCCAGTCACCTGAGTGCTTCCTGACGCTCAACGGAATTAGCCTGCTTAAAGTAGTATAACAAACCCGCCGTAATCACCAGCGACAGCAACGCCCCGTACCAGGGGACAGAGTCGGTGCTTTCAATATCGACGGACACGTGTTTCTGCTGGTAGAGATACACCATCAGTACGGTAAACCCATTGTTCACGAAATGGGCCAGCATGGACACCCATAAATTTCCGGACCAGACGTATAGATACCCAAACAGGGCCCCCAGCAGCATCCGGGGCACAAACCCGTAAAACTGTACGTGAATGGCGCTGAACAGAATGGCCGTTACCCATATACCCACATGAACGCTGCCACTCATGGCAATCACCTTGCGCTGGAGGATACCCCGAAACAGCAATTCCTCGCCAATGGCGGGCAACAGGGCAATCACCAGCAGGGCGGTAAGCAACTGACCGGGGCTGCTAAAGGTGGTCAGGATGCGGGTCGCTACGGCCGCCCGGTCTTCGCTGCTGCGCATCCAGTGCTCCAGCGGAGCCATCGTTTCGGGTAGTTTCAGATGCTGATTCCACTCGATAAACAAGCCGTTCGCCGGCATAAACGCAATCACCAGCGCCACCACCGTACCCAGCGCTGCCACTGCCGATAATGATCGCCGGTTAAACGCCGACAGCGGTTTGTGCTCAATGGCGAACCAGTAGAGCAGACAGGGCAGAATAAACGTACCTACGGTGCTTACACCCTGCAGCGCAATAAGATCGTACCAGCCCGATGGCCCGGCTTTAGGATCAGTAAGCAGCGTCTGGAGGTAATTCTGGGTTTCGGTTGCATCGGAACCGCGCAGCGCGGCCAGCGCAAAAAAGAAAAGCAGCGTGATCAGTGAGCCACCCAGCAGCACGAAACCCGTCAGCAGCAATAAATTGCGGAACGAGTGAGACTCCCGGTCTGAGGGCGAGTTTGAATACAGTGGTTGCATATTTACCGTAAATTTACGCCCTTCTGCCGACAATTAGAACCCGCCAACCCGGCAAACCGTTGGAATAGCATAGAAGACGTGAAAAGTATGGTAAAAATTGGCAACATTAATCTCGGTGAGTTCCCGTTGCTCCTGGCTCCGATGGAGGACGTCAGCGATCCGCCGTTCCGGGCGGTATGCAAGGAAAACGGGGCTGACCTGATGTACACCGAATTTATTTCGTCGGAAGGGTTGATTCGGGACGCGGCTAAGAGCGTCCAGAAGTTAGATATTTTCGAATACGAACGGCCCATTGGGATTCAGCTTTTTGGCTCCGATGTGGAGACGATGGGGGAGTGCGCCCGCATTGCCACCCGCGCCCAGCCGGACCTGATCGATATTAATTATGGCTGTCCCGTGAAGCAGGTCGCCTGCAAAGGGGCGGGAGCGGCCCTGTTGCAAAACGTGCCCAAGATGGTGCAGATGACCGAAGCAGTGATAAAAGCCACGCACCTGCCCGTGACTGTGAAGACACGGTTGGGCTGGGACGATAGTACCAAAAATATATTAGACGTGGCCGAACGGTTGCAGGACATCGGCATCCAAGCCTTGACGGTACATGGGCGCACGCGGGTGCAGATGTACAAAGGCGAGGCCGACTGGACGCTGATCGGGCGGTTGAAAGAAAACCCCCGCCTGACCATCCCCATTTTTGGTAACGGCGACATCGACTCGCCCGAAAAAGCACTGGTCTACAAAAACCGCTACGGTGTCGATGGCATCATGATTGGCCGGGCCAGTATTGGCTACCCGTGGATTTTCAACGAGATCAAGCACTTCATGAAAACCGGTCACCACCTGCCCGCGCCCACCGTGGCCGACCGGGTAACCGCCTGTGTGAAGCACCTCGATTTTTCGATTCGCTGGAAGGGCGAGAAAGTGGGTATTTTCGAGATGCGTCGGCACTACACCAACTACTTCAAAGGCCTGGAGAAGTTCAAACCGTTCCGTATGCAACTCGTCACCGCCGAGAGCCATGCCGAACTACACGCTATTCTGGCTACGGTAGCTGAGCATTATACCGGGGAGCTGGTGTAGTGCTTGGTCTATCTTCAATGTGTAAGGCTACTTCTTATTGGTGCCGCCATTGTGTGGCCAATGAGAAGTAGCCTAAGTTTTTAGGTTGGGTTGAGCACTGTTGAAGCGGGGAGGTTAGCAGGTAAGAGCCAGAAATTAGCATAAATACGCTTATATAATATTACAGATTATATACTTCTAAAAGCTTCACCCTCAACTTTGCTAATTCATTCAGATACTTAGAGACTGCTACTTCTGTATCAGATTTCCAGAAGAACTCATCTCTGTACCGGCTTAAACCAGCTATACTGGACAAAGTCGAGTATATATTTTGCTCTGATGGATCAATCGCGTCCTTAACGGTTTGTTGATGTACGTTGTGGACGTACTGTACATATGGTATCCAATCCGCTGTGGGATGAATTGATGATTGTTCATCTAAGTATTTTTCAAGATTGCTGAAGATGAACAAAATTTGATGCCATAAGTAAGAATTGGAGTTCATGATAGGCGAAGTTGTTAAACAATTTCAAGTTTTGGTGGATTAAATAAACGCACTGTTTCTTGATGAAATCACTCTATATAAAATGAGTTATAGATGAATTGCAAAATTCAAACAGTAAAGCCACTCGTTAGACCTTTTGATTTATTCATTGACTGAAGCCTCCCCGCATCAAAACCACGTATTTTATAGCCGTTTGGTTAAGCTACCGTTCTACCCACTGAAAATCCGTTGGCCAGTGTTGTCAAACTAACCAACGGATCAAACTCACGCTCAATTTTACTTCATCTGCACCACTGTCACTCCGGCACCACCGCGCTCAATGTGCTCGTCGGCCATCTTGCCCACCTGCTTGTAGGAGCGTAGGTGATTGCGGACCAGTTGGCGCAGGATGCCGTCGCCCTTGCCGTGCACGATGCGGAGTTCGGGGTAGCCGAGCATGAGGGCGTTGTCCATAAAATGGTCCAGTTCGACCATCGCTTCTTCGCCCCGGTACCCGCGAATGTCGAGGTTGAAGCTGAAGTTCTGCATCTTCTCGTTCAGGTCAACACCCTGCGTGCGCGGCTTCTCGCGTTCACCAACGGCCTCCTTAAAGGTGCGCTTGCTGACTTTTTCGAGCCGGTTCAGCTTAATGGTCGATTTCAGATCACCGATGCTGATTTCGGCGTCTTTGCCCCGCATGGACAGCACCTGCCCGATAGCGGTCTGCCCCTGAATGCGGACGTAACTGCCTACGGTAATATCACCTCCTTCGGGGTCAAATTCCTCTTCGGTCGCTTTTGGCTTCGGTGCTTCTTCCAGCACCTCCGTTTTGAGCGTCTGCTTCTCAAAAGCCTCTAACTCGTGCCGGACCTGCTTGGTCGTTTCGCGCTCCGCCTTGTGTTCCTTGATCTCCCGAATGGTGTTTTCGATGCGCTGATTGGCTTCCTGCACCAGTGCTTTGGCCTTCTGTTTGGCGTCGTTCAGAAGTTGCTTCTGCTCATTGTCGAGTCTGGTTTTCAGGGCGGTGTACTCGGCGAGTTGCTGCGCCAGTTTACGCTGATTGATGCCGATTTCGGTGTTCTTTTCCGAAAATACGCGCTTTTCGATGTCTAATTCTTTCAGCAACTTCTCGAAATTTACCGCCTGACTGCCGAGTTTCTCCTTCGCCCGGTCGATAACCGCTTTGGGCAGGTTGATCTTCGAGGCAATCTCAAACGCAAACGAACTGCCCGGTCGGCCCATATCGAGTTCGTACATCGGCTCCAGTTTCTCCCCGTCGAAGCGCATGGCCCCGTTGATGAGGCCCGGCGTTTTATCGGCAAAGACTTTCAGGTTGGTGTAGTGCGTATTGATGACACCGTAGGCCCCCGATTTATTGAGTTCTTCGAGAATGGCTTCTGCAATGGCACCGCCCTGACCCGGCTCGGTACCGGTACCAAATTCGTCGATCAGAAAGAGCGTCCGCTTGTTGGCCCCGACCAGAAACTGCCGCATCGCCGTGAGGTGCGAACTGTACGTACTGAGGTCGTTTTCGAGCGATTGTTCATCGCCAATGTCGATGAACAGGTTCTGAAAAACGCCCATCTCAGCGTATTCGTCCATCGGTACCAGCATCCCGCATTGCAGCATGTATTGCACCAGACCTATAGTCTTGAGTGCGATGGACTTACCGCCCGCGTTCGGGCCGGAGATGATCAGGATGCGTTGTTTTTCGTCTAATTTGACCGTTAGCGGTACTACACTTTTGCCCTGTTTCTGAAACGACAGGTACAGCAGCGGGTGACGCGTTTTGGTCCAGTTGACCAGCGGGCGGTTTTCTACCTTCGGCATAACGGCGTCGATCTGCACGGCCAGTCGGGCTTTGGCGCGGATAAAGTCGATCATCGCCAGAAAATTGACCGCCCGTTTGAGGTCTTCCAGATGCGGCCGTAACTGATCGGTCAGGGCCAGCAGGATGCGGTAGACCTCGCGCCGTTCTTCGTACTCCAGTTCGCGCACTTCGTTGTTGGCATCGAACACTTCGGCGGGTTCGATATAAACGGTCTGCCCCGTAGCCGATTCGTCGTGAACAAAGCCTTTGATCTTACGCTTATGTTCGGCTGCAATCGGGATTACCAATCGGCCCCCGCGCACGGTCAGGCTCAGATCGTCGGGAATCCAGCCGTTTTGCCGGGCCTGTTTCAGAATGGTATCCAGGCGTTTTCGCAGGTTGCTCTGTTCTGAAAGAATCCGCCGACGAATGGTAGCCAGTTCGGGCGAGGCATTGTCCCGTACGTGGCCCCGGTCGTCAATAACGCGTTCGAGCGCGTCGGTCAGTTGCCTGTTGATGCCAACCGGACCGGCCAGTTCCGTCAGAAAGGGATACGCGTCCCCTTCGCGCTGCGACAAAAAGCGCAGACAGTCCTGAATGGTCCGCAGCGAGAGTTTTACGTCGAAAAATTCAGCTTCGGAGAGGGCTAATCCTTCGACCCGGACTTTGCCCAGGTGCTGCCGAATGTCAATGTAGTTCGACGCCGGGAAGTCCGGTTCGTACTGAACAATCTGCTTGAACTCGGCCGTTTGGCGCAACAGTTTGTCGATAAGCTGGTAATTATCGGTAAAGCGAATCTTGTCGACGTAGTCCTGACCCAGTGCACTGATGCAGGCCTGTTTGAGCAAGTCGCGAATTTTATCGAAACCTAATTTTGATTCGAGGGTATTGGGGTAAAGCATTAAGGTTGTTTCTGAGTTGATCGGGTTGTTTCCATAGCAGGCGACTTAAGTCGCCTGCTATGGAAACAACCTATTAGATAACATAAACGGTGGGGGTGGGGTTCTCTAACGGGCTTTGCCGGGTGTAAATGCTCACCGTTTTGTTGGTTTCTTAAACGTTGTTTTCTCTGCCATCATCTTCTCTACCTCGGCAACCGTTCGCGGGGCTGACAGCGATAAAACGCGGTGTCCGTCGTCCGTGATCAGCACGTCATCTTCAATGCGGACGCCGATATTCCACCATTTCGGGTCGCAGGGAGAGTTTGCCGGGATATAAATGCCCGGTTCAACGGTCAGTACGAAACCGGGTATCAGGTTAAATACCGGTGCGGCAACCGGTGCAGTTGCCGCCGTCGATGCGATCAATGCCGCCGGGGCAGGGCGCGGAGGAGCCGTCAGGTCATGAACATCCAGCCCTAAACTGTGTGAGGTACCGTGATTAAAGTATTTGCGCACGTCGGCGGAGTCTTTGGCGATGCCCAGTTTAAACAATCCCTCCGCCACCACCCGAAAAGCGGCCCTGTGGACATTGCGGAAGGGCGTATTCGGTTGGCAGGCCGCAAAACCGGCTTCCTGAGCGGCCAGTACGATTTCATAAATCGCTTTTTGCTCGGGCGAGAACTTGCCGTTGACGGGCATGGTGCGCGTTACATCGGCGGTGTAGCCGTGGTACTCAGCTCCGCAGTCGGCCAGAAAGACGTCGCCGTTTTGCAGGGTCCGGCGGTTGGTGATGTAGTGCAGAATGCAGGCATTTTCGCCCCCGCCCGCAATGGAGCCGTACCCAACATACTCCGAGCCATTGCTCTTAAACACGTATTCCATTACGGATTGCGCCTGATATTCGGTCAGGCCGGGCTCCAGAAATTTCATCACTTCACTATGACCCTGACAGGAAATATCGATGGCTCTCTGAAGCAGCACCATTTCTTCGGGTTGCTTAACCTGCCGCAGTTGGCCCATGATCTGCCGCAGCGATTGGACGTCCGGCGTTTGGCCCTGTGTTTTGGCCTTAAACTGCTCCACCAGATTGAAGAGGTCGGCTGAGTCGCGGGGGGCATCAACGACGCCCTGCGGCAGCAGGCTCATCACCTTGTCGAACCGGGCAAAATCGAGGGGGAAATTCTTAAACGCCTTGCCAACGTAGACCGTGGCCAGGTTCAGCTCTTTCTCGACACCCGCCTTACCCAGCCGACGCCCTGTCCAGGCTTCCGACAGCGGGTTACGCTCCTGCGCGAAGAAAAACTCCGTACCTTTCCGGCCATTTACGTCCACTTCCTCTTTGGTGATAACTACCAGCGCGTTGGGTTCCGGGTAGCCCGTCAGGTAGTAGAAATTCGGGTCCTGCGCGTACTGGAAATCAGTATCATTGTTGCGGATTCGTTCGGGGTTGGCAAAGAAAACAGCGACCGAATTAGGCGGCATCTTTTCCCGCACGGCCGCCCGGCGTCCGGCATGAAAAGCGGGCGAGAGCTTATCTGTATCGTACAGATCGGGCTTAATCTGGGCAAAGGCCAGCGTGGGCAGCAGCAGGAGAACGGTATAAACAAATATTTTTTTCATACAGCAGGAGCCTGTCAATTGTTCCGTAAATAAAACTGTTTAAATCTCAATTACATAGGGCTTTTGTCATGGTACCGGCCACCCGGCCTGAAGCATCTTAGCGATTCGGTGCCTAAGATCCTCCATGCTTCAGGCCGGGTGGCCGGTGCCATAGCATTACAAACAAAAAACGCATGAAACTCATTGAATGCCCGCGCGATGCTATGCAGGGCCTCGCCCATTTCGTGCCAACGGACCTGAAAATCCGGTACCTCAACGCCCTGCTGCGTGTTGGCTTCGATACGCTTGACTTCGGCAGCTTTGTGTCGCCAAAAGCGGTGCTGCAGATGCGGGATACCACCGACGTACTCGCCGGACTGGACCTGACGCAAACGAAAACTAAACTGCTGGCCATTGTGGCCAATGTGCGCGGGGCCGAGCAGGCCGCTGGCCATCCCGAAATTGCATACCTGGGGTTTCCGCTGTCGGTATCCGAAACGTTTCAGTTGCGCAATACGAACAAAACCATTACCCAGGCGCTCACCGAAGTCGCGCAGATGCAACAGCTATGCGAAAGCACAGCCAAATCGCTGGTCGTCTACCTGTCCATGGGCTTCGGTAACCCCTACGGCGATGAATACAGCCCCGAGTTTGTTGCTGATTTCACTGAAAAGCTGATTGATCTGGGTGTGGGCATCATCGCCCCCTCCGATACGGTCGGCACCTCGACGCCGGATGCAATTGAAGCCTTGTTCACGCACCTGATAGAAGTATTTCCGCAGGTCGAGTTTGGCGCTCACCTGCACGCCCGACCCGGCGAAGCGACGGCCAAAGTACAGGCGGCTCTCCGGGCGGGCGTCCAGCGATTTGATGGGGCGTTACGCGGCTTTGGCGGCTGCCCCATGGCCGATGATCACCTGACGGGCAATCTGCCAACGGAGGAAATCATCGAACTGGTCGGCAACCCGGTCACGCTCAGTCAGGATGCGCTGGCCGAAGCGATGCTGCTCTCGAATGAAGTGTTTAGGTGATGTATAGCGGTGAAGGTGTAGCCCGGACGCCTACGTCTGGTGTTGATCAGTAACTAAGCTACCGGTCATTACCAGACGTAGGCGTCCGGGCTACAGCTTCACATAAACATCTGCTGGATTTCGGCTTTCACCAGTTTCAGAGCTTCGGCGGTGGGCTGGCGTTCGCGCTGAATGATGCGCTCGAAGATTTTCTTGGATAAGTCGAGCGCCGGTGCGTCGGGGTGAATGTCACCCGCAGCCTGATTGATCAGCACCGACACATCGTTCATAGCCGACTGCACATGGTCCCAGGCGTTTTGCGTCATGTAGACCTGCTGAGAAAGATTGTGGTTGTACTCGTCCCGGATTTCCTGCAACAGCCGCTGCTGAAACTCTAAGGCTGTAGTGGCGCTGCCGTTCAGCCGCAGCAAGAGATTATTTGGACTGATACGTTCCAGAAACAGGACAATCCGTTCGTAGGCCTGCAACCGGACAGGCACGACCGTTTCCGTATAGCGGCTCTGTACGTCGTAGCGGTGGCGGTCGGCTTCGCGTTCGAGCAATAATTTTACGGTAATGTACATGCCGTAAAGCACTAATGCCGCCGGAATGATTAATTTCAATAAATCTCCAATTAACTCCATCTATTTTGTTGGGTTTGTTAAACTAAAAGTAAGTAATTTTGGAAGAGCGTAAACTGATTAGTAGCTCCGGAATGCCACCACCCGTTCGTATCCGGCCCGACGCCCGCGAGCAATTGATAGACACGTTCAGGGCCAATAAAATTCCGCCCGAATATGGCCTGCGGGTGGGCATTCGCGGGGGCGGGTGCGGGGCTTCCTGGCTGCTTGGATTTGATGTGCCGGGCGATACAGATGAAGTGTATATCATTGATGATGTGCGTGTTATTATTGATAAAAAACATTTGCTTTACGTATTCGACGTTGAAATCGGGTTTGAACAGGGCGACGATGGACGGGGCTTCACTGTAGACAAAACCTGATATTTTTCTGGCATGATTTTGGGGCTAAACCTAATTAACCCTACTTACCCACGAAGCTTAGTGAAACTTATTGAGCGACATATATTCTTAATTCTGGCCATCCTGGCGCTGGGTCTTTCGACCCTATGTTACATCTTTCTGGAACGTGACGCGCCCGGGGCTACCGACGAGCAGTATCTGGCTACCGTGCAGGAGCGGATCAAAGCCGAAATGCGCGTAAGTGCCGAAGAAATAACGGCCGTTTCGGCGCGGCTGACCCACCGGAACTATAGTTTCACCCGGTTGCGGGTTGCTACCAGTTACCCGTATTACATCTATAAAAACCGGCATCTTCTGTTCTGGTCTGATCAACGCTTCATCCCCGATTTTGGTCGCCTTAGCGCGGTGGTAACGCCTAAACTGGTCGATTTTGAACAGGGGCGTTACATCGTCAGCCGGAAACGGGAACTGGCTGGCTCCGATACGCTGGACGTGTTCTCGCTAATAAACGTATACCGTCACTATAAAAATACAAACGCGTATCTACAGTCGGGCTACAATCCGGCCCTGTTTTCGCTCGACCCGCTGACCATCAATCCGCAGAAAGGACCGCGCTACCAGAACATCTACGACAACACACCGGCGTTTATGTTTTCGGTGGTGCCACCCCGGATCGAATCGTTCCGCAACCACTCAACCCCGGTCGATACCGTTATTCTGGCCTCTATGGGCATTCTGTTCCTGGGGCTGTACGTTTTTCGGAACATCAGCGTGCTTAAACGGCAGCGACGCTATGAAGCCGGGCTGGCCTGGCTGGCTACCTATCTGCTGCTGCTGCGGGGCGGAATGCTTTACTACGGGGTGCCTTTTCTGTTTGCCGAATGGGACCTGTTCAACTCGAAATTCTATGCCTCCTCGGATCTGGCCCCGTCGTTAGGTGACCTGCTGCTTAACTGCTCCGTTATTGCCGGGCTGGCGTTCTATACCGTCATCTACTACTACCGGTCGCGAACTTATACGTACCTGGTTAGCCGACCGGGCTGGCAGCGGGGGCTACTCTCGGTTGCCTGTGTTGTGGTCAGCTATGCCGTTTATCATGCCTGTTTCGTGGAGTTGAACAACATCTACGAAAAGTCGCAGTTCACCCTCGACATTACGCTCAGCATCCGGTTCTCACTCCTGAAGGTGGCCGGCCTGATGGTATTCATCTGCATTTCGGTTATTTACTTCCTGCTGCTGCACCTGCTGACCAGTTTCTTCATTCGGGTTAACAGTTCGTGGCTGGCCGGTTTTGGCTGGTTTCTGCTTGGGTCATTGCTGGCAGCGGGGTTGTTTCCAATCTATGGCTGGACACTCGATCCGATTCTGGGTGTGAATGCCGTTTATTTCCTGGCACTGTACTTCAGCCGGTTTCCGCGTATGCTGTACACCTTCCGCTATAAAACGTCTATCTATCTGTTTTTAGCCGCCTTTGTCTGTGCCCTTACAACGGCCTACATGGTGTACCATCAGGAGATTCGGAAAGACCTGGCGCATAAACGTGATTTTGCCGACCGGTTGCTGGCCGAAAACGATGAGTTCGGTGAGTTTTTGCTCAACAAAGCGCAGGAATCGATTGCCAATGACGCCGACATTCGCCGGGCTTTCCTGATTGATACACTGCTGGTGCGCGAACGCATTCAGCAACGAATCAAGAGTGTACACCTGGATAAGTACTTTGATAAATACGACGTCGAAGTGCTGTCGTACGAAGCCAATGGCCGACCGCTTGATCCGACCTCGTCGGCGGTTTCGTTCAACACCCATACCGCTCGTTACCGAACCGGCCGGTATCAGACGCAGTATCCCGGGATTTACTTCGTAAACGAAGCGAATAACCAGTTTGTCAAGGAATACATCAGCACGATATCAATTCAGCAGCCAACCGATTCGGTGCGGGTGGGCTATGTGGTGCTCGACCTGAAACTACGCAACGAGACCCCAAAGAGTGTTTATCCCGAACTGCTCGTTGATAAACGATTTGTTCAGGCACCCGAAACGCGGGATTATAGTTACGTGTTTATCGAGGCAAAAGGAAAAAAAGCCTTAGGCACAGGCAATTATAACTACGAGCGTAAGTTGCCGGATTCACTGCTGAAATTGCCCGATCTGTACACGACCGGGGTGTCGGCTTTCGATTACAAACACCTGGCGCAGCGCAGCAAAACCGGGCGTACCATCGTTATATCGTCTCCCGATTACCCGCTTAACCATATCTTCTCGAACTTCTCGTTCCTGTATCTGGTGCTGGTACTGACGGTAATTGTCGTCATCATTGCCTACGCCGTCAACTACGGGCTGTCGCGGTTCAGTATCAACTACTCAACCCGGATTCAGATTCTGCTCAACGTTGCCTTTTTCCTGCCCCTGCTGCTGGTTGTCGTTATTATTCTAAGCGTCATCAGCGCTAACTACATTGTTAATCAGGAGGCAACGTATATCAGCAATACCAAAAATATTGCGGCCAACTTTCTGGCGTATTTAGACGAAAACCTACAGGGCAAACGCAGCAAGGCCTCGATGGAGGAGGAGTTGAAGAAGATTGCCCGTGATGCCGATATTGACATTAACCTGTTCGATACGAGGGGGTATCTCTATTCGTCTACCCGTCCGCTGATGTACGAGGGGGGGCACCTCTCGAAGTACATTAACCCCGACGCTTATATTCACCTGATTGAAGACAAGGAAAATCAGGTGCTGCTCGACGAATCGCTGGGCACTAAACAGTACCGAACGGCTTATGCCGGCATTAAATCGTACGACGGGCGGCTGCTGGGGATTTTGAGCGTTCCTTATTTCTACGCCCGGCCCGAACTCGACCGGCAGATTATTGAGGTAATCTCGTCGGCACTGAGCGTATTTACGGCGCTGTTTCTCCTGTTCCTGCTCCTGTCTTATCTGGCGTCGAACATCCTGACGGGACCGCTGAAAATGATTACCCAGAAAATTCGTAAGACCAATCTGGACAAACTCAATGAGCCCTTGCGCTGGAAATCCGACGATGAAATAGGGCTGCTCATTGGCGAATACAACCGGATGCTCGTTAAACTGGATGAAAGTAAACGGGCACTGTCGCAGAGTGAAAAACAGTCGGCCTGGCGGGAGATGGCCAAACAGGTAGCCCACGAAATCAAGAATCCGCTGACACCCATGAAGCTGACCCTGCAGCACCTGCAACGGACGCTGCCCGGCATGAATGGCAACGGTAAAGATTCGGGTGCCCAAAATGCGGCCACCCTGCGCATGTTTCAGCGGACGTTCGACTCGCTGCTGGAACATATCGACAACCTGAGCGACATTGCCACCTCGTTCTCGGACTTTGCCAAAATGCCACTACCCCGGAACGATATTTTTGAGATCACGTCCGTTCTGAACAAGGCCACCGATCTGTATGCCGATGACGAAAAAATCGTACTCCGGCGGCAGATCGAAACCGGCCCGGTTATGGTCATCGGCGACCGGCAGCTGATGGGTCGTATTCTTACCAACCTGATTATTAACGCTATTCAGTCGGTGCCATCGGGTCGGAAGCCCATCATTAACCTGAAACTGTTCAGCGGGGAAGACCACATCAATATTGAAATTCACGATAACGGCGCGGGTATTCCGGCGGGTATTCGCTCGAAGGTATTTCTGCCCAATTTCAGTACCAAAGAAGGCGGCTCAGGCCTCGGGCTGGCCATTGCCAAACGCGGCACCGAACATGCCGGAGGCAGTATCTGGTTTGAAACCGAAGAGGGAGTTGGTACCTCGTTTTTTGTGACGCTGCCCCTGGCAACAACACGCGTGAAAGATGCCATGCAGGCCCTG
Organism: uncultured Cytophagales bacterium; assembly: GCA_964251665.1. GTDB lineage: Bacteria > Bacteroidota > Bacteroidia > Cytophagales > Spirosomataceae > JBBQLG01. The sequence goes on from CAXUKO010000002.1 coordinate 256,720, forward strand.
AGTACACAAACGGCTTAAAATACGAAGCGGTCGGTTTCACGTAGGTGAAACCGACCGCTTAGGACTATACGTATACAAATAGGGTAGATGCGTTTCCTAACCCTATTCCTCAATCGTGACGTGCTTCCAGTTCTCGCCCGACCGAATGCGGTTAAGCTGCGTGTGCGTAATGCCAAACTGCTTGGCGATCATCTTCAACCGGTTTTTATCGTTCCGTAAGAGCTTCTTGATAATCTTTACTTTGCTTTCGGTCAGTTTGTAATTGCGAGTTCGGCGCGGTATTACCCGGTTCTTCAGGTTTGGATTCACCCGGTTGTGTTCGATCATTTCGTCCTTAGTCACCCATTGCAGATTCTGGCTGAAGTTGTTCTGCTTGTCATGGTCAAGGTGAATGACGTAGGTTTGCAGGGGATTGTCGTGGCTGACAAAATGTTCGGCTACCAGTTTATGAACGTATCGGTTCATGGTTTTGCCACCCGAACGGATGTTGAGCGACCGATACCCCTGAATAACGGAGCCTTTAATAATGGTACCCTCCGTTGAGGCCTGAAAACTACGCAGCCGACCATAATTTGATACTTCGTAGCGGGGGGGATTCTCAACGCCGTCGAAAACAATGGGAACCCATCGCTCATTCCAATAACTTTGATTTTTCTTATCGCTCGTCTGCATAAGGAGATAGTAGTAACAAAAGTCGGCGTACTGAGTCGAAAAGAGGATGTGTAAGGTTCCCTGGTAGAACGGGCACAAAAATAGTAAATCAATTGGTGACGTGTTGCAACAAGTATGTACTGAAAGCTAAGTTTTTACGCGTAGAACCAGCGGATAAACAGACACATACGCTTTTTTGAGCGGCCACCTATCACTAAAATGAAATAGTATTTGTTTAACCACTACTCAACAGGAATGTTTCTCTTAAACCGGGCGAAAATGAACAATGATTTTTACCCGGCGATTTAGTTAAATGAACAGGTATGGCTGCGACAACGGAAAAAACATTAGTAATTGGTGCCTCTGAAAACCCGGACCGGTATGCGTACCGCGCGGCCCTGAGTTTACTGGGCCACGGGCACCCGATTGAGTTGCTTGGGGTAAAAAAGGGGGAGATCAGGCAACACACCATTAAGACCGGGTTGCCGGATCTGCCTGATATTGATACGGTAACGCTTTATGTTGGCCCCCGTAATCAGGGGCCTTATTTCGAGTATCTGAAGAAACTCCATCCCCGGCGGGTGATCTTCAATCCGGGCACCGAAAATCCGGCCCTCGAAACCGAGCTTGAAGCGGCAGGCATCGAACCTATCCGGGCTTGTACACTGGTCATGCTATCCGTGGGAACGTACTGAGGTGAGAGAAGAATTGAGTGATTGAATGAATGATTGAATAACTATCCCGGCTACGATTCACTCAATCACTCATTCATTCAATCACCATTTAATGAGCGCTGACGCCCAGGTGAAGCCACTGCCAAAAGCTGCCAGACAAACCAGACTACCCGGCTGAACCAGGCCCTGATCAAAGGCTTCGGTGAGGGCAATGGGGATGGATGCGGCCGTTGTGTTGCCGTAGAGTTGAATATTACTGAAGACCTTTTCGTCGGGCAGGTTCATTTGCTGCTTAACGTACTCTGTAATACGGATGTTGGCCTGATGCGGCACCAAGAGCGACAGGTCGTCGGCGGTATAACCGTTGGCAGCCAGCGATTCGTTGATTACTTCCATAAACCGAACAACAGCATGTTTAAACACGGCGCTGCCATTCATGGTAACGTTAAAACCACCGGCGTCTACCCGTTCGGTATCGACCCAAAAACCGGAGCGGCTGCTGCCCGGTTCCTTCACATACAGGTCTTCAGCATAGCGGCCATCGGCATGCAAATGCGTCGATAAAATGCGGTGTTCAGGATCTTCAGTAGCCTGTAAGATGGCTGCCCCGGCACCATCGCCAAAAATAACGGCGACGCCCCGGCCTTCAGTGGTTTTATTCAGCAACGATGATTGCACTTCCGAGCCGACCACCAGAATGGTCTTGTACATCCCGGTTTTAATGAACTGATCGGCAATGGATAGCGCATATACAAAGCCGGAGCACTGATTACGGATGTCGATTACACCGATGCCTTCCAAACCGAGTTCACGCTGCATCAGAAAAGCCGAACCGGGAAAGTAATAGTCGGGTGTAATGGTGGCGAACACGATCAGATCAACGTCGGTGGCCGTCAGACCAGCCCGGTCGATAGCCATTCGGGAGGCCGCCGATGCCATACTGGCGTTGGTATCTTTTCCGGGGGTGAAATACCGGCGTTGCTGAATACCGGTCCGCTCGCGAATCCAGGCGTCGGAAGTGGCCATAACCTGCGCCAGATCATCGTTGGTTACGATAGTTTCCGGGACGTAATAGCCTAATCCTGTAATGGTTGAATAGTTCATCAGTGAAGCGGACTTTCCGCAAAAGTAGCATTTTTAACAGCGACCTTTATAGAAAAAGAGCCAATCGTCCTACGTTTAATGGAAATGTACAACGGGAACCGGAGCAGACCGGGTAGCTGCCAATGGGTTACGTACTCAGGACGTGTGAATAGTGAACGAATACTCCTCCATAATCAGGTTGGCCAGCAGTTGACGGCAGGCGGTATCGACAATCTCACGGGCTTTGGCTTCATCGCTGGCTTCAACTTCCAGCCGAATGTGTTTGCCGATACGCACGTTGCCCACGGCGTCGATGTGCAGGTTGTGCAACCCTAATTTCACGGCTTTGCCCTGCGGGTCCAGAATCTCTTTCTGGGGCATTATGTCGATTTCTGCGATGTAAGTCATGGATTTAATGAATTGTAGAATGATCGAGTGATTGACTTGTTGACTAATTGAGTTAGGAAAGGGAAATGGCTTAACCCGTTTTAATGGTAAAATGACGGAAAGTTAGTGTAAACGGATGCCGCTCAATAAAGTCTATTTAGTCAGTCAACAACTCAATCCTTCAATCATTTTGTGAAAACGGAAACGATTATGTAAAGCAGGATGATAATGGGTATAGCGGCAAACTGCAACAACAGCAATAAAGCCGTTGAGGTGAGCAAAAATAGGTATTTGGTTTGATTCGCTGCCCACGCATACGATTTGAACTTAAAGGCCAGCAGGGGTAAATCGGCTACGAGCATCCCCGAGAAGCCAATCAGCAGACCCATGCCAATGTCATTATTCCAGATCGAGTCGAACTGGGGCTGATACCGCTGCATGAGGGGAAACGCGCCAATCAGCAGCGCATTGGCTGGTACCGGCACCCCGATAAACTGGTCGGATTGCCGGGTGTCGATGTTGAAATTAGCCAGGCGCAGGGCCGATAACACTGCAATCAGAAACGCGCCGTAGGAGATGACACCCAACTCCCGAAACCAGCAGAGTTGAAAGACGATGGTAGCCGGTAAAACGCCAAACGTAACGACATCCGCCAGCGAGTCCAGTTCTTTCCCGAATGGCCCCGAAACACCCACGAGCCGGGCGACAAAACCATCGCCGAAATCGAGAATGCCAGCCAGAATAATTAGCCAGGCAGCCGTATCTAAGTGGCCCCGCAATGTCATCACGACGCCAATGCACCCGCACAGCAGGTTGCCGCAGGTCATGGCATTGGGCAGGTGTTTCAGCAGTGATTTCAAGGGGTGAATAGTGGTTAGTGATGGCTTCGTCGTAATGAATAGACTAACTCATCACGCTTTAATAAATGGATTGGTCCGTTTTTCGCGCCCAATGGTGGTCGGTTCGCCATGCCCGGAGTAGACAACATAATCGTCGGGCAGGGTATAAAACTGAGTGCGGATGCTGTTCATCAGGTCCGCATGATTACAGTACGGGAAGTCGGTTCGGCCAACGCTGCCCCGGAACAGTACATCGCCCCCAATAACGTAGCGTTCGGCATGGTTAATAAACGCCACATGACCCGGTGCGTGACCCGGTACAAAAACAATAGCGAGGGTGGTCTTACCAAAACGGATCTGTTCGCCTTCGCTCAGGTAAGCGTCAACCTCGGTAGGTTCAAAGCCCCGCAACCCAAACAACTGGCAGCGCGACGGTACATCGTCGAAAATCACCTGATCCAGTTGGTGCAGGTAAAGCTTCACGTTGTAGGTACGCTTCACAAAGGCACAGCCAAATACGTGATCGAGGTGAGCGTGGGTGAGCAGAATCTGCTTTACCGTCAGTTTCCGGTCGGTGATGAATTTAGCCAGTACCTGTTTTTCGGCCTGCTCGTAACAACCGGGGTCAATAATGACAGCTTCACCCGTTTCATCATCAGCAACAACGTAGGTGTTTTCCTGAAAAGGAGAAAACTCGAAAGCCTGAATCATGTCACAAAAGTAGGAATACCGTGGGTTTTTTATGCAGATCGACGGTTTGCGTTTTCCACTCGCGCACCGTCATGGTACGGACAAAACCACCGGGAGCCGTCAGGTTACAGGCCACGCAAACGCGGGTATCGGGTTGGCAGGTGGCGAGTATATCGGCCAGCAGGTGATTGTTGCGGAACGGTGTTTCGATAAAGATCTGGGTTTGCCGACGCGTCTGCGCTTCCTTTTCGAGGTACAGAAGCTTACGGGTTTTATCGGCCTTATCGATGGGTATATAGCCATGAAAGATAAAAGACTGCCCGCTCATGCCCGACGCCATCAGGGCCAGTACAATACTGGATGGCCCCACGAGAGGCACCACAGGTACCTTAAGTTGATGCGCCAGACCAACCACTACTGCGCCGGGGTCGGCTATACCGGGGCAACCGGCTTCGGAGAGCACGCCCACGTCTTTGCCCTGTTTGAGAGCCGCCTGAAGCTGCTGCCGGGTTTCGGCTTCGGAGGTGTCTTTGTCGAGCGTATAAAATGTCAGTTCGTCGATAACGCGCCCGAGCTTCAGGCTACTGATCAGGCGACGGGTTGTGCGGACGTTCTCAACAAAAAACACGTCGATAGTCGTTAATACGTCGATAACCTGAGCGGGAAGTACCTGTCCGGCCGTATTGTCGGCGAGGGGAGAGGGAATGAGATAAAGCGTTGGCATGAAAGCGTTAGGTACGTAAAAAATTCATAAGCACGGCCACAAACTCGGCTGGTTTTTCGGCCTGCACCCAATGGCCTGCGCCGTCAATGGTTTCGATGACTGCGTTTGGGAAAATGGCCCGAATGTGGGCGTAATCTGCTTCACGAATGTAATTCGATAAGGCACCCCGGATAAACAGCGTTGGCTCGGTAACCGTACCTGTATTTGTTAGTGCATCGCCGACACCTTCCAGTTTTTGTTCGATAACGGGCAGATTGAGCCGCCAGTCGAACTGATTCTGGTCATTGCGGTACAGATTTTTCAGCAGGAACTGTCGTACCGGGAGCAACGGTTCGTATTGGCTCAGGATAACATCAGCCTCATTCCGACTTTTCAGACTGGCCAGATCAATGGCTTTCAGGCCGCGAATAATCTCGGCGTGATGCACCGGGTAAGCTTTAGGCGCAATGTCGACAATCACTAATCTGGAGAACGCACCCGGCGGTTCGGCGTCCCTATAGGCCACGGCATAATGCATGACCGTTTTGCCGCCCATCGAGTGCCCAACCAGAATAGGCTTTTCCAGACGCAGATCCGTCAGCAATTCGCGCAAGTCGGCGGCCATGCTTGGGTAATCAAATTCGGTACTGCGGGGTGAGTGGCCGTGGTTACGCTGATCGACCAGAATGACCCGGTAGCCGCGTTCGGCAATGGCTTTGCTAACCGTCAGCCAGTTATCGGACGAACCAAAGATGCCGTGCAGAATCACAATAGCCGGATCGGCCGGATTGCCGACCTCGCGATGGAATAATTTCATTTTTTAACCGCAAAGGCGCGGGAGATAACCGCAAAGAACGCAATGGATGTAAACTTAGCGACCTTCGCGTTACTTCCTTTGCGACTTGGCGGTTTACAATTAATGCACATAAACAACTTTCTCCCGTTGCGCAATGAGGTGGCCAAATGGCTGTAGAGCAAACCCATTTTCAGTGGCGACACGCTCAAATTCGATCTGACTACCGGGATCAACGGCAATCAGCAGGCCTCCCGATGTTTGCGGATCGGCCAGAATATACCGCTGGGTTTCGGTCAGGTCGGCTATTTTGTGGCCGTAGCTATCCCAGTTCCGAACGGTGCCGCCGGGGAAGCTCTTCTGCGCCAGATACTCCGTCACAACGGGTAGTTTGGGCACCTGCTCAAAATTAATTTCGGCACTTAATCCGCTGCCCTCGGCCATTTCGGTGAGGTGGCCAAGCAGGCCAAAGCCCGTAACGTCGGTCAGGGCTTTCACGTAGGGAAGTTTCCCCAAGACGGCTCCGAACTTGTTTAACTGCGCCATTTGCGTGGGAGCCAGGTCGGCATGTTCGGGTTTAAGAATTCCCTTTTTCTGGGCTGTAGTCAGAATGCCCACGCCGAGTGGTTTGGTCAGGTACAGTAAACTGCCCGGCGTAGCCGTATTGTTTTGTTTGAGATGTTCGATTTGGACCTTACCCGTTACGGCCAGCCCAAAAATCGGTTCGGGCGAGTCGATGCTATGCCCACCGGCCAGCGGAATACCGGCCTCCCGGCATACGGCGCGGCTCCCTTCGAGCACCTGATTGGCAACCTCGGCGGGGAGTTTATTCAATGGCCAGCCCAGAATAGCAATGGCCATAACGGGTTCTCCGCCCATCGCGTACACATCACTGATTGCATTAGCGGACGCGATCCGACCGAAATCGAAGGCATCATCAACGATGGGCATAAAAAAATCAGTGGTGCTGATAATGGCTTCGCCGTTGCCGAGATCAAGCACGGCTGCATCGTCGCGGCTGTCATTACCGACCAGCAAGTTTGGATATATAGGCTGCTGTGCGGTCTGATTTCCATGCAGAATTTTGTCCAGCACTTTCGGAGCAATCTTACAGCCGCAACCTGCGCCGTGGCTGTATTGAGTCAGGAGATATGATTCGGTTTGTGTCATAACGGGAGCAAGATACGAGTGAATTACACCCGGTTGATAGTACACCCGGCAACGGGGAATGGTTCGGCGGCTGGCTTAACAAAAACTTAACAATAGGGAATAGAACGCAAGCTGTAGAAATTATAACAATTCTCATGTAAATACCTTTCCCTAAGTATATCGTGGTATTTTTAGGGGATAGCTTGCATTGGTACCACGAAAAATTAGTCGCACCTTTGCACCCGAATTCAGGCATATTTTTCTACCGTATGCTTACACTGAATCAACTAATCAAACCAAACACTTCTATGTACAAAGAACTACTGCGTTTTCGGACAACTTTGGTGTTGTTCGGCAGTATCCTGCTCGCCCTGATAGGGGGTAGCGCAGCCCTGGCTCAGGGGGTAACGACTTCGTCGATTAACGGGGTAGTAACTGACGACAAAGGTGAAGGCTTACCAGGCGCAACCGTAGTAGCGGTTCACACGCCATCAGGAACCCGCTACGGCATTACTACCAATGCAACAGGACGTTATACGTTTCCTGCTGTTCGTATTGGTGGACCTTATGACATTACAGTGACTTTCGTTGGTTACCAAACGGCAAAGCGGCAATTATTATCTGCTGATTTAGGGGTTCCAGCAGTAGCTGACTTTCGTCTGACGGAAGAAGGAAAGCAGTTAAGTGAAGTTGTCGTTACAGCGCAGGGGTCGATCATTGATGCAGACCGTACCGGAGCTTCGACCAACTTCAAACGGGAAAGTTTTGAACGGTTGCCAACGTTGAACCGGAGTTTTCAGGATTTTTCCGTGTTAACGCCACAAGCTGGTCCGGGCTTCTCGTTTGGTGGCCGGTCAAACCTGTACAACAACTTCTCCATTGACGGTGCTACCTCTAACAACGTATTTGGCTTGAGTGCTTTACCCGGTGGTCAGTCGAATGCACAGCCCGTAAGCGTAGACGCCATTCAGGAGATCAGCGTTCAATTATCTCCTTATGACGTGAGTCAGGGTGCCTTTACCGGGGCTGGTGTTAATGCCGTAACCCGTAGTGGTACCAACCAGCTACAAGGATCTGCTTATTACTTTACCAAAAGTGATAAACTGGCTGGTAAGAGTATTTCGGGGGCAGAACTGCCGGAATTGCAGCGTCCGGCTTTTACATATAATAACTTCGGAGCACGTTTAGGGGGAGCTATCATCAAAAATAAACTCTTCTTCTTTGGAAACTTCGAACGTGAAACAGCTACCTCGCCTGCTATTCTGTACCCGTACGGACAATCGTTGAATGGAGTTCCTAACCAGCCCGGCTCCTCATTGCCCGGTCAGACTACTGTTAATCCAGAGACGGATTTAGAGCGCCTGCGGACGTTTTTGGTCACGCCGAATAATGGCAAGAGCTGGTCGTTCGATCCAGGAACGTATAACAACTTTAATGTTCCCCAGCAGAGTACAAAGTTTCTGGCCAAAATTGACTGGAACATCAACGACAATAACAAGCTTACTGTTCGTTACAACCAATTAGATGCCTATCGCGATGTTCCACCCAGTGGTTCAGGTGGGTTTCTGAGTGGCCCAACCGGTGGTCGTTCAAACAGTATTAACACAATTCCGTTCTCGAATTCGTACTACCGGATTCTCAACAAGCTGTACAGTGTATTTGGTGAACTGAACTCATCATTTGGAAACGGTAAATACGCGAACAACCTTCAACTCGGTTATAACATCTTCCGGGATACCCGTCAACAGGGAGGGGGCGGGGCTGTTGCTCAATTCCCAACGGTTGATATCACCGGTCCCAACGGTCAGAACTTAACGTCGTTTGGTCCAGATCCATTTACACCGAATAACCGGCTGGATCAGGATGTAATCCAGGTAAATGACAAATTCGATGCTTTCTTAGGCAATCATACGTTTACGGTCGGAACAGCAAATGAATTTTATCATTTCTACAACGTCTTTACGCAGGTTGTAAACGGTATTTACCAGTACAATAGCATCAGCGATTTTATTAATAATGCAACGGCTCCAACGGCAGCCAATGCGCCGGCCCGCTTCTACCAGCAGTACTCGGCGGTGCCCAACAATCCGGCACCCGCAGCTGATTTCCGCGCTGCTCAGTTAGGATTCTACGCTCAGGACTCGTATTCAGGTATTAAAAACCTCCGTCTGACAGTAGGCTTACGGGTTGATGTACCGATTTTCTCGCAGGATAACCTCTCTGCAAACACAGTTGTTGAAGGGCTGACGTTTGCTAATAGTGAGAAGCTGTACGTGAACAGACTGCCCAAGACAACGCCCCTGTTTTCACCTCGTGTGGGCTTTAACTGGGACATATTGGGCAACAAATCGGTGCAGCTACGTGGTGGTGCCGGTGTGTTTACGGGTCGGGTTCCATTCGTCTGGATCTCAAATCAGTTGAGTAACAACGGTGTGTTCTTCAACACACTCAACCGAGCTACGCAGGCAGCTAACGCTACTACACCGTTCAGTCCAAACATCAACCAGTATGTGCCGACAACGGTATCAGCTGCGTCGACGTTTGCGATTAACGTAACCTCGCCGAACTTCAAGTTCCCGCAGGTTTTCCGTACCAACCTTGCTGTAGACAAAACATTGCCTGGTGGCTTTGTCGCTACGGCTGAGATGATTTACACTAAGGATGTTAACGCCGTTTACATCCGCGATGCCAATACTGCAGCACCGGTGGGTACACTGGCCGGTGATGGTCGGCCACTATATGGTACCAACCTGTTAATCAATCCGGCGGTGACGCAGGCTTTAGTTCAGGATAACACCAATAAAGGATATGCTTTCCAGTTAACCGGCCAAATCCAGAAGACAACAGGGCGTTACAATGGCTCGTTAGCTTATACCTTCACGGACTCGAAGGACTTAAACGCGCAGAGTGGTTCTACAGCAGGTGGTCTGCTCACCAGCAACCCCTACGTAACCAACATCAACACGCCAACCTTAGGGTACGCCAGCAACTGGACCCCTCACCGTGTGGTGGGCTATGTTGGCTATCGTCTTGACTACGCCAAATTCTTTGCGACTACGTTCTCGCTGATCTACGAAGGTCGTAGCGCTGGGAACTTCTCGTATGTCTACAGCGGAGCACCAAATGGGTTAACATCAGCAAGTAATACCAACCTGATTTACGTGCCACAGAATCAAAGTGAAATCCTGCTGACAACGACTAACGCAACGGACACCCGTACGCCACAGCAGATCTGGGATCAGTTGAATGCTTACATCAATCAGGATCCATACCTTAGCAAGCGCCGGGGCCAATACGCCGAACGGGGTGGTGCCTTATTGCCGTGGGCTAACTTCCTGAACTTCCGTGCCTTACAGGACTTTTACGTAAAAGCGGGTAAGAGCCGGAATACAATTCAGGTTTCACTGGAGGTGTTCAACGTGTTGAATTTGCTGAGTTCTAACTGGGGTATTGTTAAGTCGCCTGCCCGGTCAAGTATCCTGAATTTTGTAGGCTATGAAACACCGAATACGGCTACAGGTACAACGGGACGGCCGATCTACTCGTTTGCGACAAATGCTGACAACACAGCATTATCAAGTTCATACGTCAATAATCAGGGCGTGTCTAATGGTACAACGACTTCGCGCTGGCAGTTGCAACTTGGTGCCAGATATATCTTCAACTAATCTTAGCGCACCATTTAATTAGAAAACAACTGATGAAAACACAACTCATTCAGAATATTTGGTCGCTGGCTCTGGTTTCGGCAACGTCGGTGGCTCTTCTTGCGGGCTGTCAGAAAATAGAATACCCAGCCCCGGCCCCCTCTACAGCGGCTGCCAATACATCAGCTCGTGTACTTTTTGTAAATGCCAGTAATGCTTCTTCGTTAACCACTTACATTGAGAATGTACAGGCTGGTTCTGCGCTGACTCCAGGCGGCATTTCTGCTTACCTGCCTATTGCTACCAATTCCTCCCAGATTCGGGTGAAAGGGGCAGGTGGTACACTGGCAAGTGCAGACTTAAGCGCTAAGCAAACCTTCTTAGCTAATACATCATACACTGTCTTTATTACAGATACCATTACCCGGCCGCTGGTTAAAAATGCGCTGGGTGCTACAACTGATCCGGGTGGTGTTCGTTTTGTGACAGTAACAGACACGTTAACGGCTCCGGCCGCTGGTACAGCTAAACTCCGGTTCTTTAATTTCGCGCCCAATGTTGCTTCTGCTTCTGCCCGGTTGATCTCGTCAGCGGGTACAGCAGCGGCTACACTGAATGGCCGGGCTTACCGGGCAACAGCCGCTACGTCATTGCCTTACACACGGGTTCCGGCTGGTACGTATACTGTACAGTTGTACGCGGCATCAACGGCACCAACTGCACTGACGGCAACGCCAGCGGCCAGTACTACCGTAACGCTGGCTGATGGTAAGATCTACACCTTGTATTCACAGGGATTGCGGGGTCTGTCAGGGGATAACGTGAATACGCTTCGCGTTGGTCAGATTACACATAACTAAAGGTTAACTTTCTATGTATTAAAAGCCCCGACCAGAACTGGCCGGGGCTTTTTTATGGGATTGATTTAACCGATCAGGAAATAATAACGTCTGACTTTCGACGCAGTACATCAGTAGCAGTCTGATACCCCTGTACGATTAACCGGCTGATATAGCCGATACTACGCTTCCGGGCCACGACGGCAGAATGGCGACTACTTCAATCGTATCATCCATAATTTTGTAATAAAGAACGGTTTGTCTGTTCAATACGCATTCGCGCAAACCCGGTCGCTGTTCAGACTGGCGTTATAATTCACGCATCTGACTAATTAACTCCAGTTTGTCGGCTAATAAAGCCAAAAAGTTGGTTTTGACTTGTTGCGACCAATTTTCACCCAGATACGCTGCCAGTTCATCGACCTGTATTTCGGCTTCGGCGGAGAAATAAACCGTCATTCGGCATATTTTTTTGCGATTTCAGCAAATGTCTTTTTGCGTCCAGCCGCCAGATCTGCCAGACCCCGATCAATGGATGCCTGTTGGTCAGTGGAAAGGTCATTCCAGAAGTCGCCGGTATACTGACTGATTTCGCGGCTCAACAGTGTCAGGTGAGCCTGGAGCACATCGTCGTCGTTGATCTGATCGATCAGGCGGTGCAGGGTTGTTTTCAGGTCAATTGTACTCATAGGAATGCAGTGTTTCTTACGTAAAGATAACGCAAAATAGCAGTTGGTCATTTTGCCGAAACAGGCTGTCAACGGATCGGTGTACCCTGCCGCCGGTTAAGTTTAAGCACGTCTGTTGCCGTTTGATACCCCTGTACGATCAACCGGCTGATGTCGTCGGAGTTGAATTTCATGAGGTTAAACTGTAAGGGTTTGGCGGGGCGGATGATGGTCAGCTTCACCTCGCGGCCGTGCAGTTTCTCGAGCGCTACATGCCGTTGCGCCCAGGCAATATCATTATTAACTAGCTGATTCACGGTAATCTCCGTAATCCGGTCCATCAGGTTCAGCAGATTCCGGTGATTGAACGGTTCGCCCGCCATGCCCGGCGAGTGACAGGCAATACACACCAACTCAGTCGCGCCATCCTCAAGAGCTTCGCGCAGCGGGGCAACCTCCCGTAAACCGCCGTCCAGCAACACCTGATCCGATGCAACCCCAATGGGCACTGCCGGCATCATGAACGGTACGGCGCTACTGGCAAACACGTAGTCCAGAAACTGGTCATTAGTCGGGTCGGTATAGACCATATCGCCCCCGATTAGATCGACGGCGCCAACCTTAAGGCGCACCGGACTTTGGCGAAGCGTATCCACATTGACTAAGCTGCGGATCAGGTTTTTGATGGGCGTATTATCCAGAAAACCCTCAAACCGGCTTAAAATGGTGTCGTAGCCAGTGCGCCAGCGTGGGCGGATCACGGCTACATCCTGCGGCTGGGTGATAAAGCGAATCCAGTTGGCCATCAGGTTTCGCCCGGCTTTCGGCCAGTCGCACTGGTTGGTATCAATGAACTGACAGGCCGCTTCGTGGGCCAGAAATGTAGCGTTCATACTGCCGACCGAAACGCCGTAGAGCGCATCCGGCGCAAAACCACTTTCTAAAAGCGCCACAATGGCACCTGCCTGAAACGCGCCTTTGAGAGAGCCCCCGCCCAGTACCAGCGCACGTTGCGGGGAACCGGGGGGAACGGTTGTCTGTTGATTTAATGACATGAAAGTTGACAGATCGGGTGCACACTATCCGGTTTTCTGTGAATTTATCTGTTAAGGGCAGGAACCATCGCCTGACGGGACAGGAAACACAGCCCAATATTCCGCATTCCTCCTTAATATTGCCCAAAATTTTAGTCGGAGCGAAGCATTTTTCACTGCTTTGACTTTCGGTCACTATTCACTGCTTACTCACGAATGGCCCTTACCGTTGCCACCATCCAGGCTCCCATAGCTGCCGAAATGAAGCTCTTCGAGCAAAAATTCCGGGACCTGATGAAGAGTGACGTGATGCTGCTCGATCAGATCACGAACTACATCGTGAAGCGGAAGGGCAAGCAGCTTCGCCCTATGTTCGTTTTTCTGACAGCGGGCGTTTGCGGGCAAATCAACGAATCAACCTATCGGGGCGCTTCCCTCATCGAACTGTGCCATACAGCCTCGCTCGTTCACGACGATGTGGTCGATGATTCTAATTACCGGCGCGGTTTCTTCTCCATCAATGCCCTCTGGAAAAACAAAGTCGCCGTGCTCGTCGGCGACTATCTGCTGACACGCGGCCTGTTTCTGGCGGTCGATAATAACGACCACGACCTGCTGCGTATCGTGACAACTGCTGTTCGGGAAATCAGCGAGGGTGAACTGCTTCAGATTGAAAAGGCCCGTCGGTTAGACATTACCGAAGCCGTCTATTACGAGATTATTCGCCAGAAAACAGCCTCCCTGATTGCGGCCTGTTGCGCGGCTGGCGCCCGGTCGTCTAACGCCCAGCCCGATGTGATTGAAAAGGCCCATTCGTTCGGTGAGAAGGTCGGTATTGCCTTTCAGATTAAAGACGATCTTTTCGATTACGGTACGGCCGAAGTGGGTAAACCGCTGGGAATTGACATTAAAGAGAAAAAAATGACCCTGCCACTGATTTATGCCCTCAATAAGGCAGGCTACTGGGAGAAGCGCCGGATGATCAACATCATCAAAAATGAGAGCGACAACCCCAAAAAAGTAGACGAGGTAATCACCTTCGTGAAGCAGTCCGGCGGTATCGAATACGCAACCACGGCCATGCAGCAATACGTAGCCGATGCACAGGCCATTCTGCAGACCTTCCCTGAATCCATGTACCGTACCTCACTGGAGCAATTAGTGCAATACACTATCGACCGGAGCAAGTGAATCCTGATTCCATTCCCTGAGCCCACAACTTAAGTCGTGGGCTCAGGGAGTGGAATCAGGGATGCCTCCCGCGCCCGTGGTAGCTGCCACCACGGCAGGTAGGGATAAGCGTGGTGCTCGAAATGATAACCAAAGAAATAGCAGCTCAGGAAGGCCTGAACGTGATTCAGCGGCTGGCTACGGGCGTTATGCGGAGCCGCGTCGTGGCTGTGCTCGCCCCGGTGGGGGAGATAGGTACCAAAAATGAAGAGCTGAAACGTACTTAGTATAACCGGTATCATCCAGAATAGAATCACGTTTTCCATCGGAAACCAGAGCTTCAGGATATTATAGGTAGCGGCCATTGCCAGAATCTGCCAGATCGAAACATAGCTGAAGGCAAAATTCAGAAACCAAAAAAAGAAGTTAGCATTACCCCGGTGAAAGTCAGGGTCGTGGTCAGTCGCTGCGTGTTGGTGATGGCAGTGATGGCCTGCTGTTAATTTTTTATAGCTATTAAAGGCGAAGAGGAACGTGGCCACCGTACCAACAGCATCGTTAAGCCGCCGGTTATGCGGGGCTACTACGCCATGAATCGCATCGTGGGCGGTAATGAAAACACCGGTATAGAGGTGCATCTGAATCAGCACGAACCCATACACCAGCGGATTATACCAGTCGATGGGGAAATGCAGCAGAAATGTGAGCATAGCGGCCCAGCTTACTAAAACGGCCAGCGCGATCCAGATGCCTTTCCGGCCAATCGGCGCGGGTTTGATGCGGGGTATAACACGGGTTGACGTCTCCATAATTCCTTAACAGTCCAACGGCCCTGAACGCGGATTTGTTCAGTACCTTTGGCCTTTGATTTGACTCCTCCTTTCGTTTATGACTCCGTTTAAAACTCTGTTACTGCTCGGCGTTGGCGCACTACTCGGTACTTCCTCTCTGTACGCCCAGCCCAGAAAGGGCACCCCTGCCACAACGATCATGGCTACGACCCAGGGCCCCCGGTTAGTAGTCGGTATCGTGATTGATCAGATGCGGTATGATTACCTCTATCGCTACTACGACAAGTTTGGTACCGGTGGTTTCAAACGGCTGATGAACCAGGGCTTTAACTGCCGTAACAATCATTACCACTACGCGGCAACGTACACTGGTCCCGGCCATGCGGCTGTTTATACCGGCTCGGCCCCTGCCCTGAATGGCATTGTCGGCAACGACTTCTACGACCGCAATCTGGGCCGGATGTTGTACTGCACCGAAGATACAACCGTTAACACGGTAGGCAATACCGGTTCGGCCGGAAAAATGTCGCCCCAGAACCTGCTGGTTACGACCATTACCGATCAGCTGAAGTTGGCCACCGACGGCCATGCTAAAGTAATCGGAATTGCCCTGAAAGATCGGGGTGCTATCCTGCCCGCTGGTCATGCGGCCGATGCGGCTTACTGGTTCGATTCGAAAGATGGCAACTGGATTTCGAGCACCTTTTATCAGAAAGACCTGCCTCAATGGGCTAAAGAGTTTAACGCAAAAAAGCGTCCCGATCAGTTTCTGAGCCAGAAGTGGGAGCCTGCCCTGCCACTTCCCCAATATCAGGCCAGCACACAGGATGATATGCCGTTTGAGAATACCATGCCCGGCGAAGCCAAACCCGTTTTCCCGCATGAATTTGCGGCTCAGGCGGGCGGAGCCAAATATGAAGTGCTGCGTACCAGCCCGTATGGCGATGAACTGACCAAAGAGTTTGCTCTGGCTGCCCTGAAAGGTGAACAGTTGGGTAAGCATATCTACACCGATTTTCTGGCGGTTAGCTTCTCCTCGCCTGACTATGTTGGACACGCCTTTGGAACGCACGCCGTCGAAACAGAGGATGAATACATCCGGCTCGACCGGCAGTTAGCGGAATTATTTGCGCAGTTAGACGCTACGGTTGGCAACGGTAATTACCTGACCTTCCTGACCGCTGATCACGGTGCTGCCGACGTGCCCGGCTTCTCACAGCTTTACCATATTCCCGCCGACGTGAAACCCGGTGGTGAGGTGAGCGATGCCATACGAGCGGCCCTTGCCAAAGCGTATGGCCCCGGTAAGTTTATGATCGCTTATTATAATCAGGAGATCTACCTCGATAACGCCCTGCTGGCCGAGAAGAAAATTCCGATGGAGGAGGTGTATGCCCTGCTGCGGGCCACACTACTGAAACAGAAAGGCGTGGTAAACGTCATTAACTTCCACAATCTGAACAGCGCGGCCATCCCTGAATTACAGATGACGCAGCTGCGTAATGTTTACCATCCTAACCGGAGTGGTGATTTCTACGTCATGTATCAGGCGGGCTGGTTTGAAGGCCGCGCCAAAGGCACCACCCACGGCACAACCTATGCCTACGATACGCACGTGCCGTTGCTGTTCTACGGCTGGGGTGTTCCTGCCGGACAAACCTTCCGACGGACTCATATCGCTGATATTGCTCCCACACTGGCAGCTTTCCTCGGCATCCTCGAACCCAGCGGCAACATCGGCACCGTGATTACGGAGGTGGTAAAGTAGAAACCGGCGACCCAGTCTCTACAAATCAAACCACGAACTCCACCTCTTTAAATCCGAACGTCCGTAGATCAGGGCCAACCTGAACGAGCAATCGGCCGGTGGGATCAACGCCGGTGATGATACCGCGAAACATATTCCCATCGGCGCGGAAGGCGTGTTCTTCCTGATAGCGAAACAGTCGTTGCAGGTACGATGCCCGGATTATATCCCGGTTGCCCGCCCGCAGTTGCAGGTAACGCCGTTCGATGCCTTCCAGCAGGCTCATCAGTACCCCCGACAGGTCGTAGCCTTCGGGTAACGGAAACCGCGATTGCAGTGATGTGGCGGTGGGGTACTGAAAGCCCGTTTGATTAACGTTCAATCCAATGCCAATCACCGACCAGGCTAGGGTATGGCCCTGTAGGGTGTTTTCAATCAGAATCCCACCTAATTTTTGATTACCAATGTAAAGGTCATTGGGCCATTTGATACGCAGCAATGGTCCGGCGAGTGGGTCGAGGGCGTCGGTGATGCCCAGTGAAACCGCCATGTTCAGCCAGAATTGTTCGACTGCGTTCAGAAATGACGGGCGAAGCACCAGCGAAAAGGTCAGGTTCGTACCTGGCTCCGCTTCCCACTGATTTCCACGCTGTCCCCGTCCGGCGGTTTGGCGGTCTGTGATCACAATTAACCCTTCATCCGCTTGATTATGAGCAATTTTATCGGCGGCTTCGTCATTAGTTGACTGACAGGTTGGCAGGTAATGTATTATTTGGCCGATGAAAAGCGTTTTGGGATAGATTTTGTACAAAGTATTGTTTAGTTTAGTAGAAGGATGACGAAATGGTGCGCCGTGTCAGTGTACCCGCTGCAAGTCATCATACGAAACGTTTAAAGACTACGCATGATTAATCAAACCGTCGTTGACACGACAAATCGCCCAAAATTGGGCCAGAATGAATTAACCGCCGAAGAGCTGCGCAATTTAGTAGTGAAAGGCATGTTGGAAAAGAAAGGGCTCGATGTAGTTGTGATGGATCTGCGGGGGGTAGCCAATGCGATCACTGATTTTTTCATTATCTGCTCCGGTACTTCAGATACCCAAATCGATGCTATTGCCTCCTCCGTTGAAGAGGAAGTTTATAAAGTAAGCAAAACAAATCCGTGGCACCGCGAAGGGCAGCAGAACCGCGAATGGATCCTGCTTGACTATGTGGACATTGTCGCTCACGTTTTCAAGAAAGAACGCCGGGCCTTTTATGACCTGGAACAACTGTGGGGCGATGCCGAAATCCAGCATATCGAATCGGAAGAAGATTTGGTGCCGCATCAGGCTTAACCCCCTGTTTTGCACCCTTTAGATAGCTGTCAGGCCGCTTATCCCAACCATTTCACACCAGAAACATTAGCGTGTGAAACCGTGTTACGATTGAACATACCCGTTTGTACAACCTGAAGAAATGTCAGAAAACACCAATAGAAATCCGTTATCACCCCGTGGGTCTCGCAAACCCAATTTCCAGGGGTGGATTGTGGCCCTGCTGATTGCGGGCATCCTGGGTATTACCTTTTTTAGCCGAAGCAGTTCTCCCCGTGAAATCTCACAGAAGAATTTCGAGCGGATGGTGCGCGATAAAGAGGTAGCTGAGGTAATAGTGGTCAACGATAAAATTGCCGAAGTAACCCTGACGCAGGCCGCTCAGCAAAGTCCCCGCTATAAGAATATGTCGGGCGATAAGCCCTACTTTAACGCAGCGGGTGGCCCGAACTTCGAATTCCAGATCGCTTCGCCCGATTCGTTCAAAAAAGACCTTGACCGGATACAGGAGAATACCGCCGAGAATGAACGCATCGACCTGCGTTTTGAATCCCGCAATGACATTGGCAGTATGATCAGTACCTGGGGGATTTTCATCGTCATGATTCTGGCCATGTATTTTCTGCTCGGCCGGATGTCGGGTGCCGGTGGTCCCGGTGGTCAGATTTTCAACATCGGTAAATCAAAGGCGGCTCTGTTCGACGCGGAAAATAAGGTGAAAATTACCTTCAACGATGTGGCTGGTCTGGATGAAGCCAAAGAAGAAATCAAAGAGATTGTTGACTACCTGAAAAACCCGTCGAAGTTCACGAAGCTTGGTGCCAAAATTCCAAAAGGTGCGTTGCTGGTAGGCCCTCCGGGTACGGGTAAAACGCTGTTAGCGAAAGCTGTGGCCGGTGAAGCGGGTGTTCCCTTCTTCTCATTGTCAGGTTCTGATTTCGTGGAGATGTTTGTCGGTGTCGGCGCAGCCCGCGTTCGTGACCTCTTCAAACAGGCCAAAGAAAAAGCGCCCTGTATCATTTTTATCGATGAAATTGACGCCGTAGGCCGGTCACGTGGCCGTGGTTCGATGCCCGGTGCCAATGATGAGCGTGAGAACACGCTGAACTCATTATTGGTGGAGATGGATGGTTTTGCTACCGATTCAGGTATCATCATCCTGGCTGCTACTAACCGTCCCGACGTTCTGGACTCGGCTTTGTTGCGTCCGGGGCGTTTCGACCGGCAAATCAGCATCGATAAGCCGGATATTGTAGGCCGGGAAGCTATTTTCAAAGTTCACCTGAAGCCTATTAAACTGGCTAATGTTGACCCCCGCGAACTGGCCGCTCAGACACCTGGTTTTGCCGGAGCTGAAATTGCCAACGTGTGTAACGAAGCCGCACTGATTGCCGCCCGTCACAACAAGGAAGCGGTTGATATGCACGATTTCCAGAACGCGATGGACCGGGTAATTGGTGGTTTGGAGAAGAAGAACAAACTCATCTCACCGGAAGAAAAAGAGATCGTTGCGTATCACGAAGCAGGTCATGCTGTAGCTGGCTGGTTCCTTGAATTCGCCGATCCACTCGTGAAGGTATCAATTGTGCCGCGTGGTGTAGCTGCACTTGGCTACGCGCAGTACCTGCCCCGTGAGCAGTACCTGTACCGCACCGAGCAACTCATGGACGAAATGTGTATGACGCTGGGTGGCCGGGCTTCGGAAGAAATCGTTTTTGGTAAAATCTCGACCGGGGCATTAAGTGACCTGGAGCGGATTACCAAACTGGCCTATAGCATGGTTACGATGTATGGCATGAACGACAAGATTGGTAATGTATCGTTCTATGACTCAAAACAGAGCGATTACAATTTCAATAAGCCGTATTCGGAAGCTACATCCCAGTCGATTGACGAAGAGGTACGTAAACTCATTGAGGGTGCGTATGAACGGACGAAAGACTTGCTGCGTGATAAGCGTGAGGGACTGGAATTGATTGCGAGAGAATTACTGAAGACTGAGATTTTGTACCAGAACGATCTGGTTAAAATTCTTGGAAACCGGCCGTTTGCCCGCGATACAGTGTATCAGGCCTACAAGAAGAGCAGTGAAGAAGTGAAAGAGGAAATTGGTTCCGAAGCTGAGCCCGATCCAATGGCACCCGAAGTATTGCCACAGACACAGATCTGATTTAGTCCAGTAGAACGCATAAAAGAAGCCCCGCCGAAACAGTTTCGGCGGGGCTTCTTTTATGCTGGAATGAAGAGATTTTATTGCTCGTTCAGGCGTTCGAGAATAACGTTAGCCATCTCACCGGCTCTCTGCTTCTGCATAGCCGGACTTTCTTTAGTTTCAACCAGCACGTTAAGGATATGGTTGTTGTAAAGTACGTGGATGGTTTTTTTAGCAGGATCCCAAACGGCCTTGTCGCCAACACCAGCAACGGCTACAAACCGACCCGAATTTTCGGCTGGCTCAGTAAATTTTGCCGCAACCGGTGTTTGAGCTGCTGAAACCGTTGTCGACGAGTCGTTACCAACCGTTTTGTCGTTACCGGTACCTGTACCACCCGTAGCCGGACGTTCGGCACCAGTACCCTCGGGAGCAGGGCCACTCAATGCTGGTTTCTCACCGGCTACACCCATCTGACCTGTAGTAGCACCCGCAACTCGGGGCTGATACAACTTGTCAAACTGATATTCAGCTGCGTAAATCGACTCAAACGGCCGACGGCTACCAAACATCAGTTCAACTTTGTTTTTCTCCCATTCAAATTCGCAGCTCGTTGGCTGGCTAACAGCTTCCAGTTCGGCTTCGCCTATTTTAAAGGCAGTGCGAACGTATTCTTCGCCGAGGTATTCACAGGGAGCTTCGTAATAGGCGTCTGTGGTCAGCGTGCGGGTAGCTACTACCTGACGGGCCAGATTGGCGCTGCCCGTACCAGCAGCATCATTTCCATCGTCGGTGTTCGATGCGTTATCACCCATGAAGCAGGATGTCAGACAAAAAACGGGGACAGCCAGTAATAAAGTGGATTTTAGAGTCATAGTGCAGTCAATGCGAGTTAATGTAATGGCGCAAAGATACTACCAAATTTAGCGCTGGATGTTTCTACAGGCTATAATTTGCTGAATGCTTCTCCAAAGCAGGACTGGTGGGCATGGGCTCGGGTAGGTAGCCAATAAGTCATTAAAAGGTCAGCTTTGGCTATCTTTGTGGTCAACACTGTTGTTTCATGCCTGTTTTCGATACCATTTCATTGCTGCCCGGTCAGAAGGTTTACTTCGCATCTGATTTCCATCTGGGGACACCAACACCCGAAAAAAGCTTACAGCGGGAGCGCGCTGTTGTGGCCTGGCTTGATGCTGTCCGGCACGATGCGGCCGTTATTTTCCTGGTCGGTGATGTGTTCGATTTCTGGTTCGAGTACAAACATGCCGTGCCCAAAGGCTTTATCCGCCTGCAGGGGAAACTGGCCGAACTGAGTGATGCCGGTATCCCGATCATTCTGTTTACGGGCAATCACGATATGTGGATGAAGGATTATTTTACCACTGAACTCGGTATTCCGGTATACCGTCAGCCCCGAACGTATGAGATAGGAGGGACCCGTTTTCTGATCGGGCATGGCGATGGGCTCGGTCCCGGCGATGCAACGTACAAGCGGCTGAAAATCCTGTTTGAGAGTCGGCTGGCGCGCGGGCTGTTCCGGTGGGTGCATCCCGATCTTGGCATTCGGCTGGCCCATGCCTGGTCGCGGAGCAGCCGGATCAGCAATCAGGAAAAAGACGAAGAAAAATTTATGGGGGAAGATCGGGAATGGTTGTTTCAGTACTGTTTAGCGGTCGAGAGTCAGCAGCATCACGATTTTTACATCTTCGGTCACCGGCACCTACCCCTTGACCTGAACGTTTCGCCTGCGAGTCGTTATATCAACCTCGGCGAATGGGTCACCGCCCGGACGTACGGCGTGTTTGATGGCAAGGAAATGAGGTTGAAAACGTGGGAGGGGTCGCTGGAAGTGAAGGGTTGAGAGCTAACGACTTTACATGTAGGTTTACTAACTCGCCGGGCGTTCTGTCTGCCAGTAAAGAATCATACTACAGTTTTATTCCCTGGTAGAGGAGGGCTGTTCTTACAGATTGCTCTTTTAAATGTAAAAACTGCTTACGGCTTTCGTCCTGGCTGAAGGCTACAAAGTCCTGCTCTGTATCGAATTGCACAAGATGTATTTCGTAAGGTTTGTCAATCTGATGGTCAATGTAAGCGTCATCAGTAGGCCGCATTCGGAGTAAAAGTTGTCCATTGTACTTTTCGATCAGTGGAATGGCTACCTCTTCAAATTGGTGAAACACGGCTTCCTGACCTTCGTTGATATAAATCAACTGAGTGAAATAGATCATAATGCAAACTGGTTTTTGTGCGTTTGTCTTGTTAACAGGTTAACTCACTTTACAGAAGTCGACGGTCAATGTATTCGGCAGCCTGTTGCATAGGAGCAGGGGATGTGACGTGTGTTAATTGGCAAGGCTGGCTATAATCCGGAAGGCCGCTAATTCAGCGAAGTTAACCTAATGGAAGCACATACTCGTGAAAGCCCGATCAGCTAATCCGGCTATCTTTATACGTTACCAATCAACGCAGCGACTATGAAAAATCAACTGGTAATTATTGCCGCCAGCACTTTACTGGCGTTGGCTTCCTGTAAACCGGATGGTACAGATACCCCAGCTTCTCCCGTTACCGGAACAACTCCTCCTGCTACCGGGACAACGACAGTCAGTACGTCACCCGTTGAAACGAACCGGCCCAATTCAACCTATAGTCCTGCTTTTGCGGGACAGACCCGGGCGTCTGGTATCCGCACCACTACCAGCATCGAAACCAAGGTCCTAACCACAGCCCTTACCAGCCCATGGGGCATTGCCAGCCTGCCGGACGGACGGTTCCTCATTACGGAAAAAGCAGGCACTATGCGGATCGTGACCATCTCCGGACAAGTGAGTGCGCCACTAAGCGGCATACCGGCTGTTAACAGCGGTGGCCAGGGGGGCTTGCTGGGCTTATGTATCGATCCAGCGTTTACGACCAATCGTATGGTTTACTGGAGCTTTTCGGAAAGACGGCCGGATGGCAATCTACTGGCCGTTGCCAAAGGCAGGCTTTCAGCCAATGAAACCAGTCTGGAAAACGTAACGATTATTTATCGGGCTACTCCCGCTTATTCAGGCGTTAATCAATACGGGAGCCGGGTTATTTTTGACCGGACCGGAAACCTGTTAGTCAGTAGTGGCGACCGTTCCGATCCGGGCATCCGGCAACAGGCGCAGGCCGTAAACTCCGCCGTGGGTAAGCTAATCAGGATCACAACCGATGGTAACCCCGCTGCTGGTAATCCGTTCGCAGGGCAATCGGAAGCTCGTTCCGAATTGTATTCCATTGGCCACCGAAATCAGCATGGATTGGCTATCCATCCGGTAACAGGTGATTTATGGGAAGGAGAATTAGGGCCCAGAGGGGGCGACGAAATCAACCGCATTCAGCCTGGCGCGAATTATGGCTGGCCTATCATTACGTACGGAATCGATTATAGTGGACAACGCCTGGGAGAAGGTATTCAGCAACGGGCAGGTATGGAGCAGCCCGTTTATTATTGGGACCCGGTGGTGTCGCCCAGTGGCATGACCTTTTACAGCGGTAATCGTATCCCGGAGTGGCAAAACAATCTGTTTATTAGCGCTCTAAGTGGAATGCACATTGTACGGCTGGTGATTGACAATAACCGGGTTGTCGGTGAAGAACGGTTGCTGGCAAGTGAGGGTCAACGTTTTCGGGATATAACTCAGGGGCCGGATGGGGCCTTGTATGCCATTACTGATGGGGGAAGACTGTATCGAATTGATAAGCGATAATGGTTGACGGAATTTACCAAACGGCACCCAGCTTGTTGATGCAATTGATTCATTGAGGTCGCCGGGAGCTAGTTTCTAGGAGGGTTTACTGAGTTGTACTAAGCAGGTTATATATGCTGATGGCGAGCAAATTACTCAAGCACGCACCTATGACCTATGACCTTTAAACCCCTGTTTTTGTTGGGATAAACGTTTCTTCGGGAGTGAGCAATCTGTCGTCCGATAAGCCGCCCATACGGAGCTAAGAATCAACCCATCAGACTGAGACTGTATACTGAATAAAACGGACAACCGTATTCATCGAACTGCTGCGAGCAAGCTGCCAAAAAGAACTACCTCAAGTATACGTTGTAAAAATCCCCGGATAAATAGACCGGGGATCGACAAACATACACTTCCAGCTATCACAACGACTGCGGCTATGGAGAATAAATTGTAATCGGATAGTATCGGCTTAGCGCTAATCTGACTAAGGAAATAGGCGCCACCAATATATTCGATAGCGCCACCCAGATTATGAATTTGTTGTCGACTGCTACCCGATACAGGCGATCCGACATCACACGGGAAGAGAGCGGCCACTACGTACCCAGCCCCCACACACCCTGCCAAACCTGCGATGACTTCTTTATCGGTCAGAACTGCTACCAACCAAAGCAACAGCCCAACGGGTAGAAACAAACCGTAATTCACAGGGCGTGCTACGGGACTACCAACTTCCCCTAACTCGCTGATAGTATGGTGCCAATGGTTGTAGTTAGGCTTACGCCACCCAAAGTAGATAATGCCTGTTATCAGTACTAATGAACTGAAAAGAGTAAGTATAAAAGTCATTCAAGGACCTGAATAGAATGGATCATTTTTGTGGTTGTTGCCAGAATCTGATAGACTCCTGTTCGTCCGAATTGATGTTATGGTCGGCCTGTCGCTAAGAAGTCTTCAACTAACCTGGACTTGACTTACTGGCTCGTTCAACCTGTCAGCCGCAAGCATTTTATGAACTTTCACCCAACACCCGCAGGGGCTGATGGCGAGCATACAACGCAACTGAACTAACGTACTTGCACCTTTACACACCCGTTTGGTTGGGCTGCGGCTCAATTTCAGGAGCGTGCTGCCTGTCGCCCGAGACCTGCCTACCAACCTCAATCTTATTCCACATTAAGTAGACTGATAAAACAAGAACATAAATGGTCAGCATAATATAACCGTTACTCACTTTGCCAATATAATGTAGCAAGAGCGGTAATAACACCGCTTGGGTTCTCAGCACCAGATCGCCATATAGTTTAGACAGCAATACTAATAAGGCTATAAATAAAGGAATACCAATATAAAAAGGAACGGGTTTGCCGGTCAGCATGGTTGTTGGATCGTTCAAGATGGCATAGTGCCAAAAGAACCATATTGGCCCAATTACTAATGCTTGTTGCCATTTGGTAAGACTGGCTACAGCGTTTTGTAGATAATGTCGCCATCCAAGTTCTTCCCCAAATGTGTAGGCGAATTGAGCTAAGACCAGACTGATGAAGGCTAGTTTATTTGACTTATGCATGAACAGAATTGGAAGTAGAAGGCTCAAAAAAGTAATGCTATAAACTACTATTGGCTTGCTTCCAATCAACGATAGCTTGACCGTATTGGGCGTACCGAAAACCCGGTAACAAACCAAGCCCGATAGTGCCGGGCCAAAACCCGTCATAATTTCTTTAAAATCAACGCCGTGCCATATAAAAGCGGGCATGAATTGATTGACTGCCCACGAAAAGGCAAAAGCTAAAAAAGCAAATACCGCAATAGGAAGTACACGTTGGTTCATTTCAGGCTTATCTGTGACTGTTAAGTTTAATTCGTTGCTCAAGCTAATGAAATAAGCCATTTACCTTGTCGACCGCAACCCAACAACGCTTGTCAACGTTGACCAACTCCGGCGTTCGCTTTGTCGACCGGAGGCCGACCAGCGAGCCAAAACCTGACCGTTGAGCCGTGCCACATGTCGACCGGAACCCGCCCCGCAAGCACATTTTGGCCGGTTCACCCAACATGTTATTGTACGCAAAATCACTAAACCATAAACTGCTGGCAGTCAAATTATAATGGTTTATTGGGTGTGCTTTCAGTCGCTTCTTATAAATGTCGGTCTGGCAGTCATATTTAAACACCCCGGACTGTAATGTTACAGTCCGGGGTGTCAAGAAGCTCAGATTCAGGCGAGTTTCCAGCCTTCGCGGTATTGGCGGGAGACAAACTGATTGGCGTCGTCGAAGTTGGTGATCTTCATGTTTTTGCCGTCCCACATCAGTTTCTTGCGGCCGGGGTAGTCAAAGCTTTTGCCGTCGGCTCGGGGTGTCCGAAGGGTGTAGCTGCGGATGGCTAAGTTACCCATCAGTACTGATTCGGTGAGGGGGCCGGCAAAGTCGAAGGAGGAGGTCAGCGCCTTGTGTTCCTTGCTATTAAAACCGGCTTTGCAGGCTTCTGTCCACAACACCTGATGGCCATTTTCGGGTAGCGGCTTGTTAACGCCGTCGCCGGTTGGTTTAGGGGCGGCTTCAAACTTCTGACCGTTTTTGGTATAGAGTCGGGGATTGTCGCCGTACATACCACACACCATCAAGCCCTTGTCGCCCTGCAACAGCACCCCGTTCTCGCCATTTTCGGGCATGAGTTCGCCCTCGGGAAGCATGTCCGGCCGGAAGGGGCGAAGTCCGCCGTCTTCCCAGATCATGGTTACGGCCGACTTGTTCTTGGACGAGGACGGAAATTTCAGCTCTACATGCGACGACGGTGGGCATCCTTCGGGAATGTACTCCGGCGTCCAGTCTTTCAGAAACACCTGACCAATGCTGGTTTCCACTTCGGTGGGGTAGCCCAGGCCAAGCACCCGGAAGGGAACATCCATGATGTGACAGCCGATATCGCCAAGGGCACCGGCACCAAAGTTCCACCAGCCGCGCCATTTAAACGGATGATAGGCTGGGGTGTAGCCAACTTTCTGGGCCGGTCCGAGCCACAGGTCCCAATCCAGATCAACGGGTGTTTCGGCAGCAGGCTGAGGCACTGGGATGCCCTGTGGCCATACGGGCCGGTTTGTCCAGAGGTTAACGGTATGAACCGTACCCAGCAGCCCCTTGTCGAACCACTCCACCATTTGTTTCTGCTGCGGATTGGACGAGCCCTGATTGCCCATCTGCGTAACAACCTTGTATTTGCGGGCGGCTTCGGTCAGCATCCGGGCTTCGTGGATGTTATGCGTCAGGGGTTTCTGCACATACACGTGCTTGCCCTGCTGCATGGCGGCCATGGCAATGACGGCGTGGGTATGGTCGGCCGTTGACACCGTGACGGCATCAATGTTCTTGCCTTCCTTGTCCAGCATCTCCCGGAAATCTTTGTAGCGTTTCGCGTTGGGGTGCTTGGTGAAGTTTTCTTTCACGCGGGCCAGCCCCCAGTCCACATCGCACAGGGCCACAATGTTGTTGGCTCCGTTGTTATACGAGTTGTTGGTGTCGCTGAAACCCTTACCGCCAAAGCCCACACCAGCAATGTTCAGCTTGTCGCTGGGCGCAATAAAGCCTTTTCCCAATACGTGGCGGGGCACAATAAAGAAGCTTGCCGTAGCCACAGCACTCTGCCGGATAAAGTCCCGCCGGGAGGGCTGCTCAGTTGTTAGTTTTTTGGATGAATCCATTGAGTATGTCCGTGATTTTCAGAAGTGAGTTGTTTTGATTGTCGATCCGTAAAGGCAGAATAGTATCAGTTTTACCCACCCGTAGGGTAAACTCAGTTTTAATGGTATTTCCCAAACTACCAACCTGTTTCCGGGTTTACATAATCACGATTAGTAACGTTGTATGCCCCATAACTGATGGAAAAATCACCCAATAACGAGCAGCGACCCAGTAACCCGGCCGAACAGGATGTTAATAACGTACCACAGAGTGGCGATCGCCCTAACCAGGGTACGGAACTAACTAACGATCACTACGATCCGTCGGGTAAGCCTGATGCCGATAAAACTATTCCACCTGCTCCCGATACGGTAGGTGCCAAATACAAACACCCGATACTGGCCCAGCCCCCCGATCAATTTACGGGCCTGACGCTGGGTAAACCGGCTGACGTAGCCGCCGGGTTGACAGCGGTGCTGAAATCGGCTCAGTTTGCCTGGGGTGAGGCTGGCGTGGGGCGCGGTACCCATGCGCTGCTGAAACTGAATCAGAAAGATGGCTTCGACTGTTCGTCCTGTGCCTGGCCCGATCCCGATGGTGACCGCTCCTTCGCCGAGTTCTGTGAAAACGGCGCTAAAGCAACGGCTTCGGATGCCCAGACGGGCCGCGTTGACCAGGCGTTTTTTGCCAGCCATAGCTTGGTAGACCTATCGCACATGACGGACCGCGATCTTAATAATGCCGGTCGACTGACGCATCCCGTCGTACGTCGGCCCGGCGCAACGCATTACACACCGATTTCCTGGCCGGATGCGTTCCAACTGGTCGCCGATGAATTGAACGCCCTGCAATCGCCCGATGAGGCTGCGTTTTATACCTCCGGCAAAGTGCCCAATGAACCGGCGTTTCTGTACCAGCTCTTTGTCAGACAGTTTGGCACCAACAACATGCCCGACTGCTCCAATATGTGCCACGAAAGCAGCGGCTCGGCGCTAAGTAATACAACGGGTTTGGGTAAAGGGTCGGTAACGCTTAATGACATTCACGAAGCCGAAGTGATCATCATTATGGGGCAAAACCCCGGCACGAACCACCCGCGTATGCTTACGGCATTGCAGATGGCGAAGCGGAACGGCACCAAAATCATCGCCGTAAATCCGCTGCATGAAGCGGGGCTGAGTCATTTCAAAAACCCGCAGGATTTCATGAACCCCATCAAGGCCGTCGGAACATTGCTCGGCCACGGTACGCCCATCGCAGACTTGTTTCTGCAGGTTCGGGTAAATGGCGATATGGCCGTGTTACGGGGTATTATGAAGCACCTGCTGGCCTATGAGGAAAAGAACCCCGGCACGGTGGTCGATCACGACTTTGTCCGCCAGTACTCAGCTGGTTACGAAGAGTTTGCGACTAATATCCGCAATACAAGCTGGGAGGATATTGAGGAGATGAGCGGCCTTTCGCGGGAAAGCCTTGGTCAGGCGGCCGATATGATTGCCCATAAGCAGAAGATCATTACGTGCTGGGCTATGGGCCTTACGCAGCAGAAAAACGGCGTCATGAGCATTCAGGAAATCGTGAACCTGCACTTCCTGAAAGGGGCCATTGGCAAACCCGGTGCGGGCCTCTGTCCCGTTCGGGGCCACTCCAACGTGCAGGGCGACCGCACGATGGGCATCTGGGAACGGCCCCACAAGGAGTTTCTCGATTCGCTGGCCGACGAGTACAAGTTTGAGCCACCCCGCGAACATGGTACCGATGCCGTAGAAACGATCAAGGCCATGCACGCGGGCAAAATAAAGGTGTTCATGAGCCTTGGGGGGAATTTTCTGTCAGCCGGTCCCGACACCGAGTTTGTGGCCGAAGTCCTGCGTAAACAAAAACTGACGGTGTTCGTCAGTACAAAGCTCAACCGGGGCCATCTGGTCACCGGTGAAACGTCGCTTATTCTACCTACGCTGACCCACGTCGACATTGACATGCAGCGGTCGGGGCATCAGTTCACGTCCTGCGAGAACTCAATGGGTGTGGTAAGCCGCAACAAAGGCGTACTGCAACCTCTTGAAGGCGAAATGCTGAGCGAGGTGGCCATTATTTCGGGGATTGCCATTGCCACGCTCGGAAAACGCACAACGGCGAACTGGGTGGGTTATACCGAAAACTACGATACCATCCGCGATGCTATTTCCCGCGTGATTCCCGGCTTCGACAAATACAACGAGAAGATCCGTAAACCCGGCGGGTTCTACCTGCCCAACGGCCCCCGCGAACGGAATTTTACGACCGATAATGGCAAAGCCAATTTTACGGTGACGGAGATGAAAAGGCACCACCTCCAGCCGGACCAACTGGTGCTGATGTCGATTCGCAGCCACGACCAGTTTAACACAACGATCTACGATTATAACGACCGGTACCGGGGCGTGTACGGCGAACGACGCGTGATTTTCATGAATTCGATGGATATGGACGAGCGGGGTATCGTGGCGCGGCAACTGGTGAACATCACGAGTCACTTTGAGGGGCAACAGCGCAAACTGGAGCGGTTCGTTGCCATTCCCTACAACATTCCAAAGGGCAATACGGCGGCTTATTACCCCGAGATGAATCCGCTGGTTCCGGTATCCAGCGTGGCCTACGTCAGCAATCAGCCCACCTCCAAGTTTGTCGTTATCACTGTAGAGCCAGTAGCCGAAAGACTGCCGGAGGGTACGACTACGCCCGAACGGATAACGGTGGCAGCCTGATCAGGTATAGTTTTATTTACGACAAAAGTCCCCTGTCACGAACCCGGAAACAGGGGGTTTTTGGCCTAAATGGTGCCTCGTTTACAGGACTGTACCATTCAGAAATAGCGTTAATCCGTAGATGTCAAGCACAAAATCGACGGGAGCGTTTAAAATGGCCTGCTGCGGCATATAGGCTACCTGAGCCGTTTCGGGCTGCTGCACTACCAGCGTGCCGCCCGCTTTTTTGATGGCTTTCATGCCTGTAGTGCCATCGGCGTTGGCACCGGATAGCAGAATGCCCACTAAGGTGGGGCCGTACACGTCGGCGGCCGACTCGAAGGTGACGTCGATGGATGGGCGGCTGTAGTTGATCTTTTCGGAGTCGTCCAATGAAAACGTCCCGTCCTTCTCGATCAGTAAATGGTAGTCGGCGGGAGCCAGGTAGATATGGCCGGGCAACAGAACATCTTTGTCATCGACTTCTTTCAGCGGCACCGCTGTTTTGAGGGCCAGCAACTCGGCCAGCGTTGAATCAGCGGTATTTTTACGGTGTACGACGATAATCAGCGCGAAAGGCAACGGAAACGGCAGGTCGGGCAGCAGCTTCAGCAGCACGTTGATGCTGCCGGTAGACCCACCGATGAGCATTACCTTACAGGACTTGATCAGGCTATTTTTCGCCATATCTTTTCGCTGTTTAGCTGCTTGTAGTTAGCCTGGATGGCCGAAAATTTCAGGGTTTCTTTGGCTCCCAGGGCCAGGTAGCTGAGTGGGCCAAGGCTTTCGTCGAACAGGGTCAGCACCCGGTCCTGCAGGGCTTTATCAAAATAAATGAGCACGTTGCGGCAAAGGATCAGATCGAACTCGTTGAAGGACCGGTCCGAGACTAAATTATGAGTCGAGAAGACCATCTTTTTTGTCAGCTCCTCCGCAAATTTGACATGCCCGTACTGAGCCGTATAGTACTGGGAGAAATCGTGTATGCCACCGGAAATAATGTAGTTCTCGGAGTATTGCTTCATGGGGCCGAGCGCAAAAATGCCTTTACGGGCCACATTCAGCACTTCCGGGTTCAGGTCGGTGGCGTATAACAGCGACTTGTGCAGCAGGTTGGCTTCTTTCAGCAGAATAGCCATTGAGAAAACCTCTTCGCCCGTTGAACAGCCAGCGTGCCAGATGCGGATAAACGGCTTGGCCATGAGGGTAGGCAACACCTCCGTGCGGAGGGCCTTGTAAAACAGGGGATCGCGGAACATCTCCGTTACGTTCACGGTGAGTTCTTCCACAAACCGTCTGACATAGTCGGCATCCGACCGGACCCGGTAGCGCAGTTCGGCAAAGCTCGGAAACTTGTCCAGCGCCCACAACCGGTTAATACGCCGTTTCAGCGACGCTCTTGCATAGTGCGTAAAGTCATAGCCGTGCCTGTCCAGTAAATCCGCCAGTAGCTGGTCAACTTCTTCCTCCTCGATCATAGCCAGTTAAATGCGTGTCAGCAGGTGCAGCAGCCGGTCCACGTCGATGGGTTTAGCGATATAGTCTGTAGCTCCTGCCCGCAGGCACTTTTCCCGGTCGCCGATCATCGCCTGTGCTGTAACCGAAAAAATGGGCGTGTGGCTACGATTTATCAGGTTTTTGATACGCGGAATGGCCTCATACCCATCCATATCGGGCATCATCATGTCGATGAGAATGGCATCAATTACAGCGTCGGTTTGCAAAATTTCCAGCGCGTCCAGGGCACTCAGGCACGATACACAGTCAAACCCTTTGGCCTTCAGGGTTGCGGTCAGTGCGAAGATATTCCTCGAATCGTCGTCGATAATCAGGATTCGTTGTTTAGGCATAGTGTTTAGGGGTTAAACGCAGAGGAACAGGAGTAAGGCACAGAGTACACAAAGGAGGGTAATTTATTTTCCCGGTTTGTTCTGTGTCTTACGTTCATTCTCTGAATTTACTCGTCAGTTCCTGTCATACAGCCATACCCGCAGCAGGGAAATGAGTTGATCAATGTCTACGGGTTTGGTGATGTAATCCGACGCGCCCGCCTGAATGCACTTTTCGCGGTCGCCGGTCATGGCTTTGGCGGTGACGGCAATCACGGGCAGATTCTTCCACTGGTAGTGCTCCCGAATCGTACGGGCTGTTTCGTAGCCGTCCAGTTGCGGCATCATCATGTCCAATAAAACAACGTCGATCCCCGGGTTTTCCGTCAGTTTTTGCAGGGCTTCCTTCCCGTCCAGCGCGGTAATGACGGTCATGTTGTACTGTTCCAGGGCTTTAGATAACGAGAAAATATTACGCACGTCGTCGTCGGCCACCAGCACTGTCTTGTTGTCGAGTACCTGACTCAGCCCCCCGAGTTTTTTGGCCGCGCCGTTGCCCGTCGGTTTGGTATCGTCTTTGTTTTCCTCGACTAAATGGAGGAACAGCGAAACCTCGTCGAGCATGCGCTGGTAGGAGTGAGCCGTTTTAACAATAATTGAATCGGCGTATTGCTTGATCTTCAGTTCTTCCGCCATCGACAGGCTCTTCCCGGTGAAAATAATGATGGGCAGGTTCTCCAGACCGGGGTTTTTCCGGGCTTCTTCGAGCGTTTCGTAGGCTTTATGGTCGGGGATGCCCATATCCAGAATCACGCAATCCACTTCCTTACGTTTGAGCGCGTCGATTCCTTCGCTGATGTTGCTTTTCAGCTCCGAACTGATGTTGAAGGTCTCCAGAAAATAGGCCAGCGCTTTGGCATGTTGCGAATTGTCTTCGACAATCAGGACTTTCTTGTGATCGCGGTTCAGGACGTATTCGATCTTTTTAAAGATTTCCTGCATCCGTTCAAACGCCATCGGTTTATCCACAAAATCAACGGCCCCCTTCAGCAGGCTTTCGTTCTTCAGCTTGTGCGACGACATAATATGCACCGGAATGGGGCGGGTGCGCGGGTCGGCTTTCAGGGCGTCCATCACCTCCCAACCGCTCATAACCGGCAACTGAATATCCAGCAGAATGCCCAGCGGTTTGTAGATAGAGGCCAGTTTTAATCCTTCGTCACCGCGCACCGCCACAACACCTTTATAGCCCTTTTTGCGGGCGTAGTCGAGCAGGGATTTGGCGAAATTCGTGTCGTCTTCTACGATCAGAATAACCTTATCCTGCTCCGTAACCGTGTTTCTATCGTCGGGGATAGCCTCGGGAATGGTCGTGCTGATGTATTTGTGCGGAACGTGTGTGTTGGCCGCGGGCTTTGGTGCCGGGGGGGCGGGCTGCGCATAGAGACCCGGTAGCCCGGCCTTGTTTTCGGGCCGGCTGCCGGTGTTGCTGGCTGCACTGGCATAAATCGGCAGAAGAACCGTAAACTCGCTCCCTTCATCCAACCGGCTTCTTAGGGTGATTTCGCCCCCCAGCAACTTGGCCAGTTCGCGGCTGATGGAGAGGCCCAGGCCCGTACCGCCGTATTTTCGTTTGGTTGATCCGTCGGCCTGCTGGAAAGCCTCGAATACCAGCGGCTGTTTTTCGGGCGCGATGCCGATGCCGGTATCGTTCACCACGAAGCTGAGGGTATTTTCCGGGGTTTCGGCCTGTTTGATAGTCAGGGTAACGCTGCCTGCTGCGGTAAACTTGAGTGCGTTGGAGAGTAGGTTTTTGAGGATCTGCCCCAGCCGCATTTTATCGGTGTCGATTACCGGCGGAACGCCCGGCTCTACCCGAATGCTGAAATCCAGCCCCTTATCTTTAGCCAGCAGCCCAAACAGGGCCTGCAACTCGTCGGTAATGTCGGTTACCGGTACCGACTGATACTCTAATGTCATCTGCCCGGCTTCGATCTTCGACAGATCAAGAATCTCATCAATCAGGCCGAGCAATCCGTTGCCCGACGATTGGATAACCCGGGCATATTCGACCTGATCGCTGCTCAGGTTTTCGTCGGTATTCTCGGCCAGCAGCCGACTCAGCAACAGGATCGAGTTGAGGGGCGTCCGCAGTTCGTGCGACATATTGGCCAGGAACTCCGACTTGTAGCGGGTCGAGAGTTCCAGTTCATCGGCTTTCTTCTGGATCTCGTCGTTCTTTTCTTCCAGCAGTAAACCGCGTTCTTCCAGTTCCGTATTGGTTTGCAGCAGTTCCTCCTGCTGAACGCGCAGCTCCTCTTCAGAGGCCTGTAGTTTCTGAGCCTGCATCTCCAACTCAGCATTCAGATTTTCCATTTCGGCGTGCTGAACCTGCAATTCCTCCGCCTGCGCCTGTGTTTCTTCCAGCAGACTCTGCAGCCGCACATAATCCAGGGCGGCATTAACGCCAATCGCCATGGCTTCCTGGTTCTGCTCCAGAAAATCAACGTACAGTGGATCGGGCTGGCGCAGCAGACCCAGCTCAATAACCCCAACGCACTCGTTACCGTAAACCAGTGGAGTGATTAGCAGCGTGGTTGGCCGGGCGTCGCCCAGCGACGACGAGATCCGGCTGTAATCGGCGGGCACATCCGTAATGACCCGTGTCTTTTTCTGGTCAATAGCCTGCCCGGTCAGGCCTTCGCCCCGCCGGACGGTGGCGGGTACGTGCTGAGCCGCGTGGCTACCGGCCAGTCTAAAGCTGCTGTCGGTATCGAGCAGGTAAACCGTTCCCAACGGGGCGTTTGTGTAGGCAGTAATAGTGTCGAGCAGGCGGTTTGCCAGCGTTTTCAGGTCCTTTTCGCCCCGGATGGCGTCGCTCAGTTGAACCGCCCCGGTTTGCAGCCAGTTTTTGGCGGTCAAGTCGGTAAACGTCCGGTCGAGCGATTCGGCCATCTGATTCAGGGCTTTCGAGATGCGCCCCAGTTCATCATCGCGGAGGTCAGGCGTGCGTACGGTATAATTACCCCCGGCAATGTCGCGGGTGATGCCTTCCATAACCGAAATGCGTTTGCTGGTTTCGGTGTATTTTTCTTCATCGGCTTTCTGTTGGGCCAGCCGGTTGTCGAGGTCTTTTTTGATCCGCCCGTAGGTCAGTCCCGTAATCAGCATAGAGATGATGGCCGCAATAATCAGCAGCAGGGGCGTATAGGCAATATAAAGCTGCTGCTGAACCAGGCGGGTTTTCAAAAGCTGGCTTTCTTCGGTTTTCATCCGGTTAACCACTACCCGAAGCTTGTCCATCAGCTGTTTACCGCGCAGCATCTCCCGGTTTCGCCCGATGGTATCCTGACTGAAACCACTCACCCGGTTGGCCAGGTCGATGGTGCGCTGCATCTGGACAAACTTGGCTTTATAGAGCGTTTCCACCTCGTCCAGGCTTTTCTGCTGCCCCGGATTGTCGCCCGTAAGTGTCCGCAGCCGGTCGTAGCTGGCCGTCACTTTTTCGTAACTGCCGGTGTAGGGTTGCAGAAAGCGCGAATCGAGCGTAACCAGAAAACCCCGCTGTCCCGTCTCGGCGTCTTTCATGTACGAGATGATATTCTCGGCTTCGAGCATCACCTGATTGGTATGATTGACCAGTTCTGAATTACTGATCAGTTTCTGGATGCTGTAGAATGACGCGGCCAGACTGATCAGGAGCAACAGGGTCGACAGGGAAAAAACGACCTGAAGCTGGCGGATAACGGAGTTTGACGTTGGTGTTGGCGGCATGAGGGCGCGGGTAAAAAGGCTTACTGCTGATTCTGACTGATGGGAAGAACAAGGATGAAACGGGCACCTTCGCCGGGGCGGCTCTGCGCCGAAATCAGGCCGTGGTGCCTGTCGATATTCTTTTTGGCGATGGCCAGGCCAATGCCCGTGCCTTCGTAACTGCTGCGGTTATGCAGGCGCTGGAAAATCACGAAAATCCGGCTGAGAAACTTTTCATCAAAGCCAATGCCGTTATCCTGCACCACAAGCCGGAGAAACCCGCCGGTAGGTGCCGGAACACCGTCGATGGCCCGGGTTTCGATGCGCTCGCCGGTGATGGTGATAAGCGGGGGCACGCCGACTTTGACAAACTTGAGCGCATTACTGATCAGGTTCTGAAATACCTGCCGGATTCGGGTCGGAATGGTATCGAGGACGGGAAGCGGCCCTATGTCGACAACGGCCTGCTGCCGACTGATCGCTTCGTCGAAATCCAGTAGCAATTCGTTCAGCAGGGCATTGAGATCGGTCGGCTGGAATTCCTCCGGTACTGACAGCTGGGAGTAGTTCAGCAGGTCATTGATCAGGGCCGACATCCGGGCCGCCGACCGAATGGACCGGTCGAGGTACGAAACAGCCTCTGGGTCGTCTTTAAGGTGTTTTTCCTTGACGGTGTCGTTCAGCAGCTGAATTTTCCGGAGGGGCTCTTTCAGATCGTGCGATACCACCCAGGTGAACTGCTGTAATTCGTGGTTGGTCTGTTCCAGTTCGGCGTTCTTCAGCAGGAGTTCATTCGTGCGTACGTCGACTTCATGCTCCAGCAGTTCGGCGGCCCGTTTTTGTGGATGAATATCAGTGAACGTGCCAATCCACCGGGTTACAACCTCCTGCTGTTTAATGGGAATGATCCGCAACAGGTGGTAGCGGTATTCGCCCGTGGTCTGGTCTTTCAGGCGGACTTCACCGGTAAAGTCGGTGCCCGCAGCCAGCATGGCTTCCCATTTCGAGCAGATCGTATCATCCGTGTGCGTTTCGGGCAGGGTTGTGGCGCTACCGGCGTAGCGGAACCAGTGTTGGTTCACGTATTCAAGTTCGCCCGCCGGGGTGGTGGTAAAGGCCATCTGAGGCAGCGACGCCAGCAGAATCTGTAACTCCTGCATTTGCCGGGTCAGGGCTTCCTGCGCCTGTTTACGCACGTCGATCTCTTTTTGGAGCGACTCCTGCGTGGCGCGCAGGGCCTGCTGCTGCTCGTAGAGTTTATGGAGCGTTTTGACCTTTAACACCAGAATATCCGGGTCAACGGGCTTGGTCAGGTAATCAACAGCCCCGGCGGTGTAGCCTTGTGCAATAAATTTCTTTTCGGTGTTAACGGCCGAGAGGAAAATGATGGACGTGTCGCGGGCTTTGCTGAAACCGGCAATGGCATTGGCTACCTCGAACCCGTCCATGCCGGGCATCTGCACATCCAGAATAATGACCGAGTACGTGTTTTTAAGCACGTTCTTCAGGGCTTCTTCGCCCGATTCGGCCGAATCGACCGTGAAGCGATGCCGCTCCAGAATTTTCCGCAGCGGAAGAATATTTTCGGGCCGGTCATCAACAATAAGAATCATGTACGGCAGTGGGTTTAACCGTTGAGGAAGGGTGGTGAAACGGGTTGGTGACCGGGAAAACAGTTTCGGCAAGCGGGTGCCGACTGTAATAGCAACGCTAAACTTGCTGCTTTCCCCAAATCCCGGGTGAAGATAAAGCCCGGAAGCGACTGCTTCCAAATTGGCGGGTTAGGGCGGCTATAGCAGCCCGGCAGATCCGGCAGCGAGGGATGAGAATAACAGATGCTCTAAAAAACGGAGTAGCTGATCGTCGTCGGCAGTCGGGCTGAAATCGGTGAGCGAAGGGAGGTATTGGCGGAAAAAAGTCTGGTAATGCGCCGTTTCGATGAGCGTACTACCCAGCGACCGGGCGTAGGGATAACCGGGCCGGTACTCCAGAATACTCCCGGCCA
Source organism: uncultured Cytophagales bacterium (assembly GCA_964251665.1). Taxonomy (GTDB): domain Bacteria; phylum Bacteroidota; class Bacteroidia; order Cytophagales; family Spirosomataceae; genus JBBQLG01. The sequence goes on from CAXUKO010000002.1 coordinate 294,776, forward strand.
TGCGGCCACAGAGGTCTTTGTAGGGTTTAAAAAGCTGTACCTTATTGTCTTCCGTAACGTGGTGCGTGAGGTAGGCTTTGCTGGCTTCGCGGATAACGATGCTGTGCAGGGCCATAATGTCGATGGCATCAGGGGCTGTCGGCGCGGTGGCCGACGCCATGTCTTTCAGGAGCAGGATTTTTAGAATGCGTTCCAGTTTTTCGCGGGGATTGGTCAGGTTATTGGTCTGGAACAACACCTGATATTCAAGCCACTGCCAGTACCATGCCACCAGGTACACCAGCAGGCGGTGTTTGTTCTCGAAATAGCGGTAGATACTGGCTTCTTTGGTCCCGATCCGCTCGGCCAGTTTGCGGAACGTCATCTCTTCAAAACCAATGTCAGCCATCAGTAAAATGCCCTGCCGTACAATTCGCCGACCCAGTTCCGAACTCTCCGGGTCGCGCAGGGATAACTTCTCATTCATCCGAACCAGTACTGTATACTCCATCCGTCGCGCCAATTAACCATTTAACCTAAACTGACGGAACAAAGAAACGAACATTCACCGATAAAAGTTATGTTTGCATTGATGATAGTAATACTATCAACTAGTTAAAAACAGATTAAAGAGTTAATTTTATCGGTTGATCAACGAAACGATCTCAATACCTCATAACCAACGGGGTTGCTGCTTAACAGACACTAATGGCTACAATACAATCAATAGAACCGCCCCCATCGCCTGTGCAACGGTTGCTTCGGCTGCTGGCCACGGAGAAAAAAGACATCGGCTATATTTACCTGTTCGCGCTGATGACCGGCTTAATTAGTCTGTCGCTGCCACTGGGCATTCAGGCGGTGTTTAATCTGGTTTCGGGTGGACTGGTGTTCAGTTCCGTCTACGTACTGATTGGACTGGTGGTGCTGGGTGTGCTGGTGACGGGCTTACTGATGATCGGGCAGATGACGCTGGTCGAAATCCTGCAACAGCGCATCTTCGCCAAAGCCGCCTTTGAGTTCACGTACCGCCTGCCCCGCATCGAACCCAAAGCGTTATCGACCTATTACCCGCCGGAACTGATGAACCGCTTTTTCGACGTGCTGACCATTCAGAAAGGCCTGCCCAAACTGCTGATCGACCTGACCGCAGCCGCCGTGCAAATCCTGTTCGGCATTATTCTGTTGTCGTTCTATCACCCGGTGTTTCTGGGGTTTGGCCTGTTCACCCTGCTGGCTATTATCGGCATCTGCTGGGCCTACGGACCGAGCGGCCTGCGCACCAGCCTGAGCGAATCCAAGTATAAATACAAGGTCGTCAGCTGGCTGGAGGATATGGCCCGCGACCTACCCCTGTACCGCCATCAGGATGATAAACTGACGCCCATCGACCACATGGACGATCTGGTGGCCGGTTATGTCCTGCACCGCAACGCCCATTTTCGGGTGTTGAAACGGTTCTTTTACAGCGCCGTGGCGTTCAAAACAATCGTTACGGGTGGTTTGCTGATTCTGGGTACGTCGCTGGTTGTCGGCCGTCAGATGTCGCTGGGGCAGTTTGTAGCGGCTGAACTGGTCATCGTGCTAATCACCAGTTCCGTCGAGAAACTGATTTCGGGTATCGACACAGTGTTTGACCTGCTGACCGCCGTGGAGAAGATTGCTAACGTGACCGATTTACCTCTTGAAGCCGATACTATAGCCCATGCTTAATATATCCAATCAGCGGGTTGATGAACAGCTCATTAACCATTACCCGCTCAAAACCCTGCGTTCACTGCCCGAGCCTAATAGTGGTCGGCGGCTGGGCCGCTGGATGCTGGTGCTGCTATTTATTGGCTTGGGTATCATGTTTTTACCCTGGCAGCAGAACATCAACGGCGAAGGCAGCGTAACGGCCCTGACGCCACAGGACCGGCCCCAAACGGTGCAGAATGCCATTGCGGGCCGTATTGAAGCCTGGAACGTTCAGGAGGGGCAGCGGGTCCGAAAAGGGGATACCCTGCTGGTTATCTCCGAGATTAAAGACGATTATTTCGATCCGCAATTACCCCAACGGCTGGGTGAACAACTCGGTGCCAAACGGGGCAGCCTGAGCGCGACGGACGCTAAACTACGGGCGGTAGACGCCCAGATTACGGCCCTTAAAACTGGCTTGCAGGTGAAACTCGCATCGGCCCGCAACAAGGTGCGGCAGAGCGAATTCAAAGTCATCAGCGACAGCGCGGATTTTTCGGCGGCCCGCAAAAATTACCAGATTGCCCTCGACCGGCTCGACCGCTATGAGAAGGGCCAGAAAAATGGTCTGTTCTCGCTGACCGATCTGGAATCGCGTCGGCTGAAAGGGCAGGAGGATTACGCCAAAGTGATTGCTCAGGAGAATAAACTCAACGTATCGCGGCAGGAACTGATCAACGCCCGGCTCGATCTGCAAACGATTCAGGCCGATTATCAGGAAAAATGGGCTAAAGCACTTTCTGACCGTAGTTCGGCGGTATCGTACCGGGCTGATGCAGAAGGAGAAATTGCCAAACTACAAAATAAAATCAGCAGTGTTGATGTCCGGCGGGGCCTATACGTCGTGCGCGCTCCGCAGGCAGGCTACGTGGTCCGAACCCTGAAATCCGGTATCGGCGAAACGATTAAAGAGGGCGAGTCCATCGCGACACTGCAACCGATAAACCCGGCGGTTGCCGTCGAACTCTACGTCCGGGCGATGGACGTACCCCTAATCCAGCGCGGGCGTCGGGTTCGATTGCAGTTTGATGGCTGGCCTGCCATTCAGTTTTCGGGCTGGCCAACTGTCGCTGTAGGTACGTTTGGCGGTGAAGTGGCCGTGATCGACGCGGTCAGCAGCAGCAGCGGCAAGTACCGGCTGCTGGTCAGGCCAAATCTGGAAAAAGGAGATCAACCCTGGCCCAGGCAACTGCGCGTCGGCTCGGGTGTATATGGCTGGGTGATGCTCGACGATGTGCCGGTCTGGTACGAGTTGTGGCGGCAGTTGAATGGCTTTCCGCCGAGCTTGAAGGAAGAACCTAACGAAGCAAAAAAGAAATGAAAAGGCTATACATCGGTTGCTGGCTGCTGATGCTGGAGCACCTGCCCACGGCGGTACTGGGCCAGCTACCGACGCTAGATCCAGCCGACACAGCGGTGGTATTTACGGCAGCTGATTTTTACGACGTTGTGGCGCAGCATCATCCGCTTGTTCGGCAGGCGGCTTTGCTGAGCAGCGGAGCACAGGAAGAAATCCGACAGGCGCGGGGGGCGTTCGACCCAAAACTGTTTTCGACTTACGACCGGAAAGAATTTAGTCAGAGTTTGTATTACAACAAGTGGCAGACGGGGGTGTCTATCCCTCTTTTACCGGCTGGTGTCGACCTGAAACTAACCTACGACCAGAACCGGGGCGAATACATCAACCCGGAGGATCGCGTACCAGCGTCCGGGCTGGCGGCTGTGGGCATACGCGTCCCGATTGGGCAGGGGCTGCTTATCGACGCCCGGCGAGCGGCCCTTCGGCAGGCACAGTTAGCCATTACGCTGGCGGAGGCTGACCGGCTGAAGCTGATCAACAAAACGCTCTACGATGCCGCCAAAACCTACTGGGACTGGTCGCTGGCCTACCAGCAGTTGCGCCTGCTCGGGCAGGGCTACGAACTGGCCGAAACCCGGTTTCAGGGCATACGGCAACGGGCGTTGCTGGGTGATGCCGCAACAATCGACACCACCGAAGCCCTGATTACGGTGCAGGATCGCCTGGTACAACGTCAGCAGGCCGAAGCCGAGGTAGCCAATGCCCGCTTGCGGCTGGCCGCTTTTTTGTGGAATAGTCAGCAGGCCGGAGGCACACCGCAGCCCGTTGATTTACTGCCGGCCGCTGTGCCCCAGGCCACACTCGTTGACCGCGCTGATCATGCCCTGCTGCACGCCCTCCTGAACCGGGCCGCAGAACACCATCCTGACGTACTAAAGCTGACCACCAAAGGGCGGCAGCTTGCCATTGAGGAGCGGTTTCGGCGGTCGCTGCTGGCCCCCCAGCTGGTGGTGCAAGCCAGCCTGCTGAGTCGCACACCCCAGCCGGGAATAGGGTATGACTGGGCGAGTTACTATGCTTTCCGGGCCGATAACCACAAAATTGGGGTAGATCTCACGTTTCCGTTGTTCCTGCGGAAGGAGCGCGGCAAACTCCGGCAGGTTCAGCTCAAAACGCAGCAGGTCGAACTGGAGCGGCAGCAGACCCGTCGGGATATTGCCAACGATGTGCAGACGGCCTGGAACAGCCTGAAAGCACTGGAAGGGCAGATTAGTGTGCAGCAGCAGACGGTCGTTCAGCAGCAGACCCTGCTCCGGGCCGAGCAGCAGAAGTTTGAACTGGGCGAAAGCTCGCTGTTTCTGGTCAACAGCCGCGAGTCGAAACTCATCGACCTGCAAATCAAGCTGGCCGAACTGCGGACGAAGCATCAGAAAGCGTTTGCCACCCTTTGGTACGCGGCTGGTACGCATCCCGGCGCACGGGTTTTTTAATCGGCGGTTTACGGAGTTTTGTTTTTCTGACGAGGTTATAACCAACGGCGAACCTGCGCCTGATAACGCAGGTACTCATCCCCAAATTTGCGGATAAGGTACTGTTCTTCCCGTTCAACAATACCTTTCTGCACTACGATCAGGAGCGGAATCAGTAACAGAAGGCCCCAGTAGGCATTCGCCATAATGGACACGGCTACGTAAATCAACGTCAGCGACAGATACATGGGGTTGCGGGTGTAGCGGTAGATTCCATTGCTGACAATGGCTGTCGTGGCACCATTAGGATGGATGGTCGTTTTGTGCTGAATCATGCCCCGGAACGCCAGCAGGAGCGTAGACACGGAAATGAGCAGCACGAACGCGCCAATGGACAGGGCAAGAGTCCGGGGCAGCAACGGCGTCGGAAAAACATAGCTGAGCAGGAGGCCTATCAGCAGCGTACTGCCAAATAACAACGGCGGAAACGCGATGACGCCCGCCCGGTCGGGTATTCCTTCAGTAGTCATAGTCAGCTGTTTTTTAGACAAGCTACTAAAAAACAAGTTGTTAGCTATGCGCCGACAGGTGCGATTTTTTTAACGGTACTACCTGTCATCGGCCCCTGACCATTTAGGTGTTCCGGTTGTTCTGACTATCAATTTCGTGTTTCTCCATAGTGTCGAGCACTTTTTCGGGTTGAACGTCGGTGGCCAGTTCGGGAATTTCAGGGTCATTTGCCTGCTGAATGCCCATTTTTCGGGCTATTTCGGTGGTCAGGATTATCAACCGGGTGATCTCATGCTCGGCCAGCAGACTAACCTGCAGGTCCAGGTCAGCCCGTTTGTCGGCCAGCGCGGCCATGCGGTTCTGACTGATGAGCACAAACGTGGAGAGGAAAATGGCTTCTACGGAGGCTACCATCGCCAGCACGACAAACGACGGATCGAACGGTTTCAAGCCCAGCCAGCCCGCATTCCAGCCAATCCAGACGCCAAACAGTAACAGGTGCAGCCCCACAAAAGTCATACTGCCCGTAAAGGCGGTTACCGAATCGGCCAGCCGGTCCTGCCAGTTTTTGCGGGCGTCGTCGGTCTTGCGCCGTTCCAGCAGGGCCACAATGTTGCGCTCAACAATCTGAGCCATGTTGGTCGGGGGCGTGCTGTGCGTTGGTCGGGTGTCGTTGGTTTGCATCGGCTTGAAAAGACGTTTCTGTTCGGGAGTCGGGTCTGGGTTAACCTGCTTTGTCGTTTATTGGTTAGGGACAGGAATGAGGAGTAAGGCAGTGGGATGGTGGTAAGACTGCTACGTTCCGACTTAGCCGAAGCAGGTTTGTTGCTTACCAGTCGGGATTGGTGCCCCGGGGTTGAGCCTTGGCTCGGTCGATGGATGATGCCGTTCCAGTAGAAAACAGACCGTGTGCGCCTTAAGAAAGCAACCTATTCATCTGTCCTGAACAACCATTGCCAATGACCACCCGACGATTGTTTTTAAAAAAGGCTGGCGGTAGCATCGCGCTGGCAACCGCAGCACCGGCCCTGATAAAAACGCCCCCAACCGCAGTTCGTACCGGTGAGAACTTGTTCAGGCTGGCCTTGGCTGGGTTTAATTTCCTCCATTTTAAGCTGGAGCAGGCGCTGGAGATGATGCAGAAAGTGGATGTGCATTACCTGTGCATTAAGGATTTTCATTTGCCCCTTAACAGCACTCCTGAACAGATTACAGCCTTCCACGACGCGCTGAAACAGGCAGGGGTTACGGGCTACGCCGTGGGGCCGATTTACATGAAAAACCAGGCCGAGATCGATAACGCCTTCGAATACGCCCGGCGTGTGGGCGTGAAGCTGATGATTGGCATTCCGAATCCCGAAGACCTGCCGTATGTCGACAGGAAAATAAAGGAGTTTGACATCCGGTTTGCTATCCATAATCACGGCCCGGACGGAAATCTCTACCCCAATGCCGCCAGTATTTATGGGTTGATTAAAAACCTGGACCCCCGCCTTGGCATCTGTTTCGATATAGGGCACGACATCCGTTACGGCAACGACCCTGTTGCTGACATGAAGAAATACGCCGGCCGGATCTTCGACCTGCATGTTAAAAACGTCACGGCGGCCACTAAAGCGGGTACCACCTGCGAACTGGGCCGGGGTATTATCGATATTCCTGCCTTTGTTGAGGTGCTACGGAAGGTAAAATACGATGGTTGTTGTAGTTTAGAGTACGAAAAAGACATGAAAGACCCGTTAGTGGGCATCGCCGAATCGGTTGGCTATTTTAAAGGCGTGTGCGACGCCGGCCGACGGAGCGTGTGATCTCGAAAATAACCCACCAGACGGCGAACTTGGATTTCCGTCTTTATTCACTTTTAACTTTGTTAAATGAACTTGTATAATGACAGTGAGCGGTTTATCTCTATTCTCTCCGACTATGGTTTTAAAGTGACTTTTGGTAATGAGTCAGACACGAGGTTTCTGAAAAAGGCATTACAGGCTCTTATCAACTCGCCGAGAGCTATTCAGGAGGTCAGGTTTACTCAAAACGAAATTCAGGGATTGACTAAAGATAGCCGTAGCGGAATTTATGATCTGTTCTGTACTGATGTGTCTGGTGATGAGTTCATTGTGGAAATGCAGTTGAGTGAATACCCGGAATTCATTCAACGCATGAAATTTTATGCCTTGTACCGATTGAATACCTTAATTCGAAAAGGAAAATATAAATTTGAAGGTTTACCAAAAATATACTGTATTGGAATTTTAGCGGCCAATATCTTCTCTGATATTATTGATTACCACAATATTGCGGTATTGAAAAATGAGAAAAACGAGTTGGTTGATGACCAAATGACATTTGTCACTGTAGAATTGAATAAATTCAACAAGCAATTGAGTGATGTGCAGACCGATTTAGATAAACTCATTTACACAATGAAAAAAGTGAATACTGTTTCCGAACCGACACAGTTTCCTCCCTTTTGGAGCGAGGAATGGTTAGAGGCTGCCATAAAGGAGTTGGATACTCGTGCTATGACCCCTGAGAAGCGGTTGGCCTATGAGATGACTATCTCGGCCAATGCATTGGCGGTTAAGAATGAGAATAAAAAGATAGAGGAGGTTAAGAATCAGGAGAAGGAGAACTTTATAAATAGTCTTCTTCAACAAACCGATTTTGACATAGTTAAAATCGCTACACTATCCGGGGCTTCTGTGGAATTTGTAGAAAGTGTTCAACAAAAAATACAGAGTAGAAGGTGACTTTATTGACTCCTTCGAGGGCTATAACTCAGAGGCCCATTGCATCGCACAGTTCCAAACGAACCCATTAACTCCTAATCGTATTCCATGAATCGCAGACAGTTTGTTCAAAACACGGCCCTAACCCTTGGCGGTATCTCGTTGCTCCATCATCCGCTGCTGGCTAATCGGCTGGCCGATGACCCGTATAAGATGAAGATGGTGCGCGACAACGTGGGCGTCTTCACCGAAAAAGGCGGCACCATTGCGTACCTGCGCACCAAAGAAGGCTGGGTCGTGGTCGATTCTGAATTTCCGGAACAGGCGCAGCATTTAATCGACGCCCTGAAAAAGACGGATGATAAGCCCGTCAGCCTGCTGATTAACACGCACCATCACGGCGACCATACTGGCGGAAACATCGCGTTTAAAGGCATTGCCGGCCATGTTGTCGCCCACCAGAATTCGCTGAAGAACCAGAAAGCCGTGGCCGAAAAAGGCAATACGGTTGATAAACAGCTTTTTCCCGATGTGACGTTCAGCGATGGCTGGAAACAAAAAGTCGGTGGCGAAAGCCTGCGGGCGTATTATTTTGGGCAGGGCCATACCGATGGTGACAGCCTGATCCATTTCGAAAACGCTAACGTCGTACACATGGGCGATCTGGTGTTTAACCGGCGTTATCCGTTCGTGGATCGAAGTGCGGGCGCCAACATCAAAAGCTGGGTTTCGGTGCTGGATAAGACCTTGTCGACCTTCGACAACAAAACCATGTTCGTTTTTGGCCACGCCTTCGACCCCGAAAAAATCACGGGTACTAAAGACGATATCCGGGCTTTTAAAGATTATTTGGAGAAGCTGCTGACGTTTGTCAGCAGTGAGATCAAGGCGGGGAAATCTAAAGACGATGTCCTGAAAGCGACGGCGGTTCCGGGCGTAACCGAATGGCAGGGCGATGGAATTGCCCGCAGCCTGCAAGCCGCTTATGAAGAATTAAGCGCTTGATCGTAAGGGTTAGCGAGAAACCACAAAAAAGCCAGCCCGTTTAACGGGCTGGCTTTTTTGTGGTCAGGCCAGTACTAACTAATCGCCTTCGCTACTTCAAGTTCCTGTGGCTTTTTCGGGACCACTTTCTTGCGGGTGAACCGGGCGATCAACCGGTCAACGACCAGATAAACCGACGGCACAACCAGCAGGGTAAAGAGCAGCGAACTGCTTAACCCACCGATAATAACCCAGGCCATACCATTTTTTACCTCGGCACCGGCCCCGCTTGCCAAAGCAATTGGCAACATACCGACAATCATGGCCAATGTTGTCATCAGGATCGGGCGTAACCGTTCTTTACCAGCTTCAATCAGGGCTTCTACCACATCATATCCTTCTGATTTAAGCTGATTGGTGAAGTCCACAATCAGGATGGCGTTCTTGGCAACCAGACCCAGCAGCATGATCATCCCTACGATAGAAAACACTGTTAAGCTTTGCATGGCCAGCGCCAGGGCCAGCAACGCCCCAATCAGGGCTACCGGGATGGAAAACAGTACCACAAACGGATAGACAACACTTTCGTACAGGCCCACCATGATGAAGTACACCAGCAAAATTCCCAGGATCAGGGCTTGTCCCAGACTGCCAAAGGCGTCGGACTGCTGCTGCAACTGACCCAAATACTGAATCGAAATTCCCTGGGGAAGTTTCACATTCGCCATCTTCGTTTGAATGTCAGCACCCACGGAACCCGTCGGGCGACCCACCACCTGCGAGTTTACCGAGATGGCCGACAGGCGGTCGATCCGTTGCAGTACGCTTTCACCCACCTGCTGTTCGACGCGGGCAAACTGTGATAGCTCAAACGAACGTCCCTGGTTGTTCACGAAGGTCAGACGACTGATGTCGGCTGCATTCGAGCGGTCGAACTTGTCCAGACTGATCAGAATGTCGTACTCATTGCCGTTCTGCTTAAACTTCGAGCGGTCATCTCCCCGGAAAGCAATCTGCAAGGCCTGGCCCACGTCCGATGCGCTGATTCCCAACTGGGCCATCCGTTCGCGATCCAGGCGGACACTCACTTCGGGTTTCGGGTCTTTTACCGAATATTGCACGTCCTGCGTACCCGGCACCGACTGTACGACCTGCTTCACCTGCGCGGCTGCCTGCCGAATCGACGGTAGATCTGATCCTTTGATGGCAATCTGGATGGGGGCCTGCGTACCACCGGCAATGGCAACAGGACTGACGGTAACGCGAACGCCGGGAATCCGGGCAATCTCCTGTTTGACCAGACTACCAAAGTCTTCCGTCGAAATGGTACGGGCTGTTTTATCAACCAGTTTCACGTTCATATCGGCAACGTTGCTGTTCGACGCGGTTGTGATGCCACTGCTGGTGTAACCCACGTTGGTAAAGACGTTCGTTACCTCAGGGTGTTTCAACAACACCCGCTCAACGCGTTGGGATACCTGATTGGTCTGATAAATGGAGGCTGTTGGTGCCAGTTCAAGGCTGACGTTGAACTCACCCTGGTCGATTTGCTGCATAAACGCGGCCCCAATAAAACCAGTTGGTACCAGGGCAATGGAACCGATCAGCAACACGATCACGGCAATAAATACCCAGCGTTTATGTCCCAGCGATACAGTCAGCACCCGGCCATAAAATTCTTTTAGCCGATCCAGAAAACGCTCGAAACCAAGATTGAGCTTACCCCAGAGCGTGTTGGGATTCAGGACTTCCAGCTTGCCAAAACGTGATACCAGCAAGGGCGTCAGGGTGAAAGAGACGACCAGACTCATCAGCGTAGAGAACACAACTACGAGAGCAAACTCCCGGAGAATATTACCGATCAGACCCGAAGTCATGGCCAGCGGTACGAACACCACAACGTCTACCAGGGTAATGGCCAGGGCCGTAAAGCCGATTTCATTCCGGCCATCCAGCGCTGCTGTGCGCCGGTCTTTGCCCATCTCTAAGTGCCGGTTAATATTTTCCAGCACCACAATCGAGTCATCGACCAGAATACCCACCACCAGCGATAACGCCATCAGGGTCATCAGGTTCAGCGAGAAACCGAACAGATACATCAGAATAAACGTCGGAATCATGGACGATGGCAACGCCACCAGCACGAACAGCGACGAACGAACGCTATGCAGGAACATCAGCATGACGACCGACACGATCAAAACCGCCAGGAACAAGTCGTCGACTACAGCGTTGGCCGAGGCTAAGGTATAGGTCGATTGGTCCGAAGCAATGTTGAATTTCAGGCCAATATTGGCGTACTGCTTTTCAATCTGCGCAATTCGTTCCCGAACCTGCTGACTTACGTCAACGGCGTTGGCATCGGACTGTTTCTGCACCTGCACCCCGATAGAGGGCCTGGCGTTAATGTGGTTGATGGCTGTCGCTTCGGCCGTGCCGTCGACTACTTCGGCCACATCGCTCAACAGAATCTGACTCCCATCGGCCCGTCGGGCAATAATCAGGCTGCGAAGCCGGTTGGTGGTTTCGACCGTCGCATCGAAGCGAATAGAATATTGGTTCTCCTGCGTCTGTAACTGACCGGCCGGGTAGCTGGTATTGGCCGCGTTGATAGCCTGTGATACCTGTCCGATGGACAGCCCATAGGCCCGCAATTGCTCCTGATTGACGTTTACCTGAATCTCGCGTTCGGCACCGCCAATGATGCTGATCTGACCCACACCCGGTACGTTCGAGAGCTGCGGCTTTAGCTTATCGTCCATCAGATCGTATAGTTGGGTAGGGGGCAGGTTGGCCGTCAGACCCATCCGTAAAACGGGAAGTTCGTCGGTCGAGAACTTGTTGAGCGTTGGCTTATCAGCTTCTTCGGGCAGCAGGTTCACGATCTGATCGACCTTACGCTGGGCATCCTGCTGGGCCAGGTTTACATCGATCCCGTTCTTCAATTGAACGATCACAATGGAAGCACCTTCCTGCGAAGTGGAGTTAATCCGGTCGAGACCTTCCAGCGACGACAGGGCATCCTCGATCCGCTTGGTCACGTTGGTTTCTACCTCGTCGGCAGAGGCCCCGCGGTACACGGTCGAGACACTAATTACATTGGCTTCAAACTTCGGCAGCAGGTTGTAGGAGAGCTGCTTGTAGCTTAAAAAGCCAAACAGAACCAGCACGGTGAAGATGGTCGTCACCAGCAACGGTCGTTTTATGGCTACTTCGGTTATTGACATAGTTTTTATTGAATGACTGACTGATTGAGTGGTTGACTGATTGAATAAAGAGTGAGACGTGAAGCTTGATTCAATCAGTCAACCACTCAATCAGTCAGCTACTCCGTTTATTTCGTTACCTGTACGGCGGCCCCGTCACTTAGATTGATCTGGCCGGTGGTGACTACCTGCTCGCCGGGCTTAAGGCCACTGGTTACCTCAATGGTATCGCCAAAGTCACGGCCAAGCCCAATAGCGCGTTGCCGGGCTTTACCGCCTTCAATCACATATACGTACGGATTTTTGATACTGGCCACCAGCGCAGAACGTGGAATCTGGATGGCCTGCTGATTTGACTTTTTCGAGAAATCGACGTTTACGAACGTACCCGCTTTCAGCAAACCACCGTTGGCTAATGTAATCTCGACCGGGTAATTGTGCTCGTCGTTGCCCTGGGGAGCTACATACGAGATCTGCCCGTTAAACACCCGGTTCGGAAACACATCCGCCGTAACGTGAACGGGCTGGCCTTCGTGCAGCGTGTACACATCCTTCTCGTTGACCAGCACCTGTACTTTCAAACGGGAAATGTCCAGTATCGTACCCAGTGCCGTGCCGGCGTTCACGTATTCGCCAACTTCAATATTCTTCTTCACGATCCGACCGCTAATGGGCGCTTTTACGTCGGCGTCCTGAATCTGTTTCCGGATTTGTTCGGCCTGATTCACCGCGTTCTCGTAATTGAATTTGGTGTCGTTCACCTGAATCTCGGTGGTTGCGTTACCGGCTAACAGGGTGTTGTACCGGGTTACGTCTTTTTTCAGCTTGTCGATATTCAGTTGAGTCGCCTGTAGAGATAGCTCCTTCAACTTTGTGTCCATCTCAATCAGCGTGCCGCCCTGCCGCACCGTTGAGCCGAGGTCAAAATTGACGCTTGTTACCTTGCCGGGCGTGGTAGCCATAATATCGGCCTCCTTGAAGGGAATCAGGTTACCGGTTTTGATCAGTTGCTGCGAAATGGTGCTTTCCGCTACCGTAGCGGCTGTCACGGGAATAGCGGTGTTGGTGTTGGTTGGCAACTGGTTCTTCTGGTCAATCTCTTTTTTATTGGAAGCCAGTCGAAAGCCGATCAGTGATACAATGGCCAATAGCCCAATCACCACAATAATCGTCGTCTTTTTCATAGGTATTCAGCTGATAGCCTTACAATTGGTTGTAAAAATTAAGTAACGTGCCCTGCGACTGTTCAAGGTCGAGCCGGGCCTGATACAAGTTGATGAGTGAATTAATGTAGTTCGATTGGGCCTGCCGATATGAAGTATCTGCATTCAATAGATCGGTCAGCGACTTGGTGCCCTGTCTGTACTGTAAGGTGGTGATGTTGTAAACGTCCTGTGCCAATTTTACGTTACGATCATCGTTTTGCACGCTGGCCTGATTTCGCTGGAGTTGCGACTGCGCGTTGTTGAACTGGAGCCGATAGGAAGCTACGTTTAATTTCTGCTGCTCTTCCTGGGTTACTACCGTCAGCTTCTGTTGCTGCACCTGCGCATCGCGTTGTAATCCATCAAAAATCGGGATACTCAACCGTAGGCCAACGTTACCAAAACCGACGAAGTTGGTGAACAACTTATCGATGGTCTGAGCCCCCAGGTTTACCGTACCATAACTGGCCGTCAGGCCAAGTGTTGGTATGTAACCGGCCCGAATGCGTTGCAATTGCAACCGTTGCAAAGCCAGGTTTGCTTCGGACTGTTGGAAAGAAACCAGATTACGGGCCTCAAAAGGCGTTTGTTCCAATGTGGGCAACTGCGTAAGCACCGCCGAATCTGCTAATGCCAGATTCTGATCGGCTGGGTACCCCATCTGGTACTTGAGCCGGTTCAGGGCCAGGTTGAGATCATTTTCGGCCAGGGTCAGCTGTGATTGGGTACTGTTATAGTTTACTTCCGAACGCGTGTAATCAACGGGTTGAATCACGCCATTGTCGCGCTGGAGCTTCAGAATGTTCAGTACCTGCTGCGTCCGCTGGAGATTGTCGCGCAGTAAGGCAATCTGCTGCTGCGCCACAAACACCTGATAGTAGTTGCTGGCAATGTTATAGATAATGTCTTCGCGGGTCTGACGGGTATTTAAAGCCGCCAATTGCTGATTTGGTTTATTCGCCTTAAGCCCAATCAACAACGACCGGTCGAAAATGGGCTGGGTGACCTGTGCCGTCAACGTCGTCTGGTACTTCTGCCCGATGATAAATACGCGGGGATCGGGGCCCAACACACCTGCTGGAATAATGCTTTGCTGTAATTTCAGGTTGTCGATAGACGTGCCCGTTGCTGATACCTGAGGCAGGTACTGACCCAGCGCCTGACGGGCCTGCTGGTTAGCCGTTTCGGTTTGGTACTGCGCAATGCGGGTCGTACCGAAGTTCTTCAGACCATAGTCAACACAGTCCTTCAGGCTAAAACCGGGTGTGGTCTGCGCCCAGCCTCTTGCCGCTACTGCCAGCAGGAAAACCAGACTAAATGCAATTTTACGTTTCATAAATACAAACGTTGATGTATCAACTGTAGACATATCAACTAGAATAACAAAAAAAGAGAGTTATTGATCTAAAAGCTTTGAGATTTTCTGAAGTACACTCATCAGCGACTGCACTTCTTCGGGGTCCATCTGACTGGTCAGCTGCTGGTCGAACAGTTCGGCAGTTTCCAGCACCTTTTCCACAATGAGTTTTCCCGCCGGGGTGAGCTGAATCAGATTCTTGCGCCGGTCGGTGCTATCGGCCAGTACGCGCAGGTAACCATCCCGCTCCAATGTGCGGATGGAGCGCTGTATGCCCGATTTGTCTTTCTGTAACTGATTCGCAATTTCCTGCTGGGAGGGAAGATCATTGCCCCAGAACGAAGCCACAAACAGGATTGGCAACTGTTCGAACTGGAGTGTAAAACCTAACTGGGCTAATTCACGGTTCGTTTTCCGGGCCAGCAGATGGGCGATGTGGTTGATATTAAACACCACCAGTTGACTGAGTTTTGCGGTGATGCGTTGTTGTAAAGCCAATGACGTATCGGTTGTCATGATGCTAACTATTGGTAGGTTGATATATCAACCAAATAGTTGCTCAGAAAGTTTCTACTCCACTTTGGATGCCTGTGTGCCCGGCTTAAACCAAATGGCTACCCTGTGGCTAAGGAACGCCCCCTGCCTCTGCCGGTAGACAAAAGAGCCTAAAATAGAGTTTATACATAGACTGAGTCAGATAAAGGGCTGCCCTGCAAACACGGTCGCCCTTTTTTTACTCGCCACCCCAAATGTCATTCACCCGTTTAAACAGACAGGCATTACCTGCTTACAACTTATGAATCGACTACTCAACATACTGCCTCTGTTGCTGATAGGACTATCGGCCGGGGCGCAAACCAAGCCCGTTGCCACGCCACCGGCCGTTGTTTCGGCCATTCAGGATATTACCGACAAACGCTTTCTGCCCGATACGGCTTATGCGGCCTTGACGGAGGAGGATGCAGCGCTGCTCGCCAAAGAGCCAATTGCCAACTGGGGGCTGCCCATGGAGTCAGGCAAGAACATGCTATATTACAACTTAGTGGTGGGTACCCGGTCGTATCAACTGCTGATTACACGGGCGCCTACCGCAGAATTCCCAACGGCGACACTACTGCGTTTCAGTACCCCCAAGTCTAAGCCGGAGTACATCGCTCGTGGGACGTTGAAGCCTAAAGTAGACGAAAAAGCGAAGTGAAGGCAGTCGTGACGGATACCACCAACGCCCCGGCATCCGTCACCGAAACTTGGGCACTCCCTGAGTACGCATCATCGTCGGTTCGCCTGCTTCACGGACTGGCAATAAAAAACAGCCCAACGATACCCAGCCCGTAGAGCAGGAGAACCAACAGGGAGTCGACACCCATGCGGGCAATCTGGCGACGGGGGCGAAAGATAAGGCCGTAGAGGTAGACGGTCGTTAACAGCATAGCCAGCCCCGTCAGGTAAATATCCGTTTTCTGAGCCATTGGCAATACGGGTTGCCCCGATATGACCGTGGCCAGCAGGAACAGGACTGGCAGAAACGCATTTCCGCCAAAAATATCGCTCACGGCAAGCTGATAATCGCCCAGTTTCACGGAGGCCAGCCCGGTAGAGATTTCCGGCAGTGAAGTGGCTGTGGCCAGTACGGTTGCGCCAAACAGTACCCCACTCATGCCAATATGCCCGGCAATCGCGTTGCCGGACTGCTCAAGTACTACCCCGCCGACCAGCGTTCCAATAGCCCCGACCAGAAATATACTTACCTGACTGCTGGTACTGGCCTTTTTCTCGCGGGCAGCCTGTTCTGTTTTCTGTTTTGAAGTACCCCGCTTGTCCGCCTGTCCATCGGGCGCAACACCGGCCTGTTGCCAGGGCAACGAATTTCGCGACTTTCCGATCAGGTAGATGCCTGCTATCCAGAATACTGCAATGAGCAGCCCCGCCGGTTCTACCCGGTACACAAGCGTCGAGGCCGGAAATTGATGGCCCATTATCACTAACCCCAGCAGGGCAACGACCAGTATCCCCTCAAGTACCAGTTCCAGCGACGCGGCCCGGTAGGTGAGCGCCACAGTTTTGCCCAGCCCCACGGCGTCAAGAACTACCAATACAACGGTTTGGATAGCGATACCGCCCAGAATGTTACCCACGGCTATACCGAGGTTATGACTCAGGGCCGCGCTGACCGTGATGGCTATTTCGGGCAGGTTGGTTACGATAGCCAGCATAATCAGCCCGCCTAATGCCTGCCCCAGCCCGAACCGCTCCGACAGAATGTCAGTGGTATCCGAAAGGTAGATACCGGCAATCCAGACGGCTGCTGCCGCGCCCGAAAAAATCAGCAGCAGGAGCGGTAGTGAAAGATGGTCAATGGGCAAATTCATAACTGGATTGGGTTAAATCGGTAAAATGTACCGATCTGTTGGCTCTCTGGTCGCGACGCCGTGAACCGCCGGGGTGCAGTAAGCCCGCAGCGAATGCCGTGGTTGATTCAGGAAGTGTTTCGGCTGAAAAGCAAACCCGTTCGCCGAATGAATGTTTATTCCGCGGATTCTAAGGCCGGGAAGTGTTGCAAAATAGAGTACTCTGCCCCGGCCATAGTACTGGGGCAGTACAGGCCGTGTTTACTTATTTCAACTCGGTGATGGGGCAGAAATCCATGTCGCTGTAGTCGAGATTCTCACCGGCCATACCCCAGATGAAGGTGTAATTGGAGGTGCCCGCGCCCGAATGGATCGACCAGTTGGGCGAGATGACGGCTTGTTCGTTCTGCATCCAGATATGGCGGGTTTCCTGAGGCTGCCCCATAAAATGGCAAACGGACTGGCCCGCTGGCAGGTCGAAGTAAAAGTAAACTTCCATCCGCCGGTCGTGCGTGTGGGCGGGCATGGTATTCCAGATACTGCCGGCTTTTAGTTCGGTCATGCCCATCTGTAGCTGGCAGGTTGGCAGCACACTGTTAACCAGCATCTTGTTGATAGTCCGGTGATTAGCCGTTTCCATACTACCCAGCTCGACAATCTCAGCATCAGCGCGGGCTACCTTACGGGTTGGATAGGTCGCGTGGGCGGGCGTCGAATTGAGGTAAAACTTAGCCGGAGCCTGCCCGTCATTCGAGCGGAAGACTACCTCTTTGGTGCCTTTACCGATGTAGAGAGCCTCTTTGTGCGCCAGATCGAAGGTGACGCCATCGGCCACTACCTGACCCGGCTGGCCCACGTTGATGATGCCCAACTCACGCCGTTCCAGAAAATAAGCGGCTTTCAGGTTTTCGGGCGTTTCCAGCGTAACGGGTCCGGCTACCGGCATAATGCCCCCCGTCAGGTAGCGGTCGAAAAAAGAGAGTACCCATGGGCACTGATCGGCAATGAAGAGAGTTTCGATCAGGAAATTCTGGCGGAGCTGGGTGGTATCCATCGCTTTCACCTCGGTGGGTGACGTGGCGTACCGGCTTTCAAAAAGAGACATCGGGTAGGTTTGGTAAAGTTTAGTACGATATAGAACGCATGAAGGTAGTAAGCATAGGGCTGTAGTGAAAGCTGTCCGGCTACTACTGTTCAGGCTTAACCTTCTTCGGTTTCCACTGAACACAAAGATTGCCTACCAGCACACCCAGACCCGCTACGAAAATGGAATTGGTTCGTATACCGAAATACACGTCAAGGGCGATGCTGATAACCGAAAAAATGGCCATGCATATCAACAGTCTTGACCAGTTTATCTGAAGCATAAGTAAGATAGGTTTGAAAGTTGTGACACACATATTCAATAAACTTTGATTTCATCTTTTACCAAAGTTGCACTGGTAGCACAAGGGCTGTATATTATCAATATTGTCAGAACCCCCTCTATTTAATGGTAAAACATGATCTTTAGTCCATACATATTTATATCTTTTGTCTGGTCTCTTGGGAATCAATTCCCATTCTCGTTTACAATTCGGACATTTATTGTATTCGCGTAATTTAGTAATCCACTCTAAGCGAGTATGGTTACCGAGGCCATCACTTTTCTCTGCTCATAGGCACTGGCTCTGTTTCTTCGACAGGTTCTACAATATGGATGAATCCTCCCGGTGGAAGATGATGTCCACGTTCCCCATTTGTCATGCCCGCATTTTCGGCAGGTTGGCATCTCGATTTTCGTTGACGTACTCATTACTATGCGCTTAGTGCTCAAGTTATAATCTCCATACCATTACCGGTTCCCCTTCCGCAAATTCGCTGCGCTCCGGCGGAAATTCGGCGAAGGCATCGGCAGTGAGCAGATTGGCGAAATCGGCAGAACCCGAGCCGGGCAGGGGCGTGGCTAACCAGCGTCCGTCGGCATCTGTCGTTAAGGAAACCGGCGAAAAATAAGTCAGGGCAGGCTGAAAGGTTACTGGCTTGGTCAGACAGGCGTATTGAACAGGTGCCACCGGTTGGCCCACCATAGCCTGTAAGTACGGTTTCAGGTAGCGACAGAAGCAAACTACCGTCGAAACGGGGTTCCCCGGCAGGGCGAACACGATTTTCTGACGGCCCATTGTGCCGAACCACAGGGGTTTACCCGGCCGTTGCTCCACCTTATGAAACAACCGTTTAACCCCCAGCCGGGTCAGGGTATCCGGGACAAAATCAGCTTTCCCGGCCGAACCCCCCCCGCTCAGAATCAACACATCATGCGTTTGCAGGAGTTCAGCCAAACCAGCCTCTAAAATCGGTTCGTCGTCGGGCAGGTGGTGCAGCGCAGCCGGGAAGCCCATCGTTCGCAGGGCCGCCTGCAGCATGTACGTGTTGGAACGCCGAATCTGGTAGGGCAGTGGCTGATCGGCTACATCGACCAATTCGTCGCCGGTCGAAACAAGCGCAATGCGGGGGAGGGCAGTTACCAGTAACGCTGGCTTTCCGACCGCAGCGGCTACGGCAACATCAGCGGGCCTGAGCCGGGTGCCGGGCTGAATGAGGGCATCGCCCGCCCGCCGGTCCGTAGCCTGATGATGAATGTTCTGTCCACGCTGTACGTCGTTGATTATGATGGTTGCTACGCCATCCGTGAGGGTCAGATCTTCGTAGGGAATCACTGTATCCGTACCGGAGGGAAGCATGGCACCGGTCATCGCTTCCAGACAGGCGGTAGCATCGGTCAGTGGTTGCTGCGGTTGCCCGGCCCGCTGCATACCCGCTACCCGAAACTGCCGCTGACCGGTTGCGAAGGCTTGAAAATCAATAGCAATGCCATCCATCGCCACCCGGTTAAACGGCGGAAAGTCACGGTCAGCACAGATGGTTTCCCGCAGGATACGTCCCGGCGCGGCATCGAGCGCGACGGATTCGGTACCCAGATCGAGCAGGTTATTTTGGGTGATGGCGAAAGCTTCGATAACAGAGAGCATGTTTGGGCTGTTAAAATCAAGGTTTATGACGCAGAGATGACGGAGGCTGCACCGAGGAAAAGGAGGAAAAAACGCTGTTTACCCGCTGAGATTCCCGTTGTCTTTGCCGGTCCGGCGATGCGGTTTAAACGCACAATATCCGTTTTCTTTACAAAGAATTTTACGAACCCGTTAATCTGACAGCCATGAAAGACTTTTCGCACCTCGACCCGCAGGGTAACCCGGCTATGGTAGACGTTGGCCATAAAGCCGTTAGCCGTCGTACAGCCCGCGCCCGCAGCATTGTGGTGCTCGGCGACGAAATCATGCAGCACCTCACCGGCGATGACATCCGTACCCGCAAAGGACCGGTGTTTCAAACGGCCATCATTGCCGGCACAATGGCTGCCAAACGTACCGACGACCTGATTCCGCTCTGCCATTCGCTTGGCCTCGATAACTGCCTCATTCGTATTACCACCGAAGGCAACAATGCCGTAGTCGACTGTACTGTATCGACGGAAGGTAAAACCGGCGTCGAAATGGAGGCACTGGTTGGTGCGTCGGTGGCGGCTCTAACGATCTACGATATGTGCAAGGCGTTTTCCCACGATATTGTTATTCAGGAAACGCGGCTTCTGGAGAAAACGGGCGGAAAAAATGACTTCCGCTATGACGGCTGACCTGACCGGATTAGTGCTGATGGGCGGGCGTAGTACCCGGATGGGTGAGGATAAATCCCAACTCAATTACCACGGACAACCGCAGCGCGACTACCTGACCGAACTGCTGACCACGTACTGTTCAACTGTGTTCTGGTCGGTCAATGCTCAACAAGCCACCGCCCTGACGGACCAGTCTCACCGGCTGATTGTCGATGCCTATACCGACGCCGGACCGCTGGGGGGCATCCTGTCAGCGATGGAACGGCATCCCGGTCGGGCCTGGCTGGTTGTGGCCTGCGATCTGCCCTTACTGACCCGGTTGACGCTGGACACACTTGTAGTGGGCCGGCATCAGTCACAACCCGCTACCGCATTTATGGACGCGGCTGGTACCGGCCCCGAGCCATTAGTCAGTTTGTGGGAACCGTCGGCTGCTTCATTACTGCTTGATTTTTTTGAGACGGGGCAACGCAGTCCCCGGCGGTTTTTGCAGCAGTACGCCCAATCGTTGCTACTATCCCCCGATGTCCGTGAACTAACCAATGTAAACGACCCCGTCACCCGCACTGAAGTGAAGCAGCGACTGGCGTAACCAAACGGAGTAACGGGCAGTTATCCTGCAAACGAACCACCATGAACCCACTTCGACGTTTACTTCTGGCTGCCGGGTCGGTATTACTCGGCCATACCGCCTACGCGCAGGGTGGCCCCGCTTCGGCGGGTGCTACTCAACCGGCTGATTTGCGGGCGTTCAGTCAGCAGCGATACAACCATACCAAAACGCTCGGCCTCACGCTGGGTGGCTACGCGCTGGCTAACATCGCCGTGAGTGGTATTGCCCTGGGCAGTGCGTCGGGTGAGACAAAATACATTCACCAGATGAATCTCTACTGGAATCTCGTTAATCTGGGTATTGCGGGAGTCGGGCTGCTGGGGTTGCGTAAACAGAATCCACAGTCGGAAACCCTGGCGGATGCGGTCCGGCAACACGAAAGTATGAAGCGGACGCTGGCGTTTAACGCTGGCTTAGACGTGGCCTACATGGTGGGTGGTCTGTATTTAGTAAATTACGGCAATGACCATCCCGACCAGCAGGATAAGTTTCGGGGCTATGGCAAAGCCGTTATTGCGCAGGGGGGCTTTCTGCTGGTGTTTGATGCGGTCAATTATTTGATTTTTGCCAGGCAGGGCGATGCAAAACAGTTTAAACTCATTGGTTCCGGGCCGATGGGCCTCGGTATGCGAGTGACATTTTAATGTATCCCGGACGCCCACGTCCGGCTGTTACTGGTGGCTTAATTACAAATTGAAACCGGACGTGGGCGTCCGGGATACATTATGAACGACGAATTTTTCTTGCAAAAAGCCATTGCCCTCGCCCGCGAGGGCATGAATAGTGGCCAGGGTGGCCCATTCGGGGCCGTTATTGTGAAGGATGGCGAGATCATCAGTGCTACCTCAAACCGGGTGACGTCTACCAACGACCCCACTGCCCATGCTGAAGTGGTGGCCATCCGTGAGGCCTGCCAGGCACTCGGTCATTTTCAACTAACGGGCTGCACCCTGTATACGTCCTGCGAACCCTGCCCCATGTGCCTCGGCGCCATCTATTGGGCTCGCCCCGACCGGATTGTGTATGCGGCCTTCCACTCCGATGCGGCAGCGGCTAATTTCGATGATAAATTCATTTACGATGAACTCGACAAACCCCGCGAGTCCCGTCGTATTCCCATGTATCAACTGCTTCGCGCCGAGGCTCAGGCCGTATTTGCGGAGTGGGTGGCTAAGGGAGATAAATCATTGTATTGACTGGTTTATGGCTCGCAATCCGCAGGAGTTTGACCACAAACTATAGCATCAAGGTAACGGAGTACCCCTGGCAAGGCACTGGGTACGCTTGGTCAGGCTACCGGGATAACCGTATTTTTCATTATTTTTGTTAAGGCAGAAACAGAACCAAGATGGCGATCATCACAATAGACGTACAGGACGAGAAATTGACATTCTTCAAAGAACTGCTTAATCAATTGTCATTTGTGAAGGTCCGGGAAGACGAATCCGGCGAAGATACCGATGAGCAAGTGATCGCTAACATCAGGCAGGGTATCGAAGAGCTGCGTCTGGTAGAACAGGGGAAAATGAAGAGCCGTCCGGCTCGTGCGTTTCTTGAAGAGCTGTGATGTATCAGGTTGAAACCATCGAGCATTTTGAGCGGGAAGCGAAACGGCTTAAAAAGAAATTTCCATCCCTGAAGGCGGAGATTAATGAACTCATAAACTCGCTTGAAGAAAACCCTTTTCAGGGAGTCGCCCTGCACGATGGTTTTTATAAAATCAGGCTTGGTATAAAATCCAAGGGCAAGCGTGGCGGGGCTCGGGTCATTACCTGTGTTAGGGTGATAGCAGAAACGGTTTTTTAGTCTCTATCTATGATAAATCGGCGCAATCGGATATTGCAGACGAAGAACTAACCCGGATTCTGGCTGAAATTTCCTGACGTATGTTATGCCGGGCAACACTACCCGCAGAATCAATCAATTCAGCTAACACAATTTTATTGCCTTATTCCGGCTTAGAGGACTATCTATAGCGCAATCAGGGTTGGGTACCTCCTCATTGTCGATTTTTTCCTTCCTCCTTTTTCTACTATGTCCTCCCACCACATTGTGCGCGACGAACAGGAACCCGCGCTGCTGATTGCCAACGGTGCCGAATGCGATTCTGAACTGCTGGGCCAGCTTTTGGAGTGGAGCCCGACGGTGGTTGTGCTCGACAGTGCGATCTGGCGGGTGCTCGACAGGGACATCAACGTCGATGTATTGCTGGGTGATTTTGATCGGGCCGCGGACGGTCAGGGGCTGGATCTGAACGCGGTACGGGCGCGTCAGTACCCAATTGAAATTATTCCAGCCCCCGACCAGAACAAAACCGATCTTCAGAAAGGTATCGAACTGCTGATCGAACGGGGTTATCCGGCCGTGAACATCGTCTGGGCTACCGGTCGCCGGGCCGATCACACCATCACGAACCTGACCAGTATTGTCCGCTACAAAGACCAGATCCGCATTGTGATTTTCGATGATTATTCGAAAGTATTTCCCCTGCGCGGCACGTTCCAGAAGTGGTACGCGAAGGACACGCCTATTTCGCTGATTCCGGTCGGGGTCGTCGAAGGGGTCGTTACCGAAGGGCTATCGTATAATCTTCACGACGAAACCCTGACCTTAGGCCACCGTACCAGCAGCAGCAACTCAGCCGCTCAGGATGGTTTTGTGAAAGTCTCCGCCCGCACCGGCGATCTGCTGATTATGGAGTGTCAGGATTTATAACCTTTCAGGGTACCCAAAACAGATGCCATATCTCCAAGATATGGCATCTGTTTTGGGTACCCTGACGACTTTGGATTCACCGCATCAGCACTACCCGCCCCCGCAGCACAGCCCGGTCGTTCACCGGAAAATCACCTGCTTGCCATACATACAGATAGACACCGGCAGGCAACGCCGTTCCCGCATCGGAACGCCCATCCCACGGCCATTCATTGAGGCCGATTCGGGCCGGATAGCTCAGATGACGTACCGGCTGCCCATTCAGGTTGCTAATCAGCAGCGTGGTTGTTGGTGGTTGTTCGCCGGTGAGGTCAAAGGCAAATGTCGTTTGCGTCTGAAACGGATTTGGGTACACCGAAAAATGGGTCAACTGTAGCTGGTGAACAACCCGAAACCTGATCGCGTACGGAGCCGATGCATTGCCTGCCGCGTCCTGCGCGGTGACCCGGAGTTGATACAGGCCATCGGCCATTCGGGGTAATCGGTGCTGCAGGCGAAACACATTCTGGCTATCGGCGGGCTGATAGCTGGCTCCCTGCCAGTTCACGCGCCGAAACGTACCTGTCTCCGGTTTTACGTACAAATCCATTTTTATCGTATCCTGGCGGAGCGTAACACGGTTGTCATCAGCCACCAGCAAATCGAGCATGGGCGACGGCGATACTACGGCTCCGTTGGAAATGCGCTGCCCGTCGACCGCCACTTCCAACTGCGGGCCAGTTTGGTCGGGAGGCAGAATAAGGGGTCGGGGAGCCGAAAAATCGATGGCAAGCCGGGCTTCGTTATTGACATGGCTCGATTCGGGTAAGACGGGCGTCTGGTTGCCCGCATTCAGCGTCACGACAAACTCCGCCAGACCGGTCGGACGGTTAGAAAACCAGTAAATCAGTGTGTCCCTGAAAGCAACGGCGGGCACACTCAGCGCAATAATCTCAGCCGGTTTCCCACGACTATATTTCCGAATCTGCACGGGCATCGTTCCTGCCCGATACTGTCCGTAGTTGGCAATCACCACCTGAATCTGTACCGAATCGCCCTGCCGGGTAACAGTTAGTCCATTGGCCGGAATCGCGTAGTCGGGTTGACTGAAAGGGAAGACACGCAGCGCCGGGTCGCCCTGTAAAACCATCTGATGAGCATTGGCAATATCGGCCGGACTGTGGTGCTGGCTCAGTACCCGCCGAATCGTTTCCTGCTGAATGATGCCAATGGGCCGATTTAGCCAGAGACTATCATCCAATACGGTGTAAAACTGAGTAGCGTACCGGTCGAGCGCGTCCACGCTGCCAAGGTGGCTATGCGCGAGTACGGCAATGGCTCCTCGATCAGGCGTCAGGAGCCAGTCGGTGCCGAGCGTGGGTGCTCCGTAAAAGAAATTGCCGAGGGCGCAGCCATTCACGAACAGAAGCGGATACCGGCCCCGGTTACGATAGTTTTTCGTGATGTCTGAGGCAAACCCAATATCCAGATCCGTCAGCGCAAGGCTCGAATGACCAAAAAACGTCAGCAGACCAACGCCTGCATTAACGGTTCCGCTGAGATCAATGGATTCGGTCGGGGCATCGGTCTGCTTCGAGAGCGTTGTCACGTGGGCACCCAACCGGCCCGTTTTCGCCCGTTGGCCATAGGTGTCAACGAGGCTTTTGAACAGGAATAACTCCGGGGCCGACCGGCCGCCACTCAGGTGCAGCACGTTTTTTCGCCAGCTATGATCTGCGGTGTCAGACGCTGCGGATACAGTGTCAACTTCCTTTAGTTTCGCTAAATACGCCCACACCTCATCGGGTGTTCCGGCATTGATTCGGCCCGTTGGCAACGCGGGTACGTCGGGCGAAAACCCGTTTAACCCGGCTGTGAATACGGCGTCAGAGCCGGGATAACCGCCCGTCGGCACCAGGTCCAGCAACGACCCCAGCGGATTAGTGCGAATACCTGCCGGATGCCGGCTTCGCCCAAGCAGCAGCAAATAAGCCGGTCGACCGGTACGCAGCAGTTCATCGCAAAACCGCCGGATCGCCAGCGGGGAGCGTTCACCGTAGCTGTATTGGTCGAACAATTCACTGACTGTCACGACCAGCGTATCGTGACCACCACCTGCCGCTGACGCCCGGTAGTCGGCATACGCCCGCACGGCGTTGGGTTGACCGGCCCTGTGCTGCATGAGTTGCTCGTGAGTGACGATAAGATAGTTAGCCGTATTACCCGCAAACAACCGGAAGTTAACCCGCCGAAGCGGTGGAACGGCTAAAGGGTCACCTACGCAAAACAGCGTGCGGGGTGTGGCGGTGCCGGGTATCACTATGCGCATGGAATCACCGCGTACCGATACGTTAAACCGGATGGGATTTGCTGGATTCGTAATGTCGAATAGCCGGGCCTGAGCCGGTACCTGTTCCAGCGTCAGCAGCGAACGGTTAGCGGGATTCGGCTGAAGTTGAACCGTTTTAGGTAACTGAAATCCTGCTATCGGTCGTTGCGGATAGCGAAAGCGCACATACGACACCGAGTAGCGATCCGTGTTCGTACTGGGATTGATGGCGCGGGTGCCAAAAAAGAACTGGCCATCCGGGGCTATGTCGTCCCAGCGGATTTTAGTTTGTAGTCGCGCATTGTCATACGGCAGAAAAGCTACCGAATCAACCGGTCGGCGGGTAGTCTGGGTTGGCCCCGTGTAGGTTTCGACGAGGTGGTTGGTATAGTCACGCCCAACGAGCAGTAGGTCCATTTCGGGCGGAGGCCCGGGCCGGTAAGGCGCGGTCAGGAAAATGAACTGGTCCGCCAACTGATTCTTCTGTAGAATCGGGCCGGTGTAGCCTTCGGCCCGCTCGAAATAGCTGCTCTCCGTTTTATTGGCTAACCCGGCCGCATAACCCGGATACGACTCCGTGAACAACCGGAGCGTCTCGGACCAGACGAACGGCTCGCGGCTAAGGCCAACTGTTACTGTATCGCGCACCGTAGCCATGCGCCGACCGTTTTCGGAGCCAATGGTCAAGAAATAAGCAGTGGTATCGGAAAAGAGATTGTAGTACGGATGCGGCATCCCGAGCGGCTGCTCCGACATGGCCGGACGGTACAGCATTGAGTCCAGCGTACCGTCATTGCGCTGCCCGTAGAATTCAATAAAATCATGAGCTGCCAGGCGTCCGGCGCTGTCGCCGGAAACAAAAACAGCCTGCTCCTTTCCCCGGTGAAAGAGCTGTAGCCGGTTGGGATTTAGGGAACTGACCGGTACACCGGCATTGCTCAGGTCGGCATAGGTAATTCGGTAGAGACCCGTTTGGGCGATGGGTATTTTCCAGTAAGCCTGTCCCGGTCGTATCCACTCATGGCCAGTTGATTGCGCGTTCAGGGAACTGTTGAGAAATGGGAAAAGCAGGAGGATAAGGACTAAACGCATTAAGAACGGTGGGTCATACTTCCGTCGACTTGCTTCACCAAATGCCATATTTTCAAAATATGGCATTTGGTGAAGCAAGTCGACGTTGGGTTCGTTCAAAAGTAGTGATTTCTATACTCCATTCGTCCGGTCAGAACCAGCAACTTATCACGGATTAACGCCGGTAATCCCAAAAATCTATATTTCTTACCAACTACTTTGCATTGCATAGTACCTTTTCCTACCTTTGACCTGTTCAATTACCCGGCCACCGCTAATCATCAGTAACAATGAACATCGAGAACGCGCAGGTCCAGATGCGAAAGGGCATTCTGGAATTCTGCATCTTACACATTATTTCGCGGGGAGAGGTGTATGCCTCCGACATGCTGGAAGAACTGACCTCGGCCCGCATCATGGTGGTCGAAGGTACCCTGTACCCGTTGCTGACCCGGCTTAAAAACGCCGGTCTGCTCGATTATAAATGGGTCGAATCTACGTCGGGTCCACCGCGTAAATATTATATTCTGACTGAGTTGGGTCGGTCGTCGCTGACTGCCCTGAATGACACCTGGCAGGAACTGGCCGAATCGGTCAACTCGATTGTCTCGAAAACGGCGCAGCACAGTACACCCGCCAACGGCGAAGGCTCCTTGGGCAAAACCGCCAGCGACCAGTATACGCCAATCACCCCATCAACCACCGATTTACCTAATCGCTAAGCCCTCTTAACCAACAGGCCGGATCAGGTATCCAGTCTATCGAAAGCCATGAAAAAGACCGTTAGCATCAATATCAGCGGGGTCATCTTCCACATCGAAGAGGACGGCTATGAAAAGCTCAAACAATATTTGTCCTCGATACAGCAGTATTTCTCGACTTATGAAGACAGTCAGGAAATTGTGACCGATATCGAGAACCGGGTTGCCGAAAAACTCCTGGCCAAGCAGAAACTGGCCGGTTCGCAGGTCGTTACCCTCGAAGACGTTAACGAACTCGTTGGCGCTATGGGTACCGTTGCCGACTTTGAAGCCGTTGAGGACGAGGATGTTTTCGCCAAAGAACCGCAAACCGCCAAAGCTGAATCGTCTAATTCCGGGTATAGTAACGGGCCGCGCCAGGCCGGGCCGCGTCAGGCCGGGCCACAGCCGGGCGGGTCCTACCAAACCGGAACTCAATCGCAGTACAATCCCGGCGCGGGCTCGCAGCAAACGGCGTATCCGCAGGGACCCAGGCGGCTGGTGCGCGATTTACGCCGGAAAACCATCGGGGGCGTCGCTTCGGGCATTGCCAATTACTTCAACATCGACCCGGTCTGGGTGCGGCTGAGCTTCGTTGCTTTAGTGGTTGGCCTGCCCGCTCTGAACGGCTCGGCCGGTAATCACAGGGGCGACGGGTTCTTCGGCAGCCTGTCGGGGTTCACGGTGCTGGCCTACATTGCCATGTGGATTGCCTTCCCCGGCTCCAGTACGCTGGAAGATGATAAGTCGGTGAAGAAGTTTTTCCGCAACCCGGACGATAAAGTACTCGGGGGTGTAGCCTCGGGCCTGGCTGCGTACTTCGGCGTTGATACCGGGCTGGTCCGGCTGGCGTTTGTGTTGGGCATTGTGTTCTTCGGTGTGGGTCTGCTGGCTTATTTAGTCCTCTGGATGATTGCCCCAACGGCTAAATCACTCACCGAGAAGATGGAGATGCAGGGGCGGCCCATCACGCTGACTAACATCGAACAATCCATTAAAACGAACCTGCACCTGAGCGATGGTCCCGAAGAAAACGGAGTTACCAAAGTGCTGCTGTTCCCCTTTCGCGTAATCGCCATGCTGTTTGCCGGTCTGGGCCGGGTGCTTGGTCCGGTAGTGGGCGGGTTGGGTTCGGTAATCCGGGTGTTTGCGGGCATTATCATTCTGATGGTGGCAGCCTCTTTAACCATTGCGTGCATGGTGATGCTGGGAGCCGGGCTGGGTATGTACACGGGCGTTCATACCGGGAATATGGATGTTCCCTTTGAACTGCTTCGCTACGATCTGAATCCCCTGATGGTGCTGGCTGCGTTTCTGGCTGGCCTGATGCCCAGCCTTGGTCTGGGTGTATTGGGCCTGACGCTCATCACCCGACGTCCGCTGTTCAGCAGTCGTACTGTACTAACGGGTTTAGGCATCTGGCTGGTCAGTATTCTGATTCTGGCCATAACGGTGCCGTCTATCGTGAATGAGTTCCGTAAAAAAGGTACGGTAGAGGAGACGAAGTTATTTACGATTGCCAATACGCCGATGCTCGATTTCGCCGATACGGACTCTGATTTCCGGCCCCGGCTCGAACTGAAAGGCTATTCCGGCCCTCAACTCAAACTGGTGGAGCAGTTTCAGGCGCGGGGCCGTAACCGGAATGAGGCCGAAGCCAACGCCCGTGCGATTCGCTATACAGTCGTGCAGAAAGATTCGACCCTCCGGTTCAACGATGAGTTTGACATTACCGGTAAAGCCCGCTTCCGTGATCAGGAGCTGCGAATGGACCTGTTTATCCCTTACGAAAAGCCTTTCCGCATGACCAAACGGTTTGCCGATTTCATCACCAACCGCTTTAGCTCAACCGAACTCGACCGGATGGAAAAAAGCCTCTGGAAGATCACCGCAGCCGACGAACTGGTTTGTATCAACTTCCCCCGCGATCAGGATACCGATTCAGACGCGAGCCGTGATGAATCGGACGAAATGGATATAACGACGGATTTCGATAATGTATCCGATGAAGCCAGTCGTCAGTTTGCCGTGAAAAACTTTACAAATATCAATATCGCCGGGGCATTCGTGGTCAATGTAGTGCCGGGCGACAGCTTCAACGTGGTAGCCAAAGGCCGGGACCAGGATTTTAAGGATGTGAAAGTAGAGGTTGATGGAAATACCCTGAAAGCGTACGTGGAGCGTAACGGGATGTTTAACTGGAGCGACCGCGACCGTATCGGCCTGACCATTACCATGCCAGCGGTCGAAAAAGTTAGCCTGACGGGGGCCTCACAGGCGAAGATTTCGGGCTTCAGCATTCAGAAACTGCTGGACGTAGAACTGACCGGAGCCTGTGTCGCTGACATCAATGCGACGGCTACGACCCTGAAACTGGCGCTGACGGGCGGATCGAGCGCCCGGTTGCAGGGCCGCGCCAATCAGTTCACGGCGAACCTGACCGGAGCCTGCAAGTTAGATGCGACCGATATGGCCATCGACCGCGCTGAGGTAGATGCCACCGGTGCCAGTTCCGCCGAAATGGGCGCGGTGCGCTCGCTGAGTTCCAACGCTACCGGAGCCAGTAAAATCACACGGAAATCGGGTGATATTGAGTAACAATTCCATCATTCCATTAGCAGACGACTTAAGTCGTCTGCTAATGGAATGATGGAATTGTTACTGTTACCTTTGCGGCCAGAAAACCGCATCTGTCTCATGCCAAAACCAAAGCTTGCCAGTGAATCCATTACGGTGATGACCGAAATGGTGCTGCCTAACGATACCAACACGCTGCATAACCTGATGGGTGGCCGACTGCTCCATTTTATGGACATCGCGGCTGCTATTGCCGCCCAGAAACATTCAAACCGTATTGTCGTCACGGCGTCGGTGGATAACGTGTCGTTTGCCGAACCCATCAAACTGGGTAATATCGTCACGATGAAAGCGCAGGTAACGCGGGCGTTTAACTCGTCGATGGAAGTGTTTATCGACGTCTGGGCTGAAGATATTCCGGCGGGTGTGCGAGTCAGTACCAACAATGCCTACTACACCTTTGTCGCCGTTGACCAGAGCGGTCGGCCTATTGAAGTACCGGGCGTAATTCCCGAAACCGATGAAGAAAAGACACGATTCGACGGTGCCCTGCGTCGGCGGCAGCTACGACTGGTGCTGGCAGGCCGCATGAAACCCGAGGAAGCCACAGAATTGCGGGCGTTGTTTGCCATTGATAGTCAGTAAGTCGGTAAGTTGATAAGTCGGTAAGTACCCAGTAGCGAAGCACTTACTGACTTACTGACTTACCGACTTATCAACTTACCGACTGTTTACTGTTTCAGCGACTGCCACGATACCAACTGCCACTGACTGCCCTTTTTGATGTACACATCCGTGTACCGCAGTTTGAATTCGGTGGGTTTATTGTCGTTGTTCATCTTCACCGCACACACGCCGTTGATGATGGCCGTATTTCCGTATAGCCTGATTTTCTGTTCCTGGGCTTCAATAGCCGTGTAATTGGATTTACCAGACCGGATGGCATCAATGTAGGATTGCTTATTATCGATGACGCCGGTGGAGTGAACGTAGATGACATCGGGCGCGAGGGTTTGCTCCAGTACGGCCACGTCTTTACTCACCTGAGCCGCAAACCGGCGGGTTTCCGTGTCGAGTACGGCTTTCTCATCGGTTGTCTGGGCGCGAGCCTGGATAAAAAAGGTAAGGAACAGGAGAGTCAGGAGAGGTCGCATAGGCGTAGGGTTTGACTGAAAACGTTGAACCGTATCGGCGGTCTGGCTCCGGGTCGCCGATACTGTAAAAATCGCTAAAATAATTCGCGGGCAATCTTCATCACATTGTCAGATTTGCCCATGGTGTAAAAATGAAGCACCGGTGCACCGGCGGCTACCAGTTCGCGGCACTGCTGTATGCACCACTCCACACCCACCTGCCGGGCCTGCGCATCATTTTCGCAGTTTTCGACGGCTTTCACCAGGTCGGCGGGCATCTCCAGGTGAAACAGCCGGGGTAGAATGTCCAGTTGTTTGCGGGTGCTGAGAGGTTTCAGACCCGGAATGATAGGTACGGTGATGCCATGAGCCCGGCATTTATTGACAAAGTCGAAATACCGCTGATTGTCGAAAAACATCTGAGTTACCAGGTAATCCGCTCCCTTATCGACTTTCTGCTTGAGATACTGGAAGTCAATTTCGTGATCTTCGGCTTCAAAGTGCTTTTCGGGATAGGCGGCCGCACCAATGCAGAAATCGCTCGGGGCCAGTTCCGTATCTTCTTCGTGCAGATACTGCCCTTTGTTCATGGAAGCCACCTGTTCCACCAGTTCACTGGCGTATGAATAGCCGTTTTCCTTCGCCTTGAAAGTCTTGAACGGCTTGGCCGGGTCACCGCGCAGCACGAGTACATTGTCGATGCCGAGGTAGAGCAGGTCGATCAGGAAGTCTTCGGTTTCATCGCGTGAGAAGCCGCCACAAAGCACGTGCGGCACCGGATCGACGCCAAAGCGGTGCATAATAGCCGAACAGATCCCGACCGTGCCGGGCCGCTTACGGGTCACGATTTTACGGATGGTGCCGTCGGGTTGCGGTTGTTCGATGTATTCTTCGCGGTGATACGTCACGTCGATAAACGGCGGCTTAAACTCCATCAGCGGTTCGATGTTGTCCAGCAGACTCTTCAGGCTATCGCCTTTGATTGGCGGGATTACCTCAATGGAGAAAATGGGTTTGCCATCGGCGTTACGGATGTGGTCGGTAATCTTGGTCATTTCAGAGTAATTTTTGCCATTCTTCAGAGCTTATAGCAGCCTGTTTAAGCAGGCGGTTCAAAAGCCCTGCGCTAATTTCTCCCTGGTGAGGATTGGGAATAGTAAGTTTAAGTGAGCCTTTAACCATAAATTGATGTTTGCCACCCGATTCGGGTCCGTCAAAACCAGCTTTTCGTAGAAGTTTAATCAAATCAGAACGCTTGATGGGCTTTAAGGGGGGCATATTAAGCGGTTTCAATGACGGGGTTAAGGTCTATACTGTCAATAACAGGTAACCAGTGTCCATGTCTGATGCCTACAATCAGCCAGCCCTCCAGCACATCAATTAATTGTTCGCGGCATAATTCCAGAGAGTCACCATAAGCGACGATGCCGCCAAAACCTGGTATTTCGCCATAATATGTGCCCTCTTCCAGCTCATAATGCGCTTTTCTGAGTGCAGCCTGTATGTATTCGGTAATCATCGGCTTGTTCGTCTGAGAGGTAACAAAGATACCTCATTTTAGCGTCCAGCGTACATATAAACCATTCGCCTGTCCGGTGCTCCAGGGTTGAATATCAAGTTGCTTCAACGCAGAAGTCCGGGCTTTTACTTCGTGCAGTTTCGGAACTCCCCAGCCAACCAACGATCCGAAGGCAGCTCCGGCGATTAAATCAGTAGGGTAGTGTAGCCCGCCTTCGTAGCGCAGGAAGCAGGTGGCCGTGGCAAGCCCCAGCGTACCAATCCAGACAACAGGTTTCAAACGGGAGTTGGGGTAGTAATGCCGAAATACCTCCGACGCAAATACCGCCGATGCAAACGCATTGGTCGCATGACCGGAGAAAAACGACCGGCGGGCATCTTTAGTCAGTTTGTCGTCTATCGGTGCGTTGGGATTGTACAGATAGGGGCGGTTGCGCTCGGTCAGGTTCTTCACGGATCGCTCGACGCCATTAGCAAGAAGTACCGTTTCGATGTACATCAACCCCACCGTTTTAAAATCCTGCCGGGCATTGGGAGTTATCGCCACGGCACCAACAGCGGCCACCGTACCAATCCAGGTGACATTGCTCAACCCATCCGCCGATTTGGACCAGTGGTAGGTAGCTCCCCGATCAAAGGCGTTCACTGACTGTCGGTTCAGCGCAGCAACAGTCGATGTTGAAAGTGGTTCCA
This sequence comes from uncultured Cytophagales bacterium, assembly GCA_964251665.1. GTDB lineage: Bacteria > Bacteroidota > Bacteroidia > Cytophagales > Spirosomataceae > JBBQLG01. The sequence continues at coordinate 328,623 of CAXUKO010000002.1, forward strand.
GATGATCTCCGAAGGCTACTGACGCACCCACCGATGCTAAGCCAACCCCCAGTATTGCCGCTTCCCGACCGGTGCGGAGTTCATAGGGAGAGGGAGTTGTTTGCGCCTGACCCGTCAGCGACTGGATGAAAAACGGGATGATTACGAGTAAGGAATGGAGCTGTTTCAAGGATAAGTCGATAAGTATTGCAAGTCAATTCCAGAAGTTGATCCCTCCTTAACGGGGAGGGGTCACACTACCCGAACCACTTCTGGTCCGATGGCTTTCAGGTAAACCAGGCGGCCCTCTACTTCGGCGTTACCCATCTCGCGGTACAAGTTCGTGAAGTAGTGCAGAATCTTAGCCGGATCGTTCGGCAACAATGCATCCGGTTCGTCGTCAGGGAAGGCTGCGGCAACAGCCGTCGCCGGATCGCTTTCGTATTGTACTAAAATTACGCTGCCATCGGGCCGGTATACCACGCGGTGCGGTGCTTTGTGCAGTTTATTTCGGCTTAAAATGCTTCGGTCCGTGTCGATGCGGAGCCGGTCGTTGAACAACTCAGCCAGTTCGGGATGGTAGACAATCTGGGTCAGCCGCTCCCGTAGTTCGGTGCACTCAACTAAACGTACTACGCCTTCGCTCACTAATCGGCGCAGGGTTTTGTCGATGCAGTCCGGTCCCAGAATCAGGCTGAGGGCCGCGCTCAGTTTGCGGTCGCGCTCGCGGGTGATGGCAAACGTCTGCACGTCGAAAACGCGGTCTGCCTGTCGGCGCAGTTGCAGTTCCTGCCCCCGCGAGCCGCTGATCACCTGCCCAATCACAATCTCGCGCGTTGTGGGTTTGTGTTTATTGTGCTCAAATGCCCTTACGCAATCGGTCAGCACGTAGGTAGAGATGCCCTCGTCCCAGCGGCAGCCGCACTGCAAAACAGAGTCGCTCTCTTTTAAGTACTTGTGCAGCCAGTAGGCCACGTTTTTCTTTTTTCCTTCTTTTGAAAAATCCTTGCGCTCGCTGATAATGTACATCCGGTCGGTCGGACGCGTAAAGGCTACATACAATAGGTTCAGATTCTCGATGAAGGTCCGCGTGACTTCTTCGGTGTATTGTGCTGCCACCGTTTCGTTGGTGTCCAGCAGGTTTCGATTCAGATTAACCGGGCTGTTGGTCAGTTTCACTACCTGGCCATCACTGCGGGTAAGGTGCAGCGAATCGTTCAGGCTGTGTTCGAGATCGAGCCAGATCGAGCTACCCGGCATCGGATCGACCTGCCAGTTGGCAAACGGAATAATGACCACCGGATATTCCAGACCCTTGACCTTGTGAATGGTCTGAATGCTAACAGCATTGGTCGCGGCATCGGCACCCACCGAAACCTTTCCCTGCACGGATTCCCAATACAGCAGGAAATCGGCCAGGTGACCACTTTGGCGGTTGTTGAACGTTAGCACTTCGTCCAGAAAGCGGAACAGAAACGGGTGGTGAACGGTCTGATCGAATAGCCCAAACCGATGGGTCAGCGTCTCGGCCAGTTCATAGACATTCAGCTGACTCAGGGCGTTGGCGTCCAGCACGTAACCTTCCTCATTCAGGTAATCATAAACGTCGGCGACGGTGTCGGCCTCGGCGATGGTACGCAGCACTTCGGTTTGCGCATCGTCAGGAAACTGTCCTTTGATGACCCGCCAGAACAGGTACAGTAGCTCATAGCGCAGCAGTTTCTGGTCGGGGCGGTTTAGCAGGCTCATCAACGCAATGAGCCATTTGACCGGGTCCGAGAATTGCAGGGACAGCGAATCAGCCGAAACCAGCGGGATACCCTGGGCGTTTAGTGCGTTGGCTAACGCTTTGGCCTGATTCTTTTTGCGGCATAATACCGCAATGTCCTTGTAGCTGTATCCGTCGGCCAGTGCTTTCTGGATGTGCGCCAGCGTTTTGTCCAGCATCACGGCGGTCAGGTCTTTTTCATCGCCCTCACCTTCTGAATCCTGACCCGTTGCCTGCACAAAGTCAATCTGAATATGAGCTTCCGGCCGGGCATTCGGCGACGGTTTCTGATGAAACTCCTGCAGAACATCAAAAACGTCCGCAATCTTGCCGTGTTCCTGATCAAACGAACGGGCAACGAACTCGAAAAACTGGTTGTTGAACCTTACAATCGGCTCGGCACTTCGCCAGTTAACGCCCAGCACTTCGCTTTCCAGATGACCGTCGAGCCCCTTAATGCGGTCGGTGGTCCAGCCGGTGCCGTGAGCGTCGCGCAGACTGGCTAAATCCTGCTGATGCAGCGACACAATCTGATCCATGTCGCCCCCCCGGAAGCGGTAGATGGCCTGCTTGCCGTCGCCCACGGCGAGGTTGAAATTGGCAAAACCCAGTGAGTTTTCGATCAGGGGGAGCAGGTTGGCGAACTGCATCCGCGACGTGTCCTGAAACTCGTCAATCAGGATGTGGAAGTACTTGTTGCCGAGCCGTTCGTAGATGAACGGCATGGGTTCGGTCGCTACAATGGCCTGAATCTTCTTGTTAAACTCTGAAATATGCACCCGCCCATCTTTGCGAAGTAAGGCATCAAATTCCGCGCGAATCTGCTTCAGCAAGGACAGTTTCTGAAGATGGGGAATCAGGCAGTTCAATAAATTGACCTGTTGCCGGGTGGCCTGAATAGCAATAAAGTAATTCTTCATTGCGTCAGCAATGGAGTCAATAGCCCCCTGAACGGGCATTTTGGTTGTTTTGGTGTACCACTCATCATCCTCAATGGCGGACAGATGCGTTTTGCCGACATTCTTGAATGGCTCACCATTGGCCACACCTTCAAAATAAGCACCGATGCCATTTTTGCCGCCTTTGAAGTCGCCGACGGTCAGCCCGTTGGACAATATGAGTTGCCAGGCATCGGCCCCGGCGCGGCCAATCTGGGTTTCGGCATTCTTAACAAAGTCGCGCATCTGCCGCCGAATGGTGCGAATATCGCCCGGTGTCAGCTCGGCAATGCGGTTGATGGCTTCGTAGTATTGATCGGAAACGAGGTTTTTGCCGAAATTTCGCAGTTCACCGGGCAGCGCATTCCAACTTTGCCCTTCGGTAGCGGTTTCCTCAAAGTACTGCTTCAGGATATCCGTGATCTCATCCATCTGGTCCAGCCCTGCTTTCTCCAGCAACTGATCGGTCGCCAGTTCGAGCACCTCGTCGGTTTCCATCTCGACCTCAAACGAGTAGGGGAGGCCCAACTCATCCGTAAACGCCGTCACCAGCCGCTGCGTAAACGAGTCGATGGTCGTCACCGAAAAGTCGGAGTAACTATGCAGAATGGTTCTGAAAACGGCTTCTGCCTTGTTGCAGACTTCGGCGCGGACGGTGTCGAAAGCCGCATCGTCGGGTCCGATGCCGTGCAGTTCCTTAATCAAATCGGCCAGCAGCGGAGTCGATTCGCCTTCGGCAAACCGGCGTAATTCCGTCAGAATCCGCTCTTTCATCTCGTTGGCCGCTGCATTGGTGAACGTAATGGCCAGGATGTGCTTAAAGTAGCCGTCGTTTTTTTTCGGCTGCAGCGCGAGCTTTAGGTACTCTTTGGTGAGTGTATACGTCTTTCCCGACCCGGCCGAAGAACTGTATATTTTGAACATGGGGAGGGAGTCGGTTAGTTAATAAGTGGCTGCGCCAAGTCGGTAAGTTGTCCAACGCGAAGCACTTACCGACTTCTCCACCTGACTGACCGATTTTAAAAATTATACCGTATTCCCAGCCCGGTCTGCACATTGAAGTACAGCGGTACGGGCAGGACTTCGGCGTAAAGGCCACCTTCTATAAAAATGGACAGGGGCTTGTTTTTAAGAAAATATTCGGCCCCCGCCACGGCAGACCCTCCGAGCGATGTTTCGCTGACAAACGTGGTTTGCTGACTGCTCAGGTTATCCGGGTAGTAGCGACGGCTGTTAATCTGGCCACCGAAGCCGTAATATCCCCGCAAATCATCCTGACCCAGGATGCGGTCGTGCCATAAGTAATGCCCCTGTAAGCTAAGGCCCACCGTTTTATATTTCCCCTGCCGGTAGTCGCGGGTGGTGCCGTAAAGACCGCCGTACGTGCCGATGTTAAGGTCAAAGGCGTGACTGTCGCCGAAGTATTTGCGGATGTTGATGCCCGACGGTTCGCCGATGCGGAAGCCGACGGCCCAGTTATTGTACTGTGCCGATGCCTGCTCAAACCCACTCAATACCCCTAACAACAATACTAAAAACAGAAAACGATTGGTCATGGAATCAGGCAGCTACGGTTTGGGTGAACGATTGAAGCACGGTTAACAATTGATGGTTTTCGTGCGCTGTGCCCACTGTGATCCGCAGGCAACCGTCGCATAAAATTACCCGTGAGCGGTCGCGGACAATCACCTGTTTACTGATGAGGTAATCGAACACCGCTTTCGGATTCTCAAATTTAACGAGTAAAAAGTTAGCGTCAGACGGATAAATATGCTGTACAATCGGTAATTCGGCCAGTTGCTTCGCCAGCGTAGTCCGTTTAGTCAGTATCTGCGCGACCATCGCGTTCTTATTGGCTTCGTGACTCAGGGCGTCCAATGCCAGTGCCTGCGTAGGAGCGGAGATATTATAGGGCGGTTTAATCTTGTTCATCACCCGAATCAGTTCTTCCGACGCAAAACACATACCCAGCCGGAGCGCGGCCAGGCCCCACGCCTTCGAGAACGTTTGCAGTACTACGAGGTTCGGGTAGCGGTTCAGTTCGGTAAGCCACGACGGCTCCCTGGCGAAGTCGATATAGGCTTCATCCACAATTACGAGCGAATGATCAGCCGCTTCGATCACCCGCCGGATGGATTCCCGGTCGATGAGGTTACCAGACGGATTGTTGGGCGAACAGATAAAAATTAGCTTGGTCGTGGGCTGAACAGCCGCCAGTACCGCGTCGGTATCCAGTTGGAAGTCGGCCGTGAGCGGTACTTTGATGAGTTCGACATCATTGATCCCTGCCGACACTTCATACATGCCATATGTGGGCGGCACAATCAGGATCGAGTCTTTACCGGGCCGACAGGTAGCCCGTACCAGCAGGTCGATGGGTTCGTCGGAGCCGTTTCCCAGGAAAATCTGGGATGGACGGACACCCTTGATTGGTGCCAGCCGGTTTTTGATGGCTGCCTGATACGGGTCAGGGTAGCGGTTGTAATCGCCGGTTGACGTGGTAGAACCGAGCGGGTTTTCGTTCGCATCCAGAAACACGCCTTCTTTACCCGTGTACTCATCGCGGGCGGAGGAGTAGGGTGTCAGAGAAAGGATGTGGGGACGGAGCAGAGCCGCTAAATCAAATGAATTCATTAGATAATGTTACGAAAGAATCGGTTAGCAAACTTGATGGAGTAAACCTACTGAAGCGTTGTCAGGGGACAGGCCCGTTCTGTAAAATCTTTTTCATCACGACCATTCCCCTGAATTCGGCCTTCATTTGCGCGAAGTCAAGTTGGTAGGTACCACACTGAACAAAGCCCATCCGCTCATAAAAAGCAATGGCATCGGTGCTACTGTCCATTGCTTTCAGCCAAACCAGGGTCTTATTGAGTTGCCGGGCGTAATCAAATACAAATTGTAAAGCCGCTTTACCGACGCCCTGCCCTGTCACTTCCCGAACCAGATAGATGCGTTCAAGTTCCAGCGCATTGACTGACTCATCACCATCGAGCGGCTTGTTGATATTTAGTTTAATAAAGCCGACGGGTTCATTATTCTGATACACCATAAACCACGCGCTGTTCGGGTCGGCCATCTCCTGCCGAAGTCCGTCGACGGTGAAGCAACGGTCAATGTACCAAGAACCCCCGTCATGCCAGAGGTGCAGGTAGTGCTGCCGGTACGAACGCAGGGCGACGTCGCTCAGCAGCGGAGCATCGTCGGGTGTGAGTGGCTGAAAAGTAACGCTCATTGTTCAGCCAAACTCGCCAGCCGTATGCTAACTGCCCGCTTGTGGGCCAGCAATGACTCCGCTTCGGCCATAGCCTCGACCACTGGCCCCACGTTGCGCAGGCCTTCCGGCGTGATATGCTGCACGGTGATCTTCTTGACGAAGCTATCCAGCGACACGCCACTGTACGCCCGGGCGTATCCATTCGTGGGCAGGGTGTGGTTGGTACCCGAGGCATAGTCGCCTGCGGATTCGGGCGTGTAATTACCCAGAAAAATAGACCCCGCATTGATAATACGTTCAGCGACGGTTTCTGCATTCTCAACGCTCAGAATCAGGTGTTCGGCGGCATATTGATTCAGCAGGTCGATGGCTTCATCGGGCGTGTCGACCAGAATGGCTTTGCTGTTGTCTATAGCCTTAGCGGCCATATCACGTCGGGGTAACTTGTCTAACTGCGTACCCAGCGTCAGGTTGACGGCGTTCACCAGTTTTTTACTCGTCGATACCAGCAGCACCTGACTATCGGCACCGTGTTCGGCCTGGGATAGCAGATCAGCGGCCACAAAGGCGGGTACAGCAGAATCATCGGCATAAACGGCTACTTCGCTCGGGCCAGCGGGCATATCAATGGCGACGCCCTCTTTAGCCACCAGCATTTTGGCGGCTGTAACGTACTGATTACCCGGCCCGAAAATCTTGTACACCTGCGGAATACTCTCTGTACCATACGCCAGTGCGGCAATGGCCTGCGCCCCGCCAATACGGAATATTTTGGTTACACCGACCAGTTTAGCCGCGTAGTAAATAGCCGGGTGATTGCTCGGTGAGCACAGCACAATTTCGCGGCAAGCCGCCAGCTGCGCCGGTACACCCAGCATCAATACCGTCGAGAACAACGGCGCTGTTCCCCCCGGAATATAAATGCCCACCTTTTCGATGCCTATGCTCCGACGCCAGCACACCACACCCGGCATAGTTTCGATCTTGTCAACCGGCTGTTTTTGCGCTTCGTGAAAGAGCCGGATGTTCTGGTAAGCCTGCCGGATGGCCGCTTTCAACTCATCACTCAACTCAGCTTCGGCTGCATCGAGGTCGGCATTAGAAAGTGGTGTGCCGGTAAAGTCAATCTTATCGAATCGGGCGGCCAGGTCGGTGAGCGCTGCATCGCCCCCGGTGCGTACCTGCTCCAGGATTGGGGCCACAACCGATTCGATCTGCGCCGACGACTGCATGGGCCGGGCCAGTAAGGCGGGCCACTCGGTGCGGCTGGGAAAGGGGATTATTTTCATGTTGACGGAACGCGGATTGGGCGGATGCCTGCGGCAGCACGGATAAAGACAGATTTTTAGATAGATAGCTGGCGTAAATAAATTATTGGGGAAGGCTCTTTCTTGAGTTTTCGAAAACTCTGCGTCTGAACTCCGGCTTTCTGCCAAAGTTTAGCAACAAACCAACCTCTTTATCTGTACCACGCAGGTAATTAAGCAGTTGGCCCTCAAATTCTTCAACGATGGCGTCAGCCGCTTTTAATTCTAAAATAACCAGACCGTTAACGACTAAATCAGCGTAATAATCGCCAACGGGGATGCCTTTGTAATAAACCTTTATCTGTTTTTGGGCTTCTACCGAAAACCCTTTTGCCTGTAATTCCAAATACAATGAGTTTTGGTAGACCTTTTCGAGAAACCCATAACCGAGTTCATTATATACGGCGTAATATGTTTTAATGATGGCATCAGTCAGGTCTTTGTGTAGTAGCTCCATGTGGTGGGTGGTTTGGCACGCGGATTGGGCGGATGCCTGTGGCAGCGCGGATGAAAACGGATCTCTTATTTCTGCTATACTTAAAAAAGAAACCCGCTCTTATCCGCGCTGCCGCAGGCATCCGCCTAATCCGCGTTCCATTACGTGCCATTAGTTGATCATCTTTTCAATCGGCATCACCAGAATACCCTCCGCACCGGCAGCCCGGATGGCTTCGATGTTTTCCCAGAATGCGTTTTCGTTAATCACCGACTGCATGGAACTCCAGCCCGCTGTGGCTAATGGCGTAACCGTGGGGGCTTTCATACCCGGTAATAGAGCCGCAATAGCCGAAATAGCGTCGTTAGGAGCGTTCAGGATAATGTATTTGTTATTTTTTGCGGCCTGTACAGCCTTCATCCTGAACAACAGTTTGTCTAACAGATCTTGTTTTTCGGTAGGCAAATTTGGGTGGGTAATCAGGATGGCTTCGGAGCGGAAGATGGTTTCGACTTCTTTCAGGCCATTGCTAAGCAACGTACTGCCCGAACTGACAATGTCGCAGACGGCTTCGGCCAGTCCGATGCTTGGCGCAATCTCCACTGACCCACTAATCTCGTGAATGTTAGCGTTGACGCCCTGCCCGGCCAAATATTGTCCCAATAGATTTGGGTACGATGTCGCGATGTTTTTCCCGTTCAGGTCAGATAGTTGCGCATACGAATCTCCGCGCGGAATGGCGATGGACAGGCGGCATTTGGAGAAACCCAGCCGGTAGACGGTGTCGACATTTTTACCCAGTTCGACGGCTACATTCTCGCCCACAATGCCCAGATCGGCCACGCCATCCTCGACATAACCGGGAATGTCATCGTCGCGCAGGAACAGGAATTCGGCCGGGAAGTTGGAGGAGACCGATTTAAGTTTTCCGGTGCCGTAATCGAACCGGATACCACATTCCTTAAAAAGCTGGTAAGAGTCTTCACTAAGCCTGCCGGACTTTTGCAGGGCAATCCGAATAGAAGTCATAAAATAGGAGTCGATAGTCGATAGCCGTAAGTCAATAGCTTACGGATAAAACAGTTTTTGCGGTAAAAATAAGGAAAATGCAGGGGTGATGCGGGGCAATCCCGAAAGGGCATGCCATTACCGACCGTGATGAAGACGGCGATGTCGGAAGAAAGAGGAAGCGGCCTGTTGGCGAATCATGGCGCAAAGGTAAATAGAACGCTGATTTTTATGATCGTTATGATTAAAAAGATCATTTTTAGGGCATAGAAATCATAACAATTAGCCGGTGCGCCGGAACGATGCTATCAACCCGTAAACCTACCACCGGCCCATTGCAGGGGCTTCGTATTCTGGACCTTACTCGTCTGCTGCCCGGTCCGCTCGGTACCATGCTGATGGCCGATATGGGCGCGGAAGTTATCAAACTCGAAGACCCAAAGTCTCCCGACTACGTCCGGCAGTTTCCGCCCCATCTCAACGGCGAGTCGGTGCATTATCTGGCCCTGAACCGCTCTAAACGTAGTATGTGGTTAGCCATTCACACCGAGGAAGGCCGTCGTCTGTTTTTCGATCTCGTCCGCACCGCCGATATCGTTGTGGAGCAGTTTCGGCCCGGTTTTCTGGATAAAGTAGGCATCGGTTACGAAGCCGCCCGCGCCGTAAATCCCCGAATTATCTACGTTTCAGTCACGGGCTACGGCCAAACCGGACCTTACGCCCGACTGGCCGGACACGACCTCAACTACACGGCCTCGACCGGTATTCTGGGCCTGACCGGAGCCACCGACGGTCCGCCCGAACCCTTGGGTGTACAGGTCGCCGATGTGGCAGGTGGCTCATACATGACCGTGATAGCGACACTTTCGGCGGTACTGGCCCGGCAGCAAACGGGTGTCGGTCAACACGTCGATGTGGCCATGACTGATGGAGCGATGCCATTGCTATCGTCGGTGTTTGCGTTGCTGAACGGAGGAGCGGCCAGTCCGGTTACCCGTGGCCGGGCACCATTGTCCGGTGGGTTGCCAAACTACGGGGTGTACCCGTGTCAGGATGGTAAATGGGTGGCGTTGGGCGCGCTGGAAGCTAAATTCTGGCTGAAATTCTGCCAGCTCACGAATCATCTGGACTGGGAGCTGTTTCAGGCTCCTGCCAGCGAGACTGAATTGACCGAGGCCAAGCAACACGTAAGCGCCCTATTCGTTACGAAGCCTCAAGCTGACTGGGTAGCGTTTGGCATGGCTAACGATCTGCCTATTTCGCCGGTTTATGACCTAACTGATCTCGAAGCAGACCCCCAGATACAGGCCCGGCAGATGATTCTGACCGAAGAACATCCCGTAGTGGGTACGTACCGCAGCATCGGCGTCCCCTTGAAATTCTCCGAAACACCCGCCGTACCCGCCTGGCCTGCCCCGCTAACGGGCGAGGATACCGACGCCATTTTGAAAGAGTTGGGAAGACCCCACCCCAACCCCTCCCCGTTAGGGAGGGGCTTTAACCCTTAGCTACTGGTATCTAATCCAATGAAGCCCCTCCCTAACGGGGAGGGGTTGGGGTGGGGTCTTCCGAAAACAAACTCCGTTCGATGCCCATTTCCAGACCGCGCAGTTCGGCCAGGCCGCGTAGCCGACCGATGGCGGTGTAGCCGGGATTGCTCTTTTTGCCCGATTTCAGGTCGTCGAGCATCTGATGGCCGTGATCGGGGCGGAACGGCAAGCGGTAATCCGTGCGGCCTTCGGCTTGTCGGCGGTGCTGCTCGGTTAGTAAAGCCTTCATCACACCATACATATCGACGTCGCCCGTGAGGTGGTCGGCTTCGTAGAAATTGCCGGCGTCATCGCGCTGGGTGGCACGCAGGTGAACAAAATTAATATGTGAACCCAGTCGTTCGACCATACCGACCAGGTCGTTATCGGCCCGGACGCCGTAGCTGCCGGTGCAGAAACACAGACCGTTGGCGGGTGAATTGGCCGCAGCCAGCACCTGGCGGGCATCGGCTTCGGTACTGACCACGCGAGGCAGACCCAAAATTGGGAACGGTGGATCGTCGGGGTGAATAGCCAGCCGGATACCATGTTCTTCGGCAACCGGCGTGATGGCGCGGAGGAAATAAGCCAGGTTGTCGCGGAGCGTCTGGTCACTCACATTCTGATAGGCGGCTAATTGTTCGCGAAGACCGTCGAGCGTAAAACTCTCTTCCGAGCCGGGCAGACCGGCAATGATGTTGCGGGTCAGTCGGTTGATATCGGCTTCTTTCGCCTGACTCAGCCACGTTTTGGCCTGGGTTAACTGACTTTCGGTATAATGCCATTCGGCACCGGGGCGCTTGAGGATATACACCTCGAAGGCGCAGAACTCTGTCTGGTCGAAGCGCAGGGCCCGTGAACCATCAGGTAGCTGGAAGCTTAGATCGGTACGGGTCCAGTCGAGAATCGGCATGAAGTTATAACAGACCGTGTCGATGCCGCACTGCGCCAGATTCACCAGCGTTTCCTGGTAATTCTGAATGTATTGCTGGAAGTCGCCCGACTGTTGTTTGATGGCTTCATGAACGGGTATACTCTCTACCACCGACCACGTGAGACCATGCTGTTCGATGAAGGCTTTGCGCCGTTTGATGTCGTCTACGGGCCATACGCGTCCGTTCGGGATTTGGTGAAGTGCGGAAACGACACCGGTAGCGCCCGCCTGCCGGACATCCCACAGGGTTACGGGGTCGGATTCGCCGAACCAGCGCCAGGTTTGTTCTAAAGCCATGAGGTTATAGGGAGTTGTAATACAGGAAGACAAGTTTCAGGACGGACGGATTCTTCAAATCAGGTTTCTGGCTCTTGAGGTAAGCCTCTATCTCGGGCGCTTTATCGCCCATCAGAGAAATCAGCGCTTTTTTACCCGGCGAAAACGCCTGCACCCGCCGACCACGAGCGACGTACCATTCCGTCTGTTGCACCAGTTCATCATCGCGGGAGCCGATATTCATGGCTACGTTGTAGTTCGCCCGCTTAAGGTATAGGGAGTGGTAGCGCAGTAACGAGAGCCGCCCAACGGCTACCTGTTCAAAAAAGCCCGTTGGCGATTTGTCACTACCCGGCTGCAGGCTGAATTCGCGGACGTTAACGAACCAGTTGGTGTCCGTCGAGGCCGTGCTGCGAATCCCGAGCGCCTGCACCATACCCAGGGTAGCAACCCGTACCCCCTGACTTTTCGTGCGAATCTCGACCTCATTGGTATTCAGGTCAAGCCGGACGGGTATGTCGCGGAGTACGCTACCGGGCGGGTTGTCGGGGAGTTGTAATTTGTTGTAAAAAACGACGTAGCCGGTCTGGAAGGTACTGTCCAGATATCCATTGCCAAGCAGTTTGCGGTCCGGTCCTTTGATCGCCATGACAGACCCGTTGGCGCTGGCTGTTGCTGCCCCACCCGAGTTAAGCCAGTCGCGGGTCATTTGCTTGGTCAGGGCCTCATCCTGCGCCCGTAATGCAGTCGACGAGATAAGGAGTAAACAACAAAAGATAAACGTTTTCATGCACGCCATACGGTTTGGCGGCAAGTTAACCAGTCGGGCAGGTTTACGCAAAAATTGGTTTCACCCAGCTATTTCTCGCAGTGCCTTCACAAACTGGTCCAGTTCGGTGGTCGTGGTGTAGAGATGGGGCGTCACCCGAACGCCGAACACGCTGGCACCGGCAATGGCCACGGTGAAAATTTTATACCGGTCGAACAGCACTGTAGCCAGCTCGGCCGGGGTTTTACCGGATACCCCAACGTTGGCAATAGCACAGCAACGGGCGGGGTCGTCAGGCGTATTCAGCGTAATGCGCGGGTGTTGCCGGACCTGCGCCGTCCAGTACTGTTGCAGGTAGCGGAGCCGGGCTTCCTTGCGGGCGATGCCGATGGTGTTATGAAACTGAATGGCGTCCTGAATGGCCAGATCAGTAGCAACGGGATGCGTGCCGGTATGGTTGAGCTTCCTGATATCGTCGTCAGCGAAACCCATATCGGCGAAAACGGGCCAGAGCGGGCGGATTTTGTCTTTCCGGACGTATAAAATTCCGGCGCCGAGTGGCGTGCCGAGCCATTTGTGCAGGCTGCTGCCGTAGTAATCGCACCCACCCAGGTCAGCTATTTTAAAATCTAATTGCCCAAAGGCGTGCGCTCCATCGACCATCACCGCCACGCCATGCCGGTGCGCCATCTCCACGATCTTCCGAACGGGCAAAATCTGACCCGTGATGTTTACCAGCTGGCAAACCATCAGGAGCCGGGTTCGGGGCGTGATGGCGTTTTCGTAAAGCGTTACAATCTCCGCGTCTGATTTGGGGTGACTGGGCAGGGAGACAACCCGGTTCACGGTGCCATACCGACGGGCCTGAAGCTTGAACATATCGAGCATGGCACCGTAATCCTGTTCGGCCATGATGGCTTCATCGCCGGATTTCCAGTCGATACCGGCAATGACCGTATCCAGCGATTCGGTGGTGTTGCGGGTGATAATCAACTCCTCGACGGAACAGCCCAGCAGGGCCGCCAACTGCGTGCGGGCGGCTAATTTATCGGTAGTCTGCCGGGTCCGCATGTAATACGACGACACGGCGTTGATCCGCTGGATATGCTGCTGATAACTGTCCAGAACGGGTTGGGAAGCCAGCGAATAGTACCCGTTTTCGAGCTGGATAAAATCGGATGTGACGGGGTATTGCGTGCGAAGTTGCTGCCAGAAATCGTCCTGCCGGGCCAGTACATTCGGGGGCGTAGCTAATGCCCGTTTCCAGTCGAGTATCGTCAGGGAAGCGGCACCGGCCAGCGTTTTCAGAAACTGTCGTTTGGAGAGTGGGGGCATACGGGCGGGAGGGAAGGGGTAACTACAGTGTCTGCTCAAGACATTATCTGTTACAAGGTACTAAAAAAATGAGCAGACAATTGTGCAAACCCAGCCCTGCCTTACTGACGGCCAGCAGCAGCCGATTAGTCCGGTCAGTTGGCAGACCGGCTAAACGTGCGGGTGTGGCCGGTCAAATTGGTTTAATGGCTGGTTTGTAGGCTTTCAGTTCCGGGGCTGCCGGTGTCTGAATATCCTTGGTTTCCGGCACCACAAACAGGAAGAAAAGGGCGCCCAGTACGCCGATACCGGCTAATGACGCAAACCCAATGGGGTAGCCATAGTCCTTGACGATGATACCGGCTACGATACTGCTGACCGATCCGCCCAGACCGATGGCGGAATAAACAACGCCCTGCAGCAAGTTGAACCGGCCGGTGCCTTTGCTCAGATCGGCAATCATGATGATGCTCAGTACGCCAAAAATACCCGCCCCAATGCCGTCGAGCAGTTGAATGGCGGTCAGCCAGTACGGGTTATTGATGAACGCAAACAAAACAGCCCGCACGGGCAGCAGCAAAAAGGCCAGCAGCAAGACCTTTTTGCGCCCGTTTTCGGCGGCTTTACCCGAGCGCGAAGCGACAAATACCATAACGCCCTGTGCCATAATGATGGCAGCGGATAAGTAAAGCGACGAGTTCTGTTTGTCGACCAGACCCATCTTTTGCCCAACCAGAGGCAGCATGGCGGCATTGGCCAGATGAAACAGGGCCATCGCAATGGTGAACACCAGAATATTCCGGTTCGTCAGTAGCGCCATCACGCCGGAAGTGTCGGCTTCGGTATCGTCCTTGTCGGCGGCCCGGGCCAGGTCATGATCTATATCTTTATCCTGAATGATGAGCACCGCAAAGACCAGGGCGATACACTGGAAGATCGAGAAGTAAAAGATGGCTTCGTAGGACACGAACCGACCCAGCAGGCCCGAAATAATGGCGGCCAGCATATTGCCGAGGTGATTGAAACTCTCGTTGCGGCCGATCCGCTGGGATAGCATGGCGTGTCCGACGATACCCAGCGTCATGGCGGCAACACAGGGCGCGTACACCGACTGCGTGAGACCGACAACTGCCTGGGAGATCAGAATCGGGTAAAATTCCCCGCTCACAATCACCACATAACAGCAGACCGCGATAACCAGCGACGCAATGATGATTAACAACCGTTTGTAGGTGGTATGATCGATCAGGCTACCGGCGGGCGGCTGCACAATAATGCCAATGATACCGGGAATGGCAATCACGATACCAATCTGCTCGGGGTCCCAGTTGCGGACGGTGAGCAAAAATACCGACAGGTATACCCCTACGCCGTCCCGTACATCTGCCGTCAGCAGATTAACCCAGTCCAGTCCTCGTAAACTTCTTGGTGTCGCTGGCATGACTACAACTGTTAAAATGGGCTAAGGAGACATTTATAGCAGTAGCGCAGGTGGGCGATCACAGTGAACGAGCGAAAGTTCCGTGGGTGCTTACTTCACCGCCGGGGTCCATTCCTTATTACCGCAGTTGGTGCAGGTATCTCCGGTCTGGCCTGTAGACTTAGGGTTGCCGCAGTTAGCACATACCAGGCGGTTAGGAACGGTTTTCTGGGTACTTCTGAATTTTGTATCCCATTCGGGCAGGACGGACAAACCTGGCTCTGGACTGGGATTTTCGACCAGCGAGAACTTGCCGTTGGATTCCATATACAGGCGTTTCACCGAGCCCAAATGATACAGCCCTTCCGACCGAAGCTGCGCCATCAGCCGTTCGCGGGTGATACGGCACTGGAGCATGGTATCTAATTTTAGCACCGAATTCTCGACCAGTACGTCCAGTTCGTCCTGAATCAGGGCTTCGGCCTTTTCGTTTCTAGCGGTTATCCTTGAGATCATGCGTTCGCCCATCACAATCACGAAGGCACAGATAACACCCGGCAACAAGCCCCGGTCGGGGGCCATAATGGGAATACCAATCGAAGCGGCCAGGGCAACCAGCGCTACCATCTCGGTGCGGCTCAACTGGCCCGCCATCCGTTTGCCCATCAGGCGCATAGACGTCATCAGGATGGCATACACCACGATTGTCCTGATGATTACTTCTACATAAAACGTAGCCGGTACCTGACCGATAAAAATCCGATGCCAGTCGGTGGCCTGAATATCACTTGGTTTCATTGAGTTCTGGTTGACAAACGGCCGGGGTCCACTCTACGTGCTGACAAACGGGGCAGGGTTGCTGTCTGTTTTTTACCGTAATGGTATTGCCGCAGCTCATGCAGGCAACAATAGCGGGTCCGGCCTCGGGCTGCAGGCTGTGTACTTCCTGATCGGTATCCGGGAAAGTCGACAGGCCGGGTTGTTCTTCGTCTTCCGTATACAGACTGAAGATTCCGCAGGCTTCCATGTATAACCGCTTCACTTTTCGGACATTATAGATTTTCTCACCCCGAAGCACCGCAAACACCTGCTGTCGGGAAATGCGGGACTCCTTCATCACGTCCAGTTGCAGCACGCCGTCCTCAATCAGCAGGCCTTCTTTTCCCTGGGAAACCTGTTCAAACCGTTTGCTTTTAAAGTCGAGCCAGGTTAGCCCCTGCTGAAAGATCAACGCGCAAACCAGCACCAGCAGCCCCAGCACAATCCCCCGGTCCGGCAACTGCATAATCGGCGCAATGATGGCTCCTAAGGACAGCATTACCGACATTTCAGTGATGCTAAGCTGGCCGTTCATGCGCTTGCCCAGCAGCCGGACAATAAACAGGAAGGCCAGCAGAATTACGACCGAACGCAGAAAAACTTCCAGCAGGAATTCGGGCGGGTTATTACCTATGATAATTCGTTTCCAGTCATCAAACCGGATTTCTTCTGGTTGCATAGCTGTACTATGATTTACTGATTACTGATCGGTGCAAATTCCCTGTAGCTGGGCTGTCATGAGCCGCTGCATCTGCTGCCACGTATTATCCCAGGACTGTTCCTTTAGCATATGGTCGATGGCTTTCCAGTCGCTGTCCTGACCGGCGTTAAGGGCAAACTCGATGGCTTTCTCAAACGCCGGGGCCGAATCACCGATCAATACCGGACCCCAGCCGCCGTAGCTCCGCACCACATCGCGGATAGGCGTCGAGACGACCGGCAGACCAGCCGCCAGGTACTCCGGCGTTTTGGTCGGGCTGATGTAGCGCGTGGCGTCGTTAATGGCGAAGGGCAGCAAAGCGGCCTGCCAGTTGCCGAAGTAAGCGGGCAGGTCGCGGTAGCTTTTCATGCCGAGGTAATGCAGGTTCGGACCCTGTGGCAGCGTGGCGGGGTCGATTTTCACTACCGGCCCCAGCATAACGAACTGCCAGTCGGGTCGGCGCTGAGCCAGTTCGCCGAGCAGATGCAAGTCCAGCCGCTCATCAATGACTCCGCAAAAGCCGATGCGCGGTCCGGCAATAGAGCGCTGGTCGTCGGGGTCGGGTATATCGCTCCGGCCGGGCATAAAGTGCATGGCGTCGATGCAGCTTGGGAAGGCAAATACCTGCGGATGCCGGTGCTGTTTGGCTTCGTACAGACTGTAGCCGCCGGTATAAAGCAGGTCGGCCCGCCGGATGAGCTTTTCTTCCTGATCCAGCAGCAGATGAGACGCGCCCGAAAAAGCCGACAGCTCATCCATGCAGTCGTAGATGGTCAGGCGCGGTTTCAGATGATCGGTAAACGGAAGGGCCATCGGCGTGTAGTACCAGGCAATGTAGTCCGTAAGCTTTTCGCGTTCCAGCAACTGATCAATCAGTTGCCGCTGCAACAGCAGGGCCGTGTGTTCGTCGATGCCATGCGGCAGGTGCGGTACGACCACCTGAATCCGGTCATCCACCCGCCGGGTTTCCAGCCGGAGGGTATCACGCCAGATAGGCTCTTCTACGTACCAGACCCGCCACTGCTTACTGGCGCGGCTCAACAGGTGCTGCGGCCGCTGGTAAACAAAGTCCCAGCGCAGGTGTGAAAAACAGACCAGGTCCTGCACCGCGTCGGGACCGGTGATAAAGGGGGTAGCGTTATTTGTTGCGAAAGCCTTCGCCGGTTGCGGCTGGCGGCTGGTACTTTGGGCTGGTTGGTTAGCGATATAATTCATTGGCTGTCAGTTAATCGTGAATCGCGCCACTCCCTGTAGCTGCGTTTCTGCTACCGGATTGGTTCGTACTGAACCGCCAACGGGCAGAGCCTGCCCGCTAATTAAGTCAATTGGTGAGCAAACGGTCCCGTTGCTCCGGGGATATTCCGCGCGGCTTTACTGGCTGTTATACGGAGGTGCGGCTCATCCGGTGCTGTGCCGACCCGGCCGAAACCGGAGGCCCGGACCGCTGCCTCATTCCTGTGAAAAAGTAATTGACGTACGTAAATGGAGTAGTGTTGAACAGGCCTAACTACTGAGCAACTGTAGGCAGTGCCCAACTACAGCTATACAACAAATCCCGATGAGCAATAGACAACGAAACCGGTGGGAGCTATACGACGCTCCGCACAAAACAGACATGGCCCTGTGGGGAGGGCTTGAGTGTACCGTCAACCGGGTCGGCGACGTGTATCAGGATCAGGTGAAACGCAGCGGGCACCACGACCGTATTGAAGACCTGAACCTGATTGCGGAGTTAGGTATCCGCACCCTGCGCTACCCGGTACTCTGGGACCGCGTAGCACCCAATCATCCCGACGAACTGGACTGGAACTGGACCGACGAGCGGCTCAGCCGACTGCGCGACCTGAACATCCGCCCCATTGCGGGGCTGGTTCATCACGGCTGCGGACCGCGTTACGCTACCTACGATACGCCCGCTTTCGAGCACGAACTGGCCCGTTATGCCGGCCGGGTAGCCGCGCGGTATCCCTGGCTGGATGCCTACACGCCCGTTAACGAGCCGCTGACCACCGCCCGGTTTGGCGGATTATATGGCCACTGGTATCCGCACGGCACAACGCGTAAGGCATTTGTGGATATTCTCCTGCGCGAGTGCCGGGCTACGGTCCGGGCCATGGCCGAAATCCGGAAAGTACGGCCTGATGCTCAGTTGATTCAGACCGACGATCTGGGCAAAACGCACAGTACTCCGCTGCTTGGCTATCAGGCCGAGCTGGAAAACGAACGCCGGTGGCTGACCTGGGACCTGCTCTGCGGGCGCGTGGTGCCCCATCATCCGCTCTGGACGTTTCTGCGCCGATCCGGTGCCAGCGAAGAAGACCTGTGGTTTATGGTCGAGAATGCCTGTCCGCCGTCCGTTATTGGGGTAAATCACTACATAACCAGCGAGCGGTACATCGACGAAAATTTTCGGGCCTATCCGGTTCGTACGCGCGGGGGCAACAAGCGCCACCATTACGCCGATACGGAGATGGTACGGGCAAAACCCGAACTGCGTACCGGGCTGGGGGGCCTGCTGCTCGAAGCCTGGCAACGCTATGGCCTGCCGATGGTTGTTACCGAGGCTCACTTGGGCGACACTGAAGACGAGCAAAAGCGGTGGCTGGGCGAAGTCTGGCAGCAGGCTCAGCAGGCCAGGGCTGCTGGTGTTGACGTGCAGGCGGTAACGGTCTGGGCGTTGCTGGGACTGTACGACTGGCACTGTCTGCTTACCCGGCGCGAAGACCTCCACGAGCCGGGGGTGTTCAACGTCAGCAGCGGCACACCCGTACCAACGGCCCTGGCCCCGATGATTCAGCAACTGATCGCTGGCGCACCCATCGAATCGCTCATTCCGCCCGGCTTAGGCTGGTGGCAGACGGAGGCCAATCTGGCAATAGCGAAGCAGTTGGTTCAATAACGTATAGGGTTAATGGGTAGCCCGCAGCAGTAGAGTATAGGTCAGCCAGCAGGCTACCGGCAACGCAGCCGCGTGAGCGGTGTCCATCGGTAGCCTGCTGATTGCCCTTTTGTAAGCAAACGTTTTACAGGTCCCCCGTAGATTCATGCCGACGCGCGAACGCTTCACTGCCGAAACAGTCGTTTTCATTGCTGACGATCAGCCCGAGGATTATTACGTCTACCGGCAGGCCTTTGGCGAAGCCTGCCCAACGGCTGTGTTGTATTTTTTCATGCACAAGGCCGATTTGCTGGATGCCCTGCGCGGGCCCGTGTATCCCCGGCCTGCTCTGCTGATTATGGACTGGAACATGGCCGGTCGGAAAGGCTATGCTGCGCTGGCGGTGCTGGCCCGGACGCCTGCCTGGCAAACCATTCCGGTCGTGATCATGACCGCTCGTGACTGCCCTGTTGATGAGGTTAAATGCCAGCAGCTGGGTTATGAACTGGTACTTCCCAAAGAAACGCGCTACGAGAACCTGGTCGAACAACTCGCGGGGTTGATGCAGGCACTGGTCTGACACAACCGCCCGCCGAAGCTTCCTGTCCGGCCGCTTTCTCATTTGTCCGGGCCGATGGCGCGACACCTTGGCGGCAAAGCGGTTTCAACCTACTCAATCGGTCAGACCGGCTTTTTTAACCAACCTACTAAACAATAACGAGATGACTACTCAACTCAAACCGCTGCGCGAACAGGTAATCGTACTCACGGGTGCTTCCAGTGGCATTGGCTTAGTCACGGCCCGGATGGCGGCCAAAGAAGGGGCCCGGCTGGTGCTGGCCTCCCGCAACGAAGATGCCCTGCATAAGCTGGCCGACGAACTTAATGGACAGGGCGGACAGGCCATTGCCGTACCCGTCGACATTGGCGAAGAAGCCAGTAGTACCCGCATAGTCGATGCGGCTG
Source organism: uncultured Cytophagales bacterium (assembly GCA_964251665.1). Taxonomy (GTDB): domain Bacteria; phylum Bacteroidota; class Bacteroidia; order Cytophagales; family Spirosomataceae; genus JBBQLG01. The sequence continues at coordinate 348,881 of CAXUKO010000002.1, forward strand.
TCGCCGAGTTTGGCGGGTTCGATACGTGGGTCAACAACGCGGGGGTATCTATTTTCGGGCGCATCGAAGACGTACCCGTTCCCGATATGAAGCGGATGTTCGACACTAATTTCTGGGGGGCAGTCTATGGTACTCAGGCGGCTCTGGCCCACTTTAAACAGCAGGGTACGCCGGGAGCGATCATTTATACCGGCAGCTTTTTCGGGGACCGGGCCACGCCGGTACAGTCGACGTATTCGGCGTCCAAGCACGCGCTGCATGGGTTTGCCGATTCGCTTCGGATGGAACTGGAGGCCGCAAAAGAGCCTGTCTCGATCACGATGATTCACCCCGGCCGTATCGACACGCCCTACAATGAACACGCCCTGAGCTATATGCCCATGCAGCCTGTTCATAAAGGCATGATTTATCCGCCGGAAGCCGTCGCTGAAGCGATTCTGTACGCGGCTGCGCATCCCAAACGGGACATATTCGTGGGATCACAGGCCAAAATCTTCGCCGTTCTGGGAACGGTCGTTCCCCGGCTGGTGGATAAAATCATGGAAGTGTGGATGTTCCCTTCGCAGCAGTCATCAACCCGCCCATCGCCCCGACCGGAGGAAAGTGCCTTATATCATGCCGGGTATGGGTTGCACGAACGGGGTACGCATGAGGGCTGGATTCGTTCGCAAAGCTATTATGTCAAGGCCACCAAACACCCGGTCGTGACGGCGGTCGCGCTGGCGGGGCTTGGTCTGGCCCTTGGCGCACTGGTGCGGAACCGGCAACAGGCCTGAACGAAGAATATCGATTGGCAACCTCGCGTTACCGGGCCAAATCCTAAGTTTTGTAGGGTCAGCTGGCTGATTGACCCGGCTGCGGGTTACAGCATCAGGTACACACGAAACGAATTTAGACCATGAACAGGCAAGTAAGAATGTACGGCCCGGCTGATGACAGCGGCACAGGGGGCGGAGGCATGGACGGTGGCGGCACCGACGGCGGTACGGGGGTGACAGATACCGGCGGAGTGGGTGATGCCACCGACGACGGCAACGATGTGGGCCTGGACACCGATTTAGGCGCGAGTGACGATTTAGGGACTACCGGAGGCTTTGGCACGGGCGGGGCCGATGTCCATCCACGCATGGATGAGGTTGATGGCACGCCCGGCACCGGTATGCTGGACGAAGATGGAGCCAGTAGTTAATTACTGTAGCCCGGACGCCTACGTCTGGTTGTCGCCGGTAGCTTAGTGATTAATCGACAACCAGACGTAGGCGTCCGGGCTACAGTACCACCGAAATAATAGTCAACCCAAACATATGCCAGCAGGGGAGAACGAGGTACGCATTTCGCTGGAATCAGTTGAGCAGGGAGGTGTTCAGGAAGGGGTAGAAGAACTGGTTTTGCACACCAGCATAGGCGCCATAACGACGCGCTACCATCAGGCCGAAGGGGCCGGTGCTGCCGTCGTTTGGGTGGGTGGTTCCGGGGGCGGGTTAGACGGTCCTGCCGGTGGCTTGTACCCGCGACTGGCTCACCAGCTCACCGGGCAAGAGCAGCCCATCGCGTCGCTGCGCCTGCACTACCGGTTTCCCAACGATCTGGAAAACTGCGTTATCGATACCCTGGTGGGCGTTTATTACCTGCAATACGAACGGGGGCATCAGCGGATAGCGCTCGTCGGTCATTCGTTCGGTGGGGCGGTGGTGATTAGTGCCGGTTCGCTGTCGGACGATGTAGTAGCAGTGGCCGCACTCAGCAGCCAAACCTACGGAACAGGTACGGCCCCCGGCCTGAGCCCGCGTCCGCTGCTGCTGATGCATGGTACAGCTGACGAAATTCTGCCCGACCGCTGCTCCCGGCAGATCTACGAACGGGCAAAAGAGCCCAAAGAGCTTCGACTCTATACCGATTGCCGTCACGGGCTGGACCAGTGCCGTGAGCAGATAGACCGCGATCTGCTGGACTGGTTAATCGATAAGTTGCGCTAATTATAATTTATAGGAGTTACCTGTCCATAAAGCGTACCGGGTGTTGCAGACCCGTTTATTTTACTAACCAACGTATGTACACGATTGCTATACACGGCGGATCGGGAACGATTAACCGGTCTGAGATTACTCCAGAGCAGGAAAAAGACTACCGGCAGGGGCTGGAAGATGCGCTGGAAGCGGGTTACAACATACTGACCAGGGGCGGTTCGGCCCTGGATGCAGTCGAACAGGCTGTTCGTAGTCTGGAAGAAAACCCCCTGTTCAACGCCGGAAAAGGGTCGGTGTTTGCGGCCAATGGCAAACACGAAATGGACGCGTCCGTCATGTGTGGTCAGGAACTGAAAGCCGGGGCCGTAGCGGGAGTAACGAACGTTCGTAATCCGATTTCGCTGGCGCGGGCCGTCATGGAACAGTCGGAGAATGTGTTTCTGCTGGGAGCCGGTGCAGAGGACTTCGCCCGGGAGCATAACCTGACGATTGAGCCGGATGATTACTTCTTTACCGAACAGCGTTTTGAGCAGCTCAAACAGGCGCAGAAAGAAAACAAAACGCAGTTAGACCATAGCAAAAAGAACACCGGAAAAGGCACCGTGGGCGCGGTAGCCCTCGATAGCGAAGGCAACCTGGCAGCGGCCACCTCGACGGGGGGGCTGACCAATAAAAAGTACGGCCGCGTGGGCGATACACCCGTCATCGGTGCCGGAACGTACGCCAATAATGAAACCTGCGCTGTATCCTGCACGGGGTATGGCGAGTTCTTTATCCGGTCGGTGGTGGCGTATGATATTTCGTGCCTGATGGCCTACAAAGGCCTGTCGCTGCGTGACGCCTGCGATTTCGTTGTGCAGGGGAAATTAAAAGACCGTGGAGGAGAAGGGGGGCTGATTGCCGTTGACCGGGATGGTAATGTCGAATTGCCGTTTAATTCGGAAGGCATGTACCGGGCCTGGCGCAACGAAGCCGGTGAGGGCGAAATAGCCATTTTTGCCTGACGTTCAGAAAAACTTTTTGTTGCGCAGGGTGAAGTTGTTGCCGTGGCTCAGCACATGAACCAGCAGGTTTTCGATAAAAATATCGTGCTCACTGTGCGCCACGGTGAGGTTCGCTTCTTTCAGGCTCCGGCCGTCGATGAGTGTGACCAAACCTGAGCCGATGGCTTCGAGTTTATTCCCTTTTCGGATAATGATGCCCGTGTCTTCTTCCAGCCCGATACCGATATGCGTCGGGTTTTGGGCTACGGCGAAGGCGAGTCGCCGGAAACGGCCCCGAACCAGAAAATGAGTGTCGATGATGGCTTCGTGCACGAGCGACAGCCCCGGAAAAAGATCAACTTCGGGCTGCAGGGCGTTCTCCGGCACACGGGGATAAATCATCAGGTCTGACATGACCATGGCTCCGGCGCTGGTACCGGCAATAACGAAGTGTTCGCGGAGGTAGCGTTCGTGGAGGAGCCGGGCAAACTCGGTGTTGGTAAAAACAGAGGTGAGCACCAATTGGTCGCCCCCGGAAAAGAGGATGCCCCCGCAGGCCTTGATTCGGGCCAGAATTTTGGGCTGATCGGCTTCCTGGGGTGAGGTAATGTGCATCTGCCGGACGTTGGTATGACCGAGCTTTTTGAACGAGCGCAGGTACTGGTTCGCAACGGCCTGTGGAATACTGGACGCCGTTGTAACTACTTCCAAACAGGTATCGGGATTGTTTATCTCGGCAACCAGCCGGTACAGAATGCCGGAGTTGGCAAAGGTATGAACCGTATCGTGGACATGGAGTGGTTTGGCCCTGGCTCCTTTGTCCTCATTTCCGCCGATGGCAATCAGTGTACCGCGTATAACCATGAGTAGCGCCGAATTTTACCAGCGCCCTGTGCTGTACGCCGGTACCCAATAATCAGTTTTATCCTACTAACACCGCAGTCTTCTATTGGTTCTATTGTTTTTTACTGAAACCCGACAAACAACAAACAGCATGGCAGCACCAAAAGGAAAGCTGATCCCCATTGGCGGGGGGGAGGCCAAAAGTCAGGCAGACAATGAGTCGTCCAGCGAAATTCGTAAATCAAACTTTTTTGCATCCGGTATCCTCACCGAATTTTTAGAGCAGGCCGGGGGCAAAGATTCCCGCATTGTGGTAATACCGGCGGCTTCGGAAATCCCCGAAGAGGTGGGTAAAGACTACCTGGATGCGTTTCACCAGCTGGGCTGTAAACACGTTCAGGTGATGTACATCGACAGTGCCGAGGCCGCCGACCATGCCCATAACCTGCAACTAATAGACAAGGCCGATGGCGTGTTTTTCTCCGGGGGCGACCAGACAAAGTTGATCGATACCTTATTGGACAGCCGGTTGCTCCAGAAAATACAGCAGCGTTATCAGAACGATACCTTTGTGATTGCGGGTACGAGTGCGGGTGCAGCTGCCATGCCTGCACTGGCAATTAAAGAAGGGAAAAGTGCCGAGTCGCTCATTAAAGGCATGATTGAAACCGAAAAAGGCCTTTCCCTACTGCCCGAAGCCATCATTGATACCCACTTTATGCAGCGCAGCCGCCTGCCCCGGCTAACCGAAGCGGTGCTGCGTAACCCCGGCCTGCTGGGCATTGGCCTGTGTACGGACTCCGGCGTGGTTATTTCGGAGGGAAACATCATGCGGGTCATTGGGTCAGGAAACGTGTTTATTCTTGACGCCGATGACATGAAGGATACCAATTATTACGAGGTTCCCGAACTCCAGCCCGTCTACGTCAGTAACCTGCGCCTGACTATTCTGGCCAAAGGCGCGACTTATTACCTGCGCGAGCGCACGTTTGCCAAAACAGAAGAAACGAGTTACTCGTAGAAATAGACCCGCATGCATTGGCGGACCGACAGATTCTTATGATGGCACAAAACGTTGCGTTTGTCATCCTGAGGTACGAAGGATCTTAGCGATTTGGTGGCTAAGATCCTTCGTACCTCAGGATGACAAACGCAATCTCAGATTGAAAATCCGAAACAACTTTAATCATAAGAATCTGTCGGTTCGCCGACGCGGGTTTATTCTCACCGTTTACTCAGGCACTTACCAGCAAATCAGGGTGCAGTTCAAACTGCTCTTCCAGTTCTTTAAACTCCCGGATAATCTCGACGGACCGGTTAATGCGATCCGACAGGTGAACAATCATGGTGGCGTGCTGCACATGTTTAATGGCATACGTCAGCGCGGCCAGTTCATCGGGAATAACCTGAATGGGCTTGTGCTCGTCTATTTCATGGACCCCCTGTTTAATCAGATCCGCAATCTGGTCTTTATCCCGGCCCCGGCTGTCTTCGTCGAAGCGGATAATGATTTCGTCGAAGATGCCGCCCGCAATCCGGCCAACAGCGATAATATCTTCATCGCGCCGGTCGCCGACACCCGTCAGAATACCCACTTTACGAACAACACCCGCCTGTTTGATGTATTCGCCCAGCGCTTCCAGCCCATGCGGATTGTGCGCATAATCGACCAGCACGCAGTAGTTTCGGAAACAAAAGAGGTTCATCCGGCCGGGCGTGTTCTCAAACGATGGCACAAAGGACCGCAGCCCTTCGGCAATAAGCGGGATGGGTATATTCTGGCAGTATACAGATAGCACAGCCGCCATGATGTTCTCGATCATGAACGGGGCTTTCCCATCGAACGCCAGTGGGATATGTTTGATATGCTCGACGGGAAACCGCTCGTCACCCCGCCGAATGGTGATATACCCGTCTTCGTACACGGCCGCCAGACCACCCGCCCGGTAGTGGGCCACGATACGTTCGCCTGCCGGGTTCATGCTGAACAGGGCAACGTTACAACGCAGGTCGTGCCGCATGGCAAAGGTGTGGTCATTATCCGCGTTCAGCACGGCGTAGCCGCTGGGCTTCACGCTTTCGGGCACAATGGCTTTAACGCGGGCCATATCTTCCACGGAGTTAATGTCGCGCAGGCCGAGGTGATCAGCGGCTACGTTGGTCACTACGCCCACGTCGCACTGATCGAAGGCCAGCCCGGACCGCAGCATACCGCCCCGCGCGCACTCCAGCACCGCAAACTCAACCGAAGAGTCCTGTAGCACTTTCTGTGCACTCACCGGGCCGGTACAGTCGCCTTCTTCAATGAGCGTATCGCCGATGTAAACGCCATCTGTGGTAGTAAAGCCGACCGTATAACCCGCCTGTTTTACCAGATGCCGGGTAAGGCGGGTCGTCGTGGTCTTCCCATTCGTACCCGTGATGGCAACAATCGGAATACGGCCCCGCGTGGACTCGCCCGGCATGGATTTGCCCGGCGTGGACTCGCCGGGCATGAAAAAGCCAGCCTTCGTTTCCGGAAAGAGCATGTCGGCAATCGCTTTGCCAACGTCGCGCGGTTTACCGGCCGAGGGGTGCGTGTGCATCCGTAGACCCGGCCCGGCGTTCACTTCGATCACAACGGCGCCGGATGCCCGTAGCGAACGGGTAATGTCTTTTGCAATTACGTCGATACCGCAAATATCCAGGCCAATCAGCCGGGCGGTGCGTTCGGCCATCGCCTTGATTTCGGGATGCACCGTATCGGTCACATCAACAGAGGTGCCGCCCGTGCTCAGATTGGCGGTTTTTTTCAGGTACAACTCCTGACCGGCTGGCAGTACCGTGTCCGGGGTCAGGTTATGCTCCTTCAGGCAGGTGAGCGTAGCCTCATCGAGCGTAATCTTCGTAAGCAGGTTCACGTGGCCATTACCGCGCCGGGGATCGCGGTTTATGGCATCAACCAGTTGCCGGATGGTCGATGTTCCGTCGCCGATGACCCGGGCCGGAATCCGCTGGGCTACCGCGCAGAGTTTGTAGTCGATCACTAACAGCCGGTAATCATGTCCGTGCGCAAACTGTTCGATCAGGACGCTGTCGCCATGTTCCTTTGCCATCAGAAACGCGTCGAACAAGGCCCCGACGGTCTGAATGTTGGTTGTTACGCCCCGGCCGTGATTTCCATCCAAGGGCTTCACTACCAGCGGGAAGTCGAGCCGACGCAGCACATCCTGAAGGTCATTTTCGGTATGCACTACTTCACCAGCAGGTACGGGGATGTTGGCGTTCCCTAACCGCCGTTTGGTTTCGTTCTTATCGGCGGCCAGTTCGACGGCAATATTGCTGGTCTGACTGCTGACGGTGGCCTGTATACGCTTCTGCCGGGCACCGTAGCCTAACTGCACCGTTGAGTCGGTATCGAGCCGGAGGTACGGAATTCCTTTCTGAACACAGGCATTCACAATGGCCGACGTGCTGGGTCCTAACCGGTCTTCTTCGTAAAGTGTATTCAACTGGGAAATAGCAGCCTGAAGATCATAGGGCTTATCCGCTACCAGTGCCTGCGCAATATTGACGGCGCAATGAGCCGCGTGCAACCCCGCCCGCTCTTCCTGATAAGCAAATACGACGTTATAAACACCATATTCGCCCGTGCTGCGGGTGCGGCCAAACCCGCAGTCAATACCGGCCAGTGTCTGAATTTCAAGGGCAATATGTTCAATAATATGGCCCATCCAGGTGCCGTGCTCAACCCGGTAGAAAAATCCACCCGGCCGCCCCTCTGAACATTCGTGGCTATAGAGGCTGGGTATAAGCGTTCTCAGCCGTTCATAAAAGCCATCGATCCGGTTCGACGGACGTTCTTCCAACTCCTCTAAATCCAATCGCATCACGATCAGCTTATGACGCCTGATTGACCAGTAATTTGGGCCTTTCAGAGCACGAATATCAATAATTTTCATGGTTGGTTTTGTCGGTTATAGAGTCTGATGCTGTTCGGTAATCAAGCTATTGCTGTGTGCTTGTTATGGTAATTTAAAGTGATATACTTTAACTATTTCACGGGGCTATTTGCTGAAAGTCCTTTAAAAACTGGTTAGGCAACCGAATAGTTTAGCTGCAATTCTGACTGTGAGGTTATGGTTGCGCACAACTCATAAACTACCCAGGTCAGCACCGTTTTCAGGCTGGAAAACAGTAGTCTCCCCAATGTTTTTGGCTAATGCCGGTGCTGTAGCCTAGACGCCTACGTCTGGTAGCCTCCGGTAGCTTAGTTACTGGTCAACACCAGACGTAGGCGTCTGGGCTACAGCACCGGTGGCGGCTAAAAATTAAAGTGGAGTACAACGCTTTTTTTGGGTCGCTGACGGAATATACAGGTACAGGCCGATTCGATGGCGATACCAAATTTGTCTAAATGATTGTTCGGCTTTTAAGCCATAAATAGGCGTTTATTTGTATTTTTGACGTTTTCCCAGTTAACGCTTCCCAATCACTTCATGAAAAAACAATACATTCCAGTAGCCCTGCTGGCCGGGTTTCTGCCCTTGGCTGGTTGGGCACAAACGACCTTTCCGCGCAATGGCGTCTTCGATGAACGGCCGGGTGTATACGCTTTCACCCACGCCAGTATTGTCGTTGATCCGCAAACCACCCTTGACGATGCGACCCTGCTGATCCGAAATGGCGTGATCGAAGCGGTGGGCAAGAACGTAAAACTGCCCGCCGGTACCGTCGCCACCGACCTGAAAGGCAAGCGAATTTATCCCGCGCTGATCGACCTCGAATCTGATTACGGTATGCCGGAACAGGTTCGCGCTGCTGGTGGCCGTGGCGGTGTTCCGCAGTACGAATCCAATAAAAAAGGGGCCTACTACTGGAATCAGGCTATTCAGCCCGAAACTGACGCGGCCATGCTGTTTAAAGCCGACAGTAAAAAAGCCGACGAACTCCGTAAGCTTGGTTTCGGTACGGTGCTGGCCCATAATCACGACGGTATTGTCCGGGGCAGCGGGACGCTGGTTGCGCTGGCCGACGACCGCGAAAATATGGTTGTGCTGCGTAACAACGCTTCGGCCCATTACTCGTTTGCCAAAGGCTCGTCGGGGCAGGCGTATCCCAACTCACCTATGGGGGCGGTAGCGTTGCTACGGCAGGCGATGTACGATGCCGACTGGTACAAAAAAGGTGGGGCCAAAGAGCAGGCTAACCTGTCGCTGGCCGCTCTGAACCGTTTGCAGGGCGTTCCGGCCATCTTTGAGTCCGGTGATAAATCAAGTATTCTGCGGGCCGATAAAATCGGTGATGAATTTGGTGTTCAGTACATCATCAAAACCAACGGCGATGAGTATCAGCGGTTAGAAGAGGTAAAAACGTCGGGTGCGTCGCTGATTGTGCCGGTCAATTTTCCGGTCGCCTACGATGTAGAAGATGCCTGGGATGCCGACAACGTATCGATGGCCGAACTAAAACACTGGGAAATGGCTCCCGCCAACGCCGGTATGCTGGCCGGAGCGGGTGTACCCTTCGCCCTGACGAGCGCGGGTTTACGGGCCAAAACCGACTTCTGGCCTAACGTCCGCAAAGCCATCGAATATGGCCTGTCGGAGCAGAAAGCCCTCGAAGCCCTGACGATTACACCCGCCAAACTGATAAAAGCCGACGATCAGGTGGGGTCACTGACGAAGGGGAAAGTAGCCTCGTTCATCATCACCAATGGCAACCTGTTCAGTCCTGATGTGGTCATCTACGAGAACTGGGTACAGGGTAAACCATACGTGTTCGCCGATAAAAATGCTCCTGATCTGCGGGGTGTATGGAAGCTGACCGTTGGAACGCAAACGAACCTGAAACTGACTATTTCCGGTAAATCGCCTGAGAAGCCCGAGTATGCCTTGGCCGCTGATACGCTCAAACTCACAGCCCCCAAAGTCGCTATCAGCAATGACGTGGTGTCGATTCAGACTGCTCTGGATAAAAAGCCGGGTGCTGGCATGACACGCCTGGCGGGTTATGTAAACGGCACGACTATGCAGGGTGAAGGCGAAACGCCCGGCGGCCAATCGGTTAAGTGGTCCGCGACGCGCACCGGTGATGCGCCCTTGTCTACGTCGGCGGTATCGACAACAGCCACGATAGCTAAAGCCGACACAGCGAAGCCGAAAAAGCCGGAAATTGGTCAGATGCTATATCCATTCACGGGTTTGGGCAACCTGCAGAAGCCAAAGCCGCAGACCATGCTGATTCGTAATGCAACGGTCTGGACGAATGAAAAAGACGGTATTGTGCAAAATACGGACGTGTTCGTGACGAATGGTAAAATCTCGAAGATTGGTAAAAACCTGCCAGTCCCAGCCGATGTAGCCGTATTCGACGGGACGGGTAAGCACCTCACCAACGGTATTATCGATGAACACTCGCATATTGCCCTGTTCTCGATCAACGAAGGTGCACAGTCGTCGTCGGCCGAGGTTCGCATGACTGATGTTATCAATGCCGACGATGCCAACATCTACCGGCAGTTAGCGGGTGGCGTTACATCGGCCCAACTGTTGCACGGCTCGGCCAATGCCATTGGCGGGCAGTCGGCGCTGGTGAAACTTAAGTGGGGCGAAGGCCCGGCCGGTATGCTGATTCCGGGTGCCGATGGGTTCATCAAGTTCGCGCTGGGTGAGAACGTAAAGCAGGCCAATTACCCCAATCCGAACGCGCTGACCCGATTTCCTCAATCGCGGATGGGGGTTGAGCAGGTGTTTGTGGATCATTTCACCCGCGCCCGTGAATACGCCGAAGGCTGGGCTAAATACAACGCCCTGAATGCGAAAGACAAAGCCGCTGCCGTAGCTCCGCGCCGGGACATTGAACTCGACGCTATTGCCGAAATTCTGGCTAAAAAGCGGTTCATTACCTGCCACTCCTACGTACAGTCCGAAATCAACATGCTCATGCACGTCGCCGATTCGCTGGGCTTCCGGGTGAATACCTTTACCCACATTCTGGAGGGCTATAAAATGGCCGACAAGATGGCGAAGCACGGTATTGGTGGCTCTACGTTCTCGGACTGGTGGGCCTACAAGGCCGAAGTACATGATGCCATACCGTACAATGCAGCTCTGATGACCAAAGAAGGCGTGGTCGTGTCGATCAACTCCGACGATGCTGAAATGGCCCGTCGGTTGAATCAGGAAGCGGCCAAAACGGTCGAATACGGCGGTGTATCGGAAGAGGATGCCTGGAAAATGGTAACCCTGAACCCGGCTAAACTCCTGCATTTAGATAGTCATATGGGCAGCATTCGGGTTGGTAAAGACGCCGATCTGGTGCTCTGGAATGCACACCCACTGGCGATTTATGCCCGGCCTGAAATCACGGTGATCGACGGCGCCATTTACTTCTCGCTGAAAGACGAAGAAGCCAAGCGGGTTGCTATGCAAAAGGAACGCGCCCGCCTGATTCAGAAGTCGCTGACGGCTAAAGCTGGAGGTTCATCAACCGCCCGTCCGGCTCCCCGTCGGATGCGGATGTGGCATTGCGAAGATGTCGAAGGGGTGATGGCAGAAGGAGAAAACATGAGTGGAAAATGATTTTTGTCATCCTGAGGGACGAAGGATCTTAGCTACCCAATCGCTAAGATCCTTCGTCCCTCAGGATGACAAATGACAAATCAATTCAATCTGGTAGACTTGATTACATAGCACACAACCAATGAAAAAACGAATCATATTTTTCCTGTCTTTCGCCACGATACTCTCGGCCAAGGCGCAGAATCCCGCGCCGGGCAAAACACAGGCCCGCCCGGTCGTTATCAGTGGCGGCACTGTACACGTCGGCAATGGACAGGTTATACAGAATGGCCTGGTGGTGTTCAGCAACGGCGTCATCACCACTGTTGCCGATGGCACGCTGGTTAAGCTGAAACTCGACCCCAATACGGAAGTCGTTGACGCGACGGGCAAGCATGTCTATCCCGGCTTCATCTCACCCGCTTCGACGGTGGGGTTACAGGAAGTTGGTGCCGTTCGGGCCACGGTCGATATGGGCGAAACGGGCCTGATTAATCCGAACGTGCGGGCGCTGATTGCGTACAATACCGATTCTGAAATTATCCCGACTATTCGCAACAACGGCGTTTTGCTCACGCAGGCTACCCCTCAGGGCGGCACCGTATCGGGCAGTTCGTCGGTGATGCAGGCCGACGGCTGGAACTGGGAGGATGCTGCTTTGCGAAAAGACGACGGCCTGTGGCTGAACTGGCCCGGCTATTTCGCCCGGGAGTTCAGCCCGGAAGATTTCTCCATTACACTGAAAAAGAACGAGAAACGTATTGAGGTCATCAACGCGCTGCGCGCTACGTTCGCTGATGCTAAAGGGTACGCGGAAGGTATAGCCGGAGCTAAATCAGCTCCAGCTACAAACCTCAAATTAGCGGCCATGCGTGGCCTGTTTACGGGTGATCAGGCGCTGTACATCCGCGCCGATTATGCCAAAGACATCCTCGAAGCGGTGAAGTTCGCCCAGGCGATGGGGGTGAAACGGCCCGTAATTGTTGGGGGCGAAGAGTCGAACCGGGTAGCGGGTTTCCTAAAGGACAACAACGTGCCCGTGATTCTGAGTCGTTTACATCGCTTGCCTAACCGTACCGACGAAGACGTAGATCTGCCGTACCGGATGCCGGGTATCCTGCAAAAGGCGGGTGTGCTGGTTGCTCTGAGTTACGACGACGAGTGGTGGCGGACGCGGAACCTGCCGTTCCTGGCGGGAACAGCCGTTGGCTTCGGGGTCACGGACCGCGAGGAGGCTCTGAAAATGATCACGTCAAACACGGCGAAGATTATGGGAATCGACAAAACGGTTGGCACCCTCGAAACGGGTAAGCACGCGACGCTGTTCATCTCCAAAGGCGACGCCCTCGACATGCGCACGAACGTAGTAGAACAGGCCTTCATACAGGGCCGCAAAGTGAACCTCGACGACCGGCACAAGCGGTTATACAATACGTATCTGGAAAAGTACGGCAAGTAAGGGTATGCTATGGTGTTGGGTTCTTAGCCCTGACACAACACTATTAAGGAACACGGGTCGGCGTTGAGTCGGCCCGTTTTTTTATGACCTTTGCACACCGGTCGTAGAGAGACAACAGCCGGGGTACGCCACTCAACTATGATCCGAATTTTTCAGCAGGACGAAACTGCCGTGCGTAAAGTCCGTGATATGGACTCGTTTTCCGATACCGAACGCACGTTATGGGTTGATCTTCAGCATCCTTCAAACGCCGAAATCAAAAGTGTGGAAGAGAAGTTCGACGTTGATTTCCTAAGTCGGCAGGAGCAGGCTGAGATCGAGAGCAGTTCGCGGTACATCGAAGAAGACGATTTTCTGATTGCCAATACCAATTTTCTGGTGCCCGATAAAGAGCACCGCTACACCAATGTGCCGGTTAGCTTTCTGCTGAAAGACGACACCCTGTTCACGTACCGCGATGGCGACCTGAAATCCTTCGCCGACACGGTGCGCAAGATCAAATCCAAACGCTCGGTCTTTAAAGACGGCGGGCAAATCATGATTGCCATTTTCGAGTCCCGGATCGACTACGACGCCGACCTGATCGAAATGGTATCGCAGGAAGTAAAGGCCATCAATAAACAACTCGACCTCGACTCGGACCTGAACCGCGAAACACTGCTGAACATTAACGATTATCAGGAACTGACCATGTCCATCCGGGAGAATGTCGTGGATAAACAGCGCGTTATCTCGTCCATGATCCGTTCCGATGGCTGGTTTACAGAGGAGGAGCAGCAGCGGCTGCGGACGCTCATCAAAGACATTAACTCGCTCATCGACCATACGAATTTCATTTTCGAGCGGCTGGAATTTCTCCAGAATACCTTTCTCGGTCTGATTGATCTGGAGCAGAACCGGATCGTTAAAATCTTTACCGTCGTGTCGCTGGTATTCCTGCCGCCCACGCTCATTGCCAGCATCTACGGCATGAACTTCGACGTTATGCCCGAACTGCACTGGCGATTTGGGTACGCGTTTGGCATTGGGTTGATGGCGCTGTCGTCGCTGCTGACGGTGTTTATCTTCCGGCGTAAGAAGTGGTTATGAGATAGATTAAACTATTTGGCCCGTAGTGCGTCTAATCTCTGAATAAACGCTTCTCCCAAAGGCCATGAAAACGATACAGCCCTTTCTTCTACTTCTGACAGCCATTGTGGGTCTGGCGTCGTCGGGTTGCACCAATGCTCAATACGGCAGTCAACCCGGTTATAGTGATCCTAACTATGGCAATCAATCGTATCCCAATCAGGGATACGGTAACCAGCCCTACGCCAATCAGCAGCCATATAGCAATCAGCCGGGATACGGCCAACCGGGGTACGATAATCCCGATTTTTACAGCTCATTATCGCCCTATGGGCAGTGGGTACAAACACCCGAATGCGGCACCGTCTGGATTCCGCAGGTGGCACCCGGTTTTCAGCCCTACGCTACCAACGGCCACTGGGTCGTGACGGAGTATGGCAATACCTGGGTGTCTGACTACGCCTGGGGCTGGGCACCGTTTCACTACGGCCGCTGGTACTACGACAATTATCGGGGCTGGGCCTGGGTGCCAGGAACCGACTGGGGCCCGGCTTGGGTATCGTGGCGGTCAGGTGGTGGCTATTATGGCTGGGCACCACTTGGCCCCGGCATGAACGTCGGCGTGAATGTGAACATCAATATTGCGCCTAATTTCTGGACCTTTGTGCCGCAGATATACATCACCAGTCCACAGATATACAGCTATTATGTGCCCCGGCCGCGTGTGATTAATATCTACCAGAACACGACCTATATCAATAATATCTATCGGTCCAACAACCGGGCTTACTATTATGGACCTCCCCGCAATGAGATCGAGAATGTAACGCGTCGGTCCGTACCCGTGTACCGCATCGAACGGCAGGACCGGCCGGGCCGCTACGATATTCAGAATGGAGCTGTACGGATATACCAGCCTGATATTGCCCGTAATAGCCGCGGATCTTATACGCCATCGGGCAATGGAAATGGTCGGAGTGGCAACAACAGTGGCGGGTACAGCCAGCCTAACCAGCGTGAGTATACACCCAATACCGGTGGCCGGGATGGAGTATATTCTACCCCGTTTGATAATCGCCCGCCTGCCAGCCGGGGCCGTAGTTATGACCCAGCACCAACGCCGTCTACTCCGAATCGGAGCTACGACGATAACCGGTCGCGGGGAGGTTACTCATCACAGCAGCCTCCGTCACCGGTAGCGACACCAGCGCCCACTACGCCCGACCGGAGTTACGATGACAGTCGGTCGCGCGGTGGGTATTCGCCCCGTCAGCCGGTCGATATGGCTCCACCAGCCTCCAGCCGGGGGAGTTTCGATCCGGGACAGTCGCGGGGGAGTTACACGCCACCGGCTCAACCCACCCCGGAACGGCCGACATTTGACCGGGGTGAGCGGCCACAGTCCGGCTCGTTCGAACAGCGGGGTGGTGGTTTCCAGCAACCCCGGGGTCAGGAGCAGCCACAGCAGGGTCGGGGCAGCTACCAACCGCAACCTGTGCCGCAGCAAGCCGCACCCAGAACAGAACCGGGCGCGCGCCAGGAAGCCGCTCCGGCTGGTGGTGGCCAGCCCAATAACGGACGGGGTAGCCGGGGACCCCGGTAAACGAGCGTAGCATTTACGCCTGATACTGGTAAACACGGCAATGGGGACCTCTAAAGGTTCCCATTGCCGTTTATCGGCTGCCGGGACCGGGCCACCTGAAGCGTAAGCAGGCCAATTATGCCAATGAGCAATAAGGTACCCCCGGCCAGAGTCAGGGCAAACGTTGCCGCGATGAGCAGATCACCCAGTTGCAGTCCAATGCCAATAATCAGCAGGAGGCCACCCAATAGGGCCATTAACCGAAAGACCTTTGTTGTCTGTTGTGTTTTAGAAGTGTCCATACGTACTACAAAAAGAAGGGGTTATAACGCAGTAAGTATACTGTTTTTCTGCTGATTGAGAGTGGGCTGTCCCGTAATCAGAATTACTTCTGCATGAATAAGCCAGCGGTGGCAGTGGCGAACTGGAGCCGGGCGTTCGCTTCAAACGTCATGCGTCTGGCCACGGCGTTGGTAATGGTTAGCCTAATGACATGGCCATTTTTTATAAGTACATCGTCACAAACGGTCGGTACACGGCCACAGCTCCAGGTCGTGACTGCATCCCAGTCGCCGGAGGCCAGACTCGCGCAGGTTCCCCGGCTAATCACGATATCATCCAGCAGCAGCTGATCGCGCGAGCCCGACGTGCCGACACCCGTCCAGTAGTACTGCCACAGCAACTGGACGTAGGGTTTGTTGAGCAGCGCAGCGGGCAACGCAACCGGCCCGATAACCTGACTGTGACCGGCAGTGGCGTTCCGCACGTACTCGACAGGGTTATTCGAGCCATCGGGCAAATCCTGAAACGGGCCGCTGTTACCAACCCGGTACCGTAATCGAATCCGGTACTGGCGGCTGTTGGGCGTTACCGTACCGCTCCGCCAGGTTACGGAGGCTTCCGTCAGACCCGACGTTCGCAGGGCCAGCAACGCCCCACCCAGCGCCCCTGAAAGATAGCCGTCATTGCTGCCGCCCGTGTTGATAAAGGAGATACCGTTCGTTCCTAATCCATTGATGCGGGTGCTGCTGCTATAGTTATAAGCCCCTTTTACGGTATCGGCAATGGTGGCTGTCAGGGTCGGGTCGGACTGATTCATCAGGACAAAGTGCATATTGGCCGGGTAGGTAGCTGCGGGTGCCGTTGCTGACCAACTGGGAAATTGGTACTCACAATTGACCAGTGAGAAGGCTTTCGGTTTATAACTGAATGATTCATCGAGATCGAAAACCGCCAGCAAACTCCGGTCAGCCGTTGGGTTGTAGGTATAGATCGTATCCGTCGAGATAATGCTGTTGCCTTCTTTCCAGTATTTAAACGTATAACCCGCTTTAGCTCTTGCCGTCAGCGTGATGTCGTTGTTCTGAAAGTAAATTCCCGTCCACGGATAGGGCGTAGCAGCCACACCAACTGTAGTGGGCAGAATATCAATAGTGTTCACTTTTACGTAGCCCTGAGCGTCGTTAGAGACGGCAACGGTCAGGCTTTGACTGGCTGGCAGACCGAACTTTGCCTGGATATGGGCGCGGGCGTAGATAGGACGCTGCTGCACAAACGTGTTCATGTCAGTGAGGTTACGCAGCCAGCCATCGTAAGTAGTACCGGAGGTCCAGCGGGCAAAATGCTCCGGCATATACGGCTGGTAATCCTGCTGGAAGGCCGCTAATTGCGTCGTCATGCGCTCCGGTGAGAACGTAGTATTAAGTAGATCGGCATAGCGGTTGATAAAGTACGTTTTAAAGGCCGGAACGTCCAGCAGTCGCCGGAAAAACAGCGTGTACTCATTGTCGGCGGTGGCTATATCGAGCGTCGGGTGCGTATAGGAGTTCTTCAGGCCAAGCCCGTAATCCATATCTTTCACCATCCACCGCCAGCGGCCATCCTGGCCCCAGGGGGCATTGGGCAGGTACTGGTTCGTTTGCTTCCGCCAGAGCTGCTGGTTGTTATGGGGCCAGTCTGTATTGGTAGCATAGATTTCGGCTATTTCATAATCGGCCAGACTTTCAAGGTTGATCTTGGTTTTCGCGTAGGCATAATCAACCGGATTATTTTGGTTGAAATAGTCCTTCAGAGCGTTGAAAGCCAACAGGTTACCGGCATCTGCCGTGAAGCCGAAACGAATGTCGACCAGATCGACGCTGTCGGCATTAACGGCGTAATTTCGGTTCAGGTACACCTTGTCATATCGCTCATACAAGCTATGCACCCCCCAGTACTCGCCGTTTACGAACAGCACACCCGGCCGGTTGGCCTGCGTATCAACGTGCAGATGGCGAATCATGGTCTGCATGTAGGCATCAATAATCAGGCTGTAATCCCAGTCATTACCGCCACTTCGGAGGATGAGGTGGTTGTAAAAGAGGGAGGCTGGTCGGCTGGTAAAAAAAGGATACTGAAAATCAGCATCGCCGTAGAGCCGCAGGCTTTTTCGGGGAAACCCCCTGGAGCAGTTGCCATGTACCTGTAGCCCGATTGGCTGATTAAGGACGGACGCGTTATTCAGGAAAAACTCCACATTAGCGCGTCGCTGCCAGGCATCGCCATCATTGGAAAAATTCCCCGGGGTGCAGTCGTCGATACTGAACGTGGGGTTGGTTGCCCGGAGGTTGTCAAACGTAACCCCAGCGGTGTAAATGCCGGTATTGTAGTCAAAAAGGTCTTTCTCGTTCAAAACAACCGACACAACCGGTACAGCATAACGCCCTGCGGTGGGCGAAATAAAATACGTTTGGGTGACAATGTCGCTGGTAATGGCATTGGCTTTGTAGGCAACCGCCCGGACAACGGTTCCTTTGTATACCGGACTTTTGGGGAAGTAAGGCTGGATATTATCGGGGGCGTAGTAAAACGTGGATGCTTTAACGGACACGCTGTTGGGGCTGTTCGAGCGGTCGCTGATCGGGATTGCCCCCGAGTAGGTCGCCGTTTGATAGGAGCCATTCAGCAGGTCGCCATACGGCTGTCCTGGTGCCTGCGGGTAACTGTTTTTGTAGGGAAACGTAACCGCATTGGGATTGCCGGGGTCAGGATCGGAGCCATCCAGCGTATAGTAGATCGTGGCCGCTGGGTCGGAAGAACTGATGGATAAACTGAAATCGCTGGTGTAAAAGCCGCCTTTTTGCGAAAACGTCGGTGCGGTTACAAACTGCGGATAGCCGGTACTGCCGTTGTTCGTCGCGCCCGGACTACTTTGATTGGTCTGAAAATAGCGCCAGTCAGCGCTGCCATCGGGCTGGCGTCCCCTCGAAACATCCGCACGCTGAGCACCAAAGGTCAGGCTGTCTGCTACCGTTATCCCATCAGCCCGGTAAAGCCCCAACTGTTCGCTGTCGGCCGACAGTTTGAAACTGACGTGTAGTATACCCCGACTGGGTTCCCCGCTGGCCCACATCAGCAGGTAGCCATTGGCAGGAACAAGGGTTTGCGCCGAGCCGGTTGGTACGCGGTATTTGGTTGGTGAAGCCAGGTTGTCGGTCAGGTAGTACCCGCCAATGTCAACCGCGAATCCATTGGGATTATAGATCTCAAACCAGTCTTCGTAGGCACCGGAGCCATCGGCCAGTGTACGGCTGTTCGAGGCCATGAACTCGTTGATGTACAGTTGCTGGCTGTGTGCGGATGAGCCTAACCCCAGCAATAGCAGCAGGGTGGATAAACCTTTTTTCATGGGTGCAAACGGTGGGAAATGGGTACTCTATTGGACGTGCTGGCCCCACACCGGTCATTTTTGCCGGTGTGGGGCTCATTTGAAAATTAGTTGATTTACTTTTTCCTGACAGCATCCAACCGATAAACCGGGTAACGGTTATGAGTTATCTCGTAGTAAGGCGTCTGCCGGTAGATGAAGTCCAGCTGCGCATCGGCACTCTCGGCGAAGGCTTTGTCCGACGCCCGTTTGTCAGCCAGCTTCTGGCGTAGCGCCGGGTCTTTTTTGAGCAGATCGGCGGCCGTATCTTCAAAAATATAGTCCGAAAAGTACTCCTTCTGATCCAGCATGCTGTCGAAAAAATTCCAGGCAAAAAACGAGTCGATACCCTGCGGCTCCAGTGTCTCAACAATAAACCGGTTGGTAACCTGATTGACGAAAATTACACAGTCACCCTTATAAAATTGAATTTGTTGCCGCTCCGCCCTGACGCTGACACCGGTATGCAGAAAGCGCCCTTCAAACGGTCGTTGCGGACTTTTATACGCGTCAATGTAGTATGCATCCACGGCCATCAGCGAGTCTTTAGCCAGCGTTTCTACCCGAACACCATTGTACTTGAGCCGTTCAATGATTTCCGCCCACCCCTGCGGAATCACATAGGCCAGCGGTTTTTCGGCGGTCAGGTCGGCTACAAACGTATTCTGGTATGGAATCCGCTTCGTGAAGGGCTTCGATCGGTCGTAATAGAGTCGTTTCAGGCCTGATACGTCGCTGGGTTTGTACGCAGCTTCGTAGCCCATAAACGTGATCGAATCGGTTTGGCCACGGTCGAGTTTGTAGGTCAGGGCAAACGTTTTTTGCGCCCGAACGGCGGCATCGGCGCGTTGTTTGTTGGCCAGAATCGTTTTGGCATCGCGGTCGCAGAGTCGGATGGCTTCTTCGTCGAACGCATACGTGCCGCGTACCCGCGCCGGAAAATCCTTCCACATGTGCGTCTCCACCGTAAAGCCGAAGCAATTGAACAGGGCGGCATAACCTGTCGAATACCGGGGCGAATCGTTGTAGCCGAGCAACCCGCTCTCCGGGGTATCCTTGAAATTATTGACGTACGGAGCTGGCTGAAATCCCCGGGTCGTCAGCGCCTTGTCCAGATCCGACTGAAACGTCCGGGTCATATAGCCCGACACCATCGGGTGAAGCTTGTCCTTCTGTGTCGCGAAATACGTGACGACATGCTGATAATCGGCTCCGTCGCTGGTGTGGTTGTCGATCAACACCTGTGGCTTGAGTCGCTGAAAGAGCCGCTGAAACGCCCGCGTATTCTCCGCATCTGCCTTAATGAAATCACGATTGAGATTCAGGTTGCGGGCATTACCCCGGAACCCGTACGTGTCAGGTCCGTTCTGGTTCGCCCGGGAAACGCCCCGGTTCAGAGCGCCATCCACATTGTAAACCGGCAAAATGGCCAGCAGCACGTTCTTTGGCAGCTTGTTGGCCCGCAGCATATCCCGCGCCAGCATCATGCAGGCGTCAATGCCTTCGGGTTCGCCGGGGTGAATACCGTTGATGATCAGTAGCGTTACCCGGTCGGATCGGGCCGTAAAAACTCTGTCTGCCGAGAGCAGCAGGACGTGCAGGGGTTTGCCAACATCCGTCTGGCCAATTTCTTCCAGTTTGGCCTGCTCGTACTGCCTGTCCAGCTGCTGGTAGTAACTGATAATCTGGGCATACTTAGCCGTTTCCCGTCCCTGACTCCGTTCGTAGGGGGTCAGCAGGTTGGTAGACTGAGCGAAGCCCGAACTGGTGAGCAGGCTGACTGGCAAAAGCAGAATGAACAGGTTTTTCATAAATATGGTGGTTTGTTGACCGGAGTTGACCTGGAAGTACGCCGTACCTTCAAGGTACGGCGTACTTCCAGGTCAACTCCGTCAGGACGCTACAGCACCCGGAAACAGGACTGTATCCGTTACATGGGCAATATCAAAACTGATTTTCTGAATAAATTCCAGCTGGTCGAGTAGTAATCGGTCGGTATCGGACAACGCGGCTGCCGAACTGTGCAGTGGACCCGGCATGAGCGCATCTTCCTCAGATTTAGGGTGGCTCGGGTCGATTTGTTGCAGATACGTCGTCAGAATGGCGATGGCCCGCCGAACGGGGCGCAGTAATTCCAGCGGATAAACGGCATCCGGGGTGCCACTGATGGTTGACGCGATGGTGGCGATATTGGCCGACAGAATGTGGTTGAGGACCACAAACTGGTGAACTTCGTCGCGAAACCGCTGTTTGCTCTTTGGCTCGGAAATCATCCGCTGAAAAGCTGCCGACACATTGGCCGAATTGACGTAAACCGCTTTGCGGGCCAGTTTATAGTCCACTACCGATACCGCCTGTCCCGCTAAGCCGTCCAGCAGTTTTTGCAGGTAGGTCAGGTTGGCCCGAAGCAGGTCCCGCATGTGGGTCACAACCTGATCGGATTCCCATTTGGGGAATAAAACGTAGCTCGCCAGAAAGGCAATCACGCAGCCAATAAGCGTATCGAGCACCCGTTCCTCGGCAATGTCGATATAACCAGCGCCCATAAACCGGAACAGAATCAGTACGTAAGGCGTCAGAAAGAATACCATTACCCGGTAGTTTACGCGCTGAAAACTGTAGGCAGTGAGCATAAATACGAGCAGGATCAGGAACAGGATCGTTTTGTTGCCCGTCATCAGCAGGATAGCCACACCCAGCAACCCTCCCCCGATGGTGCCAACGAGTCGCTGTTCGTTCCGCTCTTTTGTCAGGCTGAAGCCTGGTTTGAGAATGACTGTGATGGTCATTAAAATCCAGTAGCTATGGGCACCGTAGGGCAACATCAGGCCAATGATATACCCGGTCAGGCAGGCAATGGCCACCCGCAGTGCGTGCCGGAACACCGACGAACTAAAGGTCAGATTATCCCAAAAGGCTTTTGGTTCGATGGTCTGATGATCCACAAACCGGCTGTACTGGAGATCGGGGAGGCTTTCTCCGGCGTTTTTGCCGGTAGCACTCACATGGGTCGGCAGGTCGTGCAGACTCCTGGCCAGCGTCATCAGATTGACTAAAATCTTCTTCAGCACGAGTGTACTGCCTACTGTATCCTGCTCGCCAATGACATCGATTTTAGCTTTCAGCCGGGCCAGATCCGGTGAAAAATCAGGCTGCGTACCCATCGGTAAATTGGAGCGGATGGCGAGCCCAATCTCGTCCAGTTCTGCGGCCAGTTTACGGATTGTGTTGGCAATGTCGTTGAGAATCCCTGTGGTTCCGAACCGTTCCCGCAGCGCGGCATAGTCATAATACATGGCCATGATGTGCTCGTACAGATCAACGATTTCGATAAACGTCAGGACAAGTGCCCGACCTTTCGCCGAGGTGGTATCGCCCAGGAGTGACCCTTTGAACAGCAACTCCCGTACGGCATCCTGTTTTTCACTCACCTGAATCTGCTGGTTTACCAGTTTTCGGTAATCAGCGTCGAGATCGGTGTCTATGCTGTAAAAACCGGCTTTTATGGTCAGAAACCGGGCAATCTCGCGAATGCATTCGCCAAGTGCCTGCTGGGCGGGTCGGTAGGGGCGAAGCTGCGAAAACAACAGGCTGAGGGCCATAAACCAAAGACCTCCGCCCAGTATTAACAGGCTTTGAGGCAAAATACCCGACAAGGGAACAGGACGATCCATCACCAGAATCATTGACAGCAGTGAGGCCGTACCAATGGAACTGGCCCGGGCACTGTACAGAGTCAGCATGGAAAACAGAAAACTGACCAGCGTAATTTCAACGCCGAGGATGTAGACGTTCTGACGCAGCAAACCCGTTAGCAGTGAGATGAGGAACGCCGAGAGGCAGGTAATCAGCATGGCATTGCGCCGATGGTGCACCGGCCCGGGCGTGTCGGGAATACTCACAAACACGGCTCCCAGCGATATCGTCATGCCCTTTACCAACTCGTCGAACTGAGCCAGCACCAGGGCGGGCAGTAAAATAGACAGCGTAATTCGCAGCCCATCGGAAAAGTTCTGACTCAGCAGGAAGTGTTTAATGCCGTTAATCCGTTTCGTCATGGCCAGCACGGGCGGGTTCGTGGGGCAAGTTACCGGTTTGCAGGGTATCCCGGATGCCTGCGTCTGGTTTTTGGTTTGTTAAGGAAGCGTTTGACGTTTGACCGGCTTGAGATACACCGTGAGCCGCCCATCCAGCCAGACCGGGTCAATACCGACCTGGTCAAACACCCGGTCCCAGGTGCGTTCGTAGCAGTGCGCGGCATCGGGAAAGGTAACAGACAGATCCAGTGCGTGTTGATAAAACGAGACGGGCCGCTGCCGAATCACATCGCGGTGTACCACAAACTGTGCCCCCAGCACGAACGGATACAGAGCGGGGCCAGCGGTACCAAACAGGGCACGGTGGAAACCGGCGAGGTCCAGCCCACGTCTATCGTCATTTTTGCTCCAGATCGTAAAAAGGCGCTGCCCCCGGTCGTCGTCGGTGTCGATGATGTGCCCCAGCCACTGAAACGGCGGTATCGCGGTTGGGTCTGCCGCCATAGCCCGCAGCCGGTGGTGAAAATCATACGCATGATCAAAGGGCTTACCCTGACAGAAAACGGTCCAGTCGCTCAGGCTGCCGTACCGGCCGACGATATGGTGCAGGTAGGTATGTGCTTCCCGGCCGAGGTTGGGTAGCCGCACGTAGTCCGTGTAAAGAGTGTCCTCTCCGCTTTTATCATAAACCGTTATCCGTACGGATTTGGGCACTTTTCGCAGCCAGTTCAATTCTTCGGTGTACCGGGCTACAACAAGTTCGAGGGGTGATATGGCAGCGTATGTAGTCAATGGATCGATAATACGTTTAGCGGGTGGTTGGTTCGTGAGCACTAAAATTGACTGGTTATTCAGCCGTGTCAAACAAATGCTCCATCGTTATTTCGTTTTCAATTTCGGCGGTATAGTACTTGTTTTGAATAGCGGGATAGGTGGTCAATAAGGTCGTAAAAACGGCTTTCTTCGTTTCGGTTACCTGCCTGAATACAGCTTTTTTGAGCCTTAACTGGGCTGCATACTGATTGGTTAGGACAAAGTTCTCTTTCGTAAACTTCGCTTCGCACAGTTGAATAATCCGGTCGGCCCGGTCGATAATCAGATCTATTTGGGCTCCGGGCAGGGCATCATTTCCTGTGAATTTCCAGGAGTTGTGGTTCGTAAATACACCACTGATACCCAGCGCCTTTTTGATCTGAGCCAGGTGCATCATGCAAATGGTCTCGAATGCATAGCCACTCCAGGCTGCATACGTGCTTTGGGTTGACAACTGCTCCCAGATTCGGTAATTAGCTCCTTTGTTTGGCTTAATAAACTTCAGATAAAACAGGGAGTACAAGTCCGTCAACTTATACAGGGTATCTTTCTTTTTATTGAATAAAGGCTGAAGTAAACTAATAAAGTCACAGGCCACCAGTTCGTCGATGGCCCTCGATAATGATCCTTCGCTGAGATGAGTGCTGCTGGCTATATCGGTGCGGGTCATACCCTGCGGACGAGCGGCCAGCGCTTCCACAATACGAATGTGGTATTCAGCATGTTTGAACAGGGAGTTGTACAATTGATGGTACTCGTCGGTAAGCAACCCCTGGGGTGAGAAACAGATCTGGCTAATGAGTTGCGTGGCACTTTTTCCGCGTTCCGCTTCTTTCAGATAAAACGGAATGCCACCCATCGCCATATAAAGTTCCAGTACCTGGTAGTGGGGTAATTGAACATGCATACTTTCCAGGAACAGAGTGGTTTCGTGCAGATTGAAGGGCTGTAACCGCATTCGGTGCGTCACCCGGTTATAGAGGCCACCCCGTGCCTGAATCAGGTGCTGCCGAATCCAGGACGAAGCCGACCCGCAGGCAATCAGCAGTAGCTTGTCCTGTCTCGACCCGTGCTGGTTCCAGAAGAATTCGAGGGCCGACACAAAACCCGATTTTGGGGTATCCAGCCATGGCATTTCGTCGATAAAGACAACCTGCTTCGCTCCTGTGTCAGGAAGTTCCTTCAAATAAGCGGCCAGATAAGTAAATGCTTCGGACCAGGATTGTGGTCTTGCCGGTTCCGTTGTCCGTCCGCTTCGTGTACAGTACTCGTTAAAAAAATTGCTTAGTTGCTGTGTCTTTGTGCCGTCTTTGCTGCCGGAGATGTCAAAAACGATGTACTGCTCAAAATACTGGCGGATAAGAAATGTCTTGCCCACTCGGCGTCGGCCATATAGGGCTAAAAAGGATGCCTGATTGGTGTGCAGCATGTTGTTTAGTGCTGCCTGTTCTTTTTTGCGGCCGATAATAATCTGTGGCATACCGAAAAACAATTGGAGAAATCTCTGTAAATATAAACTATTTCTCCAACTATCTGTAATAACGATTAACACCAGCACCCATAGTAACCATAGTAACCATAGTGTGAAAGCGGTTCCTGTGCCCTCTTCACGGTTTACCGGCAGCATTTCCCAATGCCTTTGGTAACGATGTAAAGGCTCAGCAATAAGCTTGAAACCATGCCTGCGCCGGTGGGTTTAGGCGCAAAGAAAGGCCGGACGATGTTGGCTTTAGCGGATGGGGAATAATCAATAAAAGCTTTCGATGCGCCGGATTTGCTGCTCCACTGCTATCGGTACTACCCGGCGTTCGCGGAAAAGCTGACGCGCCAGCCGTACCGCTTCCTGATACCCTGCCCGTACGTTGGTGTCCGTACGGCTTTTGCGGTAGATGTGCAGGGTGTGGCGCAGCGCATAATACCAGGGTCGACGTAGCCAGTAGTACCAGAGCGTGTCGCGGGTGAGCAAATACGTACGGCGGTCTACGCTCCGAACGGGCGACGGGAAATGATGCGCTACTACATCTTCAGCATACGCCAGACTCCAGCCGTTGGCCCGCATATCGACCGAGAACAGCCGCTCCTCACCCGCAATGGCAAACTTATCATGAAAGCCGCCAATGGACCAGAACGCCGTTTGCCGGACAATGGCGGCACAACAGACAAAGCCCAAGATCGCTGGCCCCGGTAACGGTCGCTCATCTGTCAGCGGACTGTCGCGCATAGCTTCGCAGACGGGTTCGAGTCGTTGCTCATCGCCCAGCAGCACTTTTCCGGCCAGCACGCCGAGATGGGGATATTCATCAAAGTAGCGGACAGCCCGGGTGAGCGTACCGGGTTGCCAGTATGAATCGTCGTCGCACAGGGCTACATAAGGCGTTGTCGCCAGCCGAATGCCTTCATTGCGCGACACGCAGCCTAAACCCGGTGGCAGGGTCAGCACCGTGACCACCGGAAACTGTGCCCGTACCTGATCGGCGGTGCCATCTGTAGAGCCATTGTCAACAACGATCAGCGGTGGCTTTTCGGGCAGGGCCTGCAGCTGGTGCAGCGTGTTCAATAGGGTGTCGACCCGGTTATAAGTCACGATAACAACAGAGATACGGTCACTAAGCATAACGGCACAATTCGGCTGACTGGGTTCGGTGGCTTAACCGTGCCGCCCGGCAGAAGGTTGGCTAATCTTAGCCATTAATCAGTATTCGGATGAGTAGATCAGGGGCGGCTGAGTAGCAATAACGTGATAGTCAGCAGGGAGGGTACGGCCTGGATAAAGAGGATTTTTCGGTCAGCAGTGAAGGTGCCGTACAGACCTGCCACTGCTACACAGCCCAGAAAAAACAGGGCTACATTAATCTGCCACTCCGAATTGTCAATTAGTATAGACCAGATAAGACCGGCGGCCAGAAAGCCATTATACAAACCCTGATTGGCGGCTAATGCTTTGGTTGGCTCAAACAGGGATTTTGGGAAATTGCCAAATACTTTAGGACCCCGGGTTGTCCAGGCGAACATCTCCAGCCACAAGATGTACAGATGCAGGAGAGCGATTAGCCCAATAAGGAACAAAGCAAGCAGGTGCATGGTAGCGAAGTTTGAGAGAGACTGATAAAAACTGATAAATGCAATAATAACTGAGACTGTTCGGCACAATTTATGCAGACACGTAAGGGTAACTTAGTTGCTCTGTAACGTGAAGTAGTAATAATGTTTTGCCCATTTAAAAAAATAAACAAATTATATAGCAGCTGAATGCTTAAATGCCTTAAATTGCATAAGGAGGTTGCTGGCTTGGAAAAGTACAAGTAAGCCTATTTCTCGCGCTGTTACATCCGCTAACCGTACCCACCGCTACTACCATGATCAATACACTGGCCATCAATCTCGACGCGCTCGCCCGCTACAACATTACTCCCAATCAGTACGTCTTTCTGTTTCTGACGCATACGAAGCAGTATGCCAGTCTGTATAAATTCGGGCAGGAAGGCCCCGGTTTCACGGCTGAAGAAATCGGCAATCTGGTCGAACGGGGGCTGATTCTGAATCTCAACAAAGCGGGCCATTACTACGTCGACTTCTTTGTGCTGACCGACAACGTAGGTAAAGACCTTTTCGATGTGGACCGGGAACAGGCCGCCCTTGAGTTCTGGAACGTCTATCCCATTCTGTTGCGGGATTCCACTACCGGCGAAACCTATTCACTGCTCAATACCGACAAGCCGCAATTTTTAAAGGACTACTACCTGAAAGTGGGTCAGTCGGAGCCGAAACACCGCCGGGTGATGGAAGCGCTATACTACGCTATCGACACGAACCTGATCGACATGACCATCCGGCAGTGGTTCGACTCCGAACAATGGACGCTGGTGCTCGAATTGAAAGAGTCTCAGGCAATTGTGTAAGGGATGCCCTTAGACCGACTCTACTTTTTCGACGCGCTGGGTATCCCGCGTGTTCTTCTGAACGGCAATGGCCGCGAACAGGCTTAGCACGAACGACATGGCGTAAAACCCTTTCTCGCTCAGCTCCAGTGTTGCATTCCACAAACCGACGGTCAGCAGGAGCAGACACAGCAGCACCGACACCCAACTGAGGCCGTAATAGATGTTGGTAACGGGAATGCCTTCCAGCCGGTCGCGCACGCTCTTTTGCACCGATACGGACGAGAACAGGCCGTACATCAGTACGGTGAAGTAATAGCCTTTTTCATTTAACGCCATCTGCGCGTTCCACAGGCCTACATTAAAGGCGAGTACGCCCGCAAATAAAGCTACCCAGGAAGCTGCCACAAAGGCACCGGATGGTTGTTGGTTCATACGATTTAAGGGGTTTCGGAATAGTGATAGGGGATAACCTTCCGGGTAACGTGTGTTCCCGAAACAGCCAGTGTGGTCAATTATAGCGAATTTCCCTCAGTCAGCGATAGGGTTTGTTCGTAATCGGAAGGCAATATCTTCAATGTGAACTATGGCACGAGCGCTTATCAATCAGGTGTTTCAACAGCTGCGCACTAACGCTTTACCATCGCTCAGGAGGGAGCCGGCTTGGAAGAGCTATAGAAGGGGATTATATAAAAGAGTTGTCTAACGCAATTGGGTCGAAGTTCAGCGAACGGAAGAAATCCAGAATGGCCTGCCGGTGAGAGGCACCCTGCAAACCAATTTTTGCGCCATAACGCCCTGATTTATAATTCAGGTAGATTTTGTTATCGTCGCCGAACCAAAGCTCTCCACCTTGTAGAGCGGAAGCACCACCGGTAATATTTGTGTGGCAAACTATTCTTCGGTCGGCGTATGGATTGGGCGTCGATTCGAGGATGATTTTCAGCCCGTGCTCATCAATAATCCATAGGTATTTACCTACTATTGGGCGGTCCTGCCTAATAATTGAAACGGACAGGATTACAGGATTAACACTGCTTTGGTTCGCGACGAGTACTATATCGTCTACGAATATTATATCTTC
This sequence comes from uncultured Cytophagales bacterium, assembly GCA_964251665.1. Lineage (GTDB taxonomy): Bacteria > Bacteroidota > Bacteroidia > Cytophagales > Spirosomataceae > JBBQLG01. Next base: position 377,821 of record CAXUKO010000002.1, read on the forward strand.
ACCTTCTCCAATTTCTCGTTTAAATTGACTTCGTTCAAACGGAAAGACTGCCGGTCCTAATCGTTCCATCCATTCGTGACTCAGGCGGCTAGTCACAGGCGAACGTATTGTTTTTCTTTGGCTTCTTCCAGCAATTTCAGGCCGTAACGCTGGAGTGCGTCAAATGCTGTTATCTGTTTCAAAGGCCCTCCTTCCGCTTCGTTCAAATCGCCGTAGTCAGCGAAAAGCCATGTCTCTGCCTGATTAAGATAAAAAGAGTGCGGAGACTGACGAAAAAGCTGTTCTACAAAATCAGCGTCCAGAACGTGGTTTTCACGAAGTGTGTTGCGAACAATGGACAATCCTAAGACGGATTCTAACAGCCATATTTCTGTGTAATTCGATACGTATAGATTAGGGACAAATGCGATAAGGATATCTTTCCACAGTATTTTCTGGCTAACGGTTAATGTAGGTTGTGATAAATTGTCTACATACTTTAAGAAAATACGATTCACAAGATCTGTGAAATCATCAGTCTCAACCGAAGATGCCCTGTTTTTTCGTTGAGTAATAATGGCATACGCCCGACGTTTTTCGTCGGGCGGTAGTGCGGCAAACTCCTCAGTAAATTGTTTTATAACCCGATCAGCGGTTGGCCTCATAAAAATGTACGTTAAACACGCTTCAATGATGACAATATAGCAGGTTTCAAACGACAAACTACGCTTGCTCTGACAGCATTACCGCCTGAATAAGCGTAGTCTATTTTCTTCTTTAATCTTAAGAACGTTATCTCCTGACAAAGACCCCTCCAAGTGTTACCCCTTCTTCTGCTCTTTCGCCCAGCCGTCTTTCAGTGTCACCGTTCGGTTAAAGACGAGCTTGTCGGCGGTGGAGTCGGGGTCGGCGATGAAATAGCCCTTGCGCATGAACTGCACGTTGCCAGTGGCTTCTTTCAAACTGGGTTCAACGAACGCCCGCACTACCTGTAACGAATCCGGGTTAAGCAATTCTTTAAAATCACGTTCTTCGGCAGCGGGGTTCTCGGCAGAAAATAAACGGTCATAAAGCCGTACCTCAGCCTCAATCGCGTGGGGCACCGACACCCAGTGAATCGTGCCTTTTACGTTGATTCCTGACGTGTCGGAGCCGGAATGGCTTTCGGGAATGTAGGTGCAGCGCAGTTCGGTAATTTCGCCCGCGTCATCCTTCACTACCTCGTCGCATTTGATAATATACGCGCCTTTCAAACGGACCATGCCACCCGGAAATAACCGGAAAAACTTCTTCGGTGGGTTCTCGATAAAGTCATCGCGCTCGATGTAAATCTCCCGCGAAAACGGCACGGCACGTTTACCGGCGTCGGGGTCTTCGGGGTTATTTTCGATATGCATGATTTCCTCACGACCGGCCTCGTAATTGGTAATGACGAGTTTCAGAGGTTTCTCATCCAGCACGGCCATCACGCGGTGTGTTGTCTTGTTCAGTTCCTCGCGGATACAGAACTCCAGTAACCCTACGTCGATCAGGTTTTCGCGCCGGGCAATGCCAATGCGGTCGCAGAACTCGCGGATACTGGCAGGTGTGTACCCGCGCCGACGCAGTCCTGAAATGGTCGGCATCCGCGGATCGTCCCAGCCGTTAACATGGTTTTCCGTTACCAACTGCTTCAGTTTCCGCTTGCTCATGACGGTATAGGTCAGGTTAAGCCGCGCAAACTCGATTTGCCGGGAGGGGAAAATCTCCAGCTCATTGATGTACCATTCATACACCGGGCGGTGCACCACAAATTCGAGCGTACAGAGCGAGTGCGTGATGTGCTCAATGGCATCCGACTGCCCATGCGCGAAATCGTACATCGGGTAAATGCACCAGGTATCGCCCGTACGGTGGTGGTGCGCGTGACGAATGCGGTACATGATTGGATCACGGAAGTGCATATTCGGCGAGGCCATGTCCATTTTGGCCCGCAGCACTTTCTGGCCGTCGGCAAATTCACCCGCTTTCATCCGGCGGAAAAGGTCAAGATTTTCTGCTACGCTACGGTCGCGGTAAGGGCTGTTTGTGCCGGGTTCGGTGGGTGTACCCTTCTGAGCCGCAATCTGATCGGCGGTCGAGTCGTCTACATAAGCTAAACCTTTCTCGATAAGCTTTTCGGCGAAGGTGTACAACTGATCAAAGTAGTCCGATGCGTAAAACTCATTTTCCCAGTCGAAACCAAGCCAGCGCACATCGGCCTTGATGGAGTCGACGTACTCGGTGTCTTCCGTCACGGGGTTGGTATCATCGAAACGGAGATTGGTCTGTCCGCCGTATTTATCCGCCAGCCCAAAGTTCAGACAGATGGATTTGGCATGACCGATGTGTAAATAGCCATTAGGTTCGGGTGGGAAACGCGTATGCACACGGCCACCGTTTTTACCGCTGGCGATATCTTCTTCAGCAATTTGTTCAATGAAGTTCAGTGAGCGTTCTTCTGACGCTTTGGGTGCCTCTGTCATGCGAATTTCAATGCGGTTAGTAGCCCGAAATTACGGGGATTGGCTGGGTTCGGCAAATGCAGATTAGTTCACTGCGTAAACATTGCCAGTTTTTCCACATTTTAATGAACAAAACGATAAGGCATACCGGTTTCTTAAGTAGTTCACTCCGTTGACTATTTTAAGTAGTGCCTGAGGAGCTTGTCATTTGGCCCGAAAGCGGGCCTGTTTCGTTATGAAAAAGGTTTTCGTATTCTTTCTGCTTGGCGCCTACTGCGCCTTATCATCCTCAGTCCGAGCCCAGACCGGTTTAGCGCAGGGCCGTCTGCCGCAGGATGTTATTTCCCAACAGGCTTATCTGAATGACTGTGTACAATATGCCTTACAGCATCAGCCCATTGTTAAACAGTCGCTCATTGACCAGGAAATTGCCGACCGCACCGTTCGTAGTTCGCTGGCAGCCTGGTTTCCGCAGGTGGGTTTTAACTACAATATTCAGCACTACCTGAAGCTGCCGGTTACCCTTATTCCCAATCCGACAACGGGGGAGCGCATCCCCACCGCACTGGGTGCGAAAAACACGTCGACAGCATCGTTTTCCGTTACACAGAGCATCTTCAGCCGCGACTTGCTGCTGGCTAACCGTACCGCGGATACCTACCGGGCTCAGGCCAGTCAGGTAACGACCAGCAACAAGATCGATGTGGTAGTAAACGTCAGCAAGGCTTTTTATGATGTGATTCTGAGTCAGCGTCAGGTCGATATTCTGACGGAGGATATTACCCGGCTGACACGAAGTTTGCAGGATGCTACCAACCAGTATAAAGGCGGTATTGTAGACCGGACCGATCCGCAGCGGGCGCAGATTGCCCTTAATAACTCCCGGGCGCAGCAGAAACAGTATCGTGATCTGGTAGGGGCGAAGTATCAAACGCTCAAGCAGTTGATGGGCTATCCGCCTGAGTCACAGTTAAGCCTGACGTACGATACGCTGCAACTGGCCAACGAAATAACGCTTGACACGCTGGCGAAAGTAAATCCTCGAAATCGGATTGAATTTCAGCTTTTGCAAACGCAGGGGCAACTGCTGGAGGCCAATGTGCGCTATAACCGGTGGGCCTACCTGCCAACGGTAGCGGCTTTTGGGAACTATAACCTGCTTTATCAGAACAATGCTTTTGGTCAGCTTTTCAACCAGAACTTTCCCAACTCCCTGATTGGCCTGACTGTCGGGCTACCCATTTTTCAGGGCGGGCGCCGGATTCAGCAGCTAAAAATTGCCGAGTTGCAGGTGAATCGGCTGGATTGGGATTTAGCCGCCCTCACCAGCAGTGTCGACGCTGAATATGCGACGGCGCTGGCCAACTATAAAGGAAATTTAGCGAACTACCTGGCGCTGCGCGAAAACGAACAGTTGGCCGGCGACGTTTACCGGGTTATTAATTTACAGTACCGGTCGGGCATCAGAACCTACCTGGACGTAACCATCGCCGAAGCAGACCTGCGAACGGCCCGGCTAAACGTATTCAACGCTTTATACTCAGTCCTGACCAGCAAACTAGACGTGCAGCGGGCCTTAGGTACCATTCAGTTTTAACCCAAATACAAAATGGAACGCAGATTTTCATGATCACTATGATTAACGTGATTTAAAAAGAGTATCATCTCTACATCCTAACGATCCTGAAAATCTGCGTTCTGTTGTTCCATATTCCTTTATGAAAAATCTTGTAATCAATACGCTGGCTCTGGCTGGCATGTTCAGCCTGCTGACGGGTTGTGGCGGTAAAAAAGACCAACAACAGCAACAGGCTCCACCCCCGACCGCCGTGTCGGTATATACGGTGCAGCGGGGTAGTGCGTCGTACTACGATGAACTGCCAGCTACGGTGACCGCTTTACTTCAGGTGGATATTCAGCCGCAGGTGTCGGGTAATATCACCGGCATTTTCTTTCAGGATGGTCAGCGGGTTCGGAAAGGGCAGAAGCTGTACACTATTGATCCGCAGCAGTACCGGGCTACCTACGACCAGGCCGTGGCGCAACTGAATGTTCAGAAAGCTAACCTGAATCGAGCCCAGAAAGACGCCGACCGGTATAACACGCTCGCACAGCAGGACGCCGTAGCGCGGCAGTTGGTCGATAATGCGACAGCAGCGCTGGAAACAGCCCGGATGCAGGTCGAAGCCGCTAAAGCAACTATTACGCAGGTATCCACCAATCTGAAATACGCTACCATTTATGCGCCGTTGGATGGCACGATAGGCATTTCGCAGGTGCGTCTGGGAGCGGCTGTCGCTCCGGGATCTACAGCGCTTAATACGATCTCGGCCGATAACCCCATTGCCGCTGATATTCTGGTCGATCAGGACGACATTGCCCGTTTTGAGCGGTTGCAAAACAGTAAAACAGCCGTCCGGGACTCGACGTTCTTGCTGACGTTGCCCGATGGAAGCCAGTACAAATATTCCGGCTCGGTGCGGATCATCGACCGGGCCGTTGACCCGCAGTCGGGTACGTTACGGGTTCGGATTGCGTTTCCAAACCCAAACAATGAACTGAAACCCGGACTGACAGCCAACGTGCGTATCAGAAACAATACGGGCCAGTCCAAATTGCTGATTCCGTACAAGGCTGTGCAGGAGCAGATGAGCGAGTATTTTGTGTACGTGCTGGGCGACAGCAGTAAGGTAGTGCAGAAGAAGGTGGCGCTTGGCGCCCGGATTAACGACAAGGTAATCGTGAACAGCGGCCTTAACGAGAATGAGAAAATTGTGACGACGGGTGTGCAGAAAATCAAAGATGGCGCGCGGGTCAAAGTTGTACCAACGCAGGATTCGACAAAGAGTCAGCCGCGAACGGCGTCTGTTAATTAACTCAACGTATCATGTTTGCGAATACATTCATTAATCGGCCTGTAACGGCCATTGTTATCTCGATTGTCATCCTCGTGCTCGGGGTGTTGTCGATTCTAAATCTGGCCATCAGCCAGTACCCGGACATTACGCCCCCTGTTGTGCAGGTAACCAGTACCTACACTGGTGCCGATGCCCAGACGGTTGAGCAAACCGTTGCGACGCCCATAGAGACGCAGATTAACGGTACGCCCGGCATGAGCTACCTCCAGAGTAATGCCACCAGCGATGGTCGCCTGAGTACCAACGTTACGTTCGACATTGGTACCGACGTGAACATTGCGGCCCTGGACGTACAGAACCGCGTGGGTATTGCCCAGCCCCAGTTACCTGCCGACGTAACACGTCTGGGGGTAACGGTGCGTAAACGCAACCCCAGCCTGTTTATGCTGGTCGCTATTTTCTCGCCAAAGGGTACGCATACGGTGCCGTTCATGGATAACTACGCCAACATTTACATCCGCGACGCATTGCTGCGGGTGCCGGGTGTCGGCGATATTTTCAGCCGGGCCGACGATTTCAGTATGCGGATCTGGCTGCACCCCGATAAACTCGCACAGTTGAGCCTCACTGCTGATGAAGTGCTGGCCGCTCTCGCTGAACAGAACGTACAGATAGCCGCCGGTTCGGTTGGGGCACCTCCCCAGACATCGGCGCAGGCATTCGAGTACAACGTATTCACCAACAGCCGACTGAGCAAGGAAGAAGACTTTCGGAACATCATCGTTAAGACGAATCCCGCCGACGGATCACTGGTGTATCTCAAAGATGTGGCGCGGGTACAACTGGGCAAGTTCACCTACAACAGTAACTCGTTCGTAGATGGCAAGCGGGCGTCTTACCTGCTGATTTACCAATTGCCGGGCAGTAACGCCTTGGCGACGGCAGAGGGTATTTATGCCGCCATGGATAACATCAAAAAGACATTTCCGACAGATATCGACTACGTGGTGCCGTTTGAGTCGGTATCGGTGGTACAGGTTTCTATCGAGGAAGTGGTTTATACATTGCTCGAAGCCCTTGGGCTGGTGATTGTGGTGGTGTTCCTGTTTCTGCAAAGCTGGCGGGCTACGCTTATCACCGTTGTGGCCATTCCGGTTTCGATTCTGGGCACGTTTGCGGTCTTTATTCCCCTCGGTTTTACCATCAACACCCTGACGATGTTTGGTTTCGTACTGGCCATCGGTATTGTGGTGGATGATGCCATTGTGGTGGTCGAGGCCGTACAGCGATATATTGATGAAGAAGGCATGTCAGCCAAGGAAGCGACCATGCAGGCAATGAAAGACATTTCGGGACCGGTTGTAGCCATCGCGTTGATTCTGGCTGCCGTGTTCGTGCCGGTTGGGTTTATACCCGGCATCGTCGGGCGACTCTATCAGCAGTTTGCTATTACCATCGCTATTTCCGTACTGATTTCGGCCTTCATTGCCCTGTCGCTAACGCCGGCACTGTGTTCGCTGCTGCTGCGTCCGATGGAGATTAATAAAGACGCTAAAGGCATCAACCACCTTTTTTATCGCTTCAATGAGTGGTTCGGTCGCGTAACGGCCGCGTACTCCAACGGCGTTAAGCGGGCCATTAAAGCGACTCCGCTGGTGCTGGTGATGCTGGGCTGCCTGTACGTTGGTACTTACTTCCTGTTTGGCGCTAAGCCATCTGGTTTTATCCCGACGGAGGACGAAGGTCGCTTATTTGTGACCTATGAAATTCCGGAAGCGGCTTCTACCACGCGAAGCCTTGAGGTGCTTAACACCATTATGGATACCCTGAAGGCCCAGCCATTTACCAGCCACTTTGCGGCTTTGGGCGGCCTGAATGCGATTACGTTCGCGTCGAAATCAAACAGTGGTACGGTATTTTTACAACTGAAACCCTGGGATCAACGAACGGACAGGAATCTTCAGGTTGACTCGATTATTGCCACCATTCAGAAAAAGTTAGGCGTTATTCAGGATGCAAGGGTAGTGGTAGTATCACCCCCAGCCATTCCGGGATTAGGGCAGACGGGTGGTTTTACGTTTGAGATTGAGCAACGCCAAACGAATGACGACGTCAACGCCTTTCAGACCGTGGTTGAAACGTTTCTGGCGGAGTTGAATAAACGGCCTGAAATTTCACGGGCGTTTACCTATTTCACGGCAAAATCGCCCGCTTACCGAGTTGATGTAGACCGAGAAAAGTGTAAAAAGTTGGGTCTGGATATAAGTAACGTCTATTCAACCATGCAGACGTTTCTGGGTAGCCGCTATGTCAACGACTTCATTATTTACGGTCGGAAATTCCGGGTAGTGGCGCAGGCTGACACCTTATATCGCAGTGATATCAAAAATCTGGGGCAGTATTATGTACGGAACAATGGTGGAAATCTAATTCCCCTAAGTACAGTCATCACGTCTTCAGTCATCGAAAATGCGCCGTTGATTCAGCATTATAACTTGTTCCGGTCGGTTGAGATCAACGGTAGCCCCAAACCCGGCTACAGCAGTGGACAGGCCAATGCGGCTCTGATGGAAGTAGCGGCTAAAGTGCTGCCCGCCGGTTACAGTTACGATTTCTCGGGTCTGAGTCGCGAGGAATTGAAGTCGAGCGGTAGCACAATCTACATTTTCGCCCTGAGTATTGGCTTTGTATTCCTGTTTCTGGCGGCCCTCTACGAAAGCTGGTCGGTGCCGTTTTCCGTACTGCTGTCAGTGCCGATCGGTGCCTTCGGTGCCATCGTGACGCTGTTGCTGTTTCCAGCGCTGACCAACAACGTGTACGCGCAGATTGGATTGATTACCCTGATCGGTTTGGCGGCTAAAAACGCTATTCTGATTGTGGAATTTGCCAAAGAGCGCGTCGACAGTGGGCACGATATTTATGATGCCACTATTGAAGCTGTTACACTTCGTCTGCGACCTATTATCATGACGTCATTGGCGTTTATCCTGGGTGTTATTCCACTGGCCATTGCTACCGGCGCGGGTGGCGTAGCCCGGTCAACCATCGGCCGGACGGTACTGGGTGGTATGTTCGCGGCAACATCGCTGGCAATCTTTGTCGTGCCGGTGCTGTTCATGGTCATCTCGAAGTTTTCGTACGGGAAGGACAAACTGGCTCAACTGAAAGCGGATCGGGAAAAGCGGGAAGCCGACGAAAAAGCGAACCCGAGGCATGGCCATGGTCATCACGCTAACGGACAAACCGAAAACGGACAGAATGGTAACGGCCAGGCGAAAGTAGCCAGCAACGGCAATGGGAGTGGTCGTAACAACGATGCCTCAACGCCAAAGCCAGCCGGTGAAGGCCAGCGCGCTTAAAATAGATAAGTGAATTTTATTGGCGGTTAGACTGGCACGACGCGGCTGGTCTAACCGTTTTTTTGTGTGCCCAACTTCTCCTTCAACTACTTGAATTAGTGGTTTTTTATTTATGTAAATAATTGTAAATCAATAAGTTGTGATGGGATTTTCTGGAACCTGTCGAATACTATATGCGTTATATAGACTGCTACTCAACACACCCTTTTCATGCCCGATTTCAATCCAAATCTGATTCTGTATACGGCCGATTCGCTCAACGAACGGGGCGAAGCTGTGCTCGAAAACTACCCGAAGGCCGAGATGCTGGAAGTAAAGCAGCACAACCGCCTGCCCGAGCTGGGCATGAACCACTTTAAGGTTAAGTCGGACGTACTGGTCCTGGGGAAACTCAAGTCGCAGGAGATCAAATGGAGCGGGCGCAGTTCAGATTATATCGCGCCGAGCTTTGCCAACGGCTGTTTCGGTGGCTGTGCGTACTGCTATGTCGATCGGTATAAGAAGGTGAATCCGATCACCCTGTTTACCAATGTAGAGGAGATTCTGGCGACCATTGACAAACATGTGATGAACTTGCCGTGGCCCAAAGAACCTAATCAGACCGACCCAACGTATTACACCTATGACATTGGCTGTAACTCCGACGTTTCTGTCGATTACAGCCTGTCTGACGGCATGAAACGCGTTTTTGAGTTCTTCCGCGATCACCCCCGCGCCAAAGCGACGTTCGCCACCAAGTTTGTCAACCCCGACTTGCTCGACTTCGACCCGCAGGGTAAGGTGCGTATTCGGTTCAGTCTGATGCCTGCTCATGTGAGTAAACTGGTCGATGTGCGCACGGACAGCATTGAGAAACGCATTGTCGCTATCAATGATTTCTACAAAGCGGGCTATGAGGTTCACGTCAATTTTTCGCCCGTAATCGTCTACGGCGGGAAGGCGTGGCGCGACGACTACCGTGACTTATTCCGACAGCTTGATGCCGTGCTTTGTCCCGATGTGAAAGCGCAGATGCAGAGTGAAGTAATTTTTCTGACCCATAACCAGGGCCAGCATCAGGCTAATCTGGCTATTAATCCCAGAGCGGAGGAACTGCTGTGGGTACCCGAGTTACAGGAGAATAAAGTCAGTCAGTTTGGCGGCTGGAACATCCGCTACGACCATCAGTTGAAATCAAAAATGGTTGGTGTGTTTAGCCGAATGATGCAGGAGGAGATTCCCTGGTGCGGAATCCGATATATATTTTAGGGGAGGATTTACGTTGCTGGCGGGGGATATAAAAATGACTATGGCCTATCATCAGTTAGTTCAATCCAGTCGAAAAGATACTCCGGTTTAAACTCAATTTCGAAGTTTTTCAGTATACATAGGTATTCTTCTTTGAACGTCTGTGTTCGGTGATGGTCAGGCTGTTTCAGAATATAGTTGACGACATTGTCAATCTGGGAGCGGCTGTATGAGAACGCCCCGTAGCCTTCCTGCCAGTTAAATTTCCCCTGTACCCATTTTTGCTCGTTAATGAAACCTGACGAATTAGCTTTTACCTGTTGAACCAGTGTTGAAATGGATTCTGTCGGATTTAGACCAATGAGAATGTGCGTGTGATCTGGCATACAGTAAATAGCCAGCGGCTTATGTTTCTTCTCCCGAATTATGCCGCAGATATATTTCTCCAACTCGTCTCTAAATGTTGCTTTTACAAGACTTTGCCGTCCCTTCACCGCAAAGACTACCTGGATATATAGCTGAGTGTATGTGTTCGGCATGGCGTTCGGCGGGGTTAGATGAATCAATAAGGTGAAGACGTGTCGCAACTATAGTAAAGTCTCGTCAAGAAAGACAGTTACCCTCGTTCGCAACTAGTCCTAGAAGGACGACATCTTTATAGAAAAGACCAGTCGAGAATTAGGCCCTAGTTCCGTAGGAACGGCATCTTAAAGGCAGAACTGATAAATTAAGATGCCGTTCCTACGGAACTGAACTACTTGTGCTGTGGCTTGTAAGGCTACAAAGACGCCGTTCCTACGGAACTTGGGTTGTATACGCCGATATTGGACTTCTGTAAATGTTGCTACAACGATGTCGTTCTACGGAATTTTGGCGGCTTGCTCTGTTACAAAGATGTCATGCCTGATAGCACTAGCTGGTAAGCTAAAGCCTTTTTGACTGCAATATCTGCTGAAAAGTCCCACTTCGCCAACGTTTCTACGTTAACCTCTCCAATTTCCGAAATTTTCAACAATCTTGCTTCGTCATTCGATATCTGTACAGCCTGAAGTCATTTTTGTTGAAACCCATGAAAGATTACATCCGTCCGATTAAGCGCCTGCTCGTAGCCAACCGGGGCGAAATTGCCATCCGCATCATGCGGGCTGCCACCGAGCTGGGCATTACCACCGTTGCCGTTTACACCTACGAAGATCGCTATTCGCTGCACCGATACAAGGCGGATGAAGCGTATCAGATTGGCCGTGACGACGAGCCGCTGAAGCCGTACCTCGACGTCGAAGGGATTATTCAGCTTGCTAAACGACGGCAGATCGACGCCATTCACCCCGGCTATGGCTTCATGTCGGAGAACGTGAAACTGGCCCGGCGGTGCCGCGAGGAGAATATCATTTTTGTAGGGCCGTCGCCGGAGTCGATGGAAGCCCTGGGCGACAAGGTACGAGCCAAAAACCTGGCCACTACCGCCAACGTGCCGCTTATTCCCGACTCCCGCGAGGAGAACATGAGCGTGGACTTTGCAAAGACCGAAGCTACTCGGATTGGATTTCCTGTTATGATTAAGGCTGCTGCCGGGGGCGGTGGGCGCGGTATGCGCGTGGTGCGTAACCCTGACGACTTCGAAAAATCGTTTAATGAAGCGAAGAACGAAGCCAAAAATGCCTTTGGCGATGACACCATCTTTCTCGAAAAATTCATTGAAGATCCCAAGCATATCGAGGTCCAGCTGCTGGGCGATCAACATGGCAATATTGTTCACCTCTACGAGCGCGACTGCTCCGTACAGCGTCGGTTTCAGAAAGTAGTCGAAGTCGCTCCGTCGTTTGGACTCAAGCAGGAAACCAAGGATAAACTGTACGAATACGCGCTGCAAATCGGGCGGGCGGCTAATTACTACAATGCCGGTACAGTCGAGTTTCTGGTCGATAGCGACGAGAATATTTATTTCATCGAGGTAAATCCCCGGATTCAGGTAGAGCATACCATTACCGAGGAGATAACCGGCATCGACATCGTCCGGACGCAGTTGCTGATCGCTATGGGCTATAAACTATCCGATAACCGGATTTACATCAACCACCAGGACGATGTACCACTCAACGGTTTCGCCATCCAGTGCCGTATCACCACCGAGGATCCTGCCAACGGATTTAAACCGGATTTCGGCACCATTATCGCCTACCGGAATGCGGCCGGATTCGGTATTCGACTGGACGAGGGCAGCAGTTATGCGGGCGTCAAGATTTCGCCTTATTTCGATTCCATGATCGTGAAGGTATCGGCCCGGGGCCGGACGCTGAAAGGGGCTACACAGCGACTGATGCGGGCCCTGGTGGAGTTTCGGATTCGGGGCGTTAAAACGAACATTTCATTCCTGCTCAACGTGATTGACCATCCGGTGTTCCAGCGGGGTGAAGCACGAGTGTCGTTTATCGAAAAACACCCCGAGCTGTTCAACCTCAGCAAGCCGCAGGACCGCTCGACGCGGGTGTTGAACTACCTCGCCGAAGTGATCGTCAACGGAAATCCCGAGGTTAAGAAAAAAGACGCGGGTAAAGTGTTCCGTACGCCACTCGTACCCAACTTCGATGTATACGGCGCCTATCCCAAAGGCAACCGCGACCGCCTGAAAGAACTCGGCCGTGAGAAGTTCGTCGAGTGGGTACAGGAGCAGAAATCAGTGTTGTATACCGATACCACTTTTCGCGATGGGCATCAGTCGCTGCTGGCTACCCGCGTCCGAACGCAGGACCTGATGAAAGTAGCCGAAGGATTCGCTAAAAACCACCCTGAACTGTTTTCGATGGAAGTCTGGGGCGGTGCTACCTTCGATGTATCCATGCGGTTTCTGTACGAATCGCCCTGGAAACGCCTGGCCGCTATGCGCGAAGCCATGCCAAACATGCTGTTGCAGATGTTGTTTCGGGGTTCTAATGCGGTGGGCTATTCGGCTTACCCCGACAATCTGATCGAGAAATTCGTGGAGAAGTCATGGGAGAGTGGCATTGATGTATTCCGCATCTTCGATTCGCTCAACTGGGTCGAGGCCATGAAAGTCAGCATACGCGCCGTACGCGAACGGACCGATGCCCTGGCTGAAGCCGCCATCTGCTATACCGGTGACATGTTACGGCCCGGTGATAACAAATACAGCCTCCAATATTACCTTGATCTTGCCCGTCAACTCGAAGACGAAGGTGCGCATCTGCTGTGCATTAAAGACATGGCGGGTTTGCTGAAACCAATGGCTGCCGAGGTGCTGGTGCGTGAGTTGAAACAGGCCGTGAGCATTCCGGTGCATCTGCACACGCACGACACGGCCGGTATTCAGGCGGCTACTTACCTGAAAGCAATTGATGCCAATGTCGATATTGTCGATTGTGCGCTGGGTGCCCTATCGGGCCTGACGTCACAACCAAACTTTAACTCGGTGGTGGCTATGATGCAGGGGCACGAGCGCGAGTGCCCGGTCGATTTACCATCGCTGAATACCTACTCGAACTATTGGGAGGATGTCCGGGAATATTACTACCCGTTTGAGTCGGGCATGAAAGCGGGCAGTGCCGAGGTCTACGAGAATGAGATTCCGGGTGGGCAGTACTCCAACCTCCGACCGCAGGCTATCGCGCTTGGATTGGGCGATAAGTTTGAGTTGCTGAAGAAGAACTATGTGATTGCCAATCAGCTATTCGGTGATATTATAAAGGTGACGCCCTCATCCAAAGTAGTTGGCGATATGGCCCTGTTCATGACCTCGAATGGCCTCACTGCCGACGATGTACTGACGCGCGGAGAGTCATTGTCATTTCCGGAATCGGTCAAAGGGTTCTTCAAAGGCGAGTTAGGACAGCCCGTTGGCGGCTTCCCTGCCGATGTACAACGGGTAGTACTAAAAGGGGAAGAACCCATCACCGGGCGGCCCAATGAACACCTGGCACCGATTGATTTCGACGCGGATTTCGATACGTTTAAGGCCAAATTCCCGCTCAACGACGGTTTTCTGGATTATCTCTCGTATCAGATGTACCCCAAAGTGTACGAGGAATATTACCGTGCTAATGAACAATACGGTGATGTGAGCATTATTCCAACGCCCGCGTTCTTTTACGGCCTGAAAGAGAATGAGGAGATTCTGGTTCGTATCGCCGAGGGTAAGAATATTCTCGTTCGCCTGCTGTTCATGTCCGAAGCCGACGATCAGGCCATGCGTACCATTACGTTTGAACTGAACGGACAAAGCCGACAGGTAAAGGTGCGCGATAAAGCCTCAAAGGTGGAGCGGGCGCAAAACCAGAAAGTAGGTAAAGCGGGCGATGTGGGTGCACCGTTGCAGGGTCGCCTGACCCGAATACTGATTAAACCCGGCGATGTTGTCAAAAAGAATCAGCCTTTGTTTGTGATCGAAGCCATGAAAATGGAAAGTATTGTGGCAGCTACCACGGAAGGCACTGTAAAACAGGTGATTCTGAAAGAAGGTGCCGTTGTGGAGCAGGACGACTGGGTAGTGGAACTGGCCTGAAATGTTGTAATTTTATGTTCGTAGCTGCTATCGAAGGAATCAAAATTTATCTGTATCCCCGGGATCATAGTCCACCGCACTTCCATGCTATGTTTGCCGAATATGAAGTTTTGATTGAGATACACACATTGCAGCCCCTGAGAGGAGACCTTCCTGGTAAACAGCTAAAGAAAGTCTTGCAATGGGCAGAAGGAAAGCAGGATCGCTTGTTAATTGAGTTTGAACGATTGCAGCAAAGCCGATGAATAAATTGCCCCGAATAACCGAGATTATTAAAATAGAACCGTTCAAGGTAACCGTTCGCTGGACGACCGGCGAAATTCGAGTTATAGACTTTGAGCAGCTCTTTCAGAAGTGGGGAATAGAGGAAGATGATATTGCCGCTCCGTTGCAACAATACGATACGTTTAAATACGCATCCATCGCAGAAGAAAAAACGTTGCAATGGGTTAATGTACCAGTAAGCCACATCTTTTTCGACGACGATGTGGAAGTAAAGAAGAGTAGTCCACTTACGTTTGATCCCGATGTCTTATATGAAGAAAGTCAGGCTATCGAGGCATTTCGGTTAGTGCCCGTCTATCCCAATAAGAATGTTGCTTAAGTCGTTTACTAACTCCTTTACTGCCTTATGGAAACGCCCCCACTACCCCCGCCCGCGCCAATGCCCGGTTTGGGGCCGCAGCCCCTCAGCCCATCCGATGAACGGATGTGGGCTACGTTCGCCCATTTAAGTGCACTGGCGGGTTTTATTATTCCGTTCGGAAACATCGTTGGCCCGGTAGTTATCTGGCAGATTTTCAAGGAACGGTCAGCGTTTGTTGATACGCATGGTAAAGAATCAGTGAATTTTCAGATTACGGTGTCGCTCGCTTATATCGTGTCGATTATTCTGATTTTTGTGGTCGTTGGCATTGCGTTGTTAGTGGTATTAAGCATTGCCAGCATCGTTCTGTTTGTCATTGCTGCTGTCAAGGCTAATAATGGCGAATACTATCAGTATCCATTCACAATTCGTTTTATCAAATAGCCGACTAGACCAGTTTTACTAGAAAAGCCGTTCAGAGATACCTCCGAACGGCTTTTTTTCGTGCAATGCGGTGAGATTAGAACAGCGGTCGTCGGACCTTGAAACTCTTTTTCAACCCTTTTATCAGGAGAAATGCGCCGATCAGGCCAAAGATAATGGCCAGAATGGTGATGTGTAGAATAGCAAATACGACAGCTACCAGAATAACGATTACCGACGCTTTCAACCGCCAGCTGATGCGCTGCCACCAGTTCAGTTTGGGCCGGGGTTTCAAACCCAGTATCTCGCGCAGGGTCTTGCGCTGAGGTTCGGCCTGATTTCTGGGTTTTGGTTTGGGCTGCGTTTGATCAGGAGCAGCAGCGGGTACGCGGTTTTTGGTAAGCAACTGGACTACCCGGTTCTGATGCATTGTCGCTGGAGCAGCCGACCGGGTCGAGGCATAAGCGGCCGGCTCGGAAATCGGCGTTTCGGTTGAGTCCAGGACGAGGGCTGCCCAGTTAATCGTGTCAGCTGGTGCGTTTGCTGACGGGGTGTTCAATTGCCGGTAAGTGGTCGGCGGGGTACGTTGGTAAAGCGCGTAGGGACGCTGGCAGGCGGTGGCAAAGCAACAGGCTAAAATCAACAAACGGGCAATCGAGTATTTCATCCGGTTAGAGCAAAAAGCGAAACAGCAAAACGTCGGTTCTACAACGAAGAGGTTAACCCGCCCGGTATGAAGCACTGAAAAATAGCTCGCTAATGCCTGGCGAAAAGGGAATTTCAATTAGGCCGTCAAGACGGTTATGTTCACATTTACCCGTAAAATCGTATGCCTGTAATCACCCGGTTTTTGACTTGATCGCTGATGTCGCAAACGAGCCGGTTACCTGATTCCCAGAATTCGTACTTTTGCGGTTCAGTACGTATCAACAAACGCTATCAACTGAATCAGTCAATCCATCAGCGGTGCCCGGCGTGGGTACCGTGCCGCATTAACCAGTCAAACAGTGATTATCCCCCTTGCTAACCGCGCCGATCAGGCGCAGGAGTATTATTTCTCCGTTAAACTGGCCGAAGTCCGTCGACTCGTAGCGGCTGGTCACGATGTCATTAACATCGGCATCGGTAACCCCGACATGATGCCTTCGGAAGCCACGCTAGAGGCTCTTGGCCAATCGGCGCAGCAGCCGGGTTCACACGGGTATCAGTCCTACAAAGGTATTCCTCAATTCAGGGCGGCTATTGCCCGGTTTTATCAGCATACCTACGGCGTCACCCTCGATCCCGAAACCGAGATTTTACCCTTGATTGGCTCCAAAGAAGGGATCACGCACCTATCACTTACGTTCGTGAACGACGGCGATACCGTGCTGGTGCCCGAACTGGGCTACCCGGCTTACCGGGCCGTCAGTCAGATGGTAGGCGCTCAGGTGGTCGAATATCCGTTGCTGGAGCAGCAGGGCTGGCAACCGGACTGGTCGGCAATGACGGCTTTAGTTACGGAGAGAACGAAATTAATCTGGCTCAATTACCCGCACATGCCGACCGGCGCACCAGCCACGCGGCAATTGTTTGAGCAGGCCGTTCGCTTTGCCCACGATCATAAAATCCTGCTTTGCCACGATAACCCATACAGCCTGATTCTGAATCAGCGCCCGCCGATTAGTCTGCTCTCCATTGACGGGGCGAAAGAGGTGGCTGTCGAGTTAAATTCGATGAGCAAATCGCACAATATGGCGGGCTGGCGCATCGGCTGGCTGAGTGCTGCCAAACCCTACGTCGATGCTGTGCTGACCATCAAAAGCAACGTGGATTCGGGCATGTTTCTGGCGTTGCAGCAGGCGGCTGTGGAAGCCCTCGGCAACTCCGACGACTGGCATGCCCAGCGTAATGCCGTGTATCAGGACCGGTTAGATGCGGCTAAAGCGTTTCTGGACGCCCTCGATTGCACCTATTCCGACGATCAGGAAGGCATGTTTTTATGGGCTAAACTACCTGATTCGATTCCGTCTGCCGAAGCGCTGGTCGACGATTTACTTTACAACCGGCACATCTTTATCGCGCCGGGATTCATTTTTGGCCCCAAAGGCGAACGGTATATCCGGGTATCACTCTGTATGCCGAAGGAACGCATTTGGCAAGCGGTCAAGCGTCTGAACCGGGATTTTTAAAGGATTGAAAGTATTAAAGAGGATTTTTGTCTTCGCACGAATTAACGAGTCTATGAGTCAAGAGGTGAAATTTTGGGATTTGACAGGGCGGATAATTGGTGGGGCGATGGAGGTACATACTTGTCTTGGTAATGGATTTCAGGAGGTAATTTATCAACGAGCACTGGCGCATGAGTTAGAAGCGAGACAAATTGGCTTTGCTCGTGAATTTGAGATGCCTATCTTTTATAAGGGCGTTCAGGTAGGTTGCCGCAGGGTAGATTTTCTGATTGAGAATAAGGTGAGTGTAGAATTAAAGGCTTTAATCAAATTGGAAAAGGTACATTTCGCCCAAGCCATGAATTATCTCGAAGCCTATAATATTGAAACAGGCTTACTGATTAATTTCGGTGCAACAAGCCTTGAATTCAAGCGCCTTCAAAATCCGCATTTTCGCGGAAAATAAGGGGTAAAGTGCCTTAGTATGTCCTGCGATACTAAAAAGCAAAATCCTCTTCTCAATCCCTTTAATCCGTTATAAATCTCGGTTCAGATGAAAGTCACAATCGTTGGCATTGGCCTCCTGGGCGGTTCATTCGCCCTTGCGCTGCGTGAAAAATACCCCAAAGCGCATTTTATTGGTGTTGATGCATCGCCGGTACACGGAAAACTGGCTATTGCCAAGGGAATCGTCGATGCCGTGTTGCCCTTAGCCGATGCGGTGGCTACCAGCGATCTGGTTGTACTGGCTACACCCGTCAACGTGGTACTTGACCTGTTACCCAAGGTGCTTGACCTCCTGCCTCCTGACGCTACCGTTCTTGATCTTGGGTCAACTAAAGGGCTGATCTGCGCAGTAGCTGACCAGCACGCAAAGCGGCCTCAGTTTGTGGCAGCTCACCCCATGGCAGGCACCGAAAATTCGGGACCGGGGGCCGCTTTTCGGGAATTATTGCCCGGGAAGAACCTGATCATCTGCGACCGCGAGAAAAGTAATGCCGACAGCCTGAAACTCACTGAGGCTCTCTTTCTGGACATCGGCATGAAGCTGTTTTACATGACGCCCCAGGAGCATGACCTTCATCTCGCTTACGTGTCGCACCTAAGTCATATCAGCGCGTTTGCCCTGGGGTTGACCGTATTAGAGAAAGAAAAAGACGAGCAGGCCATTTTTGATATGGCCAGTACCGGCTTCAGTTCGACGGTACGGTTAGCCAAAAGCTCACCGGCGATGTGGGCACCGATCTTCGATCAGAACCGGCAAAACGTATCCCAGGCCCTGAGTGACTACATTGAGTTTTTGCAGCAGTTCAAAGCGGTTATCGATGGTCAGGACGTACCCGCTTCCTATGAGTTCATGGCCCGCGCCAACGTAATCCGGCGGGTGCTGGAAGGTATCGAGAAGCGGTAACTAACTTCACCGATTGGCTTCGGAGAGCCAGTGAAACTGGCGTTCGGCTAACTGGAAATGCCGTTTCTGGCGACTGAGGCCAATCATCACCGAGTCATTGCGTAGCTTTCCCCGCAGCAGAATGTGATTGGTATCAGGCCAGACATACGTCAGTACAAACAGCGATGTGGTGTCTTCCGGGAATTTCTTAAACGCTATGGTCTGTCTGGCCGAATCAAGTGCGTAGCCGAAATAACCCCGGCGGTACCGCTGGCGGAACAGAGTGTCAGCGGTTTTGATACTACCGGTTGGCCCTGCCTCAAATACAACATCGGTCCAGCGCAGGCTGTCGGGCAACGTCGACTGAAACGTATCGACGCTGTAAAAGCCAGCGGTCATTTGTTTGTTTTTCGACGCCGATACGGTACCCTGCTGCTTACCCTGGTAGAGGTTATACATCAGGAACACGCCGAAGATGCCGATGAAGGCCAGCTTAAGTCCCAGCTGGGTCCGGCGCATCCAGCGTTTAGGAAGCACTAACTGCGGACTGGGCTGGGTGGGCCGATTAAGTACGAAGAAATCGAACAGCCGTTTTGCTTCACCCAGGAGCAGAAAATTGCTTAGCACGAACAGGTGTATAGAGAATAGCTTGACCGGAATATCGTAGCAAAGATTCATCATCACCACGTTCAGAAACACGCTGGCGGCAATAAACGCGCCCAAGGTGCTGGTCCGCCGAAACAGCAGCAATAGACCGGCCACTGTCTCAACGGCTCCTGAAAAAAACTGATACGTTGGGGAGTAGCCAATAAAGAGCCAGGAAAAGCGCATTGGCAGCAGATCGCCGAGGGGAGTAGCCAGTTGGCTCAGGCTGGGAAAACCCATCTGTTGGCCAAATAACTTGATGATGCCATACAGTAAGGCGAACATGGCTACGTAATACCGAACCAGTACGAGCAGCCAATAATATCCAATCTCATAATTTCGTCGCTTGTCAAGCAGGCTCCAGAGAATCGTGCCCAGCACCGCCATGAGTGTATAAAAACACAGGGCCGCATATACATACGAGGTATCGCCACTGCCATTAGGTGCTATCAGGACGCCCCCGTTTACGTTGAACAGGTGCGTGTTGACCAGATCGACCAGCCATTCTTCGGCCTTGCTATACCACTGCGCCACGTAAGATGGTCCCGGAATGTTACCCAGCCATTGTACTGGGGCCATGTACAGCAACAGATAAATGCTGCAAAACCGGAACAGAAGTTTACGCCACAACGGCCATGTAGTGGTGCGTGGCGGGTAAGGGAGTGTTTCCATTGTCAGATCAGGTGTGGGTTCCAAGCTACGGATTCAGTCTGAAAAAGCCATACGGTGTCCCGGGTTTACCCCGCTGGATTGAGCAGGCGGCAAATGGCAGGGGTTTCGGCGTAATTGTTGAAACATTTCGGCGTACCGGGAGTAGTTCTGTTGATTGATAATCAAACTCAATTTTGCCTTATGCAACCACAAACTGCACAACCTGCCACCCAGTCGGGTACGTTTACCCTCGGGGGCGATATCACCGTTAACCGGCTTGGCTACGGTGCCATGCGTATTACCGGCAATGGTATCTGGGGACCACCCAAAGACCATGACGAAGCTATCCGGGTGCTGAAACGTACGCTTGACCTTGGTATTAATTTCATTGACACCGCCGACAGCTACGGCCCCCACGTTTCCGAAGAACTCATTGCTGAGGCCCTGTATCCATACCCCGCTGATCTGTTAATTGGCACGAAGGGCGGTTTACTGCGGACAGGCCCAAACCAGTGGCCCGTTGACGGAAGCCGTAAACACCTGCAGGAAGCCCTCGAAGGCAGTCTGAAACGGCTGAAAGTGGACCATATCGACCTGTATCAGCTGCATCGGTTTGACGATAAAGTACCGGCTGAGGAATTCTTAGGTTTTCTGAAGGAAGCCCAGCAGCAGGGTAAGATTCGCCACATTGGTCTGTCGGAAGTAGGGGTAGAGCAGATTAAGCAGGCGCAGGAGTACTTCGAGGTCGTATCGGTACAGAACATGTACAGCTTTGGGCAGCAGATGTGGAACGAAACGCTCAAATTCTGTGAAGCAAACAACATTGCCTTTATTCCCTGGTATCCGCTGGGAGGTGGTGATCTGGAATCCGAAGAAGCGGTTCACCGTGTGGCCGAACGGCACGGGGCTACAGAGTATCAGGTTGCACTTGCCTGGTTGCTGGCGGCTTCGCCGGTGATATTGCCCATTCCGGGTACCTCGTCGGTGAAACACTTAGAGGAGAACACGGCTGCGGCTGAACTAAAACTGACTGACGAAGACCTGCAGGATCTTCCTCTGCCTAAGTAAGTTCGTGCTATTAAATCCATAAAAAAATCCCCGCAGTGTAGTACTGCGGGGATTTTTTTATGGCCAGTCCTAACCAGTTAAGCGGGCTGATGCAGTGCTTTGATGCGGTCATAGGCCTGAGTCAGCTGATCCAGTTGCTTGGTCAGATCTTCTTTAATGTATGCCGGAATATGATCTTTCTCAATTGCATTTTTATAGGCCTCAATCGCTGCGTTTTCGCCAAATTCCACCGAGCTTAAAACGGTATCCCGGTCTTTACCCGTTATAGCCGCTTTGATGTCAATCCAGGCGCGGTGCAGTTTGCTGCTAACGTCGGTCGATGTAGCATCCGTTACCCCTAAACCGTCGATACGAACGATATGATCGGCCAATTGACTGCGGAATTGCTGGCTTTGAATAATAAAGTGACGGAACAAGTCATCCAATTGTGGGTCCTGGTTGTCTTCAACTGCCTTTTCATACCCCTGAATCCGGTCATTATTAATAACAACCAGATCATTCAGGTCTTTCTCAATTTCTTTATTGGTGATCATAACGTGTGTGTTTTCTGTTAGTGAACGAAAGTTAAACCCGTCAGCCGGGCGAATGTTTGATAATCGGAGGGTATGGGCCGTTCAGGATTTTACTGTTGCTTCGGCGGATTCCGCTACCGGGCTGGAATCCGTATTGGAAACCTGTTTCTGTCGGCGCGATGCTTTCTTCCGGCGGATGCCGAACATATCGTTGCCTGCCTGTTCCGGTGTCTGATCGCCAATGAGGACACCCCAGGGTTCCAGCCCTTCGACCCGGTCGAAAATGACTTTCAGAATAGCAATGGTCGGGATGGACAAAAACATACCCGATACGCCGGCCAGTGCCCCACCCACCAGCACGCATACAATCGACACCAGGGCGTTAATTTTGACTTTGGAGCCGATAATAAGCGGTACCAGTACGTTGTTGTCGATAAACTGAACAACCAGAAAAACGACACCGACGCCAATCAGGATGGAAGGTTCCGGCTGATTGACGAACGTAATCAGTATGGTTAAGACAATGGCTACCAGCCCGCCGATATAAGGAATAAGGTTCAGAATAGCGGCCATGACGCCGAGCAAAACGGCGTATTGCACACCCAGCACAACCAGGCCGAGCGTATTAAGAGCCGCCACCGACGCGGTTTCAATTAGCAGACCAACCACGTAGCTCTGAATAACCACCTTGATCTCGCCCATAATTTCCCGTACGCGTGCTGCGTGTTGCTGCGCGAACAGGACCATCACAAAATGCAGCAGCATGGTGCGGTAGTAGAGCAGCAGAAAGACGTAGATAGGCAGTAAAATCAGCGTACCCAGCGGACCCGTAATAAAACTGAGCGAGCCTGCACCCTGCAACGTGTCCATTGTCTGCGACTGGGCCTGCTGGATGTATTTATCCTGCTGCCGGTAGCTGACTTTATATTCCCGCTGAACCCACCCGCGCACCTGGATATACACTTCATTGATATGCTGTTTCAACTTAGGCAGGTCGTCAGAAAACTGGGCTACCTGCATGGAGAGAAACATGGCCAGTCCCGCCAGCACGATAATGGCTAACAGCAGGGCCACGCTGATGGCAACTACTTTAGGGAATTTCCACCGAATCAGCCGGTCTTCCACCGGGCGCAGCAGAACAGCCAGCAGACCTGCCATTGCCAGTGGCACTACAATATCCTGACCTACGTAAATAGCTACCGTGATTAGCGACAGCGCAATGAGCGTATGAGACAGCTTCTGGTAAAATGGGTGGGTATCTGTGTCCTGGGTCATACAATAGTGCGTTGAATGTGGTGCTATTCCATAACTGATTTTCAGGGCAAGTTGATTAAAAATGCTCCTAAGCGCTTCATTAACCGGATACCTACTAACGCCAAAGAGGAGCAGATGGCTGCTCCTCTTTCTCTGTTTACATGAACGCTGTTCGCTTACAACCGGACAATTTCAGCACCGATGGCATTTAGCCGGGTGTCGATGTTTTGATAGCCCCGGTCAATTTGTTCGATGTTGTCGATAATGCTGACGCCCTTGGCCGATAGAGCCGCAATCAGCAGGGCTACTCCGGCCCGAATATCCGGTGAACTCATCCGAATTCCCTTGAGCTGCTGTTGCCGACCCAAACCCACAACGGTAGCCCGGTGCGGATCGCAAAGAATTATCTGAGCGCCCATTTCGATGAGTTTATCGACGAAGAACAGGCGGCTCTCGAACATCTTCTGGTGAATCAGCACGGTGCCCTGTGCCTGCACGGCCGTTACCAGCATAATACTGATCAGGTCGGGCGTGAAACCGGGCCAGGGAGCGTCGGTGATGGTCATCATGCCGCCATCCAGGAACGTTTCGACCTGATACGACTCCTGCGCCGGGATAAAAATATCGTCACCCCGGAATTCGAGCTGAATACCCAGTCGTTTGAATACGTCCGGTATAATGCCTAACTCGGGAATCTGGCAATTTTTGATCGTAATCTCGGACTGTGTCATGGCCGCCAGCCCGATAAACGAGCCGATCTCGATCATATCCGGCAGCATCGTGTGTTCGGTGCCGGTCAATTCCGATACGCCTTCGATAGTCAGCAGGTTAGAGCCAACGCCCGTAATTTTTGCCCCCATGCGATTCAGCATCTTACTCAACTGCTGTAGGTACGGTTCACAGGCGGCATTGTAAATCTGCGTCGTGCCTTCGGCCATCACGGCGGCCATCAGGATATTAGCCGTACCCGTTACGGAGGCTTCATCCAGAAGCATATAAGTGCCTTTCAGGTTGCTGGCATCGACCTGATAAAAGCCGCCATCCTGTTCGTCGTAATTGAATTTAGCGCCCAGCTTCTCGAAACCAATGAAGTGCGTATCCAGCCGCCGACGGCCGATTTTGTCGCCACCGGGCCGGGGAATCCGCCCTTTTTTGAAACGCGCCAGCATAGGGCCAAGCAGCATAACCGACCCGCGCAGCGAAGCCGCCTTGCGTTTGTAGGCATCGGTTTCCATGTAATCGAGGTTAACATCCGAAGCCTGAAACCGGTACGACGACGTACCAACCTTCGTGACCCAAACGCCCAGATCGCCCAGCAGGTCGATCAGTTGGTTTACATCGCGGATGTTGGGAATGTTGTGAATCGTGACCGGCTCTTTGGTCAGCAGCACGGCGCAAAGAATTTGCAGTGCTTCGTTTTTGGCTCCCTGCGGCTGGAGTTCACCCCGCAGCCGCCGGTCGCCCGTAATCTGGAAAGAAGACATTTGGTATTAATTAACAGTGACTAAGCAGGTTATATTCCTGCCGCTGAAGGGTTGCCGAAGCAGTAGGCCGTAAACCGGTATTAGCGTCGCCGACGCGGTCCGCCGTTGTCGTTGCGCGGCCCGTTATCGCGTGGTCCGCCATCGCGGTTATTATTAGGCCGGAACGAGTTGCCGGAACCGTCATTGCGTGGTCCGCCATTGCCACCGTTGCGGGGTTGCCCGCCGGGTCCGCGCTGGTTATTGCCACGGGGATTCTGTCCGCCGTTGTTGTTAGGCCGCTGCCCGCCCTGATTGTTGCGGGCGTTCTGACCGTCGTTGCGCGAGGCTCCGTCGCGGTTGTTGCCATACTGCTGACCGCCGTTGTTTGGGTACGACCGGGTTGTCTGCCCGCCCTGCCGTTGCGGCTGGTTGCTGATCCGCTGCGGCTGATCGCCGGTGCGTTCGCGGGGTGTTCCTTCGACTAATCCTTCGGTACGGATAATGTCGACGTCATCGCGCAGGCGACCCTTGGAGAGTTCGATCAAACTCTGGAAAATGGCTTCGTCTTCTACATTCTCTTTGGCCCAGGTGGCGTAGAACGTGCGCATGAGCCGGACTAAGTACGATACGAATGCCCGTTTTTCGTCGGCGTCATCAATGCTTACGGCTTTGTCGATGAGCAGGCCCATGTTATAGCCGAAATGCTTGAAGCGCAGGTTATGCGTGTTGTAAGGCACACGCTGGGGCTTTTTCCCTAATACTTCGGGCGATGGGGGAGGATACGGACTGTCTACATCTAATTTCCAACCCGAAATGATATACAGGTCGTCCCAGAGTTTATTGTAGTAATCCTGCCCGTCGCGCATGTTGGGGTGAATCTGACGCATCAGTTCCACCAGAATGTGGGCATGACGGGTGCGCTTCTCCCGGTCGTCGATATTGACGATGTTGCTGACTAATTTCTGAATATTGCTGCCGTACTCTTTCAACGTGATGAGCGGTTCGTGTATCTATGCCCAAAAATAACAAGATTAACGCCAAAATCCGCACAGTACATGCCCGTTAGGAACAGAACCTACTGGCTGGCCTGTTGATGAAGTCTATGCAAACACGTTTACAATCCTTTTGGAAAGCCAATTTCCGGGCCGAACTGGCCGATACACTTCGACTAAGCATTCCCATTATCATTGCCCAGTTAGGCGTTGTGCTGATGGGTGTTACCGATAACCTGTTTGTTGGGCGATTGCTGGGCGGGACAGCCCTGGGAGCCGCTGGTCTGGCTAATTCCTTATCGTTTCTGGTTAGCAGCGTCGGTGTGGGAAGTTTAACCGTTGTAGCCGCGCTGGTATCGCAGGCCCGCGGCCGGGGTGATGTCAGCGCAGTGAACCGGCTTTACCGGGCTGGTCTCCGGGTTGCTTTATTGCTTAGCGCAGCCTCTATGCTGGCTTCCATTGGGCTGGCGTATAATTTTGAACTGATCGGGCAGACGCCCGCTGTTGCCCGCTTAGCTCAGCCGTTCATGCTTATGCTCACGGCGTCTATTTTACCCCTGCTGCTGTTTGTGGGTATCCGGCAGTTATGCGATGGACTGGCGCAACCCCGCGTGGCGATGGCCATTACGCTGTCGGCGCTGGTTGTAAATGCCCTGTTCAACTATGTGTTAATCCGCGGTGTCGGGCCGTTTCCTGCGCTGGGACTAACGGGGTCTGCTACGGCTACCCTGTTATCACGCCTGTATATGGCTACTGCTATCTGGCTGTATGTGCGCCGGGCACCGGTTTTCAGACCGTATTTCTCCGTAGCCGAAAAAGGGCGGCTGGGCGGGTCGGTCCGCGAAATTCTGCGGCTCGGTTTGCCGGGTGGGCTGACGTTCTTCTTTGAAGTCGCCACTTTTTCCATTGCCGCCGTAATGGTTGGCTGGCTGGGAGCGGCTCAGTTGGCTGCGCATCAGATTGCCATTAACATGGCCTCGACAACGTACATGATGGCTACCGGCATTTCAGCCGCCGGAGCAATTCGTATTGGGACCGCTCTGGGGCAGGGAAACCGGGATCTGGTGTTCCGGGCGGGCATAGCTGCGTTTGCGCTGTCTATCGGGCTGATGGGCGCGGCAGGTCTGATACTGCTGACGGTACCGGATTGGTTAGTCAGTCTGTACATCGACCCGTTGCGTGAGCCGGTTGTGTATGCACTGGCCCCCACATTAGTGATCATCGCCGGTATTTTTCAACTCTCCGATGGGATTCAGGTAGTGGGAGTTGGCGCACTACGGGGGCTGTCGGATGTAAATGTGCCCACCATCATCACCCTGTTCGCCTATTGGGTGGTTAGTTTGCCGGTGAGCTATGTGCTCTGCTTCTGGCTGAAAATGGACGCAGTTGGTATCTGGATTGGCCTGCTGTTCGGGCTCACTGTCGCGGCCGTTTTACTGACTGTTCGGTTTTTTCGGCTCTGTCGCCGGGCCGCGATTGCTGAAAACGGACCATCATCCGCAATTGCGCACTAAACCAAAGTCGGATTACCGCATTTCGGCCAGTAACTCATCCCGCGTTGGCCGTTCCGAATAGGCGTTGTAGAGCACACCGTTCAGGTCCGCGTAATCTACGAAACTGGCGTACTGCGTTCGCTCTACGTCGAATAAGCAGAGGTTTTCGTACGGTTCGCTGAATAGCTCCACTTCCGTCTGATTAGCTATTTTCTGTAAATCCCGGTACTGATCAGCGGTCATTTCCCGCTGCTTGACAATAAAACACCACATAGGTTTTTATACCCCGGACGCCCACGTCCGGTCGTTAGCTGGCCAAAACCGGACGTGGGCGTCCGGGATACAA
The DNA here is from genome assembly GCA_964251665.1 of uncultured Cytophagales bacterium. Lineage (GTDB taxonomy): Bacteria > Bacteroidota > Bacteroidia > Cytophagales > Spirosomataceae > JBBQLG01. Next base: position 405,219 of record CAXUKO010000002.1, read on the forward strand.
AAAAGCCCCGCAACGAGTCTCGCTACGGGGCTTTTGACTTACATATCGTTACTGATGCCGACCGCCGGTAGCGGCAATCATGTCGGCTAAAATCCGGCCTGTTTCGGTCAGATACAGGTCTTTCTTCTTTTTCGGGGCGGCCGGTGTCTTGGCTGCTGCTACCGACACCGGTTTACCGTTCGGAGTTTTACCCGTCGTTACCTTGCCCGACTGCGCCTTGCTGGTTGAATCGGCGGCAACGGCGCCCGGCGCTACCAGTCCGGCGGCAACTTCCTCATCGTCCGAGAGATCGAGTTTGCTCAGTGCGAGCCGTTTCTTCTCGGCTTCATCACGCTCTTTTCTCCGCTTCGTTTCCTGTAGCGAGACTATGGTGTTTTCACGAGCTTTCTTGTCATCGGCCAACTTCTGCGCCAGTTGCTTCAGATCGGGGTCTGACTTGAGCCGCTGCTCAAACTTATCGCGAATCCGGCTCAGGACTTTATCATCTACGGCACGGGTCACGTCGTAACGGGTGGTAGCGATCTGATCCCAGGGCAGGGCGCTTGGCTGCGAACTTTCGCCAAATTCCTTGGCACTGAAGTTTGACGGTAACTCGATATCCGGCGTAACACCCTTGTGCTGTGTGCTGCTGCCGTTGATGCGGTAGAACTTCTGAATGGTCATTTTTACCTGACCAACCTTTTCCGGCTCTTTAGGCAGCCACTGGTTCAGGTCGATGAGCGTCTGCACGGTACCTTTACCGTATGTCTGTCCGCCGACAATGATACCGCGCTTGTAATCCTGAATGGCAGCCGCGAAGATCTCCGACGCCGACGCACTAAACCGGTTCACCAATACGGCCATCGGGCCTTCGTAGGTGACAGACGGATCAGGATCGGTATAGACTTCGGTTTCACCGCTCGACTCGCGAACCTGGACAACCGGGCCTTTCTGAATGAATAAACCCGTCAGGTTGATGGCTTCGGTCAGCGAACCACCACCATTATTGCGGAGGTCAATTACGATGCCATCTACTTTGGCTGTTTTGAGCGAATCCACGAATTTCTTCACGTCGCTGGTTGTACTGCTGAAATCAGCCTCTTTCTTACGGGCACCTTCAAAATCGCGGTAAAAAATAGGTATCGTAATAACACCGATCTTATAAGGTTTCCCGTTGTCGGTGATCTCGATAATCTCTTTCTTCGCCCGCTGGTCTTCGAGTTTTATTTTCTCGCGAACCAACCGGATTTCTTTGGGGGCCTCGTTGGGCAGGGCCGTTGCCGACCGAACCTGAAGCCGAACAACCGTACCCTTAGGACCTTTAATCAGTTTCACTGCATCGTCGACCTGGTAGCCGATAATGCTCACCATCGGGCCATCGCCCTGGCCAACACCAACAATTTTATCATTGGGATTAAACTGCTTGCTTTTGAAAGCCGGTCCACCGGGGACAACACTGGATATTTTGATGAACTCACCGTCTTCCTGCAGCAGGGCACCGATACCTTCGAGCGACTGGCTCATTTCCTGCGTGAACCGATCCGACGCTTTGGGCGACAGATAGTTCGTATGCGGGTCCAGCGCTTCCGAGAACGAGTTCATGTACATCTGAAACACGTCTTCACTCTTAATGCGGGAAATGGCTTTATCCCGGTTCTTGTACCGGCTCGTCATCGTCGACATAATGGTACTGTCTTTCTGACCCGCCAGTTTCAGTTCGAGGGCTTCGTTTTTCAGGATTTTACGCCAGATGTCGTTTTGTTCCTCAACGCTTTTAGGCCAGGCCGCTTTCTCGCGATCCGTATTGAACGTTTCGTCAGAGGTGAAGTTAAACGGCGTCTTCAGGGTTTCCTTTACGAAGCCACTGCGTTCTTCAAAGCGTTTGTGGTACACATTGTAGATGTCGTAAGCAGGCGTTAAGTCGCCGTTAATCAACGCATCGTCCAGTTGGGTCCGATACTTCTCAAACGACGCAATATCCGAGGCCAGCAGGTAGATTTTGTTGTTATCGACTTCTTTAAGATAATTATCCCAGATAACCGACGACAGCGAATCATTGAGCCGAACCTTACGGTAATGGTATTTGGTCAGGATGTTGGCTACAAGCTGTTCTACTTTCTCCTGTGAAGTAGTTGGCTGTAAATCATCCGCTGTGTAAGCAGACCGGAATACTTTTCGTCCATTGACGGGCGCACTCGCCGAGGGACTATCCGGCTGAAAACTTAGCATCAGCACGGGCACCAGCATAATCAGGTACTTTTTCATAACACTTACCTGGATTTAATTGTGAGGGGCGGAGGGCCGCAAAAACAACTATGGTTTAACCAGTCGCTTTCGGTTACCTGCCGCGATGCTTGCACGCGTTCACTATTTCACAATCTCTAACAACTCTACATCAAAAATCAACGTCGAACCAGGGGCAATGTCTGCACCGGCACCGCGGTCGCCATAAGCCAGATCAGACGGAATGTACAGTTTCCATTTGGACCCGACAGGCATCAGTTGCAGGGCTTCGACCCAGCCGGGGATGACACCCGTTACCGGAAACTCGATGGGCTGACCGCGCTCTACCGAGCTGTCAAACACTTTACCGTCGATCAGCCGACCCGTATAATGCACCTTTACTTTATCGGTCGAAGCTGGCTTAGGGCCGGTTCCTTCCTTCTCGACGGAATACTGCAAACCGCTGGCCGTAGTCTGAACGCCTGGTTTCGCTTTATTCTCAGCTAAGAACGCATCCCCAATCTTTTTGTTAGCCACACTGACTTTCTGGGATTCTGCCATTTTTCCGGCGCTTTGTTTCTGAAAGTAATTTTGAACAATCTGCTGACACTGCTCCATTGAGAGTTTCGTGGTACCGCCACCGAGTACATCGGTAATGGCCTGCGTCAACAGCGTCGTGTTAATATCCGCAATGCCCTGCTGTTTAATGCTTTGGCCGATGCTGACACCGATGCTGTAACTAAGCGAGTCACGCCCGGAAGCCACTGATGTCATGGATGACTTTGCCTGAACGGCGGATTTGGCTACCCCTGTTTTAGCCGCAGGTTTCTTAACGACTGCTGATTTGGGAACTTGAGCTACTGCAATACCGGAAACAAAAAATGCCGCTGCAAAACCGGCCACGCGAAAAGACTTAGAGGTCATGGAAGAAAAAAGGAGTTGCATTTACCAAAGGTTGATTAGGGATAAAACGTAAACAAGGTAGCAAAAAGTTTGGTCGAAGGGATTAACGGCAAAATATCCCGGTTGGCCGGTGGGGGTTTCTGCTTCATCTGTCTGGTAAAGTAACAAGTTGAGCACTGTTTTGGTGAGTGCATCGGGTTAAAAGATCATTAATCACGACGATTATCACCGGAATGCCCGAATGGAGCCAACGGGAGGCTATTTTGTCCTTGACCAACCTGACCGCTCTGTTAAACGTGTGGGTTGAGTCGGCACGGATTTAACGAACTACGCTAATTTTTATCGAATTTTAATCGTAGTTTTGCACCCAAATTCTCACACATAATTAACGATCATCCAACTATATGGTATCCGTAAGACCTGACGAGGTATCGGCGATTCTACGCCAGCAATTAGCCGGTGTGCAAACAGAAGCTGAGCTCGAAGAAGTGGGTACGGTGCTGCAAATCGGCGACGGTGTTGCGCGTATCTACGGCCTCTCGAAAGTACAGGCCGGCGAATTGCTCGCCTTCGACAATGGTTTGCAGGCGCTCGCCCTGAACCTCGAAGAAGATAACGTCGGCGCCGTGTTGCTCGGCGATTATTCGGAAGTAAAAGAAGGCGACACGGTTAAACGGACTAACCAGATCGCTTACGTAAACGTCGGCGAAGGTATTCTGGGCCGCGTTGTTAATACACTGGGCGTACCCGTCGACGGCCTTGGCCCGATTCAGGGCGAAACCTTCGAGATGCCGCTGGAGCGGAAAGCACCGGGCGTAATCTACCGTCAGCCGGTAACTGAGCCGCTGCAGACGGGTATTAAAGCCATTGATGCCATGATCCCCATTGGACGGGGACAGCGCGAACTGATCATCGGTGACCGGCAGACGGGTAAAACCGCCGTGGCCATCGACACGATCATTAACCAGAAAGAGTTTTACGACAAAGGCGAGCCGGTATTCTGTATCTACGTCGCCTGCGGTCAGAAAGCCTCGACTATCAAACAGGTAGAAGCAACCCTGCGCCGGGCCGGTGCAATGGACTATACCGTTGTGGTAGCCGCCGGTGCTTCGGACCCGTCGCCGATGCAGTTCTTTGCGCCGTTTACCGGTGCCGCCATTGGTGAGTACTTCCGTGATACCGGTCGTCCCGCCCTGGTGGTGTATGACGACTTATCGAAACAGGCCGTTGCGTACCGCGAAGTATCGCTGCTGCTGCGTCGCCCACCCGGCCGCGAAGCCTATCCCGGTGACGTATTTTACCTGCACAGCCGTCTGCTGGAGCGGGCCGCTAAAATCAACGCCAACGACACTATTGCGCAGGCCATGAACGACCTGCCCCCTTCGCTGCAGGGCAAGGTGAAAGGCGGTGGTTCGCTGACGGCATTGCCAATCATCGAAACCCAGGCGGGTGACGTATCGGCCTATATTCCAACGAACGTGATTTCGATTACCGACGGGCAGATCTTCCTGGAGTCGAACCTGTTCAACGCCGGTATCCGGCCCGCTATTAACGTAGGTATCTCGGTATCGCGGGTGGGTGGTAACGCGCAGATCAAGTCGATGAAGAAAGTAGCCGGTACGCTGAAACTCGATCAGGCGCAGTTCCGTGAGCTGGAAGCCTTTGCCAAGTTCGGTTCGGACCTGGATGCTTCCACGAAACTGACCATCGACCGGGGCCGCCGGAACCAGGAAATCCTGAAGCAGGCGCAGTACTCGCCCGTAGCTGTAGAACAGCAGGTGGCCATTATCTACGCATCAATCAACGGTTTGCTGGATAAAGTGCCCGTTGATCAGGTAAAGGCATTCGAGACTGAATTCAGCATGTTGTTAGCGGCTCAGTACCCTGCCATCCTGGCGAGTCTGCGGGCTGGTAAACTGGACGATGAAGCTACTTCGACAATCAAAAAAGTAGCCGCTGACCTCGCAGCCCGATATTAGAAGAGAGTCAGTAAGTTGGTAAGTCAATAAGTTAGCAAGTGCTTCGCTTAGCAGGTACTTGCCGACTTGGGCAAAGCCGCTTACTGACTTACAGACTACCAACATGGCAAACTTAAAAGAAGTACGGAACCGGATTATTTCGGTCACCTCCACGCAGCAGATCACCAAAGCCATGAAAATGGTGGCGGCTGCCAAACTGCGCCGGGCACAGGACAATATCACGCAGATGCGGCCTTACGCCCAGAAACTCGGCGAAATGCTGGGGACGGTGGCGGCAGGTGCCGAAGTAGCGGCTAACAGTCCTTACAGTCAGGCGCGGCCGGTGCAGCGGGTGCTGATTATCACCATCACCTCGGATCGCGGACTTTGCGGAGCTTTTAATACCAATGTCGTAAAAGGTGCCACAGCGCTCATTGGCGAGAAATACGCCGAGCAAGCCCGGCGCGGTACCGTCGAGATTCTGGCCATTGGCAAAAAAGGTGCAGAAGCCTTTGCCCGCCGTGGTTTTACGGTTAATACCAACTACATAGACGTATTTTCTTCGTTAAGTTTCGGCACGGTCCGGGCAGCCGCTGAAGAAGTAATGACGGCTTTCGCCAACGGACAGTACGATGTAGTCGAAATTGTCTACAACGAATTCCGTAATGTGGCCACGCAGATTGTACGGTCTGACCAGATGCTGCCTATTGTAGCGACCGGTCCGACATCCCGGCCATCAACCACCAATGCAACGGCAACGGCTTCGGTGCCGAACTATACCTTTGAGCCGTCCGAAGAAGAGATCATTGCTGAACTGATCCCGAAGACGCTCAAAATTCAGTTGTATAAAGCCGTGCTTGAGTCAAACGCGTCGGAGCATGGTGCCCGTATGACCGCTATGGATAAGGCCACTGATAACGCCGGTGAGTTGATCAAAGCATTGAAATTAGTCTATAACCGTACGCGTCAGGCAGCAATCACGACCGAGATTCTCGAAATCGTGGGTGGGGCCGAAGCGTTGGCGGCTGCTTAGTCAGCATAGAGACGTTCCCGATTTTCTGAACCCACACCCTGATCAGGGTGTGGGTTTTTTGCTGTCAGACCTGTTTATTTCGGCGTACCAGTTGAGTAAAAAAAGCCGTTACAATCACTATTAAATTTCACTTAAAAATACATACTTTTCTATTAGGTAAATCTCTGACTGTCAGTTATATATTCCTGTTTAGGGTGCCTGAATAGGAATGATTTTTTACGAACTTTCGCAGGCCTGTTTGGGTTATTATAATGTCGCATACTACGACGAAATCACTTAACGTTATTGAGTAGATTCCAGGGTGGTTGCTGCTTCAATACCCAACGATTCGCATACAGAGTTAACCGAAAAAACACCAATGAAAATCAAAGCCATACTCGCCAGCCTGTTCCTGTCAGGATTGCTGGCATCCTGCGCCCCATCGGTCAATGTTAAGTATGACTATGACCCTAAAGTGAATGTGCGGCAGTTCAGTACTTACCGGATTGAGGCCGACCGACAACGGAATGCCGATCCGATTGTAGGCAGTAACCTCAATCAGCGCCGGATCGCCGATGCGCTCGATAAAACGTTGCAGGCACGTGGCTACAAACCTTCTGCCGACGGAAACTCTGATCTGGTTATTCGCTTCTTCACCGATTCAAAAGACCGTCAGCAGGTGCAGTCCAGCGGCATGATGTCGCCCTACTCGATGTGGTACGGTGGTGGCTACAATAACATGTACACCCGCCAATATGAAGAGAACCGGGTTGTGGTAAACGTCTATGACGCCCGCACGAACGATATCGTCTGGCAGGGCTGGGCCACCGGTCAGTTGAATAACAACAAGAAAGAACGGGATCGGGACGCCATCTTCCGCGAAACGGTTACCAGTATCATGAAGAACTTCCCCGAAAGCGCTGGCCAGGATTATGGTGCTGTACGCTAAGCAGTTCTTCTTTCAGAAGATGGCCCCGGTTCCAACGAACCGGGGCTTTTTTTTGCCGGTTACAACTGATTGACTCGGCCATCGAAAAAATACATTGATGTTTATAGTTTGGCATCTTCAGCCAGCCATGTTTGTTACCAATGGGGTCTCTTAAACGCGGATTCGTTTATTCACTGCTACTTGCCATCGGGCTGTTACTGGCCGGGTTCGCTGCGCTATTGTGGGTGAACGACTCCCGCGAACAGCGTTACCAGGACGAACTCACCGATATGCGTCGTCAGTTGTACGATTGCACTATCAAGTTAAGTCAGTTACACCGGTCACACCCCGCTCCGAGGGTCATGACCGACTCGACCCAAACCAACTGGCCTGCCGACTCAACGGTGGCGCAGTGACCGCTTATAATCCCCTAACCCAGCCCGTTGTGCCGCTGGTATCCTTCACAAACTGATAAGCACCCGCCATACCCAGCACCTCAATAACGGCACCGGTGGGCAGCGTTTTGATGATCCCTGCTACGGGTTTGGCAGCATCTGTCAACGCTTCAGGTGCGTTGATAAACCGGCTCCGCAGGGGTTTTGCCAACGTTTCCGTACTGTTGCCGGTTATGTAGCCCCGCAAACCATCAGGGAGTTCCACGCGGAGCCACTCGGACGTTCCCCCAATAATAGTCAGCGTAGAGGCCCGGGGCAGCTCGCGCAGGAGTGTACTTTTTGCCGTTGGGCTTAGCCGCACAAACGCACGGGGCAGACTGGTGCGCACGGTATCGTTCAGGCGGGAAACCGGCAGGGGCGTTTGCCGGGCCGGTCCCAAACCCCGCCGGACAAACGGCAGGGGGTTAACCGCTCCTGCTCCGTCGGCGTAAATGCCAAAATGCAGGTGCGGCCCCGTCGTACGTGCGTTTCCTGTGTTGCCGACAAATCCGACGGTATCGCCGACAACGACATGCTGACCGCTAACGACATGAAAGCGATCAAGATGGGCATAATACAGCCGCTGGTTATGCGCGTCGTCGGATAGCCAGACCACATTGCCACCCAGCCGGTTCTCGCCCACGCCCGAAATGATTCCATTAATTGACGCCAATGCTGGTGTACCCCGGGGCGCAAAAATGTCGATGCCTTCGTGCGGACGTTTGCCGCCATCCCGTGCTTCGCCGAAATAACTGCTGATCTGGCGGCTGTCGCGTCCCTGAACGGGGAAACTCAGCAGTGGCTCGCGGGTGATCGAAATCGTATACTGGCCGGCCCGCAGCAATTCGGGCTGAATACGGATCAGGTGCGTTTGCGTTCGGCGTACATCCCAGATTAATTGAACCGTTCCTATATGACTGGTGTCGGTTGTTGCAGCGGTTACTAACTTCGGCTGGCTGCCCGTCAGCTCGAACACGTCAACAAATACCTGTGTGGGTGTCTGCCCCTGAATGTCCACCCGAATCACCAGTTTGTCACCCCGCTGTACACTGACCCGGTAGCCAGTGGCGAATGCTTTCTGGGCCGGGAAATAGCCGCTTTCGCGGTAGGGGATAGCGATCTGGAGCGAATCGGACAAGGCCCGGGTACCAGCCGCCAGCCAGTCGATACCCAGGGCGGTATGATCGAGGTGAGCCGTGCGGAGCGAAGTGGCGTATTGCTCATGCGGAGACGATGCGCGAAAAAGAGTATTGGGGCCAAGCGATGAGCAGGCTGTCAGCCCACTGGCCAGTCCCCACAGAGCGAGCCGGATGAAAAGATTGACGTTCATACAGTGTACTTATTAAACGACCCGTTCGCGGTGATATTTCAGCCGGGCCAGAAACACAACGAGCAGCGAGCCGATCAGAATGCTGACGAGCGGCAGGAGGGTAGTCAGCACAACGGCTATTGCATAACTGGCCGTACTGACCAGCAGGGCTGACTTAACCGTACGAATGCGTACATCGGCTGCCGGGCGTTTAAGCAGTTGATAACCGGCACTGGCGTGTTGCCACATACCATAGAAGGTAGCTGTAACCGCCCCGAAAATAAGCATCGATAGTGCCGTAGCCAGCCCGTTGGCCATGGTGTCAATGTAGCTGGCCAACACACTGGCCGAGAAAGGAATCAGGCTGGTCAGCAGCAGGAGTAACCCATTCAGGTACATAAACTTAGCGTCGCTGCGGTGAATGACGTTAAACATCCGGTGGTGATTGACCCAGATGACAAAGATGGTCGCAAAGCTGAGCAGGAACGCTAAATAAGCGGGCCATTGGTGCAGCATGGCCAGGGCGAGCGTTTGGCTGGTATAGTCTTCTTTAAATGCTGGTCCCTTCAGTTGAAACGTAAGCAGCGTGATATCAATAGCAAAAACGCCGTCGCTGAAGGCTTCAAGGCGTACGGTTTCATTTTCCTGAAAGGGACTGGTGTTCTTGGTCAGCATTAACGGTGGCCGTTTCGCAATGTAAACCAGACGTACCGGTTAAGGTTTGGCAACTGGTCGCGACGATAGGATTTAGCCCGTGTTTCCAACTCTTTTCCGGTCAGCGGGTTGATAGGAAAAACTCAACTTTACAGGTTATGGAAAGCAAAGCAAAGATTTTTAAACATGCGGCACATCCGATTCTGATGGTGTTTCCGCTGGGTCTGCTGTCGACGGCAGTTATTTTCGACGTTGTTCACCTGATCACTGGCAAGGATACGTTTGCCCTGGTAGCGTACTGGATGATTGTTGCCGGTATTGTGGGCGGACTGGCGGCTGCTGTGCCCGGTGCGAAAGACTGGCTGGCGATTCCGGCTGGTACGCGGGCCAAGCGCATTGGCATGATTCACGGCCTGGGCAATGTATTGGTGCTGCTTCTGTTTGTGGGCAGCTGGCTGCTCCGGCGCGATGAACCATCGTATGTGCCCTCAACACTGGCGCTTATTCTCTCCTTTGTGGCATTTGCTACGGCGGGCGTTACAGGCTGGCTGGGTAGCGAACTGGTCGAGCGGCTGGGCGTTGCGGTGTATAACGGGGCGAATCTAAACGCATCCAATTCCCTCTCCGGCCGACCGGCTTCGGAGCCTGACAGCGCGTTCAGAACAACCACGGATGGCTCAGGCCGCCTGATTTAAAACGGCGGCATCTGCGAAACTCCGACAGGGCTGGGGACTTATAATTTCTGAATCAATCCGGCCATCATCTCGCTGAAGTATGTCCCGTTACCCGGCCCGAACCAGTTCATGACGCGGGTTTCGTAAGCGTCTTTATCGTAGTAGGCATCGGGCGTGATGTACCCAACGTAGCCCCCGTTGAAGCTGGTGACCAGTAGTTTCAGGCCGCGTCGGCTGGCTACGGGAGTCAACCCGGCCACGAGTTCGCCCGAAAAATCGCAGGGTGCACCCACCAGTACGGCCGGGCCAAGGCGCAGCGCTTTCAGGTCGGAGGGGTAATCGCCGTATACGGCATGGAACAGCCACGGCCGCACAGACCAATCCTGCGTAACCCGCGCACTGGGTTCGTGCAGGCCGAGGGGCAGCGTAAGCAGGCCCAGCGCCGAATCGGGGTGGGTGTTCAGGGTGGGCAGGGCGGTTTCAATAACGGTTCCCAGTGTGTCGGCATAGTCGCGCAGCGTTTGGCTGGCTGTAGTATGAAAGGTGGCGCGGGGACCGGTACTGCCCACGGCACCCGCCATAAACAGGGTGAAACTGCCGGTGTCGCGGGTTAATTTATCGACCAGCGCGCCGGGGTAGTCGCGACTCAGGTAATCCGCTCCCTGAACGGCATCAAAAATGGTAGCGTGGCCCGCAAACGTGCACAACAGCGCCGATTGCCCGGCCGCTTTTTTCAGCCTGAGCAGCCGTACCCGTCCATCAACCGGATTGCCCTCCTGCAAGCGGTTATAAACCAGCTTACTTGCATCGACGTCAGTAAAACCGATCTGTACCGGGGCCATCTGTGCCTGTGCCCGTTTTATGGCATCAAGAATTTTGTCGGTGATGTGGGTAACGATTTTTTCGTCATACCCCCCCGCGATCAGCTCACCAACCAGGCCGGGTGCCCAGCCGCCGAGGGTATTGTGGGAGTGAATAGCTCCCATAAATACATTTTCCCAGCGTAAGCCTACTTCGGGCAGGCGTTTTTTGAGCTGTTCGGTCACGGTCGGGGGCGTAATAAGTAGGTCCAGCGCAACGATGGCAACGTGATTGCTGCCGTTGTCCAGCATGATTGCCCGGACGTAAACCGAGTCGTTAATAATGGTCCAGTGTTTGCCGCGCCGGACGCCATAGCCGCCGGTTGGCGTTGTGTAGGACGGCGTCAGGTTTACTTTGGCCCAGCCCGCCCGCAACGGAGCCGTAGCCGCCGGGGGCGTTGGGAGTTGAGCGAGCCGCTGTTTGGTCTGTGCATAATAGGCCGACTGGCGGTAGGGCGTTCTGTCGACCGGGGCCAGACTGACGGCCAGAAATAAAATAATAAAGATGAACAGGCCGAGAAAAACCCGGCCGAGACTACGAAGAAACCTCATGCCAACGCGTTTGACCGGCAAGTTAGGCGCATTCTGAACGTCAACCAATGCTGATGCTCCGATTGGCAGAGGGGCTACTGGCTCGAAAAATGATTTTTTTCAGCGGAGTTACCGCTACATCCGTCCGCAGGAAGTAGTATACGAACAAATCCTGCTCAACAGTAAACCATACTATGTCTTCAAACCGTCGGTTGTGGCACATTTACGCCATTTTAGTGATTGACGTTGTCGCGGCCAACCTGCTGGGCCCTTTACTAAACCAATACGTAGGCGACCTGCCCGCCAAAGCGGTCTGGCTTACCGGCGGCACGGCCCTGATGCTGGGCGCTCAGTTAGCCACTGCGCCAACTATGGGGAGTTATGCCGATAAAAATGGCCGAAAGCGGGCACTCATTTTCACCACCATCGGCTCGTTTCTGACTACGTTGCTGCTGTTGCCGGTGCAGGCCTGGGGCTATATCACCAACCGGGTAACCAAAGGCGTCACCAATGGGATGTACTCGGTACTGCGGTCGTCGATTGCGGATGTATCGGATCAAAAAGAGCTCATCAAAACGTCCAGTCTCCACAGTTTTGTGGTCGGTTTTGGGGCGGTTCTCGGCCCGATGGTCGGCGGTCTGTTGCTGCTGGTATTGCCCGAAGCCCGTACCAACCCGGTGCCGCTGGTGATTATGGCGCTGGTGCTGGCCGGTATCAACGTGGTGCTGGCGCTGCTGTTCAAGGAAACCAACGACAAGCATGAAGGCGTTGATACGAACGAATTGAAAGACAAGGCGATCAATGCGCTCAAGGTAAAAGCGCTCTGGGAGCAACTGAATGAGAAGAACAAACAGTTTCCTGCGCTGAAACCCCTGTTCATCACCAACCTGATTGCCACGTTCGGCGTTGGCTATTACCCGTTTTTTGTGGCTTTTCTAACGCAGAGCGAACTGAAAATGAAGCCATTGCAGGCCAGTTACTTCTTCATGTTTTTTGGGGCTTTATCGTGCGTCGCGAATTTCGTTTTCTTTCGATACATCGCCGACCGGGTCGACAGTCGGAAGGCCCTCGCCGGTTGCGCGCTCATCGGTACAGCCCTCATGATATTGTACGCCTTTTCCGAATCGTCGCCTACCCTGCTGTACATCGTTGCCGGGGTCGATGCCCTCACGGTCGCGCTGATTGGCGGATTAACGGGCGGACTGCTGTCCAAACTGGCGGCTCAGGGCGACGATCAGGGCGAGGTTTTCGGGGGCATTCAGGCACTTGGCGGCTTAGCCAGTTTTGTGACGGCTCTGATTAACAGCGGTTTATCCGGCATTAGTATGAAAGCACCCTTCTTCTGGTGTGCGACCTGCCTGGCGGTGCTGGCGTTCTGGACGATTCGGCTGCCGCAGCAAACTCGTGAAGTTACCCAGGCTGAACCGGCCGAGGCCTGATCGCCTTGTGTCGTAGTAGTTATCTGATGTGCGGTTCTTTAGTAGCCTGTACGGGCAAACCGGCGGATACTCATCCCGACTTCACTACTTATGAAAGTTGCTTATCTGATGCTGTCAGCCTGTTTCGGGATCGTTTCCGCACAGGCGCAGAAACTCCCCGAGATTCAGGTCAGTGCCAATCACCGCTACCTGCAAACGGCCGGTGGAAACCCGTTTTTCTGGCTTGGCGATACCGACTGGGAACTGTTTCACCGGCTTAACCGTGAAGAAACCGATCAGTTTCTGGAGATTCGCCGACAGCAGGGCTTCAACGTGATTCAGGCCGTAGCACTGGCCGAATTTGAAGGTATCCGCACGCCCAACCGCTACGGCGATTTGCCCTTGGTCGATCAGGACCCCGCCAAATTAGCGACTACACCCGGCAGCGATCCCGCCAATCCTGACCAGTATGATTACTGGGACCATGTCGATTATGTGATTCAGGCCGTGACTAAAAAAGGAATGTACATGGGCCTGCTGCCTACCTGGGGCGATAAAGTAACCGATGCCTGGGGTGATGGCCCGCGTATCTTCACCCCCGAAAACGCCCTTGCTTACGGCGAATTGCTGGGGAAACGATACGGCCCGTACAATGTCATCTGGATTCTGGGTGGCGACCGGCCCGCCAGTTACAAAGGACGTGGCGAGGCTGTGAAAGGCAAAGACGTTGATGACCGGCCCATCTGGCGGGCGATGGCAGCGGGTATCGAGGCCGGTGTGGGGCATAAACCGTTTATCACCTATCACCCGTCGGGCGGTTCCTTCTCGACATCGCAATACATTCAGGCGGAGCCCTGGCTGGATATGAACGCGTTTCAGTCGGGGCACGGCTCCCGCGAATCGCCGGCCTGGGATTGGGTCGCGCGTGACCTGGCCCTTTCACCCCCGAAGCCCACGCTCGACATGGAGCCCTGTTATGAAGATCATCCCGTAAATCCCTGGGATGGCAAATGGACCCGGCAACGGGGTTATTTCACAGCTTACGACGTCCGGGCGCGCGTGTACCGGGGCGTCTTCGCCGGGGCCTGTGGCGTCACCTATGGCCATCATCAGGTCTGGCAGTTCCTGAACAAAGCCCTCTACGAACCCGTCAACATCGGCGATACGCTGATTGGCTGGCAACGGGCCGCCCGCGCCGAGGCCGCCGGTCAGATGCAGTTCCTGAAAAATCTCATGCGTTCGCGTCCCTATACCGGTCGTATCGGCGACCAACGCCTGCTGGTATCCGACCCGGGGCAAACCTATGTTGATCGTGTCGAAGCTACCCGCGATGAAACCGGTACATACGCGATGGTGTATCTGCCTAAGCAAAAACCCGTTCGCCTTGATCTGACGAAACTGGCCGGTACACGCATCCGGGTCTGGTGGTTCGACCCGCGCACCGGCCGCGCCACCGATGCGGGTACTGTCCCCAGGTCAGCCAGCCACGAATTTGTACCGCCCCAAACGGGACACGATTGGGTGCTGGTGCTGGACGATGCGGCAAAAAAGTATGGGGCACCGGGTAAATTGTAAGTCGGTCGTTTCCCCGCCAACGCGGTCCGGCGCAGCCTGTCGCCGACAATTCTCCCTCAATTCTGCCGACGATAGCCGCCCATTTTGCCTATCTTTGTCCGCTTCAATTACCCTCATCAACGCCTTCTGATTACCTTGCAGTTGAATGTGCCCCACAATCTGCGCATTCACTCCATCACTCATTGTCTCAGTACGCATGAATGTCTTAAAATTTGGCGGCACCTCGGTGGGCTCCGTAGAGAGCATCAAACAGGTGATCAGCATCATTGATACACACCGGCAAAACGGTGACCAGATTGCGGTCGTGTTGTCGGCCATGAGTGGCGTTACCAATCAACTGATTGAAATTGGCCTCATGGCTACCCTCGGCAGTCCCGATTATATGGAACTGGTCCGACGCATCGAAGACCGGCATTTTCAGGTGGTGAAGGCACTGATTCCGGTGAAGGAGCAGAGCAAGGTATTTGCCGGTATTCGGGGCGTAATCAACGAACTCGAAGACCTGCTGCGGGGAGTGTCGCTCATCCGTGAACTTTCCCCCCGCACAATGGACCTGATTATGAGTTTTGGCGAGCGGCTATCGACAACAACCGTGACCGAATGCATTCGCTCGCGGGGAATTCCGGCCCAGTTCTGCGATGCCCGGACATTGATTAAAACGGACACCAACTTCGGGCAGGCCGAGGTCAATTATACCCTGACAAATCAACTCATTCAGGCCCATTTCGCCCAGAACGACGCGCTGCAAATTATCACGGGTTTCATTGCCTCAACCGAAAAAAACGAGACGACGACCCTCGGCCGGGGCGGTTCCGACTATACGGCGTCCATTCTCGGCGCGGCCCTGAACGCAGACGTCATCGACATCTGGACCGACGTTGACGGAATGATGACTGCCGACCCGCGTAAGGTGCCGAACGCGTTCAATATTCCAACCATTACCTACGCCGAAGCGATGGAACTGTCGCACTTTGGCGCGAAGGTGATTTACCCGCCGAGCCTGCAACCGGCTTTTGCCCGCAACATTCCGGTTCGGGTGCTGAATACGTTCAATGCCACGCACGAGGGCACGCTCGTAAGCCGAACGGCCGAACGGCGGCAGTATACCATCACCGGCATTTCGAGCATCGACGATATTGCGCTGGTTAACGTGCAGGGATCGGGCATGATCGGGGTAGCCGGGGTATCGGCCAAATTGTTCAGCGTGCTGGCGCGGCATCAGATCAGCGTAATTCTGATTTCACAGGCCTCGTCGGAGCACTCGATTTGTTTTGCTATCGACCCGCGCGGAGCCGAACGGGTGAAGACGATTTTAGATGAAGAGTTTGCGGCCGACATTGCCAACGGACATGTCGATAACATCGCCATCGAGCGCGACCTGTCGATTATTGCTACGGTGGGCGAGGGGATGAAAAAATCGTCGGGTATTGCTGGTAAACTGTTCTCGGTACTGGGCAAAAACGGGGTGAACATTGTGGCGGTAGCCCAGGGATCATCGGAGATCAATATCTCGGTGGTGATCACAAAGAATAACCTCTCCAAGGCCCTGAACGCAATTCATAACGTATTTTTCCAGTCGGAGGCCCGTATACTGAACCTCTTTATGGTAGGTACCGGCCTGATTGGCAGCGCCTTACTCAAGCAGGTAGCGGCTCAGTACGAGCACCTGCGCACCGAGAAGATTCTGAAAATCTGTCTGGTGGGCGTGGCCAATTCCCGCAAAATGCTCCTCGATCCGAAAGGGGTCAGCCTGCACGACTGGAACGAGCGGCTGCTGACGGAAGGGGTTACGACCTCGCTGCCCGCCTTTGTAGAGCAGATCAAATACTATAACCTGCCCAACTCCGTGTTCATCGATTGTACGTCGGATAAGGACATCGTACAGTTTTACGATTCGCTGCTCGATGCCAACGTGTCGGTGGTTACGCCCAATAAAGTGGCTAACTCAGGGCCGTACAGCGAGTACCGGCGGTTGCAGAAAACGGCCCTCAACCGGGGTGTTAAGTTTCTGTATGAGACCAACGTCGGCGCTGGATTACCCATCATCAACACCGTGCAGGGGCTGATGACGGCGGGCGACCGCTTCCTGAAAATTGAAGCCATTCTGTCGGGAACGCTGTCGTTCATCTTTAACACCTTTGAACTGGGTCGTGATGGCGAATCAAAATCGTTTGCTGCCGTGGTGCGCGAAGCCAAGGAGAAAGGCTATACCGAACCCGACC
Organism: uncultured Cytophagales bacterium; assembly: GCA_964251665.1. GTDB lineage: Bacteria > Bacteroidota > Bacteroidia > Cytophagales > Spirosomataceae > JBBQLG01. Next base: position 421,899 of record CAXUKO010000002.1, read on the forward strand.
CCCGCGATGACCTCAGTGGACAGGACGTAGCCCGGAAAATTCTGATTCTGGCCCGCGAAGCCGGTTTCCCGCTGGAGCCGTCCGATGTATCCATTACCAATCTGCTGCCCGAAAGCTGCATCAATGCTCCCACGATTCCGGCTTTCTTTGACGAGTTGGAGCGTAACAACGACTATTTCAATAACCTGCTGACGGATGCGGCCAGCCGGGGTGAGAAACTCCGGTTTGTGGCCACGCTGGAAGGGGACAAGGCTACGATTCAGTTGCGGTCGGTGGGGCCGGAGCATCCGTTTTATATGCTGTCGGGTTCGGATAATATCGTGTCGTTCACCACCGAGCGGTACAAAGACCGGCCCTTAGTTGTAAAAGGCCCCGGTGCCGGTGCTGAAGTAACGGCATCGGGCGTATTCGCCGACGTGGTTAGCATTGGCAGTTATCTGGCGTAAACCCTTACTTTTCGCATTGTGAATTCTATTCGAGTGTTTGCCCCCGCTACCGTCGCCAATGTGGCCTGTGGCTTTGATATTTTCGGCTTTGCCGTCGATAACCCCGGCGACGAAATTCAATTGACCCGGCGCGATAAACCCGGTATTGAAATTGTCAATATCATTGGCGACGAAGGGCGTTTGCCCCGTCAGGCCGAGCGCAATACGGCCGGGTTTGCCATGATGAAGTATTTACAGCACCTGGGTCGTACGGACGTGGGGGTGGAGGTGGTACTGACCAAAAAAATGCCCCTCGGCAGTGGCATGGGGTCCAGCGCGGCCAGTGCCGTAGCCGGGGTGTTTGCCATCAACGAATTGCTTGGCCGGCCATTAGCCACACTGGATTTGCTGCCCTTTGCGATGGAGGGTGAACGGCTCGCCAGCGGGTCGGCCCATGCCGATAACGTCGGACCATCGCTGCTGGGTGGTTTTGTGGTAGTGCGGAGTTATCACCCGCTCGACGTCATTAAGATTGACACACCGGCCAGTCTGTTCTGTACGCTGGTACACCCCGATGTGGAGGTGAATACCAAAGATGCCCGGTTCATTCTCAAAAATGAAGTGTCGCTCAAGAATACAATTACGCAGATGGGCAACGTAGCGGGGCTGATGGCGGGGCTGATGAAGCCTGACTATGCATTAATCAGCCGTTCGCTGGTGGATGTCATCATCGAGCCTGTCCGCGCTATCCTGATTCCTGAGTTCAACGAAGTTAAGCAGGCCGCGCTGGATGGTGGGGCATTAGGGTGCAGCATCTCCGGCTCCGGGCCGTCCATGTTCGCCCTCAGCCGTACGCTCGAAACGGCCGAACGGGTCGGTGCCGCCATGCAGCAGGCCTTTGAACTGGTCGGCATCAGCAGCGAGATTTACGTATCGGGTATCAATACCCAAGGACCAAAAGTGCTCTAACCGCACAGACCATGAAACCGCTTTTCTACGTCGGTATTATCGGGCTTATCCTGTTTGAGGTAGCCAACGTCTACTTTATCATGCCCATGCCGGGTAGTCAGCGGTTGGCTACCATTGATCTGGCCTATTTTCTGTTCACCTATCGCTGGGCGTTTCGGGCGGTATTCGCCCTGCTGCTACTGCTTGGTTTCTGGCCGTCTTACCTGACGAACCAATGGTGGACCGCCGGGGCGCTGGTTTTGGTGCTGGGCGTGAGTTACGCCGTTAATTTTCGGATGGCGGCTGATCACATGTTTTACCAGCCAACGCGCGTACGTATGCAGCCCGCATCGGCCAACAGCATCCAACCGGATAAACTGGTCGTGGGCTTGGCCATGAATGGCGAAGCCCGCGCCTACCCGATTCAGTTCATTGGCTACCACCATCAGGTGCGCGATACCGTGGGCGGACAACCCATTCTGGTGACCTACTGCACCGTTTGCCGGACGGGCCGAATCTACGCGCCACTGGTCGATGATCGGCCTGAAACGTTTCGGCTGGTGGGCATGGATCACTTCAACGCCATGTTTGAGGATCAGACAACGGGAAGCTGGTGGCGGCAGGCCAATGGAGAAGCCATTGCCGGCCCGTTGAAAGGTCATGTACTGCCCGAACTACCCAGTACACAAACGACGCTCCGCCAGTGGCTGCTGATGCATCCGAACAGCCGCATCATGCAGCCCGATACCGCCTTTGCTGAAACCTATGCCAAAATGGCTAAGTATGAAACCGGTAAGGGAAACAGCGACCTGACCCGTACCGACAGTCTATCTTGGAAAGCCAAATCGTGGGTGATCGGAGTTGCCGTTGGTAAATCCGCAAAAGCCTACGACTGGAACCGGTTGGTAAAGGAGCGCTTGGTGAACGACCGGGTTGGGCAACAGCCGGTTGTGGTGGCTCTGGCCCGCGACAAACAGAGTTTTATGGCGTTTGAGCGGCCCGCTGCGCTCACGTTTGCCCTGCGTAATGACACCCTGTTTGCCGATAAACAGGCCTGGTCACTGGCGGGTACCTCGCTCACTGGCGGCCCGGATCTCAGGCGGATTAATGCGTATCAGGAGTTCTGGCATAGCTGGCAAACCTTCCACGAACAGACCGGACGGTACTGAATCCACCCCTTGATGCGCTGATCTGTTATAACGCTTCCCACACTAATTTCGAGCCTTCGGTCAGGGCCTGACCATTGGGCAGCACTATGCCGGGCTGTCGGATAGTATCAACCGCGGTCAGCCGGAGTTTTACGGTGTTCTGTGTCTGTGTAGAGACTACTTTTTCGGTACGCAGGAACACCCGCCCGGATGTGGGGTCGATGGCATCGATATGGGCGTAAATCAGATCGCCGACGGCCACCGCTATGCCATTGATTACAGTGGACTGCGCGGCTTCAAACAAACACAGTTGCCCTTCCGTCAACAGGCCGACCGTTAGGCTGCGGGTTTCCAGCTGCGGAACAGCAACCTGAGCCGGTTTCGCCTGGGCGGGCGGTGCAGTTGGTTCGTCTGCTTTCTCTGGCAATGCCGGAGCATCGGCAATGCCCGTCCTATCCGTCGTATCAGAAGCCAGTACCGAGTCAGCAGCAACATCGTCGGTGCCGGACGGTGAGGGGTCGAAGGTGTCGAGAATAGCCAGTCGTTCGGCTTCTGTTACATTTGGGTTACCGATACTAAGCTGGGTCACCGCGCGTTCGCTCAGATAAGCGCGGTATGCCTGCGGCTTGGTGAACAGTTCTTTCAGCGCTACGGCATGAAACACGTACGATTTTGTGGCGGCCGCGTGATAGGGAAGGGTCAGTGCGTGCTGTTCGGGAAACTGCCGCCGGATGGCCTGTACGTGGTTGGGGCCGGCGTTGTAGGCAGCCGCTACCAGCATCCAGGAGCCGAGTTGTTCATAAAGTTCGCGCAGGTAACGGCAGGCGGCATTGGTCGCTTTACGGAGATTAAGCCGCTCATCCTGTCGGCGGTCTACCCGCAGGCCCAGCAATCGGGCTGTGCCGGGCATTAACTGCCAGAAACCGGCCGCTCCCCGACTCGACACGGTGTAATTCTGGGCGCCACTTTCAATCAGAGGCAGGTACTTAAAATCCGCCGGGATATTATACTGCGCAATGATGGGTTCGATAATGGGAAGATAACCGCCGAACGCTGCTTCAGTGTGCTCAGCCACCCGGCCTGAGATGCCTGATGATTGAGTGCCTTAAGCCACTGCTGCGTGATAGCGGGCTGATTGGCGGGCAACACCTCGCCACAAAACTGGAGTACCGGCTGGGCAAGGAGGGAGGAGGTGCTGCCCAAAAAACTTAAACTGGTCAGGACGGCCGCGAAGCACAACTTTTTCATAGGAAGAGGCAGGTTAGTTCTGGGTTAGTACGGGCGAAACGAACCATGTTTCGCGGGTAATCCGACACCGGCTTCTCTCTCCTCTTTCTCGTTTCGCTCCGTGCTGAACGTCTGTTCAGCCGCCCGGTAATGCGGTTTGGTTAGTCTGTTGGTATGCCTGTAAATAGACATCGGCAACTCAACTGAAAAGCTAAGCTATTGATTAATAGGCAATCTGCAAAATCAGGTCTGTAGAAATGCACTGTGCTTGATAGGCTATTACCCGCTCTGGTTACGAAAAACGGTACTTTTGGCCCGTACAACCGCATAGTAGGGCTACATGAAAATTGTCTTAGTACTGTTCCTCCTGGGAGGTCTATTTGTGAAAACGCCTGGATTTGGGCAGGTCGACAATCGGTACACGATCATACCACGCCCGGCCAGCATTGACGCCCGGCCCGGCGAATTTGTGGTTAACCCGTCGACCCGTATCCGGGTGCCCGTGGGTCAGATTGCCCTCAAAACAATGGCCGAAACCTTCGCTGGACAACTCCATCTGTCGACGGGCCTGACCGTTCAGATTCTGGAGACCGATCAGACCATGAACACTGCTGATGCCCTCTTAACAAACGCAATTGTCTTCGTACCCGTGACCGATACGGCGCTGGGCGCGGAGGGGTACCGGATGGACGTTACTGCGCAGCGAATCACCATAGAAGCAACAGCGCCGAAAGGTTTTTTCTACGCCGTTCAGACCCTGTATCAACTGCTGCCGCCCGTGGTGCTGGGCAACATTCAGGCCGCAACCCTGCAAAATCAGGCCATTCCGGCCTGCCGCATTGTAGACCGGCCACGTTACCGGTATCGCGGTTTGCATCTGGACGTGAGCCGCCACTTTTTTCCGGTCGCTTTTATTAAGAAGCAACTTGACCTGATGGCCCTGCACAAGTTCAATACCTTTCACTGGCACCTGACCGACGATCAGGGCTGGCGCATCGAAATCAAAAAGTACCCCCGGCTGACGGAGATCGGGTCACGACGCCGGGAAACGATTGTTGGCCACTACGATGAGTTTGACCCGCAGGTGTTTGACGGCAAACCGTACGGCGGCTTTTATACACAGGACGACATACGCGAGGTGGTACGATACGCCCAATCCCGGTACATTACCGTTGTGCCCGAAATTGAGCTGCCGGGCCACGCCATGGCTGCTTTGGCTGCCTACCCTGAACTGGCGTGCGCCGGGAAGGATTATACCGTGTCGGAGAAATGGGGCGTTTTTGCGGATGTTTTTTGCCCAACCGAGCAGACATTTCGGGTGCTGGAGGATGTGCTAACAGAAGTCATAGCGCTGTTTCCCAGCCCATACATTCACATTGGCGGGGATGAATGCCCGAAGTCAACCTGGCGAAAAAGCGCCTTCTGTCAACAATTGATGAAGCGGCAGCGGCTGAAAAACGCGAATGAACTCCAGCATTACTTTATCCGGCGCATCGACCGGTTTGTCACGGCAAAAGGCCGAACAATTATCGGGTGGGATGAAATTCTGGAAGGGGGGGGGCCAACGATTCAGCTGTCACCTACTGCGGTGGTGATGAGCTGGCGGGGTCAGAAAGGCGGTATTCAGGCGGCTAAACAAGGGTATGACGTAGTGATGACACCCGATAAGTTCTGTTACCTCAATTATTATCAGGCCGACCCGGCGCAGGAGCCTACCGCCTTTGGGGGCTATCTGCCCATTAGTAAAGTTTATTCGTACAACCCCACACCCGCCGAATTGACCCCAACACAGGCGGGGCACATTGCGGGCGTACAGGGTAATCTCTGGACCGAATACATTGCTACCCCTGAGCAGGTCGAATACATGCTTTGGCCCCGTGCCGCAGCGTTAGCCGAAGTGGCCTGGACCGCCGACAGCCGCAAAGAGTATAGCGATTTCAGTCGTCGGCTAGTCACGCATTTTGAGCGGCTCAGTCACCTGAACGTGAATTATGCCCGCAGTTTCTACGACGTAACAATTACACCACGGCTCACGGATGCGAAAAAAATGCTTTTTTCGCTGGCAGGCAGCGACCAGACTCCCGACCTGTATTATACGACTGACGGCAGTACGCCAACCCTACAGTCAACGCGGTACACTGCCCCTTTTCCGCTGGAGAAGTCAGCTACCGTGCGGGCTGTTGGCGTTCGCAATGGACAGGTCGTGGGCAATGTACGGGTGAAAGAGGTGCTGGTTTCGGCCGCCACCGGTAAGCCGTACACACTGACGGCAACACCCACGCCCGGGCGTCCTGATTGGGCAGGCCAACTGACCAACGGCCTGACGGCGTCCGTAGGCGGCTATGAACTGACCGATGTCGTGTCGTTTAAAGGCGTTGACTTCGGAGCCGTTGTTGATCTGGGGCAGGCGCAGTCTGTGACGAAAGTTACCATCGGGTTCCTGAACTACAGTGCCCGCGACATCTGCCTGCCTGCGGAGGTAAGCGTTGCTCTGTCGGCCGATGGCACTGCCTTCGCTGCCCCTCAAACGCTGCGGTTGTCCCCGGCAAAAGGGGGCAGACGAGGCATCGAGCGGGTTGAGGTAACCTTGCCGGTGACTACGGCCCGTTACGTACGAATCACCGCACCAACCGTCGGAAAGGTGCCCGCCGGACTGCGCAATCCCGGCCATACGGCTCAGGTGGCCGTCGATGAAATTACCGTCGATTAACCGATTTATGGCTTGTGGTTCGTAGTTTGCCGTTTGTTGTCGCCCAGCCGCCCACGTCTGGGAATCATTAGCCTAAAAAACATTGGACCTTATCTGTTAACGACCGGCCGTGGGCGTCCGGGCTACTAACACTCTAAACCGTTTCCTGTGACACCTGCCATCGACGAACAAACCGATTTTAAACGCTCGCTGGGTCTGTTAGACGCCACGCTCATTGTGTCCGGCTCCATGATTGGCTCCGGCGTTTTTATTGTTACGGCGGGTATGGCGCGTAACCTCGGCTCATCGGGCTGGCTGCTCCTGCTCTGGGTGCTAACGGGCGTGCTAACTGTGGCAGCTGCGCTCAGTTACGGCGAACTGGCCGGTATGATGCCCAAAGCCGGTGGTCAGTACATTTACATTCAGCGGGCCTACGGGTCGCTGGTTGGGTTTGTCTACGGCTGGACCGTTTTCACCGTTATTCAGTCCGGCGTTATTGCCGCCGTTGCCGTGGCGTTCGCTAAGTACACGGCCGTATTTTTTCCGGCTTTGGGTCCCGAAAACATTCTGATGACACTGGGGCCGGTTAAGATTACCGGGGCCTCCCTCTGCGCTATTGGCAGTATAATCCTGCTCACCTGGCTCAATAGCCGGGGTGTACAGAGCGGGAAACTGATTCAGAACGTCTTCACTTCGGCTAAACTCGTGTCCCTGTTCGGGCTGATTGGCATTGGTCTGTGGTTTGCTTTCACAAGCGATACTCTGCTGAATAACCTCGCCAATGCCTGGGATGCATCGAGCGTAGTACAAAATGCAGACGGGCAGGTGACCGGTATAATTCCGCTGGCTGGCATTGCTTTATTATTGGCGTTCGGCACGTCGATGGTTGGGTCATTATTTTCGGCCGACGCCTGGAATAACGTCACCTTTATTGCCGGAGAAATTAAAAATCCACGCAAAAATATTCCACTCAGCTTATTTTTTGGAACGCTGTTAGTCACTACTATTTACGCACTGGCTAACGTGGCTTATCTGGCAATTTTGCCGCTGAAAGGTTCGGCGGATGCCGTTGATGTAATTGGCCGGGGTATTCAGTTTGCCGATGCTGACCGGGTGGCTACGGCGGCAGCCTCCGTCATTTTCGGGAAGGTAGCCGTTGCCATCATGGCCGTACTAATCATGGTCTCGACCTTTGGCTGCAATAACGGCCTAATTCTGGCCGGGGCGCGGTTGTATTACGCCATGGCGAAAGATGGCTTGTTTCTAAAACAGGCATCTAAACTAAATAAAAATGCCGTGCCTGCCCGGGCACTATGGTTGCAATGTATTTGGGCCTCAGCCCTGTGTTTATCGGGTACGTATGGTGATTTACTTGCCTATTGCACCTTTACGTCATTGATATTCTACATGGTTACCATCGGGGGCGTATTCGTGCTTCGTCGCACCGATCCAGATGCCGAGCGCCCGTATCAGGCGTTTGGCTATCCTATTGTGCCAGCGCTTTATATTATAGCGGGCCTGGCGATCTGCCTGATTTTGCTCATCACCGAAACCCGGAACACAGGTTTGGGCTTGCTGATTGCTGGTTTGGGGATTCCTATTTATTTCATAACCCGGCGTGGTCAGCGGAGTAGTGAATAAATCTGCTGATTCAACCGACGTCAGCTAAATGATTAGCAGTACCTGACAGATAAGTTGGCACAATAAAAAAGAGACCTCAGTACTGAGGTCTCTTTTTTATTGCTGATCAACTGATGATTACCTGAAATAGAGCCGCTTATTCGCTGACCGCTGCATTCTTTGGTTTACGGCCCCGGGGCTTACCTGTGTATGGCGCTTTGGGGGATTGGTCGTTCAGTTGCAGTTCGTATCCTTTCACATCGTCCTCATAATCGAAGGGTTTAATCGTGAAGGTATATTTCGCATTGGCATAATCTACACCGCCTTTCTGTAAAATAACGGCCAGCGGAATGCTGTAGCTTTTGGCCGCTTTTACCATCTCAAAGGTTTCATCCTGATCGTCATTGGCGGGTATCAGATACAATGATTTTAATTTGCGGGTACCTTCCTGCGTGCCGATTTTGAAACGGGCTGATTCGGGATCAAGGCTCAACTGACCAATTGTCTTTGCCGGAAAAACCAGTTTACCGGTAGCCGAAATATAACCGGTAACGATAACCGGTTTGGCTGCGCTCTTTTCTTTGCGCTCACTATTGTCCTGAGGAGAAAAAAAACGGATTGGGGCTGATTTCATTTTATACTCTGTTTTATTGCTAATAGTTCGCACAAAAGTATTGAATAATCAAAACTTCGCAACTACAAATTCATACAGAAAATAAAAATTAAGGCGTATTGATAGTTTATAAACCGCATCAGTTACACAAAACCATCAAAACAAACAACCGGCGGTATGTCTCTATTCTGAAATAGATGAGTTTTGTAAATTATGTTTTACAAACTACATGAGCGTTTAAAGCACTGTATTGTAGTAAGTTAAGAGTCTGTAGGTGTAATAGAGTGAAACCTGACTATAAAGTTAAGGCTAGTTTAAGTTACTGGTAAATGCGGGCATTTTATTTACGAAGCAGGAATTAGTTTAAGCCATCAGCATAGTAATTAATAATCAGCCGTTACTGCTGAATAAACGATGAGGCACCATTGTCATGTTTTATAACGCTGCGCGTTTCGCCAATTGACACAAACCGACGGGTTACTGATTTAGTCTGGAAGCAGAGCTGTATTAGTTAGATCAGTTGCTGCCCGGCACAAAAAAGGTAATGCACATTGGCGAGGAGAGTAGACTGGATTAAGAGACTATGGCGGCTGAAAGTAGTTTGGCTGATTATGAATTTATGAAGAAGTATTTAGCCCGGATTAGATTATTTGTAAACATAAACGGGGTGATGTGTTTGCTACTCCTCTGTTCAGGGATCAAATTAATTCACCTATAGGGTTAAATAGCGGTGTAAACTAACATAAATACATCTACAAAGCGGGTGGATATTGTGGAGTGTTCCTCTGGGCGCCTGACCCGGAATATATATTCTATTGAACTTAAGAGATGAGCGCTTATCCTTACGTTTTGGAGCGACCGAACTACAGGAAATTAGCTGTTTACTAATTGGAGTTGCCTGTATTAAGTTCGGATAGTGGCGAAGTATTGACAGGATTAACCTGAAGAGAGCCGCAGCGGAGATTGACCACGGAGCTTTACCCATATAATTACGAATACTCTTTTTTTAATATGTTATAGGGGCGGTGTCTGTTTTAGGCACAGTTTTTGAAAAGAGGATTAGTAGAGAAAATCTTCGGACTATCGATGGTTTTCATGCACCACCGTAACTTACTTTTTAGCAAAGAACAGTTCAATAATTTACACACGTTGTACAAAATCAAAAAGCCCGTTGGCGGTTGCCGGCGGACTTTTTTCATTAACTATCTTTCTGATTATTTAGCAGGTAAGCAGGCAGTTGTTTCGATCGTATTGGTACTGGGGAGGCTATAACTCATACGGCTTACTGCTACTGCATAGGCCCGTTGGATATGTCTATATCTTTGTAGGATTGGCCTTTGGCCTCAGTAAATGACTTAAGGTAGGCAGCCTGAAGCCGTTGAAGTTCAAGCCGATTGTGCTCCATAATCTGTCGTAGCCGTTCTGCAATCTCAGACTCAAGTGTAGCGAGGGGGTTACCCTGTTGACTATCAGTATTTTTTTGCTCCTTAGAAGGTGTAATCATTCCTGTAAAGTTACAAAAGTGTATGAGTTTTGGAAGGCTGTCACAAATCTACACTATTAATGGTATTTATCAATAACCTAATAATCAATATGTTACTGCATAATGCTACACCTATTTAACTGTATTTTAACTATATATTGTAAAGCAAATATATACAAATAATAATTAATGGTAAATAAGAAAGTCTTTTTTGTGTTGTAAAAAGATGAAAAAGTAATATAAAGGGGGTGTAGTTTAGAGGAATTTCATTTATGTAGAACAGAGTACTTCATACCAGTCTACTTTCTTTTAAAAAAATATTTTATGATTTCCAGTAATGGCGAGTCAAAAAATACACCTGGTAAGCCTATGGCCAAATATTATCTTTAAATTCTACGGTTTTAGTCTGCTAATCATGCACAACCTGCACAGGTAGATGAAGCTATGGGTGTCTATGGGTGTGTTACCGTACTCATAAGCAAATGTTCACAGGTGCTTCCGAAAGCTTTTCGTACCTTTTTGGTCGTTAATACCACCAAACGGTATATCGTCAGGAAATGATAAAAGCTGGTTTTACAATTCTGTTCCAATTTCTATTCGTTTTTTCCTTTGCTCAGCCGAATCTGGTGCCTTATGTACACCCGCTGATTGGGACCGAAAAAATGGGGCATACCTATCCGGGCGCTACAATGCCCTTCGGGTCCGTTCAATTAAGCCCCGATACCGATACACTTTCGTATGAGCTGAATGGCAAATACAATGGCGATGTCTATAAGTACTGTGCAGGCTACAAATACGAGGATAAAACGATCGTTGGGTTCAGTCACACGCACTTCAGCGGTACGGGCCATTCCGATCTGGGCGATTTCCTGATTATGCCCACACAGGGCGCTTTGCAGCTTAATCCGGGTGTGGCGTCCAACCCCAAAGGCGGCTACCGATCGGCCTTTTCGCATGCCAATGAAGTCGCCGAAGCCGGTTATTATAAAGTCAAACTCGACGATCATGCGATTACTGCCGAACTAACGGCTTCTACGCGAGTCGGTTTCCATCAGTATACGTTTTCTAAGTCCGATCAGTCCCACATTATTCTGGATCTGGCGGCTGGTATCTACAACTACGATGATAAAGTTGTCTGGACGTTTGTCCGGGTCGTGAATGATACGCTGATTACCGGCTATCGTCAGACCAATGGCTGGGCCCGCACCCGAACGGTCTACTTTGCGCTGTCATTTTCCAAGCCCTTTAAATCGTACGGGCAGCAGAATCTGGATAAACGGCAGGTATACCGGGGATTCTGGGGCAAATTCGATCAGAACCGCAATTTTCCGGAAATAGCGGGTAAACGGATACGGATGTACTTCGACTTTGACACGCAGGAAGGGGAGAAGGTGAAACTGAAGATGGCACTGTCGCCGGTTAGTCAGGAGAATGCGCTTGCCAATGTGAAGGCTGAAATCCCCGGCTGGAACTTTGAACAGACCAAAACGAAGGCGCAGGCCGTCTGGAATCAGGAATTGAACAAAATTCAGATTGACGCGTCCGAAGCCGACAAAGTGAACTTCTACACGGCACTTTATCATTCTTTTATCAATCCAACGGTGTACATGGACACCAATGGGCAGTACAAAGGCCTGGATCAGGACGTTCATAAGGCCACTGGTTTTACAAATTATACCACGTTTTCGCTTTGGGACACCTACCGGGCACTGCATCCGTTTTTCAACCTGATCCAGCCGACCCGCAATAACGACATGGTACACTCCATGCTGAAGCACTACGACCAAAGTACGCTGAAAATGCTGCCTGTTTGGTCGCACTATGCGAACGAGAACCGGTGTATGAGCGGCTACCATAGTGTGTCGGTACTGGCCGATGCGGTGATCAAGGGGGTATTCAAAGGCGATGCCCAAAAGGCGTTGGACGCTTGTATTGCCACATCGACGCATCGGAATTACGAAGGCATTGGGGCTTACATAGATCAGGGCTACGTGCCTGCCACCGTTAACAGGACCTCGGTGTCGAACACGCTGGAGTACGCCTATGATGACTGGTGTATTGCTCAACTGGCGAAGAAACTCAACCGGCTGGATGTGTACCAGACGTACATGAAGCGGGCCGGGAACTGGCAGAACGTCTTCGATAAATCAACTGGATTCATGCGTCCCCGCCTGGCCGACGGATCGTTTAAACCCGAGTTTGACGTGCTGAGCACTGAAGGACAGGGCTTTATTGAAGGAAACTCCTGGAACTTCAGCTTTTTTGTTCCTCAAAATCCGGCGGCTCTGATTTAGTATATGGGTGGTCCTGAAAAATTCGCGACCCGTCTCGACACGCTCTTTGCGATGAATCTGCCGGACAAGTTTTTTGCCGAAACGGAAGACATCACCCGCGAAGGAATTATTGGTGGATACACTCACGGTAACGAACCGGCGCATCACATTGCGTATCTCTACAACTGGGCGGGACAACCCTGGAAAACGCAGGAACGCGTCCGCATGATTCTAACTATGCAGTATAAACCGACACCCGACGGGCTGGGTGGTAATGACGACTGCGGTCAGATGAGTGCCTGGTATATGTTTTCGGCGATGGGTTTTTATCCGGTGGCTCCCGGTTCAGGAGACTATTCGCTGGGTAGCCCACTGGTCAGGAATGCCCGTCTGAATCTGGAAAACGGCAAAACCTTTACCGTCGCGGCCGTTAATCAGAGCGACAAAAATGTGTACGTAGAGAAAGTACTGCTGAATGGCAAATTGCTCACTCAACCGGTTCTCACACATGCTGACATTCTGAAAGGTGGGAAACTGACCTTTTACATGTCCGCCAAACCAACCAAAAAATAAGTATATTCTATAATTCGACGGGCCTCTAATCAGTATACAAATGCTGATTAGAGGCCCGTTCGGTACCCGTTAAAGGCGATTTTTATTCGACTCCTTTCACTTGCATAGGTAGTGTGTAAACGGATTCGGATGCGGTGATGAACAAGGTTTTACGGTCTTTCCCACCGAAACAGATATTGCCTACCCATTTGGATGGTACCGGGATGTTACCCAGCTTTTTTCCGGCCGGATCATATACCGTAACCCCCCGACCCGATAAGTACACGTTTCCCTGGCTGTCCAGCGTCATACCATCGGAACCCTGCGGAACATATAACTGGCGGTTCGTCAGATTTCCGCCCGGCCCAATTTCGTACTTATACGTTTTATTGGCCCGAATGTCAGCGACGTATAAAGACTTTCCGTCTGGTGTGCCGACGATGCCATTGGGCTGCATTAGATCGCCATCAACTACTACCGGCTCGGTTTTGCCTTTTGCCAGGTAATAGACTTTCTGACCGTCGATGTCGGGCGTTTTACGGTCCCAATACTCCCGTTGGTAATACGGATCGGTAAAGTAAATACCTCCTTTCGGATCAACCCACAGGTCATTCGGACCATTGAGCCGATGCCCCTGATAATCCTTCAGCAGAACCATTACCTTGCCCTGCGGACTGATGGACCACAACTCATCTTTTTCGTCGGCACAGGCCAGCAGATTACCCGCTTTGTCGAAATACAATCCGTTGGAACGTCCCGTCTTGTCCATAAATACCGACAGCTTGCCATCGGTATCATACTTCCAGATTTTATCGTTAGGCTGGTCCGTAAAGTAGATGACTCCCTTTTTATCGACGGCTGGTCCTTCAGTAAACGTAAACTGCTTCGATACCTGCTGGAGTGCAGCCCCCGGCGCAACGACCTTGATAGAATCCAAGCCTTGTGCGTTACCCGATTGAGCCAATACATTCAGGGAGCCCGCCAATGCTGCCAGTAGAATAAGACCAGTCCGGTGATAGTTCTTCATTCGTTAAACCCGGTTAGGCATTGGATGCACATAAGGTGACCGGTACGACCGCTGAAGCAATGCATTGGCTTCCTGATCGCCAACGATCTGCCGCTTTTGAGGATCATAAACGACCGGACGACCTGTTTTCATGGAGATATTGGCCAGAATACAGCTCGCAGTCGAGATATGCCCCTCTTCGATATCCGCCACCGGTCGGCCACCGTTTTCAATGGCATCCAGGAAATTGAGCATATGCAGACGGGTAGCCGGGGCCGCATTCAACTCAATTTTCGGGTTGGTTGGCTCGGTAAGGTCCTCGGGGTACTTTTCTTTTTCGTACACCACATCCTTATGAATCTTGGTACCCTTATCGCCGATAGGAACGAAATCATATTGCATGGTGCTGGCCCATAAAGTGCCCTTATCGCCGTATAACGTGAACGACCAGGGGTAGTCGGGGTTAACGGGTGCGCCCCACGAACGCTGCTCCCAGGTGCAGTTCAGATCATCATAATGAAACAGGGCTGACTGGGTATCGGGAATGTTAGACTTCCCTTCTTTATCCACATAAATACCACCGGAAGAGCTGATGCGTTTGGGCCAGCCCAGCTTCAGCATCCAGCGCACGGTGTCGAACATGTGAACGCACATATCGCCCATGATACCGTTACCGTATTCGTTAAAGGTACGCCACCAGCGAACGTGGGGTAATCCGTCGTATGGGCGCAGGGGTGCCGGTCCGGTCCACATTTCGTAGTCCAGAAATTCGGGAACGGGCTGTACCGGTGGGTTACCATTGTTTCGCATGTGGAGGTAGCAGCACATGTCTACATGCGACACTTTACCCAGCAGCCCGGCATCGACAATGTTCTTTTTCGCATCGATCAGGTGTGGCGTGCTTTTACGCTGCGTACCCACCTGCACGACGCGGTTGTACTTACGGGCGGCAGCCACCATTGCTTCGCCTTCCATAACATCCACACTGATCGGCTTTTGTACATAAACGTGGGCGCCTGATTTTACTGCATCGATCGTCTGTAGTGCGTGCCAGTGATCCGGCGTACCGATGAGAACGATGTCCAGCTTATTCTCCGCCAGCATTTTGCGGTAGTCGCCATAGAGCTTCGGCACCTTGCCCGATTTCTGCCGCTGACTGACCAGCTTGGCGGCATCGTCCAGCATGTGTTTATCGACATCGCAGAGGGCCACCACGTCTACGGGCGATACCTGAATGAGCCGGAGTAAATCACTTTTACCGTACCAACCGGTGCCAATCAAACCGACCCGGTACGTTTTATCGGCGGTAAAATCAAGGCCCATACCACTGGCGCCCAGCGTCGTCAGGGCGAGTGAAGCCGTAGCGCCCTGGAGGAAACTACGGCGGTTAATTGTGAAGTAAGGCATTTTAGTTGAGGGTTTCGGACGGCCGATGCCGATGATTTAGGAAGCTTTACTACTGAAAAGTCGATGAGGGGATGTAGTTACTCTTATGGAGTGAATGAATGTTAATTACTCTTTTCCGCCGTACAGGAGCTTATGGTGGATTACAGATAAGAGAATGGATTGCCCGACGGAACATGGGTTGCCGGTACACCGGGCACTTTGTCTTTCAGCCAGGATGCCAGGTACTTCATACCCGGCTCCTCGCTCATCTCGTGGCCCAGTATAACCAATGATAATCGCTGACCCGCTGCCCGCGCATCCCGGACGTATTCGGCGGTTTCCCACTCACTGAGTTCTCCACACAGCAGCACATCCGGCTTAGTCTGCTGTAGAGCTGTAATCTGACTCCGCCCGCCCGACGCGCCCGGCATAAGCAATACGCGCTGACAGTTCTGTGTCTCATTACCAATTACCCGCGTCATCCGAATGCCTAATTTCGACTTGGCGTGCGCAACAATCTGGCGCAGCGGTGTGGGTGAGGGCAGGGTGATCAGATCCGGGTTTTTGGGGTCGGTATACTTGCCCCATTCCAGAGCCGCCATCACCCCCGTCCAAATACCATCGGGCTTGTGCGCGTGCCAGTAGTCATGAAATCGCCAGACGGCTATGTTATTTTTGGTGAGCAGGTCGTGCTTGTATCGATAGACATCATCCTGCTGAAGCCAGTCGGTTGTGTCGGTGTGGTTGTAAAAAGTCGGTTCATGCGCAATAATGAAATTGGCTTTCAGCGCGATGGCTTTCCTGATGACATCGACCGTCGTAAACATCGTGGTGACGATACCGGTCACCACCTGGTCCGGGCTGCCTGCCTTCAGGGTGTCCACTGTTTTGGGGAAGGGTGCCCCCGGAATTGTCTTGAGAATTGAGTCAATAACCTGCCCAACCGTAAGGGGGGCGCTGTCTTTCCACAGCCGTTCTGCCTGGCTGATAACCGGTCCTGTCAATAGTAGAGATGATCCTATCGTTTTGGTGAGTGTGCCAACAAATTTCCGTCTTCCTGGCTTTTCTGGTGATTTCATAACTGGGTGTATTCAGGTAAAATGATACTGCTTTTCGCTTTCAGATTAGAAAGCCCGATTTCGTATAAAAATAATCAAATGCAGTCATAAGCTATCAATGGCTGCATCCGGTCAACTTACCCACAGACGCATCGCTATGAAAATAGTTGCCTTATTCGTGTTCATGAGCAGTATCTTGTTACATCCCGCCTACGGTCAGAAAGCGGGTGTCAGGAAAGACGTTTTTGGTACCATGCCCGATGGGCGTGAAGTCTCGCTGTTCACCCTGCGTAATGTGGCCGGTATTGAAGCCCGGATTACCAACTATGGTGGCTATATCGTGTCGCTGACTGCACCCGATAAGGCCGGAAAGCTGGAGAATGTTACAGTGGGGTCGGACCGTTTGGATGACTACCTGAAGGGCATGTCGGGTTTAGGTCCGATCATCGGCCGGTTCGGAAATCGTATTGCCAAAGGGAAATTTACGCTTGACGGTACCAGTTATACGCTGGCCATCAACAATGGCGGCAATCACATTCATGGCGGACGGGTTGGCTTTAGCAAGAAGCTATGGACCGCCACCCCGGTTGATGGGGCAGAACCGGCGGTGAAGCTGCATTATACATCGCCGGATGGTGAGGAGGGATACCCCGGTACACTATCGGTGGATGTTACTTATACCCTGCAAAAAGACAACGCCATACGCATCGACTACCAGGCGACGACCGATAAAACGACGGTGCTGAACCTGACGAATCATGCCTATTTCAACCTCAGTGGTATGAAGCGTGACGTATTGGATAATGAGCTGATGATTAAGGCAACTAAATTCCTGCCAACCGATAACACCCAGATTCCAACGGGTGAACTGCGACCGGTAGCCGGAACACCCCTTGATTTTACAAAACCAACCGTGATCGGCAAGCGAATCAATGACACCACTGATACGCAGATTCGCTATGGTGCGGGATACGATCACTGCTGGGTATTTACCGATACCTCGAATAAACTGAAGCTGGGCGCTACCGTATATGAGCCGCAAAGTGGCCGGGTGATGACCATGTACACGACGGAACCTGCTGTTCAGGTATATACGGGTAATCACATGGATGGTAAGTTGCATGGCCCGGGGGGCATAGCCTACACCGCCCGGTTCGCTGTATGCCTCGAAACGCAGCACTTCCCTGATTCACCAAACTACCCGAATTTCCCAACGACTACCCTACGCCCCGGTCAGACCTACCGGAGTGCTACCGTATACAAGTTTTCGGCGCGGTAGGCGGGAGTCGGGAGTCATTCCGAAACCAGTTTCGGCTCC
The DNA here is from genome assembly GCA_964251665.1 of uncultured Cytophagales bacterium. Taxonomy (GTDB): domain Bacteria; phylum Bacteroidota; class Bacteroidia; order Cytophagales; family Spirosomataceae; genus JBBQLG01. Next base: position 439,645 of record CAXUKO010000002.1, read on the forward strand.
AGCATATCGGTGAGCGTCGTGATGCGCTCGATCTTGCCAACCAGAAAGATGTAGGAACAGGCACCCACCAAACCTAACGTACCTATAAATACCAGCGCAGGCTCAAAATTGCCCCCCCGGACCAGAAAGCCAATCACAATGGGCACGATGATGGACGCCAGGTTACCCATAAAGTTGAAGACACCCCCCGTTAGGCCAATCAGGGGCTTGGGCGATAGAATAGACACAAACACCCACGAAATCAGGGCCATGCCCGCTCCAAAAAGAGCCAGTGCCAGAAAGAAAATAATCAGGGCCGTATCTGCTGTGTAGTTGGCCCCGACGATGCTCACCGACAGCAAAAGCCCGAAGATGATCGGTGTCTTCCGGGCCACACTGACCGATACACCCCGCCGGACTAAGGTATCGGAAACGAAGCCGGACAGCAGCAGCCCGGCACAGGCCGCCATGTAGGGAACCGACTGTAAATAGCCAGACTTGATGGAGTCGATCCCCCGGTATTTGACTAAATAGGTCGGAAACCAGGTTAGGAAAAACCACAGCGTTGAATTGACACAAAATTGCCCAATGTAAACGCCCCAGAGCGTACGGCTGGAGAGTATCTGCTTCAGGTTGGTCCACTGCCACACCGACGGCTGACCTGGATTACGTTCCCTTACCCGAAACACGCCCCCGCCGTCTTCTATATAATCGAGTTCGGCGGCATTTACCCCCGCGTGATCCAGCGGGTCGCGGTAGGATAGGTACCAAATCACACCCCAGACTATACCCACTAAACCCGTAGCGATAAACAATCCCTGCCAGCCGGTATAGGCCTGAATGATGGCAAGCACCGGTGCCAAAAACGCCAGCCCAATAAACTGCCCGGATACATACAGGGCGATAGCCGAGGCTCGCTCGTTGTCGGGAAACCAACTGGTTACGATACGGTTGTTTATGGGATAGGATGGTGCTTCAAACGTACCGGTTGCCACCCGCAGGGCGAACAGGGTATTAAACCCCCGGATGAAGCCCTGACAAAGGGTGGCAACCGACCAGGTGATTAAACAGAAAGCATAGAGTATCCGGGGTTTGAACCGGTCGGCAATCAGACCACCCGGAATCTGCAGAAAGGCATAGGACCAGCCGAAGGCAGAGAAAATCAGGCCCAACTGCTCCGACGACAACGCCAGATCTTTGCTCATTGCCGGAGCGGCCACGGCTAAGTTGGTACGGTCAAGGTAATTGATGACCACATTGACGAAGATGAGGAACAGCATTCCGTACCGCATCCGGGTGGGGGTACTTCTGATTGCCTGTTGCATAGAGTTTGTGGTTTGTAAGAGGTGGTTTGTCGTTCGCTGATACGGTATGCGCGGCAGCCAAAAACTAACTACGAATCGATTTTAACTATTTCGCCGTCCAGCCGCCATCAACTGTCAGCATGGAACCGACCATGTAGCTGGAGGCATCACTTGCCAGAAAAATTGCCGCTCCCTGAATCTCCTGCAACTCGGCCCAGCGCCCCAGTGAGGTAGCGCCCACAATGAATTTCTTCGATTCTTCCGAATCGGCGATGGGTGCATTCATTTCGGTCAGAAACGGCCCCGGACAAATAGCGTTGACGTTGATGTTGAAGGCCGACAATTCCAAACCCAGCGCCCGGGTCATCTGCACTACAGCTCCTTTACTGGCCGTGTAGGGCGTTCGGTTCGCCAGACCAACCAGGCCGAGGGTGCTGGCCAAGTTGATGATTTTTCCCCGGCTTGCCTGTTTCATGAACGGCGTTACGGCCCGGCAGCAGAGCCAGGTGCCGGTTACATTCACGCTCATTACTTTATTGAAGTCGTCCGGCGTCACTTCGTCAATAGCACCGCGAATGTTAATGCCGGCACTGTTAATCAGAATGTCGATCTGGCCAAAGGCATCCATAGCCGCTTTGGCCATCGCTTCTGTTTGTACCTGATCGGTAATGTCGGCGGGAAAGGAGATGGCCTGAACGCCGAAGTCTTTGCTAATTTCGTCAGCAGCCTGGGCCCCTTCGTCGGCATGGCGGTTCACCAGCATCACGCGGGCACCCGCCGATGCCAGACCGGCCGCCATGGCAAAACCAAGTCCTTTGGAGCCGCCTGTAATGATGGCGGACTTTCCGCTCAGATCAAATAATTTGATACCCGGTAGTGGTTGTTGAGGCATTTTTATGAAGTTGTAACACAGAGATATACGGATTAATAAAGAGCAGTACACGGAGATTTATAGGACGCCCCATGCACTGATTCCTTATCGGAGTGCTAATTGGTCTTTGCTGTACGACAGGCAGGCGACTATATTCTGCTCCTCGGCTGCCAGCCGCTCTTCAGCGCTTAATGGCGTTGTTCTGGGCAGCGCGGTGGCTGGTTTGTGTTGCCGGACCAGGTGAAGCATGTGCGCCAGCTCGGTAGGAGGAACATTGGTAAACGTAGCCCAATAGTCGGGTTTCAGGCAGGGGATTTCCAGCGGATCGCGGGTGATCATTTCCAGATTGAACGTAACGGCCGGATTGTGCTGCCGACAGATCTCCACCATTTTGGGTACGTCCAGCAGACCTTTGCCCAGCGGCACTTCCGACAGTAGAAAACCATCGGCATAGTCCTCCACCGCCATGTCCTTTACATGCGTACTGAAGACGTACGGTGCCAGCGTCTGCACAACGGTCATGGGGTCTTCGACCAGAGCCATACTGTTGCCGAAATCGAGGGTAACGCCAATCCATTCGCTGTTGAGCTGCTTCAGCATACCGACCAGTTCCGGCGCCCGCCAGTCTTTATGATTTTCGACTGCCAGTTTAACTTTATGCTTCCGCAAAATGGGCTCTGCCAGTTGCAGCGACGCCAGCGCGCTGGCTTTCATCTCTGTAAAGGCTTCCGGCGAGTGCAGAATTTCGTACCGCCGTCCGCTTGAGCAAACCGTCCGCAGGATTTGTGCACCGGCTTCTTTGGCCCGGATAACGTCCTGCTCGAAAGCAGGAACATCGGCAGCTTTTTTCGGTACACCGATAGAGCCTTCAATGTACATACCCAGCTTCTCCCGCTTGTCGCGCACGCTACGGGCAAAGTCGGCCGACCAGTCTTTTACGACTACCTGCACTCCGCCCGCCCCGATCTGATGGCAATGATCCAACAGTTCCAGCGCATTCGTAAAGCTGGGGTAGGTGGTGCTGGCCACTTTTGAATTCCAGCGACTCCAGTAGGAGTGAACAACCACACCCATCGGTACGCTCTTCATGAAATTGGGCACCGCGAAATCGGGGATAGTGGGCAGCGCGAACACCAGGGCACCCGCACCCGAACGCTGTAAAAATGCCCGTCGGTTCATCCCGTTGAGAGCTGTTTGATCCGGTCTGTTTGTCATAAGGTTAAGGGAAGTATAGGAGAAATTACTTGCCGTCCTGGTTGGTCTGAAGGACGTATTTATTCAGTTCCTTGGCTGTCCAGGGCACTACCCGGCCCTGCGAAGTAACACGCGTTGTCCCCACCACCCGTTTGCCAATCGGACCGGCCTGATTGCCCCACTCATTGCGGATGTACATCAGAATGGCCGTAATTGAGGTATCATCCATCGTTGAATGCGCGGGCATCACCGGTAAGATAGCGGGTGTGTTATACACCTTACCTGCTACGTCTACCGGCCCTTCCATGCCGTGCAGCAGGATGAGGGCGAGCCGTTTCCCGTCGCCCAGCACCCAGTCAGAGCCAATCAGAGGGGGGGCAAACCGGGCCATGCCCTTGCCATCGGTACCATGACAGCCGGAGCAGGTGCTCAGGTAAAGCTGCCTACCCGAAGCAAACAGTTTCTGTTCATCGTCGCTCAGGGGATTGGCCTTGGCTACAACTGTTCGATCCACGGTATGGCCGGGCCACTCGAACATCGAGGCCATAGCCGCTTGGCGAGACGGCTCAATAATGTTGGACTGGGTTAGAATGCGGGGAGCAGCAGCCAGGTGTACCGGCGGCAACTTGCCCGTACCAGCCCCAATGGACAGCCCCGAAACCACTGCTTTCTGCTGCCAGTTCAGGGTTCCTTTGTTGGCGTCAAGCAAGGCCAGTAGCCCCGTTAATTCGGTCGGTTCCCGTTTCCGAACGATGGCGGTAGTCAGCATCTCCACAAAAATCTCTCGGGCTGGCTCCTGCGTTTGCCAGCCCGCAGTTTTCCACAAACGCTGTAAAAACGCATACTCATTATCTTGCAGGCTGCTCAAAACAGCGTCCCGAATTAACGGCGATGTGCCGTAGCGTTGAACAACATCGGCTAACAGTTGCTGCGATACATCCGTATCAAGCACCTGAGCCGTTAAGGCTATTTGCAGTACCTGCTCGGCCGTTGCTTTCTTTTCCCGGTTTAGCAGGGCCTGCCCAAGTGAGGTACGAATCGTTTTATCGGCTTCGGCAAATGGCTCCAGCAAGCGGATGGCGGTTGCCTGTATCAGCGGATTCGGGTCGGATACCAGCGTCAGAAGATCGGTTGGCTGGCTTAGTTGCAGGCCGTTCAGTGTCCATAGGGCGTGGAAGCGGCCCAATGGGTTTGTACCTTTCAGGGCGAGATCCGTTACCGCCTGAAGAACCGTTTTGTCGTTACGCTCGATTAGTAATTCCTGTGCCATATCCCGATACCAGCCATCCGGGTTCGAGAGGTAGCCAACCAGTTCAGCGGACGAAGCCGCAGACAGTTTTTTCGGGGCCGGAGCTTTCCAGTCCTGCGGTACAATCCGCCAGATGCGGCCCCGGTTAACGGGTTGTACCAACTTACGGGCCAGGGTTTGCTCTTTTAGGTAGGGCGTGATGTAAGCCCCGTGCTGAATCAGGCCCCGGTAAATATCAGCTACGTACAGGGCACCGTCGGGTCCCGTGGCCAGGTTCACCGGCCGGAACCGTTCATCCGTTGAGGCCAGAAACTCCCGGCCGGGGTGCGGGTCACGCGCCGTTACCAGCGACCCGGTTTCGGTCATGATGTTGCGCTTGATCAGGTTACCAGCGGGTTCGCACACAAAGACGTTGCCCGCAAATGCTTTAGGCAGAGCCGTTCCCCGGTATACAAGTGGCGAGCAGGCCGCCGTAAATTCCAGCAATCGACCGTCCTTGTCCAGGGTACCGGGAATATAGCCCCGGTTAACGGCCGGGTTGGGCCGAATGGGATAGACCCGCCGGTCGATGGTGAGGCCCTGATCAATGCCCGTTGTGGCGGTATGGTGTTTATTGCGGGAGAGGTAGTTGGGCGGTACCAGATCAGCGTGCAGTTGCGACCAGTTATAGTTGTAATATAGTCGGCCTTTGTCGTCGTGACTTAAGCCCCACTGCCCCCGGAATTCGGTGCTGTCGCGCTGCCACTTGCCCGCTTCGAGGTGATACCGAAAGCGGGATTTGGCGTTATAGTACCAGTTGTCCATACCCCGCCAGAGGCCATTACCGGCATGTTCGGGCAGGGCGCTACCGGCATAGTCCTTGTCAATGAGCGTTTTAGTATCTGCTTTCAGATCACCGTTTTTATCTTCGGTCAGCCACAGGCTCCCGTTCTCGGCCACCAGCGCGCCACCCGGAACCAGCGCCAGTGCTCTTGGCATAATCAGGCTATCGAGATAAACAGTGCTAATATCCATCTGGCCGTCGCCATTGGTGTCCTCCAGTACGGATACGCGCCCAACCCGGTTGTTTTCGCCCTCCCCGTCGATGGTTGGCATGAAGCCACGCATCTCAACGACCCAAAGTCTGCCATCGGCGTCGAACGTCATCACGACCGGGTCCTGAACCATCGGCTCAGCCGCAACAAGCTGTACTTTCAGCCCCGGCTCAACCTGAAACGTAGCCAGTTCCTGAGCCGGGGTCAGGGCAGGGGAGGGGCCATCGTCCAGTGGGTTGCGCAGCCCCATTGTTAAGCTTAACAGGACCAGCAGGCCAGCGCCGAACAGACAGACAGTATAAACAGGCTTACTCATAGACAGGGGCGGATTAGCGATTCGATTACTCGGTTGCTCTGGACAATAAAGACAGGTTCATTTCTCAAATACTCCTAACGGTTCTCTAAATTCTACAATATATACAGGAGATTAAGCCAGTTGTTCAGCTTTGGGAGCATAAAAAGCAAGTAGATGGTACCAACCGCAGAACAACGCACTTTTTGGCCGAATCGATTTGATAATCAGGCCGCTATTGTCACGGGCGCAGCCGAGGGAATTGGTAAAGGCATTGCCCGGCGATTAGCTGCCGAAGGCGCAGCGGTAGCCCTGTTCGACATCAATGCAGAGGCTCTTGAACGCACGATGGCTGAGTTTACCGGACAGGGGTATGCCGTGACGGGACATGTCGTGAATATTGCCGATGAACAAGCCGTTGACAAAGCCGTTCAGGCTGTTCTAAAAGCCGTTGACCGAATCGATATTATGGTGAATTCGGCGGGTATCGTAGGGCCAACCAGTACTAAAATCACCGATTATTCCGTCGATGCCTATGATCAGGTGTACCAGATCAACCTGCGGGGGGCTTTCCTGATGACCAAATGGACCATCAAAGCGATGGAGCCTGCCGGGTACGGGCGCATTCTACATCTGGCTTCCATTGCCGGTAAGGAAGGCAATCCGTTTATGGCGGGCTATTCGTCCATGAAGGCGGGTGTTATCGGGCTGGTGAAAGGGATCGCCAAAGAATACGCTGAAACAGGCATTACGGTTAACGGTATCGCTCCGGCTGTTATCAGAACGGCTATGAATGAGAACACCGCCCCCGAGCAACTGGCCTACATGACCGCCAAAATTCCCATGAAGCGGTTAGGCACCGTAGAGGAAGTAGCTAATCTGGCCGCCCGGATTGTCTCGAAAGAAGCCAGTTTTACCACCGGTTTTATCTTCGATCTATCGGGCGGACGGGCAACCTACTAAGTTGATCTTAGCGTCTGGCCCGTTGTTCGCCCGCTGGCCTACCAACAAAACGAATACCCGGCACTACCTTTACCCGCCAGTACGAACCCATACGAATAACCCTGACCGGTTAGCCTCACTACCATGAAAATCTACAAAACGACCAGCGGCATCGTGCTGGAATCGGAAGGCATTGTAAAACACTCGGCTCAAACCGACTGGGATGTATACATTAACCGCGACGGGCTGCATGGCCTGGTTCGGGCCGAGTTCGATGATGCCCAAACAGAGCTAAAAACCCCGGACTGGCTGGCAGGGCAAACTGTATTGCCTCCCATTCAGCAGCAGGAAATCTGGGCTTCGGGCGTTACGTACCTGCGGAGCCGGGATGCCCGGATGGAGGAATCCAAAACCGCCGGGGGCGATACCTTCTACGATAAAGTGTACGACGCCGAGCGACCCGAACTGTTTTTTAAAGCCACCGCCGGGCGCACCGTTGGCACCAACGATTTTGTGCGCATTCGGGAGGATTCGACCTGGGATGTGCCCGAACCGGAGCTAACTCTGTTTATCACGTCGTCGGGTACCATAGCGGGTTACACCGTTGGCAACGATATGAGTTCGCGTAGCATCGAGGGCGAAAATCCGCTGTATTTGCCGCAGGCCAAAAGCTACGACCGCTGCGCCGGTTTGGGTCCCTGCCTATTCGTACCCGAAACGCCCATTGATCCGGCTACGCTCATTACGCTGGCCATCAACCGCGACAGTCAACCGGCCTTTTCTGCCCAAATTGCGATCAATCAGATGAAACGGCAGCATCAGGAACTGGTTGGTTACCTGTTCCGGGAGTGCAGTTTTCCGCACGGCGTCTTTCTGATGACGGGCACCGGCATTGTACCGCCCAACAGCTTCACGCTGCAATCGGGCGATGAAATTTTGATTACTATTGATGGCATTGGAACGCTTAGAAATCTGGTCGAATAATGACGATAACTGGACAACAACTGATTGGTAACACGGTATCTCAGGCAGGTACACATTCTTTCACGGGTTACAACCGCCTGACCAACGAGCCGCTCGAACCGGCATTTTACGAAGCCACCGGCGCCGAAATTGACCGGGCCGTAGCGTTGGCGGATCAGGCCTTCTGGACATACCGCAAAAAAAGCGGAGCCGAGCGGGCTGCCTTTCTTGACGCTATTGGCGAGGAAATTCTGGTGTTAGGCGACGAGCTGATTCAAACGGCCATGCGCGAATCGGCCTTACCCGAAGGACGGTTGCAGGGTGAGCGCGGACGTACCGTTGGCCAATTGAAGCTATTTGCCGAATTCATCCGCGACAACGCCTGGGTACGACCCATCGTTGATCCTGCGCAACCCGACCGAACACCCTTACCCCGCCCTGAACTACGGCAACAGCAACTGGCCATTGGTCCGGTCGCTATTTTTGGAGCCAGTAACTTCCCGTTCGCCTTTTCAGTAGCCGGGGGCGATACCGTGTCGGCGCTGGCGGCTGGCTGCCCGGTGGTGTTTAAGGCACACCCGGCGCATCCCATTACCTGCGAACTTGTTGGTACGGCCATTCTAAAGGCAGCGCAGCGCACTGGTATGCCGGAGGGCGTATTCTCAATGGTGCAGGGCGTTTCGCACCAGGTGGGCGAAGCGTTGGTTGCCCATCCGCTGATTAAAGCTGTGGGCTTTACCGGTTCTTTCCGGGGAGGCAAAGCACTGTATGATCTGGCCGTCCGGCGCGACGAGCCGATTCCGGTATATGCCGAAATGGGCAGCACCAACCCGGTATTTTTTCTGCCGGGTGCGCTGGCGCAGAACGCAGCCAACTTAGCGACTTCCTTTGCCGGTTCCATTACGCTGGGTATGGGGCAGTTCTGCACCAATCCGGGCCTGTTCGTTATTCCGCAGGAGCAAACCCCCTTTGCCGATCAGGTAGCTAAAAAGCTCGACCAGATAGCGGTCAGCCCGTTGCTGACGGAAGGTATCCAGAAAGCTTATTTGCAAGGCATCGCGCAGCAACAGCTGGCCCACGGCACTACGGTGCTGACCGACTGGAATGCGCAGGATGTGCGGCCTCACCTTTTGCTGACTACGGTTGGCCATACGGTGCAACACCCCGAGCTGACCGAAGAAGTGTTTGGCCCCTCGACAGTAGGCGTCGTGGCCGAGTCAAAAGCCGATATGCTGGCCTTCGCCCGGAGCCTGCGCGGACATTTAACCGCCACCATTCACGGTACCGAAGCCGACTTAGCCGAATACGAAGAACTGGTGGATATTTTAACCACCAAAGTCGGGCGTATTCTGTTCAATGGCTTTCCGACCGGCGTAGAGGTGAGCCACGCAATGGTACACGGCGGCCCGTTTCCGGCCACGACCGATTCACGTAGCACGTCGGTGGGAACAACGGCCATTTATCGGTTTACCCGGCCGGTCTGTTTTCAGGATTTCCCGATCAGCGCCCTCCCGCCCGAACTGCGGTAACGTAACCACCGGGATACAGCCTCAAAAAGAAACCGGACTTGTTACTTACTGGATTCACCTGATAAGGGAACCAGTTTAGCCGACAGGTCCGGTTTTTTCATGCCTTCGTCGAACGGAAACATGGGTCGCTTAATGCGTTTGTAGGGCAATCGGGCCAAGTCCTGATCAACTCCGCCGGGTGTCAGCGCCATAATCCAGTCGGCTTGCATGGCGTACAGTTCGGGTTCGAGGTAACCGATTTTAACGACCACAATCGCTGATCCTCTGGGGTTAAGATTCAGTCGGGTGAAGTCGATTTCCTTGTGATAGGGTTTGCGTTTCTGGGTAACAATTACGTTGATGCTCCCTACTCGCACAACCACTTCGACCTCGGCATCTTTATCGCCACGTACAATCGACTTGACAATGCCTTTCAGCGGTACCGGTGGGGCAAAACGAGCGTCGACACGCGCACCGGCTGTTCCCTCAACCATTCCGCCAACACCAGCGGCTATGGCTTTCCTGACCAGTTCAGCGTCGGGGATGGAGGCATAAATCAGCGAAGGGCCATCCGCGCGCTGAAACTCTGGCCGGGCCAGTAGCTGAGTCAGTGTCCAGGTCACGTCACCCGCGCCACCCGCCGTGGGGTTGTCGCCGGTATCGCTGATAAAAAAGGGATGTTTCTTGCTGGCTAAGGCATTAGTCAGGCATTTCTCCAATGTACCGGTTGGGGCTACGAAGTTAAATTGAGTACGTACATTCCAGAACGCAAGAGCCAGTTTCTCGGCCGCTTGGGTTACGCTCGCTTTATCATCGCCCGTTACCATAACAACAGCCTGATTGCGGGGTTCATCTGCCCAGGCGTATCCTATCCAGATGGCCGCATCAACGATTCCGGGTTGGGTTGAAATAGGCGCTACCTGCTGGTAAAGGCTTTTGCCCGGCTCAATGCGCGTACTTGTTTTTTCACCGGGCAACAGAATGGGAACCGGTATCCAGGCTTTGTAGGCGGGTTTGCCTTTTCCGCTTTTTAGGCGCTCCAGCAGGTTGGCCACCGCCCGTTCCTTAGTCTGCATGGCGTCTTCATGCGGGGCCATGCGGTAGCAGGTAATCAGATCGGAGTTTTGCGCCAAGCGCCACGACACATTGCCATGCAGGTCCATTGATGTGGAAATGAGTGTTTTGTAGCCGATAACGTTTCTGATTCGGGTAATAAAATCACCTTCCGGATCGTCCAGCCCGACTACACTCATAGCGCCGTGTATATCGAAGTACAAGCCGTCATACGGGCCATTCTTTTTGAGTGAATCCAGCGTCTTGTTCACCAGCGACTCGTACGCCTGCCGGGTTACGGCACCACCGGGCAGCGATTTTCCGACCAGTGCCGGGAGCCAGGTTGCCTGTTGCCGCAGGGGAGACGTGCTGCCCATAAACGAATAGGCCATAAAAACATCGGTACCATAGCGGGCCTGGAAGGCTTCCTCCTGCGTAACTGCCGGCGAAAATGTGCTGGATTCGATCCCTAAACCCGCAATAGCAATCCGGGGTAACTTAGTTGGCCTGTCGGTCGTGATCGATTGGGTAAATCCCTGACTACCGGCAAAGAGCCAGATGAGAAGTACTGCCATGCTTTGTTTCATGCCCACAATGTAAGGCATTCGGCAGAGTTGACAAGCGTTTGGTGTAGTTCCTGCTTAGCCAGGAGGTCTTTAACCAACCTTATACGTAGAGGGAATCCAGAAACTCCGCAGCGCAGCGTTCGTTGAACGTGCAGCGGTGGCTGCCTAACCCGTAGGTGTCGAACAACACCGTTAACATACCGGCTTCAAAGCCTTTACTAACCACGTAGCCTACTGTCCCGGCCGGTAGCGGGCAGGTATTTTTGAAGTCTCTGTTTGTGGGCAACGTTTTGGTCAGCGAAACTTTGGTTTCATACCTGACCCGGCTATTGAAGGTAACGGGCGCGCGCATAGCTAAAGGTTTGAATGTGAACCGAAAAATAGCAAACTCAACGTCCCGAAATACAAGCGTTGAGCCAACGGTCGGTCCGTCTGTAAGGGATGTAAGAGTGCCTTAGGTAAACCGTTTCGCTGATGCTTCATGCTGCGGGCAGGAAGCTGTATGCCTGAAAGGCTAAACGGGTGATTAGTTCAGCGAGAAGGTCAAAGCCGGTCTCATGAACGACGTTGCCCGCTTATCGTCGGGAGCTATACGGTTGGGATGGTCACACCCGCGCAGGAGGGCAAGCAGGGGTTTGTAGTACTGCCAGTGAAGTGTCCGCTCCCAGGCGTCAGCGCCGTAACAGCCACAGGCAATCAGCAAAGCACGGGACAGCAGGTAAGTGAGCCATACCTGCTCGAAGGCCGACAAGGTGGTGTTCCCCGTTTGCAAAGCCCTGAACCCGTTAGCAGCAAAGCGGGCACGAATCAGCAGACTATAGCCCCGGTAGCCGCTTCGTCGTTGCCCGCTGGCAAACTCAAGCAGGAAATCATGCTGTACACGCGTTTCGAGGGCCGTCGGAAGCGGCATTGCACGGATTTCGGTCGTTAAGAAGGTGACAGCCTCCCGGATTTGTTTGGTGCTAACGTTAGAGCTATTCATGGTTATTCCGTAATTCAATCACGCTTTTTATAAGACACCCGCGCGGCTGATTCGTCACCTGTCTGCCAGCAGGAATATAACTGCCTACTGCGCGCTGCCGCATGAACTGATGCGCTGAAGGAAAATATCGCTTTCTGACTGACCGGGCAACATGCAGCAACAATAACGTACAATGAGTCAGTGTTTTATATGTGTAAACCCGGCTGAAGGTTTTTACAAATAGACCTTTACGCTACAGTTTTCGCATTACCAATACCGATGAAAATGCATCGTAGGTTTTGAGGATATCCAGGCCGATTTGCGCATCAAGGTCCGTAACAGCCTGTTCGGTCAGGGCCTTTCCTACGGATTCTTTGGTAGCTGTGAACTGTAGCCGGGTACCGCTCAGTTCGTAGGTAAGGTAAGTGTTTTTAACGGCCTTGCTGGTGGAATCCTGAGTGGTAAGGGTTAGTTGGTTGCCTGCCGTTCTATACGTTCCGGCTTCAGTGAGTGTCCTTACGCCAGCCACGGTAGAATCGACCGACCGGCCAATGTAAGTGCCGTCACCTTTAAACTCATACGAATCGTCCTTGTTAGTATAATTTTCCGTTCGTGACGTAGCCTTCCCCTGAATGGTAGCACTAACGACAACGGTAACGAACTGCCATTTGCCAACCAGCGACGGGGTGATGGAGTCCTTGTCTTTGCTACAGGCTGTCAGCAGCAGGCCAACCACCAAAAAGTAAGCGATGCGTTTCACAGGGGTTAATCGGTTAAGTGGAACGTTAAGTAAGTTCGTATAGCAGCTAAACCCGCCTGCCGCCATCTGGTTTAGTACAGCGCACTAATAAGGCGGATTGTTGCAGGAGCGTTATTCGCCGGATGGGTTCACGGTTGGCCTGAATGTCGGCGCGGCATCGGAACAGAAATCCGCTCACGCCAGTATTCACATCATTCCGCGCTACGTCGGCGATGTGGCTAATCCGAGTGGTGGGGTGCGGAATATTCTGAAGCGTTAATTGGCAAAAATCTTGCCCTGCGAAAACTTCCTCACTCATGGTATGTGCGGGCATTTAACTGGGCAATTTTGACTGATGGCTATGGTTGAGTCACAAGCCGGGTTGCAAGTTCATAGCACAACAACGCAAAAAGCCTCCAAATTTTTAAAATTTGGAGGCTTTTTGCGTTGTTGGCGGTCCGGACGGGGCTCGAACCCGCGACCCCCTGCGTGACAGGCGGTAGTATGGACGTTGTTATTCAATGTTGTTTGTAGTTTACAGACTTGTTTTTCAGCTATTTATAGCATTTATTCTGTTATGGTTTGTTATGGGTACAACATAATTTGCTATATTTGTTGTACCTAACGTTGTACCAAAAAGCGGTAGGTACAACAGGATGGCCCGGACTACTGAACACAAAGAAGGTAAGGCTACGGTGAAGATTACCTACCGAACCGCAAAAACGCTCAAAGATGGTTCTCACCCGTTCTGGCTTCGTATTACAAAAGACCGCAAAAGCACCTTCGTTGCTACGGGTCTCAGTCTCAATCCCCGCTATTGGAACAGCGGAAAGACCGGCTACCGTGAAGCGGTTCGCAAGAGCTACCCCGAACCATACCGGAACAACCTCATCACGGCCTTAGAAGGTTGGGAAAAGAAGTATAGCGATGCTGCCCAAACACTGGCCGTAGCGGATGAAACCCATGATGCAAAGGAAGTTGCTACCAGAGCAATTGAAGGCCGCAAACAGGCCCGGAAATCAATGTTGCTGGCTTTTATGGGCGAACTTATAGCCAACATGGAACAAACGGGCAGGGTAGGCAATAGCCTTGTTTACAAGGACCTCAAAAATCAGTTGGCTGACTTCATCAAACAGAACGATGCACATTCAGACGACATTCGTTTTACTGGCGTTACGGTAAAGTTTCTCAACGCCTTCGAGCATCACATGAGCGCGAAGGGAGTGGCCGACACAACTCTGAGTAATCGGTTTAGAACGCTACGGGCCGTACTGAATAAAGCGATAGGGGAGGGACTAGCCGACGTAAAAGACTACCCCTTTACCCGGAACGTCAGCGACAAGCATAAATTTAGTGTCGGTAAGTTTGATACTACTACCCGTAAACGGGCAATCAGCCGGGAGGATGTTCGCAAGATTGAAACGTTTGTACCTACCAGTTCCGCTACTGGAGCGTTTGCCGAGATCAGAAACCGTATCGAGGTCGAGCGGCAACAACGGGCAAAAGACTTGTTCCTGTTTTCATTTTACTGCGGAGGAATCAACTTTGTCGATATGGGTCAATTACGCTACAAAGACATATTTACTGAAAGTGACGGGCATACCCGCCTGACATACGAACGCCAGAAGACCGGCGGTAAATTCTCCATTCGCCTGTTAGCTCCCGCCGTAGTCATCATCAACCAGTACCGCCCCTTGACCTATAACGGCCCGGACAGTTACGTTTTTGGCATTCTCAACGCCAACACCCACAAGACACCAACCCAGATAAAAAACCGACTCAAAAAGATAATCGGGCAGGTGAACGCCGACCTGAAAAGCATCGGCGAGCAGGTAAGGATTAGTGCCCCTCTTACTACCTACGTAGCTCGCCATTCTCAGGCAAGTAGCTTGCGTATGGCTGGAGTTGCTGATGCTGTTATTGGCCAAATGATGGGCCACAAAAACGCGGCTGTTACGGCTGTTTATCTGGATTCATTCGCTTCGGAAACTGTCGATGCTGCCTTTGATGCCTTGCTGTAATCGACAACCCAAATTATGACCAGCTTCAACCAATTTTACGATGACCTGCGAACAATTGATTACGGGTTGCTGTGCATTGATCTCTATATTCTGGCTGAACTTCCCGTTATCCATCCCCCTTTTACTTCACAAGCTGAGAAAACCGAATGGAGCAGCGGCCATGAAGTCGGCAGTTGGGATGACCATAGCGCGGCTATTGCTCGTTTAAAAGAGATTGCCGAGATGCCGGTTCAGGGGCTGCAATGGACTACACCTGTAATAGACGAGGTAGCGTTACAGACAGTAACCGCAGATTGGGACAAGGCAACATGGGTAAAGTATCCGGGGTCAGATTTCACCTATGGTAGATACGTGTTTGATTCGTTTGATAACAAATGGGTAGACGAACAGCCCGGCCTAACGAAAATAGCCGGGGCCAGAGGTGACCTCATGGCCTTGCCCAAAGATCAAGTTCAAACCCACCTGAATTTAATTATTGACTTGGCAAAGCGTTTGACTGATAGTTCAGACGCTTTTTGGGATAGTATAGGCGAAGAGCGCAAGTTTGACTATGAGCCGCATTGGTGGTCACTTCGCCATTTTAAAGCGTTTCACCGCCATATTTCACGGGACTTCATCTCTATCAATTACCCTCCATTCGAGAGGGAAGACAAGATTTATTTTGGCCGAGAGTTTTTACGCAGATACGACCTTTTGGTTTACAAAAAGGTTGAATTGATTGCGTACTTCGTATCAGAAGTACGGGCAGTAATGGGCAAGGCGGTAGCTGTTGGAGGGGGGGGAGAGCCTAAAGATCAAAAGTTGGTTGACTACTTTGAACACGAATCAAAGTACATCACTATTATGAATCTGCTTGTAGAAAATAAGTTGTGTACACCAGATACCCATATTTGGGTTGACACTAAATCAGGATACAAATCGATAATTGTGAGGTTGATTAGACACCTTCACGCAATGGGATTTTATAAAAAGAATAAGATGCCGTCAGGTGAAGAAATGGTACTCATAGCAAAAAATACATTCAGTGTAGATTTGAAATATGACATAACTAAAAGCCGCCATTCGTCGCCAAGTATATCTGATTTTAAATATATTAAATCAGCAGAAAGCTATAGCTGATTACACTCATTACCCCGTTTACACCGGGTGTAAACGGGGTAATGACTTCCTAATTTTTTCAGTAGAAATGCCTGTTACTATTGCAGAACAAACAATAGTAACTGATGCATAAGCAAACAATAACTTTCGACCAACTTCCACAGTACGTTTACGAGTTAAGTATCAAGGTTGATTATTTAACGACCTTGTTGGGCAACCCTCCAACTCCCGTTGATGAGGTTGGCGGTATTGACCTCGCCGAGAAGATCACACGTCTGTCAGCCGCCCGAATCTACACGCTCGTATCGAAGCGTCTCATCCCTCATAAAAAACGGGGGAATCGCCTTTACTTCAGCCGGGCCGAATTGTTGGGGTGGGTTGAAGAAGGCAACCGCGAACAAAAAACGGGCGTTCGTGCATGAGCCAGCCCGCACCCTCCCCCGAATGGTCGGCCTTCCGTGACCAGATCGTCAAGCAGACGGCCCGCCAGCCCCGCACAGCTAAGAAGAAGGGCCAGCCCAAGACGGAAACGGCCAACGCGCTAACCCGGCGCATCGTAACCCACATCCGACAGCATGGCGGTTTTGCGTCGCGTATCTCATCGACCGGCACCTACCGTGAAGACCTCAAAAAGTTTGTCAGTAGTCAGCAGGTTTCGGGTCTGCCAGACGTAATGGCCGTAGTTAGTGGTCGCGCCGTTTTTGTCGAGGTGAAAGTAGGCCGGGACGTTCTAAGTGAGGTGCAAAAACAGACGATTTCCGGGCTTATCGCAGCCGGTGCCGCCGTTTATTTGGCTCGTGACTTTGAGTCGTTCACTGCTTGGTTTACGACCCTTCTCGCCCTTCCCAACGATGCCGACAACTTACCATTCGGCCCTGCTTCACAAGATCAGCTTTGATACCCACCCAGAACGGGAACGGGCCAACGCCCCCGCGCCGACCCGTTCGTAAAAACTTTTAAATCCTATGCAATATACTGAAAATCAGC
Organism: uncultured Cytophagales bacterium; assembly: GCA_964251665.1. Taxonomy (GTDB): domain Bacteria; phylum Bacteroidota; class Bacteroidia; order Cytophagales; family Spirosomataceae; genus JBBQLG01. The sequence continues at coordinate 456,406 of CAXUKO010000002.1, forward strand.
CAACAGAACAACAGATTTGGGCTTTTTTACCCCCGCACTTCAAAGGTAGGGACGGCCATAACCGGCGAAAGTGTCAAATAGGCAAAGTGCCGAGGGTAAAACGATATAAAACGGTTGAGGATTTCGATAAAGACGACACAGTGCGCGCATATGTACCGGATGTGGTTTTTACTTGGGAGTCCCTACAAGTAGCCTACGCTCAACTGCCTGACCACTTGCGGGTAGTATCAGCGGAGCAATCAACCAAGTTAAATACAGCCTCTGATTCATTATTCAATAACCTACGAGCCGAACAGCAAAGGGCTGAGCAGGAAACCAATGTACAAATTACAGTAGTCGAGCAGGACAAACAGACCGAGATAGACAAACGGCGGGAGGTCATTGATTTACGGGTAAACGAAGCTGCGTGTGACATGTGGACATTTGACTTTGACCACAGGGCTAAGGAATGGGTGATTGACAGAATTTATCAGAGTGGGGTTCTGTCTTACCTTGAAGGTCAGCAGTTTGCAAAACGTTACCGGCCAGACGGCATAAGTACGTTTTTGATTCGTGGTGAGACAGTTATTGAGAACGCGAGTGTTACGCTTATGCGGGATAGCGTAAGAGCCTATATCGAAGCTGACCCCCACCCCCTTGAATCAGGGGAGCTATCGGCCACTTACGAGAGTCGGCTTGAAATTTATAACCGGCAACAGCATCTGATTATAAACCCGACCGGATTGGAAGGACTACGTACGCACGACCGCCCACTGCTACGAGATACGGCCACTACATGTTATGTCCCGTACGAAAATGGGATTGTCGAGATTACGAAAATGGGAATTGTATTGCAACCTTACAAGATTCTTCACGGGTCTTGCGTTTGGCAATCTCAGGTACTTAGACGCCAGTTCAATGCGGATGCCAACGGCGAAGACAGTCACATTGCACAGTTCATTCAAAATATCTCTAACGGGGAGCTTGATCGAATACGGGCCAAACGTTCGGCTATTGGCTATCTTATTCATCACCACGGCAATCCAGCCGAAGGGCAAGCTATTATTTGTTACGACGAGGAGATTACCAATGCCAGCAAACCCGAAGGCGGAACTGGTAAGGGCTTATTCGGTAATGCTATCAGGCAGATAAGGCCCGTTGCTGTTATTGACGGGAAGAAGCACGACCCGAACGATAAATTTAACTTTCAGCAAGTAAATCAGGATACTGCGGTTGTATGGATTGACGACCCTATCGTGAATCATCCGAAACCTGAACGCCGGTTTAGTCTCGAACAGTTCTTTTCCAAACTCACAGAAGGTTGGAGCATTGAAAAAAAGCACCAACAGGAGTTTCGGATTCCGCCCCATGAAGGGCCAAAGCTACTCATCTCGTCAAATGTGGTCATGTCTAATGAAGGCTCTTCCAATGTCCGACGGCAGTTCATTCTTGAGTTCTCCAACCACTACAAAAAGCAAATCCGGGATGGCAACGAAAAGCCTATTGTAGCCGAACACGGATGTGTATTCTTCTCGGAAGATTGGGACGCCCAGGAATGGCAGAGGTTTGACCGGTACATGATGGGTTGTGTGCTTGAATACATGCGCGAAGGATTACAGCCATGTACACCACGGAGTGCCAACCAAAACCACCTGCGCCAGACAGCCGGAGAAGATTTTTACGATTGGGTAACCACTCATCAGGGCACGGGCCTTGTCGCTGGTCAGGAATACAGCCGAGATGAACTTTTACGCGAGTACAGGACGTATGCGGGCCTATCAGATACGCAGGTTCAACCGCGAGGATTTACCAACAATGTCACACAGTACGCCAAAAGTAAGGGCTGGAAATACGAACGCGGGCGAGGTCAACGCAACATCTCATTCACACTCCTACCACTCTGAAAATGCATTTAGGATTTAAGGTTACTACTATTATTGGGTGTGTACATACTCTCACATACACACCCCTCAACAGTGGATTCCTTAAATCCTAAATGCAATCCACAAGTATGAGTATTCTATCTGACAAACTCGAAACCGACTACGGAACGGAAATACTCGAAGAATTGACCGGCGAGAGTTTAACCCACAAGGGGCAACCCGTTCGGCTATTTGACCAGAGCAACCATAGTTCCGAACGATACTACCCCGAAGGCGACAATGGAAAGCCCCGAATCTACAACCATCAGGAGGGCAAACCATATTTCCCTATTACGGCCTATTGTCAGGCCCGTGAGGTGGATTGGAACACCGCCGTAGCCGAATTATCCATTCGCTACCTTGGCGGTTCACAGACGGGCAGCAAACGCACAGGGAACGGGCGCAGAATAACACCCCGTGTGGCCGCACCTGCACCGCCGATTAACTACCATGACGCAGCATTAGTCGAAAGCACACTTAGCCACTACGAGCGTAACGATTTAGCTATCTACCTCCGCCGTTTGCTTGGCGTCAAGAAGGCCGACGAGATGCTAACACAATTCAGGGTAGGAACCGGCGACAACTGGCACGTAAGCCCGTGGTGGCCGAGGTCTACGGTCTTCTGGCAGATTGACCAACAGGGACGAATACGAGCCGGTAAGGTCTTTAACTACAGTTCAGCGACCGGCAAGCGGTTGAAGGGCAAAAACCCGCAGGAACACCGCCCGTACTGGATTCACGAGATACTCACCCTACAAGACTTTCACCCTGTGCAGTGTTTGTTTGGTCTGCACCAGTTGGCCGAGCAGCCAACCAGCAAGCCTGTAGCTATCGTAGAAGGGGAAAAGACCGCCGTTATCTGTTCGGCTTTCCTGCCGGGCTTTATCTGGCTGGCAACAGGTGGAAAAGGCAACCTGACTGCTGACCGTTGTAAGGTGCTGGCCGGTCGAAGTGTGACACTATTCCCTGACTTGGGCCGACCCAAATCCGGCGAGTTATCGGCCTTTGAGCAGTGGAGTAAAAAAGCCGATGAACTACGTAAAGTTGTCGGAAGTGTTACGGTCTCGCGCACATTGGAAGACGAGCCGACGGTAACAGTGCTGGAGCGTGACGCAGGCTTGGACATTGCCGATATGCTGACCCGCTACCGTTGCCCTGACACGGGCTTGGTCCTCAACGAGCCGGACGGGTATCCCGCTCTGTGGGATGCCTGACTATTTAATCAACTACAACTAACCAACCCCAAGCAAATGAATGTCTATAATCCCACCGCTGATGATCTGCTACTTTTAGGAGCCGCACAGCGCAACAACCAGAAGCGTCTTGACAAGCTACAACGGTTCACCATTGAAGAGGCAGAACAAGCCTTGTTGAACTGCCATGTATGGCTCGAAGAGGAGCAGGATTGGGCCGTTTCCGTGACACACCTCGCCAATCTTGCGTTTGATACCCGGATGCCTTCAGACTACATACGGTTCAACATCAATTACCTGTTACACCTAAAAGCAATCCGTTTTACTGCCCCGATTGCTACTTGGTTCTGGTAGGTACCCTGGCAATAATAACCTGCCTGCTGTTGTACCAGCGGCAGGCAGGTTATTGAGAAATGGCTACTATTATACAGTGACAGTAATAGGCTTGAATACTTTCGGGCTTATCCAATACGCCGACAGTCCAGCCCGTGTAATAAGTCCCACCTTTTCAAGCTCTCCCCGACTACGAGATATGTTACAGGGCAAGCCACTAAGGTAGCTGCGTATCTCTTTGGTTGTCGCACGGCTTTTACCGGTTTCATCACTGACGCGGGAAGCGAGAATAATGAATAGCCTGAGTGCGGAAGGCGTGAGTGATGTAATTACGCTCAGATAATAGTCATCTGGAGCGTATATCATAGCAATACTCGTTTGATTGGTGGATGCATACGGATTGGACTTGTACCGGATAGGGCGTTTTGGGGGTGTCATTTGTATATGATTAGATATAGTGAACTGATTGTCATAACTAACACTAAAAACAAGTCGAGTGTCGCGGGTAACAGAAGACAAATAGCGCACAGGTGGATAGTTACCAACTGGTTACAGCTTTTGATAAAGAACAGCTCATTTCCCTTCAGGCTGTAGTTGAGTGCTGAAGGTACATATACCAACTTCCCCTAAGCATTCGGAGTGCAGTCTGTTACTGGGCTTGCCGTTGGTAAGTATAAGCGGGTGCATCTATCGGGGTGCCGTAGTCCAAAATGAGTTTTTGAGGACAGATGAACAAGGTAGACGTACCGAAGGGAGGAGAAAACAGGGTAGCGGTTTGGGCCGCTTGTACGGTCAGTTGAGGACGTAATACAATGTTAAACCCTCCAGGGTTCGCCGTACCAACCTGTACACCCATCGTAACCGTGTACAGTACTGGATCCGACGCCTGACCGTCTTTGGTAACAATACAGGTGTGATCGCTTTTAAAGGTAATGACCTGATTTGGTACAGGTGGACGATGTAGGGAATCAATATCAGTCTGTACTGCTATTAGTTTCCATGTTCCCACCAGTAGGGCCGACGCCTGTGCGACGGAATCAGCGTGCTCAGTATTTGGGTTGCAATCCACTACCGGGGTGACCGACGTTGACTTAGTAGAACAGGTGATTACTGTTAGGGCTACGAATAAGAGCAGCAGGTATTTCATAACGCATGAGCTTTTCCTGTAGACTCACCCGGCGGGCAAGGGGTTGGAAGCAGGTACAACAACTGCCAATTTTTAATCTCCTGCCGACCAAGACACATGTACCGGTAGCCGGTAGTATAGCAGGTACCGGTACCTGAATGAAAAAAACACCCCCCCCCGTCAATACCCCCCCCCTCTCTGGCTAACAGAGACGAAAGGATTCGCATCCTCGGTACAGGCTCTCCGAAGGCTCGGTACGCTGCCAGTTTACACTCTAATCGGTACGTAGGTGGGACTACCACAGCCGACCCTCTATCTGCACCCGCCGTTTTCTCGCATCCCCCGCCGTTACCTCCCCCGGCCTTTGTCCTACAGGTTGCCACAGTATTGACAGTGTGTACATCGCGTGAGGTTTTCGGAGTGAGTAAGGCGGGGAGTAGCGTATGGCCGGAAACTACAAGGGGAGACGGGCAGGTAAGGGCGGTAGCCGAGCAGAAAAAAGTTTCGTCTCAATACTTGCATCTAATACATTATTGTATTACTTTTGTTTCAACATAAGCCCGCTACCGAGGTGCTACATCGGAGTTAAAAATGCAAGCAATTACCGAATACACCGCCCATGCTTACCGGTCGATCAACCGGAGCCTATTGGGTGGAGTTATTACCCAACAAGCCAACGAACTACGGGACGCCTTAAACCGCTTAGACCCGCTACCGGGGACGACCTACCGGACGTTTTGGGTTGATGAACTTGAGCAGTACGCTACCGCTCTGAAAACCAGTCAGACCATTACGTTTGATTCCTTTGTCAGTACCAGCCGTTTGGCGGAAGTCGCGGCCAAATTTAAGGGTAACGTAAAATTGACTATTCAGGGTAGGACAGGCCGGGACATCGCCCCGTTTAGTGATTCTCCCGCCGAACAGGAAACCTTGTTCCTACCGGGCCTGACCTTTCAGATTAAGCGGGTCAGGGTGGTAAAGATCGGGGGCCGGGTACTGGTTGTAGAAGCCGAACTAATTGAACTCTAAACACGGAGCCGGACCGTATTCCGGTGCACTATATGATAGACGACCAGACCAGTAAGAAAACGACCGAAACGGTTGGCGACCGGATGCAGTCGGCAGGAGCGGGCCGGTTATCGGGCGACGCTGACCCCGAACGCCCCGACGATGAAGATGTTAATTTGCCCGGCGAACTGCTTGAGGCCTCCCCGCTTCGGCTCTCCAACACGCCCGACCAGATACCCAAACTTATCGCCGAACTGCGAAAGTTTCGGGGTATGACCCAGGCTCAGTTAGGCGAAGCCATCGGCTACCCGGCCCCGGTTATCGGCAACATCGAACAAGGTTCCCGCAAACTCGGACTAAAGACCCTCGGCGATTTATTTAATGCGCTGGGTGGGGAGTTACATATTGAGTTCCGGGCCAAAAAGTGAGTTGACCTAACGGGTAATAGATGGAGCCCCGTTTTATGAACAGATAAATTATAGGTGAAAACGTCTTGTAACTAACTGGTAATTAGGTAACTAATATTTGAACGTCTTTGTCGTGTTCAATAAAAACTCGTATGCTTGTAGACGCTTCACGAGCAACCTTCAAGACGTGCGGTTAACCCTTACCATTACCTTACTTGTCAAAACATTGTTTTATCTACCCGTGCAGGCTACCCGTTAATAAGCCAAAACCTATGCGAAGAAACAAGCGAAGTTAACCCTGTCAGTCAGGTACGACGAGCCAGTAAGAAGGCTGTCTACCGGGAAGTAACGATACTCACGATACAGCTGTGGAGCGTGAGGAAGAAAGCAACAGAAGTACCATAAAAAAAGCCCCAACGCTATCTGTTTGGCGACCGAAGCGAAGGGGCAAAGACAATCTAACCATCAAGATTATTATGTCTACCGTGCAAAATACGCCAGCACAGGGCGTCAATCCAAATCCTTGTCAGTCATTTAGTATCCAGTTCAATTTCGTTTCCCGGCTCGAACTCGAAGAAATGCAGTGGGCTTTGTCCGAGCGCATTGACAGCCTACAGGAACACCTGATTGAAATAGCCCGTGAGGAAGGCATTGACAGTGACGCCGTGACCCGTGCACAATCGTCGCTGTATCACATCCAACGCATACAGGCTCATCTTATGCGTAGCCTTGCCGACGTAGTTCTCCCGCCCAAGTCCAACTAACCATCTCGTATACCCGGCGCATCTTGTTACAGGGTGCGCCGGATGAAAAATCATTTGTAAACCTCAGTCAACTAAATCTGTATGAAAGCGCACGACATTACCGAAATTGCCGACGACCGTCAACTTTACCTAATGTTTTACAGTGAAACGCAGGAGTTGTTTTCCTTAACTGAAAGCGGACAGCACGACGCCTGGACGGGCAAGTTTATCATCGGGTGTTACATGCTCGACCGCCACAAGGGATTCTCGCACAGCGAAGCCCTCCAAAACGCACAGGCCGCACTCATTTCACGCCCTTACCTGCAAACACTATGATCGACCTCGGTAATGGTTTGAAGATTGTAAGTGACGAAGAAATCAGGTTAGTCGTGCGCTACACGGTAGAGGAAATTATGCGACAGGGGAAGCCCAACGCGGAGGACGTACAATACCTCACACCCGCGAAGCTGGCACCAATCGTGAACGTCGGGGACAGTGCAATCCGCGCGGCCATCAAAGCGGGGCACTACGGACAGACCGACAGTGAGTCGGGCCGGTGTTACGCTACGGTCAGTGAGTGTAGAGCGTGGCACTTCGGGGGTAAGCAGAAAGCGCAAGAGGAAAAAGCCCTTGCCAGAAGTCGAAAGCTTTTCAGTCTGGACTAATCCGGTAGCAAAAGTGTAAATTGACAAACGCCCAACCTGCAACGGAAGGGCGTTTTGTTTTCAGCCTGAAGCGTCGATAATGCTTATTATAGGGGTCTGTCAAATGTGAAATAGAACATGCACGAGTAGCCATTGGGGGTCTTCTGGCATACATTCTCTGCCTTAACGTTTCGGTCTAAAACTGTATGTCTGGCAACCCAATGATCGCTGTCTACTTGCTTGAAGGCTCGCATTACCTTATCGTATTGAATCCTGTACGCTAACTCCGTGTCAAATTCGTAAACCTCTGCTTCGCAAACTCCCCTGCTATTAAAACAGAAAGTAATTGTCTTGCTGTCACCATGCGACTTGATTAATTTCCAGCCATCGAGTGGGCCACCCTTTGCGATACTACCAACCTCCCACGTGTATCCTTTCCCAATACAGTAGCCATGAACCATATCAATGTTTTCATTTAGGCCAGCCTGAGCAAAACTATTAGCGTGAAAGCACAGCCAAAGAAAACCTGAAAAACAAAATCTGATAATAGTTACGCGCATGGATATAACAAGATTAAAGTGTGGACAAGATTAGTAGCAGATACGGCACTCTTTACGCCCCTTGTTGACAGCATCCTGCACCGACACGCGAATGATAGACGCCCGGCAGTTTGCCAGCCCGCGACACTGATATTTATGGTAGGCATACGCCCGCGCACTCTCACATATCAATACACTGCCAGTAGCAGCATTAGGGCGCGCTGAGACTTTGGCCCGGGTGTACGGGTAGGGTGTTTGCAGTACAAGTAAACAGTACACCGCTACCAAGCCAGCCAGCCGTTTACTTTGCTTCATGCTGTAGTCTATCCAGTTCGCGAATTACAGCCCGGTGCGTTTCGGCACTGGCTATACTGTCTGTGTAATGCTCCTTGATTAGGCCAGCCCGGTACAAACTATCGAGGGGAACCCCGTCGAGTTTCCTCCTACTAACACCATACACAATAGCCCCCCAAATAACCATTCTGGCGGCTTCACGGTCTGACATTGCCAGTTCCTTAATATTGGCGTTGATCGTAGCTCTGGCGTAAGTTCTATGCAGTACGTTATCGCAGGACGAACAGGTTAGTAACAGGCACAGTAGATATAGCTTGTACATTCAGTGTAGGCGGGAGACGGGGCAATATACATATCTTGTGGTAATCTCCTACATTCGTCTAAATGCCTACATCGTACAATGACGCTTTACGAGTTCAACGCCCTCAGTGATGAGCAGCAGATGCAATGTTGGATGCAGCAGGGGCAGTTCTTAATGACCCGGCACACCGAGCAGTTCGCAGTGAATCTGTATGCTGTTGAGGGATTCTTTATTGAGGTCTGGTACAACCCGTACCTAAACCAGATCAACCGGCTCCGTAGCTTTTCGTCAGTACGGGCGTTAGACGACTACCTACCCCACATTTGGCTTGAATAGCAGCGGTCAGCCCCCTCCCGCCAGTACAGCACCAATAATAAGACCACAGGCGAACACTATGCCCACCAGCAATACCCGGCGCATGAATTGTTGTCGAGGTGGTATGTCAGCGAAGGACTTCATGACTATCAGTTCAGTACTCGAATAGAGTAATTTTCAGCGAAGGAAAATCATTGTTGTACCTAACGTTGTACCCGGACATAAAAAAAGCACTTAACATTGCTGCTAAGTGCTTGATTATCAGTGGCGGTCCGGACGGGGCTCGAACCCGCGACCCCCTGCGTGACAGGCAGGTATTCTAACCAACTGAACTACCGAACCATTCTCCGATGTAGGTTTTTGTTGCCGTCTGCCTTTATCGTGGTACAAAAGTAGACGCTTCACCGCTGTTAAGCAACTGTTACGCCTAAAAAAAATGCCAAAAATGCCGACTCGCTTCATTACCGATTGATTACCAAAGGAGTAGTTTGTTGAATTGTTGAAAAAAAGATTCCACGTATTCCGTTGGGTGCGTTCAACAAGTTTGGTGGTTCAGGGGTGAACGCGTACTTTTCCGGCCAACTCAACTTAGCAATGACGTATGCAACTATCGCCCTTCTATATAGAAATGCTCTTTAGCGGAGCAGCCCGAACTGGTAGTGAAGGGCGTCGTTCGTACCCGGCCGCATCGCTGGAAATCATGCTGATGGACTATGCCCGGCATCGGGCCGCCAACAAAGAGATCGATACCTTCCGGCAACTTTGCAGCATCTTCGACTGGCAGCTCACCCGCCGTCAGCAGAATACGTACATCCGTCAGCTTAAACAGGGACAGACACTCGTCCTTACCGATCTGTCCAAAGTGATTCTCTGGACAAGTCAGAATTTTATGCGGATGACCGGCTACCGGCCTGCCGACGCGCTGGGGCACACACCGTCTCTGTTGCAGGGACCGGACACCGACTCCCGTACCACACAACACATTCGGGAGCAACTTAGTCGAGCCAAACCGGTTCGTGCCGACCTGACCAACTACCGCAAAGATGGCAGTACCTATACCTGCCGCATCGCCATCAATCCTCTGCGTAACACACAGGGCGAACTGACGCACTTCTTAGCCGTGGAACAGGAAGTAATCTCAGAATAGTAGCAGGGCAGTAGGCTCATACTAACGAAGGCAGCGCAAAACCGGCTCGGCGTCTGTAATCGCCGGTTGTCCGACTCATTATAAAGTCTATTCCCTAAAATTCACAAACCATATACAGGCCGGGCCGTTATAGTTGGCAATTGTTCTACTAAAACTGTGGAATATAAAGACAATTAATGGGCAATGGCAGCACACTCACGAGCAGGTAACCGCAGGCATACCCGACTGATCTCACCGTACGGAATCGGGTTGGTAGTACTTGGGCTGGTGACATCACTATCGGCCTGTAACGACGAACGCACTTCTGTTAATTCCGGTAATCTCCTGGATGTTTATCAGGCCGATACCATCTGGAATGGTATAACGATTACGAACGAAGGACGGTCTTTTGTCTGCTTTCCGCATGGCGAGGGTGATCCGGGAACGCGCATTGGTGAAGTGATTAATAATAAGGTGGTGCCTTACCCAACCTCCGACTGGAATAACTGGAAACCCGGTGCCGACGCCCGGCAGAAGTTTGTCCGAACCAACGCTCTCCGTATCGGCCCCGATGGTAATCTGTGGATTGTTGATACCGGTACCCCGATGATGGATGCCGCTGTGGTGCCCAACGGCCCCAAACTGGTTGTCGTCAGTGTGGCGACCAATCAGGTAGTTCGGACTATTCCGCTCGATGCGCTGGTTAGAGAAAAAAGCTTTGTCGATGATCTGCGGTTCAATAGATCGTCCATTTACCTGACCGATGCCGGTGCGCCCGGGTTGATTGTTCTGAACGCGCAAACGGGACAGGGTCGGCGGTTGCTCGATAATGATACGTCGACGACGGACCGGCGGCCCATGTATGGTGAAGGAAAGATTTTGCGGAAACCCAGCGGGGAGGAAGTCCGGCTCCATGCCGACCAACTGGAGGTATCGCCCGATGGAAAGTATTTTTACTTCCAGCCATCATCCGGGCCAATGTACCGCGTGGAAACCCGTTACCTCGATGATCCGGCTGTGTCATCGGCCGATCTGGCCCGGCAGGTGAAGTTCTTTTTTGATACCCCCACAACTGGTGGCACGGCTATTGACGCCGACGGCAATCTCTACGTTTCGGATACGAACCTGAAACGAATCCTGAAGATTACACCAGATGCCAGCGCATCAACGCTGATTCAGGACGACCGGCTGATCTGGGCAGATGCCCTCTGGATCGACAATAGTGGCTCGCTGTGGATACCGGCCGCGCAGTTAAACCGCACCCCCGGCTTTCAGCAGGGCGTTTCCACGGTGCAGTTTCCTGTTCACATCTATAAACTGCCAATTGGTGCCAGGCCGCTTCGGAATTAGGCATCGGCTGCCATGCCCTCCATTATGCACCCGATGCAAACTCCTGAACTATTTTAGCGGCTGGCCTGGCTTTCCGTTTGCGCTCTACCCAGTAGTACAGTGCCGGTAGCAATAACGGGGTAAAGAGCAGGGTGGAGGTCAGCCCGCCAATGATTACGGTGGCGAGGGGGCGCTGAACGTCGGAGCCAATGCCGGAGGAGGTAGCCGCCGGAATAAGCCCAATGATGGCTACGACGAGCATCATCAGGATAGACCGCAACTGACTAACGGATGCTTTGGTGACCATTGTCCGAAGATCGCCTGCGTCTTCATCAGTCCGCTGTTGTTCCCGCTCGCGGTTAATGGCCGAGATGAGCAGTACGCCCGCCATGACCGACAGGCCAAACAGCGACACAAATCCCACACCCGCCGATACGTTGAAGTTATACCCCCGAATAAGCAGGGCTGCAATGCCTCCGGCCAGGGCAAATAACACACAGACAACGGTCATCAGGGCATAGCGGATGGAGCCGAACAGCAGGAACAGCACCGCGAGTACAATCACTACCGTCAGCGGAATGGCGATGCCTAATTGCTTGCCCGCCCGCTCCAGGTTCTCGAACTGTCCGCCGTAGCTGATGCCGTAGCCCTGCGGCAGGTGCAGATTTTTGCTGATGCGCTGCCGGGCTTCGGCCACGAAACTACCCTGATCGCGGCCCCGGATGTTGGTGCGCACCGTCACTAAACGTTTGCCGTCTAACCGGTAAATATTGGTTTGCCCGTCGATGAGCCGGATGTCGGCCAGTTCGCTCATGGGAATCAGGGCGCCGGTGGTAGAGGGAACCTGTAGGCCCCGAATCACATCGATGTTGTTGCGGTTGGCGGGCAGATACCGAACCACAATGTCGTACCGCCGGGGACCGTCGTAGAGGGTACTGATGGTTTTACCGCCAATGGCTGCTTCGATCATGGTTTCGATGGTCGAGACGTTGATGCCGTAACGGGCCGCCTGCTGCCGGTTGATGGCTAAACTCAACTGCGCCTGCGGGCCTTCCTGCTCCAGCCCCGATTCAGACGCGCCGGGAATGGTTTTAACGATGGCCAGGATGCGGTCGGCTTCCTTACGCAACAAGGTCAGGTCGTAACCCGTCAGGTTGATGGCCAGATCGGAGGCCGAGCCGGTTACAATCTCCGTGACCTGATCGATGATGGGCTGACCGAAGGAAAGGCTCGCGCCGGGGAGACGTTCTTCAAGTTCACCCTTGATTTTGAGCAGCAACTGCTGTTTGGTGGTATCGTGTACCCAGCCTTCGTAGGCTTTCAGGGCCATCAACGTCTCGGTCCGGTTAGACGGGAACGGGTCGGTACCGTCGTCGTTGCGGCCCGATTGGGTAATCACGCTTTCGATCTGCGGGTGGCGGGTGGCCACTTCCCGAATGATGGGGGCAATCTTCTGATCCTCAGTGATGTTGGTGCCGGACGGAAGAAACGCCCGGAGGAAAATTGACCCTTCATCCAGCGTCGGTAGAAATTCGGTGCCAATCTTCGCGCCGAAGCCAATAGTGAGCAGCACCAGCGCCAGGCCCGACAGAAATATGGCACGCGGGCGGTTCAGAATACGGCTAACTAAGCGTCCATAACTATCGTCTAACCGCTGAAACAGGGATTTCCGACCGGGTTTCGCTGGTTTTGGCTGGTCAAATGCTTTGCGATATACAAACGTCATCATGACCGGAATGAGCGTCAGGGCGCAAAGCAGGGCACCGATAACGGCGAAGGCCAGTGTCAACGCCATCGGTGAGAACAGTTTTCCTTCTACCCGTTGCATGGTGAGGATGGGCAGATACGCCAGGATGATAATCAGGACAGCAAAGAAAATTTCCCGCCCTACCTCGCTCGCGGCCTGAAACGTGAACGCAACGATGCCCTTTTTTCTGTCTTCAGAACTGGCGTGTTTGTAGGCATGAATCAGGTGGGCGGCCATTACGCAGGCTCCGTCCACAATAATCCCGAAGTCAATCGCTCCCAGCGACAGCAGGTTTGCCGGAATACCCGTCAGCTTCATGAGCAGGAACGCAAACAGCAGCGCAAACGGAATGGTCAGGGCCACGACCAGGGCCGAACGCACGTCGCCGAGAAACAGGATGAGCAGGATGATAACGATGGATAGCCCCTCAAACAGTGTGTGCGAAACGGTTTCCAGCGTGTAATCAACCAGCGTCGAGCGGTCGTACATTACCCGCAGTTTAACTCCTTTGGGCAACTCATTGGCTTCGAGGTCGGCAATGCGTACTTTCAGATTGCGCAGTACTTCGGTCGGGTTTTCGCCCCGGCGTAACGATACAATGCCTTCTACGCCCGAGTTTACGTCGATGTTGGCGGCTGGTACGTTATAGCCCAGAATGCCCTGTGGCGTCGGGGGAGCTATTTCCACGCTGGCAACGTCGCGGACATACACCGGTACGCCATTGATGGTCGTCAGGACAATATTCTGGATGTCTTCAGGCTGACGGATGGCGCCCAGCCCGCGCACGGCGAAGCCCTGACCACCCCGTGTAATGGTACCGCCCCCCGTGTTGAGGTTGTTGTTCTCAACGGCCTGAATGACGTCTTCGAGGTTGAGGTTGTATTTCCGAAGCCGGTCGGGGGCCGTCAGGATGTGAAACTGTTTCACCGGACCGCCAAACGTGACTACATCGGCCATGCCCGGCACCTGTAGCAGCGCGGGACGAATCACCCAGTCCTGCAAATCGCGCAGTTCCATGGGCGATAGGGTAGAGGGCGCTTCGACGACGTAGCGATAAATCTCACCAACGGCGGTCGTCAGCGGACCCAGTTCGGGCGAGACGTTCGGGGGAAGCTCCGCAGAAGGCAGCCGCTCCAGCACCTGCTGCCGGGCGAAATAATCGCTGGTGCCATCCTCGAAACTCAACTGAATTACGGCCAGCCCAAAGATCGTGCGTGACCGACGCGCAATGACCTGCGGCACGTTGTTCAGGGCGCGTTCCAGCGGAATGGTGACCTGCTGCTCAACCTCTTCAGCCGCGCGGCCTTCATAAGGAGCAATCACAATGACATTGGTATCGGCAATGTCGGGGTAAGCCTCAATTTTGAGGTATTTGAACGCCACAAACCCCGCCACCATGAACAACAGGGCACCAATGATGATGGCGATACGGCTCTGTAACGATGCGGCTATTAGTTTCTGAATCATGTCTTATGAACAGCCCCCGTCCCCCAAAGGGGTGTGGACTTTAGTTGCCGGTTTCTAATTGCCTGCGCCCCTTTGGGGGACGGGGCTATAATAATGTCCCTTTCAGGAGAATAGACGCTATAGTGAAATAAATAACTAACCCCGTCACGTCGACCAGGGTAGCTACGAACGGAGCCGATGATGTGGCCGGGTCAAGTCCGAAACGCCGGAGCACGAAGGGAATCATCGACCCCGACAGAGTGCCCCACATCACGATGCCCACCAGGGTAAACGAGATCGTCAGGGCGACCAGAAACCAGTGCGGCCCGTAGTCAAACAAACCCAGTTCCTGCCAGAGCACAATGCGCAGCAGACCAATACTACCCAGCACACCACCCAGCAGCAGGCCCGAAAACAATTCTTTCCGCATCACCGACCACCAGTCGCGGAGGGCCAGTTCTTTGAGGGCCATTGCCCGGATAATGAGCGTAGCCGCCTGAGACCCCGAGTTGCCTCCACTCGAGATGATGAGTGGCACAAACAACGCCAGCACCACCGCCCGGGCAATCTCATCCTCGAAGTAGCCCATTGCCGTGGCCGTCAGCATTTCGC
Organism: uncultured Cytophagales bacterium; assembly: GCA_964251665.1. Taxonomy (GTDB): domain Bacteria; phylum Bacteroidota; class Bacteroidia; order Cytophagales; family Spirosomataceae; genus JBBQLG01. Next base: position 471,470 of record CAXUKO010000002.1, read on the forward strand.
TTACGAACAGGATAATGAGCCAGCCCGCCCGCTTTTTGACCATCTCGATCATTGGCGTCTGGGTGTAAGGCAACTCCAGCGACTCCAGTCCCCCGAACTTCTGAATGTCCTCCGTATCGGCCTGCTCCATCACGTCGATGATGTCATCGGCGGTGACGATGCCCACCAGCGTTTTATCATCGGTGACCACGGGCAGGGCCATGCGGTCGTATTGTTTAAAGACGTCAATGGCCTCTTCCTGCTGATCCGTTACGCGCAGGCTCACAAACTGCCCATCCAGCAGCGTGGCAACCGTAGCCGTTTCGGGCGCAAACAGCACCTGCGAAATGCGGAGGTCGTCAATGAGCCGATGGTGTTCATCGACGACGTACAGAAAATTAACTGTCTCACTCTTTGTGCCGTGCTGCCGAATGTAGGCCAGCACCTCGGCCACGGTCATCTCCGGGCGTACGGCCAGGTAATACGGCGTCATTTTCCGCCCGATGCTGTCCTCGGGGTAGCCCAGGAGCGAACTGGCAATGGCCCGTTCGCCATCGCTGAGCAGGGTCAGTGTCTGCTGCAATATTGACGGGGGCAGCTCCTCCAGAAAAGCCGTCCGGTCGTCGGGGGCGATGCTGTTCAGAATGGCCGCCACTTCGCGCTGTCCCAGTTGGCGAATCAGTTCGTGCTGCTCACTGGGGTCTAAGTACTCAAAAGTTGGAGCCGCCATTGACTCGGGCAGGAGCCGAAAAAAAACGGCCTGCTCCTGAACCGGTAGCTCTACCAGTAAATCAGCCAGTTCGCTGGGGTGCATGTACGGCATAACCGTTCGTAAACTATCCCACCGGCGCGACTGAATATCTTCCAGAATTTTCGATGTAACAGGCATGGGGCTAAGTAATAAGGAGCAGGGGATACGGTGGCAGGCAGGTAGCAGACAAGACGTACTACTTACCTCTTACCACTAAACTCAATACCCAAAGCTTAACCCTTTTAACTGCATTGTGCCCTTCGTTACGACCAAATCATTATCGGCTACCCCCCTAAAAACGACTACCCGGTCATTGATCTGCTGACCGGAGGTCACTTCCCGACGCTCGAACTCCCGATTGTTGCGCTGGACAAATACGTAATCCTTGCCCTGCACGGTTACCAGCGCCGTTTGCGGTACGGACATGAAATTACCTTCCGATACCCCGAACGAAACCGTGGCGAACATGCCGGCCCGGTATTTTCCCCGCTGATTGTCCAGACTGATGCGTAGTTTAATGGTCCGCGTGGTGTTATCGACCACGTCGCCGAAGGCGTCGATGCGGCCGTTAAGCGTCTCGTCCGGGTAAGCCGTAAACCGAATGGTGCAGGTATGCCCGACTTTGAGCTTGTTTACCTGGCTTTCGGGTACGTCGCAGATCAGCCATGCCTGACCGGGGCGGGCGCGTTGCAGAGCCGCCGGGTCGAAACCACCGAGTTGCAGCTGCGTTTCGTGTTCGGCTAACTGCGAGCGTTCGTTGGCCAGATTCGTGTTTTCCATCGACAGTTGGGTCTGCGCTTCCAGCACTTCGCGGCCCGTTGCGGCTCCGTGTTCGGCAAGGTCTCTGGCCCGGCTCAACTCGATCTGCTTCTGCTTGATGTTCACGTTCTGAATCTGCCGGATGTTGGTCTGGTGCAGCCGCAACTGCGCATAATTGTCCGTCAGCGTCGGATCATCGAACAGCACGAGGGGCTCGCCACCTGTGCCCTGCGCGCTCACAACGGTAGCCACAACGTGGCCCGGTGCCTGAAAATCGGCCGACATCGCTTTTGTACTGACGGTGTCGCTGGCAAAAAACTTCAGCGTTACCGGATCATTCGGAAAAACGATCAGTTTGCCGCCTTCCAGCGTTTCGGCCCGGGCGGCAGGTTTGTTGGCCGTAGCGGGTGCCTTTTGGGTTGATTGGCAGGCGGTGGCCAGGGCACCAATCAGTAAGAGATACAATAATCTTAGCATGAGGATAGTAACCTTACTCCATCCTTTTTCCTAAAACAGGAGAAGAGAGTGGACTCGGCTGATTTTAGCCCCGCTACTTTTGGATTAGCGGGGTTGGGGTGAGGTTCAATCATTTCGCCAGCTCCTGAATCTGACCGCTGGCGAAGAGCAGTTGGATCAGGGAGCGACGAAATTCAGTTTGCGTATTTAAATATTCCTGCTGCACATCGAGCCAGGAGCGCTGCGCTTCCAGAAAGTCCACAATCGTTGTGCCGCCCTTCAGGTAGGAGTACCGGACACTGGTCAGGATTTGATTCGACTGATTTATGATATTGGCGTATCGGTTCAGGTTGTCGCGCTGCGTCTGATAACTCCGGTAGGCCGTCTGTACTTCAGCCCGCACCTGCTGCCGGGTATAGTCGACAACCTGCTGCGTTTGCTGCTCCAGAATCCGGGCCCGCTGAATATTACCCTGGTTCTTGTTGAAAAAGGGCAGGGGAAATGTTCCGAAAAAGCCGACATAGGGAACGCTGTTCTGCGGGTTATAGATGGCACCCAATTCGGGTCGGGGCACCCGCAGAGCCTCCTGCAACGTGGTGTTCCGGCGTGCTACTTCAACGGCCTGCTCGGCGGCCCGGACATCTGAACGCCAGCGTAACGCCCCGTCTATGAGAGTGTCGCCCGGTGCCCAGAACGTGAGATCATCTGTGGAAGGAATTTCTACACTATCCGGCGAGGCCAGTAACCGTTTCAGTTGTACCAGCTGATTCAGGTACTGCTGCTGCGTTACCTGCGACCGAAGCCGGTACTGATCGGCCAGTATCTGGGTCCGCAAGAGGTCGGTCTGGGTGATGACCTGATTGCGGAGCCGGACCTTGTTGATGGTAACCAGCGTGTCGAGCGTGCGCTGCGCCTGGGCAATGAGTTCAATGCTGCGCCGGGCATTCCAGGCATCGAGCCAGTTCTGCGCCACGTCGAGCAGCAGGTTGCGCTCGGTTTCGGCTACATTCCGGCGGCTGAGTTCAACCGTCTGCTCGGCCAGGGCAACGCCTTTCTGCCGCTGCTGGGCCACGTTAACCGGCGACGTTAACTGCCACCATACCTGCCGGTTCTGGTTGTTAAGCGCACCCGTTCCCTCCGCAAACCGTGAGGGCCGCACCAGTTGCAGGGTCTGGTTATTGAGCAGCGGATTAGGCCGCAACCGCGCTGTAACCACATCGGCCTGTGTGGCCTGAATATCAAATTGAGCTGCCTGCAAAACAGGGTTACGCAGCCGCGCGTCCCGTAAAGCCTGCTGAAGCGATAACGGGCGGGGCGGCTGGGCATACAGGCCAAGCGTGGAAGCAAATAGCAGAAAAATTACACGAATCATACGGCGGAGTGGACTCCTGACAATGGGTTACCTTATGCCAAAACTACATTTGTTAAGGCGATTAGGTTGAGAAGCGGGCCGAATTTAACACACATTTAATTAAGTACAATTGCTCAACCCAGGGCATGGAAACGCCGAAAGCCGACCGGGAGTAAACCCAGTCGGCTTTCGGTGAAGTGAACAGACCTTTATACCCGGTCGTCGTCATCATCCTCGCTGCTCAGATCGTCGTCATCGTCGTCCGGGCCGGGGGCATCGTCGGGTGTCATTAACTCGGCGGCTCCGGCCGATTTTTCATAGTCGGGGTCCGGGTTCAGACCGGTAGCGGTCGAGGTGCCTTCATCATCGTCATCATCGGGGTCTGTATCGGTGTTCAGCGCGGCCAGGGTAGCATCGCGTGTGGCAAATGAACTGATGCCGACGTCGCCGTTTGGGGTGCCAAGGTGATCCATATCAGTCGAACTGATCGGGGCCGGGCCTGATTGTTCTTTCATCGCGTTGATTGGCTTAATTGTTGTACCGCCTAAACTACCCTTCTGCCTGAATGTTTGCCGCCTGCCTGTTTAGTTATATTCTCCGTGAAAATCAAATCAAAGCAGGGAGTTTGCCAGTTATAAATGAACATCACTACTAATTTCAACGGTTATGAAGGCGTTTCGGCGTACCCTGAAGTGGGCTTTCTGGATACTACTGGTACTGCTTGCCGGGGGATTAACGGTCTGTTGGTTCCTGGATTTCCGGCAGGACGATCAGGCGATTGCCAGCGAGTTCGCAGGACAGCGTATTCGGCCTGCCGTTCGTCACTATACGATTGGTGAGCGTACCATCCGCTTCGTCGAAACAACCGCCGGGGCGGCACCAATCCGTCCGGTAACCTACAAGGCTGCTGAAGCGGCAGCATCCGTCGGCCTGGATGATCCCACCCGCCCAACTGTAATTTTCGTGCATGGGGCACCGAGTTCACTTTCCTTTTTCAACGATTTCTTCAAGGATACGACGCTGCTGAATCACGCCCGCTTAGTGGCCGTTGACCGGCCGGGGTATGGGTATTCAGATTTCGGCAATGTCGAAACGTCTATCATCCGGCAGGCGGAACTGTTGCAACCCCTGATTGACCGGTACAAAAAGTCGCGGTTTCTGATGCTGGTTGGCTCGTCGTACGGCGGCTCGGTGGTGGCGCGGCTGGCCATGAATAATCCCGCTGGGCATAGTGTTCGGGGTGTGGACCATGTTGTGTTTGTGTCGTCGGCGCTGGGTCCGGGCCTGGAGCGGACGTATGGGATCAGTTACTGGATTGATAAAGCGCCCATCCGGTGGCTGGTACCGCCCCTGCTGCGGCTGGCCAACGACGAAAAGCTCGCCCATCGGAAAGCCCTCGAAGCCATCTTGCCCGACTGGCCGAAAATTACGGCGGGCATCACTATGCTGCATGGCAAACAGGATGATCTGGTCTATCCCACTAATATAGCTTTTGCCCAGCATCAGTTAGTCAACGCCAGTTTTAAACAATTTTTGCTCCCCGAAAGCCGTCATGATATTGTCTTTAAAAAGCGGGAGTACATGACGGATATTATCCTGAATGTGCTGCGTCAGCATGAACTTGTCCCTCGGGCGGTTCAGCCAATGGTACGCCGGGCAATTGGCCGTCCAACCGAAAAACTGGCGCTGGAGAATGTAATTTCGGTGCTTTTCAAGCTGTGAAGAATAGACGTTAGCAGACAAGCTATATCGGATAAATACAAATGGGTGATCAGTATAAGGTTGTATTTATTTAAGGCGTGTTGCTTAACTACACTTAATGTTATGTGATTCTAACCACAACTCTGTTAGTCTATACAAGTGTAAGATTAATTGAATAATACAAGGTTTCCTAAAGCCGGTTGCTTCATCGTTACGGGTGCGTACCCTCTTTATTTTTCAAATCTAATTAAGTCGTTGTTGTAATCAATCTGCACTTTAAAGTATTGCAGGAACGATCCTCCAATTGCCCCTTTCACCATTTTATCCATTGAGCTAGCCATCCTCCTCCAAACTTCGTCGTTGCGGCTGGCAAACCAAACTGGCCCCGCTACAAGGTTTCCAATTTGAACTTGCGGGACCTCAATCAAATCAGAACCCGCTAATTCACCCTTTTTGATAACTCGCCAGTCGGGATGGCGTTGCAGCCAATTGTCGAAAACACTTTTGGCAATAAACGATCCAGCCACTGAAGACTGACTTGTCCGAAGACCTACTTTGCCTGCTTCACTCAATATAAAGGAAGCTCCCGTATCAAATAGCATATCAAACTTATCACCGTCAATAGACAAGGTCATTCTGGGGTGTGCAAACCGTTTATTACCTGACTTGTCACTTTTGAAGCCTAGTTTTTGCATGTTTTTGTCCTCGGAGTTTTCCTGAAGCGGGGCATTCATCATGATTTTGCCTACTTGATAGTCGAAAATCCAAGTATGATTTATGAAAAAAAATTGCCCCAGGAACACATCATGAGGTATATAGGTAGTTAATGAACTACTAGTCGCTTCACCCGTCACCTCAAAAAAAGAGTTTTGTTCATACGCTTTAAAATAAGGATTAAGATTAGGCTCAGGAATGACTAGACTGTTATAAATTTCCTTTGTTAGAATATAGTTAGTTGTCTCATTATTGATTGTTAGATGAGAAATCTTGCTTTCCAGCTTGAGCCGACTGACGGTCTTAGGATAAATTGCCGTGTAGCCACCTCCTGTATCACAAAGACCAAGTAGAGTATCGCCGGACAGGGCTAGTATTTTTAAGTACAACCGTCCCTCAATTAGTGCTGATGGTAAATGAGTCGGCACATTAACTTGTTGAGAAAAACTTTGTATAGGTGCTTGCCAGATGAGTAACGTGCCAAGAAAGTATATAAAAAGAGATTTCATCAAATGTCTGTTGTATAAGTGTAAATTATGTAAAGTAAGCTATTTCCAGTTAGCAGCTCCTTCGCTCCACAAGGTTCGTACAGGTGAAATATCCGTCTTTTCGGGTTTAACAACCTTTAAACACCCTTTACCCTTTAACATAGAATTTAGCTGCTGACTGTACCAGGTAGTCGGATCAGCCTGGCCTAAAACCGGGCCCAAATAGAGCATAACGTAGTTGTTAGTAAGCCGCATTGAAGCAAAGTTTTTGCCTCTTAAATCAAACTGTTCAATGCCTCCTTTAGGCCCTTTCCCGCTTTTAGTTTGATAGGGATAAGTAGTCATTCCCTCAATGGCCAATAGGTGCTCCTTAAGGCTCTCGTAGAGTTGTTCTAACATGACAGTAAGTAATTGAAACCTGATACATAATCAAAAGTTATGTCATTCCAGAGGAAAAATCAAACCGAATTCGCTTTGGTCAAACGCTGAGTTCCGTAACGCAATACCTTACCGGCCCTGCGTCAAAGCGGGAAGGGTATCGGTGGTGGTCAGGCCGGGTGTGGTCCGTTTGCTATTGCTGAACAGGCGGTTAAACGAGCGGGTGTAGAGCAGGCTGATGCCGCCACTGGTGGTAAGGGCCGTGTTATTGAAGGAGTTAATCTGCCCCAGAATACTCTGCTGATTGCGGTTGTACATCTTGACCCGCAGTCGTCCGTCGGGCCGAATCCAGTATTCAAGCGTCCACTCACCCAGCAGACTGGCCGTGCTTGTCTGATTCTGCCCATAGGTGAACCCGCCGTCGCGGCTGATGCGAAACCGGTCGTTGAGGAACCGGTAGGAGAACCGCAGTTGCAGGTTGTTGATCAGGTTTTCGTTGGCATTGCCCGCTCCAAGTGTACTCAGCGACACGCCCACATCGAGGTTCTTGTCCAGCGATGACGCTAACTGACTGATGCGGTTAGACAGCAGCTCACTGACGCTGTTGGCTGCCCCGGCAGACAGGTTGCCGCCGTCTAAAAGATTAGAGCCTTCAGGCAGCAACTGGTTAAAAATCAGGACACTGCTTACCTGCCGGGTTAATTCCTGCTCGTTGGTCTGAATGCGGTTTTCAAAGGCCGTGACGTACTGCCGGAACTCCGCCGAACTGGGGTATTCCTTTACTTTCAGATCGAAATTAATGTCGGGAGCCGTCAGCTGCCCGTTCAGTTTAATGAGCAGATCGACCGGGTAACGCCGGGTCTGATCGGTGGTCGAGGTGGTTGTGGCACCCTGCGTTTGGGGCATCAGCGCGGCCAGCGAGGTGTATTGGGTATAAGCCGCCGTTACGTCGAGCAGGGCACTGTAGGGGTCGCCGGTCCAGGTGATGCGGCTGTTCGGCTGGATCTTGAAGCGTTTGTTGATCACATTCTGAAACGTGAAGGTGTACTCCCCCTGCTGTATTTCGTAGTTGCCGGTCATGGAAAACTCACCCTTGGTATCCACACGCATCGCAATACGGCCTTCGCCGTAGGCTTTAATGATATCTCCGGTTTGCCGGTCAAGCTGAATTTCGCAATAAGCATCCGGTGTAATATCCAGATTGAAATCCATCGCAATGCCCGACAGGTCAATCTCTGACCGGCCAGCGGCCGTTTTAGCTGAATCTGCTCCGGTAGCCTTGGCCACAGCGGTCGAATCGACGGCCTTTTTGCGGGGCACAAACCGGATAAATTCTTCCGTTGACACGCTGGTCGCACCATCGAGCGGAATGTACATCTGCGTGCCTTTGTTGCTGCGTACGTTGGCTTTGATGGCCAGGTTGCTGATCGGCCCGAACAACTCGCCTTTGCCCGTCACGAAAGCGGTGCCGTAAAACAGGTCATTGTCGCGGGTGGTCGTGTTCAACACCCGAATGTTGTTCAGGTCCGCGTCGAAATTGAGTTGGAAGTACTTGAAACCGTCGTGGTAAACACCGCCCCGTACGGTAGCTGTGTTGCCGTTGGGGTCGTGCAGTACCAGTTTTTTGGTTGTGATCTCGCCATCCGCAAACTCCACCCGATCATCGAAGGTGAAGCCGGTTTTTAGGTAATCGATTGTCAGTCGTCCGCCCGTCACGTCGAGTCCGCCGGTCAATATCGGGTGACTCGGTGAGCCTTTGACCAGCACGGTACCCGACGCCGACCCACCAATGCCCGAGAATAAACCGGTCGTGAACGGCTCCAGAATACCCAGATCGGTCCGGCTGAAACTGGCCCGCATATCGAATGAATTGGTCTTTTTCTGCGGGTCATACGTCCCCGTGAGGGTGAGCACATCCCGGTTATCGCGGTTTACGCGGGTATCTATATTCAGGCGCTGCGCGTCAGGGTCCCAGGTACCCGTACCACGTACATCACCCACCCGAAAATCGCTGAAAGCCAGATCCGTTACGCGGAGTTCGCTCTCGACAATGGGCGTCTGATACAGGTTTCGGATGGTGAAGGTGCCATTCGTGGTACCGCTCAGCGACGTATTCAGCAGTGGATTGAGGGTTTCGAGCAGGAAGTTGCGCGCTTCCACATGCAGGTTCTCCAGCGAATCCTCCGATACCTTGCCCGACACCGCGATCAATTGATTACCGTTCGTTACCGCCAGATTGCGCACGGTAATGTCGGTGCCGACCTTACGGAGCAGACTCGATGGATTAAAGGCCCAGGTTTTACCCAGCAACTGGAAATCCGATTGCCGGAAAGTCAGGTCAATCGCATCGCCTTTGAACCGTAGTTCGCCGTTCAGAGTGGCGCGGTTGGTGCTGTTAGCCTGATGCAAACTGCTCGTGAAGTCGATATGGTCCACGTCCCAGGACGCTTCTGCCTGCCAGTTTTCGGTTGGGGCCAGGGTGCCATACTGCTGCCGGGCCGAGTTGATAATGACCGATGCCAGTACGGCCTCGCCCGTAGTCTGCTTGGACGTTGTCAGGTCCATGGTGCTCTTTCCGAACCCTAATTTCCCAAACCGCAACGAATCGGTCTGCGCCGTAGCGGTCAAAAAGGATGTGTTATCGACCGTAAACCGACCGTCTACCAGCGTGTTGGGTGCCACATAGCCGTCCGGGTACAAAAAGGCCAGCAGGGGAGCTGCGTTGGTTAACTGAAAGGCATAGTCGATGCTGTAGCGCGGCAGGGTAACCGGTTTTACGTTCGGCGTGGGATGCAGTACACCGGGGTGCCGGGCAACGGGCGGCTGAATCAGTTGAACAATGCCGGGTAAGGGCACGCCTAATCGGATGGCTTTCTCCCGATAATAGGCCGTCCGGGTGGCTACATCGCCAACAAAATAAAGTGTATACTCAGTCAGCAGGCGGTTCAGGTCGCTTACCGTCCGATCCGGGGCAAAGTTGCCCTGAAGCCGGGCGGTCAGAAAATCCGAATGCACACCTAATTCGCGGGACCCTGTTGGCGCAATGGTCGATGTCAGGGTCAGCGTATCAATGGCTAACTGACGGCGGGGCAGGGTCAGTCGGGCCTCACGAAAACGGGCCTCACCAACCAATTCGTCAATCGTATTGCCATCCAGCGACACGTTGAAGCGCGTACGCACGTTCAGCGAATCGTCCAGCAACTTCAGCGCCCGAAGGTCGGCCAGATCCACGGTGCCGTTGCCGTCGAAGTGATTCCGGGGGCCGCGCAGGTCAAACTCACCATCGACGTTAAAGGCCAGATTTTCGTCGCGCACACTTACCTGTCCGTTAAAAAACGCTTTTTGCAGGTTGCCGTTCACCGTTAGGTTCCGGTAGTCGTAGCCCTTCAGGCCAAAGCGGCTCAGGCGGGCATTTACGTCCAGACTGGCCGTGTTAACCGAGGTGCCGCGCCCGGTAATGCGGCCCTCGCCGTCGAGGGTTTGAAGCAGGTCGGGTTGTCCGATAAGTTGCCCGAGCGCAAAACGGTCGGCTTTCACCGTAGCCGTGTACGCCGTTTCGGTCCGCTTTGTCGCCAACCGAAGGGCCAGATCGCCCGAAACGTTACCAAGTGCTGTTTGGAAGGAGCCGACCGTGCGGAAATCATCGAAAGCCCCCACAAAACGGGCCTGAAAACCGACGGTGCCGAAGGGGCGGATGGCGTTGTTAAAACCCGAATCCGGGTAATACTGGTGCAGGTCGGCCATGTTGACCGACGAGGGCGTAAACCCAAAGTTGACCGTTGTGCGGCTGGTTTCGGGCAGGCCTTTAAACGCAATATCGCCCGCAAGATGACTGCGGTGGCCAGGACCAAAGCGCAGGTCGGTCCGGCTAAGTTTGAAGTCGTTGACCGTGCCCCGAAAGTCGGTTGTTATTGCCCAGACTTCGTTCAGGCCCTGGATATAGTCCGAAAAGTAGCCGAGGTCTTTGGAGGTGATGACCGTGCCGCGCAGCCGGGCCTCCATCCGAACCAGGCTGTTAAAATGGCTGAACGCCCGGGGGTGGTAATAGTTGAAAATCAACTCGTCGCGGATGATCGAATTGTTGATGTGAGCGTGTAAATCGGCGAGTCGTAATTTGGTATCGCAGAACAGGAAACGCGTATCCAACTGCCGCAACCGCAGGGTAGTATGCCGGTCGATGGCCCGCAGATGGATGATGTCGCCCGAAATGCTATCCCCCAAAATGGTGAAATTCCGCACGTTGCCATTGAGCTGACCGAGTGTGAAATGGTCCAGATCGAACTTACTCCGGTTGGCGATCAGTGGTTCGCGCGGGTCGGACAGCGTAAACGCTCCATCAATAATGGTCGCTTTCGGAATCGTAAAGGGCGAATGCACATCGGAGTGCGGAGCATTGGGATCGCCCGTCAGGTCGCTGATGCGCCGGATGAACTCTTCGATGTTCGTTTCGCCATCAACGCCGTTTTTAAGGAGTCGTACATCGGGCCGGTATAGGAGCAGTTCGTCCAGGTGCGGGCTTTTAGCGGTACTATCCCAGAAAAAACGCGGATTCAGATCATAGTTGGCTTCGAGCCGCCCCACGGTAATCATCGGCTCGTTATGCCGGTCGCGCACGTGCACGTCTTCGAGGGTGAGGGTGTCGAACCATTTCAGCGACACATGGCCGATGGTGATTGGAAACTTCAGCTTATCGGATGCGTAGGTCGCCAGTTTCTGCACAACGGCGGTCTGCACCGATGGGATCTGTAACCCCACCACCGCGCCAACCAGCACCAGCACCACAGCCAGCAGGCCGTAGAGCAGTGTTTGCAGCAGAATGGAAAGGAGTTGACGCATTAGGGTGCCTGAACAACTGGTGGTAAGCCGTTATCAATGATTCTTCTGGTAGCTTTGCCGGGTCATTGCCGACAACTGGTGCTGACCGTTGGATAAAAAGACCCGGGAATGGTTTAGTGGGTCCTCTTTGTTCATCGATAACAAGTCCTTTTCACTGTTAACGGTTCACGAATGATTATTTTGGCGATTGAATCCTCGTGCGACGAGACATCGGCCTCCGTTATTAGTAACGGACGGGTTCTATCCAATGTTATTGCCGCACAATTGATTCATGAACAATACGGGGGTGTCGTGCCTGAATTGGCCTCACGGGCGCATCAGCAGCACATTGTGCCCGTAGTAGCCCGGGCACTAACTGATGCAAATGTATCGAAATCTGACCTGAATGCCATTGCTTTTACGCGCGGCCCCGGGCTGCTGGGTTCGTTGCTGGTCGGAACCTCCTTCGCCAAGGCGCTGGCGCTGGGACTGAACATTCCGCTCATTGAGGTTAACCACATGCAGGCCCACGTGCTGGCCCATTTCATCGACGGTGCTTCCCCGGAATTTCCCTTTCTGTGCCTGACCGTCAGCGGGGGACATACGCAGATTGTTCGGGTTGACAGCCCGCTCGATATGACGGTGATTGGCCAGACGCAGGACGATGCTGTGGGCGAAGCGTTCGATAAATCGGCTAAATTACTGGGCCTGCCGTATCCTGGCGGACCACTTATCGACCGGTATGCCGCTATGGGGAACCCGCTGGCATTTCGCTTCCCGCTGACCGATATGCCGGGCCTGGATTTCTCGTTCAGTGGCATCAAAACGGCCATTATGTACTTTTTACGGGATAATGTCCGGGCCAATCCTGATTTTGTGGCGCAGCACCGGGCCGATATTTGCGCCAGTATTCAGCACACGCTGATTCAGATGCTGCTGGGGAAACTAAAGAAAGCCGCCCGCGAAACGGGGATTCGGGATGTGGCCATTGCCGGAGGGGTGTCGGCCAACAGCGGGCTGCGCACGGCCCTGACCCAAACGGGGGAGGAGTTGGGCTGGCGGGTATTTATCCCCCGGTTTGAGTACTGCACCGACAATGCCGCCATGATTGCGATGGCGGCTCATTTCAAATACCAGCACGGCGATTTTGTGGGTCAGGACGTTAGTCCCTTACCCCGGATGGCTATGTAAGTCGTCGTTATCCACGTTGCTTTTTTCGATCCGCCCAAAGCCGACGAAGCGTTTCTATCAAACGACTCGTCGGCTTTTCTGTGTCAGGCCCCGCCACTACGGTCAGCAATGCACCGTTTGCTTATTAAGAAGTTTTCTAAATAGTTCTTGTAGATTAACCTGTGGCATCTACCTTTGTGGCGTTTATAATCAGTCTAAATAATGATTGCACGCTACCACTTCCGTCTGCCAGGTTCGCTTTATAAATTTCTGATCCTACTCAGCCTCGTATCTACACTGTTCGCTCAATGGGTTCAGGCCCAGAGCAACGGGTCAATCAGCGGTACCATCAAAACCAGTGATGGTAATCCGGCGGCCTTTGTTAATGTAAGTCTGAAAGAAGTGCGCCGGGGGGCGGTCACTACCGAAACCGGTTCATTTCAAATCAAAGGCATTGGCGCAGGTACCTACACTCTACGCATTTCGTCGGTCGGTCTGAAAGTCCAGGAAAGACCCGTTACGGTTGCCGCCGGTCAGGCAACGTCAGTCGATATTATGCTGGTCGAAAGTGCGGCCCAGCTCGACGAAGTCGAAGTTACGGGGGTGAACAGGGTGGCCTCGCTCGGCAAAGCCGGTATTGCACCGCTCGACCTGCCGCAGTCGACGGGTATTGTGAGCAGCATTGTGATCGAAAATCAGCAGATTTCCCGATTGGGCGACGCTCTCAAAAACGTCAGCGGGGTATCGCTCACGCAGCAGCGGGGTGGCGTAGCCGAAACGTTCTCGGCCCGTGGGTACAGCATCGGTATTGCCGGCTCGGGTAGCAGCATCTTCAAAAATGGTGCTTTGTCGAACACCGCCGGGTTTCCCGAAGCGAGCACTTTAGAGTCCGTCGAAGTGCTGAAAGGCAGCGCGGCTCTGCTTTACGGCAATGTGTCGGGCGGGCTGATTGTCAACATGGTTACTAAAAAACCGAAGTTTAACTGGGGGGGCGAAGTGTCCATGCGGTATGGCAGCTATAATCTCTACAAACCAATCGTCGACGTGTACGGCCCCATCGCCAAAAACCTGGCGTTTCGGGTGGTTGGTACCTATGAGAATGCCAAAAGCTACCGCGATGTGGTGAAGTCCGAGCGGGTGTACGTGAACCCGTCGTTACTCTACAAACTGGGCGACAAGAAAACGATTCTCGTACAGGGCGACTACCTGAAGGCGAACCTCACGCCCGACAACGGAATCGGGTCGCTGAATCAGAACCAGGATGCCGTTATTCCCACGAACATTCCCCGTTCCCGCTTTATTAATACCAACTGGGCGTACAATAACCTGACTCAGACCACGGGTTCGACCACTATTGACCACAGTTTCAATCAAAACTGGCGGCTGAACTTCATTGCGTCGGCGCAACGGACGGACGTTACCTCCTACGGAGCGGCTGTGCCCAACAACACCATCGCGCCGAATGGTGACTGGAGCCGCACGCTGAGCCGCGCCCTGACGCGGGAAGATGATTATACCGGGCAGCTTAACCTGAATGGCCGGTTCAATACGGGTTCGGTGGGGCATCAGGTCCTGGTTGGATCGGACATCGTTAAAGTAGAAACGGTCAGCAACTCCTTCACTATTACCAGTGGGGGTAAGCCGGTGACGACCTACGACATCATCAATGTGCTTGACCCGACGAAATACGTAGCCCGCACCGACATTCCCGATGCCAATGCCATCTCGCGCACCACGTCGCCTTCGTACCGGCTGGGCTACTACGCTCAGGATCTGATCAGCCTGACGGAAAAAATCAAAGTGCTGGCCGGGCTGCGCTGGTCATACATAAAAACGCTGCAAACCAGTGTCGAAAACCTGACCAATAACACAACGGCGGGCGGGGCAGCCGCTACCCGCTACGACCGGGCCTTTTCGCCCAAAGTTGCGCTGGTGTATCAGCCGGTTAAGACTTCATCCATCTTCGCCAGTTACTCCAACAATTTCACCACCAATACCGGCGTCGATATTTACGGGCAACTGCTGCGGCCATCGTGGGTTAACCAGTACGAAGCCGGGTTGAAAAATGAACTGCTCAACGGCCGGTTCACGGCCAACTTCAGTCTTTACCGCATCGTTAACAGCAATTTTGCGCAAATCGCCCCCTACAAGGCTGATGGGTCGTCCAACACGGATACGAACGTGAAAGAGCTGACGGGCGAAACGACCAGCGATGGTCTGGAAGTGGACCTGACGGGTAACCTGTCCAAAAACTTTTATTTCATTGCCGGGTACGGCTATAACTACATGCGCTACAGCAAAAGCTCGGGCGCGAAAGGCGCACCGGTGCTGGGCGAACGGCTGACCAACAACCCGGCGCATACGGCTAATGCCACCGTTTTTTACACCTTCGATCTGCCGCAGTTGCGGGGCCTGAAACTCGGTGCTTCGGCGTTCTATACGGGTGCCCGCAACGGTGGTAACAACAACACCATTGGCCAGACGCCCGCATTCAGCCGGTTGATTCCGCTAACAGGCTTCACCACCATCGACCTCACGGCTGGCTATGCGTTCCGCAGGGTTTCGTTGCTGGCCAAGGTATCGAACATCACCAACGAACTGAATTACCTGATTCACGACCGGTACAGCATCATGCCGATTCCGCCGAGACAGTTCACGACTACTTTAACGTATAAGTTTTAAAATCAGTCAGTTATCCTGTTCATCTGGAAGCTGTTTGGGTTAAGAGTAAGCCCCGTCAGGGGCGGCATCTTTGTAGAAGAAATTGGAGAGTCAAGAGACATAGTTCCGTAGGAACGGCATCTTGGGTCATTTAAGATGTCGTTCCTACGGAACTATGGTCTACTTTGTTGCTGACTTGATCTATAAAGATGCCGTGCCTACCGGCACTTATAGCTAATTCAAACAGTTTCCTGCTAATCAATCAAATTCTGTCCCATGAATACGGTTCTAAAAACGATTCTTTCGCTCACCTGCCTGCTCTTGGCAGGGCTGAGCAGCTACGCTGGAGGTATTGTGCTGTTCAGCGACACCACCCGGGCGTATGCCGTTCCATTGCTCACCAAAACGCCCAAAGGCGATGTAGCCCTGTCCTGGACCGAGAAAGACAAGGCGGGCGTTGTATATTATTACTGGGCAGAGTCGAAAGACAAGGGCCGGACTTTCGGCGATAAAAAATTGATTTTTTCCTCGCCGGGTCTGGGCAACTCGCGGTTGATGCGGCCGAAACTGCTGTTTAAGAAAGATGGATCTGCCGTGGCTGTTTTCGCCCTGCGTGGTCCCGAAACGGCTGCTGCGCCGGTAGCGGCTGCTGCGGAACCGGCTCATGCCAATCACGAACCGGCCATGAGCGGGCACGAACATGGTGGCGCTCCGCAGGCTGGCGAGCGTCCCGCCGGAGCCCCCAAAGGTGGTTCTCAGGGCGGAGGCCGTCCCCGCGATCTGCAAATCGTTTACTGCTACTCTGGCGATCAGGGTAAAACCTGGACGCAGCCCAAAGCGGTTCATTCCGATACTACGCCCAACATTGTACGCGGCTTCTTCGACGCGACGGTGCTGGCCAATGACGAAATCGGAGTGGCGTATCTGAATGACATCGAAGGACAGGCGCATTCCCGCGACCTGCGGTTTGTGACCTCGACCGGAGCGACATTCACCAAAGAACGCGTGATCGATCCGTTCGTATGCGACTGCTGCAACATCAGCCTGCTGGTCGATAAAACGGGTACGCTCCAGATGTACTACCGGGAAAACAACGAGAACATCCGGGATATTGCCAAACTCAGCTCGACTGATAATGGCACTACCTTCTCAAAACCCGCTATCCTGTTCAAGGACAACTGGCAGATCAACGGCTGCCCTCACTCGGGGCCAACCTCCGCTACGGGTGCCGACAACAACCTGATTGCCTGGTTTTCGGGTACGACCGATGCGCCGGGTATCCGGGTGGTGACGCAGCAGGGTAAGCGCTTGTTCGTGCTCGACGATCCAACGGCTAAAAACGCCTTCCTGGTATCGGCACCAAAAGCGTCGGTGCTGCTGTGGGAACAAAATCAGGCTTCTGAAGCCGGGCTGTCGTCGATGATCGGGTATAAAACCATCAGCGATGAGAAAACGCGCGCTACTCAGTGGGTAAAGGGTGCTCAAAATGGGACAAATGCCAGCGGTCTTGTGGTTGACAATCACTTGATTGTGGCCTATGAACTGAAACAGCCGAACAACAAAAATTCGGTTGCCTTAACGCAGATCGAGTTGTAAATTCTATTTTTTGTCCCTTAAAAGCCCTGCACCAGTCGCGCTGGTGCAGGGCTTTTGCGTAAAGGACACTACCTTCGTCGGCTCAATACGCACGCCACCATGCCGACCCTTACCCACCTGTTTATCTACCCCATCAAATCCCTCGGCGGTATTTCCGTTACCGAAGCCGTTGTGGAGGAAAAAGGATTCCGGTACGACCGGCGGTTTATGCTGGTTACCCCAACGGGCGAATTTATCACCCAGCGGACCAACAGCCGGATGGCTCTGACCGACGTCGCTATTGACACCACAGCTGATGGGACCGGAGTCCTGCGGGTCTGGCACCGGAACGAGCCCGGCAACGTGCTCGAACTGCCGCTCACTCCCGAACCGCTCACGCTGATCCCCATTCCGGTGACAATCTGGGACGACGAACACGTACCGGCAGTGGTGGTGAGCGAAGCCGCCGACCGCTGGTTTTCGGCCACTCTGAAGCAACCCTGCCGCCTGGTGTATATGCCCGAGACCACACGCCGGGCCGTTGAGGAGAATTATGTTCTGAACCGGGCGCAGGTACCGCAGGAACGCCTGCCGGCCGTTAGCTTTGCCGATGGTTATCCGTACCTGCTCATTGGTCAGGCGTCGCTCGATGCCCTGAATCGGCGGTTGTCCAGCCCCGTTGGCATGGAGCGTTTCCGTCCCAGCTTGGTCGTTGCCGACAGTCAGCCGAACGAAGAGGATAGCTGGTACCGGTTTCAGGTTGGCGAGGTGCCTTTTTACGGCGTTAAGCCCTGCGCCCGCTGCGTGCTGACCACCATCGACCCTGAAACTGGCGAGCGGGGCAAAGAGCCGCTAAAGACCCTGGCAACCTACCGGCAGTATGCTCACAAAATTTTGTTCGGGCAGAACGTGCTGGCCAATGCATCGGCTGGCGTGGTCACGCTGCGGGTTGGGGATTCGGTAACCGTGCTGGAACATCGTGAGCCTTGGCTGGCCCCACCGGTCGGCTAACTAAACCGGAAAAACCGGGTTAACTGATTATTGACTACTCTGATTGCATTATCCTGAAAACGGCCTATTACCTGAGTTTACCCGTCGTGCTGGGCGCGGTGCTGTCGAACCGACTGGCGACCCGGCTCTCCGATGTTGATCCTGTTCACTGGGCTACCCCAATTGTGCTGGCCCTGGCAGTCTTCTGTATTTACACCGTCGACCGGTTGCTGGACGTCCGCAAACCGGGTCAGCCGCTTACGCCCCGCCATGCGTTCCACCGCGCTCATGCTATGCTATTATGGCAGGCAGTGGCCGTTGCGGCCATACTGGGCCTAGTGCTTACGTTCTTTCTACCGGGTAGTGTCGTTCGGTTTGGCGTTGCCCTGGGCGTAATCTGTGTCGGTTACGTGGCGGCTGTGTATCGTCTGCCCGCCCGGCATCCGGCCCTGCTGGCGAAAGAACCCTTGGTTGCGGTGTTGTATTCGGCGGGTGTGTGGGGCAGTGTGTGGGTGCAGCGTTCGGTTACGACCGGTACCGAAATCACTGAAGGACTGATGTTTATGACTATTGCGCTGCAAAATCTGCTGCTCTTTTCGGTCATGGAAACCCGTGAACCGGGCAAACATGATTTTTCACTGGCTGTTGCCTGGGGAATAGCCCGTTGCGAAGCTATCATGTCCTGGCTGACGGCCGGTGTGGTGCTGGCGGCTTTTGCCATCTGTTTTGTGACCGATGAACCGGGTGGCGGGCCGCGCTTTGCCGAACGGTCGGCGATTATGCTGGCCATTATGAGCGTGGTTCTCTACGTGATTCAGCGGTATCCGGCCTATTTTGCGAAAAAAGAACGCTATCGCTGGCTCGGCGATGCCGTGTTCTGGCTGCCGGGGCTGGTGTTGTAGTTGTATACCGGTGGTGCGGCATTCCGACGCCCACGTCTGGTTGTTTAACGATTAACTTGAAACCGGACGTGGGCGTCGGAATGCCGCACCACCGGTATACAATTCATGACTATCTTCATATACTCACACCTGTCCGAAGCGGGCAAAGCATATCTGCGGCAGCAGCTTCCCGACGAATTCCTGCTGTTTCGCGATGAACTGGTTGATAAGCAGCAGTCTGATGCATTCGCTCAGGCTGACATTCTGCTGGGTAATCCCCCGGCTAATTGGTTAACCGGACCGCTTCGGTTACGCTGGTGGCAGCTGGATTCGGCTGGTTTTGACGCATTCGCTCACCTCGATATGTCCTTTCCGGTGACGAATATGGGCGATCTGTTTGCCTGGCCCTGCGCCGAAACGATTGTGGCCGGGGTCATCGCGTTGTACCGGCATATTCCCGAATTAGCCGGGCTGCAAGCCGAAAAACGCTGGGTAGGCGTCCCCATTCGTCCAACCCTGCGGATGCTTCGGGGGCAGCGGGTAGTCATTCTTGGCGCGGGTGCCATTGGGCAGGCCGTAGCACAGATGCTGCGCGGTTTCGAGTGCTCCATTCAGTTTCTGGCCCGTACTGACCCCGGCGCAACGCTCCATACAGCCGATGAACTGCGGGCCGTGCTGCCCGACACCGATCTGGTTGTTAACTGCCTGCCCGGCACGCTGACCAACTTTTTCGATGCCAGCCTGATTGCGGCCATGAAACCCGGCAGTGTGTTTGCCAACGTCGGGCGGGGCAGCACCGTGGATGAACCCGCTCTGATTGACGCGTTGCAATCGGGCCAACTCGGCGGGGCTGTGCTGGATGTGACGGCCACGGAGCCGCTGCCAACCGACAGTCCGCTCTGGGCATTACCGAACGTGTTGCTGACCCAACATACCGGGGGGGGGCAACCAGGCGAGGAGCAGGGTAAAATCGACCGGTTTCTCGAAAACTGGCACCGGTTCAGGACAAATGAAGACCTGGCTAATCGGGTACAACTGGGTCGTGGGTATTGAGCCGAGCGGGTAAATTGGTGGGGAATCGCCTTTTAAAAAGAGACCCGGAACTGAACCCGTAGCGGTAGTTCGGCAACACCATTCGCCCCACGCTTTACTCGTTATGCACTACCGTATTCTGCTGACCTGCCTGCTGCTGCTTCAGGTGCTGCCCTTCGCTTTTGGGCAGCGGACGTTTACCAACCCGCTAAAACTGTCCGGCCCCGACCCGTGGGTGATTCGGAAAGACGGTTGGTATTATTACATGAATACGACGGGGCGCGATCTGCGGCTTTACAAAACCCGAAGCATGGCCGATCTCGCTCAGGCCAGCCACAAAATTATTTTTACGCCCCCGGCTACGGGACCCTATGCACGCGATTTGTGGGCACCCGAAATCCACTATATCAACGCGAAGTGGTACGTCTACGTGGCCGCCGATTCGGCCAGTAACCTGAGCCACCGCATCTGGGTGCTGGAAAATTCGTCGGCCGACCCGATGGAGGGCAGCTGGACGATGAAAGGAAAACTCGCCGATCCGGGTGATCACTGGGCCATTGATATGTCGGTATTTGAACACCAAAAACAGTTGTACGCAATCTGGTCGGGGTGGGCCGGAGCTGCCAACGGGCAACAGAATATCTACCTCGCCCGGCTCAAAAACCCCTGGACAATGGAGGGTGACCGTGTTCTGATTTCGCAGCCCGATCAGCCCTGGGAGCAGCATGGCGATGTACCGCAGGCGTGGCAGAAAAACGGCGAAGTACCCAAAATTTACGTCAACGAAGGCCCCGAAGCACTACAGCATAATGGGCGGTTGTTTGTGGTGTACTCGGCCAATGCCTGCTGGCTCGACTACTGCTTAGGTTTGCTGACCTATAGCGGCAACGGCTCGCTGCTCGATCCGGCGCAGTGGACCAAATCGCCAAAGCCCGTCTTTAGTCAGGCACCGGAAAATGGCGTGTATGCCCCCGGTCATGGTGGCTTTTTCCAGTCGGCCGATGGGCAGCAGGACTGGATGATTTACCACGCCAACGCGTCGGC
The DNA here is from genome assembly GCA_964251665.1 of uncultured Cytophagales bacterium. Taxonomy (GTDB): domain Bacteria; phylum Bacteroidota; class Bacteroidia; order Cytophagales; family Spirosomataceae; genus JBBQLG01. Next base: position 492,215 of record CAXUKO010000002.1, read on the forward strand.
AACGGATGGCTGTGGCGATAAACGGGCACCTTACACCCAGCCGTTTACCTGGAATGCCGACGGCAGTCCGAACTTTGGGATTCCCCTGCCCCGAACGCCTATTCCCGTGCCAGCGGGCGAATAAAGAGTTTATAGCCTGCCACCGGTACAATTGCCTGGTTTTTCACTACCCGGCGGGTTGGTACACCGGTCTAAACGGAGAATAATCAGCGGGTTTTTGTATCTTTCCGGCCCTTAACTCAAGCTACATTCAGCGTCATGTCTGATCACGAACGTCTCGAACAATTGGAACAGCGGGCCTACCGGCTCGAAGCCCGGCAAGCCGAACAGGAAGCCAAAATGCAGCAGATTCAGGCCCGTCTGGCGCAGATCGAGGCTCAGCACGAGCAACTGATGAACCTGCTGGGGATGCGGGCCGACACGACCCACCCGCCCGGTAACCTCCACGAATTACTGGCAACGCTGGCCAAAACCCGCCTGAATTAGTCCGTCTGATCCAATCGGCTCTTTTCTGTTATTCGGCTCTACCGAATCCATCACCCACCACCTATCATTGCCATGTATGGCGGAGCAATACCACTACTCAACATCCGATACACATCAATACACCTTTCTGAAGGGGGGCGGTGAAATGGGTCAGCTGACCCGTTCGTACGACTGGTCGCAAACGTCCATCGGCGCCCCGGATGTGTGGCCGCAGAGCCTGCGTACAACCCTCAGTATCCTGCTCAACGCTACGTTTCCCATGGTTCTGTTCTGGGGCCGGGACCTGCTGTGTTTTTATAATGACGCCTATCGGACGAGTCTGGGCAATACCGGTAAACAGCCCCACGCCCTGGGAAAGCCCGGTGCGGTAGTCTGGACCGAAAGCTGGCCGGATATCAAACCCCTGATTGATCAGGTGCTGGCTGCGGGCGAGGCCACCCGGAGCGAAGATCAGTTGATACCCATATACCGCAACGGCGCGCTCGAAGACGTTTACTGGACGTTCAGCTACAGCCCCGTCAGCGATGAGACCGGCAACCCGGCAGGCGTGTTCATGACCTGTACGGAAACTGTCCGGAAAAGCAGCACGGTCCGTAAGCTACAAATCTCGGAGCAGCGGTTTCAGAATCTCGTCCGCGACGCGTCGGTCGGCATTATTGTGCTCGATGGGCAGGAGATGCGGGTAAACATTGTGAATGATGCGTACGCCCGGCTGATCAACCGTCGTTGTGACGAACTGATAGACAGGCCACTATTTGACATTATACCGGATGCCGAAGCTGTTTTTCGACCTATAATCGATCAGGTACGGCTAACCGGCGACCCCCTGTACCTCTATGGGCAGCCCTACATAGTGCATGATGCCGAGGGAAAGCCAATAACCGGCCTGCTTGATCTGGTTTATCAGCCTTACAGAGAGCAGGATGGTGCCATTACCGGCGTAATGGTGCTCTGCCAGGATGTAACGAAGCAGAAAAAAGCCGAAGAGGAGATTACGCGTTTCAAGTATATGGCCGAGAACGCCAGCGACGCCTTTATCCTAATGCGCGAGGATGGTACGTTTGCCTACCTGAATCAACCAGCCCTGGAACGGTGGGGGTATACCCCTGAGGAAGCCCGGAATATCCGTGTCCCCGATGTAGACCCTATCTATAATGACGATGTTTTTGCGGCCGCCTTTGCCAGAGCACAGCAGGCGAAAATACCACCGTTTGAAACCCTGCACCGGAAAAAAGATGGTACGATTTACCATGTAGAAGTTAACATGGGCGGGCTGATGCTGAATGACCAGCCGCACCTGTTTGCCGTAGCTCGGGATATTGCCGAGCGCAAAAAAGCTGAACAGGATCTGAAAGAAAGCGAGCAGCGGTTTCAGGCCGCCATCGTAGCCGTGCAGGGTGTTTTATGGACCAATAACGCAGCGGGCGAAATGACGGGCGAACAGCCGGGCTGGACAGCACTCACCGGGCAAACCTACGAAGAGTATCAGGGATACGGCTGGTCGAAGGTCGTTCACCCGGATGATGCCCAACCGACTGTTGACGCCTGGAACGTGGCCGTGCGGGAGAAGCGGATGTTCGTTTTTGAACACCGGTTACGGCTACGTGACGGAACCTGGGGCGTATTTTCGATTAGAGCCATCCCACTGCTGAACGCCGACGGGCTGGTTCGGGAGTGGGTGGGAGTGCATACAAACGTTACGCAGCAGCGCCAGGCCGAACAGGCGCTGCGAGCCAGCGAAAACCTGTTTCGTAACGTGACCAACAGTGCGCCGACGGGGCTGTGGCTGTCCGACGAAACGGGCGGGTTAACCTACCTGAACAATACACTGGTCGACTGGACCGGCCTGCCCTACGAGAGCCTGCTTGGAGCCGGGTGGGCCAGTGCCATTATTGAGGAAGACCGACCGCGCAGTGCAGCCGCGTTTTTAGCCGCCGTAGCTGCCCGCGCTCATTACGACGTCATATTCAGAATCAGACGGAGTGATGGCCGAATCAGCTGGTGTCAGGCCGCCGGTGATCCGTATTACGATGCCGAAGGCCGCTATGGTGGTTACGCCGGTTTCTGCATGGATGTGGATGAACTAATAAAGCAGCGCCAGACGCTCGAAACAAGCGAAGCCCGCTTTCGCTCCCTCATCGAAGAAGCGCCGATACCGACCTGTCTCTTTGTGGGCCGCGATCTGGTTATTGAGGTAGCCAACCCGTCCATGATCGACGTTTGGGGGAAAGGGTGGTCAGTTATTGGCCGACCGCTCGCGCAGGCGTTGCCGGAACTGGAAAGTCAGCCCTTTCTACGGATCATTGATGAGGTTTTTACAACCGGCATCATGCACGAAACCAAAGCCGGGCGTGCTGATCTGGTCATAAATGGTGAATTGAAAACGTATTATTTCGATTATACCTTCAAAGCCCTGCGGGATACCACCGGTGAGATTTATGCCATTATGGAGATGGCCGTAGATGTAACCGGGCAGGTGTTGTCCCGGCAAAAGGTAGAGGAAAGCGAGATTACCCTGCGTGGTGCCATCGAAATGGCCGAACTCGGTACCTTCCAGATTGACCTGACAACCGGCCTGCTCGATTATTCGGCCCGGACACGGGCGTGGTTTGGTATCGGCCCCGACGAAGTCATTACCAGCGAACGGGCCTATCAACCTCTGCGCGAAGCGGACCGGCCCCGGGTGCGGGAGGCCATCCGGCAGGCCATTACACCCGGCGGAACGGGTATATATGACATTGAGTACACCATCGATGTGGCCAAACGGGAGCGGATACTGCATATAACCGGCAAGACCTTCTTCACCGAACAGGGACAGGCGTACAAGCTGAGCGGCACCGTACGCGATGTTACCGAGCAGCGAAAGACCCAGCTTGCCCTGGAGCAGCAGGTGCAGGAACGTACTGAAGCCCTCGCAACGGCGAATGAAGAGTTGGCCGCTATCAACGAGGAGATGGCCACCACAAATGATGAACTGGCCCTCATCAATGAAGAGTTGACTCAATCCAATCAATTGCTGTTTCGTTCCAACGACAACCTGCAGCAGTTCGCTTACATTGCCTCGCATGATTTGCAGGAGCCTCTGCGTAAAATTCAGTCTTTTGGTGATCTGCTGAAAAACCGCTACGCCACCCAGCTTGGCGAAGGGGTTGAGCATCTGGAACGGATGCAGGTAGCTGCCAGCCGGATGTCGACGCTGATTCGGGATTTGCTGGCTTTCTCGCGCATCTCTACGCAGCAGGATACCGTTGTGCCGGTTTCGCTCAAGGGCATGATTAACAATGTACTCAACGATCTTGACCTGCGCGTTCAGGAAACAATGGCTACCGTAACTATCGGTCTGCTGCCAACCATTCAGGGCGACCCGCTGCAGTTGGGTCAGTTGTTTTTGAACCTGTTCAGCAATGCCCTCAAGTTTCGCCGGGTCGACGAATCCGGCGCGCCAGTACCGCCGGTTATTCAGATCGACGCTCAGCTTGTAACATTCAGCCAGCTGCCGCCCACGGTTAAACCGGCCCGCCACACATCCGCTTACTACCGCATCGACGTACGGGATAACGGCATTGGTTTCGACGATAAGTACGTGGATCGTATTTTCCAGGTCTTTCAGCGGCTGCACGGCCGGAACGAATTTGCCGGTACGGGCATTGGCTTAGCCATCTGCGAGAAAGTAGCGGCCAATCATGGCGGCACCATCACCGCCCGCAGCCAGCCGGGTCAGGGAGCCACCTTCAGTGTCTATCTGCCTTATTGAATGATTGAGGGATTGAATGATTGGATGGTTGAGGGATTGAATGATTGAATGGATGACCTTGTAAGCATTCAACCATTCAACCACTCAATCATTCAACCACTCAATCATTCAACCCCTCAACCCCTCGTTCCCCCGCCTGTTCATGCCGTGCATGACGTTCAGGTGGGGGAGGGTGATGAGTGAGAGGAAAATGAATATCAACGGCAGCGGGTCCCAGTGCCGGGCGTACTGCTGCCACCACCAGGCGAATCCGGCCAGCGACACCAGGGCCAGTGCTGTAAATGGTACCGATTTTAGCCAGACTTGGCCGGCAGTGAGCGGTGCCGACCGACTCTTGAGGTAGCCATGTATGGTCTGGAATGAACTCAGGGCGTGCCATCCGCCAAAATACAGGCCAAAAGCGGGTAGTAATGGCAGCCAGTACCCAAGTGCCAGTACGGCCGCCAGCCGGGCCAGCCGATGCCAGTCAACAGCGACCGGTCTTGCCCGGGAAGCCCGCACGAACAAATAGCCGGTTAACAGTCCCCAATAGAGCCACACCGCCGACCCATACCGGACTGCCCGTTTCCATACCGACATTGTTGCGGGGTCAGCGTGCGTGATGCGGTCGAGAATGGGCGTTACCTCAGTCGCGTGGGTCAACAGGATAAAGGCCAGTACAAACCCGCCCGCCACGCACCGGGTAACACTCCAGGCAGGCGTAAGGGGCACCCTCTCAATATCGGTTTCGCCAAAGTGCCAGGCCGAACCCAGTAGAAACAGCAGCAAACTAAGCGCCGGTGCCACAAACCACGCTGCGCCATAAACGGCCATTGTCAACAGGTATCTAACCAGAAACTGGGCCAGCGAAAAGGATTTCCCCAGCCGGGCGGCTGTTTCCTGGTCAATAAGGTGATCCAGTGCCCCATGCGGAATCCCCGCTACAATCAGTAAACCGGCAAAGACCAGCCACTGAACCCGCTCCGGCAGCGGACCCGCCACAGCCTGCCATACCACCAGCACAGCACCTAATCCGATAGTAAGGTAGGCTGGTGTGGCTTTAAGGCGCTGTAGGGGGGCGGTTAACGTAGCCATTGGCGAATGAGTTGTTTCAGAAACGGCAAATAGGGTAGGCGGCTAATTAACTTAATTTCGGTGTACAGGTTCGATTCTTCATCCAGAAACCGCAGAATAGCCGGAAACGATCCGTGCCGGAATAAACTCGAAAACACATTGATGCCCACCGCCGGCTGATTCGCCAGAATGCCCAGTAATAATCGGTCATAAAACTGGAATCGGCCACGGGTAGCGGGCCAGTCCACCTCTTGACCTTTCAGCAACGGCGTGGCCGCACCGGAACGGGCCAGTTGAATGCTGTCCAGCCCAATACGCCGGAAGGCGTAGCCGGTAGTTGCTTTTACCATACCAGCCGCCGTACCAATCAGGGTTTCGCCCGCCGAACCGTAGCGCGCAAACGAAAAATCCGTCATCGGAATCTGCCCTTGTTCAGTGGCTTCAATAGAAAAAGCCAGGCCGGGAAAGTGCGTGTTTATGTAGTCGACCAGCAGATCGACGTACTGCTGATGGGCGTATATAGTCGGCGAAAACGCCGTTATCTCAATCAGGGCGTCGGTGGCCGAAAAGGGAAGTATGTAGCCAAACTGTACGGCTCCATGCTGAGGAATGGTAAAATCCATGAGCGTGGCCGTTTGTTCGTTAAATACCGGGCGCCCGGCTTTGACAAACCAGCCGCTGAAATGCTGCCAGAGCTGAACCGTTGTCTCCGCTGAAATGGGTGGTAAACGACTGCTGAATACCTGACGCGCCCGCCACGTCTGCCCCGCGCCGGTCAGGATAAAGTCGCCGACGGGCCGGGTAATGCTGTCGATACTGGCAACAACGCGGGTTACGTTCGGGTGTTTCGGCAGAAATTGTTCGTTAAAGAACCAGAAAAATGAGTCGCCGGAGAGGTAATGATACTGGTAGGGGAAAATGGATTCGGTGCGGGAAAAGCCGTTGCCACAGACCCTGACCGACGCCCATGATTTCTGGATTAAGTGGTGTAATGGCGGCTCCGGGTCCCGGCTCCAGAAACACCACGACCGTTGCAGGGGTAACTCATCAACCAGCAGCAAGACGCGCTGACTTGACCAGCCGGGCTGCTGTGCGAGTTGGTACAGCAACTGAAATCCCGCGCAGCCACCCCCCACAATGGCGCAGTCGTACACAAGTTCAGTCATCAGGCGGGTTGATGGAAGGCGTTCATAAGTTTCCCGGCAAAAGGTCGGTGAAGGCCGGGTTAGAAGGGTTTCTTACCAACGAGCCGCCCGACATGGTGCCGGGCGGCTCGTTGGGGCCTGGATTCGACAACTTAGACAGTTGCCGGTTCGCGGTTAATTCGCTGAACCGGTGCATCGAGGTGAGCGTGGGAGTTGGCAACAGCCGCTGAGTAAACAACCAGCCCGAAGCCAATTTTATTGATGGCATCACCGATGTTATACACCAGGTCGATGTTCAGCTTCAGCCCGCTCAGCAGTCCACCCGGAATCAGCATGTAGCCAATGGGGTAGATGGCCCAGCCCACCAGCACGAACCAGCGCAGTAGCGACACCGCTTTCAGCGTAGAGGCATCCCGGGAACCGTCGGCAATTTTCTTGACATCACCGAGGTAGATTTCATACAGAATGCCCACGTACCCTATGGTCGAGACGGCACCCCATAGTGCACTGTTAGACCGGTCGAGGGATTCGCCGACGTAGCCGAAAACCAGCATGATGATCGCATAGACGATTAGCTTCCACATGGTGCTGATTTTGCCGCCAAACGGTTTAATGATCATGTAAAACTCCACGCACATCAGCGGTACGGTCAGTGTCCAGTCGATGTAGCGGAATTCCGTAGGCGACTGCCCCGTCGACAGGTACTGATCGCGCATGTAGTAATAGTGCACTGACGCAATCATAGTAATCAGCCCTGAGATCGTAAGCGAGGTTTTCCAGTGGCCCTCCACCTGCGACCGTTCCAGAAAAAAGAACACCGATGCGGCAAACATGGCCATGTAGCCGGTAAAAAATGTAAAGCCAACGACGTCGCCGGGCCGCAGCTCGCCCATTAAGAGGATGGTAGATAAGCGTAATGTTTCCATTAGGTTTTAGTGTTAAAAGTTAGTGATAGGGATGATATTCATAATCAGCCTGATGGCCTTATCACTCGAAGTTTTTGTTAATTTTAATTGTTTAATAATTTTTAGAAAATATTAAACAAAAAATGTAGATTTCCTTTCTACTTCGTTGGTTTGTAGTTTTGAGCCTATCTATTTTGTGTATACTCTACTGTATATCCTTCCACAAAATCGCTATAAAGGCCTATTCAACCTGTTAAGGGTGAATGGTTGAATGATTGAATGATTGAGGGATTGAATGAAAGAGCGAGCCAACCATTCAATCCCTCAATCAGTCAATCCCTCACTCATTATCCCCCCGGCTTGCCCGCCGTTGGCAAAGGGACTAACTTTGCAGCCAGTTTACAAGATGTGACTGGCCCGGCCGCCGATGCGGTAAATAAGTGATGATCGGCTTGCCGTGCCACCAACTCACTGGAGCGGAGGCCAGCCTGTCGTTTTCATTCACTCGTTCACCGCATCGGCGACCCGGCCATTCGCTCAATCACTCATTAAAAAAGATGCTCCGAACCCATACCTGTGGCGAACTCCGCGCCGAACACATCAATACCGTCGTGACCCTGAGTGGATGGGTGCAAACCGTCCGCGATAAAGGGGGCGTTCTTTGGATTGACCTCCGTGACCGCTACGGCCTGACGCAGTTGCTGCTGGAAGACGGGCAGACGGCACCCGACTTGTTTATCACCGCCCGTACCCTCGGTCGTGAGTTTGTGGTGCAGGCAACGGGTACAGTGATCGAGCGGAAATCGAAAAACCCGAACATTCCGACCGGCGATATCGAAATTAAAATCACCGAACTGACGGTATTGAATCCGGCTAAAACGCCCCCCTTCCTGATCGAAGACGAAACCGATGGGGGCGACGACCTGCGGCTGAAATACCGGTATCTGGACCTGCGCCGGAACCCTGTGCGCCGGAACCTGGAGCTACGGCACAAAATGGCGCAGCAAACCCGACTCTACATGGACGGGCAGGGATTTATCGAAGTTGAGACGCCGGTACTGATTAAATCGACGCCCGAGGGTGCCCGCGATTTTGTGGTACCCAGCCGCATGAATCCCGGCGAGTTTTATGCCCTGCCGCAGTCGCCCCAGACGTTTAAGCAACTGCTGATGGTGTCGGGTTTCGACCGGTATTACCAGATTGTCAAGTGCTTCCGTGACGAAGATCTACGCGCTGACCGGCAGCCTGAATTCACGCAGATCGACTGCGAAATGTCGTTCATCGAGCAGGAAGACATTCTGAATATGTTTGAAGGGCTGGTGCGGCATCTGTTCAAGGCGGTGAAGAATTTTGAACTGGCATCCGTGCCCCGCATGACCTACGCCGAAGCCATGAGCCGTTACGGATCTGATAAACCCGACACGCGTTTCGGGATGGAGTTTGCCGAACTGAAGGGAACATTCGATTCCGTTGACCTGACATCCGGCAAAGGCTTTGGCGTGTTCGATTCAGCGGAATTAGTCGTAGGCATCAATGCCAAAGGCTGTGCCGAATACACCCGCAAGCAGCTTGATGAACTAACCGACTGGGTGAAACGCCCGCAGGTTGGTGCGAAAGGCCTGATCTACGTGCGCTACAATCAGGACGGTACGCTGAAATCGTCGGTCGATAAGTTTTACGATGAGCAGGCCCTGAAAGCCTGGGCGGCTAAGTTTCAGGCGCAGCCCGGCGACCTGATGCTGATCATCTCCGGTGAAGCTACCAAAGCCCGCAAGCAACTGAGTGAACTGCGCCTGGAAATGGGCACCCGGCTCGGTCTGCGCGACCCGAACGTGTTCAGTGCGCTGTGGGTGCTCGATTTTCCGCTGCTGGAATACGGCGAAGAGGAGCAGCGGTGGTTTGCGATGCACCATCCGTTCACCTCACCCAAGCCCGAAGACATTCCGTTATTGGCGACCGACCCCGGTGCGGTGCGGGCCAATGCCTACGACATGGTGATTAACGGTACCGAAGTAGGCGGGGGGTCTATTCGTATTTTCCAGCGCGAGTTGCAGGCCCGTATGTTCGATTTACTGGGTTTCACGGACGAAGAAGCCAAATCTCAATTCGGCTTTCTAATGGATGCTTTTGAGTTTGGTGCGCCCCCGCATGGTGGCATTGCGTTCGGCTTCGACCGGTTGTGCTCCATCTTTGGGGGTGCCGACTCCATCCGCGACTTTATCGCGTTCCCCAAAAATAACTCCGGCCGCGACGTCATGATCGACTCGCCCTCAGTCATTGCCGATAAGCAACTCGATGAGTTGAAAATTAAGACGGTGGTGCAATAGCTTATTGCGACAGAGTAGTTAAGCCGCTCAAAAAAGGGACGCAGTAGAGGCCATGCTTTTTTCGGGAACGAGCCAAATTACCCGTTCCCGAAAAAAAAGCATAGCCTTTACTGAAAATGGCACATTTTGACGTTGTAAACGTGTTATTTCCTGACCAGTCCAACGCTACCCTCTTTTTTTGAAGACCATGCTGCTCCCCGCTGAACGTACCCGCTATGCCAAACACCTTAATCTGCCCGAAATTGGGCTTGACGGACAGGAGAAACTGAAAAATGCCAGGGTACTGGTTGTTGGCGCTGGTGGGCTTGGCTGCCCCGTATTGCTGTACCTGACGGCGGCTGGCGTAGGCACCATCGGCGTCATCGACCCAGACATGGTTGACCTCAGCAACCTACAGCGGCAGGTAATTTATACGACCGACGAAATTGGTAAATCGAAGGCGAAAGCGGCCGTGAGCCATCTCAGTAAACTCAACCCTAATCTCACCTTCGATACCTATGCTATGGCGCTCGATGCCGGAAACGCCCGGGCGGTTATTGAGGATTATGACCTGGTTGTGGATTGTACCGACAATTTTACCGTGCGCTACCTCGTCAATGATGTCTGCGTGACCCTGAATAAGCCATTCGTGTACGGTGCCATTCACCGGTTTGAGGGACAGGTGGCCGTGCTCAATGCTGAACTCGATAACGGAAAGCGCGGCCCCACCTACCGATGTCTGTTTCCCGAATATCCCAATGATCTCGAAATACCAAACTGCGCCGAAACCGGTGTGCTGGGTGTATTGCCGGGTGTGATCGGGACGTATCAGGCAACTGAAGTGCTCAAACTTATCACCGGCATCGGCGAACCGCTGACCCAGAAACTGCTGATGGTCGATTTGCTGGCGATGGATTTTCGGACCATTAAAACCAAACGGCGGGCCGATGCCGACGAACTGGCCCGGCAGGGATTACAGGCTAATAGCCGGGTGGTGCCGGTGGTGGCGAATGGACCACAAAAAATGTCTGTCTATGAACTGGCCGGTCGGCTGACCAATGGTGAATCCGTTTTTTTACTCGACGTACGGGAGCGCGAGGAGTACGAAATCTGCCATTTAGACGATGCTGTGCTGATTCCCATCGGCATGATTCCCAATAACCTCAAACGGATTCCGACCGACCGACCCGTCGTGGTATATTGCCATCACGGCATTCGATCAGCCAACGTAGCTAACTACCTGTTTGCGCAGTTAGGCCTGACCAATCTCTACAACCTCGACGGAGGCATCAATGTCTGGGCGCGGGAAGTAGAACCCGAAATGGCTGTGTATTAAAGGGGTAAGTGGTAAGGAATAAGTTAGTAAGGAGTTTAACCTTACCATAGTAGCAACGTTCAATAACTTGGTATTGACGAAGTTCATTTACAGGTGCATTATAAATATGCATTTGAGGTTACCTTTGCTTGTAAGCTTATGATGGTTATCGATGTGACTTAACACTGATGGCGAACGTAGTTATGTAACAACCAAGTTAGTGCGAAACAGGTAATCACGACCTGTATAAATCCGTGTATTCTTATCCGTAACTATATGAAGTGTTTTTTTGCTTTTAAAGAAAGCAATGATGTGAATCATTCTTACGATCAACTGTTAAAAGTCTCAGTCTATTCTGCTATAAAAAATACTGATCTGGACTTATATTGTCTTTTTGACGGACAACCCAATGAAACCACTCAATGGCTACAGCAAAAGGGAGTTACAGTTATACATCACCGGAGTTGTTTTTATGATAAAATCAAGGAAATCACGCTTGACAAGATTGGGAATCCGGATTATCTAAACATAGGAGCTGGAGCCTTCCTACGCGTCGAAATACCGACAATAATGCAGGATTTAGGATTTACGGATAAGTATGTTCTTTATACTGACTGCGATGTAATGTTTCAGCGGAATGTGGCTGAAGGTTTAGTTCACATTCAACCCCGCTATTTTGCGGTGGCACCAGAGTTTCATATAAATGACTTCCAGCGTATGAATTCGGGTGTAATGGTGATGAATGTGGAGAGTTTGTTAGAAAAAGACCTGGCTTTCTGCAAATTCACATCAGACCACCTGGATGAATTCATTCCGGGATACAGGGAGCCTGTTCGGGCTGCTTTTCTGGCTTATTGGCTTAATGGACGGCTTCGCTTTCATCCTACTTGGGACCAAAGTGCCTACCATCGTTTTTTTAGGCAAAATTGGTCAGGGTTACCACTTTGGAACAGATTACCTACCCATTATAATTGGAAACCATATTGGGGAGATGGCAGTCAGGCCGATATTATTCATCTCCACGGTCCCAAACCTAACCAGGCTAAATTGTTTGCTTCAGATAATATTCCTGTTAATCTGCAACCGTTAATTCCTTTAGCAACACCAGGCTATTTCCAAAGTAGTCAGGTTTGGAACGAAATATGGGAAGAGTTATAGCATTTGGGCGAGTTCAGAACAGTACGCAATGATGCGAATAATTTATACTACTCTATTCATTTGCGGCCTTTCGCATAAAGCACTGATGCAATGCTTGGTAAGGCGTCTTTATTCGACAATCTTAAACGTAGCCTTCGCCTGCACACGGCTTAGCGCGTTGAAATGCCACCACTCGTATTCGATGGGGCTGAAACCCGCCTGACGCATGACCGTACGTAGTAACCGCCGGTTTTCTACCTGCTGCCGGGTTAACTGTCTCGCTTTTAACAACTCAGCTTCCTGGCTTGGATAAGCCAATGGCCCGAAATAATCAAATTTAGTGCCCATGTCCAGCGGTTTAGCCTGACCACCTCGTTCGTCAACGCGGGCGATGGTCAGGTCTACGGCGCAGCCATAATTATGGATTGAACCAATACGCGGATCGGCAACGTACGTTTGTCGTACCGTTGGTGTGTACTGCGGCAGGGCATTCCAGAGATTCCACTGTACCGACCGGGGGCGGGCCGCATCGTACACCAGCAGTCGTAAATCAGGGTGTTTAGCGATCAGAAGCGCATTGGCTTCGGCCAGTTTTCGGGCCGCCATCGGTTGCAGGTAAGCACGGGTTAGATCGCCGTACACATCTTTCTTGACAAAATTATCGGTTGTCGAATACTTGAGATCAACCTGAATCCTCGAATCAACCGCCTGCACATTAACAAGCCCCTGCCGAATCATGGCCTGCTCGGCAGCGGGTAGGGACTGGGCGAAACCCGCGCTGATTACCAATAGAGAAAGACAACCAATAAAGGCCGGTATTCGTCTGCGTCGGTCGGGGAGGGGGAGAATTGGTAAGGGCATAAGTGGCTGAAAGTTGGGCGGGCGTTTGGGGCTGAATTACAGTACTGTGTCTTGTAAACAGGCACCCGACGAATTCAGCCTGCAAAGAACGTAAATTGAAAGTTGGGTAAAAACAGGCTATTTTGCCTACTGCCTTTTACCGACAAACCCCGCTCTGATGGCCCTGAACTACATTTGGCTCCTCTTTTTTGTTATTGCTTTCGCCGTCGCCCTGTTTAAACTAATCGTTTTTGGGGATACCGAAATTTTTAAAATTATAGTGGAAGGCCTGTTTGAGTCGTCCAAGACCGCCGTGATGGATATTGCGCTGCCTTTAGCCGGGGTGATGACGTTTTTTCTGGGACTGCTCAATATTGGCGAAAAAGCAGGCGCTATCAACTTTCTGGCCCGGGTGATTGGCCCGTTCTTCAACAAGCTTTTCCCCGAGGTACCGGCCGGTCATCCGGCAAATGGGCAGATGATTATGAATTTCTCGGCGAATATGCTGGGTCTTGACAATGCTGCAACTCCCTTTGGGTTAAAGGCGATGCAGAGTTTACAAAGCCTTAACCCCACGCCCGAAACCGCTTCGAACGCACAGATTATGTTTTTGGTACTGCACACCTCCGGCCTGACCATTATTCCGATCACGGTAATGGCGCAGCGGGCCGTTTTGGGCGCTACTGATCCGTCCGATATTTTTATTCCCTGCCTGATTGCTACCTACGTAGCCACCGTCTTCAGCATGTCGATGGTCGCCATTAAGCAGCGGATCAACCTGTTAAATGCCACTGTACTGGGCTGGATCGGGGGCGTTACCACACTCATTGGCGGCTTGTTGTGGTTTTTGTCGACCAAAACTAAAGCGGAGATCGAAATTATTTCTAAAGTGGCGGGTAACCTGATCCTGATGCTGATCATTGTCTCCTTTCTGCTCGGAGCAGTTCGCAAAAAGGTTGATCTGTTTACCACATTCATCGAAGGTGCCAAAGGCGGTTTCGACACCTCCGTGCGTATTATTCCTTATTTGGTCGGGATGCTGGTAGCTATTGGGGCATTTCGTAACGCCGGTGCTATGGATTATCTCGTGGGTGGTTTGAAATACCTGTTCGCGCTGACGGGTCTGGATACCGACTTCATGGATGCCCTTCCGGTTGCGCTGATGCGTCCACTGAGTGGTTCCGGCTCACGTGCACTGATGATTGATGCCATGAAGCAGTTTGGACCGGACTCGTTCGCCGGGCGGCTCGTGTGTATGTTTCAGGGATCGGCTGACACCACTTTCTATATTGTTGCGCTGTATTTCGGCTCGGTTGGCATTAAAAATACACGGTATGCCATCCCGTTTGGATTGTTGGCTGATCTGGCCGGTGTAGTGGCCGCAACGACGCTGGCCTATTTTTTCTTTCATTAATCAGTACTGAATATTACTTGTAGGCACAGTATTTGTAACGGTTTACTTGAATTGAAAAATTCAAAGTGAACCGTTTTTGTTTTTTGGTAATATATGTGTTTGCGAAATGATGTATATACTTAGGCAACTTATGGGTAAGGATAATTTTGGACCGGTTATTGCAACTCTCGTACCGGTAAGCTACTTCGTTGATAGATATAGTGTTAGAGTTTTTAGGAAAGTAAATTTATTAAAAGGTAGTACAAGAAAACTATACTGATTTTGTGGACAAACGAATTAAATTTTATTTAAGTATATAATACCTCACAGAATAATTTATTGGGTATTGTAAAACCAAATTTAATTTGTTTTTAGGGGTAATTGGGTGCTGTTTTGCCATTTAGTAAGTTTTTTGAGTAAACGTTGTTTTTTTCATAAAGAAATTCGTGCACATCTATGGTACGTTTATTTAACGCTACGGCCCATGCTCTGCTTTGGTGCCTGTTGATTGTCTTGTTCGGGTCAGCAACGGCCTACGCATCGAAGCCCATTAAGCCAAAAAAGGTAGCGGCATCCGCTGTTCCTGAGGAGCAGCAACGGTATTTGATGTACGTATTTTACAACACAGGGTATTATGATGATCCCAACTTTAACTGGAGCAATATTGAGACAGCTATCAAAAATGGTTGTAACGGAGTTGAACTCTGTGTGCCCTGGGATGAAATCTACCCCACCCGAAACGGGCCAGCCAACTGGGCAACCTTAGATAAGCAGATTGACCGTATCGTTCAATTGGGCGCTAAAGTTGCGTTGCGTGTTGCCGTGCATCGTACGTATGACCGTGCGGATGCCTTCTGGGCAGATGAAAATGGGGCACATACTTACAAAGGAGAGTATTTATACAAGCAGAATTCGCGTCAGTTTAGCCCGGGTCACCAGCCCACTGTTGACTTAGCGAGTGATTTTGTGAAGCAGGTCGCTCAGCGTTATAGTACACGTCAGCAGCAGGGGCAAATTTTATTCATGGCCGTAACGAACTCGCCCATTTTGGAGCAGGAGTACTCAGCCACAAGTATGATTCGGTATCAGGCAGGAGAAACGCTGACGGTTACTGACTATAGTACATCGATGATTGCAGGTTTTCGGGCCTGGTTAACAGCACGCTACGGCACTGTTTCAGCACTCAGTGCAGCCTGGGGTATTGGCTATGCCCGCTTCAACGATATCTATCCGCCTGGTATGTACGCCAGCGACCCCTATCAGGCATTTGTCGGTAAGGCCGGTAAGGACTGGTACACGTACCGCCACATCGTGCATAAATCGTTTGTAGATCAGACAACGCAGGCCATAAAATCGGCCAATAGTTCGTATAAGGTTATCAATGAACACGGGTCAGTATTCGATGGGCAGAGCTTGTTCCGCGGGGTATTAGGTTTCAAAAATTACGCCCAAAACACGGATGGTGTAAAGGTAAATGACGCACCCAGTTACATCCACCCGTTTTCGATGGATTTAGTCAGGAGTAACCTGGCCACTGGTAAATGGGTGATGAATGAAGTGGATGGTATTGATTATGCACGCGTTGGATTGAATGCATACACTGATCAGGTTACGCAGAGTTTTCAACACGGTGCCAAAGTGGTGTTATTCGCCAATTTCGCTGATGCAGGAGGTGTTGATTATATGCGACAAGTTATACAGCGGGTACGTTCGCAGGGGTGGATGGATAAGCCGGTGCCCGATTTTGTTCCTGTTGGTGTACTGCCGCTACAACTATCCCAACTGGTAGAAAAAGGGTATAGCCAATTAAATGTGGCTGGCCAATGGACTCAGATATACAATCAGAACGGTAATCAACCCGTGCGAATACCTATCGACGAGGACCTGCTGAATGATACACCAACACCAACTCAGCCTACCCCTACGACCGTTACCACCGCTGGAGCGCTGACCTTGCTCACCCCGACGGTGGACTGCTCGGCCAGTACACTGACTTTCCGCACCAGCGGGGGGGATGGCACGCCCATCGAGTACTTCGCAGCCGGATTGACTGTGTGGAGCACCAACCCGACGGTACGGCTGGAAACCTGGCAGCGGGTGGGCACCACTACCTATACCCTCCACGCCCGTCAGAGCGGTAAAGAAGTTGGTACCCTGGACTACACCCCTAACTGTTTAACCACCCCCACGCCACCGGTGACGCCCCCGGCCA
>CAXUKO010000002.1:508860-628708 GCA_964251665.1 uncultured Cytophagales bacterium
GTAACCTGCCGGTGGGTTTGAGCTTTGATCCGGTCACGCGGGTCATCAGCGGGACACCGCTGCTGGTCGGGAGTAATGCGGTGACGGTGACAGTGACGGACAACAATGGGGCTACGGCGCAGACGAGCTTTACCCTACAGGTGCTGTCACCAGGCACGCTCGTACCACCGACACCTATCCAGACGCTGCCGCCAGCGATCACACCGCCAGCGCCCACAACGGTCACAGCGCCCACACCCGTTACCGCAACTGCTGCGCTGACCTTGCTTACCCCGACGGTGGACTGCTCGGCCAGCACGCTGACCTTCCGCACCAGCGGGGGCGATGGCACGCCCATCGAGTACTTCGCAGCCGGATTGACTGTGTGGAGCACCAACCCGACGGTACGGCTGGAAACCTGGCAGCGGGTGGGCACCACTACCTATACCCTCCACGCCCGTCAGAGCGGTAAAGAAGTTGGTACCCTGGACTACACCCCTAACTGTTTAACCACGCCTACCCCCCCGGCTACAACCGCTCCGCCATCCCCACCGGCCAACAAGGTTCCGGTGCTGGTAACGGCCATCGGCAGTCAGACGGCTACGCTGGCCCGGGCGTACAGCCTGGCTATTCCGGCCACTACGTTTACTGATCTCGATGGACAGCTGGTAAGCTGGGCGGTGAGCAACCTGCCGGTGGGCCTAAGCTTTGATGCGGGCACCCGGGTCATCAGCGGGACACCGCTGCTTGTCGGGAGTAATGTGGTGACGGTGACGGTGACGGACAACAACGGCGCTACAATGCTGCTCACCTTCACGCTCCAGGTGGTCGACAATAAACCGCAGCCGCTGACGATGACAACACCGGATTTTGATTGCATAACGGGGGTGGTCGTCTTCAAAACCGCCGGGGGCGATGGTACGCCGATTGATTACTTCGCCGTGGGGATCAAGCCTTGGAGTTCAAGCCCAGTCGGTTTTATTGATCCCTGGCAGCGCAAAGGTGTCACCTTCCACCTACAGGCTCGACAGAGCAATTATGAGGTGACGTATGACTACACGACTACCTGTTCCACAACGTCGGCTTCCGGCAGTCGTTTGGCAAGTCCCGAGGCAACTCCTGAAACAGTTACCTGGCAGGCATGGCCAAATCCATTCGAGCAGGAGCTGACCATAACGGTACCAGCTACGGTCAAGGCCGGTCAACTGCGGGTGAATTTGACTACGATTAGTGGACTTAACCAGGAAACAGCTATCGAATCGACACGGGTTGAGGAAGGTAAACTGCGCTTGAGTATGCCTAAATTACAGTCCGGCCTGTACTTCCTGCGGATTTATGACGGCGATCAACCGGTACAGACGCTGAAAGTGTTGAAAAAATAAGCCAACTTCCTGCATAGCGCATAACCAGACCTCTGGTTATGCGCTATGGCCGGGAGGCTACAGCTGTGAAGCTGATAAGGAATACGTTGGAGGCCGGGAGCTTAGGCTGCCCCGAACACATTCTCGGGTTTGAGGGCAACCGGACATAGGAGCATGCAATAACCTAAAGTCCGCTGTTTTGTGTCGGTAGCCGATAGTTTCCTTATTTTTAAGCCTTCATTTCAATTGTCTGCTACATGGCTCGTATCTGTCGGCTTACGCTGATGTTGCTTCTTCCCGGTTTTAGCTGGTTTACCAGCGCTGCTCAATCTGTTACACCTGCTTTTCTGACTGCCTCGTCACATCGATGGGCAGATTCGGTTTTTAATGCGCTATCGCCCGACGAACGTATTGCTCAACTGATCATGGTGGCCGGCTACTCCAACCGAACTCCTGCCTACGAGGATTCGCTTACGGCCCTCATCAGTCAATATAAACTCGGGGGCGTGGTGTTTTTTCAGGGCGGACCCGTACGGCAGGCCCGCCTTAACAACCGCCTGCAGGCCAGTTCGCGGGTGCCGCTGCTGGTGGCAATGGATGCCGAATGGGGGTTGGCCATGCGCCTGGACAGTACGGTGCGCTTTCCGTACCAGATGACGCTGGGTGCGCTGCCGCCGGGCAATGAATCCCTGCTTTATGAGATGGGGGCCGATCTGGCCCGGCAGTGTCGCCGGTTAGGCGTACACGTCAACTTCGCCCCCGTGGTCGATGTCAATAACAACCCAAACAACCCGGTTATCAACTTTCGCTCCTTCGGCGAAAACCGTGATAACGTAGCCACAAAAGCACTGGCCTATCTGGGAGGAATGCAGAGTCAGCGGCTATTAACTTCGCTAAAGCACTTCCCCGGTCACGGAGATACCGGTACCGATTCGCATTTTGATTTGCCCGTGATTACCAAGAGCCGGGCGCAGTTGGATTCGCTCGAACTGTATCCGTTTCGGAAACTCATCAGCGCCGGGGCCAGTGGCGTGATGGTGGCGCACCTCAGCATCCCAAGTTTAGACAGTACCCGCAACCTGCCTTCGACCCTGTCGCCGGCTATTGTGACGAACCTGCTCCGCAACGAACTACAATTCAAGGGATTGATATTTTCGGATGCCATGAACATGAAGGGCGTCACCAAAAACTATCCGTCCGGTATTGCAGACCGGATGGGCCTGGAAGCGGGCATGGATGTACTGGAATTTACCGAGGATGTTCCCCGCGCTATCGCCGAAGTAAAGCAGGCTGTTGCCGAGGGTAAACTTAGTCAGACGTCGCTCGATGACCGGTGCCTTAAAGTATTACTGGCCAAAGCCTGGGTTGGGTTAGACCATTACCAGCCCGTTTCCCTGACCAATCTGGTGGCTGACCTGAATCAGCCCGCATCGGACCTGCTGAACCGTCAGCTTACGGAGCGCAGCCTGACTGTGCTGAAAAATGAGCCGGCTGCCGGGCCTCAGCCGGTAAACGCGCAGGCGACCATGACGCGGCTGCCGGGTAAGTCCACACCCGTGCCAACGGCTCTGTTACCACTGCGGGCCCTGGAAACGCTGCGGATTGCGTCGGTATCGGTCGAAGCGGATCAGGAAACAAAGTTTCAGCAGATGCTGGGTAACTACACGCAGGTAGATCCGTTTCTGCTGTCGTCGCGCTCCGATTCGGCTGCCGTTGTGCGGGTGTTCGACACGCTGAATACGTATAACCTCGTGCTGGTGGGCGTCCATCTGAACAACATCCGTCCGGGTAAATACGGGCTGCAGGCTAAAACGGCCGACCTCGTGCGGCAACTCATAAAAACCGGCAAGGCGGTGGTCACCGTATTTGGCAATGCCTACGCGCTGGATAAATTCCCGGCGCTGGATTCGGCCCGGGCGGTACTGCTGGCTTATCAACTGACGCCATTTACCGAAGAATTATCGGCACAGGCTATTTTCGGGGCTATTCCCACCGGGGGTAAACTCCCCGTTTCGGTCAATGCACGTTACCGGCTCGGCGACGGCCTGCCGACTCCTGCCATTGGTCGGCTTAAATACACCATTCCCGAAGAAGTGGGCGTCGATTCGCGGATGTTGACGCAACGCGTGGATTCAGTCGTCAATGTAGGACTTACAGCGCGGGCGTTTCCGGGTGCAGTGGTACAGATGGCCGTTGCCGGTAAGGTTATTTTTCGCAAAGCCTACGGCAAACCAACGTATGAAAGCAGCGAGCCGACGCATCTGGACGACCTGTACGACTTAGCTTCGGTAACCAAGGTAAGCACCTCAACGCCCGCCCTGATGCGGCTGGTGGATGAAGGGAAATTCGACCTGAACAGCACGATGGCTACTTATTTGCCTGACTTCAGTAAATCGAACAAAGCTACTATCGGCTGGCGCGACGTGCTGACGCATCAGGCCCGGCTGAAGGCCTGGATTCCGTTCTGGCGCGAAGCGATAAACCCGGACGGCTCGTTTAAGCCGAATACGTTTAGCAAAACGCGGTCGCGGAAGTTTTCCATCGAGGTGACTGACAGTCTATTTCTGTACCGGAACTACCCAAAAACGATTTACGCCGAGATCCGCGACTCTCCGCTTAATGCCAAAAAAGAGTACGTCTACAGCGATTTGTCGTTTTATCTCTATCCCGGGATCGTTAAGAAACTAACTGGCCTGAATTTTGAAGAGTACCTGAAGAGCACGTTCTACCGGCCACTCGGTGCCACTACGCTGACGTATCAGCCGCGCCGGTTTTATCCGCTGAACCGCATCGCGCCGACCGAATACGACTCGCTGTTCCGGCATACGCTTATTCACGGGCGGGTGCATGACGAGGGGGCGGCAATGCTCGATGGCATATCGGGCCATGCCGGACTGTTTGGCTCGGCCAATGACCTGATGAAACTGATGCAGATGTACGAACAGCAGGGCCAGTATGGCGGTCAGCAGTTTATTTCGGCAAAGACGCTGACGGAGTTTACCCGCTATCAGTTTCCTGAACTGGGCAACCGGCGCGGGCTTGGCTTTGAGAAACCGTCTTATAAATTCTCGGGTAACGCCCCCCGCTCGGCCAGTGCGTCGAGTTTTGGGCACTCGGGCTTTACGGGCACGTTCGTGTGGATGGACCCGGCCTATGACCTTACGTATGTGTTTCTGTCGAACCGCGTTTACCCAACGCGCAACAACAATAAAATCACCGAACTGAGTATCCGAACCAACACGGTTGAGGTGCTGTATGACGCCCTGCGACGACGTATGCCGACGGGTTTATAACGTGTTTCTGCGCTATGCATCCAATTATTGAGTATCACGGCCCCTTGTTTCAGTTACTGCGCGAGGTAGTAATGTGGGCAGGGTATGGGCATGTCCTGTGGGCGTGGCGGGCAGGTGTTACTGGCTGGCTGTTTACGCTGAGCGTGCTCGCCCTGTCGGGTCGATACCCGCGTTTGTTTACCGGCCTGGGGCTGGCGGGTGTGCTGGGACTGCGGCTGCTGGGGCTGGGGCTGATCGAACTGAACGTCGACGAAAGTCAGTGGATTGCCAGTGCCGCAACGCTCGTACGTGACCCGCGCTTCTGGGTATCGGTAGACGGTACGACCAGTGGGCCGCTTAATATCTGGCCGCTGTCACTGATCTATTACCTCGGTTTCAGTCTGGACTACGCAACGCTTCGGCTCTGGGGGCTGCTTACCTGCGTGCTGCCAACGTTCTGGCTGCTGCTGGCGACCTTTCGGCTCTATTTCAGCGAACGAATCGCCCGGTTGGCCATTCTGCCGGTGGCCGCCTGTCTGGCCCTGACGACCGACCCCGATGGGCTGGCCTTTAACAGCGAACAACTGCCCATGTGTTTGCTCGCTCTGGCGGGTTACTGGCTGAGTCAGGTGTTTACACGCTCTATCAAGGCACCGGCTGCTACGTGGGGCCGACTGATGGCTGCGGGGCTGGCACTGGGCTGTCTGCCGTACGCCAAATTACAATCAGCCCCCGTTGGCGTGGTTATGGCTGCATGGGTATTAGGGAACTTGCTTACCCGCCCCGCATCTGCGAGCACCGATGCCCGGAAGCAGGCCGTCTGGTTTGTAGCCGGTGGGGTGCTGCCAACCCTGCTGATTAGCGCGTACAGCCTGTGGGCGAATGTTGCCGACTACGCCGTCCGGGCGTATCTGCTCACAAACCTTTCGTACGCGCAGAAGGGCAGCTGGTCTGCGGGTACAATCAGCTGGGCCGACCGTCTGTTAGTTCGCCTGCCGCAGGTATATGGCGGTATGCCAACCACCCGCTGGTTCTGGTGCCTGACGGCCATTGCCGCCCTGCTTTGGCTGGTGCTGTCCCGGAATAACAGGCATCACCGACGGCAGGTCTGGCTGGGTCTGTCGGTATTTCTGGCAGGTATATACGCGACGCTGCAACCGGGTAATCCCTTCCCGCACTACCAATGGGTGGCTTTTGTGCCGGGTTGCTGGCTGCTGGCGGGGCTACTGGCAGCGGGTATCGAAAACAGGAATCGAAACCGGTCGCGGTGGCTGATCGGTGGCTGGCTGGCCCTGGCGGTTATGTATCCCGGTGGTCTGGCGGTGGTTCAGTCGAACCCGGCGATCCGGCAACTGGCCGATGGAGGCTGGTTCTCGGAGATGAAAACTGTTTCGGCGGCTATTCGGCGGCATTCATCCCCCAATGAAACAATGGTCGTTTGGGGGTGGCAGAATAACCTGCACGTAGAAACGGGTCTACTGACGGGTTCCCGGTTTATTCCGCTCTACCATCCCGTAGTAGACGGACCCCAGCAGGCTTACTTTATGGATGTGTATCAGCACGATTTAGTGGTTAACCAACCCGATATTTTCGTTGATGCGGTAAGTCTGCACCCCGGTCGTGGCTACAATCAGTATCCCGTTCGGCGTTATGCGCCCGTTCAGGCCATTCTGATGCATGATTATCAATTGGTGGAGACTGTAGCAGGAGCGAAGATTTATCGCCGACTGCCCCAACGCGACGGCCTGGCTTATCGGATCTCTCCCCGGCCGTATCCTGTTGCGCGGTACTGATAAATATTGCCTCTCTGTTCCGTTTCGTGCAACGCCGGGTTGTTTTTTGGCATCTTTACCAAAACAACGCCAAACTCGTATGAAACGCCTGCTTTTTACTATACTCCTCGCGCCCCTGACGCTGAGTGCGTTCGCCCAGAATGACCGCACCGAAACACCTTATCAGACCAAAACCTTCAGCGGTAACCTGACCAATGTACGGGTCGAAACCTCGGGCGGTGGCATCACCGTAGAAGGCGGCTCCCGCGCCGATGTGCTGGTTGAACTCTACGTGAAGCCCAATAACTGGCCAAAGAATAACCTGAGTAAAGACGAAATCGAGGAGCGGCTCCGCGAGTACGATATTCAGATGCGGACGGATGGCAATACGGTTGTCGCCATTGCAAAGCGCAAGGGCAGCAATGTTATGGACTGGAAGCGGTCGATCAGCGTATCCTTCCGGGTCTATACACCCCGTAAGATGGCCACTAACCTCGAAACGTCGGGCGGTGGTATCCGCCTGAGTCACCTTACCGGTCGGCAGACGTTTGGCACCAGCGGGGGCGGACTCGACCTGCTTGACCTGACGGGCGACGTGAAAGGACATACATCCGGGGGCGGCATTCACCTGAGTGATTGGCGGTCAGACCGGTCAACGGATAAAATCGACCTCGAAACGTCGGGGGGCGGCATTGAAGCGACCAACGCCACCGGGCAGATTCGGCTGGAAACATCGGGGGGCAGCATCCGGCTTCATAACCTGAACGGTAAAATCAGCGCCGAAACATCCGGTGGTGGTGTCACGGGCGACGGCATTACCGGCGAACTCATAACGGGTACCAGCGGAGGCAGCATCCGGCTGACCAACGTAGCCGGGAGTCTCGAAGCCACAACCAGCGCCGGGAGCCTGACTGTAGAGTTAACTAAACTGGGCGATTACCTCAAACTGTCGACCAGTGCGGGCAGCGTGCGGGTGCAGATGCCGCTCAATAAAGGCATGAATATAGACGTGAGCGGAGATCATGTGTCGATGCCCCTGTCGAATTTCAACGGCGTTTCGGAGAAAGACCGGGTGAAGGGAAAACTCAATGGGGGTGGTATGCCCGTAGCGATCTCGGCCAGTAGCGGCAGCGTATCCGTGAATCAGTAAGTGCTGATCCATTTTTGTATGACCCGTGCCGGGCTTTCCTGTTCAACTGGAAAGCCCGGCACGGGTTTTCAGTTTACCGGTAGCAACCGGCTGAATAAAGCAGCCAGCGGTGGTCGTGCTATCGTTTCGTCCGAAAAGCGATGGTTTCCGTCCGCGAAGTCAACAGACCGGAACCATTGAATACCCATGACATTCCCGCAGAAAAGCGCATCGGCCCGGTTCAGGATGTCGGGCGTACATAACTCTTCCCGCACGGGTATAGCCAGTTCAGTTGCCAGCCTGAGCAACTGACGACGCAGAATACCGTCGATGCAGCCCGACGTCAGCGGTGGCGTAAACAGTACTCCCTCCGCCAGCCAGAACAGGCAGGAGGCTACGCACTCGGCCAGATGACCCTGCGTATCCAGCAAAATCACATCATCCAGCCCCCGTTCCTGTTTGGCCAGCCCAGCCAGTATGTAGGGCAGCGCGTTGGTTGTTTTATAGGCCGAAACAAGGGAAGGCGACAGGAGAACAGCCTCAAAAAGGCCGATCCGGTCGCGGCCGGTAATGGCAAACGGTTGTCCGGCCTGCGCGGTAATCAGCAGATTGGCCGTCCGGCTGGTCGGCGTATATAGCCCCCCCGGTTGCCGCCAGACCTGCATCCGAATTCGGGCTGTTCCGGTCAGCAGGTTGTTGCGGGTGAGCAGGGTAATGATCTGGTCGTGGATTGAGTCAGCGGCAAACAGGTCTGTTATTTCCAGTTGCAGCGCGTTCATGCCCTGTATCAGTCGCTGGTGATGATCGGGCCAGAACCGGAGGTGGCCCTGCTCGAAGCGCAGGGTTTCAAATAAACCGTCACCATATTGAAACGCCCGGTCATCGAAGTGTACGGTAAAGTCACTATTAGTTAACAAGGCTGCGTTATAAACCAGATACATCGTTAAATTGCGCCGTTTATCCCAAACCGGTGGCTGCGACTAAAATTAGGTTGTAACATTGAATCAACAAACAATAGTTGGTATGTATACGTTGCGCAGGCGAGTTCGTGGGGCACTCCTTTTCATCACCATACAGTTGGCGGGACAGGTAACACTGGCTCAGCATACGTCAGGGGTTTCGGGAGAGATCGGTTTGCAGCAGTGCATTGATCTGGCGCTGCAAAACAACATCACCATTCGGCAGGGGCAGCTTACGGTACAGAACAATACACTACAGGTCAAACAGGCTCAGCTAAATCTCCTGCCTACGGCTTCGTTTCAGGGAACGCAGTCGTTGAGCAGTGGCCGCAACATCGACCCGTTTACCAACCAGTTCGTTCAGCAGACTATTTCGTCCAATAACTACCAGTTAAACGGATCGGCGACACTCTACAACGGCTTCACGCTGCGAAACACCATCCACCAGAATCAACTGACGCAACAGGCTTCGGAGCAAGAATTGCTGGTTACCCGCAACACGGTGATGCTGAACGTAATTCAGGCGTATCTGAATGCCCTCACCGCCACCGAACAGTTGGTGATTGCCCAGCGGCAGGCCGAGGTGGCCCGCACCCAGATCGACCGGACACAGCGCCTGGTCAATGCGGGCTCGGCACCCGAGTCGAATCTGTTCGATTTACGGGCCACACTGGCCAGCAACGAACTGGACATCGTTACGGCCCAGAACTCGCTGGATCTGGCTAAAGTGACTTTATTACAGAACATGAACGTACCGGTCAGCAACGGAGAAACCGGCTTCACCATTCAGCCCATCAACGTGCCTGACCCCGGCCTGACGCCCTATGCCGAAAGTGTGCAGCAGATTTACGAAGCCGCGCTCTCTAACCTGCCCGATGCCAAAGGGGCTGACATGCGGGTGAGGAGCGCCGAAATGGCCGTTGAAGTCGCCCGGGGAGCTTTATACCCAACCCTGGCCGTAAGCGGTAACCTGAACAGCCTGTATTCGAGCGCGGCCGCTAACCGGAAGTTTACCCCGAACGGGCAGCAGGTACAGCAGGCTATTCCGTCTTACTTCGTGGTTGCGCCCGATGGAAGCCAACAGCCGGTTTACACCATGACGACGGGCGGCACGCAGGGCCGTTTTACGTACTTCGAGCAATTGAATAACAACCTCAACCGGTCGCTGTCACTGATTCTGCGGGTGCCGATTTTTCAGGGGAACCTGTCGCGCAACCGCATTACAACGGCTAAAATTCAGCAGCAGAATGCCTCACTGAACGCCGAAAACATCCGCTTACAGGTCCGTCAGCAGGTGGAAACGGCGTATGCAAACATGAAAGCGGGCGCTAATCGCTACCGGGCCACGCTGGCGCAGGTAGAGTCGCTGACCAGTGCCTATCGGGTGGCCGAGAGCCGGTATAACGCCGGGGCACTGGGTTCGTTTGAATACGGCATTGCCAAAACCAACCTGGACCGGTCGCGGGCGAGTCTGATTCAGGCAAAATATGATTACGTGTTTCGGATAAAAATCTTAGATTACTACCAGAATAAACCTCTCTCTTTTTAATTGACTGAATGAGGGATTGATTGAATGGGCAGGACCGGCTGGAAGCATCTATTCAATCATTCATTAAGTCAACCAGTCAATCAATACGATCATGAAAAAGAAATCGAACCGAATTTGGTGGGTGCTGGGCACGTTGGTTGTCCTGCTGATTGGTGGCTTAGTGGCCGCTAAACAGACGGGCGTCATCGGCAAGCCAAAAGCTACAGAAGTGGATTTTGCCAGCGTGAAGCGCACCGAGATAGTTGAACGGGTAAGTGCTTCGGGCCGTGTTCAGCCCGAGATCGAAGTAAAAATAAGCCCCGACGTATCCGGCGAAATTATTGGCCTGTACGTAAAGGAGGGCGATCCGGTTAAGCAGGGCCAGCTGCTGGTTCGGATTCGCCCCGATAACTACGAGTCGCTGCTGGCACGGGCGCGGGCTACGGTCAATGCCAACCGGGCGCAGTTTGAGCAGTCGAAAGCCACTGTCTCGCAGACCGAAGCCAAACTGATCCGGGCCAAAGCTGATTATGACCGTAACCGTAAACTGCTGGCCGATAAAGTAATCTCGTCGGCCGATTTTGAAACCAGCGAAGCTAATTACAGTGTGGCGAAACAGGATGTGGAAGCGGCCCGCGCCAACGTTCGGGCGGCTCAGTATAACATTCAGAGTGCCGAAGCATCGCTGAAAGATGCCAGCGAAAACCTGCGCAAAACAACCATATACGCGCCTGTCACAGGCACCGTCTCAAAGCTGAACGTCGAAACGGGCGAGCGCGTGGTGGGAACATCACAGATGGCCGGTACCGAAATCATGCGCATTGCCAACCTGAACAACATGGAGGTTCGGGTAAATGTGAACGAAAACGATATTGTCCGGGTCACCCTGGGCGATACGGCCGATATTGAGGTGGATTCCTACGCCACTGCCGGGAAAAAGTTCAAGGGGATTGTAACCGAAATTGCCAATACCGCTAATGGGCTGGCCGCGTCGGGGTCGTCGGCGAGTTCATCCCTGTCGAGCGATGCCGTAACCGAGTTTGAGGTTAAAGTGCGTATCCTGAACAACGAAGTAACGGTACTGGCCAACGGGCGCAAAGAGTACCTGTTCAAGCCCGGCATGACGGCCTCGGTCGAAATCATTACTGACCGGAAAGCGGGCGTGCTGGCTGTGCCGATTGCGGCCGTGACCACGCGCGGGGCCGACGGGGAGGCCACCGATACCGAAGCAAAACCGGACGATAACGGCAGCTCGCCGGATAGTGGTCCGGCCGATAAGGAGTCCGCCAAAAAAGAGCAGATTCAGGAAATTGTCTTTGTAAACGAAGGGGGCAAGGCTACCCGCAGAGCCGTTAAAACCGGCATCAGCGACTTCGAGAATATTGAAATCATTTCCGGCCTGAAACCGGGTGAGCAGGTCATATCCGGTCCGTTTCTGGAAGTGTCGAAACGTCTGAAATCCGGTGAGTTAATTGCAAAGCGCGATCCGAAAAAGGCGAAGAAGGCCAAAGAAGACGAGTAGCCAAATGGTTGATGTTCAGTCGAAAAAGCAGAAACGCCCGGTATAACATCGGGCGTTTCTGCTTTTATGGCAAAACTTCCTGCTTCGTATGAAACGACTTCTTTTAACGGCTCAGGCCCTGCTGCTGGCGTCCTGCCTGTCGGCTCAACCGGTAGTCAGCCACCTCGTTGCGGCTTCATCCAACCCAACTCCGAACCCGCCGACTAACCGCTACGAACCTACCTGGGCATCTATCGACAGCCGGGCCGTGCCGGGGTGGTTTGAAGACGCAAAATTCGGCATATTCATTCACTGGGGCGTCTTTTCGGTGCCAGCGTACAGTCCTACCGCCCGGGATGGCGTGGGTGTGTATGACCGGTATGCCGAGTGGTACTGGTGGAAGCTGCTGGACCGGAAGGGCAAGACGTACCCGTTTTTTCAGGCCTTTCACGAAAAGATGTACGGCAAGGATTTTAAGTATCAGGATTTTGCCAACTCGTTCAAGGCCGAACTGTTCCAGCCCGCCGAGTGGGCCGATGTGTTTAAACAGTCCGGGGCCAAATATATCGTGCTGACCAGCAAACACCATGAAGGCTTCACGCTGTGGCCCTCAGAACAGTCGTGGAACTGGAACGCGGTCGATGTGGGGCCGCACCGCGACCTGGCGGGTGATCTCATCACTGCCGTAAAGGCGAAAGGGTTACGGATGGGCTATTATTATTCCCTCTACGAATGGTTTAATCCGCTCTACAAACAGGACGTTAACCGGTACGTAGATGAGCACATGATGCCCCAGATGAAAGACCTCGTGACCCGCTATAAGCCCGATGTTTTCTGGACCGACGGCGAGTGGGAGCACCCCAGCGAAACCTGGAAAAGCACGCAGTTTCTGGCGTGGCTGTTTAATGAGTCGCCGGTTAAAAGCGACGTTGTGGTGAATGATCGCTGGGGTAAGGAAACCCGCTCGAAACACGGAGGCATTTACACCACGGAGTATGACCTGATTGGCGAGGAAAACGCCGGAGCTAAAAAGATTGAGCACCCGTGGGAAGAATGCCGGGGCATTGGCGGCTCCTTCGGCTACAACCGGAATGAGAACTTAGACGACTACGCCACTTCCAAACAACTCATCGATTTATTGGTGGATAAAGTCGCGCGGGGCGGCAACCTGCTGCTCAACATTGGCCCTACCGCCGACGGCCGCATTCCCGTTATTATGCAGCAGCGTTTGCACGATATGGGCGATTGGCTTGCCATGAACGGCGATGCTATTTACGGCACCCGTGCCTGGGCAGGGGCGCCCGCCATTGGCAAAGGCACGAGTGTATTTTACACCCGTAAAGGCCATGATCTGTACGCCATCTGCACCACCTGGCCCACCAGTCCGCTCGCGATACCCGGCATTGGCAAACCCGGCCGCGTGAGCCTGTTAGGCTACAAGGGAGCTGTAGCTGCCGATACGCGTGGCCGGAGTACGATTGTTACCCCGCCGACGCTGTCGCCCGTTACGATGACGGGCCGGTTTGCCTGGGTGTTTAAACTGGAAAACGCCTTAAACTGAGGCTCACTCTGATCAGCTATAACAGATAGCAGTCCGCGTTACTACGCGGACTGCTATCTCTTCCCGAAAACAGACGTAGCCGACGAGGTATCGGCTTAGTTTTTTTTGTCGATTTCAACTACAGGAATTTTTAGATGAGCTTGCTGCCAATGTGTTCGGCCGCTTGTTGTAGGCCGCTGAGCACGGCGGCCGCTTTTTCGGGTGTGTGGCGATAAGTGGGCAGATACACGCTCAGACTCGCCACCACTTCCTCCTGCCGGTAAACGCCCACGGCGTAGCCAATCACCTGCCGCAGACTTTCCTGATACGCATACCGGCGATCCCGAATCAATTGAATCTGGGCGTAGAATTTGGGTTCGGTAGCGGCTTCCTCCCAAATTTCGGGCGTGGGTAAACCATAGCGGTTTTTGAACTTAACCAAGTCAACGTCAGTCAGCAGGCCCACCAGCAGCCGCCCCGATGCTGAGTCATAGACATGTTTCTCATCGGCGGTCTGCACCTGCAGCGGCTGATCGCACAACTCCCGGTGGATAATCAGCCGTTGATCGCCATTCAGAATGGCCAGTAAGCAACTCTCTTCCAGTTGCTTCGCTAAGGTCGCCATGGGCTGTCGGGCCGCTTCCAGAATGTCTTTGCGATACGACAGATTGCCCGTCAGCCAGTAGGCTCTTGATCCCAGACAGTATCCTTTTTTGGGGCCGACCTGATCCAGATAGCGCCGGTTGACCATCGTCTTCATGATATTGGCGCAGGTACCCATATTCAATCCGGCCACTTCGGCAACCTCCGTCAGCGACTTCGGACGGTTCGGCTCGGTAGCTACGTACTCCAGAATATCGAAGGCGCGGTTAATAACCTGTATCATACGTTATAATTTTACAATGTAAAGTAAGCTATTTGCATGATAACATTAGAGCGGGATTAAGCTATTTTTTATAAGAATTATTATTTTTTACAAAAAAAGCTCAGAATGGCTGATAAACCGCCATTCCACTCTTATAACTCAATGAACTATGCGATCTGTCTAAGAAAAAACGATAAGAAAGTTTGGTGATATCAATTCTGCGTGTAATAATTAATATATAATTGATTTCATTTTTACAATGTTGAATATAATTATCGAACCCAATGGCCAGACTTATTTACTTTTTATGTCTATGGACGCTACTGCCCGGTAGCGGACTCGTGTTTGGGCAGTCCAGTACCGTTTCGGGACGAGTGACGTCGGGCAGCGACGCCTTACCGGGCGTTAACGTTACGGTGGAAGTCACCTCGACCGGCACCACTACCGGGGCCGACGGTACCTACCGGCTCAATGTACCCTCGGCCTCTACCACACTGGTGTTTTCCTACATCGGGTACGTATCGCAGCGTGTGGCGGTCGGTAGCCGTACCCAGGTAGATGTCACGCTGGCAGAGGATAACAAGTCGCTCAACGAGGTAGTCGTGGTGGGCTACGGCACCAAAGACCGGCGCGACGTAACCAGCGCTATCTCGTCGGTGAGCGGCAAAGAAATTCAGAATCTGCCGGTGGCCTCGCCCATTGCCTTGCTACAGGGACGAACGGCGGGCGTACAGATCGTGCAGAACTCCGGCGCACCGGGAGCGACCAACTTCTCGATCCGGGTGCGGGGAACCACCTCCATCAATGCCGGGAATGACCCGCTCTACGTGGTGGATGGCCTGCCGTTTGTGGGCAACTCGTCGGACATTAATCCCAACGACATTGAGTCGATGGAGATTTTGAAAGATGCCGCTGCGTCGGCTATTTACGGGTCAAGGGCGGCTAATGGCGTCGTGCTGATAACCACCAAGCGCGGCAAAACGGGGAAGGCGTCCATCAGTTTCAACTACTACAAAGCCGTGCAGCAGGTCGATCAGAAACGGTTGCCCAAACTCATGGACAGCCGGGAGTTTATTGAACTCATTCAGGAGCAGCGCGCCAATGGAACGGGCCTTACATCGCTGTATGGATTTGTGGTGCCCGAAAGCGGGGTGATTGGCGGGAATGGCCAGATTGCGAACACGAACTGGCTGAATCAGCTTATACAAACGGGTGGTATGGACAACTATGAGCTGGCCATCCGGGGGGGCGAAAATAAACTCAAATTTTACATGAGTGGTGCCCTGCTTCAGCAGAAAGGGGTTTTGATCTACACGAATTACAAGCGCTATACCGGCAAACTTAACCTGGATTATCAGGCATCGGATAAGCTGAAGATCGGTACCAGCATTAACTTTACCCGGTCCGAAACCAACGGCACGCCCGAGAATGAAGGGGGCGTTTTTCAGGCGGCTCTGTTCAAATCGCCCGTCAATCCGGTGTATGCCACAGATGGCACGTATTTTCTGGAAGATATTTCGGGCATTCTCAATCCGGTTGCCGTGTCGGCTCTGGAAACCCGGCTCACCACCCGCAACCGGTTACTGAGCAACATCTTCGCGGAATACACCATTGTACCGGGGCTGACCTTTAAAACCTCCTGGGGGGCTGATCTGATTGCGGCTAAAAACGACTATTTCCAGCCGTCCAATTCGCGTCGTCTTTCCTTCGCCAACGGTAGTTCCGGCTATAACGACGAAACCAACTGGATCTACGAGCATACGCTGACCTACGCCAATACCTTCGGTCAGCACCGGCTGAACGCCCTGCTGGGCTATAGCCAACTGGAAAACGCGGCCAGCAGCAACTCGGCGGCCGCCCGCGACTACGGTACCAACAGCATCAGTACGCTGAGTGCCGCATCGACGCCAACGCAGGCCACCTCGTCCAAAACCGCCAATGGGCTGTCGTCGCTGTTTGGCCGGGTGGGCTATATCTACGCCAGCAAATATTACCTCGAAGCCAGTTTACGGCAGGATGGCTCCTCGAAATTCGGGGCCAACAATCGCTACGCCCTGTTTCCGGCCGCATCGCTGGGCTGGCAGGTGGGTCGGGAGGCATTCTTCAAGAGCCTGTCGGCAGCCGTCAGCGATTTAAAAATACGGGCCAGCTACGGCCGAACGGGTAACCAGGGCGGCATTGGCAACTACACGGCGCAGGGGGCTTTCTCGACCGGGCTGGGGTATGTGGGGCAAAACGGGGTGGGGCCAACGGCCATTGCCAACCCGGATCTGAAGTGGGAGACCACCGATCAGTTTAACCTGGGTGCCGATCTGTCGTTTCTCAAATCGCGGGTGACGCTGAACGTCGATGTGTACCTCAAAAAGACCAGTAACCTGCTCCTCAACGTACAACTGCCCAACACCTCCGGCTTCAGCACGGCGCTGCAAAACGTGGGCAATACCGAAAACCGGGGGCTTGAACTGAACCTGAATACGATTAATATGCCGGGGTCGCGTTCGACTGGACCCGGCTTTCGCTGGACGTCGAATTTTAACATCAGCTTCAACCGCAACAAGATCACCAAACTCTACAACGGCAACGACATTATCAACACCCGGGGCGGCACCGGATTTGGGACCGCCCAGACGTTTGGACTATTGCGCGAAGGGCAGCCGATTGGGGCATTCTTCGGCTGGCAGACCAATGGGGTATATGCCAGTTCGGCCGAGAACGAGAAAGCCGTTCGGGCGGATAATGCGACGGGCTACCTGTTTCGGGGGGGCGATATGCGGTTTGTCGATCAGAACGGCGATAACATCATCGACAACCGCGACCGGGTCGTGATCGGGTATGCGCTGCCTAAGTTTACGGGCGGGCTCACCAATAACTTCCAGTATAAAAACTTCCAGCTCGATGTACTGGCCCAGTTCACCTACGGAAACAGCGTGTATAACGGCACGCGCACCGTCAGCGAGAGTATGTACGCCTTTGCCAATGGCTCGAAAACAATCCTGAATCGCTGGCGGAAGGAGGGCGACATCACCGACGTTCCCCGCGCGGACCATAATGACCCGGGCGGCAACCGGCGCAGCTCGACCCGCTGGCTGGAAGACGGTTCGTATTTGCGGATCAAGACCGTAACCCTGTCGTACACCGTTCCGCCGACCCTGCTCCAGAAAATCAGCGTGAGCAGTCTACGGCTCTACGTCACAGCGCAAAACCTGTACACCTTTACCCGCTATTCGGGTCTCGATCCCGAAGCCAATGCATACGGCAACAACAGCGTCACCGACCTGGGTTTCGACTACGCGACCTATCCGCAATACAAGACCCTGCTGTTTGGCGCTAACCTCAGTTTTTAAGCTTAAATCGCCCAACCGAGATCATGAAAACGAACCATACATATAGCTGTCTGCTGCTTCTGACGCTGGTGAGCCTGGCGGGATGCCGGGACGTGACAAAGCAGGTGAATCCCAGCGGTATTACCGCTACTAATTTTTACAAAAACGGGGCCGATGCCGATGTGGCGATCAATGCCTGCTACGATGCCTTTCAAAACCCCGAACGGTACGTCTTATGGGGCGACGGCCGCGCTGATGTCCTGGCCGTAACCGACCGATCGGGCACGGGAGAGCAGCAATTGGTGAACGGTAACCTGAACAGTACTAATGGCTTCGTTGGCTGGGAGGATATGTACCAGGCCATTAACCGCACCAACAGCGTTTTGAAGAACGTGCCGACCATTACCGATCCGGGGTTTGCCGGCCGGAAAGAGCGCGTCCTGGGTGAGGCCTACTTTCTGCGGGCCATGGCGTATTTCTATCTGGTCCGAACGTTCGATAATGTGCCGTTGATTTTAGACCCCTACGAGAGCCTGACGCAGGATTTCTTTCCCAAACAGGCCACCCCCGCTCAGGTGTATGCGCAGGTGGAATCGGATTTGAAAGCCGCCGAAACCCGTCTGAGCGATAAGCCCTTCAGCAGTGCCGTCGAACAGAAAGGGAAAGCCTCGCTGGGCGCGGTGCGGTCGGCGCTGACGGATCTGTATTTGTGGCAGAAGAAGTATCAGGCCGCTGCCGATGCGGCTCAGCAGGTTATCAACAGCCCGGCGGGTTACGCGCTCGTGTCGGGGGCGAACTTTGGCACCATCTTCGTCAATAAAAACACCTCGGAATCGATCTGGGAAGTTCAGTTCAATAATACCTACCTTGAAGGGAACAATAATAACTTGGTCAATGACTTTCTGCCCCTGGGCGGAACGGGTTATGCGGGCGGCAACTGGACGCTGAAATACTCGGCTAAACTGCTTAACGCCTATGCACCGACCGATGTGCGCGGCCCCGTAACGGTTCGCAATACGGGCACGCCCAACGTCACCTCCTTCCGCGACCCAAACACGCAGTATGTCAACAAGTATCAGGGAACGCTGGCCAGTCAGAACGCCGTCCGTTTCTTCGATGCCAATGTTATGATGTACCGTCTGGCCGATGTAATCCTGATGCGGGCCGAAGCCCTGAATGAACTCGGCCAAACGGCCGACGCCATCCCCCTGCTGAACCAGATTCGGACGCGGGCGGGGCTGCCCGTCACGACCGCCGTGTCGCCCGCCGAGGTTCGGCTGGCCATCGAGAACGAGCGGTTTTTAGAGCTGGCTTTTGAAGGAAAACGCTATTACGATCTGAAGCGTACCGGGCGGTATGCCGCCGTGACGGGCAACACCGACCCGAACTTCCTGCGCTGGCCCATACCCGCCACCGAGTTAACCAAAAACCCTAATCTGGTTCAAAATCCGGGCTATTGATCGTTCAAACAGACCCTTATGAAATCGAAACATACTTCCACTCTTGTGCTGCTGGCCCTGATAGTCGGGCTGGCGGGCTGCAACAAAGACATTGTCTACAAAGAACTGCCCAAGGCGGTTTACATCGCCAACAAAGTACCCGACGGTACCACCACGATCACGAACTCGGCCAGTGCCAAAAAAAGCGTGGCCACGGGAGCCGCTCGTGTGTATGTCAACCAGCCGTACACAAAAGACATCGTGGTAAATTACGCCGTTGCGGGTACAGCCGTGGCCGGGCAGGACTATACGCCACCGGCTACCCAAAGCGTGACTATACCGGCGGGAAAGTATTCCGGCGATATCAATTTTACGGTACTCAACAACCCGGCCCTGACGGCTAACAGGACCATACTGATTAACCTGACATCGGCCAGTGATGGGTTTGATGTCGGCATCGGCGTGGCGAAGGGCTATGCCACGTTTACGTATACCATCACGCCCTGAGAAGAAGTATCCAGAGTGATGATTTTTTGTTTGATAACCAGTGGTTTATGCTAATGAGAGCAACGTTTATATCCTTAGTGGTGGGTTTGTTTGCTGTCTTCACGGCAAACGCACAGGCCTTTACTCATTTTATCACCAGGAAGGGCGACCAGTTGATGAATGGCACCAGCGTTTTCAGGTTCATAGCAGTGAACACCCCAGGTATAACCGGGCCTTACGATGGCTATAAAAACACCAATCCGGCGAGTGGTTATTTGTATGATCCGATTGAGCTTTCCTACGAAATGGAAGCCCATTTTAAGGATATGGCGCAAATGGGCGTGACAATGATTCGAACCTGGGGAATCACGGTTGACGATGGGTCGGGAGAATATGAAGCCTTAGTGACCGGCCCAGATGCTTATAATGAAACCGCTTTCCGGCGCATCGACAAGATGCTGGAACTGTGTAATAAATACAAAATCAGGGTGATTCTTTGTCTGGTCAAAGAAAACAAATACTGGGGAGGGACAGCCGCATTCAGCCGACTCTACGGAGGGGGTGATTACTACCAGACTACAGCCGTTAAAGCTGGTTTCAAGGAGTTGCTGCGGACGTTTGCGAATCGAAAAAATGGGTTTACGGGGCAGATTTACAAAAACGACAAGGCGATTATGGCCTGGGAATTTGGGAACGAAGTGCCCAACGATAAAAGTGGCTGGATTGCGGAGATGGCCGATTATCTGAAAGGTGTCGCTCCCAACCAGTTGATTGCCGATCCGCGCCGGGCCAATGGGGTGCAGCAGATGAAGGAAAACGTGAACGACGTGCTGGCGAATAACAAGAATATAGACATCGTAAAAACCCGGCAGTACCCCAACTACGGCAACAGCGTTACCGAACTCTGGAATGAATGCAAAGGGAAACGCCCCCTAATCATCGATGAATTTCAACGGCTGGACGGTTTTAAAGAAGTACTCGAAGCGGTTTACAACACGGGCACAAGCGGGGTATTACTGTGGAGCCTGATGAAACCGCAGTATAATGGCGGTATTGGTAGTCACGCCCTGTTTCATGCCTATTCGTGGGGTGGTAGCCGCTGGCCCGGATTCGATAGTGGCGATTATTTTAAGGAACGGGAAAATCTGATGTTGATCAGATCCTATGGCTATAAAATACGAGGGGAGAAGGAGCCGCCACTACCAGCCCCCACCGATGCTCCGTACCTATATCCCAGCCTACGCAGCGATGCCGTAGCGTTGAAGTGGCGGTGTTCGCCCGGAGCAAGGTACTACGTGGTAGAAAGGGCAACGGCCGCAAAAGGCCCCTGGCAGCCAGTTAGTGGTGATCTGGACATTAGCTATCACCTCTACTTTTACCCCTTGTTTACCGATACCAGCGTAGTGCCGGGTAAAGCCTATTATTATCGGATCAGGGGTAAAAATGCGGCTGGTATGTCGCCCGCTTCGAATATAATAGGCCCCCTATCACCCGTAACCAGGATGGTGATGGATAATCTGACCGATTTTTCATCGGCGTATGCTCATTCCAGAAACCTTCGGATCAGCGGAGAAACATGGCCCCGGCTTCGCCAAACGGAAGAAGATTTTTTTCAGGCGGAACGAGTCGCAGGCAGTGAAGCAGGCGAACTGGTCTATCGGGCAGACACCCTGACCTGGATTGACGTTATCGCTTTCAGCGATAACGTGGACAGTGTTGATTTACTCTATTCGACCGATGGTTCCTCCTGGAAACCGCTCCCCGAAGGCTTACTGAATAAAAGCCACCGGATGGGGTATCCAAGCCCGATTTCAGGAAAAAAAGATTACCCGATTGATAAGTACACGTATGCTGTTCCGGTGCTGCCACACGGAACGGTGGCGGTTAAGATTGTGACTGGAAATGCCCAGGCCGCAAACACGTACCCCTGGATTGCGCGGGTTCATCTTGGATTCAATGGGTCCCTGAAAAGAGCAAAGTAAGTCTAACCGGGAACATCCTGTTTTATTATGCAGCTTTCGTACCTCTTCTTTGGCTACCCCACCGAACCACAGGCCTCGCTCGTGCGCCAGATGGGCGTTCGCTGCGCCATTGCCAAACTCGCCCCTGAACTAACCGGCGACGAACCACCGTATAATTTCGACGCGCTCAAACGGGCCAAAGACCGCTTTGCCGATGCCGGTTTTAAGCTAATTGGCCTGGAAGGTGACCAGTTCAACATGAACCGGATTAAGTTCGGATTGGAAGGTCGGGACGACGATCTGGAACGCTACGGTCGGATGCTGGACAACATGGGCGAACTGGGCGTTCACCTGCTTTGCTACAACTTCATGGCCGGTATTGGCTGGTATCGAACGCATACCGAAACCCCCGAACGGGGCGGGGCATTAGTCAGCAGCTTCGACGCCGAATACGCCGGAACACTGCCCTTGATGGAGCATGGTGAAGTATCGGAAAGCCAGATTTGGGACAACTATGCTTATTTCCTGGAACGCGTTCTGCCCATCGCCGAACGGGCTGGCGTCCAGATGGCCTTACATCCCGACGACCCACCTGTATCACCTTTGCGTGGCATCGGCCGGATTTTTACCCATGCCAATGGCGTTCGTCGGGCACTGGCGTTGTCGAACAGCCCCGCACACGGGCTGACCTTCTGCCAGGGGACGTACATTACGATGGGTGAGGACGTACCGGCGCTGATTCAGGAGTGGAAAAACCGGATTCGCTTCGTGCATATCCGTGATGTAGCGGGTACCCCTGACCATTTCCACGAAACCTTCCACGACAACGGCCCCACCGATATGGCGGCCATGCTCCGGTGCTATGGGGAAATCGGGTTCACCGGCCCCCTGCGCTCTGACCACGTACCCACGATGGCAGGCGAAGACAACACGCATTTCGGCTACGGCATGATGGGCAACCTCTTCGGCATCGGCTACATCAAAGGCATCATGGACACCCTTAACATTCCAACCGCATGATGCGCTTAGCAGGCAGAAAGGCCCTCGTCACCGGAGCCTCGCGGGGCATCGGGCGCGCCATTGCCCTGCGGCTGGCTCAGGAGGGCTGCGCGGTAGTGGTTCACTACCACGAAAGCCGGGAAGAGGCTGAAACCGTGGCTGAAGCTATTCGCGCTATGGGCGGAACAGCTCACCTGACTCAGGCAGACCTGTCCGACGTAAGGCAGGCCATCCGGCTCGGTGAACAGGCCTGGGAACTGGCTGGTGGCTTGGATATCCTGATCAACAACGCGGGTATTTCGTACAAACGACATTTCCTCGACGTGACCGAGGCCGACTTCGACGCGTTTTCGTCCATCAATTTTAAAAGCACCACCTTCCTCACGCAGACCATCGCCCGGAAGATGGTCGAGAGCGAAACGGCCGGTAGTATTTATACCATCACCTCCGTGAACGGTGTTCGGCCCGGCCTGGGACTGTCGGTGTACGGGGCCACGAAAGGAGCACTCGAAACCCTGATGAAGGGCGTGGCGATGGAACTGGCTCCGCACAACATTCGGGTAAATACGCTGGCTGTGGGAGCCATCGCGACTGACCTGACGCGAGCCGTTTGGGAAGATGCCGACGCCTTGCAGACTGTAAATGAAGGCATTCCGATGAAGCGCTTCGGTCTGCCCGACGAAATAGCCGCCGTTGTCACGGACCTAATCGCATCAGATAGCTACATGACGGGCGCATCGATCACGATCGACGGTGGCCTGCTGCTGATGCGGGGCTACGGAAAACCGGGTCGTTACGAAGCTGGAAAATGACGACCGAGCGCGTCTACACTGTCAAGGAGAACGATGCCTTCCTCACGGCAGGGGATGGTAAAATCAGTAACATCGTAAGAAGCCAGAAACTTTATACCGGCAGAAAGACAATGAGCCAGAATAATCGCATCGTTGGGCAACATGTTGTAAGTTTTCATCAGCCGTACGACATCCAAGGTCGAAGGGCTGTTGGCGTCACTCAATTGCTTAAGCAGGCCGATAAGACTCAGTGGGTCGTTTTGTGTCAATATATCAGGAATGCGCTTAGCTTCTTTCAACGTACGCGGAGCTTTCATGCCGTGCATACTCAGGAAATAGTAGAGATATTCCGTCTGAACAATGGCATTATAACAAAGAGAAATCTGACGACCAAACAGCTCAGCCATCATTTCCGGCTTATTGCCTTTCGAGTGTTCGATCAGTATGGACGAGTCCAGGAAAATATTTATCGGCCCCATATTTCTTCGTCCATATCAAAATCGGGATTCCACTTGGGAAATGAACCCTCAAACTGCTTTAGAATAGCCAGCTTTTCGTCAAGCGATAAGTCTGGTTTAACCAGTGACTCCTTCTTCAAAACAATCACTTCTACTTCCTGATCGCGATAGGAAGCCGGCATGGGTATGACCAGCGTGTCGTTATCCACTTTACGGACAAATTTCAATGCATCCATGTCCTTTATTATTTAGTGATGAAAAATACGACAAACTTCCTGCTTGTCCTAACGCTCTGGCTGGTTAGCGTATTGGCACATGGCCAGCTGGATACGACCAGTAAACAGTTCCGTCAAGCCAGGCCGCGTGGAGACGTAAACGCGTCATCAGCATCGTTTGGGGTGCTGAACAAAGGCATCAGCGGCCATAACACCCGCGATTTGCTGGCCCGGCTCGATACCGACGTGCTGGTGCTGAAACCCAAATTAGTGATCCTGAAAGTGGGGACGAACGATATGGTCAACTCGAAAAAGATGGTGCCGCTGGCCGAGTACGCGCAAAACCTGACGACGCTCGTGAGCCGCATCAAGGCATCGGGTGCAACGGTTGTGCTGCTGACCCCGCTGCCCGTGGATGATGCCTATCTGTTTACCCGACACGACCGCGCCCTGTACCACCAAACGCCCACCGATCACATTCGGCAATGTCTGGCCGTGGTGAAGCAGGTGGCCCGAACGCAGCAGGTGGGCCTCATCGATACGTATCAACTGTTCGTGGATCACGGCGAACCAAAGCGAACGGCCGATAGCTGGCTGCAGAACGAAGCCAACGCGAACCGGCCCGATGGCGTTCACCCGAACGCGGCTGGCTACGGCGCCATGGCCCGGCTCGTGGCCGATTACCTGCACGCCCATAAACTGCCAACGGAGGGTATTATCTGCTTCGGCGACAGCATCACCTACGGCCTGAACGTAGCAGGTGCCGGAACAACAGAAGGTGACTCCTACCCGGCTCAACTGGCCCACTTGTTATGACCCCTGTCAATACCGCTACCGAATCAGTCTCATCACCGTTGAGGCAACAACCGGCCCACCGCTGGGAGTTACTGGTGTTGCTCTGGCTGGCTTTTTTTCTCAATCAGGCCGACCGGCAGATTTTCAGCGTCGTACTGCCCCTGATCCGAAAAGACCTCGGCTTAACCGATGCTCAGTTAGGGTTGATTGCCTCGGCGCTGGTCTGGACGTATGGCCTGTTGGTGCCCATTGCGGGGTTTTTGGGCGACCGCCTGTCGCGCCGAAACATCCTCGGCTTCTGTCTGCTGTTCTGGTCGGTGGCAACCTTATTTACCGGCGTCTGCTCCTCCCTGATCCAGTTTGTGCTGCTGCGCGGTGTGGCGACGGGCGGGGGTGAAGCTTTTTATGCCCCTTCGGCCAATGCCCTGCTGGGTGAAAACTACCCCAAAAACCGGTCGTTCGTCCTGTCGATTCACCAGACCGCCGTCTATTTCGGGATTATTCTGAGCGGCCTGATTGCCGGGTACGTGGGCGAACATTATGGCTGGCAGCGGGCGTTTTATCTCTTCGGTAGTTTCGGCGTGGTGCTGGCACTGATCTTTTTCAGCCGTATTCCAAAAGACGTACCGGCATTGAAACCCGTTAGTCGGCAGTCAGCTTTTGCTGAAATTAGCCAGACGGTCCGCGTTGTCGTGCGTAAGCCGACGGTCGTTTTGCTGACGTTGGGGTTTGGCTGCATGGTGTTTGTGAACGTGGGCTACCTGACCTGGATGCCGTCGTTTCTGGTCGATAAGTTTGGCCTGAGCCTGACGAATGCCGGTTTTTCGGCCCTGTTTTACCATCATCTGGGTGCATTTATCGGGGTGCTGTCAGGCGGTAAACTGGCCGATCAGTACGCCCGCACCAACCCCCGCAGTCGGCTGGTGGTACAGGCGCTCGGGCTGCTCTTTGGCGCTCCGTTCATCTACGCCATGAGTCAGTGTGACACGCCGACGCTGACCTATGCCGCCTTGTTTGGCTTTGGTATTTTTCGGGGCTGGTACGATTCCAACATTGTGGCCTCGCTCTACGAAGTCGTGCCGGCCACGATTCGCTCGTCGGCCTACGGGCTGATGCTGGCCTGTGCGTTCCTGATCGGGGCTTCCGCGCCGTACTGGCTGGGCGTCCTTAAACCCACGCTGGGACTGACTGTCGGCCTCGCAAGTTTGTCCATCAGCTACGTGCTCGGAGCAATGTTTATCGGTGTGGCTGCTTTTGTTTTCTTTAACCGCGACCGCGAGCAATGACCGCCGAAACGCATACGATACTGGTCAGCGGCTTAGCCTTTCCCGAAGGCCCGGCTTTTGCTCCCAACGGCAGTTTGTGGGCAGTGGAACTGAAGGGCGGCAATCTGGTACGCTATCAGGCGGGTACACTCAACCGGTTTGGGGTGGGCGGAGCACCCAACGGAATAGCCATCGACGCCACCGGTATGATCTGGTTCTGCGATGCCGCCCAAAACGCCATCCGCCGGTTCGACCCGGCTTCTACGCAAACGAGTACCATCACCCATGAAGTGGACGGTCAACCACTCGACAAACCGAACGATCTGGCGTTCGACGCGGCCGGTAATCTGGTCTTTACCTGCCCCGGCAACTCGCGTCAGGAGCCTGCCGGGTACGTGTGCGTACGAATGCCCGATGGTCGGGTCAGCGTAGTAGCCGATGGTTTGTATTTCCCGAACGGCCTGGCGTTCAGTGCCGATGGGCAATCGCTGGTTATTGCCGAAACGTACCGCCATCGCTTGTGGAAAGGGCACTGGAATGCGCAGACCAGCGAATGGACCAATGCCCGTGTCTGGGCAACTATGGAGGGACCAAACGGGCCGGGTGGACCGGATGGCATGGCTTTCGGCAACGATGGCAACCTGTACGTGGCCGTGTATGGCACGGGCGGCATCCACATCGTTTCGCCCACCGGGCAGGTCATCGAGCGAATCAAATTACCCGGCCGAAACCCGACGAATTGCGCCTTCGACCCGTCGGGGCGGCTGGGGTTGGTCGTCACCGAGGCCGAACACGGCCAGATTGTGAGCCTGAAAACGGGAACAAACGGGATTACTTTATTTAACTGACTATAACCAATTTAACCGTATATCGCCATGAGTGTCGATCAATACAAGAAAGAAGTAGGCCTGATGAACTTAGACAAGTTGATCGAGAGCCGGGAAGGTAAATCGGATGTGCGTTTCCCCATTCCCGAAAAAGAATTATTGCTGCGGTTTGAGAAACTCTACACCGGGGCTGTCAATGACGTGTTGCGGGAATTCTGCCTCCTGAATCAGGCGCTGCCCGGCCATATTCTGCCCCTGCGCGAGTACCGCACCGTTGCGGGATTTGCCTTCACGGTCAAGAGTGCGCCCAATGCGATGGTTAGTGGGGAGATGGAGTTTCGTACGCAGATGCTTGACGAAATGCACGAGGATTCCTTCGTGCTTTGGGACACGACCAGCGACAGTAAAGCAACCCTTTGGGGGGGCGTCATGACCGCTACGGCGAAGGGCAAGGGCGTAAAAGCGGCCTGCATCGATGGCGGCATCCGGGATACGCACCAGATTCTGGAAGCTGATTTTCCGGTCTTCTACAAATACCGGATTTCCAACGGCAGCCTGGGCCGCTGTCTGATCACCCATTTTCAGGTGACGCTCCAAATCGGCGACGTAACGATCAAACCCGGCGACATTGTACTGGGCGACATCGATGGGGTGCTGGTGGTGCCGCGCGACATGGCCTATGAGGTACTGATGCGGGCCGAGGAAATTATCGAGAACGAAAAGATGATTTTCGGCTGGGTGCAGGAAGGCCAGACCATTCAGGAAATCACTG
This sequence comes from uncultured Cytophagales bacterium, assembly GCA_964251665.1. Lineage (GTDB taxonomy): Bacteria > Bacteroidota > Bacteroidia > Cytophagales > Spirosomataceae > JBBQLG01. The sequence continues at coordinate 536,098 of CAXUKO010000002.1, forward strand.
AAAAAGGGGGGTATTTCTGACCACGTCCACAGCGCTACGTTTAAATTATCTGGCTGGCACCGGGAGAAACCAAAGGCAACACCGTTTCTGTGTGATGGCGCGGACCAAAACATTGGGTTTCTTTGATCTTGAACGCGCCAATAAACCCGGTGAAATTTTAGCCGTAAAACTTTCGATCTCAATGATCAATTCAATGCCTTTTCAACGGGTAAGTTTAGCTTCGGCTCTGCTGGTTTCCGTGGGTCTAATCATCAGAAACCCGCTTCCTGATACCAACTGGCCCGAGTACAACGGCGATGGCGGCCGCAGTCATTACTCGCCCCTCAACCAGATTACGCCCGATAACGTACAGCAGCTCAGGGTGGCCTGGACCTATGCGTCGGGTGGGGCCGACACGGTTCGCAACAGTACTCAGATGCAGTGCAACCCCATTGCCGTCGGCGGTGTACTCTACGGCGTTTCGGCCAATACCCAGGCGTTTGCGATTGATGCGGCCACGGGGAAAGAACGCTGGAAAACCAACCTGCCCGACACCGATGGCACTACCAGCCGGGGCGTAACGTACTGGACAGATGGAACAAACGGGCGGATTTTCTTTGGCGTTGGCAACTGGCTCTATGCCCTGAATGCTCAATCGGGCGAGGTCGTCTCCGCGTTTGGCCAGAACGGACGAATCAACCTGCTGGATGGCATTACCCGGCCCGGTGCCGATCAGTACGTGCGGTCCAACACCCCCAATACGATCTACAAAAACCTGCTCATCGTCGGTGCGCGGGTTTCGGAAGGCGAAACGGCGCTGCTGGGTGATATTCGGGCCTACGACGTCCGTACGGGCCGCAAGGTCTGGACGTTTCACACCATTCCCCAACCCAATGAGCCGGGTTATTCGACCTGGTCACCGGCCAATCCGCGCGAACGACTGGGCGGGGCCAACGCCTGGGCGGGTATGGCCATCGACCGGCAGCGCGGTATTGTTTATATACCCACCGGCTCGGCGGCTTTTGACTTTTACGGCGGTAATCGGAAAGGCGACAACCTCTATGCCAACTGCCTGCTGGCCTTAGATGCGGCTACCGGTAAACGGCTTTGGCATTTTCAGTTCGTGCACCACGATATTTGGGACCGCGACCCACCAGCTCCACCCAACTTGCTGACCGTTACGCAGGGCGGCAAAAAAGTTGATGCGGTCGCGCAAATCACCAAGCAGGGGCAGGTGTTTGTCTTCGACAGGGTGACGGGTAAACCGCTGTTTCCGGTGGTCGAGCGAGCCGTAGCCACGGATGGAGTCGCGGGTGAACAGCCCAGCCGGACGCAGCCTTTCCCACTAAAACCCGCTCCGTTTACCCGCCAGTCGTTCACCGAAAAAGACATCAATCCGTGGGCGGGAAACCGGGAAGAGATTGTAGCTTCCCTAAAAAAAGCCCGCACCGGCAGTGCTTACATCCCGCTCAACTCGGCCATGACTATTTTCTTTCCTGGCACCGATGGTGGTGCGCAGTGGGGCGGAGCGGCTACTGACCCGGAGGGAACAATTTACATTCCGGCCAAACAAAATCCCTGCTATTCAACGCTGATTCCCAGCGAGCAACCAATAGCCAATACGGGGAAAGCCTCCATCACGGGCGCGAATTTATACGCCCAGAATTGCAAAGCCTGCCACGGGGCCGACCGGCGGGGCAATCACGACGGTTCGTACCCCTCGCTTTTGGGCGTAGATGCCCGGCTGTCGACCGATGCCATTCAGCAGGTGCTGGCCAAAGGCCGGGGCATGATGCCGTCGTTCGCCCACCTGCCCGAGGCCGAACGCAAAGCCATTGTCGATTTTCTCCAGAACAAAACCAGTTCGGCGCAGGCCAGCAGCCCCAAAAAAGGTGGGTTGCCGTATCAGCATACGGGCTACAACCGCTGGTACGACAGCAACGGCTATCCGGTGAGTGCGCCACCCTGGGGTACGTTAACCGCCATTGACCTTAACACCGGCGAACACCGGTGGCAGGTGCCCCTGGGTGACTATCCGGAACTGACGGCGAAGGGGATTCCACCCACCGGCACCGACAACTACGGCGGCCCGCTCGTAACGGGCAGTGGCCTGCTGTTTATTGCCGCCAGCAAAGACGGACACTTGCGGGCCATTGACAGAAAAACGGGTAAAACCATCTGGCAAACCGCCTTACCCACCGCTGGTTATGCCTCGCCAACCACCTATGCCGTGGGCGGAAAGCAATACATCGTCATTGCCTGCGGGGGCGGCAAACTGAAGTCGAAGTCCGGCGACCGGTACGTGGCTTACTCATTGGGTGACTAACCGGTAGCTGCAATCTGTTCGCTATGGCGTCTGATTAAACCAGGTTTGAATGTCGGGCAGCGAACTCAGCAGGGTTTGGTAATGGTCAAGCGGCCCCCGATTGATCACCGCCACATTGCCCCCGACCTGCTTCATATAGGCGTAGGCCGACAGGGCATCCTGCGGAGAGACATCGGTGTCGCTGGTGCCGTAGTACAGCCGCAGCGTTGCGCGGGGCTTCCATTTATACGTTTCGTTTTGGGCCAGTGCGGTCGTGAACCAGTTCACCTGTCCAGTCTTAATAGCGGTCAACATGGTTTCCGTGTACAATTCCGGCGCGGTGGCAGGCAGGGCTTCCGCAATAGCCTCGGCTGACTGGCTTCCGTTAAATAAGTTGGGGAGCACCGCTACGTACTTTTTCTGGATGATGGAAGAGAGAGGCTGCCCGTAAATCAAGGCGTACGCATTGGCGACGTAGCCTAAATAAAGCATACTGTTGTTCGTGATGGCATACGGCAGACTAATGTCCCGCAGGTTGAAGGCCCCGGCAATGGAGGCTGACGCTTTCAGGATCAGTCCGGCCGGTTTATCGAGTTCCAGTTGCCGCTGCACCCCGGCAGTGGCACTTCCGCCCTGCGAGAAGCCAACTAAGTAGACGTTTGCCCGGTCCTGTCTGGTCAGGTAACGAACCAGCCGGGCACCCACATGGAGGAAGTCGATGACGCTGGTCACCGTACTTTCGGTATGTAAATACGTGGGAACTTCAGTCGATTGGCCTAACCCGATGTAGTCAGGCGCGAGCAGCACATAGCCGTTGCCGGCAAAAAGAGCAGCAATGGGCAATCCTTCCGAAGGGGTGGGTTTAGAGGGGGCTTCGCTCCGGTCAGGATTGGTGCCGTGCTGCCAGCTAACCAGGCCTTTGATTGACCCGCCATCGGGGATGGCGACCAGCCCGGACAGCAGAATGGCCTGCCGGTTGTAATTGGTCGATTTGTACGTCAGCCGATACAGGTAGAGTCCACAAGTCGTCTGAACCGGACCATCGGGCAGGGCCTGTTGCAGAAACTGCCGGACCTCCGTTTCCGAATACGTCCCCAGCGAGTCGATGCGGGTTACCTGCCCGCCAAAATCAACCTCATTCAGGGGATTACGCTGCTTCGTGTCTGGTTTGGTATCGTGCTGGCAGGCTGCCGTGAGCAGCCCAAGCAGTAACCCCAAAAGAACCCGTTGCCAATGCCTGGGCGCACGCCGTGGTGCCGGTTGTGCAGGCTTACGACCCGTTGGCTGAACGAACCGGTTAACTGAATGGGACCCATGAATAGTAAAAGAAGCAGGAAGCGTTTTCATAGCCGATACGAAGGTTGATACGTGTGCACAAAGCACCTTCCTTATCCGGCGTAAATCGACCGTCTTGGCCAGGCAGTCGCCCGTTCCGGCTTAAACGGACCTGTTTTCGGAGCGCTGGCTCTGTCGTTTATGCGTTTTCTGGTAGTCGGAGGGCGATTGGCCGACCAACTCCCGGAACGCCTTGTTGAAGGTAGATTTGGTGTTGAAACCAGCTTCAAAGGCGACGCCCAGGATCGTGAAATGGTCCAGCGACGGATCAAGCAGCAGCCGTTTGCTTTCCGCGACCCGGTAGCGGTTGATAAAGGCGTAAAAGTTTTCGCCGAAGCCTTCGTTGAGCACCTGCGAGAGTTGATTGGGCGACAGGCGGAGTTGATCGGCCAGGGTGGTTAAAGTCAGTTCTTTATCTAAAAACGGCTTTTGCGTCTCCATGCAGGTGTTCACCCGGTCAATCCACGCGTTTTTGTCGGCTTCGGTCAGGGTCGAATTGCGGTAGCGGACGCTGGACTGTTGATTCAGGGTATCGAGCGAAACCGTTGGCGCAACGTGGGTGTAGATGGCTTTTTGCCGGATAATGTAGTACCCCAGCCAGTAACTATAGCCCAGAGTCGCTACACCAAAATAGAGCGCTGGGAGCAGATTTTCGTTGACCAGCACCCAGCCGGCGTACAAACCCAATAACATGAGCAGCGACCGTTTCAGCCAGTGCAGGTCTTTCTGCTCAACTTCAGCCAGTACTTCGCGAATCGCCCGCTGGTGATGGGTAAGCCGTTGAAAAATAGCGACTAAGTAGCCCAGCAGAACCAGCTTCGGACCGTAAGCCACGACAAAGGGGGCTGGCTCCTGACCGCTTTCCCAGGCATGGTACTGCGCCAGTTGAATCGGCAGGTCCTGCTGTTTAAACGACACCAGCCAGAGCGCAAAGCCAGCCATCGGCAGCAGGTGCAGCAGTTGCTTTGGGCGAAACCGAAACTGAAGCCGGGTCATCGCCTGTGCGTAGAGGTAATAAAGCGGCCCCAGTGTGTAGAGCAGCAGCAGTTCACCACCAATCAACAACGGGTAATGCGTAAATACGCCGTTAGCGGCCAATAGGTCACTGGTGTAGACAAGGGCCAAAACGAAGCAGAACAGCGATAGTAGCTGGTTCGCTACCTGGTTACGCCCCTCCCGGACAACCAGCAGAAAAAAAGCGAGCATGACCAGATTGGCCGTCAGGATGCCAACGCAAAGGGTATAATTAGTTAAGGTCAGCGTCATGATTGCAGACAAAATGGAGAGGACAGTGCCAGCCGACAAACATACTCTTGTTGGCCTGCCTCTATAACGCGACTCGCCTGTGGTCCTGTTATTTTTTATGCCTGAATAGGTTCGTCTGGGTACAGGCGGACGTCTAATTGGGCTATCTGATCAATATCTGGCAATATCTGCGCCTGTCTTTAGTGCCGCAGGCAGGCGCAGATTTCTTTGGCCGCTTATGAGTCAGGATGTACGGGCATCCAACCCCAGCCGCGACCATACATCCTGTGAGCCAAGTTGTAGCAGCCGATGCGTTACATCACCGGTCGGTATGAATCGGTCGGTGAACCGCACCGGTGCCGCTATTCAACGGGGGGCGTGGTTGGTTTGGTCAGCAGCGAGAGCAGCCCAAGGCTGGCTGCCTGCGTGTAGGTGTCGAGCAGAAAGCCCACCGCATCCGCCACCTTACCGAGCGTATCCGTGATGGCCTGCAACTGGGCGGTAGTGGCCTGAATCTGTTCGGTTAGCTGTTCGAGGGCCGCTACGTGCTGATTGATCGAGGTGGCCAGTTGCCGGACATCATCCGTAACGACCTGCCAGTTCAGATGGGCCAGTTCGTTCAGAATAGAATCAAACAGGGGCTGGGCGGGGTGCGTAATGGGTAACTGCTGGCTCAGCGCTGATACATCGTGGATGGCCCGCGTGATCATGTCGCGGGTTTGGAGGTTGAGGGCGTTGGTCGTCATGGTTTGGGGCGATTGGCATTTATGAGGGCCTGATACTGTTCGTCTATTGATTTAGCCGATTGAAAGAGCGCCTTTAAATCGGCAACCTGCTGGCGGAGGGATCGTTTCTGCTGAATATCTTCCAGCACGCTATGGTGCGCTTCGTAGAGCGTAACTACCGAGTTCTGCACGCCAATGGTGAGGTTATCCAGGATGACGATGCGGTTAATCAGCTGAGCCACATCCTTATTGATCTCGTAAATGTAATAGGGGCGGCCGGGCGTTTGTAGCGTAAGCTGGCTCAGAAGTTTGGTATGATACGCCCCGAGGTTGCTTTTCAGCGAGTTGGCCCGGTCCTGCCGGAAGGTGCGAATGGCCGTTTGCATATCGGTGGTGATGGCGCGGAGCAGCACATCGCCCTGACCCATAAACTCGCGGAGTGCTTTGGCCTGCCGGTGGTTAATATACCCCTTTCCCGCTGCCGAAATAACCTGAGCGGCCAGCGCGCCAAAACCAAGGGGTAGGGGCGTGCTGCCCCCGCCCTGCCGGTTGTAAGTCTTGACAACCGCATCGAGATTGGTGCCCAGCAGATCGGCGTTTTTGCTGAATCCGGTTGGGATAGTGGCACTGGACAGGGCTTCGAGCGCCTGCGCATAGGCTTTCACGGCTTTAATGCCGACATCAACGCGCTGCGCTTCCTGTAACACATCATCCCGGTCCGTATAACTTTGCCACATGCCGCTGTTAATCAGGTCGGGCTGCACCGGTGTGGCCAGCCGGACCTGTTCGATGGCATAGTTCAGATCGGCGTAGGACGCAGCGATCTGACTTGGGTACTGCGCATACACCTGCGTTAGTTTAGCGTAGTCGGCTACGGTTTTTCGCTGCGTTTCGGTGAGCGACGCACAGCCGGATGTGCCGATAAGCAGCCCGCCAATGGTGAGGTACTGAAACAGGGGTTGGGATCGAATCATGGCGTTAGGGGACAGGGTTGGTACAAAGGTTTTATGGATTCGCCTAAGGTGCAGCGGCAAATTACCCATTTTTCTACTGTAGATTTACGGGTTTGATGGAGTGGTCAAACTCCTTATGTTTAGCGAATGAAGCACGTATTACCAACCCGACTGACGATGGTGGGTGGAGGCAGCTGGGCTACGGCCTTAGTTAAGATCCTCTCCGAAGGCAACGTCAACATTAAATGGTGGCTCCGCAAACGGGCGGACTCTGACCACATCAAGCAATTTCACCACAACCCGAGTTACCTCAGCGATGTACAGATCAATCCCCGCAAGGTAAAAGTTTGCCCGAAGATCAGAGAAGCCTGCAAAGACAGTGACTACCTGATTCTGGCTGTACCGGCGGCTTTTATCGGCGATGCCCTTACCGGCCTTACACCCCAGCACTTTGCCGATAAACACGTAATCTCGGCCATCAAAGGCATGATTCCCGATCAGAACCTGCTCGTGACCGACTGGGCCGAACAGACCTACGGCGTAGCGGCCAACCGGATTGCCGTGATTGCCGGGCCGTGCCACGCCGAAGAAGTGGCACTGGAAAAACAGTCGTACCTCACGATTGCCTCCACCGGCGATGCCTGTGCGCAGACCGTAGCCGACCTGCTCACCTGTCGGTATGTGCAGGCCTCGGCGCTCAACGATATTTACGGGGTAGAATACAGTGCCGTCATGAAAAATATCATTGCCCTTGCCTGCGGCATCACCCACGGGCTGGGCTACGGCGATAACTTTCAGGCGGTGCTGGTATCGAACGCCATGCAGGAAATCCGGCGGTTTGTGGATGCCGTGCACCCCATGACGCGGGACCTGAGTGCGTCGGCCTACCTCGGCGATCTGCTGGTAACGGCTTATTCACCCTTCAGCCGCAACCGCACGTTCGGGACGCTCATCGGACGGGGCTACAGTGTTCAATCCGCCCAAATGGAAATGAATATGATTGCAGAAGGGTATTATGCCGTAAAAAGTATCTTTGAGATAAACCAGCGCTTCCGGGTGCCGATGCCGATTGTAACGGCCGTGTACAACATCCTGTACGAAAAAGCATCGCCCCTGCTGGAAATGAACGATTTGAAAAGCAAACTGAAGTGACCCCTCCCCAACCCCTCCCCGTTAGGGCGGGACTTGACTGGATTAGATACTGGTATCTAAGTTCTTAGGCCCCTCCCTAAACGGGGCGGGGTTGGGGAGGGGTAAAACCCCCTTAAACCTAATTTTTATATCCAATGGCCCTCGGACCCGCTCCTTCAACCGTAAAAATTAAACCCGGTCAGCCCACCGGCAACGTCGGTATCGCCTTCGCCCTCGTTACAAGCCTGTTTTTTCTCTGGGGTTTAGCCAACAGCCTCAATGGATCACTTATTAAACAGTTTCAGATTGCGCTCGACCTGAACCGGTTCCAGGCCGGTATTGTCGATTTCGCCTTTTACTTAGGCTACTTTTTCATGGCGCTTCCGGCCGGTTATGTCATGCGTAAATTCGGTTATAAGCGCGGTATTCTGTTTGGGCTGCTGATGTATGCCGGTGGGGCTTTTCTGTTCTACCCCGCTGCCGAGATGCGGCTGTACGGGTTTTTCCTGATTGCCCTTTTTACCATTGCCAGTGGTATCGCGTTTCTGGAAACGGCAGCTAACCTGTACGTTACGGTGCTGGGCGACCCGACCCGTTCGGAGTGGCGCCTGAATTTTTCGCAGTCCTTCAACGGGCTGAGTATTATCCTGGGGCCCATTATCGGGGCGCTGTTTATTTTCTCTACCAAAGAATACACACCCGAAATGCTGACGGCCATGCCTGCCGCCCAGGCCGAAGCCATTCGGGTGCAGGAAGCCTTATCGGTACAGACGCCGTATCTGGTGATCGGTTCAGTGGTGGCGTTCGTCGCCCTGCTGTTTGCCATCACCAAAATGCCCGAGGTGGGTGCCGAGGAGGAACAGGCCGCTGGCGACATCTCCATCCTCGGCATGTTCCGTCACCGGCACCTGACCTTAGGTATCATTGCCCAGTTCGCCAATGTGGGCGCGCAGGCCGTTCTGTGGGGCTACTTCGTTGATTTTAAACTCGATTTTTCGCGCAATGAGCACTGGCCGCTGGCGGAGATGTACATGAACGCCATTAACTCCCTGACCAATAGTGCTGTGGTATTGTCGCCGACGCAGGTGGCCGGTTTTCATGCTTCCTTTGCGCTCGTACTGCTAATGGTTGGCCGGTTGGTGGGTACATCGCTCATGAGCCGGATCAAGCCCAATGTGGTGCTGAGCATCTTTTCAGCCGGTGCCGTACTGATGGTCGTTCTGGCCATGGCTGTAGGCGGATTAACGGCGGTGATTGCGCTGAGTTTTACGTATTTCTTTCAGTCCATTATGTTCCCGACCATTTTCGCGCTGGCTACAAAAGGCCTGGGTGTCGAGTCGAAATTAGCGTCGTCGCTGGTGATCATGAGTATTGTTGGGGGAGCATTAATGCCGCTGGTGGCGGGCGCTTTATTTAAGAACGGGGCCGTCTACGCGCTCATTGTTCCCTTAATCTGCTTTACGTACGTCACGTTCTTCGCCACTCGTGGCTACCAGATCACCAATGCCGACCTGCATGGGACCAATGCCCCGGCTGAGATTGCGCCGTAATTAGGTTTATACAGCTGCATCCCGGCTGTCCACAGCCGGGATTTCCGGTCGGTCGGCACTTATCACACTACCACTATGCGCTACTGCCTTGCCCTTGACCTGATTGATGATCCGGTACTGATCGCTGAATACGAACAGTATCACCGGAAAATATGGCCCGACATTGAGCAGAGTATCTACCAGTCGGGTATTACGGATATGGAGATTTTCCGGGTTGGCAACCGGTTGTTCATGCTTATGGAAACGACCGACGATTTCTCGTTTGTCCGGAAGCAGCAGCTGGATACCGATAACCCAAAAGTGCAGGAATGGGAAACGCTCATGTGGCGGTATCAGCAGGCGCTGCCAATGGCGAAGCCGGGTGAAAAATGGCTGTTGATGGACCGGATTTTTAAGCTCTGACCGGGCAGCGGCACCGGGCAATAACCCCTTGCCGCTACTTGAGAGTACAGCGCTTTGCCTTAACAAGTTAGTGAGTTACCTGGTTAGTTGACTGATCGAATTAGTCTCATTTGGGGGAATTAGACCACACAGTACACCTTGACTACTTTTCAGCTTACTACATGCCGACTTCGTCCCTGGCGAGAGGGCGACGAAGAATCGTTATCCCGGCACGCCAGCAACCGAACGATCTGGAATAACGTCCGTGATTTCTTTCCCTATCCGTACACCCCGCGCGATGCACATTCGTGGGTACGGACCAACAAATCCTACACGCAGCCCAATAATCTGGCCGTTGAAATTGACGGTCAGGCGGTTGGCAACGTCGGTTTTACCGTTAAAGATGATATTTACCGTTACAACGCCGAAATCGGCTACTGGCTGGGCGAGTCTTTCTGGGGGCGGGGCATTATGTCGGAAGCCGTACCGGTGATGGTCGATTACATGTTCAAAAATTTTCAGATCAACCGCATCTTTGCCTGTGTGCTTGAGGGTAATGTAGCCTCGATGCGGGTGCTCGAACAGGCAGGCTTCCGCGCCGAAGCCGTACTGAAAAAAGCGGCCGTAAAAAACAATCAGTACCTCGACGAACATATCTACGCCATCCTCCGCGACGAGTACCTCACGAACCGGGCGTTACCCCTTCAATCTTGATTTTACGGCCATTTTGCCGTTTCTTTGTGTCTACACTTTTCCGTTTCGACGGGGTCTCCATGTCTAAAATCGTGATTGCTGTTGACGGGTATTCGAGTTGCGGAAAGAGCACAACGGCCAAAGCCGTAGCGGCCCGGCTGGGCTACGCCTACATCGATACCGGCGCTATGTACCGGGCCGTCAGCCTGTTTTTTATCCAGAACCATGTGTCGTTCAGCAGTACGAAAGAAGTACTCGACGCGCTCGAACACATTCATATTTCCTTTAATCACAATACCCGCACCGGAAAGAACGAAACCTGCCTGAACGGGCTGAACGTGGAAGAAGAAATCCGAAAAATGTACATCTCCAACCTCGTCAGCGAGGTGAGCGCCATTCCTGAAGTGCGTCATGCTATGGTCGCGCAGCAGCAGCGGATGGGCCGAAAACGCGGTCTGGTGATGGATGGCCGGGACATTGGTACCAAGGTGTTTCCCGATGCGGAAGTAAAGGTGTTTATGACCGCCGATACGCTCATCCGCGCCAAACGCCGACAGAGCGAATTGCTGGCGAAAGGGGAGTTGGTCAACTTAGACGATATCGTCAGTAACCTCGAGAAGCGTGACCGCATTGATACTACCCGTTCCGAAAGTCCGCTGACGCAGGCCCCCGATGCCGTTTTGCTGGATACCTCCTTCATGCTTATCGACGATCAGGTGCAGTGGGTGATTGATCTGGCCAACCGGCGTTTGCAGGAGTTGCAGCAGGTAAAAACTAATAAAGCCGGTGTATGATCCCGGCTGATGTGCTGGTCGTAGGGCAGGGGGTAGCCGGCTCGGTGCTGGCCTGGACACTCGATCAATCAGGGTATAACGTCGTATTAGCCGATGCGCCCGATCTCCCGGCGGCATCGCAGGTGGCAGCAGGTATTGTTAACCCGCTTACGGGCCGGAAACTGGTTCGAACCTGGCGGGCTGATGAGCTGTTCCCGTTTCTGCATCAGTTCTACACCGATGCCGAGCAACAGCTCAATACCCGCTTTTTTTATCCCCGCGACATTTACCGGCCCTACCGCTCCGAGGCCGAGAAAGCGGCTTATCTGACGTACACCGCCGACCCGGAAGTGGCACAGTACGTGATTTCGGACGCTGATGAGCAGGACTATAGTGAGTACATCCATAACGACTATGGTGGCTTAACCGTTACGCAGTCGGGCTGGCTCAACCTGCCCGATTTTACGCGGGCCGTTCGTAGCTATTTTCTGAAAAAAGGGCAGTTTATTGCCCGGCGGGTGCTGCCGGAGTCGATCCGGTTTCAGGCTGATTCGGCGGAGTGGAACGGATACAGCGTTAAAAAAGTGATTTTTGCGGAGGGGCCTCACAGCGTTCAGAATCCATTGTTCAACTGGCTGCCCTATAACCCTGTGAAAGGGCAGATTTTAACCGCCCTTGTCGATCATTACCCCATCGAAGCCATCGTGAATCAGGGGGCCTTTATTCTGCCCCTCAACGCGCACACGATAAAAATTGGGGCCACTTACACCTGGCATGACATGGACTGGCAAACAACCGATGATGGTCGGTTGTTTCTCCAGAACAAGATTCGCGAGTTGTTGAAAATCCCCTATCACATTATTGGACAACAGGCCGGTATCCGGCCCGCTACCAAAGATCGGCGGCCGTTTGTGGGCTGGCATCCCACCCAGCCGGTAGCGGGTATTTTCAGCGGCATGGGGTCCAAAGGGGTATCGCTGGCCCCGTACTTAGCCCGGCAGTTGGCCGGTCATCTGCGGAGCGGTGAAGAATTGGACCCGGAAGCGAATATTAGCCGGGTGGTTTCGTTATATTTCGGGGAATGACCTGACCCGTATGGTTCGTTGCAGCAACTATCAAAACCGTTTGCGCGTACAGGATGTCAGTCGTTTAGCTTATACTTTATGCGCAGATACTACATACTTTTAGTGGGCCTTTGGCTGGGTGTGCTGGCGGAAGCTACTGCCCAAAATTACCCGGCACTGGAGCAATTCGGGAAAAACCGGATTCAATACCGTGACTTCAACTGGAAGATAGTTCGAACGACCAATTTCGAGGTGTACTTTTATCAGGATGGCGAGCAGCTGGCCAACCTGACGGCCCAGTACGCCGAATCCGACTTCGACCGCATTACCGAGCTGCTGGGTTACACGCCCTACAGCCGCATCAAGATTTTTCTCTACAACTCCCCGCAGGAACTGGCTCAGAGTAACATCGGGCTTAGCTCGTTCGGTGAACTGAGCAGCAAAGAGATTGACCTGGCCAAATCCCGGCTCGAAATTGCCTTTACCGGCGATCAGGTCAGTTTTCGCAAACAGCTCATCCGCGACGTGTCGATGCTGTTTGTGTACGACATGCTCTACGGCGGCAGCCTGAAAGATGCTCTCCAAAGTTCGCTCCTGCTCACCCTGCCCGACTGGTTCATGCCCGGTATTGCCTCGTACATTGCCGAGGGCTGGAGCACCGACATGGACGATTACATGCGTGACGTGTCGGTCAATCATCCCGTAAAAAAACCATCGCTGCTTACGGGGCGCGATGCCGAACGAGTTGGGCAGTCTATCTGGAATTTCATCGCCCAGAAGTATGGGAAAGACAACGTTTCCAACATTCTGAACCTGACGCGGATCATCCGCAACGAGCAGAGCAGCATTTCGAGTACCCTCGGCGTGTCGTACCCCCGTTTTCTCCGGGAATGGCGTGACTACTACATTGGTATGGCGAACCCAACGTTGCAGGCTTACCAGCCGGGCAGCGACGATTTTCAACTGAAAATCAACTCGTCAAACGGCACCCGGCTCAACAATCTCAAGCTGAGTACCGACAAACAGTTTATTGCCTACACCACCACCCGCGACGGCCGCTTTCAGGTTGAGGTAGTCAACACGGCAACCAAGAAGAAAACACCGGTGTTGCAGGGCGGTTACCGGCAGGATGGGCAGATTGCCATGCGTAACCTGACGCCGTTGGTTGCCTGGCAGCGCGATAACGATCTGGCTGTTATTACGGACGAAAAAGGAAAATCGTACCTATATATATATAGCAATCTCGAGAAGCGGCCAAAACTGAAACAGCGTCAGTTGTTGCAGGGCGTGACGCAGGTGGTCAGTATTGATGCATCCGACGACGGGTCGGGGCTGGTTGTGAGTGCCGACCGGAATGGGCAGAACGATTTATTTCTGTACAGCATTGGCCGGGGCACCTTTCAGCAGTTGACCAACGACCTCTACGACGACCTGAACCCGCAGTTTGTCGGGCGGGGAACGCGTCAGATCGTGTTTTCCTCTAACCGGTCGCAGGATACGCTGGGCGTGGATAAGGGGACCTATAAAACCATCCGCGATCAGTTCAGCATTTTTGTGCACGAAGGGGGTGCCCGCGCCCGGTCACTGACGCGGCTGACCGATTCGCTGACCAGTGCCCGGCAACCAACGGCGGCCAATGAAGAAGCTGTCTATTACATCAGCGATGCATCGGGTATCCGGAACCTCTACCGCACCGATACCGCAACGCATACTACCCGGCAGATAACGGCCTTTCCGTTTGGCCTGCAACTCTACGACTTCAACCCGACCACCGGCGGGTTTGTCTACAGCACCATTCAGAACGGCGAAACCCTGATTGGCTACCGGGCCAGATTAGAAACGAACCGCACCGTTCAGACGCCCCCTACGCAGCGAAACATTATTACAGGTCAGGTGCCATCACCACCTAAACCCGCAGTCGCCCGACCGGACGCGGCCCGACCGAACGCGGCCCGACCCGATACAACGGCTCCGGCGGCTACGCAGCCAACGGCGCTGACGCCTGCAACCACGAACCGGCTGGCGTTGCGGCCCGGCGAAGTAGATACGGACAATTACCAGTTTGACCCCGATGTACTGAAAGCGAACGAATACCGTCAGCGCCGGGCTGCTGCCACGACTCTACCTCTGGGCGGTATGAACGGGCCGATCCGCAGCCGTCGCCGGGAAAACGTAACCATCCGGGGACCCTTTAACTACGAGGGGTTATTCATTGCCAACGATTCGCGGTCCGGCTTCAGGATTGATCCCGTCCGGGGCTTCGGACTGACGCAAACGCTGACGATGAACGACCTGCTGGAGAACCATATCATTAAAGCGGGCCTGTTCATTACAACTACACTCCGCAACAGCGACCTGTTTGCCGAGTATAGTAACCTGACGCACCGCATTGACTATGGCGTCCGCATTGACCGGCAGACGCTGTTTATCGACAATGAAGGACTCAGTCAGCGGTATCGGTACAACCGGGTAGCCATCAACGCATCTTATCCGTTGTCGGTGACGAGTCGGTTTACGGTGTCGCCGTTCTATGCCGTTACGCGCCTGCTCGACCTGTCGGGTCTGCCCAACCGCGACCGGGCTTCGGACTATGCGGGTGTGCGGGGTGAGTTCGTGTTTGATAACACAAAAGTGAACGGCCTGAACATGGTGGAAGGTACCCGGCTGAAAGCCCGTTATGAAGACTATGCCGGGCTGCGGGGTAAAAACGAAAGTTTTAACAAGTTCAACTTAGACATCCGTCACTATCAGCGCATTTACCGCGACCTGATGTTAGCCGTCCGGCTTTCTTATGGTCAGTCGGGCGGAGCCGCCCCCAAGCAAAGTACCTTGGGCGGGATGGACAACTGGATTCCTAATCAGAACAATAACAAAGAGCAATCGGCTACCAATCCGCTGCTGATTCCGAACGCCGAAGCGCAGAACCGGGAAGATAACCGCGATATCTTCTTCCTTGACTTCGTGGCTCCGCTGCGGGGCTTCCGGCAGGGAAAACTGACGGGTAACAGCCACGTATTATTCAATGCCGAACTGCGCCTGCCTTTGGTCAAGTTTCTGTACCGGGGCAATGTGGCGTCCAACTTCCTGCGGAATCTGCAACTCGTTGCCTTCTCGGATATTGGTACTGCCTGGACCGGCAAAGGGCCATTCAGCCGACAGAATAACCTGAATACGGTGATCATCGGGGCCGATGGCAAGATTCCATTCCGGGCTACGGTCACTAACTTCAAAAACCCATTCCTGATTGGCTACGGCGTGGGCGCACGGACCATGCTGCTGGGCTATTACGTTAAGTTCGACTACGGTTGGGGCATTGAAAATAACGTCGTCAACAAGCCTATTGCTTACCTGACGCTGGGTTACGACTTCTGATGAACTGATGTTACTGATCAATAAAAAAGCCGCCTATTTATGGGTGGCTTTTTTATTGATCAGTAATTTGACGAATCTTGTAGTTTAGATTTCCCATTAAAAATGCATTTATGATGGCCATGCCAATTATTTTTTTGTCTGTTTAAAGCGACTGCCGGGATTATTTTTTTCAGACCGAAACGGAGCGTTTTGTCTACTTAAGCAGTAGGTGCAAGTCACCGGCGCGGGCATAAACCTGATGGTTAAGGGGGTGTTTGGCATAGTTTTCGCGCAATAGCCCCATTTATAAGCCTGCAATATCACTCCACAGAACCCGGCCTGCTTTCGTGATACGCCGTTTTCGGCCAGTAGACTAACCCTTTTTATTCACGTGATTCTTAAACGATTACCTCCGCCGAGACTAATCATCCGACCGGGTTACCCGATTTGGCATAGTTTTAGATATTTCCTGTATAGTCGAAATGGTCTGTACGCTGGTAGGTACCAGCCGTGACTTATCCGCATATAAACGGTCTGAACATTTATCATACAAAAGGGGGCGTCCTGTCAATAAACAGACATAGCTCCAAATCAGGTTGCAGATGAAAGTAACGTCTACGTTAAGCAGTACCCGTTTTGGCAACAAGTTGATTTCCCTTCCCTGCTCCGGCCCGGCTCAGTTGCTGGCTTCGGGGGGCAGCATCCGGTTGATCGCCGAACGGTTTACTGACTATTTGATGCAACTCGCCTGGTATTGGCTATCGCCGGTGCGCTCCGCAGCGCTCAGGTCTGTTCGTCCCGGAGAGACAGTCACTGATCGCACTTCCTTTTTTTTGCCCGTCCAGAGTCTGAAAACGGATCAACAGACCGATCCGCCCGATGATCCACCCGTTGCCTGCCTGCCTTACATTGTACCCACCACCACAGTACCTCACGCAATGAATGAGTTATCTTTACTAAAGCGTTTTTTACCTGATCAATGCCAGTGGTACGGAAAGCGGCCCGCCCCCAACAGGAGACGGGCCACTGCCATGTCCATGAATCGGGCCGTCCGTCTGGATGCGCCCGAATTGGCATGTAGTGGAAAAATGCCGCTCCGTTCAGCCGTTCGGTTTCAGCCGATGGCCGCTTTGTTTATACTGGCGCTAACCTTGGTGGCTGCTCTGTCGGGTTCGGCATCGGCGGTAGCGCAGTCGATCAACCTGAGCGTCCGGCAAATTGCCGAGCCAAAGCGACCGGCTATCAATACGCCGGTCAACTACACAATCATTGTTAAAAACAGCGGGGCTGACGCGGCCACCGGGATAACCCTGCGGGATAGTCTGCCGGTTGGGGGCACAACGTTCGGTTCACTGGATGTACTGCGGGGCAGCGGAGTAACCCATACCACTCCCGCTGACTTCACGGATATTACCATTCCGGCGCTGGCTCCGAACGATTCGGTGGTGTTGAAACTGAACCTGATTGTCCATGAACAGGGCGTATGGTTCAACAACGTCGAGGTGACGGCGGCAACGGGTACGGATATGAACTCTGTGCCGGGTAACCACAGTCTGCTCGAAGATGATTCGGATGCAACCTGTTTTGCCATTCCACTGACGTGGTACTCGGGTGATCAGTTTCTGGTGTCCATTCCCAGCGGGTACGCCGGAATTAAGTGGTACCGCAACGGAACGCAACTCACGGCACCCACTGATTCGGCGGTCGTGAACAGCGACGGAACGCTGACGATCAAAGGGCCGGGTGCCTACTCGTTCTCCACAACCCGAAACGGCTGTACAACGGGTAATTGCTGTAATATCGACGTCGTACCCGGTGGCCTCGCCCGCCTGGGTAATTTTGTGTTTGAGGATAAGAACGTCAATGGCGTTCAGGATTCCGGTGAACCCGGCATCGCCAGCGCAACGGTAACGTTGCTGCTGAATGGAACGCCCGTGAAGACGGTCAGTACCGATGCTAACGGCTTATATAGTTTCGATGGCTTAACCCCCGGCAACGCTAATAGCTATATCGTTCAGTTTGGTACGCCAACCGGTTACACGGCAACGGCAGCGAACGTAGGGAATACCGCTACCGATTCGGATGCCAGTCTGGCAACGGGTCGGTCGGGCAGTTATACGTTAACGGCGGGCGAATACAATCAGACGGTCGATGCCGGTTTCTACAAATCAGCCACCATTGGTGATTACGTCTTTGTTGATACCAACAGGAACGGTGTTCAGGACGGCACCGATACGCCGATGGCTTCGGTCACGGTAACGCTTTATCAGAATGGAAATGCTGTCGCCACCACCGTAACGGGAGTTAATGGCCTGTATACGTTCGTCGATGTAACGCCGGGTAGCAGCAACAGCTACGTAGTTGGTTTTACTACCCCCACCAGCTATAGCCTGACTACGCCACTCGCCGGTACCGATAAAACCATTGATAGCGATGTGCTGGTAAGCGGCCTGACGACGAGCTTAACGCTGGCTTCGGGTGAAACCAATACCAGTATCGATGCTGGATTCACCCCATTGACTGCCAGCCTGGGCGATTATGTCTTTGAGGATGTCAACCTGAATGGTACGCAGGATGGGGATGATAAACCCATCTCGGGACTGGTTGTCACCCTGTTGCAGGGGAATACGGTTGTCGCTACGACCAATACAAACCAGAGCGGTTTCTATAGTTTCAATAACCTGCAGGTAGGTGTGCCTTATTCGGTGAGCTTCACGGCTCCATCGGGTTATACGGCAACGCTGGCCAACGTGGGAGATGATAACTCCGATTCCGACGCGGGTACAAACGGGCTGACGACGCAGCCGTATATCTTAACGGCCAGTCAGTTTAACCAGTCGGTCGATGCCGGTTTCTATAAAACGGCTACGCTGGGGAACTACGTCTTCGCTGATAACAACAAGAATGGCATTCAGGATGGCACCGATACGCCGATGGCTTCGGTCACGGTGACGCTCTATCAGAATGGGAACGCCGTTGCTACTACCGTAACGGGTGTGGATGGATTGTATAGTTTCCCTAACCTGACACCGGGTAGCAGCAACAGTTACGCAGTCGGCTTCAGCACCCCGGCCAACTACAGCCTGACAACGCCACTCGCCGGTGGAGACAGGGCGGCAGACAGCGATGTGCTGGCGAGCGGGTTGACGGCGAGTCTGACCCTGGCTTCGGGTGAGACTAACAACAGTATTGATGCTGGATTCACACCGCTCACTGCTGGTTTGGGTAACTACGTCTTCGGCGATTTAAACCACAACGGAATTCAGGACGAGGGCGATAAACCCATTTCCGGCGTAGTCGTCACCCTGTTGCAGGGCAGTACCGTTGTTGCCAGTACCACCACGAATCTGAGCGGTCTGTACAGTTTCACCGGTTTACAACTGGGTGTACCTTACTCAGTGAGCTTCACGGCCCCCGCCGGGCTGACGGCTACACTGGCTAATGCCGGCACTGATGATGCCGTAGACTCCGATGGTGATCTGGTAACGGGCCTGACATCGCAGACCTTTAGCCTGACGGCCAATGAATTCAATCAAACCATCGATATGGGCTACATCGGGCTGGCCAGTCTGGGTAGCTATGTCTTTGCCGATAATAACAAAGATGGTGTTCAGGATACGGGCGACGCACCAATCGGGGGTGTAACCGTAACGCTTTACCAGAATGGTACCGCTGTCGCTACCACTGTGACCGACCCCGCTGGTTTATACATCTTCACGGGTCTGACACCGGGTAGCAGCAATACCTATACGATTGGCTTCTCCACGCCGGCCAACTACTCCGTCACAACACCCCTTTCGGGTACCGATAAAACCAAAGACAGTGACCTGAACCCGGTAACGGGACGTACCACGAGCCTGACCCTGAGTTCGGGCGAGGTGAACACGACGGTCGATGCCGGCTTTGTCTTGCCATCCCTGAGTGATGGTAAAATCGGGAACTTCGTTTGGTATGACTACAACGGCGATGGTCGTCAGGGCCCCACGACCGGAGCAAATGCTGAACCGGGTGTGCCGGGCGTATCCGTTCAACTCTACAGTGCCTCGACGAATACCTTACTGCGAACGACTACAACGGGCACCGATGGCAGTTACGTCTTCGATGCCCTGGACTCGGGTACCTATTATGTGAAGTTTACTGTGCCGACCGGCTCCGTGCTCACCACCGTAACGGCACCAGGTGTACCGGTTGAGCAGAACAGCGATGCCGGTAAGGATGGTAAAACCGGAATCATCACCATCGATATCTCGCAGCCTGTTTCCAGCACGCTCCACACCAACCTGACGGTGGATGCCGGTGTCACGCCGTTTGGCTCCATTGGTGATCTGGTGTTCTTAGATACCAACGGCGACGGGATTCAGAACGACGGCAACACGGGCGTATCCGGCGTTACGGTACAGTTATACGACGTGCTGACGGGACTGAAATTAGACGAGGTCATCACAAACAATGTGGGCACCTACCAGTTCGACTCCCTTAAAGCGGGTACCTATCAGGTGAAATTTGTGCTGCCAGCTGGTAAGACCTTTACTTCGGTTGGACAGGGCACCAGCGCAACTGACAGCGACGCCAACATTACAACCGGCCTGAGCGGTACCATCACCATCGATGTGAAACAGCCCGAGACAAGCCTGGCCCGGAACAACCCAACCATTGACGCGGGTATTTCGGGAACCTGCACAACGCCGGTTGATCTGATTGTTTCGGCGAATCTGGCAACAACAACTATCTGCGCGGGTGGCAAAGCAACGATAACCGCCACTACCACCGTCAGCGGTGCAACCATTCAGTGGTTCCTGTCGGCAGCGGGCGGGCAGTCCTTTACCACCACCCAAAGCGGGCAGACCTTAAGCGTGGAGCCAACCGCCACCACGACCTATTATGCGCAGGCGACAAGCCCGGCCGGGTGCAAAAGCGCACTTAAATCCGTAGTCATTACGGTGCCGAAACCCGCTACGCCAACGGTGGTGAGTCAGCTTGCCAACGTTTGTCCGAAAACAACAGCCGATCTGACGACGGTACACGCCACCAACACTCTGTTGCCGGGTAGTGTAACCGAGTTCCACACGACGGCACTGGCGACCAGCCCGATTGTGGCCAACCAGACCGCCGTAACGGCCGGTACGTATTATCTCTTCGAGAAAACGAAAGAAGGATGCTACAGCAGTCCGGCCACCGTGACGGTAACCATCGTCGATGCCTGCCTGACCGACCTGGCCATTACCAAACAAGTGATAACGCCTGGCCCATTCCATACGGGGCAGCAGGTGACCTACTCAATCACGGTTAAGAACGAGGGGGCGATACCGGCCAAATCGGTAACGGTCAGCGAGACACTGCCCGCTGGTCTGACGTACGTCAGTACTACACCGTCGGGCGAATACAGTGCCGCTACGGGTATCTGGACAATCGGACAGTTGAATGCCGGTGCCAGCCGCACCCTGCTGATCGAAACCACACTGACTGGTTCGGGTATGGTTAAAAACGTGGCTGTTGTTCGTAGCCCGGATAACGATCCAGGTAAAACACAGAACGATACCTCGCAGGCGGCCATCTCGACCGAAGCCTGTAGCCTGCTGCCACCGCGTGTATACTGCGCTATTACGGAAATCTGTAAGGGAGAGTTTACGACGCTGACAGCTCGGGATTGCGACGGTACCATCGTCTGGTCTGATGGTCAGACGGGAGGCATCGTGAATGTGCGTCCGCTGATCACGACTACCTATAACGCCAGTTGCGTCACGACAACCTGCTCGAGCGGGAAGTCCAAAGAGATCACCATTACGGTGCTCGATCTGAAGCAGCCAACGATTCTGGCTTCTTCGCCAACGATCTGTCCGGGCGGTTCAGTAACGCTGACCGTGACGGGCTGTGAGACCGGCAAGCCGGTCTGGTCGGAAGGGCAGCAGGGTGTTACCTCCATTGTGGTGCAGCCAACCTCGAAAACGACGTACACGGTACAGTGCCGCGTGAACAGCTGCCTGAGCGTACCCGCCGAGAAGACCATTGATATTGGTACTGATCTGCCGAAACCAACGGTAGTTTGCAGCACGACGGTCGTTTGTCCGGGCGAGTCGGTAACGCTCGAAGCGAAAAACTGCATCGGTACGCCACTCTGGAACACCCAGGAAACAACGGGCAGCATCACCGTATTCCCAACGGCTACGAACAACACGTTCTATGTAGTCTGCTCGTCGGGTAACTGCATCAGTCCGAAATCCGATAATTACGTCATCAGAATCGTGACACCAGCTGTACCAACGGTAGTGGCCAGTGCCGATACCATCTGCGTAGGCGGTACCGTTACGCTGACCGCGTTTGGCTGCGAAGGCAGTGTGATCTGGAGCAATGGCGTTACGCAGGCAACCAGCATTACGGTATCGCCATCGGCCACGCAGAACTACTACGCACAGTGTAAAGTCCGCAGCTGCCTGAGCGACCGGTCGAAACCAATGACTATCGCGGTAGTTTCCCCAACGGTGCCAACGGTATCGGTTAAACCGGCCAAGCCGCTGTTCTGCGCGGGTGAATCCGTCACGCTGACAGCCGCCAACTGCAATGGCACGGTACGCTGGAGCAACAATGCAACCGGATCGACGCTCACCTTTATGGCGGTTGAGTCCGGCGACTACTACGCTTACTGTACGCTTGGTAGCTGCAAGAGCGCCAACTCCAATACCATTCGGGTGAACGTTGGCACGACCGGCACAGCCCCAACGGTAACGGCTTCGGCATTGACAGTCTGCAACGGGGCATCCGTAACTCTGACCGCTGCCAACTGCGCCGGTACGATTCTCTGGTCGGATAACCAGACGGGGCAAAGCGTAACCGTGCTGCCAACGGTTCAGGCGAATGAGTTCTACGCGGTTTGTAAGCCAACCTCAGGCACAGCCTGTGGCAGTCCGAAATCATCGACGGTGAAAATCACGGTGACGACGCCGGGCGTACCAACGGTAACCTGCAGCACCACGGTTATCTGTCCGGGCGAATCGGTGAATCTGGTCGCGGGTAACTGCGTCGGCACGCCAATGTGGAGCACCGGGGCAACAACCCCAACCATTGACGTGAAACCGACAGTGACGACAGGATACACCGTATTCTGTAAAGATGGCGCCTGTGTCAGCCCGACATCGGCCACATACACCATCATGGTGGTTCCTGTGGTAGCACCAACTGTAGCAGTATCGTCCACCAACGTCACCGCCGGGCAGAGTGTCACGCTGACGGCCACAGGTTGCCCCGGCGTCGTGAGCTGGTCGAACAGCTTAACCGGCTCGACCATCGTCATCAAGCCAACGGCGACTATGACGCTTTACGCCCAGTGTAAATTTCGCACTTGCCTGAGCGATCCATCGGTCAGTGTGAAAGTGAACGTACCGGGTAGCTGCTTGGCAAAAGCCGGTTCGCTGACGACTGATACGCCGTTGATCACCGCCCAGAAAGGCAAGGTGGCAACCATCACCGCGAAGGATGCCGGTGGCCGGTTTGTACCGGCGGGCTACACTGTACTGTATGCGCTGACCAAAGGTGCTGACCTGGTTGTACAGCAGCTGAGTTCGGCGGCATCGTTCACCATAACGGCGGATACTACGGCGCTCTACACGATTCATACACTGGTATACGATAGCAACAAGGCTGATAAAGACTACCTGGATCTGTCGACGGTTCAACTCGGCAAAACGAAGGGATCGGATATCCTGAATACTATTGCCAGCACGAAAGTCTGCGCCGACCTCGACGTGACGGGGGCGCAGGTGAAGGTGAAATACCTGCCGGCACCCGTGATTGCGACGAACACCTACACTGTCTGCTACGGCGGAACCGTATCGCTGACCGCAACGGGTTGTAATGGGGTTGTCACGTGGTTCAATCAGTACACGGGTAAGGTACTGAACCTGAAACTCTATGAAACGACCTGGCAGCGCGCAACCTGTACCGAAAACGGGGTGACGAGTGATTTCTCCAATATGATTGATGTTGAGGTTGTTAACCCAACTGTACCGACGGTGGCCAGTAACCGCCTGACGGTCTGCGCCGGTGAGACGGCTACACTGACAGCTGTGGGTTGCGATAAAGGCGTAATCCAATGGTCAACCGGAGCAACGGGTAACAGCATCACCGTAACGCCAACTACGGCCCTGAATGAGTTCAAGGCCAAGTGCGCCATCGGCGAGTGCGTGAGTGATTTCTCGCTGCCAGCCAAGGTGAATGTAACGGTGCCGGTTATCCCAACGATCAGCATAGCGGGTTCGGCAACGGGTGTTACCAGCACGACTACCTGCAACGGTGTACCAATAACGCTGACCGCAGCGGGTTGCCAGTCGGGTCTGACGGTGCTCTGGTCGAACAACCAGACCGGCACCAGCATCACGGTCACGCCGACTGCCAGCACTACCTATACCGCGCAGTGTTTCTCGACAACGAGTTGCATCGGTTCGGCCTCGAAACCGGTCAGCGTGGTGGTAACGCCAACGGTGGCCCAGCCGCAAACGGCCGACCGCGCCAATACCTGTCCGTTTAAAACGGTTGATCTGACGAAGGGTGTGAGCAGTACGCTGACAGCGGGCAGCGTGTACGAGTACTACACGGATGCGGCCCTGACGACGAAAGTGGCCTCGCCAACGGCGGTGCTGACGTCCGGTACGTACTATGTAGTTGAGAAATCGGCTGCGGGTTGCTACAGTTTGCCGGGCATTATTCACGTGCAGATTACGACCTGTGACCAGCAGGTAGCCTGCGCGCAGAATCCGATTACGGTAAATGCCGGTATCGATGCTACGGTCTGTGCCGCCAAAGACTACAAACTGTCGGGTCAGACTACGGGAACGGTGGCTTCGGTCTACTGGACCACATCGGGTACGGGTACCTTCAACGATCCATTCTCGCCAACGGCTACCTACACCGCTTCGCTGAAGGACGTGCAGACGGGTGTGGTATCGCTGACGCTGACGGCGAAGTCGAACAACGCGACTTGCCCGGCGGTATCAGATGCCATGTCGCTTACCGTCACCGGCATCAAAACCGTACCGGTAGCGAAAGTGATCGGCGCAACGAGCTTCTGCTTCGGTGACTCGGTAACGCTGCAGGCCGACGCTGGCTACACCTACAAGTGGAGCACGAAAGCAACGACCCAGAAAATAGTCGTGAAAACCAGCGGTACCTATACCGTAACGCTGTTCGACGCCAATGGCTGTAGTTCGGTACCGTCGGAGCCGGTGACGATTGTCGTGAACGAACCGGCACCAACACCCGTCGTGGCGAACATTCGCAACATCTGTCCCGAAACAACGGTAGACCTTAACCGGGCTATTGTTGGGACAACCGCAGCGGGTACGACCTACGAGTTCCGGCTTGGTGCACTGCCTGCGGGTGGCCTCATCTCGGGTCATGTCGTGAACGGGCCGGGTACGGTGTATGTCTACGCCAAAACGGCGCAGGGTTGCTATAGTCTGCCGGGCATCGTGACCGTGAGCGTGTTCAACTGCAAAGGCGACACCCTCAAGGCCGACGTAAGTATCGCCAAAACAGCCGACCGCACGATTGTGAAACCTGGTACGCCGGTTAAATACACCATCCGGGTGAAGAACAATGGTCCGGCCATCGCCCGCCGTATCGACATCCGCGATGTGCTGCCAACGGGCCTGTCGCTGGTGCCGGGTGCTACGAACTTCAAACTGAGCAACGGCATCATCACCCGCCGGTTCGACAGTCTGGCGGTTGGTCAGAGCGATTCGATCACCTTCCTGGCTAACGTAACGATAAAAGGACCGATTGTGAATAAAGCGCTGATCACCTACACCGATCTGCTCGATCCAATCGCCAAGAACGATACGTCGAGCGTGACGGTACGTGATACGTCGAGTGCCGTAGGGCTACCGGTGGCGACTGGTCTGGCTAAAAATCTGGTGAGTGCGAAATTTACCAGCGACACGACCTTCGATGCTACCTACGCCTTCTACGTCCGCAACTACGGCAGCACCACGCTGACCAACGTGAAGATCACGGATAACCTGAGCCGCGTCTTCGCTACGCACACGATTCAGAAGGTGACGGTCACGACCGAAACCGGTTCGACGCTGAAACCAAGTTCGACCTTCACCGGTACGGGTACGGCCATTCAGTTGCTCGACTCGACGAACAGTACGCTGGCGGCCGGTGCGAACCAGTCCGTTCAGCTGACGGTAAGTGTGCGGGTGAACAAAGCCGACACGACCCGCAGCTTCGCCAACACGGCACTGGTAACGGCGCTGAACTCGGGTACGCTGTTGCAGGACAACTCGGTGGCTGGTGCCAACCCTGACCCAGACAACGATGGGAATCCGAATAACAACAGCGGGGCTACGGTATTCAGATTGCAGGCAGCATCGGCTCCGCAACTGGGTGTCGCCCTGGCCGTGGTACGCGCCGTGAAACAGCCGGATAATAGTTATAACGTGACTTACAAGGTGACGGTCAAAAACTACAGCACGGTAAAACTGACGAACGTAAGCCTGCTCGATTCGTTGAGCAACACCTTCAAAGCGCCCGTTACCTACACGGTGGTGAGTCCGCCGAAGGTTGGGCCTGGCAGTGGTCTGGTTCCTGTGAGCGAATACAACGGCAGCACGGTTCCGTACTTCCTCTTCAGTGGGGGCAGTACGCTGGCCGCCGGGGCTACCGACTCGCTGACGTTCATCGTCAATGTGAAGCCCGGCGCTACTGTCGGACCGTTCTACAGCAGTGTGTACGCGTCGGCTAAACCGGAGAGCAGCACCGTAGTCGTCCGCGACCTGTCGAATAACGGTTTCGATCCGACACCAGCCGGGGCTGTGCCAACACCGGTGAGCTTTAACCTGCCTGTCGCGCTGGTCGGTGTCGCCAAGTCGGTGGGTACGCCAACGCGGGTTGAGGATGGGGTATATGACATACCGTATACCATCCGGGTAGCCAACGCCGGTTCGGTGGCACTGAAGAATGTACAGGTCATTGACAACCTGAACAAGACCTTCGGCCACGGGGCGCTCATCGTGAGCAACGTAATAGCCGTGACTGCCGATGCGGGTCTGACCGTTAATCCGGGTTACTCGGGGCAGGGTCTGCTGACAAGTATGCTGAAAGATAGCCTGAGTACACTGCCGGTTGGGGCCAGCCGGAGCCTGAGCTTCACCGTACGGGTGAACGTGAAGAACGCCGACTCGCTGCGCTTCTATAACTCGGCCATTGCACTTGCTACTCCGGTAGACGGCAGTCTGGCGGTACGCGATACCTCGACGAGCGGTATTAACCCGGACCCGGACAATGACCTTGATCCGCGCAACAACAGTACGCCAACCGCTATCACGCTAAACGGTGTGCCGGGTGATCCGCACCTGGGTCTGGCGTTGTCCATCCGCGATACGGTCCGGCAGCAGAACGGTACCTACAACGTCACCTACCGCGTTGTCGTCCGAAACTACGGCACGCAGGCACTGGCCAACGTACTGCTGACCGATACCCTGTCGAAGGTGTTCAGTCCGCTGACCGGTGCCAGTTACACGATGGTTGGAACGCCGAAAGCCTCGGCGGGCAGTCAGCTGAAACTGAATCCGCTCTTCAACGGAGTCGGCGATACGCGGCTTACCCTGGCCGACAGCAGCAGTAAACTGGCCGTCGGCAAAGTCGATACGCTGTTGATTACCATCAATGTATCGACGACCGGCAAGACCAGTACGTTCCTGAATACGGTATACGGCGCGGCCAAGTCTGGTACGGTAGTTGTTACCGATCTGTCAACAAATGGTCTGAATCCTGACCTGAATGGCAACGGAAACCCATCGGATACGAACGAAAGTCAGCCTACACCGCTGGTGCTGACAGTCACACCGCTGGCTGATCTCTTCATACCGGAAGGCTTCTCGCCCAACAATGATGGAATCAACGACTACTTCGTCATTCAGGGAACACAGGGCCTGACGGTTCACCTCGAAGTCTTTAACCGCTGGGGCCATGTCGTTTACAAGAGCGACGACTACAAGAACGACTGGAACGGTACCTCTAACACGGGTGTGCTGAATGGCGACGCACAGGGACTGCCGGAAGGAACGTACTTCTACCTCGTCCGACTGAGTGATGGCCGCGAGTTTGTACGCTACATGACCATTAACCGCTAATAGTGATGTTTACCAAACACTCTTTCAAACTCTGGGCAGGTGTACTGCTGCTGGCCTTCGGGGCCGGCAGCAGTCAGGTCCGGGCGCAGCAGGACAAAATGTTCTCGCAGTACATGTTTAACATGATGGCGCTCAACCCGGCTTACGCCGGCAGCCGCGACGTGCTGAGCATGACGGCTCTTTACCGGGCGCAGATGATTGGTATTGAGGGTGCCCCCCAGACGGCCACCTTCACCGCTGATATGCCTATCAACAACGAGCGGGTAGGTGTTGGGCTACAACTGAGCAACGATAAAATCGGACTTATCAACCAGACCGGTGCGTACCTGTCCTACGCCTTCCGCATCAAACTCGGCGAACGCTCGACGCTGGCGCTGGGGTTGCAGGGCGGTGCCCTGAGCTACCGGGCCAACTACAGCGAAGCCCTGCTAACACCCGGTGGAGTAGGGCCGGTGGACCCGGCTTTTGCGCAGAACTTCAGCAAGATTCTGCCCAACTTCGGTACGGGGATTTATGTGAGCAACGACCGGGGTTACTTTGGTTTATCTGTGCCATATCTACTGAAAAACCGGATTTCTGATTATGAAACGCCTACGTCCCGCGCCACTCTGCGTCGGCACGCCTATGGTACGGCCGGGTTCGTGATCGGACTGAGCCCAACGATCAAGATTAAACCGTCTTTTCTGGTGAAATACGCCGAAGGGGCTCCGCTGGGAATTGATGGTAACGTCAACCTCTGGTTTAACGACCGGATTGCGATTGGTACCTCGTTCCGTAAAAACCAGTTTTATTCCTGGAATAACGACAGCAATGACGCCATCGTCGGCATGGTGGAACTTCAGATAAGCGATCAACTGCGGCTGGGCTATGCCTTCGACCGGACACTGAATAACCTGAAAACGTACGGGCCTAATTCGCACGAGTTTATGCTGCGGTACGAATTCGGTTTTGGTAAGAGTAAGATCCTGACACCCCGTTATTTCTGATCGTTTTCGGCGCAGTATTTGCTACAGCAAAAGGTATATTCATTGACGTTCGCGTCGGGAATATGCCTTTTTTTCGTGTTTAACCCCATCGTTCGCCCTTCAATCGTTCTTACCTATGCTTCGTTTTACGTTCATTTGTTTGCTCACGCTGTCGCTGGGGAAACCGGTGCTGGCGCAATCGCTGCTGAAACAGGCCGACCAGCAATTTGATCAGCTGGCTTATACCAAAGCTACCGAACTATACGAACAACTGCTGCACTCATCCACTCCTCTGACCGAAGGTGAACTACGGGCCGTACGCGCTAAACTGGCCTATGGCTACCGGCAGCTTCGGGACGCGCCAAACGCCGAAAAAGCGTACCGTGAGTTGATCAGTGGGGGAGACCTGCCCACCGAATACGCCGACAGCTATCTGTACTACGCGCAGGCGCTGGCCACTAATGGTAAGTACAAGGAAGCGCAGGCGGTTTATGAAACCTACAACACCTATCGCAAGGACGATCCACGGAGTCCGACATTCACCAAACTCTACCGCGATGTGACGGTACTGGCCAAAAACGCGGGCAGCTATAAGGTGAGTTTTCTGGATGTGAACACCAACAAAGCCGAATTCAGCCCGGTTTATTACCGGAATGGGCTGGTATTTGTATCGTCCGGTGGGGGTGGGGGCGGCACAAAGCGGATTTTTAACTGGAACAACACGCCGTTTCTTGACCTGTTTTACGCCCCCGATGTGGCCGCCCTGAAAGACGATGCACCGGCCACGCTGGGTGGATCGAAAGCGAAAAAAGCCGCTGCCCGCGCCAAAACGAGCCGGATGCTGGGCCGGGATGACTACACCGCGTCAACGTCCAACGATTCGCGGACGGTGGGCTTCTATGGCGGCAGCAATGTAACGGCGGGATTAGGCTACTACGATACCCCCGTAACGGAATCGGATCAGTTCAGCAAAACGCTCAATTCCAAGTACCATGAAGGCCCGGCGACCTTCACTCGTGACGGGGCCAGGGTGATCTTCACGCGTAACAACTACAACAACGGCAAATACCGCGAGAGCAGCGACGGCATTAATAAACTCAAACTCTATACGGCCACCCAGACGAATGGTAATTGGGAAGACGTGGCAGAACTGCCCTTTAACAGCGATGAATACTCGACCGGGCACCCGTCGCTGAGTAAAGACGATAAACTGCTTTATTTTGCGTCGGACATGCCGGGTGGATTTGGCGGCACGGATATTTACGTCAGCCGCTGGGATGGGAAAGGCTGGGGCGCACCGGTTAACCTGGGTAGTACGGTCAATACAAAGGGTAGCGAAATGTTTCCCTACGTAGATCAGAAGGGGAACCTTTACTTCGCGTCGGATGGCCATGCGGGCCTCGGCGGGCTGGATATTTTCTTTGCTCAGTTAGTCAATACCGGCGAAAAGGCGCTGGCGGTGCAGAACCTCGGCGAACCCATCAATTCGAGTAAAGATGATTTTGGCTTAGTGACCGACGGCGAACGGAAAGGGGGCTTCTTCAGCAGCAACCGCAAAAACGGCGGGGCCGACGATGATATTTACCGGTTCACCCGCGAGGGACCCATTTACCCCTGCCGCGAACTGATCGTGAATGTGTACGATGCCCAGACGAAGGCACCCCTCGAAAACAGCCTGGTTGAGGTAGAAAACAAGGACGGCCTGAGCGAGAAAAAACAGCTCAAAACGGATGGTGAAGGCAACATCCGGCTTTGCTTAGATGCCGATGGCGACTTCAGGTTTGTGGCGGTACACACCGGTTATGTGGATAATCAGATTGGTTTCTCGACCCGGGGTCTCGATGATGATAAGCCTTCCCGCTTAGACATTCCGCTGGGGCAACCCGTCTGGGAGGTGGCCCGCCCAACCACCTTACTGCCCGTCGTGCGGGGCCGGGTGACGGCTCAAAAAACCAAAAAACCCCTGGCCGGTGTACAGGTCATCATCATCAGTGATTGCGACAGTAGTCGGCAGGAAGCGATGACCAATTCTGATGGCCTATACGAGTTCAAAACGCAACTCGGCTGCGATTACACCTTTGAGGCCCGGAAAGCCAACATGGGTACAACGGGCGGGCATCTCTACCGCAACGGGATCGGTTCGCCCGATATTACCATGTTCCGCAAGGGCGATGTGATTAAAATTGATAACATCTACTACGACCTCGATAAGTCGGATATTCGTCCTGAAGCCGCTGCCGAATTGGACAAACTGGTCGAGCTGATGCAGAAATACCCGTCCATGAAAATCGAAATGCGGTCGCATACCGATAGCCGGGCATCGGCCCAGTACAACAAAGTGTTATCGGCAAACCGGGCTAAAACGGTTGTTGCCTACCTGAAAACGAAAGGTATTCCGGCCCGGCGGCTGACGGCCAACGGCTACGGCGAAACCATGCCCGTTAACAAGTGTAAAGACGGGATGAACTGCACCGAAGAAGAGTATCAGCTGAACCGCCGGACTGAGATTAAGATTCTGGCGGTCGAGTAGCCATTTTCTGCCTACTACCGAAATCCCGGCTGGTTGTCTATTGCCCGAAAGTCCGCTTTCGCTCAGACAACCAGCCGGGATTCGCTTATTTTAAGGGTATTATGGGATCAGCTTTACGCTGCAACCAGCTCGCAGAGCCATGAGCTACTCCCGAATTCATGCTATTTTAACCTGCCCCCGATTGGATTTACGCCGGAAACCCGCCAATTTCAACCTTTATCTAACTACATCTATGGGTTTCAGTCGCTACGCTACCTTTATTTATTCGCTCTTTTCTCTGTTTACAGCCACTGTAGCTTTCGGGCAGAAAGAGATGATGTATTCACAGTACCTGCTCAATCCGCTGGCCATTAACCCGGCTTACGCGGGTAGCCGCGACAACCTGAACATGACCCTGATGTTTCGCCGAAAATGGTTTGGTGCCCAGAATGGGGCGTTGCTATCGGGCAATGGAGGCAGTCCGGTTTCGCAGAGTTTCGCGGGCGACGGGGCTGTTGCAAACGGTAAAGTCGGGCTGGGGTTGCAGTTTCAGAACGATCAGTTAAGTACCTACGGTACCACGGGGGTATATGGCAGTGTAGCTTACCGCATCGACCTGCCCGCGCTGGCTAAATTGGCGTTTGGTCTACAGGGGGGCGTAAACGTGCTGCCGGTTTACGATCAGGTGACGGGCGGTTTTAATGCCCGTCAGGC
The DNA here is from genome assembly GCA_964251665.1 of uncultured Cytophagales bacterium. Classification (GTDB taxonomy): domain Bacteria; phylum Bacteroidota; class Bacteroidia; order Cytophagales; family Spirosomataceae; genus JBBQLG01. Next base: position 567,899 of record CAXUKO010000002.1, read on the forward strand.
CGTGGGTAGCGTCGGCGTCGGCATTTATTACCAGTCGCCTACGTTTTTTGGTGGCATCTCGGTTCCCGAACTGATCAGTAAAGGCGTGGTATTGTCGGGGCAGGCGCAGTATCAGGCAACACTGCCGCTGTTTATTCAAGCCGGTACCAAACTGAACCTCTCTGATGAACTGGTGCTGATACCGTCCGTTCTGGTCACCCGGGCTTCGGGCCGGCCGCTTGGCATCGACCTGAATGCCCGCTTTTGGGTGAGCGAACGACTCGGGCTGGGGCTGTCGCTGCGTACAAACAGCCTGGGCATACAACCCACCAACTACGTGCAGGCACTGGCCGAATACCAGCTCTCCAAAGCCATACGGGTGGGGTACGCGTTCAGTTCGCAAACAGTCGAGAACCCGCTTTACCCGCAGAAAAGTGCGCACGAACTGGTCTTTAAATACGCGCTGAATAACCTAACCTTCAACTATTGACGGAATTTATGTGTAAATGGTGGTAGTTTTATTAGTAAATTGCTCCTTAACCCGCTAACAGACTCACTTTGAGCCGTAACCTTGATAACGCTAACCTTAAAAATCTTAACCTGCATTGGTTAGCTGACCAGTCTATGCCCAATAAACAACTCATCAACGACCTTTACATTCCCGGCGATCTGGAGCACGATTTTCCTCTGGCTGCCCATTTCGTGCAGGTGTTTGGTGCCTACCCCAATTACCTGCATTTCAGCGATGATTTTCAGTTGAGCATCCAGCCGATGCTCGAAAATCGGGGGTTTCGGGTGGTCAACTCAACGGTTCGGTTGAACGAGGAAGGCTGGAACACGACCGAGCGCGTATTGCAGCATGACGACGGGGTGTTGCTGAAATTGGAAATTGCCAGTGGGCGGTTTGGCCGGATGGAGGGCTTTTTTCGGGACGAATTAGTGGTGAAAGCGCTGCTGGATGGCGTTTACGAACATAAATACGAACACGAAAAGAATCAGACGCATATCTACCTGATTCAGAGTGGGTTGGGTGGTTTGCATACTGAACGGGTAGAAATTCTGCCCCCAAACATTGATCTTGATTTACATTATAACGACGATTTTCCCGCCGTCCACGAACGGTTGGTTGGACTGCTGGCGCAACCCAAGGGCAAGGGTCTGATTTTATTGCATGGCGAGCCGGGTACGGGTAAAACGACCTATATCAAGCACCTGAGTTCGCTGGTGCAGAAGGATATGCTTATTCTGCCGCCCTACATGACCAATTTCCTGACGGCACCGGAGTTTATACCGTTTCTGCTGGATAACCGCGACTCGATTCTGATTATTGAGGATGCCGAGCGGATTCTGCAATCGCGCGAAGCCGGGGGCGATACCAACAGCGTTTCCAACATTCTGAACCTGACGGATGGCCTGCTCGCCGACTGCATGCACATTCAGATCATTGCCACCTTCAACGCCAGTAAGAGCCTGTTAGACAAAGCCCTGCTGCGCCGGGGCCGCCTGATGGTTGATTATGCGTTTGGTAAACTCACGCCCGAAAAAGCCAACCGGCTGTTTACCCACTTGGGTTCTGAACACCGGGTAACGGCACCTACGACGCTGGCCGATATTTTCAACCTGGAAGAGCAAACCGTTTCGGGGGTGCGCGACGTGGTGAAAGTCGGGTTTTAAGCACTCATCTTTTGGTAGCCCGATTTCGGCGGCTTCGGGTTTTAAGCTGCTTTTCGACGTGCAGCTCTTCGGCTACGGCAATCGAATGGGAGTCCGTCAGGTTATCATCCTGCTTGGCTTTATCCGCCAGTCGGCCGAAGAATTTGTGCAGGGCCCGCAACTCTACTTCAGACAAATCTTCCACGTTTAACAGCCGGTTGCTGGCCTCGCTGTGCGTGGCAATCAATTCGTTTAGCTTGATCTGCGTAGCCAGCGCATCTTTATTCTGCGACTTTTGAATCAGGAACACCATCAGAAACGTAATGATGGTGGTACCGGTATTGATTACCAACTGCCACGTATCCGAAAACTTGAAGAGCGGGCCGCTCACGATCCAGACAAGTATAGTGGAGAAGGCGGTCAGAAACGCCCATGAACTGCCGGTGGCTTCAGTAACTGCGGACGAGAATTGCTCAAATGCCTGTGAGAATGATTTTTTCATAACCGGGGCCTGTGGGATTGAGGGGGAACGATTACCCGTTGTTTTTTGTGAAATTACAAAAAGCGGCCCAACTCACCGGCTCCCAATGAGTTAAAAGCGTGCGTATTCAACCTATGGCAAAAACTGAAAAACCGGACTCCCGCACCACACCCAAGCCCTCCGCTGATACCCAATTGTCGTGGCGGCAACGCCTGAACGCCCTGGGTAATCTGCCTGCTTTTTTCAAAATCGTCTGGCAAACCTCGCCCCGGCTATTTGTGGGCAATGCCATTGTCCGTATCGCCCGGGCGGCACTTCCCGTCACAACCCTGTATATCGGCAAACTTATCATCGACGAGGTGGTCCGCCTGACCACTAAATCCACCGATCACAGCACCCGATACCTGCTTACGCTGATAGCCGCCGAATTTGGACTGGCCATTTTCTCCGACGCGCTGGGCCGGGCCATATCCCTGATGGATAGTTTGCTGGGCGATCTGGTTGCTAACCGAACGTCGGTGCAGATCATGGAGCACGCGGCTACGCTCGACCTCGAACAGTTTGAGGATGCCACGTTTTACGATAAACTCGAACGCGCCCGACAGCAGACCAACGGACGAACGGTACTGCTTTCGCAAGTGTTCGGGCAGGTGCAGGACTTTATTACGATGGCGTTTCTGGCCGCTGGTCTGGTGGTGTTCAATCCGTGGTTGCTGTTACTGCTCCTGGTCGCCGTAATCCCGGCGTTTCTGGGTGAGAATTATTTTAACCAGCAGAGTTATTCGCTCACTCGCAGCTGGACCCCCGAACGACGCGAACTGGATTACCTGCGCTACACGGGAGCCAGCGACGAAACGGCCAAGGAAGTCAAGATCTTTGGCCTGTCGGGCTTTATCATCAATCGGTTTCGGGAATTATCGAGTTTGTATTACCAGAAAAACCGTGATCTGGCCATTCGTCGGGCCTCGTGGGGTACGTTACTGTCGGCCATTGGCACGCTGGGGTATTACGTGGCCTATGGAATCATTATCACCCAAACGGTCGCCGGGGCGCTCACGCTGGGAACGCTGACGTTTCTGGCCGGCTCATTCCGGCAGTTGCGCGGGTTGCTGGAAGGCATTCTCTCGCGGTTCACGAGCGTATCGCAGGGAGCGTTATATCTACAGGACCTGTTCGACTTCTTCGCGATAAAGGCCCTCATCGACTCACCCACAAAACCGCTCTTGTTCCCGCGTCCGATTCGCGAAGGGTTCGTATTCGAGAACGTTGGCTTTAAATACGCCAATTCGGAGCGCTGGGCCAACCGGCACCTGAATTTTACCCTGAAAGCGGGCGAAAAACTGGCCTTGGTGGGCGAGAATGGAGCCGGTAAAACGACCCTTGTTAAGCTGCTCGCCCGGCTTTATGATCCTGCCGAAGGACGGATTCTGCTCGATGGCCGCGACCTGCGCGAGTACGATCTGGACGATCTGCGCCGGAACGTGGGTGTTATTTTTCAGGATTTCGTGAAGTTTAAAATGACAGCGGGCGTTAACATCGCCGTGGGGAATATCGACGAACGTACCAATCAGCCGCGCATCGAGCAGTCGGCCCACCAAAGTCTGGCCGACTCGGTGATTGCCAAACTGCCCGGCGGCTACGAACAGGTGCTGGGCCGCAGCTTTGCCAAAGGCGTTGAACTCTCGGGTGGCGAGTGGCAGAAAGTGGCACTCGGCCGGGCCTACATGCGCGATGCGCAGGTGCTGATTCTGGATGAACCCACGGCCGCCCTCGACGCCCGCGCTGAGTACGAAGTGTTCCAGCGATTTGCCGAACTGACGCAGGGGAAAACGGCGATTCTTATTTCGCACCGCTTCTCAACCGTACGCATGGCCGACCGGATTCTGGTGCTCGAAAACGGGCAATTTCTGGAAATTGGTTCGCACGATGAACTACTGGCCAAAGCCGGTCGGTACGCCGAACTGTTTCAGTTACAGGCGCGTGGCTACCAGTAGACTGCGGACCAATCACTCATTTTTTCGGCGTTTGGCCGATTCCACTACTTTTCCTGATAGATTCGTACGTTCTGTCTGTGTCCTGCCCACCCGAACTGGTATGAAATCACTACTGGCTATTGCATCGCTGACTATTTTACTGGGCAGCCGGTGCGCGTCGCACAACGCCGTTACAACACCGATAACGCCCATCACGCCAACGTCACCATCCGCGGCTACGCTGGTGACGGGTCCGGCTATTCTGGAAGCCGACGTCGAGGGCATCGGCAAGGCCACCATTACGGGGCAGACGATTCTGGTGAAATTACCCGCCGGTTATACCAAATCGACGGTGCGCCTAACCTACAAAGTGACCGCCGACGTCAAGAAGATCACGCCCGCATCGGGTACCGACCTGCCTATCCGGGCTGAGGCTACCCGAACGGTATGCATCCAGAACGACGCGCTGGGTAATTGCACGCTCCCGTACCAGCTCGTTATTCAGGCCGTGAGCGACGTAAAGGCCACGCTCGATCCGGCCAGTCAGCAGCTCGACGTCACGCAGTACCTTCAACCCTACGGGCTGGCCTTTCAACTGAGCAACCTGAACACACAGGCGGGTACCACCCGGCGGTTTCAGCTTCGGTTTGTCCACAAAGCGACCGGATATACGTATGTCGGGGAGAACTACAGTCTTGCGGATAAGGCCGGAATGCCCATTTTTGCGGGTCAGGTAAGTACGACGATGGCGGCAGAAGGCAAACTGAGCATGACGGGTACGCTGCCGCTCGACATGCCAACCGGCGAGTATGCCCTTTCGGTGCTGATGCCGACCTGTTATTCGCCCACCGCCGATGGTCGCTGCCTCTCATCCGGTATTGAAGGGGTTGATCTGACCCAGCCGTTCGTGCTCCGTCCCGGTCCTCCCCTGGTGGGCGAGGTGGTTAGTTCGACGGCAACAGCGGCTATTCTGATCAAGGGCCGCAACTTCTCGGCGGATAAGCCGGTCACCCTGCGGCTGAGCAACGATTTTACCCCGCCCGCAACCGCTGCAGCCACCGTTGAGAGCGAATTTCTGCTGCGGGCCACCGCACCGGCTTCACTGCCCGGCGGACAGTACCGGCTGGACATCACGTCGGCGGGTAGTCAGCCATACGCCAGTCTGTTCGTGGTGCCTACCGGTAAGGTGCAATCTTATCTGGGCTATGTGGGAACGTTCGGCAGCTATGCCGCTACGCAGAACTGGCTGCCAACCCTGCCCGCGTTCAAAGGGGGCGAAACGCTGGAAGTGCGCTACGCCAACCAGTATAACGGCCAGCAAACCATGAAAGCGCTACGGTTGATAAACACGAAGAACGACAAACAAACGTATGAACTGACGGGGAACCAGGCGTTCCGGCCCTTCTCGGCCGCGCCCGATTTCATGCTCTGGAAATGGACGCTGCCCACTGGTATTCCTCCGGGCACCTATGCGCTGGTATTTGAGGATGCGAATGGGGTACAGTCCGTTCCGTACTATCAGGCCATTCAGGTGCAGTAAGGCCATGATCCAACACCATCCCATCACGATCAAGGACATTGCCCGCAAGTTTAAATGCTCGCCCTCCACGGTGTCCAGGGCCCTGAACGACCATTATACCATCAATGAAGATACGCGGAAGACGATTCAGGAGTACGCTAAAAAGATGGGCTATCAGCGCAACTCCGTCTCGCTGAGTCTGCTCAACAAAAAGACCGGTTCACTCGGTATAGTGGTGCCAACGATCAGTAACTACCACGAATCGTCCATTATCGAAGGCCTGTACTCCGTGCTGCAGCCGCTGGGCTATCTCCTGAATATCTGCGCGACCAACGAAAGCTTTCTGCTCGAAGCGGAGTATATCTCTAAACTGCTGGCGAACCGGGTCGAATGCATTTTTCTGTCGGTTTCGCAGGAAACCTACGATTCGGGCCACTACGAGCATCTGGAAACGGTTCTGCAACGCGGGGTGCCGCTGATTTTTATCGACCGGAACTACGAAGGATTCAAAGCGGGCGGGGTGATGGTCGATGATTATCACGGGGCCTACGCCGTGGTCGAACACTTAGTGAACATGGGCTGCAAGCGGATTGCGCACTTGAAGGGACCCAATGGATTAACCGTGTCGGAGCAGCGGTTCAGAGGGTATATCGATTGCCTGAACCGTTACAACCTGCCCGTTCGGGAGGAGCTGATTATCAACACGAACTTCAAGGTGGAAAGCGCCATTTTGCCCACCAAGCACCTGTTTGATCTGCCCACCCCACCCGACGGTATTTTTGGCGTGAATGATTCCGTCGCCATCGGAGCCATGCGGGTGGTGAAGGATAAGGGGCTGAGTGTGCCGTATGACGTATCGCTGGTGGGGTTCGATAATTCGCCCATATCGGCGTATACCTACCCGTCGCTGACGACCGTTTCGCGTCCCGGCCGGGAAATTGGCATTGAAGCATCGCGCCTGTTTCTGAGCCAGTCGAACGCAGCGGGCGAATCCGCACCGGAATCCATCTGCCTGCCGTCTAACCTCATTATCCGGGAATCGTCGCTGCGGGTGCAGAAACCGAATTCGTAACGCATGACTGATCAGTCATGCGTTACGAATCAATAACCGGGGTTTTGCGTCAGGGCGGGATTAACCGATAAGGCCGAAGTCGGAATAGGGAAAATCCGGTGCGCCGGGTTGGCATCCGTCTTGAAGCCCCAGCTTCCTTCAAACTTTCCGAATCGGATCATGTCGTTGCGGTGCCAGGTTTCCCAGGCAAACTCGCGGCTCCGTTCGGCGTAGAGATCGTCCAGCGTTACGGTCGATAGGGCCGGAGCGGTCGTACGGCTGGCCCGCAACTGATTCACCAGCGACACCGCCGTTTGCCCCAGCGTGGGCGCTCCACCGCGCAGAATAGCCTCGGCTTTCATCAGGACAATATCGGAATAGCGGAACACCGGCACATCGTTGTTCTGATTGCGGGAAGTGGAACTGGCGTCGGGGTAAAACTTGACGTTCCGGTAGCCCATATTCCAGGCGATTTCGTCGTTGCCACAGTCGAAGGCGGACACATCCTGCCGCAGCAACGTATTGGGCGTCAGGTTCACCTGATACGTATAAGCCGCTGCGCCATCCGCACCGGTATAGGTTTGATCGTAGCCTTTTTTAGTGGTCGTTACGGTGAGTGGCGTCACGCCATCGTTCAGAAACTGGAGCCCCGTCAGCCACTGCCTGTTACGGACATCGTTGGGGTCGTTGAAGTTGGCGTAGAACTCAGGCAGCGTACTTTCGGGCGCGCTGGGCGTGAAAGGCAGATTGAATTTTTTGGTGGCCGAACGCGGCACGTCGTAGCGGGCGTGGTACATCATGCCGTTGGTGCCGGGCAGGGCACTTGCCGCCGGGTCGTAGGGGATGGCAAAAATAAACTCCTTCATCTGCGGCCCGTTGTTGGGGTAGAACATCTGGAGGTAGGTGTCTTTGGATTCAATCGCGTACAGGCCCGACCGCATTACACTGTCGCAGGCCGTTACACAGTCGGTGTAGCGGGCCGTTCCGGTATAGTACTCCGCGTTGAGGTACATCTTGGCCAGCAGCGCAAACGCCGTGTATTTGTTGGCCCGCCCGTAGATAGCCTGGCCCGAAGTGCGGCTCAGGTAGGGCAGCGCAGCCTTTACTTCGCTCTCGATAAAGTTGAAAACCTGTGGCCGGGCTACGTTGGGGTGCGGGCTGAAATCGCCGTACGCTGTATCGATGGGAACGTTGCCGTACAAATCCATCATCATGAAATACGACAGGGCCCGTACCATTTTCAGTTCGGCCAGGTTGGTCTGTTTGGAGCTGCCTGCCGGTATGGTCTGGTTCAGAATCGACAGGGCCTGATTCGTTGTCCCGATCACCGTCGACAGCCAGTTCCAGCAACTGTTTGTCCAGCCGTGATCTTTGGTCCACGAGTGGTAGTGTAACATGCGGTAATTCTGGTTGTCGTACCAGTTACCACCCCGGGCCGCCAGAATGGCTTCGTCGGAGCTGAGCGACTGCATGAACCAGTAATCCAGCGAGAACGCACCCCGCAGGGCGGCATACGGCGGACCCGATGCCTGAATAAACTGGTTTGCGTTCTGCGGGAAAATATCGGGGGTTAATTCCGTGCTCACGGGGACGGTGATCTCGTGGCAGGCCACCAGCAGGCCGAGCGATAGCAGCCCGATGAGGCTGTTGATTCCTGTTTTTTTCATGATGTTGTAAGTCCTGAGTGGCAGGGGTTAAAATGACAGGTTGACACCCACCAAAACGGTGCGGGTTTTGGGGTAGAAATTGTTGGAATCTACACCCGGTGCAATACCGCCCTGGTTCACTTCGGGGTCGATGCCTTTGTACTTCGTGATCACAAACGCGTTGTTGACCGACGCATAGACCCGCAGCGACCGCACGTACTGGCCCATGTTCTTAAAATTATACCCCAGCGTTGCGTTGTCTAACCGCACATAACTCCCGTCTTCGATAAAGCGCGTGGAGTACCTGTAGGCATTGACATCGGCGGTTGACTCGCCCGCTACGTCGGTCAGGATGTTGGTGTACTGAGCCGTGCTGGGCCGGAAAAGATCGGCGCGGGTGGCGTTAAAGATTTTATTGCCGAACACCCCTCTGATAAACACGTTCAGGTCGAGGTTGCCGTAGCGGAAGGTGTTGGTCCAGCCGAGCAATACCTTGGGCTGGGCGTTGCCCGCATACTTGTAGTCGGTACCAATGGCGGGCGATGTGGTGAGGTTACCATTCCGGTCGACATACTGCGAAACGCCCTTGTCGTTCTTACCGGCGTATTCGAGGGTGAAGAACTGGCCCAGCGGACGACCGGCTTTTAAAATCTGGAGGGTGCTGCCGGTTTGGCCACCGCCTTCGGGCTGCGTGATCCGAACGGAGTCGCCCCCGACAAACAGCGGGTTTTGCAGGCTGGTGATTTTGTTGTCGTTATGCGCCAGATTCAGCCCCGTAGACCAGCTGAACCGGTTAATCCTGACCGGCGTGGCGTTTAAACTGATTTCGATACCCTTGTTGCTGATGCTGCCCCCGTTGGCGACAATGCTGCCTACCGGCACCAGAATCGGGTCGACGCGGTACGAATAGATCATGCCGGTGGTGTTCTTGTCGTACCACTCCACGGACCCACTCAGTTTGCCCTTCAGCACCGTAAAGTCAAGCCCGATGTTGGTGGTCGCAGTCCGTTCCCATTGCAGATTCGGGTTGGATGCCTGGGTAGGGCCGTAAGCCGCCGTTTGTACTCCGTTGTAATAGTAGGTACCTAACCCACCCGACAAAAACTGGGCGGTATAGGCGTTAAAGCCCGATGAGTTACCGGTAACGCCGTAGCTGGCCCGCAGTTTCAGGTCGTTAAACAGCTTCTGATTCTGCATAAACCCTTCCTGCCCGATGCGCCAGGCTGCGCCCACCGCCGGAAAATAGCCCCACTGATTGTTTTTCCCGAACACCGAACTGCCATCCCGCCGGACGGAGCCCTGCAACAGGTATTTCTCTTTGTAGTTATAGTTCAGGCGAGCAAAGTCAGAAATCAGGCGCGTTTCCTGGTAGATACCATCGGCCCCAAAGTTGACCCGGTACGATGATACCGCGTAGGGATTACTGAGGGCAAAGTTGTTGTACCCGATGTTATCGACGGGAAAGTTGGTGCTCGACGACTGAAATCCATCGCCGTTGATGCTGCCCTGCCACGAATAACCCAGCACGGCATTGATGGCGTGCTCACCGATTTGCCGGTCCCAGGTCACGAAGGTTTCCAGCACTTTCCGGCTGTTCTGGTAGGCATTGCGCAGGGCCGAGCCGTTGGTGCCGAAGTTGAGCAGGCTATGCACCTGCGGAGGGTCGGGGTTGTTGTAGAAGTTGGCACTGTTGTACTGCGAATAATAACTGCCGTAATATTCGCCATGCAGGGAGGTGTAATTCTGGTACGACAGGTTCAGGTCATAAGTCAGGCCGAAGGGTAGTTTTACCTGCGTGTTGAACGACCCGACCAGGTTGTTGAATTTCGAGTTATCCTGCGCTTTGTTGATCATCGCCACCGGGTTGAAGTAACCCGTGTTGGTGAAATTCTCGAAGTACGAACCATCGGGATTGGTGATGGGCGATACCGGCAAATGGTTGATCATCTGGGCCAGCACATTGTTGCGCAGCGGGGTATAATTGGCGACGCTGTTGGAGTTGGTCACCGTGAAGCCAAACCTGACTTTGTCGTTGAGGGCATACTGCTCAACCGCCAGCCGGGCAATTACCCGACTCAGCGAGCTGCCCTGTAAAATCCCTTCCTTGCTGAGGTAATTGACACTGGCTGCGTAGGTACTGTGCTCGGTACCACCACTCACCGACAGGTTGTGGTTATGCGAAATAGCCGAACTGCGCTGTACGGCATCCTGCCAGTTGGTGTTAGCGCCTTTATCATCGTTGGGAGAGAACGACAGGTTATTCTGGGTCAGAAATGCCCGCAGCTGCGTGGCGTCCATCATTTTCAGCTTGTTCGACACCGTCTCAACGCCCGCGTAGCCGCTGTAGCTCACCTGCATCTGTCCTTTTTTGCCCCGTTTGGTCGTGACCATGATGACCCCGTTGGCTGCCCGGTTGCCGTAGATAGCCGTTGCTGCGGCATCCTTCAGCACATCAATGGAAGCAATATCGTCGGGCGCGATGATTGAAATATCGGCACCGGGCACGCCGTCGATCACGTAAAACGGCCCCTGTGAACTGTTCAGGGTAGAGGCTCCGCGCAGCACTACGGCCGCCGGTGCGTTCGGGTCGCCACTGGCCGAAATGTTCAGCCCCGGCACCTTACCCTGTAACAACTGGCCCACATCGGCGATGGCACCCCGGTTCAGGTCTTCGGGTTTAACGGTGCTGATGGCACTCGTCAGGTTTTTACGGGATTGGGTACCATACCCAATAACCACCACTTCGCCCAGGGTTTTCGAGTCTGTAGCCAGTGCCACATCAATTACGGACTTGCTGCCCACCGCCACCTTCTGGGCTACGTAACCCACATAGCTAAAGACCAGCACGCCGTTTTCGGGGGCATTAATTTTAAAGGCTCCGTTTACATCGGTAGTGGTGCCGGTCTGCGTACCTTCGACCAGTACGTTCACACCCGGCAGGCCTTCGTTACTTCCGGCGGCTGTCACCCTGCCGCTAACCGTGATATCCAGCTGGCGGGTGTTCTGTCCGTTCGGGTGTCGGCCCGGTTCGGGTGCCGCCTGAGCAATAAATCCTGATGAAATAAGGCTGCTGACCAGCAGGCTGCGGAGGAAAATGGTGCGGAGTAGAAAAGGGCCGGAGGGTAGGGTACAGGAGTTTTCCATAAGCAGGTCAGTCAATTGATAGTAGGGCTAAAGAGGGACGTTTCCCAATATCCCTGACAAAGCCTGCCCCGAGCGGTTTATAATCAGGTATAGGGAGCGCAAACGTTTGAAGTCGTACGCAAACGTTTGAAATCGTCATTCCACCGGCAGCCGGTTAATTTTACGGCCACTTTGCGGACTTTTTTATGTATGCAGCTGCTTAAAACAGGTCACGGCGTGGGCGGGATTTACCATAAACGCGCAAAGCCCGACCTCATCAGTCGGGCTTCGGGCATTGTACAAAAAACAGTACCTAACTCATCGGCGGCTCTTCACCCCGGAAGGCGTCTTTCTTATCGATCACCGGCAGCTTCACGGGCTTGCCTTCCCGCGCCGACTGATAGATGGCTTCGATGATTTTCTGGTCCTGCAAGCCTTCTTCGCCGGGCGTAAAGGGCGTTTTGTTCTCCAGCACACAGGTCGACATGTGGTCTATCTCGGTGGCGAAATGGTCAACATCGCCAATCTTATGCTGAATATTTAATAAATCCTTACCCTGTGCCTGACTGGTTTCAAGTTGCAGCCCTTTGTACGGAAAGGCCGGGTCCATCTTTATCCAGCCCGTTTCGGCCATGACTTTATACTGCTTATCGTCGTGGTGGCCGTAGCTGGTAGCGCAACTGGCCTGCACCCCACTGGGGAATTTCATGAGCCAGTTTACCTGCTCTTCCACCTCCGTAAAGCGTGGGTCGCCGGGGGTACTGTGGATATAGGCCGTAACCTCAGATGGTTCTTCGGCCAGCACAAACCGGATCGTATTGAGACAGTACAGACCTACATCGGGCATGGCACCGCCCCCGGCCAAGAGCTTCTTGAAACGCCAGTGATCGGGGTTGTCGGAGTTCTGACCGTTGTTGGCCAGAATGGATTTTACCTTGCCAAATTGCCCCTTTTGCACCATCTCACGCACCATCCGGTTGTGCGGTTCGTACTGGATCCGGTAGGCAATCATCAGCTTTTTACCCGCTTTGTTGCAGGCATCAATCATAGCCTGGCATTCTTTAGCCGAGTTCGCCATCGGTTTCTCGCAGAGGATGTGTTTCCCCGCCTGTGCCCCTCGGATCGTGTACTCTGCGTGCATCCCATTGGGCAGCACGATGTAAATCACGTCGACTTCCTTGTTGTCGCGAATCTTATCATAGGTCTCGTAGCTGTAGCAATTCTGGGCCGAAATCCCGTATTCTTCGGCTACCCGCTTCATCTTTTCGGGACTGCCACTGACCAGAGCCACTAATTTCGATTTTTTGCAGCTGCCCAAAGCCGGAAGAATCTGATTGAGCGTGAGGTGCCCCAGGCCTACTACCGCGTAGCCCACCCGCTTGTCGGGGGCTAATGGCGTAGGCGTAGGGGCTTTTTCCTGTTCGGTTTTGGCGTCGATTTGTTCCAGTTGGATTGGTTGCTGGGGATCGCCCGGAATGGTGGCCGGGGGCGACTGCGGTTTGGCCGACGGTACGGACTGACCCGCAGGGCTGGTGTAGTTTACGGCCGTTGGTGTCGATTGGCCCCTGGTCTGGCACGATGCCGCAATCCCACCCGCGACACTCACCGCCAGCCCGCGACCGGCCAGATTCAGGAATTCTTTCCGGGACACACCCGCGTTGATCGGTGGATCACTCACCAACCGAACCAGTTCATTTAATGATTTCATAACGTCAGCGTTTTACGTTTGAAACCGGTGTATATGGGGTTTGTTTTTATTTTTACCTTATAACCAACTGTTTATGAGACCGACCATTGAGCAGCTACACACCCCGGACCGGTATAAAGCGGGCGAATCGGTTCAAATTGATGAGATGAACGCTTTTGTGCAGCGGGAGTTAGGTATGACTACCCAACCCAGGGTACCCGGACAGCCGCCAAACCGCTGGTTTGCTGTTTCCGTGATGGCTATGCTGGCTGTTGCTGGCGGAGTGTTTGGCTACAGTATGGCTTCGATGCTGAAGCAGGGGAGCGGGAGCAGCCAATTGGGTGGCCTGGTAGCACAGACAGGGATTCGGCATTGCGGGCTTTTTTGCGTTGCTGCCCATTCATGAAGTGATCCACGGTCTGTTCTTTCGGCGGGTCGGGGCCGACCGGGTGAATTATGGTGGGTCGATGAGGAAACTGATGGTCTACGCCTATGCGCAGCACTTTGTAATGACCCTGCGCGAATTAGCCCTTGTGGCCGTAATGCCCTTTCTGCTGATTACCAGCGCCCTGGTTCTGGCGTGGCTCGTCCGGCCTGCTTACGGAACCGTCTGGGGGACGCTACTGCTCCTGCATACGCTGGGGTGCGTCGGTGATTTTGCCCTGATCCGGTATTATTACAAAAACCGCCGTCGCACCATGTACACGTACGACGACGTGGAGGGCGAACGGCGGTCCTATTTTTTCGAAGCGAACGGAGGAGTAAGTGGTAAGGAGTAAGTGGTAAAGAGCAGGCAACGCTGTGTTCCTTACCACTTACTCCCCTCGTTACCTAATCGTCGAATAATCCGTTGGTTTCATGTAAACCGACTCGACTTTCTCTACAATTTTACCGTTGGCTTCCGAGGCATCCCGTACTTTGATCCAATCCGGGTCGGCGGCAAATTCCTTGAAATGCTGCTTGCCCTCGGCTTCGGATGGATGGGCCAGGATATACACTAATTTAGGCTGTTGCCCCGTAGACTGGCCTTTTGCGTCTGTTTCGGTGGTGATCCAGTAGCCGATATGCGTCATGCCGTGTTTGCTGAACAACGCTTTGGTATGGTCGCGGAACCGGGTAACTACGTTGGCCAAATTGCCGGGTGTGGCCGTGTACGTCCGCATTTCAAAGACGCGCTCGGGCGATTTGGTGTCGGGTTTAATGACCGGGGAGATGTCCGATTCCGTCATGAAAATCTGGTCGACGTGGTCCACTAATTTGCCGTTGGCTTCGGTTTTGGCCACAACCGCCTTCCAGTTTGGATCGTCGCCGAAGGCTTTCCACGACGCTGTCCGGGCCTCTAAACTGGGGTACGACAGGATATAGATCAAGCGGTGATCGGCCGTATCGGTGGGCGTCCAGTACCCAATGTTCTCCATGCCATGCGAGGCAAAAATCTTGGTGGTGTACTGCCGGAACCGGTCAACGATGGCCGCATATTTGCCGGGGGTGGGGTGATAAATTCTGATTTCGTAGAGCCGGGTCGATTTACCGGCGGGGGGCATTCCTGCCATCTGCGCCATGGCTGACTGGAGAACGCTGGTTAGCATAAAGGCAAGTATCAGTACGTATTTCATGCGAATAAGTTGGGTTAAATCGACAGGCAAGATAACGTTTTCAGGCCAAAAGCACTGATGTCGTCGTAAAATGTGTCTTTAAACAAAGAATTTATGGGACTTAACGACTATGGGCATTGATTCAGTGGTAAAAGACCGGCGAAGCCTTATTTTTGTTGGTCTTGTCTATTTCTCTAACTGCCCTGATACCTCATGCTTAGTCGCGTTGCCACTTCTATTTACTGGATGAACCGTTACATCGAGCGGGCAGAAAATTACGCCCGGTTCATGAGTGTTAACTTTAACCTGGCTCTCGACCTGCCCCCTCATTTGGATCAGCAATGGGAACCGCTGCTGATTGCTACGGCCGATAATTTTCTTTTCTACGAACACTACAAGGAACCCACGCGCGAAAACGTGATCGAGTTCATGACGTTCGATAAGCGGAACCCCAACTCCATCGTCTCCAGCCTGAACAACGCCCGCGAGAACGCCCGCACCATCCGCGAAACCATCTCGAAGGAAATGTGGGAACACCTCAACCAGTTTTACCTCGACGTGCGCGATACCAACGACCATGCCGACTGGAGCCTGAGCCGGACGCAGGATTTCTTCGGCGAAATCCGCAACGGAACGCAGTTATTCTACGGCATCATCGACGCGACCATCACCCGCAACGAAGCCTGGCATTTCGGGCGGCTGGGCCGGTTTCTGGAACGCGCCGACAAGACTTCGCGCTTTCTGGATGTGAAGTATTTTACGCTCCTGCCCGAAGCCGAAGCGGGTTCGACCCTCGATCTGATGATCTGGTCGGCGGTGCTGAAGTCGGTCAGTGCCTACAATATGTACCGGCAGCAGTACCGGATGCTGACGCCAACTACCATTGTCGGGTTCCTGATTTTAGACAAGTTGTTTCCCCGTTCCATCGCGCACTGCATCCGGCAGAGCGAACTGTCGCTCTACGAGATTTCGGGCAGCAGCATTGCCAATGGCTACACTAATTCGGCCGAGAAAGCCCTAAGTAAGCTCCGCGCCGAGATTGAGTTCACCGACACGGCCGACATTTTCAAGATGGGGCTGCACCAGTACCTCGACCGGTTTCAGACCCGCACCAACGAAGCGGGTCGGGCCATCTTCGAGACGTATTTCGATCTGAAACCGGTGGAAGGATGAGCCACACGCCCTAGTTAAAACAGAAAGAACGTCAGGGCCAGATACGGGTAGTTGGTGCGGTTGCGGAACCGGTTATTATCGGCAACCACATCCCGGTTCCGCACCGTCATTTCGGTAGTGAGCCACTGGTAGCCTACTTTAACCCCAATCCGCTGATCGACCTTGATGCGGGCATAGACCTCGCTCGACAGCGTGCCAATGTTATTGTCGCCCAATAGCCGCAGGTTCAGGTTGCCGGGGCTGGCGGCCTGACTGATGTTGGTGCCCTGAAACGTTAGCACCGAGTCTTTATTTGCTGGCGAAGGCACAATGTATTTTCCCGTTGAGGACTTGTATTGCCCAATGCGGCTGCGGCCAAAGCCCACCCCCAGAATATCTGCCGTCACGCCCAGCGAAACCGGACCGAGGTTTACCTGCGCCTGAAGCCCCAGATTCAGATTGGTCATCGACACATTGGCGAACGCTACGGTGTCGATATTGGCTACGACTAAATCGCTGCCGAGCGAACTTAACCCGCTTTTACCGCGTGTAAGCCGGGCCGGAGCCGTTGTATACGATACATCCTGCCCGTAGAAGGTGCCCAGTTTAACCGAATAGCCGAACGAGAACAACTTCTTCTCGCCTACGTTCAGCAGTTGGTAATAGGCAATGGAGGGCGCTAACTGATGCGATTTAAAACCAGCACCGATGTCGACACCCGCATCGAGCCGGGCGGAAACAGGAGATTGGGCGAAACAGGTTGCAGAAATAACAGTCAGCAGAACAGCTGATAAAATTTTCATGAATGGAATTGTGACAGTGAGTTGGGCAAAAGTAAGGGGCCGCGCCGGATAACGTTCGTTCTTTTCTGTATTCTGATTATATGACCTTATATAACTCAAAAAAACAGGCTATACGTGGTTACCCTCAACCTTCCGGGTAACCGCATATAGCCTGTATGCGTCTCACTTAAACGCCCTTCAACACCAGCGCACCCAGTGGTGGGATACTTACCTCGACCGATTGCGGGCGGTGATGCCAGGCCTGCGGTTCGGTCGTGAGCGGGTTGGCGTTCGTTACGCCGGAACCGTAGTAGTGAATGTGGTCAGAGTTAAAAATCTCAACCCACGTTCCTGCCTGCGGTAAACCGATGCGGTAATTCCGGCGCGTCACCGGCGTCATGTTCAGCACGATTACAACCGTATCGGTGGGTTCATTGCCGAAGCGGGCATAGGTAACAATGCTGTTTTCGCGGTCATCCATTGCCAGCCACTCAAACCCATCGGCTGTGAAATTGCGCTCGTACAGGGCCGGTTCAGTGCGGTAAAGCCGGTTCAGGGCCTTCACACATTCTTTCATGCCCTGATGGGGGGCGTGTTGCAGCAGGTGCCAGTCAAGACTACCATCGAACTTCCATTCGGCCGTCTGCCCGAACTCACCCCCCATAAACAGCAGTTTGGTGCCGGGGTGCGTGAACATATAGCTGAACAGCAGCCGCAGGTTGGCGAACCGTTGCCACTCATCGCCCGGCATTTTGCTCAACAGTGACTTTTTGCCGTACACCACTTCATCGTGGGAGAGCGGCAGCATAAAGTTCTCGCTGAAGCCGTAGGTCGTGCTGAAGGTCAGGTTGTCCTGATGGTATTTACGAACAATCGGGTCGCGCTTGAAATAGACTAACGAGTCGTTCATCCAGCCCATCATCCACTTCATACCGAAACCCAGGCCATTGGCATACACGGGCCGCGTAACGCCCGGAAATGCCGTCGATTCCTCCGCAATGGTCTGTACATCAGGGTATTGCCCGTAAACTACTTCGTTCAGTTCTTTAAAGAGCGAAATGACTTCCAGGTTTTCCCGACCGCCCAGGGCATTGGGCTCCCATTCGCCGGCCTTGCGCGAATAGTCTAAATACAGCATGGAGGCTACGGCATCTACCCGAAGCCCGTCGACGTGAAAACGGTCGAGCCAGAACAGGGCGTTTGAGATCAGGAACGAACGGACCTCATTGCGACCGTAGTTGAAGATGTAGCTTTTCCAGTCGGGGTGGTAGCCCCGGCGCCTGTCGGGGTGCTCGTAGAGGTGCGTCCCATCGAACTCATACAGGCCGTGCGCATCGCCGGGGAAGTGGGAAGGAACCCAGTCCAGCACCACACCGATACCCGCCTGATGCAATTGCTCAATTAAGTGCATGAACTCCTGCGGACTGCCGAACCGGCTGCTCGTGGCGTAGTAGCCCACAATCTGATACCCCCACGATGGTTCGTAGGGATACTCCATAACGGGCATGAACTCGACATGGGTAAAGCCCATTTCCTGAATATAGGGCACCAGCGCAGTACCGATTTCGCCGTAGGAAAGAATACGCTCGGGATTACCGGGATCGCGCTGCCAGGAGGCCAGGTGCAGCTCATAGACCGACCAGGGCCGGTTTAGCCCGTTATGGTCGGCACGGGTTTTTAGCCAGTCGGCGTCCTGCCACTCGTACCATGTACTCCAGACAATGGATGCCGTTTTAGGGGGATGTTCCCAGCGCAGGGCGTAGGGATCACTTTTCTCCAGTTCGCGGCCGTTGTTGCTGACAATGAAGTATTTATAGGTTTCGCCCTGCCCGATGTGGGGAATAAACACTTCCCAGATACCGGACGAATCCCAGCGCACATTCATGGGCGAAGAACCTTTGTCCCAGCCGTTAAAGTTGCCAATTACCGCTACGTACCGCGCCGATGGTGCCCAAACGGCAAAATAGGTGCCGGTTACGCCGTTATGGTCAACAACGTGCGACCCGAACTTGTCGTAAAGCTTGTAATGCTTTCCGGCCCTGAACAGGTGAACGTCGAAGTCCGAGAAGCGCGAATAAACACCTGATGGCTGCTCGGCGGGAGCAGACACAGTGTCAATGGCGGCCGGTTCGGGGGTCGGGGTAAGGTCCTGGGTGGTTGGTAGTTTCTGTTTGGCCATATTGATCGAATACTCGTGTATCCCGGACGCCCACGTCCGGTTTGGCTGTTTAACGACCGGACGTGGGCGTCCGGGATACACACTCCTTAAGCTGCGAAAATAGCAGTGCGGGTAATCTCCACAGGTATGTCTGTTAACGTCATGCTACACCGGTTCATCTTTCAGCAGGCCCGACTGCAGACTCTGTACATCGGTGTTGCGGTCGGGGTTGGCCAGACGGATTTTCTCAATCTCCCTCACCACATCCATGATCCCTTTCAGCGGAATCTTGACCCACGAAGGCCGGTAGCTGATCTCATACCCCAGTTCATACACTGCCTTTTCGAGCAGGTAAATTAACAGGAGAAAATTGATTTCGTTGCTGTCTTTAAACAGGGGGTGTGGCGTGCCCAGCTCGGCCAGATACGCATCCAGGTACGTGTCGCGGATAAGTTTAAACCACCGATCCGATACGCGCTGTAAATGATGCGGCTCAATGCCAACGGTTTCGTCGGCCGTAAACAGTTTGGCACTCACGGCATAATGATAGGACCGAATCATACCCGCCACATCTTTCAGGGGCGAATGCTTGATTTTACGCTCGGTGATGGTGCTTTCGGGTTCGCCCTCGAAGTCGATGATCACGAAATCCTGACCAGTGGGCGCACCGGTGTTGACGGCAAGTACCTGACCGAGGTGATAATCGCCGTGAATACGGATGCGCTGGGAGCCGAGGGGCCGCGTGCGGAAATCCGCCACAAACTCGTCGATCATCTCCTTGGCCTCCATAAACACCCAGGCCAGCCGCTGCGCCAGCGGGTCGAGTTTGGTGTAATTGTCGATCAGCAGGTTGTACCGGCGTTCGAGCAGATCCTCGAACCGGCGGATGAGAAACTCACGGTACTCGTCCGTAAACGGCTCAGGGACAAAGGCTTCGTCAGCCGTGCCGGGTTGAAACAACGCACAGTGCATCTCGGCGGTGCGCTTTCCCAGCAACTCCACACGGTCGAAAACATCCTCCCGGATGGCAAACATACGGTTGGGCACCGCGTACAGAAAGTCGTTCAGCGAATCGCCCGTCTGCGCCCAGGTATCTTTGTCGTTGGCCACCATGCGCTGCATCATACCGAGGGTAATGGTGGCACCCTGCGACGCCGAACCGTTCGATGCTGCGTGACTAACCCGCCCCGGAATCTGCCACACCAGGCTGCCTGCATAAGCCGGAATGTGTTCAAATCCACTGTTTTCGGTCATGAACGCTACCATTTCCACCTCCGGGTTCATCTCCGGGAATAGCTTGCGGTAGAGTTTCAGAAAGTATTTATCGCCGAAGGTCAGGGCCGAATTGCTGGAATCGACCGGTAACACCCTGGATGACAACTGCTCATCGGCATCAAATCCGCGGCCCCGATGAAAATTGATCTCGCCCATATCCTGCGGGAGGTGCCCATTCCGGGCGATGAGCGAAAACAGGGTCTGCCGGAAATGGTCCAGATAAATGGCATCTACGAGCCAGCCATGCTGACTGTCCAGCGCTGCCTCGGCAATACGGCCTTTGTCGGGTACCTCCTGCACCTCCTCCCCGGTGGCAAAGGCCAGGGGCAGCAGGTAACTTTCGGGTGGTCCATCGGTGTACCGCACCTCCAGAATGAGCAGGTACGTTGTTTCGGTGATGACATGTTTTGCCTGAATGGACAACCCTTCCTGCGGCCGCGCCTTCCCGGCAAACCAGCGGCAGGTGTTGGCATACGCCAGAAGATGATTTGCCGCCAACTCATCCCAGAACGGGTCGATGGGACTCAGGTCAGGCCAGGCAGTTGGGTTAGTCAGCGGTGTAACAGGCATACGAGTTAGACTTCAATCCGGAACAAATGCATGGGCAGCACGTACGGGTCCAGTTCGACGTAATTCCACTCATCGCGCCAGGTATAACTGGCACCGGTCAGCAAATCGCGCACCACATAGTCCTGTCCGGCCGAAATGCCCAGCTGCCAGATCGGTACCTGCACCAGGCCCGCCCGACGGCTGTAGGCATCGGTGTTGACTACAACTAACAGTTTATTGTCGCCTGTGGTTTTCAAATACGCCATAATCGCGTCGTCGTTCACCGTGCAGATCGTCAGGTTGGCGGTTGTTTGCAGGGCTACGTTTTCCCGGCGAATGCGGTTAACGAGCGTAATCAGGTAAGTTAACTTGTTGGTCTTGGTCCAGTCCCAGTGCCGTATTTCGTACTTTTCGGAATTGAGGAACTCTTCTTTTCCCGGAAACGGCTCGTGTTCCATCAGCTCGAACGACGGGCCATAAATGCCGTAGTTGCTCGACAGCGTGGCGGCCAGAAAATACCGGATCAGGAACTGAGGTTCATGACCCGTTTGAAGACTCGCCGGGTTGATATCGTGCGTGGTGGGCCAGAAGCTGGGCCGGAAGTAATAACGCATGGCATCGGGCCGACCATTGGTCAGCGTCAGTTCGCGCATGTATTCTTCCAGTTCTGACTTGGTAGGCCGCCAGGTGAAATACGTGTACGACTGTGCAAAGCCGAGTTTAGCCAGTTCCTGCATCACGCTGGGTTTGGTAAAGGCTTCGGCCAGGAACAGCATGTCCGGAAACTCCTTCTTCACTTCGGCAATGATCCACTGCCAGAAGGCAAACGGTTTGGTATGCGGATTATCGACCCGAATGATGCGCACACCCCAGTCCGCCCAAACCAGCAACACGCGCCGGAGTTCGAGCCAGAGGTTTTGCCAGTCGGCGGTTTCGAAGTTGACCGGGTAAATGTCCTGGTATTTTTTTGGTGGGTTTTCGGCGTACTGAATCGTGCCATCGGGCCGTTTCTTAAACCATTCGGGATGGTCTTTTGCCCACGGATGGTCCGGTGAACACTGAATAGCCAGGTCCATGGCGACCTCCATCTCGTAGTTTTTAGCGATGGCGATCAGGTGCCTGAAATCCTCGACCGTACCCAGTTCGGAATGAATGGTATCGTGTCCGCCCAATTCCGAGCCAATACCATAAGGGACCCCCGGTTCGCCCGGCTGCACCGTTACCGAGTTGTTTTTACCCTTGCGGTGGGCTGTACCAATGGGATGAATCGGGGGCAGATAAAGCACGTCGAAACCCATCCCGGCGATGCGTGGTAACAGCTTTTCGACATCCCGGAAGGTACCGTGCCGGGGTGCGCCATTCTCCAGTTCTTCGGCCGCTGAACGCGGGAACAGGCAGTACCAGGTGCTGAACTCCGCCCGCGCGCGGTCAACCTCGACACTTAGTTCCGGGGTGTACCGGGTCGGGTGCTGCCGCTCGGGGTACTTCGTAAACCACTCGGCGAACTGGGCACTTTCCGCCAGCTGAATGGCTTCGTCGTAGTGGGCCTCTTCTCTAAATAAGGTGGCGACGCGCATCAGTTCGGCTTCGTCCTGAGCGTTGGGTGACACGCGGCCAGCCCGTTCGCGCATTCCGTCTACTAAGTCGGCACCGGCTAAGAGTTCACTTGTAATGCGCTGACCGGCCCGAAGTTTCAGTTCGATTTCGTGTTGCCAGGTGGCAATGTGGTCTACCCAGCCTTCAATAGTGTAGTGATAACGACCCTGTTGCGCAACGGTAAAGGTGCCGCGCCACCGGTCGTTTCCCAGCAGCGTCATCGGGGCTTCCTGCCATTGTGTGTCGTGGGCAGGCTTGTATAACAGGCGGGCGGCCAATACGTCGTGACCATCGGCAAAAATGGTGGCTTCGACCGTGATGACGTCGCCGGGAATGGCTTTAACGGGAAACTTGCCGTGGTCAAGTTCGGGCGAAACCTGGCTGATGACCACGCGGGTCTGTCCTGATGCGGGAAGCGTAGCGTACAGTGCAATCCGGTCAGCTGTCTGACTGGACGAACTGAGGACTTTGGACGCTTTCGTTTGTTTTTTCATAGGGTTGAATCCGGGGCAATGATGGCTCAAAAGTACATGCTTGCCACCGGGAATCAAACCCGCTAAAAAGGTCGTCCTTACCCCCAACCCCCCAAAGAAGTTTTAATCCGAGCGTAAGTAAAGCCCCCTTTAGGGTCAATCTGCCGGTGCGGTAGGGGTAAGGACGATCAGCAAAAAGCTAACCAGCGGTTAGTTAATTCAAATCAGGAGGTGGTGGTTCGTTTACTTCTTAATCCAGGCCAGCTGATTCACTTTCCGGCCAATGGCATAGCCCATCCGCAGGCCTTCTTCGCAATCCATCCGGTAATGAACCCCCAGATAAATGCGGGAGTAGGCATTTTCGGTCGCCATATCATAGAAGCTGCCAAATGCACGGGGCATCCCCAAAAATTCAGTGCGGCCCTGATGGCAGTGATCTGTCATGGCGTAGTTATCGCCGTAGATACTCGTCAGCACCTCGGCGGCCACGCCCCCAAAGCAGGAATGACCTGACGGGTAGGCCGGAAACGGGGGCGTTATGCCCTGTCCAGTCGCGATAAGCGGATTATTCAGACTGCTTTTCCAGTCCGGGTCAATAGTCCGGCGGATGTATGATACTGGGCGTTCGACATTATAAATATACTTCGAGTTCCAGCAGGCCACCCCAACGTCGCTGAGGGCAATGCTTAGTTTGGTGTAGGTATAAACAGCTTTCGGCAGGGAGACTTTTTCGGTACGAACTACCTGTTGGGCAATGGCCATCCAGCGCCCCGCCGGCTCAAAGGTAAGTTTATAAATATCGTCGCTCCAGAACTCACCGACCCATTTGCTTTCGTAGGCAAGCGGAGTCGTAGCCGCATAAATTTCCAATGCCTGCGCAAACAGGGGTGAGGTAGTACCGGTGCCATATGTGAGCGGAGACTTCGCTACCAGATCACTGCCGGTTGCTACAAAGGTGCGGACTTTTCCCCAGTAGGGCAGTAGCGCCCGGCCATAATCGGGGTAGGCGGGTTGCCATTTGCCCGCGCCGGTGGGGGGCGCATAGTCGGCAGGTTGATTGCGCAGGTAGGCTTCGTGCCCGGCCGCGTCGGCTTTGGAAAAGTCAAATACCGCCGTCGCCACCGCCCGGCCAAACGCTTTCGAGCGGGTCACTTCGTCGGCCGAAACGGTGCCGAATGTCTGCTGACTATACGTACTTTCGATGCGGCTTTTCAGGGAGTCGGCCACGTTCGGAAAGAAGTTTTTCAGCATCACATAGTAGGCTTCGTGAACGGCCACATCCCACTGGTAGCGCTTGCCTTTCTCGATACCCGGCACGGTCAGGCCCGCGAACGCAGGGGCCACCGAGGCATAGTCGCTTTGGCCGGGCACCATCGTTTCGTAGGCGGCCAGGTTGATATAGGCCAACGCACGGGCCGCTACCGGCGGGCGATAGCCGGGGGCATACCGTTCGACCTGTAAAAACGTATCCATCCACTTCAGGCCAACCGTAGCGTCGGCGATGGGCGCCTGGGGCTGGGGCGTTGTTTTATCCGTCTGGCTACAGGAAAACAAAAATACGCCAAGCAGGGCGGTCAGGACGTACCGGATTGTGAAGCGAGCTAATGGGGCCGTCCAACTCGCAAACGGCCAGTAGTGGAAAGAGATAATGGTCATGCAGCTAACGATAAATAAGGAGGTGGGTGTTCAGAAAATGGTTCATTCGACCTCATTCGCCGGAAGGAACCGGCGAATGAGCTAAGAAATTATTATTCATAAATAATGCCAAAATACGGCACTGCTCATTGGAATGCTGCTGGCTGGCAGATCAGTAAATCAGGCGGATACAACGGCGGGTCAGGTTCCGGAATCGTTGATTGTTTGTTGCTTCAGCCGGGCTAAAAAAGCGAAAATTCCCAAACCTCCGCCCAGCGTAACCGCGCAGAGCAGTAGTTGGGGCAGCGACGGCCGGATCACAACCAACGCGCCGACAAACTGCACCAACAAAATGACGTAGAGCAACCGGGCGATGGCCTCGCGCGGGAGTTTACTGATGACAAAAGCACCCAACGGCGCAAAAAACACGACGACCGGTACGCAGGCTAACCACAGCTCGAACGATTCCTGATTAAAATCGTGCAGCACTCCGGCGTGCAGGAAAAAGCCCAGCAGCGTTTCGATGGTCATGATCAGCACCGATGATGGTGTAGCTACCTTTTCGTTGAGCCGGTAATAAATCGTGACCAAGCAAAAGGTGAAGATGTTGATGCCCGTCCCGAAAATGGACGAGATAATGCCGCCTACCAGCCCGAACAGGATCAGCCACCGTTGGTCGGCCGGAAGAAACGGCGTGATGGCCTCGACAACCGCCCGTTGCGGACGCCCGTTTTCGCGCCAGAGCGTAATGCCGAAACTCAGCCAGAGCGAGACGAAAAACAGCTTGGCCATTACCGGCGAAATCAGCGGTACGACGTAATACGTACCGAAAATCAGACCAAACACTCCGCCAATGGTAACGTACCGCACATAGTTCCAGTCGACGCGAACGCGCAGCCCCAGTATCAGCAGTGAGGCTGAGGTCATGCCGATGCTCTGAATGGCAAACGAAAAATTACGTGCGACGGGCGGGGGAATTTTCAGGAGCAGCGTAAAGACCGGATAGGAAATAGCCGCGCTGCCTTCGGGGCTGGCGCCGGCAATGAACGACCCGAAAATCATAGTCAGTGTAGCCGCCCACCGACGGGTCAGCATGGCCGGATCGGGCAGCGTTGTCAGGTACCAGCCCCAGCCGCTGAGTACACTGACAAGAAAGACAAAATAGAGAATCGGAATACGGCAGGCTGGCTGCTTAGTGGTGGGCATGAGCGGGTTACGAAATGATAAAGGTTGACAGTAATAAACCGCAGAACCGGATTGCGGAGCGAGTCGATACGTGTATATTTGTCAGCCAATTCGGGCTGTTTACCACACACTTACTTCACAAAATCACGACTGCTATGGCCGCCGAAACAAACGACCAGGTCCTGCACAATCAGGAAACGATCATCAAAAACCAGGAAGCGATTCTGGGCAATCAGGAGCATATTCTGAAAAACCAGCAAACGCTGGAAGACATCCTCACGAATCAGAAAACGATCATCAGCAATCAGGAGTCGATTCTGGGTAACCAGGATCATATCCTGAAAAATCAGCAAACGCTGGATGCTATTCTGGCCAATCAGGAGACTATTCTGAGCCTGCTCAAAAAATAGGCTACGAATCAGTTCGTCGCGTTGCGGGGTTGGTATCTATTCAGATGCCAACCCCGTTTGTTGTAACAGGGAGCTTGTAGCCCGATAGTCTGTCTGGGATGTTTCATTCCGAAAGCCGGGCTTTTGTCCGGGAGCGACACTGGACAATGGGGATTCCCGAACGGTCGGCGGGGCGCTTTGCAGCCACTTTCTAAAGTAATGATTCAGAAAGGGAAATGCGCCAAACACCATGTAGGGAACAATCAGACAGGTCAGGCAGAACGTGCGCATCACCAGCGGCCAGTGTGCCGTAAAAGGCAACTCCGCCAGTATGTAGTTCATGGCGGTGCTGAAGGGGAACATAGCCGACCAGACCAGCAGCGACATTTTCCATTTATTCGTTTTCATCGGAGAAGGAATTTCGTTGGTGAGAGAATTAGAATTAATTATCCTTTTTCAGTGCCGGGATGGAACGACCGCCACGAGTGCCAGAACTCCTGATAGGCCCGCACCGGCGTGAGCCGCTGACCGACGAGTGGACCACTGAGGGCCACCCCCTGCCGACTCCAGATAGTGCCGGTTTCGCGGTCGGTGAGGGTGCCATCGGGGGCGGACTGGAAGGTGAGAATTTTGTCGGCTACGTGGCGACTCCACACCCGGAAACTCTGCTGGTCGGGCATAACGGTCAGCACAACGGGCTGCTGCTGAACGGCGTTGTTGATGACCCGTTTTTTAACGAGGGTATTCCAGTCGAAGGCTTTGGTTGCCTGACCCGCTACCACGCCTACGACCCACGATTTACGCTGCCACGACAGCGAATCACGTCCGGTAAGTTTGCCGCGTCTCCGGCCCAGATCGTAGGTAGCCAGGCTGTCAGTTTCGGTTTTAAAGGCCGGATCAGGCTGCATCACTAAGGTAGCAGGGTGTTCGGCGGCCCATTCGGCAAGGGTCATCTGCGGGGCCGCCAGTTCAGTAAGCACTTCGCCTTTGCGGGGACCGAGAATAGCTTCGCCCGTTGCCTGCCGCCACCACGAGCCAGTGCGCTCGTCTTCAAACATAGCGTTGAAGTGATCCATACCCACGAGCCGGAATGTTTCGGGTTTGCCGCCCACAACTGGATCAAAGACGCGCCCAGTGCGGCAAACGGTGCAGTAGGTAATCATCACTGGTCTGCCGCCCACGGTGTCGCGCACCTGATGGTGATAGCCAATAAGTTGAATGGGATAAGCACGGGCTTCGCCGTTTTCGATCACGCCCACCACGAGCTTATTCGTCGGAATTTTGTTCTGCGCCAGATTTACCAGCCGTTTGGTGGTTGGCTGCCGGAACATCTGATCGGCCATCATCTCCTGATTGACTTCGTAAAGCACTCCGCCATAAATCAGCACCAGGCCACTCAGCGCGAATCGGTGCCAGCGCCGGGTCGGTTTACGCAACACCCGAAACAGGGGATAGGCCACCAGCAGCAACCCTGCCAGCCGCAGCCAGCTACCGTTCTGATGCAGCCAGTACGCCAGCGACACCCGGCTGATGTTGGCCGCATCGTCGAGTTGGCTGCCGGGGAAAGGCATGATAAAATAAACCCGTGCTGCTTCGAGCAGGATCAGCAGAAGTAGCACGGCAATGGCCCAGGGTAGCGGGTTTCGGTTCATGGCAGGCTGATTTAGTTGGCGACGTAGCCACCCGCTATAATGCCGACAGCGCGTTGGCGATAAAAGTGAGGAACATCAACGGGCGCCGATGTCGCCAGGCCATCGACATAGCGGTTGAAGAGGCAAAACGCAGCGGCAATCAGCACCGTGTCGTGAATGTCGCGGTCGGTGGCTCCTGCGAAGCGGGCCGCTTCGATCTGTTCCGGCGTCACGTGTTTGCCGCCCCGTTGTACGCTGCCCGCAACAGCCAGCAGCGCTTTCATTTTGAGCGAAATGGCCGCGCTGGTATAGTCGCACTTCACCGATTCGATCAGTGACCAGTCGGTATCGCCGAGGTGCTCACTGGCAACAGCCCCGTGAACGGTCTGGCAGAAATAGCAGTCGTTTTCTGACGAAACGTACGTAGCAATCAACTCCCGCTCGCCTACGCTGAGCGTCGAGTCGGGTAGCTGGGCGTTGGTAACCAGCAGTGCATTGGCGAGGTCATTTAAGGGTTGAGCCGTTTGGGGGCTGAACGCCATTGGTCCCCGAATGCCGGGCAGGTGATCGGGTACGGGAATGTAAGCCATATTATTATAGAGTTTGGATGTAAAAAAGACCGTATTTTTAGCGCTAACCTGTAGTTTTAGCGACGGAGACAGGTTCATAGACCTGCATAATCACTAACTTTATAAATATACCCCCGGTCTCAAGACGGACCGGGGGATATGCGTTACTTAACCTTTGATGAATGACAGGAAGGCGGCTCCATTGGGCCGCTTTTTATCTATACGGGTTTGGCTGCGCATAGCCAATTGTGCCCATGCGCTCGCCCATAGTTTCGTAGGTCGCCGGATCGGTCGGCGTCAGTGTGGCTAACCCATCCACATAGCGGTTATACAGACAAAACGAGGCTGCAATCAGTACGGTATCGTGAATGTCACCGTCGGTAGCGCCTTCGCTGCGGGCCGCTGCTACCACGTCCGCGCTGACCGTGCGGGCATCGTCGGCTACGCGTTCTGCGATGGTCAGCAACGCTCGTAGTTTAGCCGAAATCGGGGCTGTGTCGGGGTTGGCCAGCGTCTGGTCAACGATAGGATGTTCATCACCGTAGAGGTAGCACGAGGCTGCTGCATGGCTGTTCATGCAAAAACTTGTGTTGTTCCGGCTCGAGACAACGGCCGCAATCAGTTCGCGCTGGGCGTCGGTCAGCGTGCTGTCGGGCGATCCGGCGCGGAGCAGTGCCTGGGCCAGTTCATACAGCGGTTTGCCCGTCTCAGGCCGGTACAGGGCGAGGCTCCGAATCCCCGGTGCGTCGTTGTCAAGTTGAATGTGCGGCATGGCAAAAGTTCGTGGTTAGTCGTTTATAGTTACCCGGTTTACATCACGGTCAAATTCTGATCCCGACGGATACCGTTCCGCTGCGCCCATCTGACGGCCAGATTCCGGGACCGGGGTAAAACGTGGGCCGTTTGGTGAAATACTGTTTGTTGGTCAGGTTGCTCAAGCTTCCCCGAATTGTCAGGTAACGCCCCAGCGACCAGGTCGCGTTAACATCCCACAATCCGTAGGCCGGGACCAGTCCTTTCGCGCCGTTACCGGTTGAAACGGATGTATTCAGCGCGTCCGAGAAACTTTCGCTTACGTAGCTGTACTGCGCCGTCAGGCTGGCCGTCCGGTAGCGGAGCGTCAGGCCATTGCGCGTTGTCCAGGTTGGCACAGATTCCACCTTATTGCCTGTAATCCGGGTGTTGTCGGCCCCGTTGGTTACGTGCGCATTGAGGTAGCGGGCGTCGATGCAGGCCGTGGACGTGAAGCCACTCAGCCGCACCCGACCCGTGCGCAGCAGATCGGCTTCGACCAGAGCCTCCACACCCATGCTTCGACTATCGCCGATGTTGGTCCGCAGTACGTAGGAGCTGCCGTCGGCGTTGGTGCCCACCAGCGTGCCCAGTCGGTTCCGGTATAGCAGGTCAAACACGCCGATGTTCAGATGAACGCCCTTCCAGTTTCCGGTAATGCCCGCTTCGAGGTTGTAGCCGTGAGCGTCTTTCAGGTTGTTGCTTACCTGTTCGTATGTAGAGGCCGGAATGACGTCTTTGAAAATAACCGGTCGGTAGGCCTGCGACCAGCCGCCGTATAACCGCAAACCGGGCGTAAGCTGGTATTGCGCGTTGAGTCCCAGCAGCGCAAACCGGTGGGTAATGTCACGGGGCAGGTTGCCGGGGTCGTAGTAGGCAATCGTCCCGCGCATCCGGGTCAGGCCGTTTTCAACCCGAATACCCGGCGAGACCGTCAGGCGGGAGGTCAGGCGGAACTGGCTCTCAGCGAATCCGGCAATGTTTTGGGTGTAGAAGTGCAGGTCACGCGCAAAGCTTTTCGTCAGCGTCAGGTCGAAATCGGTGCCGGTAGTTCCTTCGCCCAACTGCTGCCGGTGGAGGTCGTTGTCCATGCCCTGCACGCCGACAACCAGCGTGGCGGGTACGGTCAGCAGGCTGAACTGATGCAACAGCCGCAGTTCAGCCGTGTAGCTGTTGAAATGATCCTGATCCACCTGCCGGGCTTTATACTGGCCCGTCTGCCGGTTGATGGTGTCGGGGACGGTCGCAAATGCGTCGATCAGTACACTGTTGCGGGCACCCAGCACGGCCGATACCGTTGCCATGAGCTGCGTCCGGCCGGTGAGTTGCCAGTTGAGTTTTAGTGACGGTACATATATATCGGGGTTGAAGTAATTGCGGCTTCGGGTGGCCTGACGCGGGGCCTGCGCAAACTGCGCGTCGGTGAGCGGACCGGGCAGCCGGGTGAGGTACGTTGAGCGGCCCAACTCGGCTGTTAACCCCACTCGTGGCGTGGCCTGATACCGCAGGCTGACGAACTGGGCCTGGGCATCGCTGCGGCTGTTCTGCCGGTAGCCGTTCTGTCCGCGCCGGTAGTCATACGCGTAGTAGGTGAACTTGCCGATTCGTCCGCCCAGTGCGTTGTAGGTGCTCCGCAATCCGAATGAGCCGATGGCGTTGATGCTCTCGAAGCTTACCCGCCGGGTGGTATCCGCCCGTTTGGTCACGTAATTAATCATCCCGCCAAACTGCGCCCCGTATTGCAGCGAAGCCGTACCGCGCACTAGTTCGACCCGTTCGATGCTTTCCAGCGGGGGCGAGTAATGGCTGGCCGGATAACCATACATATCCGAATTGGTGATCACGCCATTCTGCCGGTTGTTCATCTCCCAGGAGCGGTGCGCATCCAGGCCCCGCGTGGCTACGTTCATCTGATTGCCCGTACCATCCATGTCGTAGACGAACAGACCCGGGATGCGGGCCAATACCTGGCGGGCTGTTTTCTGGGCCACGTTGATATCCAGATTCGTTACCGGAATAACTTCACTGCGTTTACCCGCCAGCAAAAAGGTGCCGTGTACGTCGGGCAGCATTTCGGTCAGTACCGGGCGTTGGCCCTCAACCGTAACTGCATTCAGGGTGCGCGTTTGTAAGGTATCAGCCGCCACCGCTGAACGGGGCTGGGGTGACTGAGCCTGTACCAGAGCGGACAGGTATAAACCAAAAAATGTTAATCCAGCTTTCATTTTATTTTGTAGACTATGCCGGTTAAAGGGCAACTACCATACAGGAGCTGCCTTTTGGCTTTATTCCGGGAATAGATTACTGCGCAACGGGAATGGAACCGGGTTTGTACCGTACCAACACCGCTGCCAGTGCAATGAGAAAAGCAAACGAGAAGACGAGCAGCGCGTTGCCGAAGCCACCCAACCCCGCTACCATCGTGCCGACGAAGAATACGGCCGTCGCCGTAAAAAATCGACCGATATTGAAGCTGATACCAGCCGCTGTTGCCCGGATCGGCACAGGAAACAGGGCCGGAATAATGCTCGATAACGCGCCCTGACTGATGCCAAAGAACAGCGCGACAAAGGCAGTTTCGGCATAAATGACGGGTGAAAACTGTTGGTTGCTCAGAAACAGCAGCGCACAGCCGCCCGCGCAGCCCGTAAACGTCAGCAATAATGTTAGCCGCGAACCGAGTTTATTGAGCAGCAGACCCGACAGCATTCCGCCACCGATACCACCCGTACCGAGCAGCATCATGGTCAGGCCGCGTTCGTGCCCGCCCGTTTGGCCCGCCGGTAACAGCGATTGTACCCAGGTCGGAATCCACGAAAACGTACCCCACAACCCAATCAGCACGGCCCCGAACACCAGCACCCCGGTGAGCAGGTTGCTGCGGTCGGTGGCCTGCCAGATGGTTGGCAGGTCGGCATTTCGTTTCTGCCGTTCCTGCTGCCAGCTGGCCGATTCGGGCAGTTTTATCAGCATCACACCCGACACGAGCAGCGGAATCAGGCCGAGCCAGAATGCCTGCCGCCAGGGAATGAGACCCACGTTCAGACCACCCGTTGCCACGATACCTACCGGAAACATCACGGCCAGAATGCCCAGCACCACCGCTCGCTTTCCGGTCGGCCAGATTTCGGAGAGATACACGGTTGTGAGCAGTAACACGCCCCCCACGCCCGCACCCGTCAGAAACCGGCAGACCAGCAGCAGGGGCCAGTTCGGGACAAAAACGGTCAGCAACATAGCTCCGCCATAGAGGGCGGTCACGAACGCCACCGCCCGCGCCCGGCCAATGCGGTCGCCGATGAAGCCAAATGCCAGGCCACCCACCATCCAGCCGTAGAGGAAAGCCGCGTTGATGTAAGCTCCTACGTCGCCGAGTTGTGCGTCGGAAACAGATTTGCCCAGCAATTCAGGCACGGCAACGGGCAGCACCGTCGCCATCAGCGTCGAGGCCGTGCCGCCTAATCCGTACGAAAGGGCACACAGGCTGAATGCCAGCCAATTGGTTATCAGTGTTTCAGGGGTTTTTGTTCTAATTGCTTCCATGGGCTTTAGTTGACTGCCTCGTTTTGGTTGAAAACTCACCTAAACCCCTGATCGAACGTGAGCGACACATAATACAGAGCACCCACCGCTGCCGAGCCATAAGCCTGCACCACGTAGTTGTTGGCTAAGTTGCTGCCCCCACTTTTAATATCGTTTTCAGGGCAGGCATCCGGTAACTTACCTGCGCATCGAGCAGCGAGTAGGCTGGAATCCGACCTGGGCGGTTTTCGTTGAACGTACTATACCAATCGAAAGCTTCCTGCCAGTGCCAGGCCGCACTAAAGCCAACCCGGTTCGTCAGACGGTCATTGCTGACCACCACATTAGACTTGAAGCGGGGCGTGTTAAAAGCGGGAATATTGTTCGGATTGGCATCTAAGATGTTAAACTGCGCCCAGGTTGCGTTGGCCTCTACCCGGTAGCCCCGGTCGAGGATCGTAGTCAGGCCTGCGCTGGCACCGTTGGTCGAAACGCGGTCGGCGGCATTGGTGTATAGCTGAAACGCCTGCCGGTTCGCTGCCGTCAAGAGGTCAGCGGCTGCGGCCGGGTTAATGGTGCCATCAGACAACAGCACCGGATTATTAGGCCGGATCACGACCTGATTGATGAGAAAATTGCGGTACTGCCCGTGATAATAACTCACGTCGAACAGAAGCCTTGATGTCAGTAAGCCTTTGTAGCCCAGCTCAAATGTTTGCGACTGCTCGGCCTTACTGCGTGGCACGTCTGACTTCACCAGCTTGCTTTTGTTATTCAGCACGGCCTGCTGAAAAGCCGTTCCTGATCCCACTGCCTGCCCAAATGCCGCTCCGAATGCACCAACTGAAGCTGCCGTAAATGAATTTTCGTAGGCATTCAGCCCCGCTGTATTGGCCGGTGCCGATCCCAGAATGATGATGGGTCCGACGTTTAGTTTAATAAACTGGTCGGGTACGGTCGGGTTGCGGAAACCGGTCTGGTAACTGGCCCGGAAGTGGTGCGCGTCAGTGGGTGAGAACACCGCCGAAGCCCGGGGCGTGAAGTTGCCCACGAAGTTCTGGTTTTTGTCGTACCGGCCCGACAGCGTAAGTTTCAGTCGTTCCTCAAACAGGGTTTTGGCGGCCTGCACAAATACACCGAATTCGCTCACGGTGATTTTGTTAACCTTATCGTCAAAGAGCGTTCCCTCGGAGTTCATGGCGAAATAGCGCACGTTGCCGCCCGCCTGAACACTGGCTACCTTAAGGGCCGACGTGAAATCGTACAGCCCTTCGATATGGTATAATTTGCTCCTGCTCAATACCCCCGCGCCCTGCAACCCGGCAATGCCAATGTAGCGGTCTTTCTCCCGGTTGTAGTCCGCTGAGCCGGGCAGGAACCGCCCCTGATCCGCGAAGGCACGGGCTGCGTCATTGTTGCGGGCCGTTATGCCCGTTGCCTGCCCGTTGAAAGCCGTTTCGTACCGGGTAAACCAGGTTGCATCTGCTTTGTCGGGGCTAACCACGTTACCGGCCAGATCGCGCACCCAGGTCCGGTTGATGAGTTGACCCAGCGACCGGGTATTATAGGAATTCTGCGAGTTTTCAGCGGTAGAGTAGGCCCGTAAGAAGAAGTGCTGTCCTTTCAGTTCGAGCCGGTGCTGTGTCAGGCGAAAGTCGTTGAGCATGAACCGGCTACTACCGGTGTAGTTGGTTGTTCCCTGCCCAAAATTCAGGGCGTAAATCAGTTCGGTGTGCCTGCCAATGCGGTAATGCACGGCTCCGCTCAATTTCAGACTGTACACATCGTAGTTAGTCAGGTCTGTTTCCGTGTAGCCCGTCCGCGATACCCGTCCGATGCCCGGAATGGTCTGGGCAACCTCATCACCGTAAATGTTGAGTGCGTTGCGCCCCGGATTAGTTTGTCCTCTCGCTTCGGTCGGGGTATTGGGGTCAATGTCAGTATAGTCGGCAGCGTACCAGTCGCGACCCTTCAGATACGACGCATTTACTTTGACCGCAAATCGGCTACCGATGGCTTTGGCATACCGGAGGGCCGTTTCCGTATACGGTTTGGGTGAGTCGCCGGTGGGGTCGTTCAGGTGATTGACCCCCACTTTCTGCTGCACGCTCAGTCCCTGATACTGAAACGGGTTTTTCGTGCGGATGTAAAGCAGCCCATTGAACGCTACGGGCCCATACAACGCGGAAGCAGCACCGGGGATTAACTCCGCCGATTCAAGGTCGAGGTCAGATGTGCCGTACTGGTTGGCCACCGACCAGCCCAAGCCCGGTGACTGATTATCCATTCCGTCAACGAGTTGCAGAAACCGGGTGTTGCCCGTCGAGTTGAAACCGCGCGTATTAATCTGGCGGTAGGTCAGGCCACTGGTTACCATGTCTACCCCCTTTACATTGTTCAGAGCCTCGAAGTAGTTGGGAGCCGGTGACCGCAACACCGCCCGGGCATCTAATTTTTCTATACTCACCGGCGACCGCAAACTACTTTCCTCTATGCGGGAAGCTGCTACTACCACATCCTGTAATTGGTTTTCGGCGGGCCTGAGCAAAACCGACAGGGTGTTGGCCCCATTAGGTACGGGCAGCGTTTGCGGCTCATACCCCACCATCGACACTGTGAGCGTAACGGCCCCTCTACGGGTAGTTGTCACGGTAAATTTTCCGCTGGCATCAGTAACCGCTCCTGTCCCCTGTCCCTTGATTACCACGCTGGCCCCAGACAGGGGAGCGTTTAGTGTCGGGTCGGTAACGGTACCGGTTATCGTAATTTGTTGGGCCACTGCTGCCGTGCCAATTAGGTAAAGCAGTAGCCAGACCCACGCACGGAGCGCGGCATTTTTGGATGATTTCATGATGGATTTTCGAAAGGTCAGCGTATACCCAATTTCTGCCGGTCGGTAATTAATCGCCGACCGGCAGAAACAGGTACAAGACCTGATCAGACTAAATGATTGTAGTACTGAGTGGCTGAGCCGGATGGCCACCCGGCGGCCGACCGTAGCCCCGGTTCACAATGCGGTCGCCGAGTACGTCGTAGTAAGCCGGGTCGGTCGGAGTTACACTGGCCAGCCCGTCTACGTACTTGTTGTAGAGGCAAAACAGAGCTGCAATCAGCACGGTGTCGTGAATTTCGCGATCCGTTGCTCCGGCGTTGCGGGCACGGGTTACGGCTTCGGGGGTTACCGCTTTCCCGCTTTTCTGGGTCATGGCCGCAATAGTCAGCAAGGCGCGCATTTTTTCGCCCACTGGTGCGGTTTCCGGGTCCTGCTTCACTAATTGGGCCGTTTCTGACTCACCCAGCAAGAGATCCGCTGCTTTGGTATGGGCCGCTTCGCAGAAATTAGTCCCATTGCGTGACGAAACCAGTGCGGCAATCAACTCGCGTTCTCCGGGTGAGAGCGTCGATTCGCCCCGTAGCAGAATCTGAGTGAGTTCCCGAATTGGCATCGCTGTATCCAGCCGATACTCAAGCAGTCCCGTGATGCCGGGCAGGTGGTCGGGTAGTGGAATGTGTGGCATGTTGTAGCGGTTAAAACCAGCGCGAAACTGTTAGCGACACAAAATAATCGGCAAAGGCCGCATCACCGTGTTTCAGACCGGCAGGGTCCTGAATGTCGGCATAGCTCCGTATCCGGTTCCGAACAACAGCCACCGGCACCGTTGCTGAAAACGCATACTGGTGACGGACGTACGAAAGCCCCGGCTCGACCGAGACAATGTAGCCCGGCCGGCGCGATCCCTGACTGCCGCCAATAGCGTCGTAGGCGGGAATGCCTTCGATCCGTCCACCCAGTAGCACCGACAGGCCGGGGATGAATTTTACGTTTTGATTAACGCCGATCCGGGCGGCAAACTGATCGGGAACCGATAGGGGAGCGGCATTGATTTCTTTGGGGCTGAAGAGGTAAAACCCGTTATAAAACAGCGTTGTCGAAGGCCGCAGCTGCGTATACCCCTGCAATTCGACGTTAACACCTAAACCACCATCGCCCAACTGAATCGACTGGTCAACTACTTTGGTTATAGTATAATCGCTGCCATCGGCAGCCCGTTTGTGAAACTGGTCCTGCACGTTGTAATTACCCGTTGGCAGTTTTACGCCCAGTCCCACCATCAGGTTCTGTTTCAGGTGTTTGGCTGGATTAAAGAGCCAGTAGTTTGCCGTGATGCGGGCATCGCCAATGCCTTTGGAGCCGGTATGAAAGCGCAGTTGTTTAGGGTTTGTCTTGATGTCGTTGCCATAATGTTCGTATAATGACGACCGGTCGTTTACCGAAAACGGCAGGTTCACCGACACGCTGAAGCGGTTCGTAAACTGGTAGAGAAGCCCCAGATCAACGGAGTTCTGGTCGTTGATTACGTTCGTGCCCTCGATTACGCGCTGTTTCTGCTCTTCCGTTCCCACAAAATGTTTGTACGAATGCAGGTTCCGGTAGTTCAGGGTGAGCAGCATTTTGCTGTGCTGATTCTGCCGGAACTGGGCAAACGATGAGGCCGAGGCCATTGGCCGCACGGCAATGCAGCCCTGGGCCGAAACTGTGAATTGAATGGCTGCCGACAGCAGGGTAACGAGGAGAAATTGTATGGTTTTCATCAGAAGAAGTCGATTGGAAAAAGGAGAAAATGGGTAGAAGAATCCCAACCCAGGCAACACAGTCGGTTGCCGGTACTGAAAACAGGATAAAAAAGGAGCAAACGCCGTACCTACTGGGGTGGTGATCGCACCAACAGTTACGGCAGACGGTGCAACGGAGCCTACAACCCCGAGCCATCGGCTTTGCCACGCGTTACGGCGTAGTTACCAATGGTTTTACCGCCACTGAGTCCCGCGTCGCAGTCGAAACGGTAGTGGATCAGGCCATATACCCGCGAATCCGATGCTTCCTTGGCCTGCGCGTTAAAGGTTTCGGCTTTATCGGGGAAAATATAGCCGAGCACCGTAGCCGCAGCCGCCGAAAACGTCGAGTGACCGGACGTGTACGAGGGGAAGTTGGGTACACCGACCGTCGTTTTGATACGGGCGTCGACCTGTTGCGGGCGCGGGTAGTAGTAAAAGAACTTCGCATCCCAGCAGCAGATACCCGCATCCATCATCGTCGTGGTAACCAGTGCCAGTGTCCGGGCCATACGCACCTCGCTGAACTTCGCATCGTGAGCGGTGTTGGCTGCCGTCCGGCTCCAGTGGCCGGGGGGCGTGTAACTGCCCGCGCCGTCGGCCCAGTAGTTGGCAATCCGGGCCTGGTCGCGCGTCTGATTTTTGGCGATGTCCAGCAACTCGTCCACGGCTTTCTGATAGCCGGCGCTGCCAATGGCGGGTGGTGCCGCCGGACGCAGGGTGGGAACGGTAGTCTTGCTGAAGTTCCAGGGTGTTACCAACCCATACGCGGGCAGCATTGGCGGCCGGGCCGGGGTTTCCTGACTCACCCACACATTGGTCTGCCCCATGCCTTTGGCCACTTCAATGTAGCCAGCCGTGAGCGCCTGGTTGTTGGCACCACTCATGCCGTCGGTTTTGGAGCGGGCCATTACTTTAGCTGCCACCGCCGTGCCGAGGTCGCTGCCCGCCGAAATATCGCTGTCCACGTTCATGCCTGCCCACAGCCGACTGTTTTTATGCTCGTCGAATTTTGCCTGGAGATAAGGCACCTCGCCGGGAAACATGGCTTTCAGCACCGTAAACGATGCCGCAGCGACAACCGCATCTTCGGACGGATACGACGGCAGACCCGAAACCGGCAGGGCTGCTTTGATAGTGGCATCCGTTTTGGAAGGAGCCGGGCGGTTAAACTGGAACTTATAATTCCAGGCCGACACCAGGGCGTCGTACTGAGCTACACTCAGATAGGACAGCGCACGGGCTGTGTAGGGTGGATTGGCGAAGGGGAACTTGGGGTCGGCCAGCGGGTTGGCCGCATCCGGTACCGGGTACTTGCCGTCAGCGTTCGACGCGGGTGGTACGTTGTAGCGGGCAGCCAGTTCGCGGGCAATCTCGTTCCAGCGGTACACGGCACCGGCACCCCAGTAGGCTACGGCATCCTGCTGATCGCCCGTCAGGTTGGCCGATTTTTGCTTCAGGGTAGCCAGTTCGGCCTGATAGTCTGCCGAGGAAATGGCTTTGGGCTGGGCAATGGTTACCTCCGCTGGTGCCGTCAGCACGTAGGTTTTCCAGGTACCGGCTTTATCGTCGGTGCTGGTCGGCGCGTAGGCGGCTACCTGTGGTTCATCAATGGATTTACTGCACGAACCGAGCAGTGCCGACAGGCTGAGCAACAGTCCGCCGACGATGAATTTTGAAACGTATATGGTTTTCATTAGACAGGACAGATTAGTTGAAGCGGGTAAACGCTTCGGGGAATGGGTATGGCAAACGGGCCGTACTTACTTGCGGTAGGCAAACTGGTACAGCACACCAACTGAATAGTTCGTGCTCTGACCTACGTTTCTACCGTCCACGACGTAGCCGAAGCGGGCGTTCAGGCCAAGCTGATGGGGCTGCACCCGGCCGTACCAGCCGATGGTTGTTGCCTGCATGTTGTTGGTCGGAAACGGCATGTCGTTCCGGCGGATGGCGTCGCCGTGAATGCAGGTGTTGCGTTCGGCCCAGACTTCGGTTTGCCACCGTTTGCGCAGTATCCCGATTCGCAGACCAGCATCGAGGGTATTGGGCATGCTCACCTTATTGGTGTTGTACACCCGCCCGTCGGCCTGGTAGGCATCCCGGTCGATGCTGATCCGGCTCCGCCAGCCGTAGCTGCCATAGCCTGTCACGTACAAACCTGTAGCCGGGTGTTTGTAACTGGCCAACAGCCGCCCGGTAGCGGTGCGGCACTGCAACCCAATCGACATCGGCAGAAAGTCGGGCACGTAGTTACCAATCGGGAGGGAAGCTCCAACAAGGGCATTCAGGGAGAAACCGTTTCGGCTTAGTAGCTTATACTTCAGCCAGGCCGAGAGATCCTGCACCCCGCTTTGGCCCATCAGGTTACCGGCGCTGGCGTTCGTAGAAACGTAGGGCAGGCTCAGAATGACGTTCAG
Source organism: uncultured Cytophagales bacterium (assembly GCA_964251665.1). GTDB lineage: Bacteria > Bacteroidota > Bacteroidia > Cytophagales > Spirosomataceae > JBBQLG01. The sequence continues at coordinate 607,348 of CAXUKO010000002.1, forward strand.
CCGGTTGGTAATCCCGATGGCGGGCATAACCGTCAGACTTTGCGTCGTGTGCGTACCGATGTTGTAATTGGGGCGTTTCAGTGAGCCCTCCCAGTACTGATTCCAGGTACTGCGGCCGTAAATAGTAGCGACACAAATCTGCCCTTTGCCCATATAGAGTGCATCATTGGGCATCTGTGCCCGCACAACTCCTGCACTCGATAGCAGAAGCAGTCCGACAAGAAGATATTGTTTCATTGGTTCGTTTCGATGGATGATTGACTTTACCAGTCAGAACACGGCTGATTGACCAACGGTATACCTCACCGAACTGACGTTCAGGCTATAGCAAAGCGGTCGCGCAGCAGCGCGGTTGTGACGGGAGAAAAGCGAAATTGGTGTGTTGGTGTGATGCATCGGCTGCCATTCACCATTGTGATGATGACGGCGGAGTGGGATCGCCTATGGGAGTGGTGTCGGTTTCTCAAAACCGCCATGCTCGCGTCAGCCGCTGTGGTGGTTTTGAGAAACCGACACCACTCCACTGTACCACAACACTATCGAAACTAAACTTCCGGAGGGGGCGAATGAACCGGTGAAGTCCGGCTGAGGAGGAGTGTCGAAATGGACGGAATACGGACGGTGTTGCGCCATTCATAAACGAACAGCCACAGCACCGACCGGCGGAACTGGGAATACTCTTTCTGAAAGTTTTTCAGTAAACTGTTTGCTTTCTTCTGCACCGGGCTGTTGTTATCGCCCACGACCTGCTCTTTGATCAGCGTCAGCAGATCCTGCTGCCAGAAACTGTGTTTGGTGTCTTCGTAGCCCAGAATGTGGAGCGTATCGCCCGAAACGTCGAGCCGGACAATCTGATAAAATGTGCCTTTGTAGGCGAATCCTTCCGGGTGGTCGGCTTTTAGCGAAGTTCCGTTTGGCTGATCTTCCAGGGGAACGAAAAACTCAACCAGACTATCTACAGAGCGGTACATCGTCAGCCGGGCCGAAAGGTCATGCTCTTCCTGATACCAGGTACCAAACAACACCAGCGCGTAGGCCAGCGTGTGGTACAGCAGCAGCAGAAAGAGGCCGGTAGAGATGAGACGTTTCACAAATGGACGATGGTCAGTTTTTCAAACCTTTGTCAAATATACTAACTCAATTGGGTAAAAGCATAATTCCCCGAGAAAATTGCATCAAACAAATGGTTCCCCGAAAACCGTATGATGCTACGAACAAGGGCGTCAGCGTTACGAACCTGGCTGATAAAGCCGTTTTTCGTAGCAGTAAAAACGTAGTCCCTCCCGAAAGCCCAGACTGATTTCGCCCGCGAACTGATACCCTACTTTCGGAAATAGCCGTTGCGTTGCCTGATTCTGGGTATTGGTGTCGATGCGCAGTAGCGGGATAGCCCGTTGGTTGGCCACCTTTTCAGCCTGATTGAGGAGGGCAACCGCCACACCCCGGCCCTGAAACCGGAGATCGACGGCGAGCCGGTGGGTAACGATGGCCGGCTCGTTTATATCCCAGCCCACCTGCGCATATTCAGGTTCCTGTTTTGTCGTAATGGCCGCTATGCCCGCTAGCTGTCCGTCTAATTCAGCCAGCCATAGGTCTCCTGCGTCAATGTCTTCTGAGAAAACGGTGGCATTCGGATAGGTGTTGTCCCACTGGTAATTACCGGTGGCCTGCATCAGCGGCACAACCCGGGTTAGTAAGTCAGTCAGAGCGGGGAGGTCAGCTTTGGTCGCTAATCGGAGTTGCATAGTTGATAGGATAGGAGTGAGGTTGACCCTATTAAGTCGGTTGATGACCCAAAAGTCCATAAAAAAAGCCTGACTACAGGGTGTAGTCAGGCTTTTAGTCAGGCATTCCGACCGATTAGTGGATGCGCTGGATGATAACCGGTACGCATTTTGGTGCCGGGCATTCGCAGGTGGCAGGCATCAGCGTAACGTTCACGTCGATGTAGTAGGCTCCGCCGTCGGTGAACAGGCGCAGCGTGTACACCTGAGCACTGGTTGGGCTGGTCAGACCACTCAACGTCAGCGTAGAGCCAGACACCGCCGTAGCTGCCGCGTAGTTAGGTCCGCTGCCGTAGGTGCTGCCTACTGCGTAACCGACCTTGTCTACGTTCACCAGTTCCGTCAGCACGATCTTGGCATCGTTGTTAGGCTCAGCACCCGAGCAGGTAGCCACTACACCGGCCACTTTGTAGCTTGGTGCCGGTTTAACCGTTACAGTCGATGCCGTTGTGGATGTACAACCCGTTGCGAAGACGCAGGTAGCTGAGTAAACCGTTGTTTGCAGCGGTACTACTACCAGCGACGTCGTGTGATCACCCGTCGACCAGGTCAGCGTTCCACCCGTGCAGCCACTCATGGTCAGCGTCGTTGACTGACCCTGGTACACCGTTGGCGAAATAACAGACAGGGCCGGTGTTGGATTGACTGTTACAGTACCGGTAGTGGTAGCGACACAACCCTCACCCGAAGATACGGTTACCGAGTACACGTTATCACCTACCGTAGTTGGGGCTACTGGCAGTATACCCGTCGTGTTCGAGGTTGTCGTCGTGCCATCGCTGAAGCGGTAAGAACTGCCACCCGTCGCGATGAGTGTCGTGCTCGTACCATTACAGATGGTGGCCGAAGTCATCGTGGCTACAACAGCAGGGTTAACCGTTACGGTGCCTGTAGCTGTGCCTACGCAACCGTCACCCGACGTAACCGTCACTGAGTAGGTGTTGGCACCTACCGTCGTTGGAGCCACTGGCAGCAGACCCGTCGTGTTGCTGGTCACGGTCGTACCATCGCTGAAGCGGTAGTTTGTACCACCCGTGGCGACGAGCGTCGTTGAGGTACCATTACAGATCGTCGCTGAGGTCATGGTAGCCGTCACTGATGGGTTAACCGTTACTGTACCCGACGCTGTAGCTACACAACCCAGGGCTGAGGTCACTGTGACCGAGTAAGGATTGCTGCCGTTGGCCGTCGGTGCTACTGTGAGTAGACCCGTTGCATTGTCGCTGCCATCGCTGAAGTGGTAAGACGTACCACCCGTGGCAACGAGCGTCGTAGATGTGCCGTTACAGATCGTCGCGGATGACAGTGTCGCGGTCACCGATGGGTTAACCGTCACTGTCCCCGTCGCCGTGCCGACGCAACCTTCACCGCTGGTCACTGTGACCGAGTAGAGATTCGCGCCGTTGACCGTTGGAGCTACAGTAAACAGACCTGTTGTGTTCGAGGTTGTCGTCGTGCCATCGCTGAAGCGGTAGTTTGTACCACCCGTCGCGATAAGCGTCGTTGACGTACCATTACAGATCGTCGCTGAGGACAGCGTCGCTACAACAGCGGGGTTAACCGTTACGGTGCCCGAAGCTGTGCCTACGCAACCGTCACCCGAAGTAACCGTTACTGAGTAGGTGTTGGCACCTACCGTCGTTGGAGCCACCGGCAGCAGACCCGTTGTGTTGCTGGCCACCGTTGTGCCATCGCTGAAGCGGTAGTTGGTACCACCCGTCGCGACAAGCGTGGTGCTCGTACCGTTACAGATCGTCGCTGAGGTCATGGTCGCGGTCACCGATGGGTTAACCGTTACCGTACCCGTTGCGACTGCCGAACAACCTTCTGCGCTGGTTACGACAACTGAGTAGGGATTCGAGCCGTTGGTTGTCGGAGCGATAGCCAGTAAACCTGTCGTGTTAGTCAAGCCGGTGCTGAAGCTGTAACTGCTGCCGCCCGTAGCGATCAGAGTAGTCGAGGTGCCATTACAAATCGTAGCACTGCTCAATGTAGCTGTCACCGAAGGATTAACCGTTACCGTACCCGTTGCCGTGCCTGCACAACCCACACCTGAAGTGACTGTGACCGAGTAGAGATTCGCACCGTTGGTCGTTGGTGCCACTGGCAGCAGACCCGTTGTGTTGCTCGTTACGGTTGTACCATCACTGAAGCGGTAGTTGGTACCACCCGTCGCAACAAGCGTGGTGCTCGTACCATTACAGATTGTAGCTGAGGTCAGCGTAGCCGTCACCGATGGGTTGACCGTTACCGTGCCCGTTGCCGTGCCGACGCAACCCTCACCGCTGGTCACTGTCACCGAGTAGGTGTTGGCACCTACCGTGGTTGGCGCTACCGTCAGCAGACCTGTCGTGTTCGAGGTCGTTGTCGTACCATCGCTGAAGCGGTAGTTGGTACCACCCGTCGCGATAAGCGTCGTTGACGTACCGTTACAGATCGTCGCTGAGGTCATGGTCGCGGTCACCGATGGGTTGACCGTTACCGTACCCGTTGCCAGTGCCGAGCAACCAAACTGAGAGGTCACCGTTACTGAGTAAGGATTGCTGCCGTTGGTCGTTGGCGCTACCGGTAGCAGACCCGTCGTGTTAGACGTCACCGTTGTGCCATCGCTGAAGCGGTAAGAACTGCCACCCGTGGCAACGAGCGTCGTAGATGTGCCGTTACAGATCGTCGCTGAGGTCATGGTCGCGGTCACCGATGGGTTGACCGTCACTGTCCCCGTCGCCGTGCCGACGCAACCTTCACCGCTGGTTACTGTGACCGAGTAGAGATTCGCACCGTTGGTCGTTGGTGCCACTGGCAGCAGACCCGTTGTGTTGCTCGTTACAGTTGTACCATCACTGAAGCGGTAGTTGGTACCACCCGTCGCGACAAGCGTGGTGCTCGTACCGTTACAGATCGTCGCTGAGGTCATGGTCGCGGTCACCGATGGGTTAACCGTTACCGTACCTGTTGCGACTGCCGAACAGCCCAGGGCTGAAGTAACTGTCACCGAGTACGGAGTAGAGCCTACCGTTGTTGGCGCTACCGGCAACAGGCCTGTAGTATTCGAACTGACGGTCGTACCATCGCTGAAGCGGTAAGAATTGCCACCCGTGGCGACGAGTGTCGTTGAGGTACCATTACAGATCGTCGCTGAAGTCAGTGTTGCAACGACAGCCGGGTTAACCGTTACGGTAGTAGTGGCAACTGCTGTACAACCGTTCACATCCGTTACCGTCACTTTATAGACACCAGACTGGGCCGGGGCAGTCGACGAAATTACCAATGGGTTTGTGCTGCCCAGGCTACCGGCTGGTCCACTCCAGGCGTAGGTGACCCCACTAACCGGACTGGCTGACAAGCTGATGGGCTGACCTTCACAATAAGTAGTGCTGCCGGTGATCGACGCAATCGGCGGGTTCGGAATCGGATTCACCGTTACGCTCGTAGCTGGCGATACACAACCGGTTACGGCATCTTTCACCTTCAACTGATACACATCCGGTGCGAGGCCCGCAAGTGTTGGCGATGTCTGATAGGATACGCCGTTATCAAAGCTGTACTGTACGCCCGTAGCCGGGGTCAGCACCTGAATCGTACCCGTTGTCGTAACGCAGGTTGGCTGGGTTACGGCGACAGTTGGTGTACCTGGCAGCGGATTCGTTGGTAACGTTACGCTTCCTGATGTCGAACAGCCATTGGCATCGGTAACGACAACCGAATAGCTGCCACCACTCAGGCTCGTCAGGTTCGGCGTCGTAGCACCGGTGCTCCAGGAGTAGGAGTAGGGCGCTGTGCCACCCGTTACGGAACTGCTGATCATACCCGTCGTCTGACCGGCACAAACAGGACCGCCATTCGTCAGGGTAGCGACCAGAAGCGGAGGCTGCGTGATGGCTGCCGTCTGCGTTAAGGAACAACCGTTGGCATCCGAAATAACAACGGTGTAGCTACCGGCAACCGTTTGGAGTGTGCTGATGCCCGCTGTGGTCGTTGCTGAAACCAGACCGCTGGTGTTGTAGTAATTAACCGAATACGGTGCTTTACCACCACTCGTTGTTACTGTAATCGCACCCTGCGCGTTAAAGCAAAGCGCATTCGCCGTCTGCGTATTAACCGCCAACGGATCAGGCTGTGTTACCGTCACACTGGCTGTGTTACTAACGCAGCCGTTAGCATCAGTGACGATGAGGCTGTACGTGTCAGCAGCACTGAATGATGGATTGGCAGCTGTTGAAATTACACCCGTTGCTCCGGCCCGATACCAGGCATAACTAACTGGTAAAGTGCCGCCTGTAACCTGCGTAGAGATAACAACGGCCGGCTCATTATTGGAACACGTGATGCTCATGTTGACGATCTGGGCTACAGGCACGGGCTTAACCGTAACATTGTAGCTGGCAGTGGCAGTACAACCATTCACATCCGTAACGATGACCTGATACGTGCCCGAAGTAGCCGAGGTGCTGCTGGCTAAGGTCAGCGGATTGCTGCTGCCCAGACTGCCTCCCGGTCCGCTCCAGGCGTAGGTAAGCCCTGTGGCCGGACTGGCCGTTAAGACAACCGACTGACCTGAGCAAATGGAGGTATTGCCCGCAATGGTAGGCGTTGGCAGCGGATTAACCGTTACTGCACCCGTTGCAACTGCCTTACAGCCCTGAGCCGAGGTGACCGTCACCGAGTACGGATTGGCACCTACCGTGGTTGGGGCTACCGTCAGCAGACCTGTCGTGTTCGAGGTCGTTGTCGTACCATCGCTGAAGCGGTAAGAGCTGCCACCCGTGGCAACGAGCGTCGTAGATGTGCCGTTACAGATCGTCGCTGAGGTCAGTGTAGCCGTTACCGATGGGTTGACTGTTACCGTACCCGTCGCCACGGCTGAACAACCGGCTCCGCTCGTTACTGTTACGGTGTAGGTATTAGGACCGTTGGTGGTTGGCGCTACCGGCAGTAAGCCGTCGGTGTTGGTCGTTACGGTGACGCCATCGCTGAAACGGTAGCTGCTGCCGCCGGTCGCGATGAGCGTGGTGCTGGTACCGTTACAGATCGTCGCGGATGACAGTGTCGCGGTCACCGATGGGTTAACCGTTACGGTGCCCGTTGCTACTGCTGAACAGCCTAACGCCGTGGTCACCGTTACCGAATACGGATTGGACCCGTTCGTGGTTGGAGCCACTGGCAGCAGACCGGTGGTATTGCTGGTTACGGTCGTGCCATCGCTGAAGCGGTAGTCTGTACCACCCGTGGCAACGAGCGTCGTCGTCGTACCGTTACAGATGGTGGCCGACGAAAGCGTTGCTATTGGCAACGGGTTAACGGTTACCGTTGTGGATGCCACTGCACTACAATACCCGTATGTAGTTGAGGTACAGGTTACCGAGTATACCGTTGTCGCGGTTGGCGAAACCAGGGTGCTGGCGGTTGTTGCAGTGTTGCTCCACAGCAGCGTACCATTGGAACAGCCGGTGGCGGTCAGACTGGTACTCTGTCCGAAACAGATCGCCGGGCTGGCGGGCGTAATGGCCAGGTTCGGGCTGATGGCGTCTTCAACAACAATCGGGCAACAGCCCGTCGTTGGACAGCTTGTGTTTGCTGTCGTCGTGAAACTATACGTTCCTGATTCCGTAATCGTAAAACTGTTGCCACTGGCGACGGGTATCGTCCCGTTTCTGAACCACTGCACATTGGTATACTCGACGGGTAAACTGACGGCATACTTATCATTGGGACAGAACTTGATCGGTACCGTAATGCAACTCCGGCTGATGTTATTGCTGGGGTTATTTTCGGTATCCGCCGTCGTTACGCTGGCTGTGTTATAAAGAACGCCCTCGCTCTGTGCCGTTGTCAGGATGCTGAAATTCGTCGTGGGGGCACCCGCTGTGAGTGTCCCCGTGTTCCAGGTCAGGATGGTGCCATTGGCCGATGTGGCGCTGGTGGCCGCCGGCGAAGACGATACATACGTTAAGCCGGGGTCGAGGGTGGTGCTGACGACCACACTGGTGGCGGTTCCACTCCCCGTATTATTTACCTGAATTGTGAATGTTGCATTGGTGCCTTTCGCCACCGTTGAACTACCCCCCGAAGTCGTGATTACTAAATCCGGGTTTCCGGCGGCAAACCCAATGCCGTACGTAGCGGCCGGATTGCCACTGGCGTCGGTTGTCAGCGACACCACGGCGTTGTTGCCCATTAACTGAGCATTATTGCCAAAACCGCCCGATGCGCTGCCCGTCAGGTTAAACCCCGTTGGAAAGTCGGCGGCTGTAATCCGGATTTCGTAATTCGTGTTCGGTTTAATACCAACCGGTACGTTGGTATCCGTGAACGAATACTGACCATTGGCGTCGGTTGTCGTCGTGCCCCGTTCAATACCGCTTTGAAAAAGGCGAACGGTTACCCCGGAGAAACCCGGCTCACCAGCGTCCAGATTGCCATTTCGGTTATAATCCTGAAATACAGTGTTGCCAATGGCTAATGCCATTGACCTGGCCATCGACTTTGCTTTTGGCGGACCATCGGCGTCGTAGGCTCTGGCCACCTGACTCATCAGGAGCACCAGAGCGGCCAGTGCAGCGCGACTGGCAGAGCGGAACAGGGGTAGATGCAAGTGCATAGGTTACGTTGTTAGTTACTTGGGATACGGTTTGTAGTGGTTTTTTGCGGTTAATCAGCAGTTAATACGGGTCGCAGCGGGGCTCTTGTCAAAGTTTATGAATACTAATTATGGGACATAAGACCACTGCGTTGCTCTGGACCTGCACCGTAGTGGCAGCCGTACAGCCATTGGCCGAAGTGACCTGGACCGAGTAGATTCCGGGATTGGAAACGACGATAGCAGACGTTATTTCGCCGGTGCTCCAGAGGTAGGCAGGCGTGGTGGCGTTGCCCACTGACGTTGTCAGCGAGATCGTTGTCAGGGCGCAGGTAAGTGTCCCCGAACTGTTGGCCGTGATCGTTGGTACGGCCATGTTGCTTTGTACGGTAGTAGTGGTCAGAGAGACGCACCCATTCGGGCCGGTAGCGGTAACAGAATAAGTACCGGCGGTACTGGTAGTGAAACTGGCGGCATTGCTGGTAAAGCTGGCCGGTCCGTTCCAACGGTAACTCACCCCACTTGCGGAGGAAGTTGCATTCACAGTCACGGTAGTGAGCGAGCAGGTTAAAGGGCCTGTGTTGCTGGCGGTTAGATTTGGTCCATTGGTATCAAGTTGTACAGTTGTTATTGCCGTTCTGGAGCAGCCGTTGGCCCCGGTTACCGTCACCGAGTAAGCTCCGGCAGCGGTAGCACTGATGGCCTGCGTGGTAGCGGTGGTGTTCCACAAGTAGGTGTAGGGCGCAGTGCCTCCGCTGGTGGTAGCTGTCAGCGTGCCAGTTGGATTGGTACAGGTCAGGGTGAGACTATTCACGCTCACCGTTGGCGCACCGGTGTTGGGGCTTACCGTAGTCGTGGCCGTAGTCGAACAGCCATTGGCTCCGGTTACCGTTACCGAGTAAGCCCCGGCAGCGGTGGCACTGATGGCCTGCGTGGTAGCTGTCGTGTTCCACAGGTAGGAGTAAGGTGCCGTACCCCCACTTACTGTAGCTGTTAACGTACCCGTTGGGTTCGCACAAGTCAGGGTCAGACTATTCACACTCACCGTTGGCGCACCTGTATTCGGACTCACCGTCGTAGTAGCGGTGGTCGAACAGCCATTGGCCCCGGTCACCGTTACGGAGTAAGCACCCGCTGTCGTAGCACTGATGGCTTGCGTAGTGGCGGTGGTGTTCCACAGGTAGGAGTAGGGTGAAGTCCCTCCGCTGGTGGTAGCTGTCAGCGTGCCAGTTGGATTGGTACAGGTCAGGGTGAGACTATTCACGCTCACTGTCGGTGCACCGGTGTTGGGTGAGACGGTGGTGGTAGCGGTAGTCGAACACCCATTGGCGCCGGTGACGGTCACGGAGTAGGCACCTGCTGCGGTAGCACTAATGGTCTGGGTGGTAGCCGTGGTGTTCCACAGGTAAGAGTAAGGTGCCGTACCCCCGCTGGTGGTAGCCGTGAGTGTACCCGTTGGGTTGGTGCAAGTCAGGGTGAGACTGTTGACGCTCACTGTCGGTGCACCGGTGTTGGGTGAGACAGTCGTGGTAGCCGTAGTCGAGCAGCCGTTCGCACCGGTCACCGTCACCGAGTAGGCACCCGCTGCGGTTACGCTGATAGCTTGCGTTGTGGCCGTCGTGTTCCACAGGTAGGAGTAAGGTGCCGTACCCCCACTTACTGTTGCCGTGAGCGTACCCGTTGGGTTGGTACAGGTCAGCGTAAGACTGTTGACGCTCACTGTCGGTGCACCGGTGTTGGGTGAGACGGTGGTGGTAGCGGTGGTCGAACAGCCATTGGCCCCGGTCACCGTTACGGAGTAAGCACCCGCTGCCGTGGCACTGATCGCTTGTGTGGTGGCGGTGGTGTTCCACAGGTAGGAGTAGGGTGAAGTCCCTCCGCTGGTGCTAGCTGTCAGCGTGCCAGTTGGATTCGTACAGGTCAGCGTGAGACTGTTGACGCTCACTGTCGGTGCACCGGTGTTGGGTGAGACGGTGGTGGTAGCGGTAGTCGAACACCCATTGGCGCCGGTGACGGTCACGGAGTAGGCACCTGCTGCGGTAGCACTAATGGTCTGGGTGGTAGCCGTGGTGTTCCACAGGTAAGAGTAAGGTGCCGTACCCCCGCTGGTGGTAGCCGTGAGCGTACCCGTTGGGTTGGTACAAGTCAAGGTCAGACTATTGACTGAAACGGTGGGCGCACCGGTGTTGGGGCTTACCGTGGTCGTGGCGGTGGTAGAACAGCCGTTAGCCCCGGTCACCGTTACGGAGTAAGCACCCGCTGTCGTAGCACTGATAGCTTGCGTGGTAGCCGTCGTGTTCCACAGGTATGTGTAGGGTGAAGTCCCTCCGCTGGTGGTAGCCGTGAGTGTACCCGTTGGGTTGGTGCAAGTCAGCGTGAGACTGTTGACGCTCACTGTCGGTGCACCGGTGTTGGGTGAGACGGTGGTGGTAGCGGTAGTCGAACACCCATTGGCGCCGGTGACGGTCACGGAGTAGGCACCTGCTGCGGTAGCACTAATGGTCTGGGTGGTAGCCGTGGTGTTCCACAGGTAAGAGTAAGGTGCCGTACCCCCGCTGGTGGTAGCCGTGAGCGTACCGGTCGGATTCGTACAGGTCAGGGTGAGGCTGTTGACACTCACGGTGGGCGCACCCGTATTTGGTGAGACGGTTGCGGTGGCCGTAGTCGAGCATCCGTTGGCGCCGGTCACTGTTACGGAGTAGGCTCCGGCAGCCGTAGCACTGATGGCCTGAGTGGTCGCCGTGGTATTCCACAGGTATGTGTAGGGAGCCGTACCACCACTTACCGAGGCCGTGAGCGTACCCGTTGGGTTGGTGCAAGTCAAGGTCAGACTGTTGACGCTCACCGTTGGCGTGCCGACGTTAGGCGAGACGGTGGTGGTAGCGGTAGTCGAACACCCATTGGCGCCGGTGACGGTCACGGAGTAGGCACCTGCTGCGGTAGCACTAATGGTCTGGGTGGTAGCCGTGGTGTTCCACAGGTAAGAGTAAGGTGCCGTACCCCCGCTGGTGGTAGCCGTGAGCGTACCGGTCGGATTCGTACAGGTCAGGGTGAGACTGTTGACTGAAACGGTCGGTGCGCCCGTATTTGGTGAGACGGTGGTCGTGGCCGTTCTGGAGCATCCATTGGCCCCGGTGACGGTGACGGAGTAAGCTCCGGCAGCGGTAGCGCTGATAGCCTGCGTGGTAGCCGTCGTATTCCACAAGTAGGTGTAGGGCGCAGTGCCTCCGCTGGTCGTTGCCGTGAGTGTGCCGGTTGGATTGGTACAGGTCAGCGTGAGGCTGTTGACACTCACGGTGGGCGCACCCGTATTTGGTGAGACGGTTGCGGTGGCCGTAGTCGAGCATCCGTTGGCACCCGTGACGGTCACGGAGTAGGCACCTGCTGCCGTAGCGCTGATGGCTTGGGTGGTGGCGGTGGTGTTCCACAGGTAGGAGTAGGGAGCGGTGCCACCACTCACCGTTGCCGTGAGTGTGCCCGTTGGGTTGGTGCAAGTCAGCGTGAGGCTATTCACACTCACGGTGGGTGCACCGGTGTTGGGGCTTACCGTGGTTGTAGCCGTAGTCGAGCAGCCATTGGCTCCGGTGACCGTTACGGAGTAAGCCCCGGCAGCGGTAGCACTGATGGTCTGGGTGGTGGCTGTCGTGTTCCACAGGTATGTGTAGGGTGAAGTACCACCATTTACCGTGGCCGTGAGCGTACCCGTTGGATTGGTACAGGTCAGCGTGAGGCTGTTCAGACTTGCTACCGGCGGAGCGGTGTTGGCAACGACGGTTGTACTTGTTGCGGATATACACCCGTTAGCGCTGGTAGCTGTAACCGAATATGTGCCTGCGATAGCGGTGGTGAAACTGGCCACATTACTGGTAAAGCTGGCCGGCCCACTCCATCGGTAGGTCACCCCAGTGGTCGAAGAACTGGCCGAGATCGTAACATTGGTCACCGCACAGGTTAATGGACCAGTATTGCTCGCTGTAAGATTCTGTGGGGTCGTAATGTCCTGGCCAACGGCAACGGTTGCTATATTGGTGCTGCTACAGTTACCAGCCGCAACCGTCAGTGTATACGTACCGGCAACCGATACAACCGGGTTCTGGGCTGTGCTGACAAACGCATTTGGTCCGCTCCACTGATAAGTAGAATTGCTGACGTTCGAGCTGCCGTTCAGGGTGACAGTGGTGTTGGCACAGGTGAGCGTTCCGCCACCACTGGCTGTTGCTGTTGGAATGGGGTTAATCGTTATTTTAAACTCAACCGATGGGCGGCAACTGGCACTGAACTGCGCCGGGTCAAGAATAGCGTAGGCGTAATACGTAACAGGTGCCGTACCGGCATTTATGGTTAAGGGACCAGTAATAGGCCCCGTAGCCACGACTCCGCCCACGGGGGTCGCTGCCCCACCAAATGTGCCGCCGGTATACATGGCTGTACCGCTCTGTGGACTGCCAAAATAAACGAACTGAATTGAGTTGGCGGTCGAGGCCGTTGTCGTCAGGGTTAGTGAACTGATCGGCGAACCGGAGCAGATCGTCTGCGACCCTGATGGATTCGTGATGGTAATATCCGTTGTGGTCTGTACCACCGTAGTGCCGGTAACGGATGAACAGCCATTGGCCCCCGTCACGGTTACAGAATAAGCGCCTGTCGCGTTGGCACTGATAGCCTGGGTGGTGGCCGTGGTGTTCCACAGATACGTGTAGGGCCCCGTGCCACCACTGGGCGTAGCCGTCAGGGTGCCGCTTGTATTTGTACAGGTCAGCGTTAAACTGTTTATCGTAACCGTCGGCGGCCCGGTGCTTGGCGAAACCGTTGTGACATCCGTATCAATACACCCGTTCGCGCCGGTAACCGTGAGCGAGTAAGTGCCCGCCGTGGCCGTGGTGAAGCTGGCGGCACTGCTGGTGAAACTGGCCGGACCCGTCCACCGATACGTGTACGGCGTGGTGCCTCCGCTAACTGTGGCCGCAAGCGTACCCGTAGGATTCGCGCAACTTAAGGTAAAGCTGTTTACCGTGCCTACCGGTGGCGCTGTATTGGCAACGACGGTGGTACTGTAGGTGTTGGAACAACCGGCACCGTTGTTACCCGTCACCGTAAGGGAGTAAATTCCTGCTGTAGACGTAGTGAGGCTGGCTGCGTTGCCGGTGATACTACTCGGACCTGTCCATCGGTAGGTATAGGGTGTGGTGCCCCCGCTGGCTGTAGCCGTGAGCGTACCGGAGGGCTGGCTACAGCTCAGGGTTAAACTGTTAATAGTAGCTGTGGGTGCCGTTAAATTGGAGGAGACAGTACTGGTCGCCGTAGTCAAACAGCCGTTCGCACCCGTGACGGTGAGCGAATAAGTGCCGGCGGTAGTGGTAGAGAAACTGGCGGCACCGCTGGTAAAGCTGGCCGGACCCGTCCATCGATACGTGTACGGGGTTGTACCGCCACTAACCGTGGCGGTGACGGTAGCCGATGACGGATTACAGCCCAGTGTCGGACTGTTCACGCTCACGGTCGGCGCAACGGTGCTGGATGTAACGGTGGTGGTGGCGATCCGGGTACAGTTGTTTGCACCCGTTACCGTTACCGAGAACGTGCCGGCCGTGGTCGCATTGATGGACTGCGTAGTGGCCGCCGTATTCCACAGGTAGGTAAATGGCCCTGTACCACCACTGGGCGTGGCCGTGAGCGTACCCGTTGGGTTGGTGCAGGTCAGCGTCAGGCTGTTTACACCCACAGTGGGTGCCCCGGTATTCGGGTAAACGGTGGTGGTGCCAAGCGCAGTACAACCGTTCGCGCCGGTAACAACGACCGAGTAACTGCCCGCTGTTCCCACGGTTACGGTGGGCGTAATGGGTGGGCTTTGCCACGCATTAATGTCATACGGGTTGGAATCCCAGACGTAGGTGTATGGAGCCGTTCCTCCGCTGACCGTAGCGGTGAGGGTACCCGAACTTTGGCTACAGGTAAATGTCAGGCTGCTGACGGTAACCGTCGGACTGACCGTATTGGACACCGCACTGGTCGTTGTTACGGTACTACAGCCGTTATTGCCCGTTACAGTGACCGAATAGGCCCCGGCTACCGACGCAGTAACGGAGGCCGTGGTACCGCTAAAACTGGCCGGGCCACTCCACTGGTAGGTATACGGCGTACTGGCCCCGCTGACGTTAGCGGTGAACACACCCGTCGGATTGTCGCAGGTCAGCGTCAGGCTGTTCACACTCACGGCGGGCGGAGCGGTATCAGACGTAACCGTGGTTGTTGTGATGGTTCGGCAGTTGATCGAGTTCGTGACGGTCAGCGAGTAGGTGCCCGCTGTAGCGGTGGCGAAACTGGCGGCACTGCTGGTGAAATTGTTTGGGCCTGTCCATCGGTAAGTAAACGGTGTATTGCTGCCGCTGGCTGTGGCCGTCAGCGTGCCCGTAGGCTGACCACACGTCAGGGTGAGGCTGTTGATTGTGACTGCCGGTGACGATGTATTCGAACTAACGGTTGTCGTTGTCGTACTGTAACATCCGTTTACACCGGTAGCGGTAACGGTATAGGTGCCGGGTGAACTGGTCGTGAAACTGGTGGCATTGCTGACAAAACTGCCCGGCCCGTTCCACTGGTAGCTCAAGCCGGTGAGCGAAGCCGTAGCCGAAACGGTGGCTGCGGAAGGCAGACAGGTCAGGGGACCCGTGTTGGTTGCCGTCAGGTTTTGCGAGGGACAGGTAAACCCGATGTCAAACGAGTGGTCGTTCTGCCCGTAACTGCCCGTTGTTAGGTTGATGATCGCGTTGCTGCCCGATATAGTAGCGTCATTGTCGATGCCGTTATCCGAACCCGCGTTGGCGGTCGTCAGCGTGTAGCCCGTAAGCCCGGCCTGACCCATCGCCACCCGAATCTGGTAGGCGGTATTGGGCAGCAGGCCCGTAGCCCCGTTCTGCGTAACGTTGCTGTTATTGAAATAGTAGGTACCGTCTGAGGCTACTGTGGTGGTGCCTACCAGCAGGGTAGCATTCTGGTAAAGGGTTACCGTCAGACTGCTCAGGCCGGTTGTGCCGGTTTCGTTCGCGTCCTGTATGCCGTCTTTATCCAGATCCACCCACAGGCGGTTACCAATTTCAATGGGTGCTACGTTACAGGCCAGGTCAACATCACCCAGACCGTTCGCTTTACCGTAGGTGGCCACGTTGCTGCTGGCGAAGACTTCGGCACTGGTCGTTATATCCCCAAAACCTGTCAGGTTGTTAAACCGCCGGATACCACCCGTGTCGTAAGCCTGATAGGGGTCAAGAACAATGGACATCACCTCGCCACTACCCGGTAGCTGGGTCAGTGCGCCCTGGCTCATTTCGACGTGATAAGGCGCAAAAATGTTGTTGGTTGTAGAGCCGGCATAGATGTAATCGCCGTAGTAATATTCACCCCCCCCGATACCCTGCGAGTTATTGGCCCCGTTGGTTTGATTGCCGTTGCAGACAGCAGCATTGTACTCAATCGTCCATTTGTTAGCGCTGGGATCGCACTGACCCGCCCGCAGCAAATCGCCCGGCGCAATACAACGGTACAACTGCGTGCCTCCGTTAGGGCCTAAATTGTTATTGCCATACTGATCGCCGAACCGGTCACGAATACTTAAAATCATCGAGCCGTCGACGTCAAACTCAATACCGGTCAGCCAGGGCTGCGGGTAGCTGACGTTCGCCAGATCGGCGCGGGCAAACCGCGAAGGAATCGTCGTTGTCGTTGTTCCGGGCTGCACATCTGTCCAGGGAAACCAGTGATCCGCCCGGTCAACACCCGTTTTGTCATTATCACTGGCTCCTTTCTGGTAGGTAAGCGAAAAGGCCAGCACAGCCGATGTGCTGAAGGTGCTGGTGGTAGGGTTGAACTCATACACAACGGCCCGCATACCCGTGGTATCGCGGGTGATCAGGTTGCCCCCTGTCGAACCCGTGCCGAAATTGACCGTAGTTGATGTCGGCACGGCTTCGTTGGTCGTAACGCCCCCCACATACACCTTTCCGCGATAGTACTTCACCGCAAACGGTCGAAACACGCTGCCGGTGAGCAGCGTCTGCGAGGTAGGTAAGGCGTAACTCACCGGTGTGCCCGCCGTTGGGTTTGCACTGGTTGGGTTGACAATTGGAATTCTGTACAGTTTTCTATCCGATAAATTGACGGTGTAGAGTTCAGTACCGTCTTCCGAAATTTCCAGGTCGCCCAGACCTGTTTTACCGATCTGATCAAAGACGGTCGGGTCCTGGTTCGTGGTCGTACCCGCAGTTGGCAGACCCCGGGCCGAGTTAGAGGCAACGGTGGCCGATGCCGCAATGGGCAGCGTGGTGAATGTGGTACTGGTATAGGTCGTGGCCGTACCGGCTACCGGTTTGGTAATGTAGATAGCGCCGGCTCCACCCACCCCCAGACCGGAGTGTCGTTTCACAAACGCCGACGTAAACATGACTTTTGAGACCCGCTGGTAGGCCACCCCGAACACGCTGCCAACCTGTCCCTGGGAGTTTATGGTCGTTTCGCCGGGATTGATACCTACGCCATTATAAGGCAGCGTAACCAGCGACCCCTGCGCAGCAATAGTGCCACTGGAAGGATCACCATTAACGTAACAGGGCACCAGTACGTTGGGCAGGGCCTGACAATAGTCGGCCGGATAGTTGATGCCGTAATTTACCGTAGCGGATACCGGAGAGGTAGCCGCATTAATGAACTGAACCCCCGTAGAGCCACCCGTTATGGTCGAGCTTCTGGGGCCTTCGTAATACCCGGAGGGCAGTCCCGAAAATTGTACGCGATATAGCCCGGTGGTCGATACCGGAACGGAGAACTGACCCTGACTGGTTGTTATGGAGCTACTGGTTGCCGTACCGATCACAGCCCCGCTCGTGTTATATATGGTAACGGTCACACCGCCGACCCCGATTTCGCCCGGTTGCTGACGGACACCATCCTCGTTAAAGTCACGGTATACGGTTCCGGTTACCTGCGCCTGAGCCACCTGACTCAACAGGAGCCAAATGCCGCAAATGCCAGTAATAAGCCGGAAGAGATGCTTCCACCCGCTGTCGGAGACAACTGTTGGTAGAAATTTTTTCATAGGATGGACAAGCTCGGTGAGTCAAAAACTATAGGGTATTGTCACTATTTAGTAAAGGGTAAGCAAAAGCCTTGCTATAATTTACTAAAGAAGATATATGATGCCTTTTTATTAATAAAATGCAATTTTATTAATAAGATACAGGCTAAACTTTCTTTTTGGAGACTTCAACTATGCAGTTATTTGCCAGCAAAGAGAGCCCTCACAAATTCCTTGCCATATTTACAGATAGCTTCTGTTGGTAGCATTATTTTGCCTTTATCCCTTAATTTGGCCCTATAAAGTGAGTATAAGGTCCCCCAAAAAGCACCATACTATCTCTTATAGGTTACTTAGGTTAATACGGTAATGCTTGAATCCGGTAGGGTAGGTATAAATAAAAAAGGTCCAGATTGTTATCTGGACCTTTTTTTGGTAACTATATACTGATACTGAACTGCTTACACTGGCACAGGGCTTGGTTCGTTAACCCGGCTCGATACGGCCCAGAGCCCGGCATAGGTCAGCAGGCCGTTCAGCAGCAACCGCTCGAACCCAAATTTATAGCCGCCAAACCACTCGGCCGAGTGCTCATTCACATAGTAGGTAAGCACGGGCGATAGCAGACAGATAAGCGGCACCCAGCCGTCGCGCACGGGCCGTTTGTTAAACATACCAAACGCATAGAGGCCCAGCAGCGGCCCGTAGGTGTAGCCCGCCAGGTCGAAAACCGCCGTAATCACTTCGGCCTGGTTTAGCCGGTTGAACACCACGATGACAATCCAGAACAGGACCGAAAAACCAATATGAACGTAATGCTTAATACGGGACCGTTCTGCTTCGGGCCGTTGCCCAACGTTCATAAAATCAATACAGAATGACGTGGTCAGGGCCGTCAGGGCCGAGTCGGCACTGGCATAGGTGGCAGCCGTAATACCCAGCAGAAACGTGATGCCAACGGCCAGCCCCAGGTGGTTCAGGGCCAGCATGGGATAAAGGTCGTCGGTTTTGGCAGGAATGGCAATGCCTTCGGTCTGGGCGTATTGAAACAGCAGCACGCCGAGGCACAGGAACATAAAATTGACCAGCACGAGCGTGGCCGTGAACCAGAACATATTTTTCTGGGCCTCACCAATGTTTTTGCAGGTTAGATTTTTCTGCATCAGATCCTGATCGAGCCCGGTCATGACAATAGCGATGAACGCCCCCGACAAAAAATCCTTCACGAAGTAATGCCGGTCGTTGCCTTCCCAAACGAATATCTTCGACATCGGACTGTTATTGATAGCATCGGTCAGCGTGCCGGGCGTTAATCCAAGTTGGCGGGAGATGAGCACGATGGTCAGGATCAGGGCAGAGATCAGGAAGAGGGTTTGCAGGGTATCAGTAACGATAATTGTTTTAACGCCCCCCTTGAATGTGTAAATCCAGATGAGCAGAATTGTGATGGCTACCGAAACCTCGAATGGTACACCCAGTGGGCCGAACAGGGCCAGCTGGAGTACCCCGGCCGCTACATAAAGCCGCACCGCCGACCCTACCGTGCGTGCCAGTAGAAAAAAGCCCGCGCCGGTTTTGTACGACCAGAACCCGAAGCGTTTTTCGAGGTAGCCGTAGATCGAAATCAGGTTGAGCCGGTAGTACAGTGGCATCAGCACCGTGCCGATCACGATGTAGCCGATGATGTAGCCCAGCACGACCTGAAAGTATGAAAAGCCAATTTTGCCCACGGCCCCCGGCACGGAAATAAAGGTGACGCCGGACAGCGACGTACCAATCATGCCAATGGCAACTAACCACCACGGCGACTGTCGGTTAGCGGTGAAAAACGTGTTGGTGTCGGCCCCGCGCGCGGTGTAAACCGAGACGGTGATCAACATCCCGAAATAGGCGATCAGGATGACTAAAGCGATGGTAGGATTCATGGGCAACGGGCAACTATTTGGCCCGAATTTGGGTTAAATCTATATGGCCGGGCGCTATTTTGATAGCCGCCATTTCGGCGTAAATTTGCTAAACAAACACATTTTTCCGTTCCATGCAACCCTTTCAACAGCCCGACGTCGATGTAGACGTGTTAGACGAAGTTGTCGAAACCGACGTACATAGCTTAGTCGTGTTCAACGATGAGGTCAATACCTTCGACCATGTCATCAACACGCTCATGGAAGTTTGTGAGCATACTCCCGAGCAGGCCGAGCAATGTACGCTCATTATCCATTACAAGGGTAAGTGCAGCGTTAAAAACGGATCGTGGGAAGAATTGGTACCCTTGCGTAACGAAATCTGCCGACGCGGCATCTCGGCCGAAGTCCTAAATTAATGAGTGATTAAGTGAATGAGCAAAGGGGTTGCCCGCGCGGAGAACTACTACCTAACCGTACTACTCATTCACTCAATCACTCATTCACTCAATCACCCATTAGTAAATGGAGTTTCCATCGAGATTAATTGAAGAAGCGGTCAATGAGATTGCGAAGCTGCCGGGCATTGGCAAGAAAACGGCCCTGCGACTGGTACTTCATCTCCTGAAACGCGACGAAGACCAAACTCAATTGCTGGCCAGTACGCTGATTGCCATGCGGTTGAAGGTGAAATACTGCAAGAAGTGCCATAACCTGTCCGACCATGACCTGTGCAGTATCTGTGCCAACCCCCGGCGCGATGGCTCGCTGATCTGCGTGGTCGAAGACACCCGTGATGTGCTGGCGGTGGAGAACACGGCGCAGTACAAAGGTCTGTATCATGTGCTGGGCGGCATCATCTCGCCGGTTGAAGGCATTGGCCCCAGCGACCTGCATATTGATTCGTTGATGGAACGGCTCCAGACACCCGAGGGGCAGGCCGTCCGCGAGATCATTCTGGCTCTGAGCCCGAATATGGAAGGTGATACCACGGCGTTCTATCTTCAGAAGAAGCTGCGCCCGTTCAACCTCAAAATATCGACCATTGCGCGGGGGGTGCCCATCGGGGGCGACCTCGAATACGCCGACGAAGTCACGCTCGGCCGTAGTATCCTTAGCCGTATTGCTTACGAATGATATACGTAAAGGGGGTTGTCATTGAGATGCCATATCTTGAAGATATGGCATCTCAATGACAACCCCCTTTACAAGTCATAGCCCCCAGTTTCTTCCATGACGTACGATTTCAAAGCTTATCACCTGCGTTCGATCCACGCGGCCAGCGATGCCGAACGGGCCGTTATTAATCAGGAGTTGAAAGACCTTTACAATTCGCTCCCGGAAGCGGAGAAAGCCGAATTTAACGAACAGCTTCAGACCTTCTTAGTTCGTGAAACGGCCCGCCTGAAATCGGATTATGAATCGGTGAAGGGAAGTGTGGGCGATAATTGAGGTAGCCTTTACATTACATTTGAGGCAGGATTTTGATTAAAGCCTAATCGTTTCGCGGTTAGTTTACATAAAAGCACTTATATAGTAATCTAGATTAGCGGCTCCAAACATTATGCGTTACCCTAATTTTATCAAATTTCAGTGGGAAGATGGGCTGCCTAAGCCTATTATCCCTGCGAACGAATATGAGTTTCTCAGTTATTTACTCATCACATATCGTGACGCATACACGATAGAAAAAATGGCGTTTGGCGACGCAATCAATCCTGTTTTACAAGGAAAAGAATTGGTTGGCTATTTACAAGTGGATACAGTTGTGGCAGTTGAAATCAGAAAAGATGAAACGATCTTTAAAGACTGGAACTCGGACGAAGTAGTTCTGACAATTCCGACGACTGATCTTCAACAAGTTTTTACAGAATGGCTTAGCTTTGTTTCTAACCCTCCAACAGTTAGTGCCTAGATTGTAACTATTTTAATAATCGCTCTAGTGTTAAATCTATACATAAACCAATGTGTGTTCCCTTAGAACGTGTTGGGGAATTGAGAAAGGTTGAGAGTCGTGCCAACTTTGTTG